>NZ_DASWVW010000001.1:0-347779 GCF_036406195.1 Steroidobacter sp.
CCTTTTACTTTAAGAAGACCTTTGGCAATGACTACGCCGCGCAGCAGAAGTATTTGAAGGATGTTCTGTCAACGCAGAAGATATCATCAACAATCGGGCATCGCGCGCTTGCGGCACTGCTGCACATGGATCGCGCTCGGCTAGTCTTTACGACAAACTTTGACGAAGTCGTCGAGACTGCATATTCCGCAATGGCTGGAAAAAATCTGACGACCTTTCATCTTGAAGGTTCTTATGCCGCTCTTGCGGCTCTGAATGGAGATCAGTTTCCATTCTATGCAAAAGTGCATGGCGATTTCCGATTTCAAAGCGTTAAAAACCTTAGCGAAGACTTGCTAAGCAATGACCAGGAGATTCAGAAGTGCCTCGTCGCTGCCGCCACCCGATTTGGACTGATCGTGGCTGGATATAGCGGGCGTGATGGCAATGTGATGTCGATGCTCAAGCTCGCCATAGACCAGAACAATGCTTTACCTCACGGCCTGTTTTGGACGGCACCAAAGATCTCCGGAGTTGCGCAGAACGTCCGTGAACTGATGGATTACGCACACAGCAGAGGAATCAAATGCGGCTTAGTGCAAACAGGCACTTTCGACGAGATGCTATCGAAGATTTGGAAGAATACCGAGAACAGACCCAAGGAGCTTGATGGGAAAGTCCAAAGCGCAATCGCAAAGCCAGTCTCGATCCCCTTGCCAGCCCCAGGAAATCGCTACCCGATGCTGCGCACCAATGCGTTGCGAGTATCGGGGCTTCCTGAATCATGCGGTACTATCGAATACGGTGGCGAAATAGTCATGGGGGACGTGAGATCCGCGGCCTTCACCGCCAAACCGAACTGCACACTTGCCTATACCGACCGCTTGCTGTTCTGGGGAGGAACTGGCGAACTCGCAAAGGTTCTCAATGCAGAGAAAATTCGTCAAGCAGAGAAGCATGACCTCGAAGATCTAATAGCATCGATTGACGACTCAGGGACAATGAAGTCCTTTGTCGAAGAAACCATCGCCGTAGCCGCCGTTGGTGACAAGCCAATACTCCTGCGCAAAAGTGACCGCACGTGGCACGCCGTCGTTAAACATGACGCGGTAACTCAGGACATCTATAAGCCCTTGCGACAAGCCCTCGGATACAGAGGATCACTTGCTCCAATATCCGGCAAGGTCTTCGGCCTTCAAGATGTCTATTGGGCCGAATCGGTTTCCATGCGCATTGAGGAAAGAAACGGAACTCTCTGGCTGATGTTGCGGCCTGACGTTTGGATCTCTCCGCTTAAGGAGCGTGAGAACGCAGAAGATTTCCTGCGCGCACGAAAGCTCAAAAGGTACAACTCTCAAGCATTCCAGGTGCTTAGCGCTTGGATACAGATCTTGCTTGGTAACATAGGCCAGGGTCAGTCCGTAACCATTACCGCTTTCCCTGCATCCGACTACAGCGCGAAGTTTGAGATCAGCACGCGCACGGCTTACAGCAGACGGAGGGCCGCGCATGGCTGATAACCCAAACGAACTTCCCGGCAACTTCTCGCTTCCAGAGCCCGATCTACTCTTCTCCAATGGCAAGACGCACAAGCACCCGCTGCGTGGTCTTAGTGACCTCGGCCCGTACAGCGCCAGTCTGGGCATCGTTTCTCAGGTCCGGCTTGCCTACCTCGCTCCCACTGACCTGCTTGGAAAGATCGACTCGATCGTGGACGAGCTTCGGAAAAAGCAGGAGCCGAAGGATGCTGTGAACTACTACATAGCATATGAAGGTTTCGACAAAGTGTTTAGAAGCACCCTTGTACCCGCAACGGCTGCGTTACGTGTGGCAACGCCGCCGGAGTGCAATGCGCTTGCAGCTGCGGGCAATGGCAATGGTCTTGTGAACGCAATCCTTCAGGCGCTTGGCGCTCTCATGCGTGTCAAGCACACGTTCGACGTGCTAATAGTCTACCTTCCAGAGGCTTGGAAGGCTTCCTATCAATACGAGGGATTCGATCTACATGATCGCATAAAAGCCAAGCTCGCCCCGCTCAACATACCGATTCAGATCGTGAACGAAACCGCATTCACGCGAGAATGTCGTGCGAACGTCATGTGGGGAATCAGCGTGGCGCTGTATGCGAAGGCTGGCGGTATCCCGTGGAAGCTGGCCGACTGGGACAAGGACGAGGCCTATATCGGGCTAAGCTATGCGATCAAGAAACAGCCGGGTGGTGTCGAGTACAGCACCTGTTGCAGTCAAGTGTTCGATCCGGACGGAACGGGATTCGAGTTCATCGCGTACGATACACGCGAATATGTTACCGACAAAAAGGGGAACCCCTATCTCAGCTATCAGGAGATGCAGTCGATCATGTCCAAGAGCTTGCTGCTCTACCAGAACGGGCATGGCGGACGCATGCCCAAAAAGATCTATGTGCACAAGACCACGCACTTCACAGACGACGAAATCCAAGGAGCCTTCGACGCCTTCGGGTCAAAAACCGATATTGAACTTATCCAGGTCGTCAGAACCAACAATTGGTACGGTCTGAAGGTCGATGCACCGTCGCGTCAAGGTGACCCTCCGGGGCCGGCAATGTACCCCGTTGGTCGCGGCCTCTATCAGCCGATATCAAAAGATGAGTGCTTACTGTGGACGCAAGGGAGTGTTGATGGCGTTAATCAGCAGCGGTCTAACCAGCCAGTGTTCAAGGAGGCGGCACTGAAGCCACTCCCTAGCCCGATCATGCTTCGCAGATTCACAGGCGAAGGCGGATGGCATGCCACGTGCTCCAGCGTACTCTCTTTAACCAAGGTCAACTGGAACAACAATACGCTGTACAGCACTTTGCCGGTGACAATACATTTTTCGCAGGTCTTTTCCCAAGTCGTCAAACAATCACCGGAAATCATCAATGATATCTACGATTACCGCTTCTTCATGTAGAGGATTGAGCGAAGAAGGACGTTGAATTTTGATGTCAGTTTCGCCCCGCTCGTGCAGCCCAAGACTGGTGATCGATACTTTTAGCGAGCCCTCGGCTGGTGTAGAGCCGACGTTCTCAACCGACGCATGATGTCAGCCGCTATCCATTCACGATCGACGTAAGCCGGCTGCATCTCCTTTGTGAACTGCCGTACCTGATTCGCGAGATCCGAGTCGCCATCGCGCCTTAGCAGCTCGCTTACGTAGCTCCATCCTCGCTCTACATCACACCTAGTCCTAAGCAGCTTTTGCTTGCCATCGCCCGGGTCGACTCGCCCACTCCGCAGCTCGCTCGCCACAGATTGCACTCGCTCCTCGAAGCGTGTCGACGCCCCTCGAAGTATCGCTCGGTAGATCCCATCTCTCTGGTGCGTTCTGGTTACTCCTCGCACCGCCCGCTCCGTCGCGTTGGCCGCGACACCCTGAGCTCGCAGCGCCTCCGCGAAGTCACGCCGCCACTGGCGCAACGTTTCCTTTCGTATGTTGAGACGCGTACCTTGCTCGCTCACAGCCTTCAGGACGAGATGCACGTGGGGATGATCCTGATCCGTGTGTAGAACCATCGCGTAACGGTGCTGAAGTGCGAAGGTCTCCTGCGCAAAGTGACGAACCGCGGCCAACAGCTTGTGTGGTGGCGTTCCCTTCGGCATCGAGAACATCAAGTTGTGTACCAACTTGGTCGGCTTTCTCCCCGGTAGACCGCTATAGCGGGCCTTACCTTCACGCTCCTGCAAAGCGAGCTCCCAATCCTCAAGCAGCGCCCTCTCGGCCCCCTTCGCCTGGAGTCGCTGTCCATCGTCCGTCTCAAGCTCGAGGCCACCACGGCGGTCGATGTAACGCAGGTGCCTCCAAACGGCGCCGACGCTTCGCCCACCGCCGGTCACCTTGATCATGACCTCGGGAACACGCGTCACCGTACGGCGGATTTGGTCCCGCTCAGTCGGAGTAAAAGTCCGCCCGTGTCCCGGCGCACGCCGTCCGTAGCTCGCGATATCGAGCAGCGGTTTCTGTTCACGAAGATCGACGATGCGTCTACCCATGACCCGCCTCCCAGCTGCGGAGATTAGCGTCCACAATCTGCCGGACGTGATTCCTCAGAGCTTCGCATGCGCGCAACAGTGCCCTCAGATCCTCTCGGCTCGGCCCAACATCCTTTCTGCCCTGGTTTGCCAGGCGAGCAAGCTGGTTGAGGTTTCGACCAATGGCGCCGAGTTGCCCGATAGCCTGGTTGAGTAGCGCGCGTTCCTCCGTAGGCAACGGAGCTACGCCTCGCAGATGACTCCGAATTACCACCGATGCATACGTCGCCATCGGCATTCCCCGCGCCCTAGCCCGTGCATGGAGTAGCGCCTGATCGTCCGCAAGCAGTCGGATCGTCAGTCTCGCCTGGCGTGGTGGCTCATCGTTCGAGCCGGCCTGGATCACGACACCCGAGGACTGAAGCGTCGTCTCGATCAGGCGCCTCAGCCACGCCGACTCTGTGAGCTGCTGCTGACGCGCGATCGCTTCGACGACAGCATGTGTCGTCGCCGGCAGGCGTGTGCGAAGGATGCGCGTGTTACTCATGGGACATGAATGTGGCCCATGAGCAGCCGAAAGGCTATCCTGCCTATTTCACCTCTTTGTGCAAAAAGGCCCGTGTGTTTTTGTCATCGTCGTCGTGTTGTTGTTGTCGTCGGCGTTCTGAGTTTCGGATATTCGGTTCCGAATTTGGATATTGGCGCCGAATTCAGATACCAGCGAATATACACTTCGACAGCGCGAATTTGCAGGGGGGTATCAGGAGGCAAGCGACGCCCTCGTTCCTCAATCCTGGGCTGCGATAAGCCCCCACATGAGGCGCGCGCCGACCGAAAGGAGCGTCCGTGCTCCCTTCGGTCGCCGCGACAGGCTACGGCCGGATTAGGGCCATCGCCTCCTGCCAGAGCGCGACATTGATACGGATGTCCTCGTCGACAGAGTTGATGCGTCGGTTGGTCGAGCGCCGCCCCGTCGCCGTGCGACCAGCGATGCCGCCACAGATGACGTTCTCCTGAACCTTGTTGTAGACGGTCCACAAGTCGTTGCCGCGATCTGCTTCCCGACGCGCTTCCAGCAACCGTCCGGCGTCGAACGGGAAGTGCTTTTGCCCTCGATACCGAAGTTCGAGTGCTCGTTGCGCCAACTGGCGTTGCGCGTGCCACTCGAGCTCCGTTCGCGCCATACGTTCGATAACCTGGCCGATCCCGTCCATGTGCTGGCTGATCTGCTGTGCACCCTCGACCACCCTGGCCAGCACATTGCCCCGGTGAGGCACCCGGATCATGCCGAAGTCCGCCAGGCTCAATATCAACCCGTTCTCACAGACGAACCGATACAGGCCACCGCGCAACTGGTAGGCGCTGGTCGCATCGTGCGAATTGATGAGGATGATCTCCGGCATACAGTCGACGACTCGCAGGGACTCGCCCACTTGCCGGAAACGGATCATGTGTCGGGCGTAGCCCCTACGCTCGCCCCGCGAGGACCGTTGCCGAGCTTCCGTCGGATGAAAGCCGGCATCCATCAGGGCCTCGACCAGTTGCTGGGTTGAGATGAAGACGTAGCTGTCGCGGGTACGCTCAAAGCGATGGGAAGCGAAAACCGCTGGCGCGCGATGTCGCAAATCGTCGAGAGACAGACCAAGACGTGTACTGGAGCCGATGATTTCTATTGCGGCAGACATGTGCGTGTCCTCGGAAGGATCTCGGGCGGGATTGCCCGCGACCTCCGCTGCACAGCGCGCGCAGCCGTCAAGAGCGGAGCCGCCGTCCCCGGCGGACGCGCGTCCGCGCGACTCTTGATCGTGAGCCCGCTGTGCTACTGTCGAGCGACTCAGGCAAGCCCGCCCTCTTTCTGTTTCGCTGGCGTGTCGGCGCGGCTGTGTCGCACTGGCGCGATTTTTTTGAGAGATTGTAGTTGACGCCACCTGCGAGGCCTCCCGATGTCTAGGCGTCGGAACGTTGGTTTGTCCCGAAGCCATGGGCCATTCGCCAGGATGGCCTGCATACCAACCCTGGCAGCATCGCTGCCGCCAGGGTGGCGTATGGACTCGTCAGTTCAGAGTTGGCTCAACCATGCGCCCGTCCTCGAAGTGCTGCACATAGCGGTTGCCTACACGGTAGAAGGCATCAGCGGCCACCTCACGAAACACCGTGCTTGGCACCTTGATACCGTACTTCGCGAGCACGCCGGCGAAGTAGCTCAGCTTCGTCGTATCCGCGCTGGGATCGTTGATCGAGGCATAGAGCATCGTGTTCTCATCATCCGCACCCGAGTCCCTGAACTCGATGTGGAGGAAGTATTCATCCAGCGGCCGGTCATACCCCAGTCGGACTCGCACTGAACGTCCCTCGTGTTCGCAATCGAAGAAATGTCGGCTCATGGCACGCATCCACGGTACACAGGCGGATTGCCTGCGCTCGCGTTGCTTCACGTCGTTGCGGGACAGTCCAGACTCGCGGCTTTGCGCGACTCGGCGCAGCGTCTGGACTGGTCCGCGACGACGTGGCCCGATCGGCACGCGGGCAATCGCAACCCTGCGCGAACCGTCCAGCATGGGAAATTCGGGGAGCGCATCGAGGCTCATAAGCCCCGAAACGCTCCCGCGTAGAGGCTACCCAACAAGCAACTTGCGCATGGTCCCGTCGCTGAGGTGTCGAATCACACGACATCCCTGCTTGGCGGTGGCGTCGTAGGCGACTTCGGTCCACACGGATGCCGGAGCGGTGACACCTAACTTGTCGAGGAAGCGGCGGATGGATCGCCAGTCGCTCTGGTCATAGGCTAGGTGCAAGTCGGACGCGTAGGCAAAGACATTGTCGGTCTTGGAATCGACCCAACCGATGATGAGAAAGAAATGGCTGGTCGACCTGTCGTAGCCCACCGTGACACGAATTGGGTTATTGCCCAGGACAGCATCAAATACATGGCGGCTCATGACACACTCCGTGATATGCAGGCGGGATTGCCTGCGGGAGTGCGCCGGCCGGATCGTGCGTCTGGAGTCCAGGCCGCTTGCGCCTTGCGAGCCCGTCTGGACTCGGCCTGGACTCCGGACGCGCGATCTGGTTCGATGAGATAAGCAGGCATCCTCCGTTCTCATGTACTTCGATTTTCTCAGTCGGGCGCACCGAGCCTGGTGGCTGGCATCCGTCATTCCGTCACCTACCCCATCTGTCCCTCCCAACGAATCATGAAAAGCGAGAGGACGCGGAGCCGTCCTCTCATAGTGGCCACAGCGTGCGTTACTAGGCATGCTGTGTGATCTGCTGCAGCTTCTGAACGAACCCGGGCGCAACGCACATGCACGGCTGATTTGGCGCCACAGGCTTATGGAAGATCGCCGAAGCCCGCTCCCGTTTCAGATACGCCACCGGCTCCGTACTATGTACGTTCTCGGGCCGGACCGCGGCGCCAGTATCAGGATTACCGCTCTCCGTATCACATTCGACCAGCGCCACATAGCCTTGTCGGTAGAGCATTAGGTGCTGAGGACAAAGTCCCCAGGCCGTTATGGCTTGGCGCTCCATCGACTTACGTAAAATCGGGACATGCAACAGGATGGTGCCAGTGTCGTATGGATGGCCGCACACAATGCATACGCCTTGCTCCACTGAGACATCAGGTTTGTCACTCATGGCCCTTCTCCCCTGGATCTACGGGCGGGATTGCCCGAAGGGCTGTCATCGCGCCGCGCTCGCTAGTCAGGGATCGAAGACCGCCGCAGGCGGCGAGTGCGTCTCCGCACTCGTCCTTGACGGCGAGCGCCGCGCGATAAAATAGGATGAATCCGCAACCCGCCATCTCCTGTCTCTCGAAGGAAAGCCTGAGAGCCGGGGCAACTCTCAGGCCAGTCGCGAGATCACCACGAATCCGGCGACTCGTCGCTGAATCCAGTGTGCCGCGTCATGTCGTACTGCGTTGCGCGGTACCGATGACGATGTACGTGCACAACGCTACCGAACTTGAAATCAATCCCGAAGTCGCCGCAGGCGCCCATGCCAACGGTCCAGTCACCATAGCGGGCCTCCAACAGCTCACCGAAGAACGCTGTGAGTTGCACCACGAAATCATCCTTGAGGCTCGCGGTGATTTCACGGAACTCGTTGTCCATCAAACGGGGGGGGCAGGAACTCTCCCGCGCCGTCGCGGCCGTCATACTCCAGACGCATCATTCGGACGCCGAGTGCGTTCATCGACATGCGAAGCAGTCTCAGCTCTGCTGGCCATCGGTCCCGGCATCTGCCGGGTCTGGGATTGCAGTAGACGAGATGTGGTCCGCGTGTGCTCTCGCTCCTCATGATCTGACTCCCGTCTTGGGCTGGATTGCCCAAGGGGGCACCATCACGTCGCGCGCAGCACTCAAGACTCGTGGGCCCTGTCGGGGAGTAGTGGGAGGGCCCCAAGTGCTGTCGATTACGTCTCGAATGCAGCACCCACGAGTCTTGAATGCGAGCACGATGTGATCAACTAGTTGGGGGCAATCTCCCTATTCCTTCGTTCCGCGTCCTCGGGTCTCCACTTCAGGAAGTTTGCAAACAGGCGCCGGAGAGCATCGGCAAGCGCCGGCGCCCGCATACATCAGTCAATTGCTGCACTGATCAAGGATTGCTCCGGATGCAACCAGGAGTATTCACGTAGCCACGTGTAGTGACGAGCGCAAGTCTCTCCGGCATGACCAGTGAGAACGAATGAGCCATGGCTGAATGCGAACAGGCAGACCGTTATTCCGATGGCATCGGCGGTTAGCTCGCCCTCAAAGCCGTTGCCCTCTACGCACACGCGGGCAGACGCCATCTCGGGGGCCATGTAGAAGCCGCCATTGCTCAACTCGTAGAATCTCCAGTAGCCTCCTCGGTAGGTAGGCACTAGCGTCCGAGCGAAGACGAAGACCAGGTTCTCGACGTATAAATGATGGGCACCGAAGTGCTTCGGAAGTATCTGCAAACGCGCATTGTCCGCGACAAGTTGAGACGCAATAACGCTGTTCGCAGCGGAGTCGTTGTGGTTCATGAGAGTCGACCTCGATGTCCGGGCGAGATTGCCCGAGCCTTGGCCGGCACGCCGCAGCGCAGGGGTCGAGATTCGCGCGTCCGCGCGACTTGCCGAGCACGCGTCTTCGCGCGCGCAGGATCTCGACACCGAGCACGGCGTGGCAAACTGATCGGCAGGCAATCCGTCCCTCTCGTTCTCGTTGCTCCTTCAATCGTTCGGTCGAACGAGCCAGCCTTCATTTGCGAGGAAAAATCGGGAAGGATGCCACTTGCATCCCTCCCGACCGGCATCACGCCATTTCGAGCATCGCGCGTTCCCATAACGCGCTATTGATCCTCACGTCCTCGCGAATCGCACGAACGCCGCGCATTCTCACCTGGCGTTTCGTTGCGGTAACGCGTGGAGCGCCGCCCTGGAGGAGATACTCCTGCACAACATTGAGGGTACGCCACAAGTCGGCGCCAGCATCCTCCGGCCGTCGAGCTTTGAGTAGCTCAGCCGGCGAAACCGCCTGGCCTGCGAGCTCGTTGGGATATCGGATCGCCAATGCGTCGCTAGCGAACGTGAGACGCTGTGCTTCGGTGAGATAGATGTGCCGCATACGCTCGATCACAGCGCCCACCTCACCAAACTGCTGCGCAAGGCGTAGCGCGGCCTCGAGCACCTCGACCGCCGCACTGCCCCTGTGCGGCACGCGCCAGCTCGGAAAGGCAGTGTCGCTCACGATCATGCCGTTGGAGCAGATCGCCCGAAACAACGCGATCCTGACGTGGTACGCACTCGTGCCGTCGTGCGAGTTGAGCACCAGGATCTCCGGTACGACCTCACCGACAAACACCTCGGACTTGACCTTGCGAAATCGCAGCGCATGGCGTGCAAAGGCGGGAAGCTGCTTACGCGAGCGAGATTGAACGGCTTGCACCACGTTGAACCCAGCCCTTCGCATCGTGTCGATCACAGCCGACGTAGGTACAAAGGCATAGCGCTGGGTAAGCTTCTCGTGCGGCTCCGTCGCGTATGCAGCTGGCGTAAGCTTCTCCAGTTGAACTCGATCGAGGCCGTCGACAAAAGCGCTGTCGGTATCGATATTGCCCAGCAGTGTCTGGATCGTATCCATGATGGATTCTCTTTGATGGTTTGGGCGGGATTGCCCACAGGCAAACCATCACGGCGCATCCCGTAGTCAAGGATGAAACCGCCGCAGGCGGCGAGTGCGTCTGCGCGCTCGTCCTTGACGGAGGGATCGCCGTGATAGCCTGGATCTTGGCAATCCCCCCTCGTGCGCTTCTCTAGTTGGAGCCAACACGCCGCTTACATGAAGCCCAGTTCTCTCATGGAAACAACCTCGCCGGCTCCCACGATCAGATGATCCAGGAGCTTTACATCAATCAGGTGCAGCGTCGCGCGGAGCCGAGAAGTAATCGACCAATCCTCCTTGCTTGGTTCCGTGCCGCCGCTCGGATGGTTGTGAGCAACGATCAACGCCGCGGCGTTGTAGCGAAGCGCCTGCTTCGCGACCTCTCGGGGATAGACATCGGCTCCGTCCAGCGAGCCCCTGAACAAATCTTCACAAGCGATTGCACGGTGCCCCGCGTCGAGATACAAACAACAGAATACCTCGTGCTCGATGGCTCCGAGGCGAACGGAAAGATACTCGCGGACTAATCTGCGGCCGGTGAGCTTTGGCCCACACGCCATCTTCCCTGCGAGCAGTTGTAGGGCGGTGCTGATGACGCGATCATCCTCGATTCGACGGTAGCGTCCGTTTACCTTCCGATACATCTCTGACGTAAATGTTCGGGCGCGTGGCATTACTGAGCCCGACGGCGGGCGAGCACTGAGTCGTTTGGCGAGATTCTTGTTTGTGCGCACGGCGGCGTCTCCACTGTCCCAGGCGGGATTGCCTGTGCGCCGGGTACAGCACGCGAAGGAACATCGCCAAGAGCATAGCCGCCGTCCGCGGCGGTCGTGCTCGGCACGACTCTTGGCGATGTTCCTTCGTGTGCTAGGCTTGCTAGGCTACGGCAATCTCTTCAAAACGTTCCGTGACGTTGCATTAACCTCATGCGAAAGACACGACTTTCCTTCGCGTCTCACTGGATTGATGACAGACGATTTCGAGCAGCGTGGCCGCGCGAGATACGTGGTGTGAATCGCGCGAGTGATTCAGCTGATCGGCCGAGGGTGCAGCTCACCGCGTCCGGTCAGGATCGCGAGATCGCCGAGCCCTAGACGCGTCCGATGGCGTATGGTTCTGGGATTGAGAGCGCAGCATCGAATCCGATGCGGGATGTTGCTGTGGCTCTGTTCGCGTGAGACGCGCCGCCACGCCCGCAATGAATTGCAATCGTTGCTTCGGATCGCTAAGGCGCCTTTGGGCGAGAGCCTTGGCCGCCTTCAACGGGAGCATTGCTCGCGCGAGTTCCGGATCGTCGCGGGCAGCGCGCTGCGCGGCGATCTGTTCGTCACGACGCCGCAAGGCGTCCTTGTCTTGAGCTGCAAACCATTCCGGCTTTTCGGCGCGCCATAGCACGCGGCCAGTTCTAGGATCGTGCTCCAAACGGCGAAAGGCCACGCGATCGCCGACGCGGACGTGCGTTGTAGAACGCTCAATGGCTTGCTCAATGCCGCGTCCCCACAGGTTGACTATTCCACCCGCGGTGAGGAGTCGCGCGAAGTAACTGATCCCTTCCGTTATCTGAAAGCGATAACGAGCCGGACCATGGGCAAGAAGCTTTCCTTCGAAGGTCTCCGTGCTGATGCGTTGATCACGGCGCGCAATGGTGCGTTCGGCTGCAATTTGTCGCGGGCCTGGCGCAGGTTCATTGGCACGTGCATCTACATCGGGAGCGCCAAGTTGCGCACGGCGCCTCTCATTCTTGTTGTGGGTGGCCCGTGGCGCCACTGGAGCGGCAGGCCAAACGTCCGCGAGCGTCGCCCCGGTGCGCCGACGGGTCGGTCCCTGACTCATGGAATGTCCTTCGCCACTGACTCGGCGCTCACGGTCACGACTCTTCGACTTCGAAGAACATGCCGTACGCGCGATCGAAATACTCCTGTGCAAGCCGGCGCTCGTCGCTGCCGAGTGAGCAATATCCGTCCTCGCGTGGACACCTCGCCAGGTTCCGGAGAGAGCACACATCCGCAATGAACGCACGCAACACGTCAGCGGGCTGTAGTCGATACACTCGACACAGCTCGCGAAACTCTCTCGGTAGATCAATCGCGACGGTCTCCGCATGCTGCGGGACGAAGGCGCCGTTGGCGCCCGGGATCACACCGACCTTTGTGAGAAGGTATTCATCGGTACATCCGGCGTCGTTGCGAATGAGTCGCCACGCCCAGCGGCCACTCGCTGGATCATCGCGCTCAGCCGCGCGACGCAATCGCTGATCGGGGTACGGTCGCCAGCCCCACCCATCGGGCGTTACGCCAAGGCGTAGAACGCCGATCTCTCCGACGTGCCACCACCGCAGTTCTTCACGTCCCGCGAGCGTGAGCAAGTGACCGCCGGCGAAGTACAGCGTGCCGCTGTGAGCATCGATGCGTAGCAACTCGATATCATAGAGATCATGCGTGACATGAGAGTCTGTGGGCATCGGCGGATCCTCAGCTCAAGACGCGCGCCGGTGTCCGTGCACGTTCCACCGCTCGCCCTCGCACCTGTGGCGCCGGCGGTGTTGCATCGTTCTCCAGCACCTGCGCCAAGTGCGCGCGCACGCCTTCGACGAACTGGGCGCGCTGATCGGCATCGGGAATCCGGGCCTCTGCCAGCAATTCGGCGGCGCGGAGCGCCGCCAATGCATTCGTGAGCGCCGGACTCGCGCGCGCTGACTCCCGAGCCAAGGCGGACGGCTCATGCAGTGCTTGGCTGCGTGAGGTGTCGTTCGTGCGCGAGCGGCCATTCGCGCCGCGTTCTTGCTGTCGCACGTCCCACTCATTACGGTGAGCAGGCACTTCCTCTTCGCCGAGTACACGTCCCTGCGCATCGCGTGCTGGGCGTTTCACGGCAACGCTTTTGCGCCCCGTGAGCTTCACTTCAATGAGGTCGCCCTCCTTCACTCCGGCTTGGTTTAAAGCGCGGGGAAAATCCACGCCCCAGAGATCCTTCGGTCCATCGGCCGTCTCGATGCGAACGAAATAGGACAGTTCCTTGTCGTCGCGGAACTTGTAACGTGCCTCGCCATGCTCGATCAGGCGACCGGCGTAGACACGCGCACGCTGAGATCCAGCGCGCTTCCCTCTGCGCGCCTCGCTGCGTCCTCCCTCTGCCTCCGGCAGCGAGAGCGCAGGCGTCGGATCGTCGCGGTGTGCTCGGACGCTGCGGCGATCCGATGCCACAACTGGCCGCTCGCGCTCGGAATCCGCTGCACGTTCGAACTCCATCTGCGATTGCCGGGGCGCCCCACGCGCTGCTTCACGAGCAGCGGCCGGCGCCGGCATTTCTCGATACGGTCGCGCGATCACCGGCCGCGGTGGATCAATCAGCGGTTCGGGCGTCTCCTGCGGAGCGCGCGCTTTAGCGAGGTCGCGCACGAACTGCCGCTTATCCTGTTCAGTGGGCTGATAGCCGCGCACGATGAGACCGGCATAAGTCGCCTGTCGCCACGCCTCGCGCCTGAAGCGTTCGGTGCCGGAGACGGTGATGTCCTGCCAGCCGCGCGCCTGAGCAATCTCGACGAGACTGCCCACGACCTCAGTGTTCTCGGACCGCGTAACCACCTTCTTGCCTTTGTCCTCGAACGCAACGTTGCCACCTGGAAAGTAGTAGTAGCGGCCCATGCGAACAAAGCGCTCACGCACATCCTCCGGGACCGAGCGCGTATCAAGCGGCGCCGTGCGCGGCAGCGAGGTTCCTGATGACGCTGCCTGTGACTGCGACGCTGCTCGTGGTGCGAATCCTTCCTGCTCCAGCTCGGACTCTGGCAAGCGCTGCGCGTCCATGCGCGACGCAGCTGGCGAGTCCGCTTGGTAGGTCCACGGGGGGGCCGAGGTAATGCGTTGAACAGCGCGATCGATCCAGCTCACGAGGGCGGGTGACGGTCGCAGCTCATTGATCGTTGCCGCGCCGCGTGCACGTTTGCTCGAAGGCGCCGCAGGGGATGACGGCGATGTTGGAGGCGTGACGTCTACCATGGGAATCTCCTTTGCGGCTAACGGGTGCGCGCACTCGGACGCGTGGTCACGCGGGGACCGACGGCCGTGGGATGCTGTGAGTTCGGCGAGGATGGCGACGGTGGAGAATTGCGCACCGGTGCGGCGGCAGACGCCGTCTGTGGTCCCTCCGCCAATCGCTTCTCCAAGGCTGGCAGCGGCATCCCCCGCTCAACGGCGTGCGCCAAGGTCTCGCGGACCAGCGAGACGAAGCGTTGTCGCTGCGTCGGGGAGACTCGTTCTTGAGCGACGCGGCGAGCTGAGTCGAGCGCGAGATAGGCAGGTAGTAATTGTGGATACGTCTTGACTGCCTCACGCGGATGCAACCGCTCGTTGCGCAAGGCTTCCGCAGCGAGCAGCGCCTCGTCGTAGAACGCGCGCTTTTCAATTGCCCAGTGGGTGCGCGGCGAATCGAAGCGACGTTGCTCGATCACCTTTCCGGCGCTGTCGCGCGTGCTGTAGAGCACCGTCGCCGGGAGAATGCTGTTCTCGCGCAAACCAACCTGCTCACCGAGCCTTGGCTGCGTGCGCGACTGCGCAAGTGCAGTTTTCAACGCCGGAGACCAGAACACGCGCACACCGCGCTCGGTCGCAATCTCCACGTAGTACGACGGCGGTGCGCCCGGCTTGTTCTCGTGCCGGCCGGGGCCATAAGCGATGAAGCGACCGAAGGTCACGCGATCGACCTCCGGCCGCGGCGGATCAAGCGCCGCGGCCGCACCGTCCGCCCCGTGTCGCCGTGCACCGAGGCCGCCGCCTGATGCGGCGGATGGCGAGCGGTCGCGCGGATCCGCCATGGTAGTTCACCTCGTTTCGAGCGCGGCCATGAAGCTGTCAACTGCGGTTTGCATCTCCGCGTCGCTCCACGGCCCATCGTGTGTGGGGAACTCCACCTGCGAGAAGTCACAGGCGAAATCTTCCAGCGTGAGTTCATCGAGCCGGTCGAGGTCGGCAGCCGAGGCCGGCCGTACGTTCGTATCGGCCGCTTCCGCGGAAAGAACGACGGATGCCTCCATAGGAGCACTCTCTGGTTGGGGATCAGAGAAACGACGCTGTGTCTCGCTTGACGATTGCGAAGCGGAGCTCGCGGGCACAGGCAGGGTCGGAGGTGGCAATAGCCGGGGTACAAAGCGCGGATCACACCAGTAGCGGATCTTTCGTGCGCGAATCGGTCGTAGTCCCTCGCAGAATACGATTTCCTCATCGCCGCCCAGTTCCTTCACTTCCTGCGGCAACAGCAGCGGCCGTTTCTGCTCGCTCACCGAGATCGTCGCACCACGCGACGACAAGCCCCATCCACCGAACTGTGGGCGCGAGCGCGAGCGAACGCGCACGGTCGTATTGCCGAGATCCTCCGGGGGTGAACCCGCCGAGCGCCATGTTGGGACGTTCGTTGTTGTACGTCCACAGCCAACGGGTGGCAGCTTCTTGGACTTCAGTGATGGAGTCGAAGATGTGCTGCGCAAGCCAGTCGTAGCGAACCGTACGATTGTATCGCTCGACGTACGCGTTCTGCTGCGGTTTCCCGGGTTGGATGTACTCGATGCGGATCTGCCGCTCGGCGGCCCACTGCAGCAGCGTGCCACTGATGTATTCCGGACCATTGTCACAGCGAATCACCCGCGGCCTGCCGCGCCAGTCGATGATTTGCTGCAGCGTGCGGATCACACGTGCCGAGGGTAGCGACAGGTCGGCCTCGATCGCCAGGCCCTCGCGGTTGAAGTCGTCCAGCACGTTGAACAATCGGAAGCTGCGACCATCGCCAAGAGCGTCGTGCATGAAGTCCATCGACCAGACTTCGTTCTTGGACGCAGGGATCGTCAGCGGCTGAGGTGCTTCGCGCAGCAGCCGCTTCTTCGGCCGAATCCGAAGGTTCAGCTCCAACTCGCGATAAATGCGGTATACGCGCTTGTGATTCCAGCCGTAGCCCTTCACATTGCGCAGGTACAGAAAGCACAGTCCGAAGCCCCAGTTGCGCTGGTTGTCGGTCAGGCGCGTTAGCCACTCGGCGATTTGATCGTTCTCGCTGGAGCGCTTCGCCCTGTAGCGGTAACAGGTCTCGCTGATCTGGAAATCCGCGCAGGCCCGTCGAATGCTCTGGCCCTTGCTGACGACCGCCCATCGGGCCATCTCTCGACGCTGAGATGGCCTCACCATTTTTTTGAGAGCGCCTCCTTCATGATGTCGGCGCTCATCTGCGCCTCGGCATACATCTTCTTCAAGCGCCGGTTCTCTTCCTCCAGCTCTTTCATGCGCGAGACCATGGAGGCCTCCATGCCGCCATACTTCGCGCGCCACTTGTAGAAGGTCGCCGAGCTGATGCCATGTTCGCGGCACAGCTCCGGCACTGGCGTGCCGGCCTCGGCTTGTTTGAGGATCGCAATGATCTGGCTGTCGGTAAATCGTGATTTCTTCAAGGGAATCTCCTCGGTTAAGGTTACGAGAAAATTCCACTTCTGGCCTCACCTAATTCCCGGGAGGATTACCGAATAAATCCTCGAACCCGCCCGGCTTCGGGACTCGTTGAGCATGTTTCTATAAAAATGTCAGGAGCTAAGTTCGCGATTTCTCCGATCGTTTACCCTGACTCTTAATCAGATACTCTACTGCTATCGCGTGGCGTCGACCCGCTGGGCGTCGCAAACTGTCGCATTCCGCTGCAATTGCTCGCATCCGATATTGGGACGTAGGGTACGGAGTTCATTCTGATGCTTACTTGATGTTTGTTTCGCTTGCCCCCCGATCGTCCCCACGCCTCTTTCAGCACGCGTAAGTGCACGTCACATCAAAACTAATTCAACTTACCGATCCCATCCATCATAGGCGCAATCGATATCTTCCTTGAGATCGACAGCTTCTGTCTATCAAACATCGTCATCAAGCCTCGAGCCCTTCTACCCAGTCTTTCACATGCATGATCCGGCCCTTGCTCTGTGCCGCGCGCAAGTAACGCTCGTCGGCCGTCACCAGCATCGCATCCGAGTTCTCTAGAGCGATGGCGTGGCAGAACGTATCGAACAGATGCTGCTTGAGCTCAACGGCAAGTTCCGTTCCCCGTCTAACGATCAGGGGATCATCTGTCGCAGGAAGTTCTAAAGCGGCCAGCAACGTCACATCGTCTAACGCAGTCTCTGGACTCACCCTGGCCAACACTGCTCCGACCTCCAAAATCCAGTGCCCCGGCTGAATGACGGGTTGCTCGCCATTCGTGACCTTTTCCATCAGGTCAGTCGCCTTTTCGGTGTCTGCTTCGCGCTCTGGGTCCTGCAGCAACCACTTGACCACCACGCTGGCATCGACCACTGCAATCACGGACGCCCCGCAGTGCGTGCCGCTCGAACTTCTTCATTGGACACAGCCGGCCGCTGCGCACGACGCTGCGTCAACTTGCGGAAGATCTCTTGCCGCTGCTTTCGTCGACTAGCATCAGCCACCGCCTTGCGCATCAAGTCGGCGATGATTGCACTTTTGTTCTGATCCCCAAACGTGCGATCGAACGCGACCTTAACGTCGTCGGGAACACTGAAATTGACGGTCGCCATGTGGGATCTCTCGGTTGTTGAAGGTTTCAACAACTGGAATGATAGGGGCATTCCGCGCATCGTCAAGTCCGGCGCCACGCCGAGGCTGTTGGGGGTGATGCCGCGAGATCAAGCGCTTGATTTCCCAGGACATGTCTCCGGGAATCGAGACGATTCTCATCCAATTGCTCGCCTGTTCATTAATCGAACAACCGGTTCTCCGCCTTCATGACGAGATCGTCCGCGTCCAAGCTGCCGAGAAATCTCCTGGCGCCAAATGCCGGAGCGCGTGCTTGCGAATGTTGAGCCGCGCGCCCCTGGTCTTGCACTCGTGGAACACATGCCGCGGAGCTGCGCCTTCCAAGCGTCTTCGGTTGAATGTGTCGTCTCATGCGACAATGCAGGCAACGCAGCCGATCAATGGTTCCCGGCCAAAGCTCATGTCCAATATCCCCATACTTGTGCTTGCCCAAGTGCTCACTGGCTCGGGTTTGACTGCGGTGGTGCTGTTCGGTGGAATGTTAAGCACGGACCTCGCACCCGACCCTTCGTGGGCGACAACACCAGTCTCCCTCGCGGTGGTCGGGATGGCGCTGTCAACCGTTCCAGCTTCACTCCTCATGCGCATCACTGGGCGACGACGGGGACTCATCGCGGGCGCGGGTATCGGTATCGCTGCGTCACTCCTTTGCGCGTACGCGATTGTTGAATCCAGCTTTCTGCTCTTCTGTGCTGGGTCCATGCTGTTCGGAGCCTCCACCGCCTTTACCATGCAGTATCGCTTTGTCGCCGCAGAAAGCGTCGCCCCAGAACACGCGAGCCAAGCGATTTCGTATGTACTGCTCGGCGGCCTCGGGTCAGCACTGATCGGCCCGCAAGCTGCCATGGCTGCTCGCGCGTGGTTGGCCGAGCACGAATATGCCGGTTCCTTCATGGTAGTGGGGCTCTTGTACACGCTCGGTGCGATGGTTCTGTGCAAGCTGCGCCCGACTGAATCGACGGCCGCATCGACCGCGAGCGGCGGATCGACCATCAGAGAGCTCGTCCGCGAACCAATGCTGCGCACGGCCGCACTTTCGGGTGCCGTCGCTTTCGGCGTAATGAGCTTTATCATGACAGCAGCGCCGGTCAGCATGCATTTGAACCATCACCACAGCGTCGAGGCGATCACCTGGACCATCCAAAGTCACATCCTTGCGATGTATCTGCCTTCTCTATTCACCGGCGCACTGATCGCCGGCGTTGGCGAGCGTGCCATGATGATCGTCGGGAGTCTCTTGCTTGCGGCAAGCGCGGTCGTGAGCCTGTTCGGGCACGACGTGCCACACTATTGGGTCGGTCTCGTGCTGCTTGGAGGCGGGTGGAACTTCCTGTTCACGGCTGGAACCGCACTGCTCGCCACGCACTACGCGGGCGCCGACCGGCATCGCGCACAAGGAATCAACGACCTCGTCGTGTTCACATCTCAAGCATGCGTGTCTTTTCTCGCCGGAATCGCCGTGATCAAACTCGGATGGCAATGGACGAACCTAAGCGTCTTACCGCTACTTGCACTGATGGTGTGGACTGCAAGTCGCGAAACCGCACGACCGGTGCGCGCGGTCGCGTGAACGCGGGCTCCGCTGCGGCGTTAGTCAACCAGCTGTTCCGCAAGCACACGGCCAGCTCGAAAGTCGACAGCTTCGAGACGATTTCTAAATAGCAGAGAAGCAAACAGGCGCAGCTTCTCTTTCTCGAAAAGCACCCTATCGGCGACGCCGATGCGGTATTCATGGATTCCGCAACGCTCTCCCGGCTTCGTGGATGTCCCTGTTCTGACGCCGGGCCGCCTCGATCGTAACTTGAATCTGGCTATCTACTAACAACAGATTCCGCGCCCGCTCAGGCGCCCCAGACTTCCATGGCATAGCTGAGGAAATTCCGTCCCAGAATCTTTTCGACGCGCGCACTGGAGTGCCCACGCTTTCGCAGCCGATCCGCCAATTGGTGAAACTGCTTCGTCCCACGTAGATCGATGACAAATGGGAGGGTGTGCGGTCCTTCACCCGTCGCGCCAATCCCCAGGGTGCGTCGTCGCTCGACTTCCTGAGCGAGCCATCGCTCATACGCCGGCAGATCGTCGATGGTCGTCACCGGTCCGTCCGTGCCAATCCCGACGTGATCCTCACCGCAGACGTTGATAGCGTGCTCGATATGTGAGACCACGTCCTCGGCGCTGGGACGCCCAGAAACGCTCAGGAATGGCATGAAATAGACGCCTACGAAACCGCCCTTCGTTGCAACCGCGCGCAACTCATCATCCGTCTTGTTACGCGGCAGGTCAGCCAGCGCTCGACACCCCGTGTGATTGATCGAAATGGGTAGGCGGGAAACCTGCGCCGCTTCGAGACACGTGCGCTCGCCACTGTGGGACAGGTCCACCATGATGCGACGGTCGTTCAAGCGCGCGATGAGCTCGCGACCGAGCGGAGTCAAGCCGCGGTTCTCGGGCGCCATTGCACCGTCGCCGACCTCGTTGGCTGGATTGTAGGTGAGCTGGATCACGCGCACCCCTAGATTGGCGAAGAGATCGACTCGCGGGACGTTCCTGCCGATCACGGCGGCGTTCTGAAAGCCGTAAATGACGCCGATTCTGCCGCTTCTTTTTGCCGCATGAATGTCCGCGGTCGTGAAGACCTTGAGCAGATCGCCGGGATGGGCGCGAATTCGCGCCTCCCACTCACCGATGTCTCGAATGGTGCGCTCGAAGGGATCCTCATCCCCGGCCACATAGCCGATCGTGATGTTTACGGCAGTGAGCCCGGAAGCATGCGCCTCACGCAAGACGCGATCGTCCAGAGTACTGCGAGCATGAGCATTGTTCGCAGGGTCGGGATCGTCGAGACTGCCCAGTGCATTGACGATGATCGCATTGTCCCATTCCTCCGCAATGCTGCCGGACGCGTTGGTGGCGCACTCGGCCGGGCCAGTCGCGGAGATCAGCGCGCCTCCTACGACCAGAGACATGAATGCGCGGCGATCGAGACTGGCGCCGATGTCACCATTGGCGCTGCAAGCGAGCTCACCGCCGCTTACCGAGGATGTCTGCCCTGAGTTCACCCGCCATCCCTCTCGCTCTCGGAACTGGACTGAGGCACGGTAGATTCGCGCGCTGGAACAAGCGGCGAGTAATCGGCCCGTCGATAGATCACACCGCGTTTGAGAGTAAATGCCACGCTGCGCAGGTTGCTGATGTCCTCCAGCGGGTTCTTCGACACAAACACGAGATTCGCGAGCTTCCCGGCCTGCACTGTGCCCATCTCATGTTGCCGGCCTATTGTCATCGCCGCAATCGACGTCGCCGCGCGTATCACATCCGCGTTCGTCATGCCGGCCAGGTCGGTCAGTATCTCGAGCTCATCGTGGAGGGCGGGATAAGGCTCCTGCAACGATGCGCTCCGGTCCGTTCCCGCCGAGATCAGCACGCCTTGGCGGTACGCCTGCGCGGTGAGCGCTACGGCAGTCGCAGACGCGCAACGCGGCGCCGAGGGCACTTCGAACGCATAGATGCCCAAAGTTGCGTCCAGGATCGTGCCGCGACGGCGCATCTCTCTGAAGATCGCCGCGATCTTCGCGTCCTGGGCGCCAGCAAGTTGCGCATCATCAACGGGTGCCTGTTGCTGATAGGAGTGCGGCATTCTGTTTGAAGCCTGATAACCCAGCATGCAGATGTGTGAGACCACATCCACATTCGCTTCGATCCCTTGCATCGGGCTGGCAGGAAACACCGCGCCGTGCGCCCACACCAGCATGCCCTGCCGATGCGCCTCCGCAGTGACCTTGGCAACTAGCGAACCCGACAGATTCGCGTAGATCTTGATTCCCGTGGCGGACGTACCGCGCGCCTGAGCTATGGCGAGCGGCAGATCGGTGTCCTCGGTGATGGCTTGCATCCAAGGCGCCTCACCGGGCTTCGCGCCCTGTGCAGAGGCAACCGTGCGTGGATCCTCGAAGAAACTCGCACCGCCCATGACTGCCGCATAGTAAATATCGGGCGCCGGTATTTCTCCCATACGGGATGCTCTGGCCAGGTCGGCGAGCGCACGGGCATCGCCAGCCATGTCGCGCGCGGCAGTGACACCGCTATAGAGTTGTCGACTCAGCATCGCCTCCGCCGCTTTCCGATGAGGAGAGGTAGCGAGATGTACATGCGTATCGATCAAGCCCGGGAGTGCGTAGAGCCCGGAGGCATCGACGACCTTCGCGCCCTCAGCGTGAGCGCCGAGATCGGCGGACGACACGACCGCTTTGATTCTGTCGTTCTCTACGACGATGGCCCGGTCCGACAGGGCCGGCCCACCGGCGCCATCGATCAACGTCACACCGGCGTACACCACGAGCTTGTCAGGCGTCTTGCCGACCTGCGCTGGCTGCGCCACTGACTGCTGGGCGAGCGCAAGGGCTGCGATCAGCGCAAGCCCGGCCATGCGACAGCGAGCGCTCACTTGCTCGACCGCGCGCCTGTGGGAACAGTGCGCTCGAGAAAGGCCCAGACGCGTTGCCAATAGTCGCTCTTGTTTGTCGCCGTTCGCAGCGCGTGCCCCTCGCCTTCATAGCGAAGGTAGGTCACGTCCTTGCCGAGCCCCGCCAAACCAAAGTACGTCGCGTCCATCTGAGCGGCGAAGGCCCGATCCTCCACGCCGGCGTACATCAGCAGCGGTGTCGTCACGCGGTCGAGCTTGTATATCGGCGAGTTCTTCAGGTAACGCTGCGGATTCTCCCAGGGAGGACTGCCCATGGCTCCGCCCTGTTCACTGAGCAGAAACATGTCGAGACCGGACAGATACGTCGTCGCCATGTCGGCATAGCCCGACTCGACGATGGCCGCCTTGAATCGATCCGTTTGCACCAGTAGCGCGAGCGTCGCGAACCCTCCATTGCTCTGTCCGTTGAGCGCGAGCCGATCGGGATCGGCGATGCCGAGCGCAATCGCGGCGTCGACCGCTGGCAACACCGTGTCCGCCACGTTCTGCAGCGGCGTGCCGAGCTGCACCGGCATGTCCGGCTTGAGCACCGCCCAGCCCCGATTGGCCAGCATCTGGTAGCTGAAGTTCGCCCCGCCGCCGATAGAGAAGTCGTTTACGAGCTCGGACTGATTGAAACTTGCGTACAACGACACCATCAGCGGATAGCGCTTGCCTGGCTGGTAATCGGCGGGCAGCAGCAATGCGGCCTTCAGCGGCGCGCCATCCCGACTCACGAATGAGATCAGACGGCTCTCGCCCAGACGCACTCGCTCCAGGCGCGGTGCCGTTTGCGTGACCTGCCGTGGCCCCTTCCTCGAACTCACGACCCACAGATTCCTCGGATCGGCAGCGCTCGATCGTGCAATCACGATCTCCTTCCCGCCGGGGACGACCACGCCTCGCTCGAAAACAGCCTGGTCTTCATGCACCATCAACAGCGCTCCCGTTGCCAGATTCACCGCGCCGATACCCTGGCGCAAAGTCTGTGGGTCCGTCGTCGTGACGTACACCGAGCGGCCCTTGTCGGGCGAGCCCGCCTCATAGCCGCTGCTCGTGGCAATGACTCCACTCACCTGCAGCGCTGTATCACGTAGCATGGATGTCAACACGCCGCTCACGGGGTCTGCCTGCCAGAGTTGCGAGCCACTGGCCCAATACACAGCCGCGCTCGACGCGGCCCAACGCGGCTGGCTGTCGAGATTGTTGAAACTGTATTCCGGTGCTCCGCTCAGACGACGCGCTCCACCGGAGCCCCCAACCTCGACGATCCATGCGTCGCCGGCACACTTCAGAACGGCGACCTTCCCGACGCCACAATCGAGATAGGCAATCCATCGTCCATCCGGCGACCAGGTGAAATCCAGGGGTTCGTACTGCGCGGTACGCGCGAGCACACGGCGTGCGCCGGTGGCAACGTCGAAGACCACGAGGTCAACGACGATCATTCGATCCTGCCGACGCAAGCCGACGACTTCGAGCGCCGCCAGTTGCTTGCCATCAGGCGACAGCCACCAACGCGCGATCTGGGTCGGTGGCGCAATCTCCCGCAGCTGCCCGGTCGAGAGTTCCACGACCCGCAGCTCGACCTGTGGAATGGCGAGCCGTCCGGCCGCCGGCAGAATATCCGGCAAAGCATCAGCCGCGGCCGCCCTGTTTGCTTCGGAGTTCGCTGCAGGCACGGCAGTGCGCGGCGCTGTATGAAAAACGTCGACCGTGACACCAGCCTCGCGCGACTGGCTTTGCGGACTGAACGTAGCGCCGTTGAGAAAACGCACTCTCGCTGCACCTGCAGCGGCAGGTGCGATGGGCATTTGCCGTGGCCCCGGAGCTCGTTTCTCCGAGTCCGCGGGATTGAACTGCGCGATCAGATACCGACCATCGGGTGTCCATGCCGGCAGTTGGTGATGTCGCCTGGTGCTCGCGACCTGCGCCGACAGCCGACGCGGTTTGTCGTCCCCGCGAGTCCAGAGCCATAGTCTCGCGGCGCCGTCCCGGTCGGAATAGAAAGCCAGCTGTCGCCCATCCGGCGCCCACGAAGCTCCCCAGTTATTGCCGACACCCTCGGTCGGACTCTGCACAGCACCGCCGGCGAGTGCCCGGACTTGAATATCGCAGCCTCGCGCGAATTGCGTTGCCGGGCCGCCAGCGCCCCCCGCTGGCTTGATACGTGCCGGATTACAGACTGTATAGGCAATCCACTGGCCATCGGAGGAGACCGCGGTGACCCCTTGTAATTTTCCTGCGCCATCGACATCGGCGATCTCCAGGGTTTCATGTGCGTGGCGTGGGGTCTTTTGCGCGGCTGTCGCAACGGGCGACGCGATGCAGCCCGTTACAGCAGCGAAGACGGCCGCTCGCAATACGCGCGACAGTTCTCCAGGCGACACCGTGCGCATGAGCTCTTTCAGCATGATCATGATTTCTATCGCGGCTCTCTAAATCGTGTTTCTTTGCGCTCCAGCGCCCTTACTTCGCGCTCTGCTGTGCAGCCGCGCCGAATCCCTTGCTCAACATCAAGTAGACCGTGCGGCCCTCGATGACAGAGTTGCGAACGTCGAGCCCTCTGCGTTGGGAGCCATCCACGAAGGGTGGCCGCTCATCGAAAAGATTAGTGGCGCCAAGCCGCGTGGTGAGACCGTGCCACCAATCCTTCCGTTCGCCCCTCGGCGAAAAGCTAAGTTGAATGTCCGCGGTGGTTTGACTGTCCACGTCGCGGAGTATGATGCGTGGATCGAGATCCGCATTCCACAAACCATCGGTGTGATTGACGGAGAAGGACGCACTCCACGGGCCGTTGAACCAGACGAGTTGGATCTTGCCGCGCCAGTCTGGCGTATTGCCGACCAGGCCCTTCAATTCCAAGGCCTCCGCGCCGGCGATCAGCTGATCTTTGTATTTGGTGTTCAGCGTGGCCGACGTACTGAGATCGAAGCCGCCCCAGCGCTGCGTCTTCCAGTGATAGCCGAGCGTGGCGTCGTAGCCGGAAATGACGGTCGTGGCGCTATTCACGTTAGTGATCGTGACCGACTGCAATGTCCCGTCCGGTGCACGCACGACGATGCCCGGCGGCAGGCTGGCTTCATACTGTAGAAGCGCGGCCAGACTGAGCCCATCCGAGATCCCACGAATCCGGTTGTCATAGTCGGTGCGATAGTACGTGAGCGCCACACGCGCGCCTTCGAGCCAGTCAGGCTGATACTCCGCCGCGATCGTGTAAGTGTCCGCGGTCTCCTCGTCGAGATTTGGATTGCCGCCATTGATCGTGCGAGTGAATACCGTTCTCGGCCCACCCGGCGCGTTTGGATCGAATACCTGGACCGAGGGACTGATCGAGGAAACCAGGCTCAACTCGTGCAGCGATGGCGCCCGAAACGACGTGCCCCAATTGGCCTTCAACGCAAGATCCGTCAGCGGGCGCCAGATGACGCCCAGTTTCGGGTTCACGGTGTCGCCGAAGTCGCTGTAATGCTCGTAGCGGGCAGCGGCGCTGATGGCGAGATCGTGCAATCCGAGTCTCGCATTCGCCTCGCTCACCAGCGGCACGTACAGCTCGCCGAAAACCGCACTCACCTCGCGTGAGCCGACCACCACCGGACGTTTCGGCGCTCCTTGACGCTGCTCCGTGGTTTTCAGCTCCTCCTCACGAAATTCCATCCCCAGCGCGAGCCGAACCGCTCCGCCCGGTACTTGCCACAACGTACCTTGCGTCTGCGCGGAAATGCTCTGCAGCGAGCTTTCACCGTAGTTGGTGAACAACTCTGGCAACGCCTCAGCCACACCCGCGGACTGACCGGAACCATCGCCGAAAGGATTGAAAGCAACGGCTGGATCCGCGGAGGCGAGGCGCCGGGTGAGCTCCGCCATGTCGATCAGCTGATTGCGGGTAGTGGACTCGTCTTCGGAAAGCGTGCCGACGAGCTCCCACGTCCAATCGCCGGCTCCCACCCTTCCTCGGGCACCCAGATTCGCGAACCATCCATTCCTTTCAACGTCGTAGGTCAGCGGTCCGAGTTCGTTGAACATATAGGCCGACAGAACCGGCTCATTGAAGGGCGAGAACGCGTTGGTCTCGGGCACGACGAGAAAATCGGCGTAGGGATAGAAACTGATGCGCGAGGTGCGCTGAGCGACCACGGCATCGGCGAACAGCGTGACCGATCCCAGGTTCTGTTCAACGGTCAGGTACCCCGAAACGTTCTCTTGCCGGGGTACGAGTTCTTCAGGCACGAGGTCACCGAGTGTCAGCTGGTTCAAGCCGAGCTCACTGAGCTGCAATGCCCGACCATCACCCGACGGTAACGCCGCGAAGAACACCGGCATGCCTGCCGGGCCAGTGAGAGTGGTGAACGGCAGACCCTGAAAAATGCCCAACGGCGCGACGGTTCCCGGCGTCCCGAGAAACTCTACGCGCTGATCGCTGCCGCCCCGGGACCTGAAGTCGAGAGTGTCGATGCCGATCGCGCGCGTCGCGAGGGATTTGTTTTCGACGTATTGCGCCGCTGCCAGGATCTGGCCCGTTCCCCAGTTCGTTCCCCACAGCTGCGAGGCGAGCAGGTCGTCGGATCCGGTGCTGTTATCGCCGTACTGCACCTTGGTTTCCGCGCCTGCAAAATCCTTGCGCAGAATGAAGTTCACCACGCCGCCGATGGCGTCCGAGCCGTACAGGGCGGAGGCGCCATCAGTGAGGACGTCGATGCGTTCGACGGCCGAGATCGGAATCATGCTGATATCGACAGCGCGCCCGACATCGCCGGCCGCAGCGCCGATGCGCCGTCCATTCACCAGGGAAAGCGTCGCTTCGGAGCCCAGGCCGCGCAGATCGATCTGAGTGGTCGCACCCAGATTGCCGCGGCCGAAGGCCGAGGACGCCGCATTCGTGCCGCTGAAATTCTGGGGCAGCTTCGCGATGACGTCCTCGACACTCGCATAGCCGCCGCGTTCAATGTCTTCTCGATGAAAACTGATCACCGGCGAGGTGGGCGTTGCGTTTCGCAGCAGGGTGCCGACGATGACCACTTCTTCGAGAACAATCTCTTCCGTCTTCGGTACTGCTTCCGGCCTGCGAGATTCAGAGGGGCCTGCGGCGCCATTCGTATTCGATGCACTTTGCGCATCTTGATCGTTCAGTGCCAGGCGTATGACGCCGTGATTGGCTTCGCCCGCGGCGTGGGAGGTCTTTGCGGCGGCTTTTGCCCTAGGGTCGACGATGGAGATGGTCCGAGCGTCGATGAATTCGTACTCAAGGCCAGTGCCTTTGAGCAGGACCTCGAGCGCCGCTTCGGTCGTGTACTGACCCCGAAGCGGTCTGGCCGGCAGATCGGCAACCTCATCTCCCGCCGGATAAATCAGCTGCATCCCGCTCTGCTCGGTGAGTTGAATCAAGGCACGCGCGAGCATCGGCGCGTCGATCTGAAAATTGACTTTCGGGGCTTCTTGGGTGGCCTGGGCAACCCTCACCCGCTCCGCGCTGCCTCCGTGTTCCGTCGCCTGTCGAGGGGTGTTCGCCTGCGCCAGCGCGCTTGCAAGGACGCTCGCGATTGCGCTCGTGATGAGAATGTTGGTTTTGCGCATGGTTATGTTGGCTCCCCGGTTTTTATCTTCACGCAACCGCCGTTGGACGCTTGCGTATCCCTGTCGGCAACTAAGAGTGACGGGTGGGGGCCAAAGGGGTAGTCAGAGGCAAAATTTTCTGAGCTTCTTGCTCCCTCATCTTTCGGGACATTCGACCACGGGTGAGAATATGATGGAAGCATGACCGTGCCCGAACTACCCCCTTGGGGGTCGACCGGCACTCTTGGTTGCCATGAGCTGACCCGAGCGATGAAACCCACCCTGCCCAATCCCGGGAACCCTGAGTCCAGCTTTGCTGCCGCGGTAGAGAAGCTGTACGGGGCGGATTTGTATTTCTTCCTGCTGTCGCGGCTGAAGAACGACCATGACGTGAAGGATGTGGTGCAGGAGATCTACCTGCGGTTGCTGCGGCTGGGTCAAGGTGAGCTGGTGCGTGATCCGCACGCTTACGTCTACTTCGTGGCAAGCCAGGTGTTGGCGCAATTCCACATGCGCGCGAAGTCCAGCCCGCTCGTGTATGACTCGATCTTGCTGCGAAACCGGGACCGTCATCCCGAGGAGCTCGGGCAGGACGCGGTCGCCAATCGCTGGATGGCTCTGGCGGAAGTGGAAGAACTATTGGGCGCCTTGCCTTCCATGCATCGCAAGGTCTTCACGATGAGAAGGTTGGATGGATTGTCCTGGGTGCAGATTGCCGACAGGTTGAAGATTTCAGTGCATACGGTGAAGAAATATCTGTGCGAAGCGAACGCGCGGATCAGCGTGGCTCGCCGGGAACAGGAGTAGCGCCATGACCCATCTCAAAGAGAGCGGACTCACCGACCGACCTCGCCAGGATGAGTTGCTGAAGGTCGCCGAGCAGGCCGCGGCCTGGCTGATCGAACTGGAAGACGGCGGCGTTCGCGAGCGCGCCGCGTGCGCGGCCTGGCTCGAGGAATCGCCGCTGCACGTGGAAATGTTCTTGCGGGCGGGCGCGGTAGATCGACTGCCAGAACTGATGGCGCCGAACGATGTGAAGGCATTGGTCCAGAAAAATTGGGGCGAAGACAGTTCGGTGGTGGAACTCCCTCGCACCCTCGCTCGTGATCCGCGTGCTTCCCGCCCCCCCGCTCGCCGGGAGATGAACCCCAAAGCGCGTTGGGGCGGAATCGCGGCCGCCGTGTTGCTGCTCGTTGCCGGCGGAGTCTGGTTTGGGCTGCTCGGGCCCGGATCGTGGGAGTCCTACGAAACGCAGGTCGGCGAACAGCGAGTCGTTTCGCTGGCGGATGGCTCCATGATCTACGTCAATACGGACAGTCAGGTCGATGTGCGCTATACCCAAACGGCGCGCGACGTGAGGCTGCGCAATGGCGAAGCACTGTTCAAGGTTGAACGCGATGTGCAGCGGCCATTCCAGGTGCAGGTGGGCGACACCGTAGTGCGGGCGGTGGGAACGGAATTCAACGTTTATCGGCGCTCCACCGGCACGAAGGTCGCCGTGGTCGAGGGCCTCGTACAAGTTTTCAAAAGCGACAGCGAATCCTCAGTGGCCCACACGGCATCCACGACTCGAGACGCGCCGATCGATTCGTCTCCAAACACAGAGCGCCTCGCCGCGGGTCAGGGCGTGAGCCTGGACAAAGATGGCACGCTCCAGAAACCAACCGCCGTCAACGTCGCGCAGGTCACCGCGTGGCGGCAGCGGCGACTGGTATTCGAGTGGCAGACGCTGGAAGAGATCACGGCGGAGTTCAATCGCTACAACCGCGCTCCGAAGATCAGAGTCGAGGGCGAGGAGATACGCAGGCGTCGCTATACCGCCGTGTTTGATGCCGACAACCCGCAGACGCTGCTGAAATTCCTGTCGAAGGACGACCATCTGAAGTTCTCGGCGGAGGGCGACGACTTCGTCATTCGGGCGCGTTGAGGCTTCGATCAAAGTGGCGCCGATCCGCGGCGCGAAAGCCACTGGAGCGCACTCCGGATGAGTTGCGCACTCGACCGTCGATACACCATATACATTAACAAAATAGATAATCCCCGTTTCGGGCCGACGATCCGGCCGAGATCCTGAAGAAGGCGGATCCCGACTTGAAAAGATGAGTGCCGGCGGCGCTTTGGACAAACCTGCATCCACGGGTGACGGCGCAAATGGTGGACTATGCGCGCCACGCATTGCGAAGCGTCGCGGATGCAATCGAGAAAAATGCATTCGACTCCTCTCTGAAGAGACTTCAGCCGTGACGGCCGCGGTGGAATGATTGCGCAGCCTGCCCGGCGTTTTTACGTTTGCGGGGTTCTGCAAGATCACCGGGTTCTCGAACAATGCGGCTGCAGTGTGTCTGCGCCGCTGGAAAACCCGGGGGCTGATCGAGTCCGCAGGCGAGCGCGCGGGCATCTACTTCAACAAGCTCAAGCGCCCCGAGATCGGCAGCTCGGATCGGATCAGCGCCTTGTTGTTCGAATATCCCACGGCAATTCTTTGCGGTGAATCGGTGTTGCACGCGGCGGGGTGGATCACGCAGATCCCGACGCGTCTTTCCGTTACGGTGATGGCCCGGCCCAGTTATGTGTCCCTGCATGGGTTCGAGATTCACGGGCGCTCGCGGTCCTGGTTCAGGAAAGTCCATCGGGCGGTAAGCGCTGCAGGGAACGCGCACGTTTACGGATTGCGGGCGTTGCCGCCGGCGCTGGCTTTGGTGGATCTCTACGGAGATCCCAAGGCCTGGCATCCCGACGTAGATGATCTGGACGTTCCGGAGGAAGAGAAGGCGACAGTGATGTCGGGGAGCGAGTTGTTGCGGGTCGAGCTGCCGGCAGCGTTGAAGGAATTGTGCTCGTAGGAAGCGCAGGAACTCGTTATCCGGCACCAAGTTAACGCTCAGCCTTCACATCACGGATCGAGCATGAATGCGACCTGCGACTGCTTGCCGTAGCCGCCGCCCCAAATCACTTCGAAAAGAATCCGGAACAGCTGAAACGGATCGGCCGCGCCGACGATCCGATCATCATCGGCATAGAAGCGAGAGGCCATTCCGGCCAGGCCGTGCAAGTGCTCCGCTCGAAGATCGGCGCTATCACGCGCGCGCCTTCGGCGTGAAATGTTTCAGCAATACTGCGTCCGATGCCCTGCCCCGCACCGGCGATCAGGCAACACTTGCCACTTAGTCGTCCTCGATGTCCCCTCACCCATGTCTTGAGAGTATAGACTCGGCTGCGCGCCTTGCCCGCGTTGGTGAAGCCGTTGAAGCCGTCTTCCCGATTGACGTTGAGCTGGATGTCGCCCCAGTCGATCCAGAAGACAGAGCCATTCAATGTCAATGCATCCCCGAAGAGCTCCAATTTGAACCCCGCTTCGTAGCTCCACAGGGAATCCGAGCTGAACTGCGGCCGAGATCAGTCGGACGATCATAGAGAAGGCGCTCAGCACGCCGCGATCATGTCACAGTTGCAGCCGCTCGCCACTTCAGTGCCTGCGGGTCGACCTTTGCGGAAGACAACTGGCCGCGAGTGTCCTTCTATGGCAGAGTCGCTCGCGCCGTACTTCGGTTTCACGATGCGTACTCGCAAGATCGCGCCAACAAACTGCCGCACGCGACCTCGAAGATTCGCGGCGCGCGGTCGGTAGCGTCAGGAAGTTGGATCGTTGCCAGGTGTTCAGACTGGAGATCGCAATGGGGATGAATCTCGATGAGCGCGTGCGCAGGACTCCGTTGGCGCCGCCACCGGTCGATTTCGATGCGGTCGTCAAGAGGTCGAAGCGGTGGTACATCATCTGGTGGGGAGCGATGCCGAGCGTGGTGGCTGTCGCCGCGTTCACGATGTTGTGTGCCAAGGAGTGCATCGCCATGCCGTGGCTCACCTTACTTATCGCGCCGGTGGCCGGCATCTCCCTCGGCATACTCTGGGGCATCGTGTACTGGGTGAAGTCGTCCTCTCTTCCAGACGAGCACAGGGGGCACACCCGGCGGTTCATTCTCCTGTCCCTGCTGTGGGGCCCCATCCTGGGCCTGGGCGTTTTCAAAATAGCAATGATGGCCGCGACGACTGGCGCCGCAGTGCTGACCCTCTTCATCTAGCGGCTGGGGAGTGCAGGATGGAGTGAAGATCTCGGGGGAGCCTTTGCGCCGGAATTCGATCACGTTGAGTTTCGCCGTTTTCCCGGCGAAACTCCAAGCGCCGTACCCGTTCAGGAAACATCCTCGATTAGCACGGCGCCTCTGCATAACCGGCTGCGACAAAGTTGCTACACGCGTTTCATCGGGTGCATAAGCCGTTGATCCACTAAGTCACATCTCGACTGTCGGTGCGGTCCATCATGGGCGCCACACTGGCGCGTCGATCTAAGTCTTCCATTAGGAAGCAGTTTTTGAGGGAGGCCGATATTATCGCGGATTGGGTCGGTAATCACTCCTTCTCTCATCGGCAAATTGGAAATCATTGATTTCGCAGCACTTCGACACGTGCTGAGGTGACTTGGGCAGGCGTTCTCGAATACGAATTTCGGCGCGATGTCACCAAAATGTCTCCAACTGCGTTGGTGACATCGCCGTCACGAACGCTAGAACGCCTTTCCGCTTCTGACGCATCGGCCAGCCCGCCGGCACAATCGTCATTTCTGGGCATTCAGGGCAATCCTTGTTTCCGCCCACCGAGAACGGAGACGATTGCGCCGGCTCGGGCAACGCGTTTCTGGAACCCAGCACGGCCCAGCCTAGCACTAGCAAACACGCGCTGAACTGGTCACGCCTTGGTCATGAATCACCTTGTTCGAATTGTCGCGACTACATTCATACAGAACCATACGCTGTCCAGATCGCAGTGGGTTCCATGCGGATAGGACGCGATCCCTTCTCGCAGATCCACGGAGCCGTTGTTGCCGTCGCAAGCGTACAGCGTGTCCCCCGACCATGATGGGCGTCACCTGCAGCGCGTTCATCTCGCCGGGGCGCCGGCGCCACCATCTCGGCCTCCCAGACCCTGGCGAGCCGGGATTACGTGCGCCATTTAATCCGGTGCGTACAGCTATGGGTAGATGCCGTCCCGCGGAGGACGGCTGGGATTCCGTCTCATATCCAGCATGCGCGCGGGAATGAAAGCGGCCACCATGCACAACAGAATGCCGATGCTGCTGATACTGATGAGCAGCGAATAATTCTCCTCCTGCAGCAGCAGCGCACCGAGCATAGGCCCGCTCGCCAGTCCCATCTTGGAAGCAAACCCGCCGAAAGCCGCGGCTTGCCCGCCTTCATCGAACTCTGCACACATCCCCAGCAGGTACGGCATGACGAAGGCCCACGTGATACCGGTTCCGCAGTTGGCGATCACGTACATCGCCTTCGACGCCGAGTAGTGCAACAGCCAGAAGCCGATCACAGTGACGACGAGAGCTGTCACCAAAGGCACGACCCGCCCCCGGCGCGTCGAAAGACCGATCACGAGCATAGAACCGGCGATGCCGATCCAGGTAGCGGCGCCCACGGCTCGCGAAGCGAAATCCAGATCCAGTCCGAAATAACCTGCCAGCCCGAGGATGTAGGAGAACAAGGCCATGTTCGCCGCCTGAAAAAGAAAGACCGCGAGCAACGCCAGCACGAACAACGACGAATGCTTGCCGCGAAGACGAACGTTCTGTGTAGCCGCGCTGCGCTCAACCGCATAGTCGTCGAGCCATGGCGTCATCATCAAGGTGACTGCGCTGAACGCGAACAATGCGACGAACAGCACCCAGGTGCCGTGTGCGGCGGCAAGTCGGGGAAGAAACATCACGCCCAGGCCGCCGAGGCCGAATTGCACGATCAGAAGCATGCCGAACGTTCGCTCGGGACGCGCAGTTCTGGCGATGACGCTGAACGCAAATCCCACGAGCAAGCCGCCCACGATGCCGTGAACTGCGCGGACTCCGACCAGCACGCCGACGCTTTCCAGTACGATTGAAGTCAGGTCCACGAGCATCAATGCGACCAGCAGGGCTGCCGTCACCGCTCGCCAGGGCAAGTGGCGCACCAGGAACACGGACGCAAAGGCGCCGAATGCCGCGCCATAGATATTCGCCGAGCCGATCAGCCCCGCCTCACGTGTCGTCAAGCCGAGGCCGCGCGACAATCCCTCGATGATCGCGGGCATGATGTTGACGTAGAACAGTCCCGCTGTGGCGAGGAATGACAAGAGCGCAGCGGCGAGCAGTCCGTTGGGTGTCGCGCGCAACCGGGCTTTGAGTGTGATCACCGGGCCGCCTTGCACATATTGCGGATACGATTGGATTCGAGCGCGGCCCCGCTCCACCGGAACGTGCCGCCGTCGCTGAAGTAGTAATACACGGTGTTGTTTGGGAATAGCAGTACATTGATGCCGCCGTAGCCCGCCATGTACGGCACCCAGACGGGATTTGCGCAGCCGAGGTAGCGACTGATGTCGTGCGCCCAGAAGCCGTTGTTATATCGAAAGCTCGCGTCGATGGCAGGCAGCCCGGTGTCGGCAGGGTTGCGCTGCATAGCTGCCTCGAGTGCATTTGCGTCGAAGAAGGCAGTGCCATTCAGACGGCCGCGATCCCGCGTCAGGAACTGACCGATGCGGGCGATGTCGTCGCGATGAAAGATCAAGCCCCAGCCCGTGAACGGTTGTCGCCGACCGTCACGGGTGCGCCGGGTCGTGCTCATCAGCGGACTGAGTTGCAGCGGTTGCCACAGGCCGCGAACGAGGATGTCGTCATAGAAGTCAGCGCCCTCGCCCACGCGATCGCGAACGTATGCGCTGAGCGCGCTGCCCAGAATATAAGTGTCGGTGGTGTGATAGACCCACTTCGTGCCCGGTGTCGCCCTACGATCATGTTGTCCGCAGGCCATGTGAATCTTTGCTGCGTGATCTTCGACCAGAAAGAAGTCGATGGTGGCAGGCGCGCTTTCGTCGACCTCGTAAGCCGGATCGGTGAAGTTGCCAGTCGCCATGTCCAGCGCATCGCCGAATGTCACCGACTGCCACTCGTGTCGCTGCGAACACTCCGGAACATACGCGGAGATCTGCCGCTGCAAGGTGCCCGAATAAAGCCGTTCGAGTCGCAACGCTGCGAACCCCGCGACGATGGTCTTGGCGAGCGAATACGACGGCAGGTCCAGCACATCGCAGAAGGGATAGGGACCGTAGCGTGTTGCGCAGCCGCCCGTGTAGTGGACGCCATCGATGACGAAGCCGAAAGCCGTCATGTCCGCGGGCGCTATCTCATCGCGACTCCCGAAGCGCCCGGCATTCGCCCCCGGAAAATCGCTGCCCAACGCCTCGATGGGTTTGACGGGCAGGCGCGCCGCGACTTCGCGCCGAAAAGCAGCGACGACGGCCTCTCGCTCTTCCGGCATGAAGCGCACGGCGGATGCCGGCAGTACTCCCCAGAAATCGGCCTGAAAGTAGGCGCAGGTTTCCGATCCGATCTGATAGGCGACGCGGGAAACGGAACGCTCGTCGAAAAGGAAGGTCAGCACTCCGTTGTGCACGCAGTTGGCGTTGCGCTCCTGCAAGGCGAACGGTAACGCCGTGCGCGACATGCCGTCGTCGCCGGATTCGCGCCAGGCGACCCCCGGTTCGACGATGAACTCCCAGTAGGCATCGTCGCTCTGAACGTGGCCGCGCCGCACCGGAATGATGACGTCGCCATCCTGAACGAACTCGAAATCGAGCTGCGGCAGATGGCCGATGGCGCCCCGCGACTTACGCGCGGCGCCGAAGACATCGCGATGAACCTTCAGCGCACCGAGACTCTTCTCGCGCGACAGGCGCAGCCATCCCTCGAACTTCGCCGGCGCCGCTACGCCACTGGATGGCGGCGTAAACTCGCTCATCGATAGCGGCGACGAGAGTTGGTCCGTTCCAAGCAGAAATTCTCGCGTCAGCACGCGAGCGTCGCTGGCCACATTGACCGACAGCAGTACGACGGCCGTGAGCCATACAAACAAGCGATTCATGCAGGGAAGACGTTTGCGTGACGCAGGATGCGCGCGAGGGGCTCGAGCTCGCGCTCGTGCCGGCGCCAGCTGCCGACCGAGCGGCTGTGGATGGGTTCCCTCACCTGTGCGGCGCTCGCAGTGGCAGCGGGAGTATCGTTCTTATAAAAATCGGCGCAGCGCGGCTCCCACGCCACGCCGCACCAGTCGAGAATCGATCGGCTCACGCGGAGTTGATCCTGAACCAGTGACTCGTAGTCGACATCGAGAAAGCCATCCGTCAAGTGCGTGCGCCAGTGCTCCATCAGCTGACGATGGGCGATGTAGTAGCGGCCAAGATCCTCGAGGTCGTACGAGAAGGGATACCCCATGCGGAACAGCGTTTTATACATGGCGAAGCCGCTGTCGAGAGGATCGCGCCGCAGATGAATGATCTTTGCCGACGGCAAGGCCAGGCGGATCAGTCCAAGATACAAGAAGTTCAGTGGCGCCTTGTCGATGATGTACGCGCGCTGTGAGTCATAGCCTGCAATTCGCCGCGAGTATTCGCGTCCGAGTGCAGCGAAGTCCATGCTCGCCGCACGGCGGATCAGATCGCCCTTGCTGGAAGCCGCGCCGGCAACGTGCATGACCGAAAGCGGCAGATCGTTGAGTTCGCCGAGACTTTCCACTGCCGAGTGCGAACTCAGGATGCGATCGACAAGAGTGGTCCCGCTGCGAGGCAATCCCATCACGAAGATTGGCCCAGGCTCGCCAACCGGCTTCGGTGCAAGCTGGAGCACCTCGGCAGTAAACGCATCCCGGATTTGTTCGATTGCCTCCAGATCCATCTCGACGCGATAGCTCAGCTGTCGTCGCCTGGTGTCCGCGCCGCGTCGCAGATATGCGAACGATCGCGCGTGATCGCCGAGATCCTCGAGCTCCTTGCCGAGGGCATAGCACAGCGGAACTTCGCCCGCACCGCCAGGCGTCACCTTTGCGAGCATGCGTATGAGCTCATCCACGTGGTTGTGCTGTTCGGTCTGCCGCCGCAGCGTCGAACGGTTCTGCCACGCATCGAAATCGTCGGGCCGGATCTCGATCACGAGCGAGAACAGTCGCTCCGCTGCGTCGATCCGTCCGATCGCAACACACGACGCTGCGAGGTTGTAAGTGCAACGGGCATCGCCAGGAGCAACCTGCGCGGCACGCTCGTGACATCGATGCGCATCGAGATGTTTCGCACAATGCGTGTAGCACTCGGCAACCGCCTGGAGCAGCAATGCATCGTTGCGAGCAATGTCCTCGAGCTGCCGCAGACGATCCAACGCGGCGGGGTAATCCCCGCCACGGATGAGGCCATGGATCGCACGCAGCACCTGCTGCGCCGAACGATCAGAACCGGTAGTTGAGAGTGAGGCCAAGGGTTCTGGGCAATGACAGGAACTGTTTCGAACCGTTGCCGTAGTAGCCGAGCTCGGGCGCGGTACCCATGTAGGCTTCGGTGAACAGGCCCGTCACGCCCTCCTCGTTGAACAAATTCTTGACGAAGAGTGTCGCATCCCAGTGCTCCGTGGAATACGTCGTAGATGCCCCCCAGAGCTGGAACGAGTCGAGTTCGACATTGAACACAGGGGACCGGCTGATGGCATTCATGCTGCTCGACTGATAGTAGCCGTTCAAGCGGGTCGTCCAGAGTGCGGCGCTACCCACCGGCATCGCATACTCCAACGATGCACTGAGCGTATTCTCCGGCGTGCCCGGCAAACGCGCCCCGGCGAGCGCGATGATGACATCGGGATCGTCGGGCCGCGCGACGTCATCGCGCAGTTCGGCGTTCGTATAGGCATAACCGAACGTGTAGCTCAGGCGATCGGTCAGACTGCCGGAGAGGTCGAACTCGATGCCGGCGGAGCGGGCTTTGCCGCCGTTCTGAGCCGCATAAAAGCCCCAGTTCGGCGTCGATGTGTTGACCTGCACGTCATCCCAGTCGACGTAATAGGCCGCGATGGAGTACTGGAACACCGTCCCAGCGCCCTTCACGCCCATTTCGTAATTGACCACCGAATCCGGCTCGTATCGCTGCCAGGCCGGATCTTCCGCGAACGTGCCGGCGAGCGGGACAGCGTTGCTGCCGCCACGGCGATAACCTTCCGAGATCGTGCCGTACAGCGTGTGCCTGCCGGCGAAACGCCACGACGCGTTGATCTTGAACAGCGCGCCGTCGTCGTCGGAATCGAAGGATGCGTTGGTCGGCGGTGCGAATCCCGCATAGAGCGGCAGCGCCATGTAGGTGTGGTTGGTGAAATCATTCTGGTAATAGCGCAGGCCGCCGGTGATCTGCGCAGTCTCCGACAGGTGCCACGTCAGCTCACCAAACGCGGCACGATCCTCGAAGGTCTCGCGACGCGAATAGTCGAAGTCCATGTCGCCTGTCACCGCCTCGGGGAAGCCGCTGAACTCGTCCCACCAGCGCTTGAATCCACGCAGCAGACTCTGCTGGGTCGAGCCGAGCTTCTGGTCCATGTAGTAGAGACCGACGACGTAGTCGAGCGTCTTGCCCGTATCGGACACCAGGCGCAGCTCCTGCACGAATGCCTCGTCACTGTATGTGCGCACGGCCGAGGCCATCGGTCGCGGATAGTTGTAATAGAAGGACAGGAATCCCGCTTGTGCATAGAAGCCGGTGTTTTCGCTGACGCTGTCGCCCTCGTGATCGTAATACGACGTGCTGGAAGTCAGCGTTGCGAAGCCGAAGTCGATACTCGCTTCCAGGCTGCTGAGCTCGACGTCGCGGCTCGACGGCTCGAGCTGAACCGCGCCGTTCTCGTAACGCCGGTACTCGCGGCCGTAGCCATCGAAGCCGACGGTCTGCTGGCGCCGGCCGCCGATATCATCGGATTGTCGCGCATACGACAGAGTCACATCGACCGCATCCGACGGAGTCCAACGCAGCGCCGCGCGGCCAAACTTGATGTCGACCGTATCCGCGTCCTTCTTCACTGAGTATTGCGCTTCCGAGTCGAGGACGCCGTTCGGCGCTACGGGAATGCCATTGTCGTCCAGCGCGTAGACGTTCACGTAATCGGTCACCCCAGGGAAGTCCATGACGGTACCGTTGACGCGCAATGCGAGGGTTTCTCCCAGCGGCAGATTGATCATTCCGTCTCCGCTGAAGCCCATACTATCGGAACCATCGACCTGCGAACCGGTGACGCCGACGCTGGCATCGAACTCGCCGAGCTTCGGGGCACGCGTGACGTAGCGGACGGTACCGCCCAGCGATCCTGACCCGTACAGCGTACCCTGCGGCCCTCGCAGCACCTCGACGCGCTCGATATCCTTGATCACGAAGTTGGCGTACAGCGGCGTGTCGTTCACATAGGTCGATACGGTCGGCACGGCGGAGAGCGCATAGTCGCCAAGCGCTGCGCCGTCGCTGTTGACGCCGCGGATCATCACACCGTTGATCACGCCGGAATTGCGGTAGCCGCGATCGACCACACCCACGCCAGTGACGTTGCGCATCAGATCGGACTGGTCCGTGATCTGCCCCGCTTCGAGCGCATCGCCCGAGACGGCTGAGATGTTGTACGGTACATCGAGCACTGACTGCTCGCGGCGGGTTGCGGTGACAACGACTTCTTCCACTTCCAGCTGCTGCGCGCCAGCTGCCTGGGCGGCGGCGAGCGCGCCCGTGATCGCGATAGCAAGCGGCGAAGGCGCGAGCGCTCGCCGGTAGATGCTGCCAGAGATCTTCATAGTTGTTTTCCCCATGTAACGATGATTGTCCGCCGGGTCAGGTCTCGTCCAATCGCAGTGTCGGCCGCGGCGGCAACTCGAGCGGCCCGAGAGAACGCAGATACCGCGACTGCCGCTCGCCCTGAACGTAAGCTGGAAATGCGACAGTGCTGTCCCGGAAGCTTTTCAGCGGCTGGACCTGCGAATGCCAACCGCGGCGGCGTGCGCGGCGAACCGTATCGAGATCCAGTTCGACGGCAACGATCTCGCGGCCGGCGCGCGCCTGATAGATGACTTCGCCGCCGGGCCCGTAGACACCGGAGCGACCGAAGCCGAGATCGCCGGCGACATTGATATCCACGAAGTAGCACTGGTTCATCGCCGCGTTGGCGCGCGCGATCGACAACTCGACATCACGATCGATCGTATTGGTCATCGTCGGGTGAAGGATGACCTCGGCGCCCATCCACGCAAGCGTGCGCGTCGTCTCCGGAAACCACATGTCATAACAGATCGACAGACCGAAACGGCCGACTCGAGGGATGTCGAACACCACGAACTCGCTGCCGGGCGTGATCCCCTTCTCGTACGGGAAGAAGGGAAACATCTTGCGATAGCGCGCCACGACCTGACCGTCGGGATCGATGACGGAGGCGGTATTGAAGATGCGATCGTCGACGCTCTCGAAGATGGAGCCGGCGACGAGCCACAGCCGGTTGCGCCGGGCTGCCGCGACGAACCGCTGTTCGGCCGCGCCCGGCAATGGTTGGGCATTGGCGGGATCGGGCCCGAACGCCGCCAACTCGCCGAGCACGATCATGTCGAGCCAGGGAAAGCGTTTGCAGGCCTGATCGATGGCGGCATCGATCCGGTCGAGGTTGTCGGCTTTGGGCAGATCGAGTTGCAGCCCAGCGATGGCAATCCGGCTCATAGGGTCCAGTGGTAGCGCGATGCGACAGCACCGCTTGCGTCGGATTCGACCATGACAGCCGCAGCCGGCCCTTGATAGAGCCAGATGCGAACTGGCCCTGGTGCCAGTTAGACTGGCACCACGTTCACGGAGGAACTGGTCCTATGCGGTGCGACCGACGCCAAGCAGGCTTGGTTGCTTCGCCAATTGCGGGAGACGAGTTGCCATGCATTCCACACCACTTGCCGCTCGGCTCGAGCCGGCCGCTGCGGCCGATCGGAACCAGCTGCTGAACGCGCGTCGCGAGCGAGCCGTGCCACGCGGCGTCGCCAGCGCCACGCAGGTTTTCATCGACTGCGCGCGGAACGCTGAAGTGTGGGATGTGACCCATCGGCGCTTCATCGACTTCGCCTCGGGCATCGCGGTGCTCAACACCGGTCACTGCCATCCCACTATCCTCGCCGCCGTCGAACGGCAGTTGCAGCGGTTCACGCATGCGGCGTTCCAGGTCACGGCTTACGAGCCGTATATCGCGCTGGCGGAGCGCCTCAATGCCATCGCGCCAGTGCGCGGACCGGCAAAAACCATCCTGTTCAGCACCGGCGCCGAAGCGGTCGAGAACGCGGTGAAGATCACTCGCGCCGCCACGGGTCGCGACGCACTCATTGCATTCAATGGAGCGTTCCACGGGCGCACGCTGCTCGCGCTCGCGCTGACCGGCAAGACTGCCCCCTACAAGCATGGCTTTGGGCGTCTGGGCGGGGAAGTTTATCGCGCGCAGTTCCCAATCGAGCATCACGGCATCAGTGTCGATGCCAGCCTTGCGTCGATCCGGCAGATCTTTCTGTCCGATGTGCCGCCGGAACGAGTGGCTGCCATCATCATCGAGCCGGTGCAAGGCGAAGGTGGTTTTCATCCCGCGCCGACGGCGCTGTTACAGGGCTTGCGCGAGTTGTGCGATACGCATGGCATCGCGCTGATCGCCGACGAAGTACAGACGGGTTTCGCACGTACCGGTCGCATGTTCGCGCTCGAACATTCTGGCGTTCAGGCCGACCTGCTCGTGACTGCAAAGTCGCTGGCGGGCGGTTTGCCGCTGTCCGCCGTCACCGGCAACGCCGCGCTGATGGATGCACCGGCGCCTGGGGGTCTCGGCGGAACCTATGCGGGTTCGCCGCTCGCGTGCGCAGCCGCACTCGCAGTGCTCGATGTCATCGAGCACGAAAGTTTGATCGAGCGTGCCAAGCTGCTCGGGGACAAGGCGCGGTCGCGGCTCGCCTCATTCGCGACGCGCACCGACCTGGCGCCCATCGGGCACATCCGCGGACTCGGATCGATGATCGGCTTCGATCTACTCGCTGGCCGGGGCACCGACGAAGTCCGCCAGGGTGGAGCTGCCGCGGTCGTACAGCGAGCGCATCGGCTCGGGCTGCTGTTGCTCAGCTGCGGCGGCCGCGGCGAAGGCATTCGCTTGCTGTTCCCGCTCACCGCACCGGAATCGATCGTCGATGAAGGGCTCGATCTGCTCGAGCGAGCGCTGCAGGCTGACTGAAGCGTATGGCTTCGCGCCGCAAATTCGATCTCGCCGTCGCTGTCGATCCGCGCAGCACGCTCAGCTTGCAGCATCAATTGCGACAGAAGCTCGTCGACGCCATCAACCGCGGCGTACTGCGGCCAGGCCGGCGGCTTCCCTCATCGAGGCAACTTGCGACGCAGGCTGGCGTATCCCGCAACACAGTGACACTCGCTTACGACGCGCTACTTGCGGAGGGACACCTCGTCAGCCGGCCACGCAGTGGCATCTACGTGGCAAAGGAAGTACCCGGCGAGCGCGTGACAACGGGACGTCGCGGATTGAGCCGCTTCGCTTCGGCCACGGCACGCCTGAGTCCCGCTGCAAGTGACGACAGCTTCCGCCGTCCGCCGAACTGGGATCAATATCCGTTCCCGTTCCTCGACGGCTGCATCGATTCGAGCTTGCTGGCGCTCGATGAATGGCGCGAAGCATTGCGGCTCGCGTTCGCTCGCCAAGCCGTTTCGCGCTGGAGCATCCAGGGCGAGCACGACGATCCACTCTTTGTCGAAGAGTTGCGCACCAAATGGTTGCCGGCTTGGGGAGTCGATGCCGCGCCTGACGAGGTCGTCGTTACCGCGTCCCCGCGGCACGCGCTTCATCTCGCTATCGAGGTACTTGTACAGCGCGGTACGCCGGTCTTGCTCGCATATGTGCCGGATGGCGATGTCCGTAGGCAATTGCTCGATCGGCACGCAACCTTGCTGCCGTTCGCTCGTGGCAGCGATGTATTGAAGGCAGCGCAGGATGTACCGCCGGGCGGTGTGATCATCCATTCCGCACACGCGTTCGCGGCCCACGACGCTGCGCATGACCGAGCCCAGGCACTGTTGCAGCTCGCGTCCGAGCGCGATGTGCTGATCATCGAGGTCGGCGCCGCGCCCGAGCTCCGGGATTCGCGTCGCTCAGCGCTCTCGCTGCGCGCGTTCGACACACTCGGCAGAGTGACGTTTGTCGGCGGCTTATCGCCGGTAGCGGCGCTGGGCACACCACCAGGCTTTATCAACGCCGACGCTCGCGTTGTGGACCGCGCACGGCGGGCGCGCACGCTTGCAGGAACGGAGTTCGCGCCCGGCGTGCAGCGGGCGTGGGCTTACTTCATCGGGCTCGGGCACTACGGAGCGTGCATGGCCCGTGCTCACCGAGCGCTGGCTTTGCGCCGCACTGCCCTGCGCGATGCACTCAATCACTATCTGCACAAGTTCGTAACAATCGAGAGCGTTCCCGGCAGCAGCGCCTACCATGTGCGCGGACCCGACGGCATGAACGCTCTCGAATTGGCGCGCGCCGCACAGTCGCTCGGTGTGTTGATCGATCCATCGAACGATCCGGAGCGCCCGGAAGCATTTTCGATGGGCGTGACCAGCCTGCCGAAGGAAAGCGTGCGCGGCGGTGTCGAAGTGTTGTCGCGCCTGATTCGCGGCGATCGCCGACTCGGCTCTCGCCTGTTGAGCGACGATCCTCTCCAGCCCATGTCGGGGCGAGCCCTGCAACGCGAGCTCGCCGGCAAGACGTTGCTCTACAACACCGTCTACGGCGAGCCGTGCACCATCGAGCTGCGCGCCGGCGGCGAGCTCATCGGCCGTGCCGGCTACGCCAACGAAGATTGCGATCGCGGCCGCTGGTGGATCGAGGACGATCGCTGGTTCCGCCAGTGGCAGAACTGGGCGTATGGCGAGGCGCTTGGCCTGTTCACCGTCATCGATGGCGATCAGGTGCGCTGGTTCAACACCGACGGACTTCTCATTGACACCGCACTCATCGTGCGCGGCAAACGACGCTGAGTTTCACATGACCCACCTTCCCTTGCGCGATCCCGAGTTGCTGCGTGATGCCTGTTACATCGACGGGCGATGGCAAGCCGCCCATAACGGCGCAGCCGCTGTCGTTCGCAATCCAGCCAACGGCGCCGTACTGGGCACTGTTCCTTTGGCCGGCGGCGAACGGACACGCGAGGCAATCGATGCGGCCACCGCAGCGTTTCCTGCCTGGTCCGCCCGCACTGCCAAGGGGCGCAGCGTGCTGCTGCGCCGTTGGTTCGACCTGATCGTGGCCAACGTCGACGATCTCACGCTACTGCTGAGCGCCGAACAGGGCAAACCGTTGTCCGAGGCACGGGGCGAGATTCTCTATGCGGCCTCGTTCATCGAATGGTTCGCCGAAGAGGGCCGCCGCGTCTACGGCGACGTTATTCCCTCGCACGCCGCGGACAAACGCATCGTCGTGCTGAAACAGCCCATTGGCGTCGTCGCCGCGATCACGCCCTGGAATTTTCCGGCGGCCATGATTACCCGCAAGTGCGGACCGGCGTTGGCTGCAGGTTGCACGTTCGTCTGCAAACCGGCGTTGGAAACACCGCTGTCCGCTCTGGCGCTCGCAGAACTCGCCGCACGCGCCGGCATTCCGCCGGGCGTCTTCAATGTCGTGACAGGCCATGCGCCGGAGATCGGCCTCGAGCTCACGTCGAATCCGCGAGTGCGCAAGCTCTCGTTCACCGGCTCGACCGCCGTGGGACGCAAGCTCATGGCTCAATGCGCCGAACAGATCAAGAAGGTTTCGCTCGAGCTCGGTGGCAATGCGCCGTTCATCGTGTTCGACGATGCGGACCTCGACGCTGCGGTCGCCGGCGCCATCGCCAGCAAGTTTCGAAACTCGGGTCAGACCTGCGTCTGCTCAAACCGTTTGCTGGTGCAGGCCGGGATCTACGATGAATTCGCCGCCCGCTTTTCGGACGCCGTGCGCAAACTCCGCGTCGGCGATGCCCTGGCCGGCGAGGTCGACCAGGGACCTCTGATCAGTGATGCGGCGGTATTGAAAGTGGAGGAATACCTGGCGGATGCCCGCAAGCGCGGTGGCCGTATCACCGTCGGAGGAGCACGGCATGCGCTTGGCGGCACGTTTTTCCAGCCGACCGTCGTGCTCGATGCGCAGCCCGACATGCTGCTCGCACAGAATGAAACATTCGGACCGGTGGCACCCTTGTTCCGTTTCGCGACGGAGCCCGAAGCGATTGCTCTGGCCAACGACACCGATGCCGGGCTTGCAGCCTATCTCTACACGAGGGATATCGCCCGTGCGTGGCGAGTGGCCGAAGCGCTCGAGACCGGGATGGTGGGATTGAACACCGGGCTGATCTCGACCGAAGTGGCGCCGTTCGGCGGTGTCAAATCTTCGGGGCTCGGCCGCGAAGGATCGCGCTATGGCATCGACGACTACGTGGAGATCAAGTATCTCTGCCTGGCGGTGTAGTCAAGCTCGGTGCTACCGTGGAACTGCGATGCACCGGCATCGCAGTTCCACGAAGTCCAGCGGTCAGTTGCAGAGTGTGCGGATCTTGGCCGACTCCTGTGCGGCCTCCATCCACAAGTAAGTGTCGTTGTCGCTGAAATAGTAGTAGACGGTGTCGTTGGGCAGCAGCAGCACAGTGATTCCTCCAAAGCCCGACATGAAGGGAATCCAGGCAGGATTGCTGCAACCCAGGTTGGTCTGCGCGTTCAGGGCCCAGAACCCGTTGTTGTAGTAAAAGTCGGAGAGTGGCACCACACCGCGGTCGCTCGGCGTGCGTTGCATGGCTGCACTCAACTGTGCCGTATCGAGCTGCGCTGTCCCGCCGATCACACCGTCGTCGATCCCGATGAACTTGCCGATCTTCGCCACGTCGTCGCGCAGCCAGGTGAGGCCCCAGCCGACGAACGGCTGTGCCGTCGAGTCATACGTGCGGCGCGTGTATTTTGCCGTCGGGCTGAGATTGAGCGGCGTCCACAGATCGGCGACGACCATATCGGTGAACAGATCCTTGGTGCTGCCCTCTGCGTTCTTCAGAATCGCATTCATCATCGTGCCGGCGATGTAGGTGTCCGAGGTGTGATACACCCATTGCGAGCCTGGAGTCGCCTTGCGCGTGTACTGGGTGCAGCTGTAACCGATCTTGCTGGCGTGCGAATCGACCTCAAACAGATTGCTGGTGTGAGCCGCGCCCTCGTCCGCCATATAGGTGGCCGAACCGTAGTTTCCCGTGGCCATGTCGAGCACGTTGTTCAGCGTCACGTCGTTCCAGTTGCCGTTGCTGGCGCAGTTGCCGACCCAGCTGGACACGAAGGCATTGCGCGTGCCCGGATATTTCTTCTCCAGCCGCATCATCGCAACGCCGGCGAAAGCGGATTTGGCCGTGGAATAGCTCGGCACGACCAGGGACTCGCAGTACGGATACGTGCCGTAGCGCGTGGTGCACCCGCCGGTGTAGTGATATCCGTCGGCGTAGAAGCCCACCAGAGAAATGTGACTCGCATCGGTGCCGTTCGGAGCCGCCAGCTTGGCGGCATCGACGCCGGAGTAATAGGTGCCGATGGATGACAGCGGTCGAACCGGAATGCGGTTGGCGACCTCAGTCTGATATGCCGTCTTGAGCGTCGCCGCATTGGCGATCAGGTACTGATTGTAGGTGGCAGGCAACAGACCCCAGAGGTCGACCTTGAAATACAGACAGGTTTCGGACGCAATCTGGTAGGCGACTTTCGACACCGAGCCGTCGTTCTTGAACAGGAAACTCAGCACGCCGTTGTGCACGCAGTTGGCATTGCGTTGCTGAAGCGCGAACGGAATGGCCGCCCGTGTATAGCCGTTGTCGCCATTCTCGTTCCACGCGCGACCCGGCGAAAGCACGTACTCCCAGTTGGCGTGCGTGCTCGGAATCGAGCCGCGCTGTAACGGAAAGATATGACTGCCGGTCTGGACGAACTCGAAATCAAATGGCGGCAGGTGCTTGCGCGTGTTATCCGTCGTCCCGGTGTAATTGTAAGTATCGACGATCTCGGCAAAGCCGCCGCCGGTGGCGGTGTTGCTCAGCGCGAGACGGCCTTGAAAGAAGTTCGTCGGTTCCGCGGCATTTGCCGGCAGTGCGTACCCGCTCAGGTTGATCCTCGAGCCGGGATCGCTGCCGGAAATCAGTGTCGCGTACGTGAGCAGGCTGCGGCTGACGGCGCCGCTGCCGGACAGCGGCTCGAATACATCCGGCGCAGGTGTGCCGCCGCCGCCCGAGGCCGTCCCCGTGACCACGATGTTGTCGCCATAACAGTAGTCGCTGGTGTGCCCCACACTGGTCCGAAACCGCACCACGACATTGGCATTGTTATCTGCATTCACCGGCACGGAGCTGGCCGAATACAGAGCGCTATTGTCCTGACCGTTCACCAGCGTGAGCGCGGTAGTCCACGTGGTGCCGCCATTGATCGAGACATCGGCAATGCAGGTCTCGCCGGCTTCGAGCGAATGCGCGGCCATCTGCAGCGAAATGTTGACGCCTGTGTAGCCGGCCGTGGAGATAGTGCGGCGTGCGTTGGCCGTGCCCTGCATGCCGATCGAGTAGTTGCCGCTGTATAAATTGGCGTAGACGGTTCCCGTAGTCGTCCAGCCATCGATCGTTCCGTCCTGGAAATTCTCTGAGAGAACCGTGGCGGCATGGGCTGCGCCTGAGAGGCAGAGCAGACCGGGAAGCGATGCCCACAACAATCGCGAACTAAAGAAGTTCTTCATGGTTCACCTGACAGTGGCTATACGTCCGGTGCGCGATCAGCAGCGCAAGGATCAAGCCTGTGTCAGCGTACGCGCCGCCGGTAGGGCCAGAGCGGGACCAGCAATGGGTCCAGTGCGCTACGTATTCTCCAGAATCAAACTGCCGACCGCCGTGTTACTCGCCGGCACGTGGTAGAAGCGATGCGCCTTGCTTGTCGAATCGCACCGCCGAGCGCGAAAAATCGTCGCCCCGACGGCACGGGATACTGCACGACGTTCACCGCAAACTGAGTCACGGGGCACGGCCACTGCGCCACCGGACCGCACATCAGCGATAGCGGCACGGTGAGCCCGTGATCCACATCCATCCGATTGACGATGGTGAGATCGAAGTCGTCCCGGATCACCGACTGCGCGATGTGCGCTGCCAGCTCGGGACATGTACTGAAAGCTCTTTGCCGTCGGTCGCGTCGCGCTTGGCAAGGAAATGGATATTGCCGCCCAGCTCGATGCAGCGATTCGGGTCGCGGGCCATCACAGCCTGCTTCTGCTCGATGGCTCATCGGCCATTCGTCCAGATAGGCACGCTCGTCGGCTTTGAATAAAAGGATCACGCAGCCCGTACGAACCCGGCGGAAAAACGAGTTCAACTTCGTCAAGGAAGCCGAGCGTCTCGAGTCCTTCGACGCGTTCCCGATTCTTCGTCCCGAGGTCGATCCGCAACTGCATGTCAGCCGCAATTTCGTGGACTTGTCCGCCGGAACTTCAGGAATGATCGCGCCGCTGCGACTTTCGCGCCGCTCGTATTCGCGACTTTGGTGACGGGGATCGCCCACCTCGGAGACGCCAAGGCGCTGGGACGGATCGGCCTGAAGACGATGTCGTGGTTCTTGATCGCAAGCTTCCTCTCGCTCGCTCTGGGTCTGCTCACGGTCAATCTGCTCGAGCCTGGCGCGGGCTTGAATCTGCCGCTGCCGGAGGAATCGGCGCCATCCTCTGGGGTCGCTTCCGCTCCGCCGGGCTTTGCTCAGTTCATCGTGCACACCTTTCCCGACTCGATGGTAGGCGCGATGGCGTCGAACGCGATGGCACGCTTGTAGTCCGCACTTGTCGTCACGCGTTGCACGGCACGATTGTCCGCTGGCGCAGCGCACGAGTACAGCGCGCTCGCCGCAAGAACGAGTAGACCGATACTTTTGCGCATTCTGTGTCCTATGGTTGTATTGATTGATGGCGGCGGGAGGTTGTCGTTCAGGAACCTAGTCATATCGGCTCGCGATCACGGACCGGAATCACTCGGTCCGACGCGCGCTCCGCCTCGGCATCACTCGCAATGTGCGGCCGATAACTTGTCACGAGGTTGTCGGCGACGATGGGCGCCCATCACCTGCGCATCGTCAGCTACCCTTGGAAAAACTCCCGGTGTCTCGGCATAGACTCAAAAGCGGGCGAAACGCGAACGAGGGTCGAAACAAAGATCAGATGTGAGATTCTCAGCCGGTGACGCTGAAACGAGTCTTGCGCGACTTTCTTGTTCTCACCGACTTGCTGAACTCAGACATCGGCTCAGATTCTCGGTTGATGCGACTGAAGTCGCGCACATCCGGTTGGATCGCCTACGCGTGCCTCACTATGTCGCAGTTCGTCGCATGGCATCTCGGGGCATTCCATCGTACAGTGTCGATGTTCCGGACGGCGTCACACGCGTTGGTGACGTTGAGCGGTGTCCCCAAAGTGTCACCAGCCCTTTCTCATCACTCGTAAGTACGCGTCACACCTGAACTAACGCCAACTACCGATCCCATCCATCATTGGTGCTACGCTCACCTTCCGAGCCCTTGAAAGGCTGGAAACTTCGCTCGAAATGCCTATTTTTCCAGGGTATTCCATTCGCGGCGTTGGTGCGGGATTTCTGCGGATTCGGGGGAGTATTTGGGTTGCCGGGGCGACAAAAAGGCGACATAAACGCTTGTCGCCCCGAGGTGAAGCCTACCATGCCCTATATCAAGTTGAGAAAGCAGGCCGACGGCTCTGTGCGCTATACGGCAATTGTCCGGATCAGACGCAGTGGGAAGATGCTTCACCAAGAGGCCAGAACCTTCACGCACCGATCGGCTGCCGAACGCTGGGCCAAACATCGCGAGGTCGCCCTGGAGAACCTGTCTGTGGCGAATTATCAGTCAAGCGGCAGCTGGGAGCTGATACAGGCCGCGGCAATGGGATCGCCACTGATAGTCTCTAAGGAGAAGCAAGCTGCGACTCGCAGCGGCGGCCTTGCAGATCGGAGTGCGGCCATTCAATGACGCGTGAACGCGATCGTCATTGTAATAGTCTTTGAACTGCAGCAGCTTGCGTTCTAGATCTGACGCGCCCCAGAATGGAACCTGATCCAGAAGTTCTCGCCGCACGGTTCCGATCAGTCGCTCAACGAACGGGTGCGACAATGGCACATGCGGAACGGTCTTGATCTCCATCACATCAAGGATACGCAGATTGGCCTGCCAGCGATGAAACTTGAAGAGCGGGTCGTGGTCGCTGCTGAGGCGTTGCGGCAGTGTCGGTGCGCCGGCGATCACCTGATTGAACATGCGGCAGAGGGCCGCACCATCGACGACGCCGGGTTGCACGGCGAAGCCGATGATGCGGCGAGTGAACTGATCCATGACGACCATCACCCAATTAGTTTTTAGGATTAGAGATTCACAACGAAAGAGATCGACGCTCCAGAGGCTGTCCTTGGCGTGTCCGAGGAAAGTCAGCCAGGACGGACCGTCGGAGCCGCCGGTCGGCCGGCAGTGCTTTGCGAGGACACGTCGCACAACATCCTTGTCGATCTCGACACCGAATACTAAGGCGATCTGTTGAGCGATGCGCCGGCAGCCGAAACGAGGGTTCCGACGTTTCATCTCAACGATCGCAGCGACCAGCTCTGGGCCAGGTCCTTTCGGGCCGGGCTTCCGCTGGCGCTTTGGCGTGAAAAGCCTGCGGTACTTTCGTTTCACCAGGGCATCATGAAACCTCATGAGGGTGGCGGGCCGAAGCACGATAGCCGCACGAATGAGGCGAGCACGACGTATCAGGTCCGTGCACAAGCCAGCAATGACTCGATCGAAGGGCCGTAGATTCGGGGCTCGGGCGCGCGATCGATTCAGAATCAAGAGCTGGTGTTGAGCAGCAGCGACTCGGTAATGATGGAATGAGCGCCACCCGGCAGCAGGAGTTTGGCGATCGTCGCTATGAGATTAATAAGCAAAAAACGCCAGATCTCGCATGAGCCATCGTAGCAGAGAGATTCCACGCGGCAAGACGTGGACGATTTGCACAATCTATGCGCAGAATTTGGAATTCGCCACACACACGCTTGCTCGCGAGGAAACATTCGGACCCATCGCTCCCCTGTTTCGCTTCGAGACCGAGGCTGACGCCATTCGCATGACCAACGATACCGAGTTCGGTCTCGCCGCCTATGTCTACACTCGCGACTTGGGCCGGTCCTGGCGTGTCACGGAAGCGCTCGAACACGGCATGGTTGGACTCAATACCGGCCTCATCTCGACCGAGCTTGCTCCTTTCGGGGTGTTCGCGCCGGTCCATCGCGCGACCACTCGGACATGCCCCTAACGATTAAGGACTCCCTGCGCGAACGACACACCGCCTGCAAACGTCCGAGAAAGTCTCACGCGCTTCAACTTAGCCGCTGCTGGAATCTCACGGTGGTTTGCGACCGGCGGGCTATTACGCTCGTACTCCATGGATATGGTCGCCGCGCCAGCAACGGCCGAGCGGGTGATCGAGATCGCACGTGCGACGCTCAGAGACCTGCGACACGAGCAGGCCGATTCGCTGCCACTGACCCTCGCCAGCACTCTCGACCACGATCTCGGCCTGGATAGTCTTTCGCGGGTGGAATTATTCACGCGCATCGAAGAGGACATGCGCGTTCGATTACCCGATGCGCTGTTCGAAAGCGCCGAAACGCTGGGCGATATCGCCGCCACGCTAGAGCGTGCTCCCGCCTCGGGGACCATCGAGCGGCGCCCCGCCATCGAACGCTCGGATGCGCCGCCACTTGCGGCCGCGCCACCGGCGAGCATGAAGACCTTGGAACAGGTGCTTCGCTGGCACGTGGAACGACACCCGGACTTTCCGCAGATCACGATCAGCCTGGACGATCGCGAGGAGATCGTCACCTACCGGGACCTGTGGCAAGACGCGTGCGCGATCGCCGGAGGTCTGCAGCAGCAACGAGTTCAACCTCGCGAGCCGGTCGCATTGATGCTTCCCACCAGCCGCGACTACTTTGGCGCGTTCTTCGGAATACTGCTCGCCGGCGCTGTGCCCGTGCCGCTCTACCCTCCCGTCCGACTGAGTCAGATCGAGGAGCACGTTCGCAGACACGCGGGAATTCTGGCGAACGCCCGGGCGGGCACGCTCGTCACGACACCCCAGATGCGTCGTCTTGCTACGGTTCTTCGCATGCATGCGCCGTCCTTGCAAAGAATCACGACCGCGGACGAGCTGCGCTCGCTACGTGCGGAACGAACCCAGGTCGGATCGGACGAAAGCGACACCGCCTTGCTTCAATACACCTCCGGCAGCACCGGCCAGCCCAAGGGCGTCGTGCTCACACACGGCAACATACTTGCAAACATCAGGGCACTCGGTACCGCGCTGGAAGTTCATCAGGACGATGTCTTCGTGAGCTGGCTGCCGCTGTATCACGACATGGGACTCATTGGCGCGTGGCTCGGCCCGCTGTACTTCGGCTTCAAGCTCGTGGTGATGTCGCCGCTTGCCTTCCTGGCCCGTCCATTGCGCTGGCTCGAAGCCATTCACAGGCATCGAGCAACGATGTCGACGGCCCCGAACTTCGCATACGAGCTGTGCCTCAGGCATGCGCGGGACGCGGACCTTGCCGGCCTGGACCTGAGCACCTGGCGAATTGCGATGAACGGCGCGGAAGCCGTGATGCCGGAGACTCTGCTGCGCTTCCAGGACAAGTTCGCCCGCTGCGGCCTGCGTCGCACCGCGCTGACGCCCGTGTATGGGCTTGCCGAATGTTCGGTGGGTCTCACCGTTCCACCGCTCGAGCGTGGCCCCCTGATCGATCGGATCGAACGCGATCCCTTCTTACAACGGGGCAGCGCGCAACCGGCGCCCCCTGACGCTAGCAACACACTGGCCTTCGTCTCATGCGGTCGGCCACTGCCCGGTCACGAGGTGCGTATCATGGATGATGCGGGCTGTGAGCTCGGCGAACGGCACGAAGGACGGCTGGAGTTTCGCGGCCCCTCGGCAACGCAACGCTATTATCGAAACCCGGAAGCCACGAGCGAGTTGATTCATGACGGCTGGCTGAACTCCGGCGATCGGGCTTATCTCGCGAATGGCGAGCTGTACGTCACCGGACGGATCAAGGACATCATCATTCGTGCCGGTCGTCACATCTATCCCGATCAGTTGGAAGCGGCGATCGGGTCCATTGCCGGCATCCGCAAAGGCTGCGTGGCGGTCTTCGGCAGCACCGACCGCACCTCGGGAACCGAGCGCGTGGTCGTGCTCGCCGAGACGCGGGAACAGAAGCCGAAGGAGCGCGAGCAGATTCGGCAGGCAATCAACACTGCCGTGGTGCGGACGATCGGCGAGCCGCCCGACGACGTGACGCTGGTGGCGCCACACACTGTACTCAAGACCTCCAGCGGAAAGATCCGCCGAGCGGCCACTCGCCAGCTTTACGAGGCCGGCAAGCATAAATCCATGCAGCAGCGTGCAACGTGGCTGCAACTGCTGAATCTCGCGCTGAGCGGCGTTGCTGCCGCGACGAGCCGTGCAGTGCGTCGCGTGGGCGATATTCTGTATGGTGCCTATTTCTGGAGCCTGTTCGTTTGCTTGGGCGTGCTGGCGTTCGTGTTGACTTCACTGCCTGTGTCCGTGCGAGCATGCTGGAGGATCTGTCACCACGTCAGTCGTCTGTTCCTGCGAATCGCCGGCGTGCGACTCACGATCATCGGTGAGCAGCCAGCGTCGAGCCCATCTGGCGAAGTGATCGTCGCCAATCATTCCAGCTACCTGGACGGCGTAGTGCTGGCGGCGGCATTGCCGCATTCGTGTCGCTTCGTCGCGAAGCGTGAGCTGGCGCGTACTCCGCTCGTCGGCAGGTTCCTTCGACGGCTAGGCACGGTGTTTGTCGAACGCTTCGACGTGCGCGCGGGCGTTGCAGATGCGCGTCGTCTCGCAAAGCTGGCCGAGGACGGCGAATCCTGCATTTTCTTTCCGGAGGGAACATTCGTTCGCGATCCGGGACTTCTGCCTTTTCACTTGGGTGCATTTTCCGCCGCGGCCGCGGCGAATCGGCCCATCGTGCCCATTGCCATCCAGGGCACTCGCTCTCTGCTTCCCGATGGGCAGTGGCTACCGCGGCGTTCGCCCATCACGATACACATCGGCTCACGTATCTTGCCGCCCCATGGAAAGAATGCCTTTGCCGCGACGATTCAGCTGCGCGACGCGGCCCGAGGTTACATCCTCGATCACTGCGGCGAAGTCGAACACGGCTGAATCCAGTATCGTTCGCCATTCACCAAGCAACGACTCGCTTCCGATCGATCGGACGCCGGGCGCGCTCAGGCAGAGGTCGATCGACACAATCGGAGCCTCGGCGCAGCTATGCTTCGAAGAGCGTGCCGATGGCAGCCGTCGCGGCCATCGCCAATGCACCCCAGAACGTCACTCTGGTTGCCCCCGGCACGATCGGTGCGCCGCCCGCTTTCGCAGCAACCGAACCAAGCCCCGCCAGACATATCAGCGATCCGATCGGAGTGACCCAGAGCAACCAGGAGACAGGAGCAAACAGGACCATCAACAGCGGCAGCGCGGCCCCGGTCGCGAACGTTGCCGCCGACGCCAATGCCGCCTGCACGGGCCGGGCGGCCAACGCGTCCGAGATTCCCAGCTCGTCGCGTGCGTGCGCTCCCAGAGCGTCGTGCTGCATGAGCTGCGCAGCCACCTGCGAGGCAAGCTCGGCTTGCAGCCCGCGCTTGACGTAAATTGCCGTCAATTCCGCCTGCTCCTGCTCGGGAGCGGCAGCAAGCTCCTGGCGCTCACGAGCCAGGTCGGCGCGCTCGGTATCAGCTTGCGAGCTGACCGAAACGTATTCGCCGGCCGCCATGGACATGGCGCCGCCAACCAGGCCCGCGATCCCGGAAATAAGAATACCGGAGGCGCCGGTTCCAGCAGCAGCAACCCCAACGATCAGACTGGCGGTCGATACGATTCCGTCGTTCGCGCCAAGCACCGCGGCTCGCAGCCAGCCCGCGCGGTGAGTTCGATGTCTCTCGGAATGTCTCATGACGATCCTCAGCGGCCTACGCTTACAAGGTAGCCCGAAAACCCGAGTCACGGTGCAATTGCGCATCGTGATATTGATCTCAGGGCCCCTACGGAATCACCTTCCAGTTCTCCGGATACGACTCGTGGATGCACTCAGCGTAGGGTCATTGAAAGCGACTCTACTTGGAGATCTCCATGAATGCCCCACGATGCTTCGCTGTTTCGCGAGCGCTGATCGCGACGATCCTTTTAGGCGCCCTCGCCACCGCCTTCGCAGCGGAAACCCCTCCGCCAGCATCCGCACCATCGAAGGAAATGCGGGAGAAGATGGCCACAGCCCACGAGAAGATGGCCGCCTGTCTGCGCTCGGAGCGGGAGTTCTCCGACTGCCGGCGACAGATGCACCAAACCTGTACCGAGATGATGGGCGAGCAAGGCTGTCCCATGATGGGTATGGGCATGGGCATGCGTGGGATGCCGCCGCGGCGGCAACAGTGAGTGCAGTCTCAGGATAGGGATTCCTACGCTTCGCGGGCATTCCTCGATCTCTCCGTCAGCAGAGCGCGCTCCGCTCACCTACTACACAGGCTCCGACCCTATCTTCTGATAGGTGTCCGCGCGCACGCCACAAGCGGTAATCGTGCAATATCACCCCGGCCCGTCACGTTGGGTTGGCGCATCGAGGATCGCCAGGGTTCGAGCGAAGTATGAGTCTGAAAGGCAAGACCTTGTTCATCACTGGCGCGAGTCGTGGCATTGGCCTGGCGATAGCTCTGCGCGCCGCACGAGATGGCGCGAATATCGTTGTTGCCGCCAAGACAGAGCAGCCGCATCCGAAACTTCCAGGGACGATCCATAGCGCTGCCGAACAGATCGAAGCTGCGGGCGGCCGCGCGTTGCCGGTCGTGGTGGATGTGCGCGATGAGGCATCGGTGCGAGCTGCAATCGGCCAGGCAGTAAACCGCTTCGGCGGCATCGACATCTGCGTGAACAATGCGTCCGCCATCAGCCTCTCCGGTACGCTCGAGACAGACATGAAGCGTTACGACCTGATGCATCAGGTCAACGCACGCGGCACTTTCCTGGTCTCCCAACTGTGCATTCCACACCTGCGGGCAGCGGCGAATCCGCACGTGCTCGCACTGTGCCCGCCGCTCGACCTGCGACCTCAGTGGTTCGCGGCGCATCCCGCCTATACGGCGGCAAAGTACGGAATGAGCCTGTACATGATGGCGATGGCGGCGGAGTTTCGGCATGAGGGCGTCGCATTCAATGGACTATGGCCCCGAACACCGATTGCAACGTCGGCGGTGAAGTTCGCACCGGGCGGCTCGGCGTTGATGAACCGTTGCCGTACGTCGCAAATCCTGGCTGACGCGGCTCATGCGATTCTCTGCCGTCCGGCACGTGCTGCGACGGGGCAGTTCTATTTGGACGACGAAGTCCTCTGGGCCGAGGGCGTCACCGATTTCAGTGGTTACTCCTGCAGCCCCGCCGAAGTGTTGGCCGTCGATCTATTCGTAGATCCGACCGCGCCGGCGCCCCCGGGCGTTCGCGTTGGCTGTCCGTGACGGCCGATCGCTCGCACCCGGCGACGCGCACTGCGGCTTCACCCAACGAGCGCTCGCAGTTTGCGAACTGTTTCCAGCAGTTCTCCCGGGGGGTTTGGAATGAAACCGGCAATGCTTGCAAGCACGCCGAGCTTCAGGAACGTGCCGAGCTTCTGCTCCGGCAACCGGCCATTCATCGCGTCGTCGATGATCGAATACTCGGCGTTGGCAATGAGCGTGTGCAGGTAATGCAACTCTGCCGGGGTCAGCAGATTGCGTTCCTGCGCGACCAGCTTGTCGAGGAACGGCGTTACGTGCGAGATCGCGATGTCACGCAGGATGGCATAGATGCCGGTGTCCAGGCTCGAAGAAAAATAGACCGGGGCGAGCTCCCGCGAGTATTGCCGCTTGCGCTTGATGATTCTGGTCAGCCGGTCGATACGGCTCAGGATCTCTTCGATCGTCTCCGGACCGGCGCCCGCACCTTCTTCGCCGATCGACTGGTAGAAAAATTCCTTGATCGCCGTGCCGATCATCGCTTCGCGGTTCTCGAACTGGAGATACAGGGTGCGCAGTGCGACGCCGGCGCGGTCGCTGACATTTCGAGTCGTTGCGCCGCTGATGCCGCTCTCTTCCAGGATCTCCAGCGTGGCCGCGATGATGCGCGCGCGCCGTTCCACCATCGCCTTCGATTGATATGTTCGCGGCGTATTCCGGCCGGCACTGGCGCGAGTGCTGTTGGTTTTCTTCACGAATGGCTTCCGCAGACTGGGCGAACTCATTTCAGAAAGGCAGGCTCATGAAACCAGTGATCGATCGACGACTTGCGGTGGTGACCGGCGGCTGCGGTGGCATGGGGATCGCCTGCGCCCGACAGTTTGGCAGCGCGCACGATCTGGTGCTCACCGACATCTCCGCGGAACGACTCTCGCAGACGCAAGCGCAGCTTCGCGACGAAGGATACATCGTGCGAGCCTGCGTCGCGGGAGACCTGGCCGAGCCCGCTGTCATCCACGATCTCATGAAGGCCATCGATGCGCACGGTCGCCTCGGCGTCTTGATCCATACGGCGGGCGTATCTTCCGGCATGGCGGAATGGCAACGTATTCTTCGCACGAACGTCCTTGGCACACGATTGCTGTTGGATGCGATCGAGCCGCGCCTGTGCATGGGCAGTGTCGCCGTACTGGTCGCTTCGGTTGCAGGCCATGTGGCCCCGGTCGATAAGCAGGTCGATGCCCTGCTCGCATCTGACACCCAGGCGGACGAACTGCTCGCCATGATGGAGCAACATCTGCAGAGGTTCGCGGCCGCGCAGGGCCAGAATGGCTCGTTCGTATACTCGAGCCTGAGCGGCCCCGCGTACGCCCAGTCGAAACGAGCCACGATCCGACAAGCCGCGCTGCGCTCGGGCGCATGGGCCAAGAAAGGTGCGCGTATCGTCTCGATCTCCCCGGGCATCATCTGGACTCCGATGGGTCGCCACGAGGTCGAGCACGGCCAGGCCGCGAGCATCGTGCTCGAACAGACGGCGCTGGGTCGCTGGGGCACGTCGATGGATATCGCTCGGGCCGCCGCATTTCTGGCGTCCGAGGATGCTTCTTTTATCACCGGCACTGACCTGCGCATTGACGGGGGTATGGTCCCTGCTCGCCTCGGTGAGAGCTACTGAGTCTACCGTTCCGTCGCCGATGCGTCACTGCTTCTGCGCCGCTTCTTGTGTTTGCAGCACCTTCGCCGAAGAGATGACGTAAGCGCGAATCGACTCGGCCTGCTCGGAGGTCAGGCTGCCGGCGAAGGAGATCATGCCTCGCGATTCGAGCGCGCCGCCCAAAACAACCTTGGCAAAAGCATCCGGGTGACCCGCCATCGCCGAGCGCCTCAGGTCCGGCAAAATGCCCGATGACAGCAGCGACGCGCCGTGGCAACGGCTGCAGTACGACGTGTACAAACCCGCGCCCTCGTCAATTCGTTTTTGAGGCCATCGCTCTGCCGTCGGCATTGCCGGCGGTAGCGGAACAGGCGTGTACGCCGGTAGCCGGGCGCTGCCCTTGAGCTTGAAAGCAAGCACTCTGCCGTTGGGGGCAGCGAATGCAGGCTTCAGCGCTGGCAGCGCGAGCGGGACCGCGCCTCCATAGCCAGCCATGACGGCAACGTATTGTTCGCCGGCGACGCGATAGGTCACGGGCCCACCGACAACGCCTGTCTGCACGTCGTATTTCCAAAGACGCTCGCCGTTGCTGGCGCGGAAGGCTTGCAGTTGTTTGTCAGCCGTTCCTTGAAACACCAGATCGCCGGCCGTCGCGAGGACGCCGCCATTCCACGGCCCCGCATGCTCGACCACCCACGCCTCTTTCTGCGTCACCGGATTCCACGCGATCAAACGCCCTGTCAGCATCGTCGCAATCTGCGCGCGCTGCGCAGGATCGTCGGGCACGCCGAGCAGGCTGAAATCGATACCGGAGTTGAGCGCCTTCGGCCGCACCTGGAAGTCGGGATCATCTCGATATGCAAGCGGCAACTCTTGCGCCGGAATGTATGCGAGCCCGGTCGCGGGACTGTAGGCCATCGGATGCCAACTGTGCCCCCCTGCGCCGCCCGGCCGCGCAACGAAGATTCCCTTTTCGTAGCGAGCCTCGGCAGTCTCCTGCGGTCGACCGGTCGCGATGTCGATGCCGGTCGCCCAGTTCACTGGAACGAAGTTGCTGGCCGAGAGCAGCTTGCCGTTCTCACGATCGATCACATAAAAGAATCCGTTCTTCGGCGCCTGCATCAGCACTTTGCGCTTGCGCCCATCGAGCATCAGATCGGTGAGCGTGATGGTCTGATTCGCGTTGTAGTCCCAGGTCTCGCCGGGATTCACCTGGTAGTGCCACAGATACTCGCCGGTGTCCGGCTTCAGCGCGATGATCGAACAGAGAAACAGGTTGTCGCCCTTACCCTCCGAGCGAATGCGCCGGTTCCACGGCAGCCCGTTGCCTGTACCGACATAGAGCTGGTCGAGCTCCTGGTCGTACACGATCGAGTCCCAGGCGGTGCCGCCGCCGCCATATTCGTACCACTTGCCGAACCAGGTCGGCAGCGCTTTCTCGGCGAGCACCTTGTCCGAGGCCGCACCGTCCGGGCCCTTCGCCGGGTCTCCTGGCACCGTATAGAAACGCCACACAAGCTTGCCAGTCTCGGCGTCGTATGCACTGACGAAGCCGCGCACTTGATAGGTATCTGCACCGCCATTGCCGATGATGATCTTGCCCTTCACGACGCGGGGCGCGCCGGTAATCGTGTAGGACGCCTTGGGATCGGTGGTCTCGACCGACCACACGAGGTTGCCATTGGCGGCATCGAGCGCGATGAGCCGTCCATCGAGCGTGCCGACGAAAACCTTACCGCGATACACCGCGACGCCTCGATTCACGACGTCGCAACACGCCTTGATCGCCGTGCTGCCCGGCACCTGCGGATCATACGTCCACAGCATTTTTCCGCTCGCCGCATCGAGCGCCACGACCTTGCTCCACGCGGTCGAGGTGTACAGCACACTGTCGACGACGATCGGCGTAGCCTCCTGCCCGCGATTGGTATCGAGGTCGTGATACCACGCCAGTTCCAACTGCCCGACGTTATCGGCATTGATCTGCGCGAGCGGACTGAAGCGTTGTTCGCTGTAGGTCCGCCCGTAGCTCAGCCAATTGTCAGCATCGGACTGCGCACCAACGAGTCGCGCGTCATCGACGTTCGCGAAGGCTCGTGGCGTGGATGGAAGATCCGACGCCGATGGAAACTGCGGCTGGCACCCGCTGAGCAATGCCAGGAGACTCAACGCTGCGCCGCTGTGTGCGATTCTCATGGTGCAATCCGCTCGGTCAGCTGAAGGCGAACCCCGGATATCCCTGCTTGCGCTCCTGCTGGCAGCGCTCGTTGTAAGTGAGATAGCCGCCGACGTAAGCGAGAATCGCGCGCGGCTTGCCGGGAACATTGGCGCCGACGTACCAGCTGTTCGCCGTCTCCCACAGCGTGCCCTTCACTAGCTCGCCCACGTGGCGAGTCCACTGCTCCTGCGCATCGTGCGTCGCTTCACAACGCCGCAATCCCTTCGCCTCGCAATGCGAGATCAGCGCCGCAATCCATTCGACCTGCATCTCGTTCGTCATCACGACATTCGTCAGCACCGACGGGCTGCCCGGCCCGCCCACCATGTAGAGATTCGGGAAGCCGTGGATGCTGATGCCCAGATGTGTATGCGGACCCTGCGCCCAGCTCTCCTTCAGAGATTTCCCGCCGACACCGCGCAGCTCCATGTTGGTCAGCGCGCCGGTCAGCGCATCGAAACCGGAGGCCGAGATCAGCACGTCGAGCTTGATCAACCGGCCGCCGACGATGGCGCCCTCCTCCGTGAAGCGTTCGATCGGCTCCGACTTGATATCCACGAGCTCGACGTTGGCACGATTGAAGGTTTCATAAAAATCAGTGCCGACCGTGCACCGCTTCGTGCCGTAGTGGTAGCCACGCGGGGTCAGCTTCTCGGCGGTACGAGGATCCTTGACGATCGTGCCGATCTTGCTGCGCAGGAAGTCGGCCGCCTCCTCGTTCACCTCCGGATCGACCATCGCGTCACAGAAGGCCCAGCCGACCACGCCGCCGCCATTTGCATATCGTGCTTCGTAGATCTCGCGCCGGCGCTGCGGGGTGAACTCTCTGGCGCTCTTGAACATCGCATCGTTGATCTCGTCATCGAGCATGATGTCGCCGCCGCCCCAGCGCAGGCAGTTCTGCAATCGATGTCGCGTGAGCTCGCGGTTCTTCTCCCACCACTCGTAATCCGCCACCGTCAGCGGGCGGTTGCGTGCAGGCGCATAGAAGTTCGGCGTGCGCATGAACACCGTCAGACGCTCGCACTGCTCTGCGACGATGGGAATGGCCTGCACCGCCGATGAGCCGGTGCCGATGATGCCCACGCGCTTGCCCGTGAAGTCCGGCGACTCCTTGGGCCAACGCGCCGTGTGAATCACCTGTCCCTTGAAATCCTTCAGTCCCGGAATGTCCGGCATGATCGGCGTCGTGATCGGCCCGACTGCCGACAAGAAGTGTCGCGCACGGTAGGTGTCGCCGCTTTCCGTGCGGAACGTCCAGAGGTTCTCCAGCTCGTCGAACACGGCCGAGACCACCCGGGAGTTGAAGCGAATGTCGCGGCGCAAGTCGAGCTTGTCCGCCGCCCAGCTCAGGTACGCCTGAATTTCGTCGCGCTTCGCATAACGCTCGCTCCATTTCCAGCCTTGGTCGAGCAGCGGCGAGAAGGTATAGCAATAGACGAGGCTCTCGACGTCGCATCTCGCGCCGGGATAACGATTCCAGTACCACGCACCGCCCACGTCCGGAGCGGCCTCGAGCGCCAGCACCTTCATGCCGTTGCTTCGCAATCGGTACAAGGCGTGCAGTCCCGCGAAGCCGGCACCCAGCACGAGCGCATCCAGGACCGTTTCGGTCGATGACACTTCAGACATACGTTGTTCTCTCGAGGAAGTTCATACGTTGATGGGTTGGCCGGCCACTCAGCTCGACCAGACAGGTGCGCGACGCTCGACGAACGCCTTCGCGCCTTCGTGGTAGTCGCTCGCGGCCAGCACGTGTTGGACCGCATCGTCCTGGACGGCGCGCACATCGTCTTCACACAGATCGGACGCGTAGCGCGTCACGCGCAAGCTCTCGCGCACGGCAATCGGCGAATTCGCAGCAATGCGGCTCGCCATGGCCAACGCTTCGTCACGCTCCGCACCAGGCGCTGTAATGCGATTGATGAGACCGGCCTCGAACGCCCGCTTCGCGCCGAGCGGCTCGCCCGTCACGACCATCTCGACGGCAAGCGGCCGGGACAAATAACGTGCGATCCGATAGACACCGCCCGCGCCGGCGATGAGCCCGCGCTTGACTTCCGGAAGCGCGAAGCTCGCATTTTCACTGGCCACGATGAGGTCGCAGGACAACACGAGCTCCACGCCGCCACCGGCAGCCGGCCCCTGCACGGCCGCGATCCATGGCTTCGACTTCTTCGCGTACACGAACCCAGCGAACCCGCCATCCGGTCGCACGGTCTCCCACATCTTTCCAGCAGCGACGGCCTTGAGATCGAGGCCGGCGCAGAAGACATCTCCGCTCGCCGCGAGCACAGCAACGCGGATCGACTTGTCTGCTTCGACCTGTTTCGTGAAGGCCTCGAGCGCAATCGCGACAGCGCCATTCACCGCGTTGCGCGCGGACGGCCGATTCAACGTCACCACAGCGACATGCTCGCCGACGCGCTCGAACAGCACTTCATCTCCGACTGCGATGCTCATTCAACGGATCTCCAGACAACCAGCCCATCCAGCGCCTCGATCTCGTTACCACGTACCAGTAGCGGATTGACCTCGAGCGAATCGAGCGCGGGTCCGAGCGCGAGTGCGGCGTTGCCAATGTTCACGATGACATCGGCGAGTCGATCCAGATCGGTGGCCGCCGAGTTGCGAAAGCCCTGCAGGAGTTTTCGGCCACGCAGGCGGGACAACATGTCGAGCACGTCCGCGCGATCCACGGGCAGCGTCGCGATCGCCACATCCGCGAGCAGCTCGACCAACACGCCGCCGAAGCCAATGGTTATCGTGGGGCCCCAGGTCGGATCGTTCCTAACGCCCACGAGCAGTTCGACGCCGCCTTGTCGCATCGGCGAGGCGATCACTCCTTCGATATGCGCGTCGGGCCGATGCGAGCGCACAGTTGTCAGCAACTCATCGAGTGCCGCAGCCACATCCGACGCGGCAACGTTCAGGCGCACACCTCCGACCTCGGTCTTGTGTGTGATATCGGGCGAGAGGACTTTCAATACCAGCGGACCATCCAGGCGGAGCGACTGCGCCTCCGGGCGCGAACGAATGACTTGCGCGGGAATCACCGGCACGCCGTGATTCGCAAGAAAGTCGAGCACTGCCCGCTCGTTCGCGAGACTGGGCACAGCGCCTGTTCGTGACGTCGCAACGTTCGGCAATTGCAGCGGCTTCAACGGCGATGTGAGCCGTTGCGACCACCAGGCCGCTTTGGCGACGGCACGCAACATCGGATCGATGCCGCACACCACGTGCGGCAGCTGATGCTCCGCAATGAAGCGGCGTGTGACATCGGTGAGCGTCTTCACGGTCGTCAGCACCAGTAACGCAGGCTTGTCAATGGACTTCACCGCGCGACCGATCGCAGCCAGCCCCGCCGGCAGCGCCACGGCGCCTTCGACGGTCGGGATGCCCATATTGACACCGACGATGCCGATGCCAGGCGCAGCAGCCGCGACGGGAATCAGACGCTCCAGCAGCGATGGATCCCGAACCGCCGCTCCGGTGACATCCAACGGATTCATGGACGAAGCAAAGTCCGCGATCAGCGTTTTCAGGAGGTCGGTCGTTTCTTTCGGGAACGCCGGCACGCTGGTGCCAGCTGCTTCGGCGCCGTCTGCAACGAGCGTGCAGGCGCCGCCAGAGATCGAAATGAAGGCGAGTCCCGGCGCCGGCAACGGACCGGTCGCCGCCAGCAAGCCCGCGGTCACGATCAAATCCTCGACGGAGTTCACTCGGATCACGCCGAGGCGTGCGCAAACCGCATCGAAAACTTTGTCATTACCGGCAAGCGACCCCGTGTGCGCCTTCGCTACCTCGCCCGCCAACTCGCTGCGGCCAATCTTCAACATCACGATGGGTTTGTTTCGCTCGCGGCATCGCGCCGCTGCCGCTGCGAACATCGCTGGATTGCGGATCGATTCGGCGAACACCGCAATGGCGCGAGTGTCGGGATCATCGACCAGGTAGTCGACGACGTCCGCCAGGCTCAACTGTGCTTCATTGCCGGTCGCGGCGACAAAGCTCGTACCGATATTCTGGCTGTGCGCGAACTCATTCAGCTCGCTCGCGGTCGCGCCACTCTGGGAAACGATCGCAATACGAGGTGGCAACAGCGGCAACACCGCCGGCACGGATGACACGGGCGCGCGTGCACTGACATTGTTGTAGCCAAGTGAATTCGGGCCCCAGATGTTCATCTGAAGCTCGCGCGCCTTGTCGAGCAGTTGCTGCTGTAATGCAGCCCCCTGCTCGCCGGTCTCCGCATAGCCCGAGGTCAGGATCGCGGCGTTGCGAATACCGGCGGCTGCGGCGTCCTCGAGCGCCTCGATGACGGCCGGCTGCGGCACGAAAATGAAAGCAACATCGATGTCACGTCCGATATCACGGCAGGAGCGATAACCCTTCACGCCCATCACGTCCACGCCGTTGCGATTGACGGCGCACACATACCCGCCAAAGACGAAGTCGCGCAGGTTCTGCATGATGAAGCCGGTCCATGCGGATTTCTCCGTCGCGCCGACGAGCACGATGCTGCGCGGACGAAACAGCTTGCTCAGCGGATGCTCGCGCCTGCTAGCGTCATCGGTACCGCCGTTGTCACGAGAACTGTCGATGCTGGCATTCATGCTGGCCTCAACTCTCGATCGTCGCTGACAGGCGCTCCACTGCATCCGCGAACTCCTGCTGGAATTCGCGCACTACGGCAGTGGCGGAACGCACGGCATCGACAAGGCCGACGCCCTGACCCACCCAATAGCTCACGAGCTCCTTCGCGGCGGCATTGCCTGTATCCGCGGCTTTGTCGATGCGTGCGAACGTCGGGATGCTGATCATCGCCATGATGGGCATCGGCAACGCTCCCGGACTGTCGGGTCCGTCCCACGCATCGTGCCAGCTGGATTTCAATTGCCGGCTCGGCTTGCCGGTGCGCGACTTCGAGCGGATCGTGTCGCGCGAGCCGGCGGCGATCATTTTCTGCTTGAATGTTTCCGAGGTCTCCGCTTCGGCGGTGGCCAGCCACACCGAGCCCGTCCACGCGCCGGCGGCGCCCATCGCCATGCAGCCCGCCATCTGCGCGCCGTTCATGATGCCGCCGGCGGCCAGCACGGGAACGTCACGAATCGGTTTGATCGCCCGGATCACTTCGGGCACCAGTACGAGCGTCGAAACTTCACCGCAGTGGCCGCCCGCCTCGGAGCCCTGCGCAATCAGCAGATCCACACCGGCCTTCACCTGACGGACCGCATGTTCCTTCGCGCCGACCAGCGCGCCCACCGGAATACCATGGTGTCGCGCACGTTCGATCATCGATGGCGGCGCGATGCCCAACGCATTGACGATGAGACGAATCGGATGGCGGAACGCGACATCCATCAACGCTTCACCAACTTCCGGCAGCGTGGCCGGCGGCAGCTTGTCGACGACATCTTCGGCCGTCACCGTGATGCCGTGTTTGCGCAGCAACTCCACCGTGAAATCGATGTGCTTCTTTGGCACCTGCGCCGCCAGCGACGCGAAGTCCGTTGCAGATCCCAGCGACTGATGCTCGGGCACCAGGATGTCGATGCCGTAGGGCATGCCGTTCACGTGCTCATCGATCCATTTCAATTCTCGCTCGAGAGATTCCGGCGTGAAGCTGCTGCCGCCGAGCACGCCGAACCCACCAGCACGACTGACGGCGGCGACCACATCTCGGCAGTGACTGAATGCGAACAGCGGGAATTCCGCGCCTACCAGACTCTTGATGGGTTCCATCGTTGCGACTCTCTGCCTCGTTGATACTCAGCGGCCCAGCCCCAGGCCGCGCTGCGCGATTATGTTTCGCTGGATCTCGTTACTGCCGCCACCGACCACGTACATGATGGTCGAGCGCAGCAGCAGCTCGATGTCACCATCCGCAGGGACGTCATTGGCACTCTTGCCGAGCAGCGCCGGTGTGCCCAGTAGATCGAGCGCCGACTCGCAGATGTTCTGAGCGAGCTCGCTCGCGAAAACTTTAGCCATCGCCGCTTGGGCAAGCGGTGCGGCGCCAGACGGTGTAGGCTCGAGCGACTGCGCAACGAGCAAGCGGCTCGTGACCAGGTTTGCGGCGAGTTGACCAATACGATCGCGCGTCAACGATTCCAGCGCGAGCTGCTGCCGCTGCTGCACTGACCGCACGATGGCGCCGAGCAGTGACTGCACACGAATGGCGAGGCCACCCATCGCGATTCGCTCGCTCGCGAGCGCGCCGGCGAGAATCGCCCAACCCGCGTTTTCCTCGCCCAGGCGCCAATCGGCCGGGACACGAACATTGTCGAAAAAGATGCTGCAGAACTTCTGCCCATACATTGCTTGCATCTGGTGCACGGTAATGCCGGGAATGTTCATGGGCACGACGAACAAGCTGATACCCGCATGCCTCAGCTTTGGATCCGGATGCGTGCGCGCTGCGAGCAGCATGTGTGATGCGCGATGGCCGTCCGTGGTCCAGATCTTTTGCCCATTGACGACATACGTGTCGCCTTCGCGAACCGCGCGTGTTCGCAAGCTCGCCAGATCCGAGCCCGACTCCGGCTCGCTGTAGCCGAGACAACCTGTGACCTTGCCGGCACGTAAACCTGGCAGCAGCGCATCTTTCAGCCGCTGCGAACCGTGCGCGATGATCTCTGGCGCCATGATTCGGCAGCTGCTGATCACCGCATGATCGGTGGCCCCGGCCTTGATCAGTTCCTCGGCGTAAGCGAGTTGTTCGAGCGGCGTCGCGTCCATTCCATCGGCGGCCCTCGGCCAGCTCAACGTGGTCCAACCGTCGCGACCAAGGCGCTCGGCGAAGGTGAGATCCCAGGGGCGTTCCTCTTCAGGGCAGGCGCGCCGGGCTTCGCGCTCTTCGGCAGACCAATTCCGTGAAAGCCACTCACGAAAGCGCGCACGAAATGGCGCGACCGGATCGTCAGCACGACTGAAGAGCGAATCGATATTCTCCCCGTCTCCGGTCAGCAGAAACTCGGCGAGTTCCGCTCTCGCCTTCGTCACACCGCCCAGGCGTACCAGATCGGCGTGCACTCGTCGAAACAACGCGGGCGCTGGATGCTCCTCGGCGAAGCCCACAGCGCCAAAGCAGTGCTGAGTTTCCAGTGCGACCTTGCGCAGCGAACCGGCGGCGAACGCAGTCGCCGATGCAGCCAGCGCGCGCCAATTGGCAGCGCCCTCATCATGTGCACGAGCCGCGGCGCTCAGTTGCAAACGACAACCTTCGAGCGCCATGTGGCTGTTCGCCATCTTGTGCTGAATCGCTTGGAACGAACCGATGGCTTGCCCGAACTGTTTGCGCTCCTTGCCGTAGTTCAGGAACGCTTCGAAACCCTCCACCGCAGCGCCATAGGCGCGCGCCGCCCAGCCGAGCCGAACGATGGCAAGCAGCTCCTCACATTGCCTGGTCGTCAATGCACGCGACAGTGCAGGCGACCACAGATGCAGGTCTGCGAATCCCGGCGCGAGTGCGGGCGTCGGCTGCACCGTGACGCCCTCGGCGTCGCGCGCCACGACGCACAGATAACGATCGTCGGTGAGCACCAGCCACTCGTCGGCGTTTACCGCCTCTTCGACACAGCGCGCAGTTCCCAGCACTCGTTCCGGTTCGAACACCAGGCTGCAGGCATGTTCCTTCTTGCCGAACGTGCCGATCGCAACAGCCAGGCGCGCCCCGGCGCTCGCCAATCCAGGCGCATATCGATTTGCGATCGCAGCTTCAAGCACCGGCAGAGTCGACGCGCGACGACCCATCTGCGTCATCACCACGAGCAAATCTGCGAGCGAATCGGATTGTTCACCAGAGAAGAATCCCGTGAGTCCCTGTTCCACGACGTCGGACCAGTTCGCTCCGCGTGCCAGCATGCGACGAACGGAGTCCGCCAGCAGATCCGTGTGTGATTCTTCCTTCATCGCTGCCACCGCCAGTAGCGATAGCCGTCATCCGATCTGACACACTCGCCGCTCGATCCCACCGGCTCGGTCTCGCCGGACACGAGAAACTCCAGACCCGCCTGATTGTCCGGCGACACACGGGATACGAATCGCCGCCCGTCGGGAGACAGCGCGACGATGGTGCCGAAGCTCGGACGTCCGTCGCGCCCGTAGGGCACGGAATAAGCCTCGATACGTCCGGGGCCCACGTACTCTTCATCAAACACAGGTGCAGAATCCCGCAGACGCTCCGCGTCCGCGTCGAAATCGAAGTCTCTTGGCAACGTGGCCGCAGCTTCTTCAGGCGCGCGAGACAGCACGATCGAATGGTTGTGAGTAGCGAAGCCGCCGTTCGCAAAGATGAAACCGTGCGTACCGCGAGCGCGCAGCTTGCGAGTCATCATTACGATGGCGTGCATCATGCAGTTGCCGATGGGCCCGCCACCGAAACTGAGACCGCCGTAGACGCTGGGTGCGCGATCGAGCGGCCAGCCCAGTACGCGCCGCGCCATCTTCGCGACGCAGGGGAAACAGTTGTACAACTCCACGTAGTCGAGCTGATCGGCGCGCAAGCGATTGAGCTCCAGCGTCTTGAGGATCGAAACCTCCATCGCGCGGGAGCGCGCATAGGAATCACGCGCGAGGAAATCTTCGCTTTCGCTCGCCGCCGCACCCGCGCCCACGTAGATGATGCGATCCTCGCCGATGCCCATGCGCCGCGCTCGATCGAGGCTCGTGACCAGAACGGCAGCGCCCTGATTCACGGCGCTGTTCGCGACCATGAGCTTGGTATATGGAAACGTGATCATGCGATTGCGGTCGGAAACCGTCTCGATCTGCTCGGCCGTCACTGGCTCACGAATACACGCCGCATCGTTCTGCGCCGCGACACTCGAGTAGGCGGCCCACATGGTGGCCGTCTCACGTTGCGCCTCGGCGAAGCTCTGCCCCCATGCGGCCCGCGTAGCGGACTCGTAGAGCGGGTACACATCGGTCGGCGTGGTCAATCCATACTTGCGTAAGAACGGCTTGACGGTCGCATCCAGCAACTGGCGCATTGCATTTTGTGACTTGCCCGTCTCAGCAGCGCTACGACGCGCAGCCGTGCGCAGCGCTTCGCCACCAACCAACGCAGCGACTTCAACCTCTCCGGACGCCACCAGATTGGCTGCATGATTCAGCAGGAACACGGGCCCATCGCCGCTGGGCTGCGGCGTCAGCAGGCTCGACCTCGGCTCGAGTCCCGTGGCTTCGATCAAGTGCGGCAGAAAGGGTTCGGTGCCCGGCCACGGCGCGACGCTACCGCTCATGTGATTCTCGACCCCGAGGAAGTCGAGCTGCGCCAGCACACCGCCGCCGGCATCACGATCTGCGTTCGCCAGTGCGGCTTTCATCAGATCGATCACGTCGAGCGGCTGCGCGCTGGCGTCGCTCAGATCATTGATCTGACCGACGCCAACGATGACAGGAACATTTCTCGGTTGCATCGCTCGCCGGTCAGAACTTGAACGTGCCCTGGAACATCACCTGCCGGCTGCGGTTCGCAAGGCCCATCAGTTGCACGGTCGTGCCGGCTGTGACCGGCGCGCCGGGTTTCTCGGCGACATATGCGGTGTAGAACTCGTTCGAGAGGTTCTTGCCGATCAACGACAGCTGCCAGCGCTCATCGACCGGGGCGATGCTCAAGTTCGCATCGAACAGCCAGAAGGCCGATTGCACGCCGAACGGATTGCCATTGTCCGCAGCGATGTAGTCACCGCTGTAGCGCGCATTGCCGGCGATGGTGAGCGTGAAGCCGCCGCCGAGCGGCACCTTCGCATCGAAGCCGCCATTGGCCGTGAAGTCCGGTGCGCGAGATAGTGCCTGGCCCGATCGCTGCCAGGAGAACGAGCCATTGCTGTTCTGCACGTTACATCCCTGAGCCGCGGTCTGCCCGCCCCAGCATTGCGCGAGATAATTGTCGTAACGCGCCTCGTTGTACGCGGCGCCGCCGTTCAACGTCAGCCAGTCGAGCGGACGCGCGGAGATCTCGGCCTCGATGCCTCTGATCGTTGCGGAAGCCGCATTTGAAATGATGAAGCTGGTGGTCGCAGCGTTGAACGCAGTCACCTGCAGATCGGTGTAGTCATATGAGTAGACGTTGCTCGTCAACACCACACGGCCATCGGCCAGCCGCGACTTCACACCGCCCTCGAAGCCCTCGATCTCCTCGGACTTGAAACGAATCGAATCGACGGTGATCGTTGGCGGCAACAGATTCGTGCTGATGCCGAAGCCGCCGGACTTGTAGCCCGTCTTGTAACCGACGTAAGCGGTGAAATTGTCGGTGGGCCGCCAGGTCAAGGTCGCCTCCGGCGACAAGTTGTCGTCCTCGAATTTGTCCGTGAACACCTTGCCCTCGGGCGCGAGCACGGTGCCCGACAGCGGCGGATGCACCCAGGCGTTGGTCATCCACGAATCCTTCTCTTCATGCGTATATCGCACGCCGCCAGCCAATTCGATGTGCGGCGTGATATCCCAGATCAGCTGTCCGAAGGCGGAGATGGTTTGACCTTCCGTACTGCCCGGCTTCTCCCAGGTATGGTATTTCCCGGTCGCGGCATCACTCGGCAACGGGGCGATCAGCACGGTGTTGGTGAAGTCGAGTGTCGTGTCCTGATAGAACGCCCCGAGCATGAAGTTGACCGGCGAGTCGAACTTCGACAGCAATCGCAGCTCCTGGCTCAGCGACTTGAACTTCTCCTTTTCGGCCGCGTCGTACGCCATGTACACCGTAGCGTCGTAGTTGTCGAAATATTCGGTGTCGCTGTTGAAGTAGCCCGTGATCGAGGCGACACCGAAGCGGTCGCCGTCGTAGTTCACAGCGAGGCTGCCCAGTACCATCTTCGTATCGGTATACGGGAATTGCTCCGCGATCGGCCAGTTGTCCGCATAGCCGTTGGGCAGTCCGCCATTGGAGTACCTGCCGTCGAGCTTGCAATCGCCGAACGGATCGGCGGCGACGGTGGCAATGCCGCCATACACGACGACCGGTGTCGAGTAAGCGCCGCAGTTGACGACTTCCTGGCCGGCGGACGGACCGTCATCGCTGTGTTTCATGCCGGCGATCTTCAGCTCGGCGCTGAAGGGGCTGCCTTCCGGGCTCCACGCGAAGCTGACGCGACCCAGAAAGTTTTCATCGCCCGGCCGATCGGTGGCCGGCGCCTGCGGCAGATTGCTCGGCCCGGCAAACGGCGAGCTGGTCAGCTGCCCCGCCGTGTTCTTGAGCCAGCCGTCCATCTCGCTATAACGCAGTGCCACGCGAGCCGACAAAGAATCCGTCAACGGCCCGGAGATCACGCCTTCGGTGATGTATTCATCGGCCTCGAGCTCGTATCCCGCACGAACGTAACCTTCAAAGTCCCTGGTGGGAGACGCCGAGGTCATGCTGATCACGCCCGCCGGGCTGTTCTTGCCGAAGAACAGCGCCTGCGGCCCCTTCATCACCTCGACCTGCTTCAGATCGAGCATGCCGAAATCGATAATGCGTGCACGGCCGGTCTGCACGCCGTCGACGCTAACCGCGACGGCTTGATCGAATCCCGCGTTAGATGGCGAGGAGCCGATACCGCGCAGTACGATCACGCCGCCACCGCCGCTCGATGAGCGATCGATGGCCAGCGATGGTACGTTTCGCGCCAGATCGCGTGCATCTCTCGCGGCGAAGGTGGTGAGCTGTTCGGCGCCGATGGCCGTGACTGCGACGGGTGCTTCCAGCAGACTTTCCTGTCTTTGTCGTGCCGTCACGATGACTTCTTCCAGCAGCGACTCGGATGCGCCGGCTGTCCTTGATGTTTCCTGTGCGACGACTGACGGCGCGCCCAGCGCGCAGGCCACCGCCGAGGCCAGCAGCACGCCGGCGTGCTTTGGCCGCTTCAATCCAGGTTCATAGGCAGACTTGTTGTTGACGTTCACGACGACTTCCCCCTGATTTATCTATTGCTACAGCAGTGCCATCAGTCCGGCACACGCGCGATCGAGAATCTCCTGGGACGACGGAATGGCGAGCCTGAGCATCGCAATGCCGTGGATGTGGCCTGGCGCCTCGACGAAATGCACATTGACGCCGGCCTTCGAACAACTCGCCGCATAGTGACGGCCCTCATCTCGCAGCGGGTCGAAGCCGCACGCGAGCAGCGCAAGTGGCGCCAGATCTTCGAAGGACTCCGCGAGCAGCGGCGAACAGCGCCAGTCACTTCGTTGCGTATGATCGGGGACGTAGGCCTCGATGAAACATTCCATGTCCGCCGCTTCGAGCAGATAGCCCTCGGCGCATTCCGAATACGAGCTGCCGCGCCCGGCGACATCGAGAACTGGATACAGCAGCAATTGAGCGCGCACACCGGAATCACCACGCAGTTCATGAGCCACCGCCGCCGCGAGCCCGCCGCCTGCGCTGTCGCCGGCGAGGATCACGCCATCGGTCTTGGAAAAGATGGGATTGCGCGCTGAGAGCAACAGCCGAGTCGCGGCCAATGCATCCTCGTACGCCGCCGGGAATCTCGCTTCGGGGGCGAGCCGATAATCGACGCTGACGAGCCGCAATCTGGTGCGCGCTGCAATGGCTCGGCACACACTGTCGTAGGTATCCAAATCGCCCGTGATCCAGCCGCCGCCATGAAAATAGACAATGCTCGGGCCGGCTGCCGTCATTCCTTCGGGCACAAAGACGCGGGCACGCAACTGACGAGTGCCGTCGATGCGCAAAGAGACATCGTCGCTCTTGACTGAAGGATCGGGAGGCGAGTCGAGAAGAGCCGGCATCTGGCGGACGGCAGCGCGCGCATCGGCGATCGCCATCGAACGCAGCGGCGGCTGCCCCGCAGTAGCGTCGAGAAAGGAGCGCACGTCGGCGGCGGGAATCTTCGGTGTTTTCATCTGTGTCACGGTCGCTCGCTCAAGGGTTGCCGAGAGCGACGTACACGGCCTTCGACTCCAGAAATGCCTTGAATCCCTCGTCACCCATCTCGCGACCGATGCCGGATTCCTTGTAGCCGCCGAAGGGCATCGATGGATGTGTCACGCCATAGCAGTTGATCCACACATTGCCGGCCCGCAGCCGGCTGGCGAGCGTGTGTGCTTTGTCCAGGCTGGTCGTGAAGATCCCGGCGCCGAGCCCGTAGTTCGTGTCATTCGCCAGTGCCACGACTTCCTCGAAGTCATCGAACGGCGTTGCCACCACCACCGGCCCGAATATTTCTTCACGCGTGATTCGCGCACCGGCCGCGAGATTGGTGAACACGGTCGGCTCGATAAAGAATCCTTCGTCACCCACCCTCTTACCGCCGGCAACGATCTCACCGCCTTCGCGCTCACCGAGCGCGATGTAGTCGGTGACGCGCTTCAATTGCCTCGCGGAGACCAGCGGCCCGATCTGATTTGCGGCATCGAACCCGGAACCCACGTTCAACGACTTCGCGAAATTTGCCACACCTTCGACCACGCGCTCGAAGGAGCGACGCTGCACATACAGGCGCGAGCCTGCGAAACACACCTGTCCGGAATTCGCGAAGATCGCCATCGCGGCCCCAGGGATCGCCTTGTCCATGTCCGCATCGTCAAACACGACACATGGCGACTTGCCTCCGAGCTCCAGCGTCACTCGCTTGACGCTGTCGGCCGCCGACTTCAATACCTGCTTGCCGGTTGCCGTGGATCCGGTGAAAGAGATCTTGTCCACGCCCGGATGTGCGACGAGCGCCGCGCCGGCATCGCCATAGCCAGGGACTACGTTCAGTACACCCGGGGGAATGCCCGCCTCCAAAGCAAGCTCGCCAAGTCGTAGCGCGGTGAGAGGCGTGTCCTCGGCGGGCTTGACGATGCAAGTGCAGCCGGCCGCGAGCGCCGGTGCCGCTTTGATCATGAAAGTTGCGATCGGGCCGTTCCAGGGAATGACCAGGCCCACGACGCCGACGGGCTCGAGCGCGGTGTACGAATGAAATCTCGAACCGCTTTCGGACAACGCGGCCGAAGTGTTCTGGCCGATAGCGCGACTCGTCATGCCTGCGAAGTGACGCAGCCACGCGGCGGAGGCCGCGACGCCCCACTGAGCAAAGCCCTTCGGCATGCCGTTATCGAGCACTTCCAGATCGACCAGCTCGTCGATGTTCTGCTCGAGCAGGTCGGCGTACTCGAGGAGCAGTCGGGAACGCGACGCGGCCGACATGTCGCACCAGGCACCGCTTTCGAACGCAGCACGCGCAGCTCTAACAGCGCGATCAATGTCTTCGCTGCCAGCTCTCGCGACGTGAGCGATCACCTGAGCGTTTGCGGGATTGCGTGTCTCGAAGCGCTCACCACTCACGGCGGCGCAACGCGTACCCGCGATGAGCAAGTCGTGCTCGCGCTCAAGGAATCGACCTGCCGCCGAATGCAGCGGCTGTGCGACTGCTCGCGTGATCATCACCCCCCCTCTGTCGATCGTCGTCTTGTCGGCGGCAAACGAACCGCTCTGTCCTTGTACCGGCCTCGTCCGATCTGCGCGGGCGATGGCGTTATCCATGGGTGCTTCGACGGGTTCATTTCTAACTCATCTACATCGGGCTGGTCAAGAAAAGTATAACGCGTTGCAGTTTTGTAGCGACGCATGCGCCGCCAATGCGCGCACGCCCGGGCGTGCGTTCGATGCTCCTTCGAACGCTGCGCCGTGCTCAACAATGAAAATGTACGCGATACGAACCAAATGCTCGTTCCCAAGTTACGACGATTTGTTTATTTCAGCTTGCGCTCATCGAGCCCCAGGCTGCGGCCGATGATCTCTTTCATGATTTCCGAGCTGCCCGCAAAGATGCGGGACACGCGCGCCTCGGTGTACATCCTGCTGATGCGATACTCGTCCATGTATCCTGCGCCGCCGTGAAGCTGCACGCAGGCGTCGACCACGCGCCCTTCGACTTCGCTCGCCACCAACTTGGCGCCGGCGACCTCGTCAGCTGTCAGTCGATCCGCGTTGTATTCGAGCACGCATTGATCGACGAACGCCTGTGCCGCGTCGATCTCGGCGCGCAATCCGGCCATGACGAAGCGACTGTTCTGAAACATTCCCACCGGCCGGCCGAACGCGCGGCGGTTCTGAATGAACTCGAGTGTGATGTCGAAAGCGGTCTGCGCCGCGGCCATCGAGTCGATGGCCGCTATCAAGCGCTCGCCGACCAGAAATTGCTGCAGGAAAGCGAAGCCTCTGGCGGGATCGCCGAGCACGTTGCGCTTCGGCACGGCCACGTTGTCGAAGAACAACTCCGAGGTGTCCTGCGCTTTCAAGCCCATCTTCTGCAGACGATTGCCGCGCTTGAAGCCCGGCATGTCCGCCTCGACGACGAATAGTCCGATCCCGTAGCGCTGCTCGGGCACGGTGCGTGCGGCAACGATGATCAAGTCGGCCAGTTGTCCGTTGGAGATGTACGTCTTCGAGCCGTTGAGCAACCAGTGATCGGCCTGCTCGACTGCCGTCGCTTTCATGCCCGCCAGATCGCTGCCTGCGCCTGGTTCCGTCATGGCCACTGCAAGGATGAATTCTCCGCTGGCGCACTTTGGCAACCAGCGCAGCTTCTGCTCCTCGGTTCCCAGGCCATCGATGTAAGGCGCCACCAGCCCGGAATGCAGATTGATATAGAAGCCCGGCTCGCCGTGACGAATGTTCTCCTCGTAGACGATCTGCTCGTAGCGGAAATCCTCGACGCCGGCGCCGCCATATTTCTCATCGGCCCACATCAGCAGATAGCCCTGCTCGCCGGCCTTGGTATAAGCCCAGCGATCGACGTGTCCCTGCTCGCGCCAGCGCTCGGCGTGCGGGCCGATCTCGCTGCGAAAGAAACGACGGACCGTTTGCCGGAACTCGTCGTGCTCGGGCTCGAAGATCAGTCGCCGCATGATTCAAGCGGCAGCGGTGCGCGGTAACGCAGCTTCATAGAACGTCTCGCCCTGCTCGGCTCGTGCTCGCAGCCAGTCCGAAGGAGCGAAGCGGGCACCATACGCAGAGGCCATACGCTCTGCCTCGGCCACGAATCTCTCCAGACCTACCGTCTCGATGAGCGAGAGAGGGCCGCCGGTCCACGCCGGAAATCCCCATCCCAGCAGCGCGCCCACATCGGCATCGGCCGGATGAGTGATGACGCCTTCTTCCAGACAGCGCGCCGTCTCGATCGCCTGGATGTACAGCAACCTGTTGCCAATCTCTTCGGCTGCCGGTTGTTTGCGCGCCGGCGGAAACGCGGCCGACAGACCGGGCCACAAATGTTTCGCAGCGCCCGCCGGATACTCATAGAAGCCGCCGCCATGCTTCCGCCCCGGCCGCTTGATCTCATGGAGCATGCGTCTCATCACGTCGTAAGCACAGGGACGCACGAAGTCCGCACCGAGCGCGGCCTCGGCCTCTTGCACGATCTTCCAGGGCAGCTCGATGGTCACCTCGTCCAGTAGCGCCAGCGGCCCCACGGGAAATCCAGCAGCAATCGCGGCATTCTCGATGCGCGCAGGCTCGATGCCCTCCTCCAGCATCCTCATGCCTTCATGGATGAACGTCTGGAACACGCGGCTGGTATAGAAGCCGCGGCTGTCATTGACGACGATCGGCGTCATGCGCAGCTGAGCAACCAGATCGAGCGACTTCGCGATGGTTTCCTGGCTGGTGCGTGCCCCGACGATGACTTCCACCAGCGGCATGCGATCGACCGGCGAGAAGAAATGCAAACCGATGAACTGCGCCGGCCGGCTCGATGCCTCGGCCAGCCGCCCGATCGGCAACGTCGAAGTGTTGCTGGCGAGGATCGCCGAGTTGTCGAGCACAGCCTCGGCACGCTTGGTTACGTCCGCCTTCACCGCTACGTCCTCGAACACTGCCTCGATGATCAGCTCGCAACCGGCGAGATGCTCATAGCTGGTGGTCGGCTTGATCCGCGCGAGAATGGCATCGGCCGAGGCTCTGCTGCGCTTGCCTCGCTCAACCGCTTTGTCCAGCAGCTTCGCCGAGTACTGCTTGCCCTTCTCCGCAAGCTCGAGCGAGCTATCCAGCAACACCACCTCGATGCCGGCTCGTGCTGCCACATACGCGATCCCCGAGCCCATCATGCCGGCGCCCAGCACGCCCAGGCGAGTGACCGCCGACTTGGCAACATCGCGTGGCCGCCGCGCCAGCTTGCCCGCCTCGCCGCGATTGACGAACGAGGTGCGAATCAGATTTCTGGCCACCGGATCGCACAGCAGGCGCGCAAAATGTTTGGACTCGATCTGCAACGCCTTGTCGAAGGGCAACAGCATGCCCTGGAACAAACAATCCAGAATGGCGATCGGCGCAGGATAATTGCGACGCGTCTGGGCAGCGATTTGCGCCGGCCGCTCGCTCATCACCTTGACGACCGCGGGATTCAACAAACCGTTGCTGCTGCGATAGCCTTTGACGTCCCAGTCGCGTACAGCACCGGGTGCGCCTTGCAGCCAGCGACGAGCGGTAGCCAACAACTGCGACTCTGGTACGACTTGATCGACCATGCCCAGCTGCAAGGCTTCCGCTGGCGGCACACTGCGCCCATCCAGCAGCAGCGAGGCCGCCTTTTCCAAGCCGATCATGCGCGCCAGGCGCTGCGTGCCGCCGGAACCTGGCAGCAGACCCACGGTGACCTCGGGCAGGCCCACGACCGCCTTCGGATCGTCGACGATGACGCGATGATGACAGGCCAACGCCAGTTCATAGCCGCCGCCCAGCGCCAGCCCGTTGATCGCCGCGACGAACGGCTTGCCGCACGTTTCCAGCCGACGATGCATCTGCACCGAAGGCTTCTGGCTGAAGGCATAAGCCTGCTTGTGCGTGAGCGCGCCGCCTGCAATTCCAAGGATGTATTTGAGATCGGCACCGGCCATGAACGCGGGCTTGCCGGAGGTAATGATGGCCCCTTTGATGGTCGCATCCCCGGCGATGCGCTCGATGGCCGCGATCATCTCGTCGATGAATTGCGGCGACACCACGTTCATCGGCTTGTCGGCGGCATCCAGCGTAATCACGGCAATGCCGTCGGCATCGACTTCCAACCGCAACGTCTTCATCCGTCAAACCCTTTCGATGATCGTGGCGGTGCCGAGGCCGTTACCCGCGCACAAAGTGATCAAGGCAGTACCCAACCCACGCCGCTCCAACTCATCCAGCGCGATGCCCATGATGATGGCGCCGGTCGCACCCAACGGATGCCCCATGGCGATGGCACCGCCATTGACATTGACTTTCTGTGGGTCGAGGTCGAGCGCACGCATGTATCTCAACACGACGGCCGCGAACGCCTCGTTGATCTCGAACAGATCGATGTCTTTGAGCGACATGCCACAGCGCTTCAGCAACTTGTGAGTTACCGCCGACGGCGCGGTCAGCATGATGGTCGGCTCGCTGCCGATGGAAGTGAATGCCTTCACGCGCGCTCGCGGCTTCATGCCGGTGCGCTCGCCGAAACTCTCGTTGCCGACGAGCACGGCAGCGGCGCCGTCGACGATGCCGCTGGAATTGCCGCCGTGGTGTACGTGCCGAATGGACTCGATCTGCGGATAGCGTTGCGTGCCGACTGCATCGAACCCCATCTGCCCCAAGCCGACGAACGACGGCTTGAGCTTCGCCAATCCCTCACGCGTCGTGTCAGGGCGCATATGCTCGTCGCGATCCAGCAGCACCTCACCGATCAAATCGCGCACGGGCACGATGGCTTTGTTGAATCGTCCTTGTTGCCACGCCACTGCCGCGCGTCGCTGACTTTCCACCGCATAGTCGTCGACATCTTCGCGAGAGAACCCATCCAGCGTTGCGATCATGTCCGCGCCAATGCCTTGCGGCGCGAAGTAATTGTGATAAGCGACCCACGGATCGGCCGACCACGCGCCACTGTCCGCTCCCATGACAGTTCGCGACATCGACTCCACGCCGCCGCCAATGGCCGCGTCGGCCGCACCCGTCATTACTTGCGCGGCTGCTGAATTCACCGCTTCGAGCGCCGACGCGCAGAAGCGATGGACCTGCTGACCCGCGACACTTTGGTCATAGCCTGCCGCGAGCACGGCGGCCCGGCCGATGTTCCCGCCCTGCTCGCCCACGGGCTGGGCACAACCGAGCACGACGTCGTCGATCAAGGAAGTGTCGAGGTCGTTGCGCTCGGCCAGTGCCTGCAACACTTGCGCCGCCAACTGCACCGAGGCGATTTCGTGGAGCGAACCGTCAGGCCGTCCACGGCCACGGGGCGTTCGCGCATGATCGAATATAAATGCGTCTGTCATGATGCTTTAAAGGTCATAGCCGACATGCACGCCCCAGATGAGCGATGTGGGCTTTCTAATGGATACGAAACTAGGCCCTCCCTGCGACTGGCAAACCTACCCAAAGATAGGCCGGACTAGCCTACACGTCACGGCTGTGCTCCAACGCGCGACGGTAGTGCGGCTACAGCGCCGTGTGCGCGCATCAAGAAGGACGGCATCCACACCGGCAACGCGTAGAGCACGATGACGATCAACGCCATGCCCCCGGGTAGAAGCGCACATAGAATGCCCGCCCCAACGGCTGGAAACCTGACGCACCTTGCGCAGGGCGGGCGGACCGGGTCTTCTATCTTTAGATAGGCAACAGCGCAGGCTCGGCTTGGCATGGTGGCCGCGATGCCGCCGCAGCTGAAGATTCATTTTGCCGATGAGGTTCGCGAGTCCTTCCGGCCAATGATGCCTTCGGCGCCGCGGTGCTACAGTTCCTGAGATCCTCATGAGCAATCCAAACACTCCCGATCGACGCGCGGGCCAGCTTGCCATCGCCCGTCATGGCGCCGTCACGCTGCTGACCATCGACCGCGTCGAGAAACACAATGCGCTCACAGCGGAGTTCTGGGGAGATCTGCGGCGTGTGCTCGATGAGCTCGCCGGAGACGAGCAGACTCGCGCTATCGTGCTCACCGGTGCGGGTGACAAAGCATTCTGCGCCGGTGGCGACATCGCCGGTTTCGCCGCGCTGACGACGCTGGCAAGCAGGCGTTGCTATCAGATCGATGCAATGGAGGGCTTTGCGGCGTTGGAGAATTGCCCGGTGCCAGTGATCGCCGCGGTCAACGGCCTGGCGCTGGGTGGCGGCTGCGAGCTCACGCTGGCGTGCGATATCGTCCTCGCCTCCGATCACGCCACGTTCGGCATGCCCGAAGCTGCGTTGGGACTGGTGCCTGGCTACGGAGTGTTACGTGCGCCTCAGGTCATCGGGCGACAGATGACCAAGCTGATGGTGATGGCAGGCGAGACGCTCGATGCTCAGCAGGCTTTGCGGGCCGGACTGGTGCAACGAGTGGTGCCGCACGCCGATCTGCTGCCGAGCGCAATCGCGCTGGCGCAGAAAGTGGCGGCAAACTCCTCGCTCGCTCACGCCGTCGGCAAGCGTCTGATCAATCGAGGCATCGAGCGTACCGAGTTCGATTACTCGGTCGAAGCGCTCACGGTCTTGCAAAGCTCGGCGGAGACACGGCAGCGGGTCCGCAGTTTCATCGACCGCCGCAAGAAATGATCACACGTCGTGCGCGCTGCCAGCGCCTGTCATCGTCATGAACATCAGGCTCGCGCCGCCATCGCCCATCAGGTCACGCCGCTGATGAAGCTGGCGCGTGGCCCCAACCGCCAGCCCGATCCCGCTGCCACATCCGGTGATGATGACCCGCTTGTCATGCTCCAGCAGCCCGCAGTTGCTCGCGCAACTTGAACTTCTGGATCTTGGTCGCGGACATGGGCCACTCGGTCACGAAACGTACTTCGCGCGGCACTTTGAAACTCGCCAGCCGCCCCTTGCAGAAAGCGATCAGCTCGGCGGCATCAGCGTGCTTGCCCGGCAGCAGTTCGACGAATGCGACGGCGACTTCCCCATAGTATTCGTCCGGCTTGCCGACGACTTGGGTCATTTTTACGGCAGGATGCCGGCCGAGAAACGCTTCGATCTCCGCGGCCGCGACGTTTTCGCCACCCACCTTCAGCATGTCCTTGATACGACCGAGGAAGTACACGAATCCCTCGGCATCGAGCATGCCGCAATCTCCGGTCCGCACCCAGCCGCCTTCGAGAATGGTCGCTCGGGTCGCGGCTTCGTCCTTGTAATAAGAGTGGAACGAGTTCGGTCCACGAAACTGGATCTCGCCCTGGACTCCCGGCGGCGCCAGGTTGCCCTGCTCGTCGATGATGCGCACTTCGACGCCTTCGATCGGCGTTCCATTGGTGCGCAGCCGCTTCTCCTCGGGCGCATCGGCTCGCGTGAAGGACACGTAACCGCAGGCTTCCGTCATGCCGAACAGCTGCAACGTCAGGATATCCGGCGGCAGATACTCCTTCATCAGCATGTGGGTCTCATGCGGGGCGACCGCCACCATGCTGCGCGCGTTGGCGAACGCCGCCTCGTCATAGTCGGGCTCGCGCAGCACCGGCAGCATCAGCGTGAAGAATCCAGGATACAAATGCTCGATGCGATGATTGCGGATCAGGCGCAGCGCCGCCGCGGCCTCGTGATGAATGGACGTTGCGAAAGCGGCACCGCGCGAGACTGCCGTCGCCGTGAGCCCGATGCCGCCGACGTGAAAGCACGGCATGGGCACCCACACTTTCTCGCCCGGCTGCAAATTCACCGCATCCGGATAGGTGTTCACCCATGTTTGATAGATGCCCCGATGAGTGAGTTGACACGCTTTCGGCGCCGCTGTCGTTCCCGACGTGAACAACACCACCGCGATGTCGTCCAGCGTCGTCGAAGCCGCGCACTGTTCAAGCTCCGCATCGGACACATTGCCAGCTTGCGCGGTAAGCTGCGCCAACGATATGAACGGCGTGCGTTCGCTGCTGCCTACCAGGATGATGTTCTCCAGACGAGGCGCATCGGCGACATGCAGGCGACCTTCAGATTGACCGAGAGAGAGATCGGGCAGCGTCTGCCACAGCAAATCGCCGAAGTTCACGTGTTCATCGATGCGATCCGTGGTGAACAACAGGCGGATGTCCGAGAATCCCAGCGCGTACTTGAGCTCATGACTCTTGTAGCGCGCATTGATCGTGACAGTAATGGCGCCGAGCAACTGGATCGCGAAGTGCACCACAAAGAACTCGGTGCAGTTCGGCATGAACACGCCGATGCGATCGCCCTTGCGAATGCCGCAGGCATACATTCCGCGGGCCAATGCCCGGGCGCGGTTCAGCAGCTCCCCATAGGTCAGGCTCTCGTCATCGACAATGACACAAACGCGCTCGCCGTGGATCGCCGCCTGCTGACGAAGCAGCGCACCGTGCGGAGGAGAATTGACCGGCTTGCTCATGCTCACAACCCGCCATTCACATCGACTGTACTGCCAGTGACGTAACTGGCTTCATCACTGGAGAGAAACGCCACGACGTTCGCAATCTCGCGCGGGTGAGCGGCCCGTCTAAGCGGCGTGTTCTGCAGATACTTCTCCTTCACCGCCGCAGGCAGGACTTTGCCCATGCCGGCGTCGATCAACGCCGGCGCAACGGCATTGATTCGAATATTGTGTTCGGCGAGCAGTCGCCCGAGCGTTGCGGTCATGTTGATGACCGCCGCCTTGGATGCACCGTAGTCGATCTGCGAGCTGCCGGAGCGGCCGGCAATTGAAGCGATGTTGACGATGTTGCCGCCGCCGGTGTCCTTCATCTGCTTCGCAACCTGCTGGCACAGATACATCACCGCGGTCACGTTCACCGCCATGGTGCGCTGGATCTGTTCGGGCGACAGCTCCCAGAGCGACACCGGATTGTAGTACGCCGCATTGTTCACCAGCAGCCGCAGCGGACCGAGCTCGCGGCGAATCTGTTCGAGCGTCGTACTCACTGCTGCAAGATCGCTGAGGTCGCAGGAATAGTGCCGCCACGAACCGGCGACGGGCGGTGCACGCAAGTCCAGGCCGGCAATGTCGTAGCCCTCGCTTGCCAGCCGCATCGCGATGGCGGCGCCCAACTCGCCGCTGGTTCCCGTGACCAGGGCAATTCGTTGCGAGCTCATGACTCCCCCGTAGCAAGTCGCACCAACAAACTGCCTCGGCTCGTCACATCGCCCACGGCGACGAGCACAGCTTCGACTGTGCCTGCGCGCGGCGCGACGACCGGCAGTTCCATCTTCATCGCTTCCAGAATGACGAGCACTGCGCCCTTGGCCACCGCCTCGCCCGCTTCGACGCAGACAGCGACGACGGCGCCTGCAAGTGGCGCCACCGGCTCCGATGCCGGCTTGTTCTGATCCGTGGATCGAGGATTGCCGCTCGCTGCCCGAAGCACACGCTGCTCGCGTCGCGGGCCAAAGACAGCAACCTCGATCGGTCCCTGAGTGGTAGATAGACGAACTCGGCGCTCGGTTCCAGTCGCAACGGGCGCGGCGCTGTTCGATGCCTGCCGGGCCGTTTCGAGCGGCGGGCGCGTCGCCTCTTCCGGACGCCAGCTACGCTCCGCCGAACCTGTGTCGTGCGTCACCGCGATGAACTCAGACTGGCCGAGCACTTCTCGCAAGTAAGGCGCAGTGGTCATCACCCCGCTCACCGTCAATGCCCCCAGCGCGGCGCGCAGGCGAATCCGGGCTGTCTCTCGATCCGGTCCCCACGACTGCACCTTACCAAACATCGAGTCGTAGTGACTGACCACGGTATCGCCCGCTTCGACGCCGAAATCCAGTCGCAACCACGGGCCTTGCGGCAACGACAATGCGTCTATGCGCCCCGGCCGCGGCTGAAATTCCTCCCACGGATCTTCGGCCGCGATGCGCGCCTGGATGGCATGCCCGTGAATCTGCACATCCTGCTGGGAAAAGCGGAGCGGCTCGCCGCGAGCGATTCGTATCTGCTCGGCGACGATGTCCACTCCGGTAACCAGCTCGGTCACGCCGTGCTCCACCTGCAGGCGCGTGTTCATCTCCAGGAAATAAAATCGCTCGGCAGCTACATCGACCAGGAATTCGACCGTGCCGGCGCTGCGGTAGCCGACATCCTTGGCCAGCCGGACCGCAGCCGTAACAATGGCCGAACGCAGCGATGCGGACAATGCGGGCGCTGGTGCCTCTTCGATCAGTTTCTGATGCCGGCGTTGAACCGAGCAATCCCGATCGCCCAGGTGCAAGACGTGACCGTGCGAATCCGCGAGCACTTGCACTTCGACGTGGCGAGCGGATGCGATGTACCGCTCGAGGTAGACCTCGCTCCTGCCGAATGCGGCATTGGCCTCTCGTCCCGCTGCTTGCAGAGCGGCTGCAAGCTCATCGGGGGCTCGCACGATGCGCAGGCCTCGCCCGCCACCGCCGAAGCATGCCTTCACGACCAATGGATATCCGACGTGCTCGGCAATCTCCATTGCGCTGGACGCGTCTTTGATTACGCCCGAGGACGCGGGCAGTAGTGGCACGCCGCTACGGCGAGCAGCATCCCGCGCTGCGACCTTGTCGCCCATCTGCGCAATGGTTCCCGGCTCGGGTCCCACGAAGCGCAAGCCAGCTTCGAGCACGGCTAGCGCGAAATCGGCGTTCTCACTGAGCAGCCCATAGCCCGGATGCACAGCGTCTGCGCCGCTCTCACGTGCGACGGCCACGATCCTGTCGATATCGAGATACGACTGTCGTGCGGGCGCCGGCCCGAGCCGATGCGCTTCATCCGCGAGGCGCGTGTGTAATGCGCCCGCATCGGCGTCGCTATAAACGGCGATGGCTCGGACGCCTAGCTCGCGACAGGCGCGAATGATACGAACGGCCACTTCGCCGCGATTGGCAATCAGCAACCTCAAAACAACTTCTCCAACGCTTGCGGCGAGTACGGCCGCAGCTCATCAAACCGCTGCGCGCGCACCTTGCGTGCCCATTCGTAATCGGCAAGCAATGCGCGACCGACCTCGACCAGATCGAACTCGCCTGCCTCGAGCCGCTCGATCAGTGGATCGATGTTTGCGACCTCGGCATGCTGGCCCAATGCCTGCTCGCCCCGCGTGACCAGTTCCTTGGACAAGCCGACGCTGCCGACCGTCATGGACGGTTTGCCCGTGAGTCGTTTGGCCCAGCCGGCGAGATTCAGCGTCGAGCCGGCAAACTCCGGTTCCCAGTAACGTCGTTGCGAGCAATCGAAAGCATCGACACCGGCATCGGCCAGCAGCTTCAACAACTCGCCCAGCTCTTCCGGCGTGCGCGCCAGCTTCGCGGTGTAGTCCTGCTCCTTCCACTGCGAGATGCGGAAGATCAGCGGGAAATCGTGGCCCACCTCGCGGCGCATCGCCTGCAATGTCTCCACTGCGAAACGCGTGCGTCCGACTACGTCGCCACCGTACTCGTCGTCCCGCCGATTGATAGGCGCCCAGAAGAACTGATCGAACAAGTACCCATGCGCGCCGTGAATCGCGACGCCGTCGAAGCCCAGCTCGCGAGCCGCGAGCGCGGCGCGGGCGAATGCCTGGATCGCACTACGAATCTCTTCCTGACTGGCCGGTGACGCGACCGGGCGTTTTTCCGGTAGAAACAATCCCGACGGACTCAGGCTCGGCAGATGTTTGTTCGGGTAATCCTGCGATGGATGCCTGCAGATGCCGACGTGCCAGAGCTGCGGCATGATCTTGCCGCCGACCTCGTGCACCTGCTCCACCACCGCACGCCATGCAGGCAATGCAGCGCCGTGAAACTGAGGAACTCGCACGGAGTAGGATGCGACCGGATGGTCTACCGTCGTGCCTTCCGTGATGATGAGGCCGCAATCGTTGGCGGCACGCCGACGGTAATATGCCGCGACGTCCGGGCCCGGCACGCCGTTCGGCGAATGCCAGCGAGTCATCGGCGCCATGACGATGCGATTTGGCAGTTGCAGTCCGTTCAACGTGAACGGTTGAAACAACGCGTCGACCGGCCGGCTCATCACCAGCGCCCCGTCACTCGCACCGGCCGATCTCCCCACGCGATGTCGATGGCTTGCGAGATCACATCGCGGGTCTGTGCCGGCTCGATCACGTCATCGAGCGCCAGATGCGCGGCTGCTTCCCAAGGCTCGGACTCCGTCGTCCACTCTTGCGTCAACTGTGCCGCCAGCTCAGCAGCGGCGGCTTCGCCTTGCTCGCGCGCCACTTGCTCCAAACGCCGTCGATACACGGTTTGCACGCCAGCCTCGGGCGCCATGAAGCCCATCTCGGCAGTAGGCCAGGCGAATTGGAAGCTCGGATGTGTCGGCCGTCCGCCCATGGCGAAATGTCCGCCGCCGTAGGCCTTGCGAATCACGACGCCGATCTTCGGCACTTTGGCATCGGCGATGCGCGACACCAGCTTCTCATACGCATGCAGGATGCCGTTGCGCTCTGCTTCGGTACCGATCAACAACCCGGGCACGTCGTGCAGAAACAGCAGCGGCACGTTGAACGTGTCGCACAGATGCACGAAGTCATGTTCCTTGCGTAGCGCATGCGGATCGAGCGCGCCCGCGCCGATCAGCGGCTGGTTCGCAACGATGCCCACGGGATAACCGTCGATGCGCGCCAGCGAGCAGATCAGGCTGGGTCCCCACTCCGCGCCCCACGGCAGGATGCTGGCCTCATCGGCGATCGCTTCGATCACTTGATTCATGTCGTATGCGGTTTTCGATCCGGTCGGCACGATCGTCGCGAGTTCTGCAGGCGAGCGCGCCGGCGCCCGGGCCGGCGCCACCGGCGCAGGCAACGAGGCATTCGCCGGCAGAAAAGAAAGAAAGGCCGCGATTGCATCCATCGCCTCGCGTTCGTCATCGACCGCGAGCAATGCATTGCCGACCGACAGCGCCGCGGCCGGGCCACCGAGTTGCTCATCGGTGACTTCTTGAGCAATCGCGGCCGACACCACCGACGGCCCGGACAGCGCCACCGAGCCGCTCTTCACCATCACGACGAAGTGCGAAGTGGACGCATGTAACGCGGAGTCGCCGTACGAGGGACCAAGAATCGCCGCAGCGCGCGGCACCGGGGCCTGACCCTCGGGCGATTTCACAAACGTCTTGAAATCCAGCGGCAGATGACTGAAGCGCCAACCCATGACGTCCGGGATGCGGCCGCCATCGGCATCACACAGCAGCACCACTGGAAAGCCGAAACGCTGGGCCATCTCGATCAGCCGGCCCTGCTTGCGCATGCTGGTCGGCGCCGTGGTGCCGGCGAGCACACTCGAATCGATGCCGAGCACACCGACGCGACGACCATCGAGGCGAGCAAATCCGGTGACCACCGCATCGCCCGGAACAAACCTTTCGGTGCGTCGTTCGGGCAGACCGAGGGCGCCGATCTCGAACCAGGTGCCCTCGTCCACCAGCATTTCGATCCGCTCGCGCACCGGCAGCCGACCCGACGCCCGATGTCGGCGCAGTCCCTCTTCGCCCCCCATCTCGCGCGCGCGCCGCTGCCGGGCGCGCAAGTCGGCGATTTTCGCTGCCATGCCGCCCGAATCCGGGCGATTTCCGCTGATATCTGGCCTGTTCATGGAGACGGACGCTAACCGCAGGCCCGCAACAGGAGGGCCTATCGTTCGATAGGTGTCCCTGCCGAGGCGCAATCGCAGGCTGCGCCTCAGCCTGGCGGGCCCTGCTCCGCCGGCGCCGACGGGGATGTCGATGAGTTGCCCGATCACAATGCGATCGCTCCGGACGCCGAGCCGCCACGCTTCGCGAATTTATTCATGCGCTCGTTCCGACCTTTGCACGTGCGCTTCGACAGCTGAGATTCTTCATGAACAAGTTCGTGGCGCTGATGCGCCGCTATGTCTACGACTACACCAATCGTCACGACTTCACCGTTTGCGACGAGATCATGGTCCCCGGCTACACGCTGCACATGGGCACCTACGATCTGACCGGACGCGACAGTCATTACAAGCCGGCCACCCGCAAACAATTCGAACAGTTCCCGGGTCTGAGCCTGACCGTCAACGAGATCGTGACCAACGGTACGCGCCTGAGCCTGCGTTTCTCCGAGCACGGCGCCTCGCGACGTCACAACGGTGCATTGGCGGCATGGGGCGGCATCGGGCTGTACAAGTGGGACGGCGAACGACTGACCGAAAACTACGTCGAACAGGACTACTACTCGCGGCGCGAACAGCTTGCGAGCGGTCACCCGAAACCCATCGAGGCGCCTGCGCTGGCGCCCTGGGACACTTCACCGCAACCGGAGAACCGCGCTGCGGAACACATCGTTCGCGAGGTGCTGACGCGTGGCGATCTCACGGCAGTGTCGGGTATCGTGTTCGACGACGCGTGGACCGGCGCGCCGCTGCAGAAGATTCTGCAACCTGACGGCGCTGTCATCGACGATTTTTTCTCCGCCGGCGAACAGGTTGCGTTTCGAATCACTCAATCCGGCCGGCTGCTGGCGGATTTCGCCCAAGGCGCGAACGTTGGCCGAGCCGCGTTCTTGCATATGACCGGCATCGTCACGGTGCGCGACGGACGCATCGTGGGCGGTCGAGTGATTCGAGATCGTCTCGGCTTGTATCGCAGGCTTCAAGCCAACTCGCTGTGAGGTATGATGCTGCAGAGACGATGATCGACAACGGTATCCGGGGGGAGCCGCTGTGGGAATTATTCGAACGCGGCTGACGCCGCCGACCGAGCCCGCTACTCTGATCGAGCGGCCGCGCCTGTTGAAACGGCTCGATGAAGCCGAACACGCAGGCCTCACCGTCGTGCTCGCGCCCGCGGGTTACGGCAAGACCACCCTGTTGTCACAGTGGTATCGCACGCTGACTTCGTCGGGCCGTGCGTGCGGCTGGTTCACCGCCGATCCATCCGACGGCGACACGGTCGGCATGCTTACCTACATTGCGGCCGCCTTGTCCGATGCGGGCGTGTCGCTCGAGCCGCGTCTGGAGCGCATCCTGCGCACCGACGTCTTCCCCTCCAGCGAATTCCTGACGCGCGTGATCATCCAAGCGCTGGAACGTAACGGCGGCACCGTCTATCTATTCATCGATGACGCTCACGTGCTGGCGTCCGAGCCCATCCACGCGCTGGGTCGATTGATCGAACAAGCGCCGCCCACGACATGTTTCATCACCGCTTCGCGCTCACTGCCCGATCTGCACCTGGCGCGCGCACGGGCACGAGGTCACCTGCACGAAGTCCAGGCGGAAGATCTGAAATTCACTTTCGATGAAACCCGCCACTTCATCGAACGAGCCGAGCACCCGGCGCTCGACGAGCAAGATCTCTCGACGCTGCAACAGCGCACCGAGGGCTGGATTGCCGGCCTGAAGCTTGCGACGCTCGCGTTACGACGCGGCACTGCGCCGAAGGAAATGCTCGCGACCTTCGGCGGCAGCAATCGCTCCGTGTCGGATTTCTTCGCCGAGGAAGTATTCTCCTCGCAACCTCAGCAAGTGCGCGAATTCCTGCTCAAGACGTCCATTCTCGATCGTTTCTGCCCGGCGCTGTGCGAGGCCGTAACCGGCCAGTCCGACGCTCGGCGTCAGTTATACGAAATCGAGGAACGCGGTTTGTTCCTCTTGCAACTGGACCAGGAACGGCATTGGCATCGATATCATCATCTGTTCGCGACGTTCCTGCAGCGGCGTCTGCATGAATACGACGCGCTTGCCCACCGCGAGCTGCACCTGCGCGCGAGCGACTGGTTCTGGGAGACGGGCTCACCGGTCGACGCCATCGAACATGCGCTCAAAGCCGAAGCGCCTGCGCGCGCCGCCGAGCTTCTGGAGCGACGCTGCCAGGAGCTCACCTACGTCGGCAAAGTTCGCCTGGTCGCAAAGTTCGCGGAGCAGATTCCACGGGACATCCTGCATCGCTATCCCGGCGTGCTTCTCACACTTGCCTGGCGACAAACCCGCGCCCTGCACTTCGAAGAAGCCGACAACTTGATCGGTATCGCCGGAAGGCGCCTGGATGAGATGACCGGCGCCAACGAACTGCCGCCGACGGAGCTGCGGCGCCTGCGATATCTGCATTTGCATCGTGAAATGGTGCTGACCGCGGCGCGCGATCGAATGGCCGAAGTGGAGCGTCGTTGCCAGCACCTGCTCGAGGAGTATCCGGAAGAACAGCATCCCTATCTGAAGGGAACGATCTACGGTCACCTGCTCGCCGCCCGGCGCGATCAGTACAAGCTCTCGGACTACGAGAAGCTGTTCGCGACTGCCCAAGGCATCTTGAAACGTTCGGTCTATAGCTCCGCCGCCGTCGGTTTGCAGGCAGGCATGGGACCGTTTCTGCTTCTGGCCGGCAAGACCGCCGCGGCGAGGGCGCTGCTGGAACAGGGCCGGGAGGAAGGCGTTCGCTATAGTGGCCGTCATTCTTCCGCGACCGCAGTGTGCTCATTGCCGCTGGCCCATCTCGTTTTCGAGAACAACGAGGTCGACCTGGCCGCCGAGCTCATCGACGAGGCCATGCCGTCAGCGGTTGACTACGGCTTCGTCGATCAACTCGTTTCTGCATTCGTCACGCGCACTCGAATCCTCCACGCACGGCGTGACATCCCGGCCGCGCTTCAGAACCTCGACGAGGGCATGAGCATCGCGGTCGAGCGCGATCTGGAACGATTGAAGCTTGCGCTGCTGGCCGAGCGCGTGCGTTTGCTGATCGAAGCGGGTCAGCCCGACGAAGCCACGCGTCACGCGGCCCTGCATGGCATCTCGATCACCGACCGTGCGCCGGCACCGGGCGATGCCTTTACCACCCGCGACGAATATCGAGCGCGCATCTGGGTTCGCCTGGCATGCGCCACGGATCATCTGTTCGAAGCAGCGACCGTTGCACGCCAGTGGCGCAGCTTCTGCGCTGCTCGTGGCGCGACGCTATCGTTGGTTCGTTGGGACATTCTCCTCGCTTGCATCCACTACATCAGTGGCAACAAGCTTGCGGCACAACGTTCTCTGCGCGAAGCCCTTACCCACGGCGCTACTGTAAGATGCCTGCGCAGTTTCATCGATGAAGGCGCGATCATGCGCACCCTGCTGGAGAGCGTCGAGCCTTCACAGTCCACACATCCAACCGATGCGTTTGCCGATGAGCTGCTGACCGCTTTCGATGGCGGCGATCATCGCACCCCACGCGCAACAGCGGATGACGCCACGACCGACGAAGGCCTGTACGGTCGATTCAGTCAACGCGAGCGAGAGATTCTGAGCCTCGTTGCCTCGGGTCTGCGTAACAAGGAAGTGGCGGAACGTCTCGGCATGACCGAAGGCACCATCAAGTGGTATCTACAGCAGGTCTACGACAAGATCGGCACACGGCGCCGGCAACGCGCCGTGGAGCGGGCGCGCCAATTCGGCTTGATCGCGTCCTAGGCGCTCACCGGGCGACCGCGTAGACGCAGCGCCCGCTCGCCAGCAATTTGCCTGCCGCGCTGTGGACGCGAACATCCACGGCCGCAATCCTCGATCCCGCCCACGCTCGTTGATGGCTTCCAGACTCATGATCGGTTCGCTCATGGCCGGACACTGAACGGCAATCCATCGCTGTAGCGCTATCTTTCGATAGGTGATGGCCATGCCCCGCCGCTCGACACTGCCGCCATCGCAACAACCCAGTCGGGAACCAGCGTGTTGAACTTCGAACTATCGGAAGAACATTCGAGCTTTCGCGACATGATCCGCAAATGGGTGGACCGGGAAGTACCCAAGAGCTGGGCACGCAAGCTCGAACAGGACGAGCACAACTATCCGTTCGAGCTGTGGGACAAATTCACCGAGGCCGGCTTTCACGGCGTCGGCATCGACGAGCGCTACGGCGGCCAGGGCGGCGACCTCTACATGCAAATGATCCTGGCTCGCGAGCTGGCTCGCTCGCTGGGCGGATTGGCCTGGATCTGGGGCATCACTTCTTTCGCCGGCGGCAAATCCATCGGCGTATACGGCACGCCGGCGCAGAAGGAAAAATTCCTGCCGCAAATCACCGCAGGAAAATTACGAGCGGCCATCGCCTTCACCGAGCCCGGCGGGGGAACCGACGTGCTCGGCGCTCTGCGCACCGAAGGTGTGCGTGGCGACGGCGGCTGGATTCTGAACGGCGAAAAGATCTGGAGCTCATCGGCGCATGTTGCAGACTATCTGCTGCTGCTCGCGCGCACCGACCGAAATGTGAGCAAACGTCATCACGGAGTGAGCTTGTTCTGGGTGCCGGCCAAGTCGCCCGGCGTGAAGATCACTGCGCTGCCGAAGCTCGGCATGCGCTCGATGGGATCGTGCACGGTGCACCTGGAGAATGTGTTCGTACCGGACGATCTCGTGCTGGGCGAGCCCGGCAACGCCTGGTACATGCTTCTGCCGACGCTCAACAACGAGCGCATCATGGTCGCCGCGTTCTGTCTCGGCGTGATCGACGGTGTGCTCGAGGACGCGCTCGACTACGTCAAGCAGCGTAAGGCGTTCGGCAAGTTCATTGGCGAATTCCAGGCCCTGCAACACTACATCGCCGACATTGCCACCTGGCGGCAGCAGGTCGAATTGATGCTGCTTCATTGCGCCTGGCTGCAAAGTAACGGCCGCAACGCTCACATGGAGTCGAGCATGCTCAAGGTCACTGCATCAGAGTATGCCAACCGCGCCGCGGATCTCGGCATTCAGATTCTCGGCGGCATGGGCTATTCGGCCGAGACCGACATGCAGCGTTACTGGCGCGACTCGCGGCTCTGGCGCATCGGTCCCATCACCAACGAGATGGCGCGGAATGTGATCGCCGAAAGCCTCGGCCTGCCACGTTCGTTCTGATATGAGTAACGACCTACCGCCTGCAGTGGCGGGCACGCGCCTGCCCGGTGGCGAATATCGAATCACGGCCGAAGAGAATCGCGCCCTCTGCGAGGCGTTGCATACGAACCCGCATGGCGACGGACGCGCCCACGAGATCTATTCATACATCGCCACTCAGTCCGGCATGGGCCTGAGCGTCGACGGGTTGCTGGCTCTCTGTGAATTCGACGCGGCGGACGGCCCGATGCTCGGCAGCAGCAACGCTCGCTATCTTTCGGCCCTGCGTACCGACGAGACTTATCGGGTCAGCGGCGAGATCCTCGGCCTGACTCGCAAGCAAAGCAAGAAGCTCGGCACGATGGACGTGCTCGAATATCGACTCACCTTGAGCCGCGCCTCTGGAGAACCCGTGCTGGAAGTCACCAATACCTGGATCTTGCCACGGCGGACCCTCTCATGATGACAGTGGGCGACACCTTGCCTGTCTGGCGCATCGAGTCAGTCAACCCGCAGAACATGCGGCGGCTGGCCGAAACACTGCGCGATCCCAATCCGATTCATCTCGATCCATCCGCGGTGGCAAAGCTCGGTCTGGGCGATCGCGTGATCAACCAAGGCCCCGCCAACCTCGCGTACATCATCAACATGCTCCATGCGGCGTTTCCAGGTGCACAGCTGCTGCAGTTGGATGCGCGCTTCCTGGCAAATGTTTTCGGTGGGGACTCTGTAGAAGCCAGCGGACGCATTACCGCGATTGCTGACGGTGGCAAACGAATTACCTGCGACACGTGGCTGAACGTCGACGGCCGCGGCCCCGCGGTCAGCGCTCAGGCACAGTTGCTCATGGGAGCGCGCGCATGAAAGCATTGATGCTCACAAAGACGGATGGGCCCGGCTCGGTCGAGCTACAAGACATCGATCAGCCCGCGCCTGGTCCCGGTGAAGTTCGCGTCGCTCTGCGCGCGGCATCCTTGAACTATCGCGAGCTATGGATCAGTCGCGGCCAGTATCCCGGCATGAAGTTGCCTTCGGGGCTCGGCGCTGACGGCGCTGGCATCGTCGAAGCTGTCGGCGCCGGCGTGGACCGGACGCACATCGGCCGCGAAGTCGTGCTCTACCCTGGCCGCGGCTGGGGCGACAATCCCAAGTATCCCAGCAGGAACTTCGCGCTCTACGGCATGCCCCTACCCGGGACGCTCGCACAATATATATGTGTGCCGGTCGAGAACGCCTTCGATAAGCCCGCGTCGTTGAGCTTCGAAGAGGCAGCATGCCTGCCGACAGCGGGGCTCACCGCCTGGCGCGCATTGCGCGTAAAGGCCAATCTGGCTGCGGGCGAGACTGTTCTCATCACCGGCATTGGCGGTGGTGTAGCCGTTGCAGCGTGCGTATTCGCGATCGCCATGGACGGTAAGGTGTTCGTAACGAGCGGCGCCGAGCAGAAGATTCGTAGAGCCGAACAGCTGGGTGCGGCCGGCGGCGTTGTTTACAAACAAGACAAGTGGGGCAAGGAGCTCGGGAAACTCGCGGGCGGTATCGATGTCGTCATCGACGGTGCCCCGGCCAGCTCGCTGTCGCAATACATCCGCTGTTTGAACATGGGCGCTCGGGTCGTGATTTATGGATCCACCGGCGGCGTCGATACTCAGTTCTCAGCCCCCGATCTGTTCCTGCGACACGCCAGCCTGCTGGGTACGGCCATGGGCACGCTGGCGGATTTCCAGGAGATGCTCGCCTTCGTTGCGCAGCATCGATTGCAGCCCGTCATCGATCAGCGCTTCACACTCGAGCGTGCACGAGACGCTCTGCTGGCGCTCGAAAATTCTCATGATATGGGGAAGATTGTCGTCAGCATGTCATGAGTCATCTATTCGACATCAGCGCAAAGACCGTGCTCATCACCGGGGGCGTGCATGGCCTCGGTCGCATGATCGCCGAGGGCATGTTACGAGCCGGCGCGAGAGTCTATGTCACATCGCGTAAAGCCGACGCAGCGGCGACGGCCGAAGCCGAGTTGCGGCAACTTGGCGATTGTCGCGCCATTGCCGCCGATCTGGTCAGCCCGGAAGCGACGGTCGCGCTCGCGGAGGAGATCAAATCGCGTGAACCGCGCTTGCACGCTGTCATCAACAACGCCGGCAAGACGTGGGGCGCCCCGCTCGAGCGCTTTCCCGACAAGGCGTGGACTCCGGTCTTCGCGGTGAACGTGCAAGGCCCGTTCACGCTGGTGCGTGAGCTACTGCCGCTGCTCCAAGCCGCGGGTTCCGAGGAAGATCCGTCTCGCGTCATCAACATCGGATCGCTCGCCGGTAGCGTGGTCGAGCGCATCGATGCATTTTCCTACTCGGCGAGCAAGGCAGCGATTCACCATCTTTCCCGTGTGCTGGCAGCTGAGCTGGCAGAACGTCACATCACCGTGAATGTCGTGGTACCGGGATATTTCCCGACACAGATGACGGCGCACATTCGCAGCGACGCAGACCAGACGCAAGAACTACTTGGACGCATTCCCCTCGCCCGCCTCGGCCACGCCGACGACATCGCAGGCCTGTGTATTTTCCTATGCTCGCGCGCCGGCCGATACATCACAGGCGCGGAGCTGTTCGTCGACGGCGGCATGAGCGGCTGTCGCTGAGAAGATCGGATGGTCAAGGGCGCGCTGCATGAGTATGCACGACACATCCGGGCTACCTCCCCTCTGACCCTATGAACCATCCAACAAACCGCGGCGGTCCGTTGAGCGGCGTCCGTATCATAGAAGTCGCCGGGCTGGGTCCCGGTCCCTTTTGCGGCATGATGCTTGCGGACATGGGTGCCGACGTGCTGACAATCGAACGCAGCACCGCCAACGATACACGCCATGAGCCACTGACCCGCAATCGCACGCGACTGGCGCTCGATCTAAAAAGCGATTTCGGCCGCGAGACGCTGCTGCAATTGGTGGAACGCGCCGAGGTCTTGTTCGAAGGCTATCGTCCTGGCGTCGCGGAACGATTGGGCTTCGGACCCGATGTTTGTTTGCAGCGCAATCCGCAACTCGTCTACGGCCGCATGACCGGTTGGGGACAAACCGGGCCGCTGGCGAACGCCGCCGGCCATGACATCAATTACATCGCTCTCACCGGCGCCCTGCATGGCATCGGACGCGCCGGGGAGAAGCCGGTTCCTCCATTGAACCTGGTCGGCGACTTTGGTGGTGGCGGCATGATGTTGGCATTCGGCATCGTCTGCGCGCTGCTGGAAGCACGCCGTTCCGGACAGGGGCAGGTTGTCGATGCCGCGATGGTCGACGGCGCCATCGCGCTCATGGCCATGAGCATCGGCTTCAAAGCGGGCGGCATGCATCCAGACGGCGTAGGCGCCAGCCTGCTCTCCGGCGCCGCCCACTACTACGATACCTACGTAACCAGCGACGGAAAGTACATCAGCATCGGCTCGCTCGAACCGCAGTTCTTTGCTTTGCTCATGGAGAAGCTGGAACTGGCGGAGAGCGACATCGCGCACACTGGCATGACCAGCGCTCGAGGCTTGGATGAAAATGTCTGGAGAACGATGAAGCCGCGGCTGGCGGAGATCTTCCGCAAACGTACCCGCGACGAATGGTGTGCTTTGCTGGAGGGCACGGATGTTTGCTTCGCGCCCGTGCTGTCGTTGACTGAAGCGCCATTTCATCCTCACAACCAAGCCCGTCACGCATTCGTCGACGTCTGCGGTCAAATGCAGAATGCGCCTGCACCGCGTTTCAGCGGCACACCCGCATCACATCCACGGCCTGCCGAGCAGGGATCACAAGCCGTGATCGCCTTGGCCGGACGCTGGAACCTGCCGCCAGCAGCTGTCGAGAAGCTCGTCGCCGCAAGCCAGCGCTAGGCAAGGCAACCGCGAGGTTGATTCTGCGAAGGGGAAGCCAGAGCAACTTGATTGCGACCCCGTGCTCAAGTCGACAGATCTGAGCCGCGAACTAGCTACTGGCCCGATCCGCCGTTAGACGCAACCACTCAGGAAAATCAACCGCGCTCATTCTGAAATATTTTCCGATTGATGCGCGCCGTATTCGTCGTCCAACGGACGATGTTTTCGCAGCAGCTCCCGTCCACTTCGCTTTCCCTATACGCGCGTTTGCGCGAGGCATGGGCTACTGGGCTTTCGTGTTCTTCCGACGTGGCCTTCGCGTTCGGCGTTTCATTCCTCTGGTTGCTGCTCTACAACGCGCACTTCTGGCGTTTGACGTTCGACGCCATGTGGCAATTGAATCCTCGCACTCTTTTGTTCACTGTGTCACTGTTCGTGCTCGGGTTGTCCTTGCAGGCACTGCCGTTGCTGGTCTGTCCAACGCGCCGCCTGATGCGCTTCCTCGCGAGCGTGATGTTCGTTGTCGCCGCGCTCGGTGGATACTTTGGCGAGGTCTACGGCGCCATCATGAACCAGGACATGATGCGGAACGTGTTGCAGACAGACGCGACTGAGGCGCTCTCGCTGCTGAACGCGGATGTAGCGATCCATGTCATCCTGCTGGGAATTTTGCCCGCAGCATTGGTATGGAGAATTCGGCTGCCGCGCATTCATTGGCGCAAGCAGCTCGCGCAACGCGGGATCGCCATCATCGCCTGCGTGACAATGGCCGTGATCGGCATGATTGCCAACTCGGCCCAGTACGCCACGTTCCTCCGCGAACACAAGCCGGTTCGCTACACCCTCAATCCGGCGGCACAGATCGTCAGCATGGCGGCGCTGCTAGCTGCAAGTGACGCAGCCCCGAATCAGCCATTGATCGACGCCGCGGGAGCCATAGAACACACTTCTGCCGTTGCCTCAAAGCCGCTCGTCTTGTTTCTGGTTATCGGTGAGACAGCCCGCGCGGCGAACTTCCAACTCGGGGGTTACCAGCGTTCCACCAACCCCGAGCTGGCGCAGATACCGAGTCTCGTCTATTTCTCGAACGTGTCAGCTTGCGCCACGTCCACTGCCCTATCCGTACCGTGCTTGTTCTCGCACTTCGGCCGATCTGATTTCAAAGTATCCGAAGCGAAACGCTACGCCAATCTGCTCGACTCGCTGGTAAAAGCCGGCTTCGAGGTGCAATGGCGCGACAACAACTCCGGATGCAAAGGAGTCTGCGCCCGCGTGGCGACTATCGACTACACCCATACCCAAGCCTCATCTCTGTGTTCCGCCTCCAACTGTTACGACGAAATCCTGCTGACAGACCTACCCGATACGTTGCGCAAGATCCGTCATGACACCGCGATTGTATTTCACCAGAAGGGTAGCCACGGCCCATCGTATTTCGAGCGCTATCCCCCATCGCAGGAACGGTTCCTGCCCGCGTGCCGATCCAACCAGTTACAGCATTGCAGCCAGCAAGAGATCGCGAACGCCTACGACAACTCGATAGCGTATACGGATCACGTGCTGGCACGGCAGATCAGTCTGTTGCAGGCGGCCGATGCGCACATCGACAGTCTACTACTGTATGTCTCGGACCACGGCGAATCCCTAGGCGAGAACGGGCTTTACCTGCACGGTATGCCGTACCCGTTCGCGCCGGCAGTGCAAAAGCAAGTCCCCATGCTGCTATGGGCTTCCGATGGCTATTTGAACCGCACTCGGCTACGGCCAGAGTGCCTGCGGGATGCCGCTCGCCAACCGGTGAGCCACGACTTCTTCTATCACACCGTGCTCGGCGCTGCCGAGATACTCAACCAGGTCTACGACCCCAAGCTGGACCTGATTACCGGCTGCCGCCAAGGCAGTGGCAGCGAGTGACTGGCGGTCATGCGATTGATTTGGCCACTGTGTCGCGTCAAACATCCTGAGCAGCGCTGAAGCCGCGAGCACTCGCAGCTTTGATGCGACGCGTTGGGGGATCGATGAACTGTTTCGCCCGGATTGCTCTCGCCGCTGCCACGGCGGCGACGCTGATCGGCGCGCCCCTGGCGCGAAGCGAAGACACGAAGCTCGCATTTTTGATCGCAAAGCCGGTCGCCCCCGCCTCCCTGCCGACCGATGTGGAACTCGAGAAACGTGGCGCACGCATCGGTCGTATAGACATTCAGGTCGATGATGTATTCGAGAGCACGCTGTCGCTGTCGACCCCTTATCGGGTCGTCAATGGGCTGCACATCTCTACACATGACGCCACGGTTCGGCAGCAACTGCTGTTTCGTACTGGTGAGCCGTTTCACCGACGCGTCCTCGAGGAAACCGAGCGCTTGTTGCGGGGGCAGCGATACTTCAACGACGCCACCGTGACGGTGGTGCGATACAACGAGGACAACACCGTCGACGTTCACGTCCGAGTCCACGATGTGTGGACACTCAGTCCCGGCATCTCGTTTGGCCGCAAAGGCGGCGAGAACAGCTCCAGAGTGAAATTCGAGGACACGAACTTTCTTGGGTTGGGCAAGCAGATTTCGCTGGCCCGCTCGAACGACGTGGATCGCACGGCATGGCGCCTCGCCTACACAGACCCGCACCTGCTCGGCAGTTGGTGGAACCTCACGACGGCATACTCCTCGATGAGCGATGGCTCCGAGCAGGCCCTTGAGCTGACGCGGCCGTTCTATGCACTCGATGCCCGATGGAGCGCCAATCTTGGCCTGTCGGATGAAGACAGCGCCGTGTCGCGCTACTCGCTAGGCAAGCGCATCGAACGCTTCGACATGCATGAGAAGCAGGTCAGTGTGGGCGGCGGCATCTCCCCGGGACTTCGTGACGGCTGGACCATTCGCTACCTGGGTGGCTTCCGCTACGACGCGCGCACGTTCACCAGGCACGAGAATGAGCCTGAGGTCGACATTCCCGAAGCGCGCACGCTCTCCTACCCCTGGGTCGGCATCGAGATTCTGGAGGACAACTACCTGAGCACGCGCAATCTCGATCAGATCGGCCGGACAGAAGATGTTTATCTGGGGCGCAGCGCTCGGATGCAGGTTGGATTCGCGAGCACGGCCTTCGGCTCCACGCGTGACGCGCTGGTCATCGAGGGGGCGCTACAGGATGGTCTGGAGCTTGGCCATGAGCGCTACTTGATCAACTCGCTGGGGTGGCGGGGCCGTATAGAAGGCAGTGAGCTGAACGACGGCGTTCTCGATGTGAACAGTCGCTTTTACCTGCGGCAGTCCGAGCGCAGAGTATTCTTTGCCTCGCTCACCGCTTCCCTCACATCGAATCTGGATCCCGAACGACAACTGACGCTGGGCGGAGATACGGGATTGCGCGGCTATCCACTGCGCTATCAGGCGGGAAAGGCGAACGCGCTGCTGACGCTGGAAGAGCGCTTCTACAGCTCGTGGCAACCCCTCAAGCTTTTCAATGTGGGCGCCGCCCTGTTCGTCGACGCGGGCCGTTCCTGGGGACAGGACGAGCATGCCACCGCCCCAGCCGGTTGGCTCGAGGACGTGGGCGTCGGGCTTCGCCTGGGCAGCGCACGTTCGGGGCTTGGTAATGTACTGCACATCGATCTGGCGATGCCCTTGAACCGCACCAGCGACATCGATTCACTCCAATTCTTGATTGAAACCCGGAAATCATTCTGACGCATGCCCGCTCGTATCTTTTTCTGGCGTCAGCTCCGCGCGCCATTGTTGCTCTTTGCGTCAATTGCCCCGCTGCTCGCCGCCAGTTCGCTGGATCTCTCTATCGCACACGCATTGTTCTACGACGAAGGTAGCCTGCAGTGGATAGGCACCGGCAGTTGGTGGACGAATGAGCTCGTGCACCGAGGCGGCAGTTGGCTCATACGTGCGATCGGTGCGTTCGCCATCCTGATCTGGGTCGCCAGCTGGCTGCGACCGCCGTTGCAGCGGCTGCGTCGTCCTGCACTGTTCTTCATCATGTCTTTGACACTATCGATCGGCTTGGTCGCGTTTCTGAAGGCCGTGACCAACGTGGACTGTCCGCGCGACCTCACGGAGTTTGGTGGTGCATTTCCGTTTATCCACCTCTTCGAGCATCGCCCAGCCTTCCTTCGACAGGCGCACTGCTTCCCTGCCGCACACGCCAGCTCCGGTTACGCATCGCTGGCCTTGTACTTTCTATTACGCGAGCGCAGCCGCCGCGCCGCGCGGATGGGCCTGGCCATCGGGCTTGGAATGGGTCTGGTGTTTGGTTTCGCACAGCAAGCTCGCGGCGCACACTTCGTCTCCCACGACATATGGAGCGCGATGCTCGTCTGGATGGTCTCGCTCTCGCTGTACACGTTCGGATTCAAGCAGCGGCTGTGGGCAATCCCACCGAGAACGCATGGCCTCCGGGGCAGTACGCAACCGGGTTCCTGTTTCTCGGATGTGCTGCAATCACCACGAAGCGTACGTTCGGGTCATCGGCTGGACGTTCACAGACCGAGCAAGGCCGTCGAGCAACGCACGCATGGCGCTTCGAACGGGCACGCTTGCGGGATCGAGAGCGTAGGAGGCCATGAACTTCCTGCTGCGCCTCAGAGGCAAATCGTATGAACCTGCTCAACACACGGTCCGCGTACGGTGTCGTCAGTCGGACATTCCACTGGGTTATCGTGCTGGCCATTCTGGCTCAATGGTTGCTCGCGGAAGCGAACGAGGACTCCAGCCCGCTTCCTGGATCGAGTTTGGACGCTCTTACGTTGCATCAATCCATCGGATTGACTGTCCTGCTGCTTGCGGTCATGCGCCTGCTGTGGAGATTCGTCAATGCCACACCTGCCTGGCCTGACGATATGGGAACGTACGAGATCGCGCTGGCGCGCGCAGTGCACTTCAGCTTCTACGTGCTGCTCTTTGCAATTCCCATCACCGGCTGGGCGCTGTCCTCCGTCGAGGATGAGCCGCTGCGGTTCTTCAACTGGTTCGAGGTGCCGAGATTCGTGCTGGCGGGAGAAGACACCTTGGAGGAAGTCCACGAAACGCTGTTCAACATTCTCGTGGCGCTCGCCGTGCTGCATGTGATCGGCGCGGCGAAGCATTGGCTCACAGCGAGACTACGACGCCGAAATGCAGCTGCGGCCTGAGCGATCAGGAGATCGCTAACTGATAACCCGCCCACGTGGAGAAGCAATCGCGCCCGGTGCACCCCCTCAGCGCGCCTTGGCCATCAGTTCCATGACCTCACGACGCCGTCCCTCGTCTGCCAGTTCACGACCCGGGCGCGGCGGCGCGTCAGCCGCGCGCTGCAGGTAGCGCAAGGCGTCGCGACACTCGTTGCGATCACATAGATACTGCGCGTAGAAGTAGTTGGGATCGATGCCGTCCGGATTCAGCGCCAGCGCTTTGGCCAGTAACTCCTGCGCCTTGTTATCGTCACCGAAGCCGAGCGGAAATCCGGGCACCTTCGAGTACAGAGCACCCAGACTGGTATAGGCCGAACCGCCCAGGGCCTTGTCATCGATCTCGAGCGCGGCCTCGAGCACGGCACGGGACTTCTTGGCCAGACCCAACGCGCCAACGCCGCCCTTCGCTCCGGCATAGGTGCTCAGCACGATGCCTTCCCAAATCAGCGGCTCCGCCCGTTGCGGGTTCTCCGTGGAGAACCGATGCGCCTCGGCGGCGAGCGCCTCGAATGCCTGGAGCTTCTCCTTCTTGGTTGTGATTTGATAGTTGGCGATCGCCCACTGCTGCTGGATGTGTTCAAGCTCGGTGTCGAACGGGGATTGGGCGCGGGCCACCATCACACTGCCAATCAAGAGCAGCACCAGGCCGCAAAGTCTCTGGATACTCATCGGATTTCCCTCGCTTTGGCTGTAACGAATGCGTGCGCCGGCTCCGCCGCCGACGCTGATCCCGGCTGGCTGGCAAACTCGCGGATGGTGGTCAGCTTCGGCAGCAGTGCCCTGTCCACCACACGCGGTAGCAATGCATTCAGACGAGCAAAGAACTTCTCCGGCCAGCCGAGGACACATTCGAGTTGTCCCGCCTGTAGCCGCTGGACGATCTGGCGTGCCACATCCGCGGGCTCATCGGCCACGTTGCCAAGCACTTTGTTCAGGTCGTTAACGGCGTCGCAGTTGAACGCGGTCTGCGTGACACGCGGAGCGAAATAGTGAACACGAATGGTGCTGTCCGCCAGTTCCCGCCGGAGCGCCTCTGAGAAGCCGCGGAGGCCGAACTTCGTGGCGCAGTAGACGCTGTTCCCCGCGAAACCAAGGCTGCCGAACACCGAGCCGATATTGACGATATGCGCGTCTTCACTGCGCGCCAGGCACGGAATCAAGCGACGGCACAGGTCGACAGGCGCAATGAGATTGGTCGCGACGGTGGCATCCAGCGACTCGGCGGATTGGGCCGTCAACAGGATGAAGTCGTTCACCGCCGCGTTATTGATGAGAATCTCGATACCACCCAGCCAGCGTGAAGCAAACTCGACAAGCCTGGCCCGATCCGACGCGCTCGCAATATTCGCGGCGAAAACAGCTGCTCGCCGGCGTTCGGCATGGTGCTCGACGACCTGCAACAACGTGGCGCGATCGCGACCGCTCAGCAGTACCTGCGCGCCCTCGTCCAATAGCCTGGCGACCAATGCTCGGCCGATGCCGCCGCTCGCCCCCGTCACCAGTACGCGCTTGCCGTGCAGGTTCATGCCGATCTCCGCTCGAGGGAAGCCGCTGGCTGATGCTCCAACTCGCGGAACATGGTTGCATACAGCCGGAACATCACCTGCGCGCACTGCTCTACGGCGTCTCGATCCTGTTCCTCGTCGAATCGATTCAGGATCGAGAAGAGATCTTGAACGTGCTGCCGATCCAACTGACCGTGACTGCGCAAATACGTCATCGCCCCGTTCGGCAACTGCAACGACGCCTGTATCCGATCAGCCGCATCGGATGCGAGCGCCACGCTAGCGCCTTCGAGCACGAACACCATGCCGAAGAATCCGGCCGGATTGCGACGCGTGGCGGTGTCATAGGCATAGACAACCATTGCGTCAGTAGCAAAAGATGGCGTGCTCCTGGCCGCGGCAGACGCATCCCCGCCGCACGCCTCGATGTCATTGAGAATCCATTGCTCGTGCCCCTCCTCCTCTTCCGTATAGTGAATGATCTCCTTCAGCAACCAGTTGAGTCGGGGCGGCAAACGTGAGCCTACGGCCATCATCAGCGGCACGGTATGACGCACGTGATGGAATGCCTGGGTTAGAAACGCGATGTACTCATCGCGCTGGATCTGCCCGGCCAGCGCCCGGCGAATGATCGGAGCACTGACGAGGTACTCGCGGCCAGCCGCGGTTAGAGACGACAGCCGTTCATGAAACATAGAGGAGGTTTTCATGGTCGTATAGGGAATCGATGAGCTGGTGATGCTTCGCCGCGATCTGCTCGCGTCGCAGCCGGCCGTTGGCGGTCAGCAGACCGTTGGACAGGGACGGTGTTTCAGGAAATGAGACCCAGCGGCGTACGCGGGCATAGTCGGGCAACCGTGAATTCGCACGGGCGACGGCCGCGACGATCGAGATCTCGTCCGCGCCGGCGCTGGCGACCAAGAGAGCCACTGGATGGGGCCTCGCTTCACCGCTCACCATCGCGAGTGCAATCTCGGGCTCCGATGTCAGCTCGCTTTCCACCCACTCCGGCGTGATATTGCGCCCCATGCTGGTGATGAACATGCTCTTCAAGCGGCCGCGCACATGGAGAAAGCCGTTGGAGTCGATCTCACCGAGATCCCCGGTACGCACTTCACCGCGCAGCTCAGGGCTACCCAGGTAACCCGCCATGACTGCGCCAGCGACGCAGATCTCGCCGTTCTCATCCACACGCACCCGTGCATGCGCCAGCGGCCGTCCAACACTATCCGGTTTGTCACATCCGGGAGTGTTGAGACACACCACGGACGCGCACTCGCTCAGCCCGTAACCTTGGAACACCGGCAAGCCAGCGGCACGCGCATGCTCGATCAACTGCCTCGAGACGGCGCCGCCGCCGACCGCGATGAATTTCAGTGACGCGGGCGCGCGCCAACCACTGCGAATCCCATGAACCAGCGCACGCAGCAGCTCGGGCACGACAATGATGCTTTCAGGTAACGTTTCATCCAGCGCCTGGAACAGCCGCTTCGGATTTAGTCCGTCATAGCCGACGCCGGTAGCTTCGGCAGGCAACGCAATGACCTTGGCTCCCAGAGTCAGCGGGACGTAGACGCCCGCGATGTTCTCCAGCAGCGTGGCAAGCGGCAGAATGCAGAGATGGGTTCGTACCTCCAGCCCCGCAATCGCCTCGACCAGCGAGTCCGTGACAGCCTGGATCTCGCGCCACCTCAGGCACACTCCTTTCGGAGCGCCCGTGCTCCCGGACGTATAGGTCACCTTGGCAATATCGTTCGGCAACGCCGGACTGCGTGGCCTGCGATTTCGCAGCAGCAGCGTCAAGCCGGTTTGGTGGGACCGAGCCACGTACAAGAACTGCGGATGATCTCGGCCGAAGCGCTCGGGACGGTCCGTCAGTATCCACTCGATACCGGCGTCGCCGAGCACATGCTCGATCTGTTCCGCTGTGAAAGAAGGAGGAAGAGGAACGTTGACAGCTTCGCAGGCCAGCAGAGCGAGGTCACTGAGGATCCAACGCGCGCCATTGTCAGCTAGCAACGCACAGCGGCGAACACCCAAGGACTGCAACCAGCGTCGCTCCGATGCGACACAGCGCTGCACTTCAGCGTAGCTCAGACGCAGCGAGCCATCGTGGATCGCGGGTAGCGTCCCCTCGATCTCGTACACCGAGTCAAGCACCGTGGCGGACATGCTCATTCCTTGCTGCGGCGATGGCGCAAGACCAAGCCATTAGGGAGATGGCCGACCATGACGCGCGGGTGCGACTCGTAGTAGCGGCCCCAATCGTCGGCGCTGTCCTGGACTCGCACCGCTGTAGCCGGAGCCAGATCGAGCAGTCGTGCGCTATACGTTGCAAGCAACGCTCTTACCGTATCCGTCGCGGTGAAAACGATCCAGCGGTAATCGCGATCGAGCAATATGCGTGGCAACTCGATCACCAGACGCATGGCCGAGCGACAGTTGAGCCCGGCGAGATTGCCGACTTCGACGATCTGCGATCGAGTTGTCCGCTGCCCCAAGGACGATGCAATGGCATGCTCGATGGGTTCATCGAGATAGCGTTCCAGGAACAGCTGCTGTTCGGCTGCACAGCGGAAGCCGGCGGCACTGCAAATGCGCCCGGCATCGTTTCGCATGGCCAACAGCGTCGGCATGAACGAGCACACGCGTGCCCCGTGATTCAACGCGAAAGCCTCGTAGATGAACCGTTCCAGCTCTTCGCGTCGAGGATCGTCTGCGTGATACAGGCAAACCTGCTGGAAGTGGCAACCACGCGCGCCATCCTCGGGCGCTGGCTCCGGTCCGGGTTCCAGTCCTGCTCCGGTCATATTCGAGCTGGCCTCAGTGCTTGAAGTGCACTGTAGGACGCCCCCGGGAGGCGCAATCAGTCGCCGGCCAGATGACAATCAGTTAATAGTCGTTTATCCGTGGACGTGAATCACAGGTTCACGCCACTTCTGCGCCTCATCCAATCAATAGCGCCAGAGCACGCCGATCGAGGGGACCAGCGGCAGCCAATGATCCACTTCCTCTCTCAGGGACAGCGACCCATCTGGCGCCCTCGAGATCGTATACTCGACACAACACTCATTCTGGCGAGAAAGCAGATTGCTTGCCTCGAAGAACACATCGAGTGCGCCACGCGGCAGCGCATACGTACGGGTGACGCGTAGATCGAGCGAGTTGTAGTCGCCGAGCCGCGCAGCATTTCGTTCACCTACGAAAGGCTGCTGATGGCCATCGGCCGTCTCGACGATCGTCATCGTCGTGATTGGCCATCCGGTGTGAAAGGTATCGGTGATGGCGACCGACCAAGGCCCGCTCGCCCAGCCGACGCCAGCATTGATCGCGTGTTTCTGATCCCAGCTGCGTGGCACGCGGCGATCTTCAATCGTGTCGCTGGCCTGCGACCAGGTATAGCCGATCCATGCGCGCCACGGACCGCCGGAGTCCCAGCGAAGCAGCACTTCAACGCCCTCGGCGCGAGCACTGCTCGGTGCGACCATCACACGGTCAAACTCGGTCTCCGGCAACAACACCAGCGGATTGAAGAGGTTCTCGAAACGAGGACGGATCTGCTTGTACACCTTGCGATAAGCTTCGACCCGCAGGTCCAGGCCGTGTGCGAACGTATGATCGACGGCCAGGATTCCCTGGTCCGCGTGCTGTGCTCTCTGGAACCGATCGACCCCGTCTTCGACCTGAAGCTCGTTGATCGCTTGCGCCTGGTGGAACCGTCCCCATGTTGCACGAATCCGGGTCGCATCGTTCCACGCATACAGCACATTCAGCCGTGGCGCGATCTGTTCGTGGTCGCCCGATCCATCATAAGTTTGCGCATCAACGCGCACACCGGCCTGCAGCGTCCAGCGATCGTCAAGCGTCAGCTGGCCATCCCACCATGCAGCGGATTCGAACCCGTCGGGTTTCGGCGCCGCCGCTCGTCGCAGCTCTCGAGAGGGCTCGCTGGGAAATGGCAAGCCTGCTTCGAAACGAACATTGCTGCGATAGTCGTAACGTCCCCACAGGCGCCGCACTTCGAAACCGAGTCGATGCTCCAGTCCCAAAGCCCGGAACTCGTTGTCGACTCGCAAGCCGACCACGTGGAAATTGCGAAAGTCGTGCACACTGCCGCCGCGTCTTCCGGGCTCATCGATGCGACCTTCGCGCTCGTTGGAGATGTCGGTGTATGAAACGATGAGCCGGCTGCGCGCGCCATCGTTCCAGTCATGCTGAAAAGTGCCCCATAGATAATTGTTGCGATACTCGGTTTCCGCACGCTCGGTAGCCGAGTTCCTGAGTGCAACGATGCGATCGTTCGACGCCAGATACTCGACGGAAAATCGCGATGCATCGTTGAGCCGGTAGTCCAACCTGGCCAACCCATCGAGATATTCCGGCTTGCCGAAATCCTGTTCGCTGAACTGCGCCAGTTCGCCGAGGTTGCTGCGCCGGAACGACGCGAGGCCGCGACCTCGGCCCTCATCGAATTGCACCGAGCCCAGCAGGTTTGCGTGGAATAGACTCAATCCCGCCTCATAGTAGGTCGGCTGCTCCGGGCCGATCGTCGCTGCGTCGATGATGGCGCTCATACGATCGCCGTGAATCACCGGAAATCCGCCCGAGTACACCTGCAGGCTCCGGATGACCCTGGAATCGAGCAGACTGACGGGGCTCAGGAAGTTCTTCAGATGAAACGGCTCGTACAGCCGCAAGCCATCGAGCACGATCGCGGTCTCATTGGGCTCACCGCCGCGAACCGCCCCCAGACTGGAGAACCCGTTTCCAGCCACGCCCGGCAGCCTCTGTACTGCTCGCAGCGGCTCTTCGCCCAGACTGGGCAAGCTTTGGATGTCATTGGAGGTCAGCAACGTCTCTGCCGCGGAAAATTCCGAGCGCAGCGCGTAGCGGCTGGTTTGCACTACGATTTCTTCTATCCGCGGTGGCGCCGCCGCGGGCGCGGGCGCGGGCGCGACAATCTTTCGTCCGCCCGGAACGACCGCAAAGACACCCGCAGTCACTCGCCTTACGCCCAGGCCATGAGCCGCCAGGATTTCTTCCGCCATGGCAACCCCACCGCGGGCGCTGGGCTCGGACAGCACTCGCATCTGCGGCGGCACCAGCTGCGTGTTGTAAATGAACGTCAATCCTTGCGCACGAAGGCTGTCGAGCACCTCCCCAACCGGAGTTCCGGCGAGTTGGCGCAAGCCCTCTGTCGCCGCCGCCGAATTGTGCGCTTGCGCAAATGCCGCGCTGGTTCCGATGAGACAGGCAATGCTGAGCATCGCAAGGATGCATACCGGCATCCGCGGGACGCGAATGCCAATGCGAAAGCGTTCAAGATAAGGGGCATGATCCATGCCAAAGACACGCTCCACGCTCAGGCGGCACAAGTGTGGGCCCCGATTTTGCCGGACAAGGAGGCCTGGTAGCACTCCCTGGGCGGGGCCCGCCTCGCGAACGAGCAACCACGTGCTTCCGATCCAAAAAGTATAAAGCTGCTTTCATTCCGTATGTAGCTCCCGTTGCGGCCTGCGCGTACCCGATCCGATCAATCTTCAGGGAGCGAGCTCGTGACTTTTCAGCGATCGCGAAGTATCTACGCCAGCGACTTCCCTTGGAAATCCGGAAGTCTAATCGCATGCAACTGGTACAGAGGCACAACAATCCCGCGTACCAACTTCAAAACCTAGCGTCTAACTGACCATAACGCTTCCGTGGAACACAGTGCTTGGTGTGCGTGCCCTCAGAAAGTCCGCGCGAATTCGAGTGGTTCGGACAGTATGCGCCGAATCGCGTCGATCGCCTGTGCGAGCGTGGGACCAGCCACGCGACTTTTGTCCAGGAATGCATCCCATTGCCGCAGCTTCGCCACATCACCTGCGAATTCTGATGTGAGACCGATAGGCCAAGTGTCCGGCACAACCGTGCTCCGTAGTAGAAACGTAGCTTTGATCGCCTTGGAAATCGCATCCGGCGTCGCTTCGCATCCCTGCGAAAGCGAGTAGAGATCGTAATAATCCTTTAGCCGACTGTCCAAGCAAGCATCAAGAGCTGCGTGCCGATCTGATGGAACTGCAGCGCGCTCAACAGTGTGATTGTGCCTTGAGGTACGGCGGCGGCAACGACGGCCAAGGCGTGGTGCTCGGTAATCGATTGGTTGGGTAGGCGATAGACGCCTCGAGAAACGCGCTCCAACTGCCCGGCAGCAACCAACCGGGTGAGCACCTGCCGATGGATCCCCGCCGCCGCGAAATCGCGGGCGGTTGCGCCCTGGCGCCGCCGGGCGAGCCGCAGCGCCTGTTGACTGGCACAGATCGGCATGTGGCAAAGTGCAATCAGTTATTCACAACTGCCGACAGTTTGCCACTTACTATCAGCCGATAACCAACGGGCTTGGCGCGAGAACCTGCGGACGGGAAACATCATCCTGATCGATACGAATCATCCTTAATCTCATAACCCGATTTGCGACGACCGCAGCGTACGCGTTCGCGCCTCTTAGGTCATCACGGCCGCGATCACGGTTCGTCCTAGCCGCTGCGCGCGCGTCGGGGAGTAAGCGACCGACCGCGACCCCGCACATCCTTGGGCAGCACCCCGTAATAACGCTTGAACGCCACCGAGAAGCTGCTCGGGTAAGCGTAGCCGACTGCTTCCGAGATACGCACGAGAGAAGTCTCACCGGCGTCGAGCAGTTCGCGCGCGCGCTCCATTCGCAGTCGCTGGCAGTAGTCGAACGTGCTCTCGCCGAAGACCACCTTGAAGCCGACGCGCAGTTTTTTCTGGTTGAGTGCCACCCGGCGGCTCAGCAGGTCTATGGTGGGAGGGTCGATGATATTGCGGGCCAGAATATCTTTCGCTTCGTGCAGGCGCTCGACGTCGCGGTGGCTGAGCACCACGTCGCAAACTTGGTCCGTCGCGCCCTGCGCGAGCTGATTCAGGATCATGCAGCTCAGCTCGCGCGCCTTGGCCTCCGCGTGGATCACTCTGAGCGTACCTTGATAGGGGCTCTGCAGTAGATCGCGCGCAACAGCGACGATCATCGGTGACAGATGCACGGGGGCGCAGGCAGCCTGCTTCGCGCTCTCCGGACCGATGATACTGCGCAAGCGCGGCGACATCGGGCTGCACTGCTCGTCGAACCAGGCGAGCAGATGCGAGCGCCGATAGATGACGGTGACCGAGCTCTCCTGGTTGTCCTTGAGAACGAACTCCCACTTCTCAACGCCGAGCGGCTGACTGATGATGAACGCCGCCGGGCCAGCCAGAACCATGTGCTCCTGCGTGGACAACCCGATCGGAGTGACGCCGGACAGTTTGACGTGGAACTTGACGACGTCCTCGCCCGAGTACCTCTGCCCGACCGTCCGGGCGACCGGAAAATCGGAGATGATCAGCCAGCTGTCGTCGGGAAAGCGGATGCAATCCTGGAACCCTTCCGCGCCCCGGCAGACGTAACGACTGCGCAGCCCCCGGCCGCGCGGAAACAGCGTGTCGCCCTTAACCGCTGCGCCGTCCTGCAGGAGGGACGTGAGCCTGGGCAACAACGCGACCGGCTCCGTCCCAGCGAGGCTGGGGAGCTCATGAACATCCACGTGGACGCTGGGCTGCATATGGATGAAAGCCTAACGCCACCGGCAGGACAATGGAATCAGCCGGCTCCCGCGTTCACTGCAGGCGATCCAGGGAAACCCCCAGGGTGACCGCGGTGGTGAGCACATCGAGCATCGCGCTCACAGTTTTCGACAGACTGGCGTCGGGGGCACCATCCAGGCTGAGCAACAGCGACACCGCCACGCCGGTCGCGGGATGCAGGCTGCTGACGCTGAGATACCCCGGGATGCTGCCGCCGTGCCCCCACACGAGCAGGCCTCCGGCCATCTGCCCGGACAAGCCGTACCCATAACGCACATCGGTGCTGCGCTCACCCGTCTCGACGGTGACTGCGGTGAAGTCATCCAGCGTCAGCCCGAGCGGATTGTTCGGCTCGCGGAGCGCGGACAGCCATGTGAGCATATCGCCAGCCGTCGTGACCATGTCGCCGGCCGCGCCCGCCCAGGACAAGTCGGGTGGATTGCTGGTGTCCTGCACGCGCTCGTACTTTCTTTCCCAGATGTAACCTCGCGCCATCCGCTCACGCGGCCAGCGCTCGCCCGTGCCAAACCAGGTATGCGTCATCCCGAGAGGGCCGAGGATGCGTTCGCGCACAAAGCGCTCTCGAGTCATGCCGGCGACGCGCTCTACCACTGCGCCGAGGATCACGTAACCCGTATTGTTGTACGCGTAGCGCGCGCCCGGCTCGAAGGCGGGACCGACTATGCGTCCCAGCAGGAGAAGATCGGACAGGGAAAACGTGGTCCGTTGCCAGGGAACGGGCGGAGCAAAAAGCTCGACGCCGTCGCCGATACCACTGGTGTGCAGCAGGAGGTGTCGCAGCGTCACCCCATCGCCGGGTGCGCCCTCCACATACCGCGCCGGCGGATCGTCGAGACTGAGCCGTCCCTCTTTCTCCAGCAAAAGAACGGCCGCCGCCGTGAGCATCTTGGTCTGGCTTGCAGCCATGAACTGCAGATCCGCAGACATCGGCTGGCTGCGCTCCAGGTCCGCATGTCCCGTGACGAAGGCGCGTCTTTCCAGAACGCCGCCCTCGACCGCCAGCACCGCTCCCAGAACGCCATAACGTTTCAGGTCGTCCAACGCCGACTGCAGTTGCATCGCCATCGCGGGCGGCATCGGCTGGCGGCCGGCATGACCGCTGTGCCCATGCACGTTTGCAGCCGAGAAGACGAACAGGAGCCCCGCAAGCAATGTGCGCGCGCATCGACTGCGGACGTCGTAGATGGAGGCGCGGCGAATCGACCTGCCGACGCTCGAATGCGTGATCGCCATGGCTTCAGCGGTCGTCCGTGCGCTTGCCGTGGGTCTTTGCGCACCGGAGATACTCTTGCGTGATGGCGTCGACCACTTCCCGCGGCATGGCCGAACTGGCGTATACGTCGTCGAAATCGCGGACCGTCGCATTCTTGGGCAGCGCTACGATCGCTTCCTTCACGCTCGGGGACGTCCGCTCGTCGGCGTAGTCGTAGAGACATCGACATACGATCTGAGCGCTCTGAAGCGTGATCTTCATTTCAGGCGCGGCGCCAGCGATGCAGAAATCCATGAACCGGATCTCGAAGCTGCGCTCGGCCGCGCCCTCCTCTTGCGCCCGGCCGATTGCGTGGACGCCCAGCACGCACGCGGCAATCGCGAACAAACTGCGAAGTTTCAACACTGCGGTCTTCTCCTGTCGTCCTTCGTGCGGACCATCAAAGCAGAAAAACGGCGGCAAAAATTCTGCGCAGACGACCAAGAATCAGGCGATCTGTTCTTCGTGAACTCCGAGCCGGCCACGCCCGCTCGTCACGCGCGGGACCGCCTCCATCAACTGACGGGTGTAGGGATGGCGAGGATGCTCCAGCACCTGCCGAGCCTCGCCCTGCTCCACCAGGGCGCCGCTCTGCATTACGAGCACGCGATGGGAGATATGTCTGACGACCGGGACGTCGTGACTGATGAACAGATACGACAGACCCAGCTCGTATTGCAGTTTCAACAGCAGGTTCAGAATCCGCGCCTGGATCGAGACATCCAGGGCGGAGGTGGGTTCATCCAGCACCAGCAGCCGCGGCGAAGTCGATAGCGCGCGGGCGATGGCGATGCGCTGGCGCTGGCCGCCCGAGAATGCGTCCGGATACCGATGCAGCTGATCGGGCGTCAGGCCGACCTGGGCCGCCAGGCGCTGCGCGTGCTCCCGAAGCTGCGCGCGGCCGAGGCGCTCGGCGACAGCCAGCGGCTCCGTGATGATTTCCCAGACTCTCATGCGTGGATTGAGCGAAGAGCGCGGGTCCTGGAAGACCATTTGGACTTCCCTGCGCAAAGCCCCGGCCGCATCCTGTGATGTCGGGGCGCTGGGCCGGTAGGCGACCGAACCGCGCTCGGGTCTGATCAAGCCGACGACTGTGCGCGCGAGCGTGGATTTTCCGCAGCCGCTCTCCCCGATGATGCTGACAGTCTCGCCTTCCCTAACTTCGAAGCTGACGTCCCTTACGACTGTGCGCTTGCCGCGTCCACGGTCCGCGTCGAAGCAGACCGTGAGATTCTTCACTTCCAGCAACACCTGCCCCGTGCGCCTGTCCGCGGTCTGCAGCGACGGAGTCGGCGCTTCGTCGCCCGTCGCGATGAACTGCATGGGCTCAGCCAATTCCGGCAGGGCGCCGAGCAGCGAGCGCGTGTAGGCGTGCGCCGGATTGGATAGCACTGCGCCGGTTTCGCCCGACTCCACGATTCTGCCCCGCTGCATCACGTACATGCGGCTGCACAGCTGCCGCACCACGCCCAGATCGTGCGTGATGAAGAGCACGGCGGTGGCGTGCTTGCGCGCCATCTCTCTGACCAGATCCAGAATCTGCGCCTGCACTGTGACGTCGAGCGCGGTGGTCGGCTCGTCCGCGATCAGCAGCTTCGGCCGGCATGAGAACGCCATCGCGATCAGCACCCTCTGGCGCATCCCGCCGCTGAGCTCGAATGGATACGATCGCAGCACGCGCTCCACGTCCGAGAGTTGCGCATCGGCGAGTAGTTCCGCTGCAATCGAGCGGGCGGCGCGACGCGATACGCGGCGATGCCGCCGGATGACTTCGATCATGAGCTCGACAATCCGCTTCACCGGATTGAGCGAGGTCATCGGTTCCTGAAAGATCATGGCGGCCTCGGCGCCGCGCATCCGCGCGAGCTGCGCGCCGCCGGCGCCAAGCACATCCCGTCCGAGCAGCACGATGCGACCGCCCGTCACACTGTGCGAGCGCGCAGCGAGCAACTGCATGACGCACAGCGCGGTGACCGATTTTCCGCTACCGGACTCGCCGACCAGTCCGACAATCTCCGCCGGCCGCACCTGCAGGGTGACTTCATCCAGAGCGCGCACGCCGCCCTGAGCCGCAGTGAACTCGAGCGACAGATCGCTGATCTCCAGCACCGGCTGTACGGCGTCGCTCATGAATGACCATCCCGCGGATCGAGCAGATCGCTCAGACCGTCACCGATCAGATTGAAGCCGGCGGCCGTGAGCACGATCGCCAGCCCCGGAAAGGTGGCGCACCACCAGTGCTCCTGGATGTATCGCCGTCCCGAGCCGATCAATGCGCCCCACTCCGGATCGGGCGGTTGCGCGCCCAGGCCGAGAAAGCTGAGCGCCGCGGCAGCGAGAATCACGGCGCCCAGGTCGACGGTCATCTGCACGAGCACCGGCCCGTAGCAGTTGGGGATCACATGCCGCGCCAGAATGCGACGCTTCGATGCGCCGTACAGCACCGCCGCTTCGACATACGAGTTCCTCCCGACCGCCAACGCCTGACCGCGGACCAGCCTGATGTACGCGGGCGTGATCACGACGGCCAGGGCCAGCATCGCGTTCATAAGGCTTGGCCCCAGCGCCGCAGTCAAAGCCATCGCGAACACCAGCCCGGGAATGGAGAGCAGGACGTCGACGACTCGCATGATGACCGCGTCGGTCCTGCCGCGCATGAAGCCGGCGAAGGCACCGATCAACAATCCGAACACTGCCGCAATCGAGACGACCAGCACGCTGACGCCAATTGAGTAGCGCGCGCCGTACACGACGCGAGAAAAAACGTCGCGCCCTACCTCGTCTGTACCGAACCAGTGCACCGCGTCCGGCGGCGCGAGGCGGTTGCGAACATCGAGCGCGATCGGATCGTGCGTGGCGATGACAGGCGCGAACAACGCGGTCAGGACTGCGACGCTGACGAGCAGCAACCCCAACCTCGTCAGGAAGTCACGTGGCAGCTTCAGCCGCGAAATCCCGGCGCTCGCCATCAGGTCCCTCAATCGCAGGACGGCCTCGTTCATGCGCCGACCTTCCTCTGACGCGGATCGAGCCTGAGGTAAAGCAGGTCCACGGCCAGGTTGGCGGCGACGTAGATGAACGACACCAGCGCGGTGAATCCCATGATCGCCGGGAAATCCACGGCGAGCGTTGACTCGAGGATGTAGCTGCCGATGCCGGGCCACATGAAGACCGCCTCGGTCACGACGGCCCCGGTCAGCAGGTTGGCGAGCGACAGACCGAGCATAGTGACGAACGGAATGAGCGCATTGGGTAGAGCGTGAGCGAGGACCACGCGACGCTCCGGCAGACCCAGCGAGCGCGCAACGCGGACGTAGTCCTCTTGTAGCGTCTCGCGCATCGACGAACGGATCATGCGGGCAAACCCGCCCATCGCGACCAGCGCGAGCGAGAACGCCGGAAGCGCCAGGCGCCACAGCGCGTCTGCAACGGCGCCGGCGCGCCCGGAGAGAAACGCATCCACGACGTGCAGCCCGGTCACGTGATCGACGTCCAGAAACTCCTCGCTCATGCGCCCGCCCGCTGGAAACAAATCGAGCCGCCCGTAGAACACCGAGATGAGCATGAGCCCCAGCCAGAACGAGGGCGTCGAAACGCTGATCGCCGCGAACAGGCGTACTGCCCGGTCTATCCATCGACCCTGACTCACTGCAGCCGCGACACCCAGCGGCACGCCTAGCGCCAGCGCCAGCAAGAGAGCGGCCAGCGCCAACTCCACCGTTGCCGGGAAATAGGTCAGCAGATCTTTGAGCACCGGCTGGCCGGTGCGGATCGAAGTTCCGAAATCGCCGCTGAGCAGATCGCGCACATAGATCAGATATTGCCGCCACAGCGGCTGATCCAGGCCAAGCTGCGCGCGGATCGCCGCGACCGCCTCGTCTGAGGCGTAATCGCCCGCCACCATGCGCGCGACGTCGGCCGGAACGATGTGCGAGATCACGAACGTCACGGCGCTCACGCCCAGCAGCACGAGCAGCAGCGCCGGAATCCGGGCGGCAATCAGGCGCACATAGAGCATTCGCCCGCTCCCAGGTATGTGCTGCTCAATGCCGCGCGCGACTGCGGGCAGAATCGAAGTGGTCGTCCGGCAATGGCTTGCAGAACAATCATTCTCTTCGGCAGCACTCGTTCGGCAACGCCTACCCCCACAGGTCCTCTCCGGCCGGCTGAATCAGACTGCCTTCATACACCAGGCCGGGTCTGCGGTCCTCGGCCTGCAGGAGCGGCGCGTCCAGATCGACGAACTGGCACATGCCCGCCACGAGCAGCGCGGGAGCAATGCCGAGCGAAGTGGAACTCATGCATCCCACCATCAGCCCAAGCCCTGCCCGCCTGGCTGTCTCCGCAAGCGCCAGCGCCTCCGTCAGACCGCCCGTCTTGTCGAGCTTGATGTTGACGAACTGATATTTGGCACGCACGGCATCCACATCGGCCGAAGTATGGCAGGACTCGTCGGCGCACAACGGCACGGGCGAGTCGTAGTCGGCAAGCTCGTCGTCGGCGTTGGCTGGCAGCGGTTGCTCCACGAGCTCGACGCCGAGCACAGCGAGCTGCGGCGCATTCTCTCTGAGCGCGGCGATCGTCCAGGCTTCGTTGGCGTCGACGATCAGGCGGGAATGCGGCGCGCCGGCACGTACCGCCGCTACGCGGTCCAGGTCGCCGCGGTCGCCCAGTTTGATCTTGAGCAAAGGCCGGAAGGCATTGCGCCTCGCCCGCTCTCCCATCGCCGCGGGAGTATCGATCCCAAGCGTGTATGCGGTGAGGATCGGTTTCGGGGCGGACAGGCCCGCGAGCGACCAGGCTCGTGTTCGCGACTGCTTGGCCTCCAGATCCCACAGTGCGCAGTCGAGGGCGTTGCGCGCAGCGCCGGCTGGCAGCAGCGCGTGCAGGTCGCGACGACCGGCGCCGGCTTCGATCCGATCCCGCACACTTTCGATCTGCCCGATGACTGAATCGACCGTCTCGCCATAGTGACGGGTCGGACAGCATTCGCCGCGGCCCGTGCACCCCTCGCTGGAAATCTCCACTTTGAGCAGATCGGCGCCGGTCGTGATCTCGCGCGCAATGCGAAATGCTTCGTTTCTTCGCCAGTACTCCTGGGCGACCTTCATCACCGTCATCGTTCGACTCGCCTCTTGTAAGCTCGTAAGTTCAGGTGGGCATACCGCGGCGATGCGCCGTCATCCGCGCCGGAGAACGTGAGCACGAGCGGCAAGCGGGCGCCGGGCGCCTGAGCCATGAAGACGCCGTCGCAGACCGGCTGCAGGGACAGATCGAGCGCCCGCACGATGCCGGGCGGATCGAAACGCGGCGTCACACTCATGCGCAATGCGCCTCCCGCGCAGGCGATCTCGATTGCATCGCTAGCCTTGTCGTATGCACCCACGTACCTGTCGAGGTCGAAGCGCAGCTCGCCTGCCTGCGGCGGCGCCGGCGGGTTGAAACCCAGGCGTTGATCGACGAGTTGCTCGATGAGCGCCATGAACAGGCCCCGCATATCGCCGCCGTTCGCAAACATCCCAAGCATCAGGCCAGAGGCGGGATCGATCCGCAGGAACGAGGCCTGCCCGCGAGTAAGCCCGTCGTGCCCGAACAACTCGCGCCCGCCCCAGTCGAACAGCGCCCAGCCCAGTCCCCAGGCCGAGAAAGGCGCGTATGGCGGACACACGGTGCGACGCTGCCGCATCGTTCCAGCGGAGCGGGCCGAGAGAATGCGCGAGCCGGTGCAAGCGAGGCCGTGGTACAGATGCAGGCGTCCGAACGACAGCAGATCCTCCATGGAAGACCACGGCGTCGATCCTGCGGGCTCGTTGGAGCGCGGCAGCAGCAGCGGATCGACTACACGCCAGCACCCATCGATCGCGCATGAGTGCCCGACGGCGGTTCGAAAGCGCATCGCTTCCTCGGGTAGGGCGAATGTGCGACGCATCTGCACAGGTTCGAGAAGCAGCGATTGCAGCGCCTTGTGCCAGACTTGCCCCGTTGTCCTCTCAACGATTGCTCCGGCAAGCACGTAGCTGCTGTTCGAATAGGAGAACATCTGGCCGGGCGCGTGGAGCTGAGGAATCTCGGGGAGGTGACGGAGGAACTTCTCCACGCAGTCGTCTCCACGCCCGGTGTCTACGAAATAGTCCCCGTCGATACCGCTCATGTGACACAGCAGTTGCTCCAGCGTCACGGCCGGCCGCGGATGCTCCAAGCCTGCAACGCCGGGCAGCAGACTGCCGAGGTCGTCGCTCAACGCAAGCTTTCCGGCGTCCACGAGCTGCATCACCATTGTCGCGGTGAGCACCTTCGTGATCGAACCGATCTGAAACAGGCTGTCCGGCGTGACCTCCTCGCCGGTTGTGACATTCAGCAAGCCGTGTGCAATGACTTCGTTGCGACCGCCGCAGGACAACCCGACGACGGCGCCCGGCACGCGGTGCGCCGTCATCAACTGCTTCAGGTGACGCGCGACGCTATCTCTGATCTCGACCAGGGACACACTCATGCATCGACTCGTTCGCCGCACCCGGCGCGCGGAAACAGGAACTGCACGGCCTTCATCCGCATGAAGGGATACAACCCTTCAACGCCGCCCTGCACGCCGAATCCGGACTGGCGCCAGGGCTCGGAAGCCAGGGCCATACCGCCGCCCGAGCCGGCCGGCGAATCGCCGAGCACGGTGACCACTCCAGAGACCAGCGCGTGACTCACGCGCTGGCCGCGTTGCATATCGTTCGTCCAGACCGTTGCAGAGAGTCCGTACTCGGTGCCGTTGGCGATGCGCACCGCCTCCTGCTCGTTCTCGAACGACAGGATGGCCAGCACGGGGCCGAAAATCTCTTCTCGCGCTACTCTCATCCGGCTATCGACATTCGTCAGTATCGTCGGCTCGATGAAATAGCCGCCGCTGTCCTCCATGCAGGCGCGCCCGCCGAACGCCACGACGGCGCCTTCGTCACGCCCGCACTGGATGTAGTTCATCACCCGCTCGAACTGGGCGGCGGCCGCGAGCGGCCCGAAGCTGGTCTCCGGCAGCAGCGGATCGGCGGGCCGTATCGCCCGGGCACGCTCGATAATGAGATCGGTGAGCTTCCGCGCGAGCGAGGAATGAACCAGCAGGCGGGAGCCGGCGCTGCACACCTGCCCCTGGTTGCGGAAGATGTCGGCCGCCACGCGATCCGCCACGGTGTCCAGATCCTCGATGTCCCCGAAAACGATGTGCGCCGACTTGCCGCCGCACTCGAGCATCAGCGGTCTCAACCCCGACTGGCCCACCAGCTCCATCAGCCTCAGGCCGGTGCGCGTGGAGCCCGTGAACGTAATCATCTGCACGCCCGGATGGCGCGCGAGTGCGGCGCCGATCCTCTCACCCGCGCCTGTCACGACATTCAGCACGCCTTTGGGAAGCCCGGCTTCATAGGCGAGTCGCGCCAGACGCAGCGCGGAGGCGGACGCGATCTCCGACGGCTTGAGCACGACCGCATTGCCCGCCACGAGCGCGGGCGCCAGCTTGATCGCAGCGTTCACCACGGGGAAGTTCCAGGGCACGATCGCCGTCACGACGCCTTGCGGCGCGCGGCGCGAGAAGGCGAGCGACCAGCGGTCGGTGGGTAGCGCAGCGCCAGCGACCTTATCGGCGGCTTCGGCGTAGTAGCGGAAGAAGCGCGCTGCCCAGTACGCATCCGCAAGCGCCTGTCGAACGGGCTTGCCCATCTGCAGACTGTCGAGCAAGGCGAGATTCACTGCGTCGCGCTCGATCAGCCCGGCGAGTTGCAACAACACGGCCTGTCGCGCGACCGGCGACAGATCCGACCACGAGCCCGAACGGAAGGCGGCCTGCGCGGACAGCACGGCGCGATCCGCATCGGCGTCGCAGCCGTTAGAGAAATGTGCAAGGACCCGGCCGGTCGCAGGATTGACGCTGGGCAGGCGCTCGGTCGCGGCAGCTTCGACGAACGCGCCGTCCACGAAGAGGCGCGTTTCGATGTCTGCGGCCTGCGCAAGCGAGCGCCAGGAAACCGTCGCGGGATCGACGCCTGCATGCGATGTCATGCCACTCTCACCGTTTCTGTGTCTGTGAATTTCATATCGACCTGTCTGAAGTACGCGGCGGCGTTCTCAGCGCGCGCTACCATCGGCAAGCCCGGCGGGTTTGCCGATCAGATGAAATCCAAGGTCGTGAGACTTGTTTGGATTGAACGAGAAGCCGCGCAGTGTGGTGCGCGAGGCCGCCCATTGATGTCGCTGAGTCAGGTAGATGTAGGGCCAGTCGCGATTGGCAATCGCGATGAGCCTGCGGATCGTGGCGGCCCGCTCGGCTGGATCAACTTCGCGGATCGACTGCGCCAGCAGTCGATCTACCTCGGGATTGGCGTAGCGCGCCGCGTTGCCGGCCGAGCCGATGCGCGATGAGTCCAGCCAGAAGTTGATCAGGATGGCGGGGTCGTTGGATTCACCCACCCAGCCCGTCATCACGATGTCGTATTGGCCGCGCGCGAGCGAATCGATCATTGCAGTCAGGCTCATCTGCTGTAGGCGCACGTTCAGCCCGATGCTCTGCAGGCTCGCTTGAATCACGAGCGCAGTCGGCTCGAAGGTCGGGTCCGCAGGCGTATAGATCATGCGCACGATGCGATCGCGCCGGATCCCGAGCTCGTCGATCATGCGGCGCGCGGCCTCGGGATCGAACCGCACGGGGTACAGCTCGGGCGCGGCGCCCGGCTGACCCGGCGGCAGCGGTCCGCGGAACTCTTCCGCGTAGCCGAGAAATATTCCGTCGAGGATTGCCTCGTAATCGATCGACAGCGCGACGGCTCGTCGCACGCGTGCATCGGACATCAGGCCGCGCTCGGTATTCAGGCCCAGATACATGAACGCATTGGACGGCCCGGACTGCACCTGCACGTCCGGGTTGCGTGCGAGCGCCTGGATCGTCTCCAGGCTCAGGTCGAGCGCGATGTCGAGCTCTCCCTTGACCAATTGCATGCGCCTGACGGGTTCGTCCCGCACGACCTTGATGATGACGCGGCGGATGTCGCCCGCCTTTCCCTTGTGGTGCGGGTTTCGATCGAGTACGTAGTACGTGCCCGGCTTGTACTCGCTGAGCCGGTACGGACCACTGCCAGCCGTGTGCGCGCCGAGCCACTGGCTGGCGAAATCCCCTTCCACGGCGTGCGCCTCGACCCGCGGATTGATGATGCTTGCTGCCGCGTCGGAGACGAGCGGAAGAAACAGCGGATGCGGCTGGGTGAGCGTAAATCTGACTTCGTAGCGGCTCAGCGCCTGCACCGACTGAATGAATTCGAAGGAAGACGCCGTACCGCGCTTCAGGCCGAAGATCCGTGCGAACGTGTACTCCACAGCCGCGGCGGTGACCTCTGAGCCATCGTCGAAGCGATGGCCCGGCTCGAGAACGAAGGTCCACACTCGTCCTTCCTCGTCCGAGGACCATGAGCGCGCCAACTCCGGCGAGTAGACGTTGGCGCGCGTCTGCGCATCATTCGACCTGTCGATGAGCGTCTGATTGGTGGCGTTGAGGATCAGCGCAGGAGGCATGCGCATGGAACGCGCAAGATCGAGATGCCCCAGATCCGCCGCGACGCCCACGGTCAGCACCTCGCTGTCCGGCGCCGCCGATGCACATGAAGAAGCAGCGAGCCAGACGGCGCCGAGCAGCACACCAAGCGTAAGGCGTCCGATCACCAGTGCAGCCCCAGCAGGTTGCCGTACCAGAACGGCGCGATCAGCAGCACGGCGCCGAGCACGACGAAGCTGAAATGCACGCGGCTGGCAAAACCGGCCAGGCCGGTGCCCCACAGATTGCGGCGCCAGGCGCCCACCGCCATCCACAATCCAACCAGCGCCAGCACCGCCGTCGCGTTCGCGACACCAATGATGATCAGAAAGCGCCACAGCCGCTCCATCGGCAGCTCCATGGGAAGCGGCTCGTCTGCACTGAATCCCAACGTGAGAAGGGCGGCCGCCAGAAGCATCATCGCGAACAGCGCGAGCGTCAGCGCTCGTCCGCCCTTTTCCGCGCGCGATCTGCAACGCCACAGCACTGCCGCCACTCCCGTTAGGCAGATCCAGAATCCGTACCTGAGCAGCCGCGCATGGATCTGCGGCCAAGCGACGGGCAGGCGCCCGGAAATGCTCGTGCTCACGTACCCATTCATGTGAGTGACCTCACCTTGCGGGTTGATCAAGAAGGCGTACAGCGGCGACTCGAACACAGATGAGATCGGCCGGGTGATGTCTGGGCCCGCGTCACCCTTCCAGAACACGCCCTCGTCTACCTGGACGTACGGGCCGACGCCGTTGATCGACAAGCCGCCCTGCGTCACCTCCACTTTCGTGAAGCCCGACTGCGGCGTCAGCAGCTGGAACGCCTTCTCGAAGGTTCCGAAAGGCCGCCGCTCGCTCAGATACGCGCCTGCGTAGCGGTGCAGCTCGCCGTCGGACTGCTCGGCGGGCGGCTTGCGCTGGCCGAGGAACCTCATGAGGAAACTGTTTTCGACGTCGAGCTGCGTCAGCGGCCGCTCGATGACGACATCCTCGCTGCGCCGGCTGCGGCGTGGGCGCCAGCGCTCCATGATGCTCTCCTCCAACGTGAGCGAAGCGTCGCCGATCATGACCGTGACGTAGAAACCGATATTGCTATCGAGCAGCAGGACCAGCTTCGACATGTATCCCGGAAGATGCCCGCCGTGGCTGACGTAGCGTTCGCCGTTCCAGTCTCCGACCATGAAGCCCAGGCCAAAGCCCTCCACGGCGGAATGATTGCCCGCGTGCCGCCGGTGCAGTTCCGCGAACATGCGCTGTGAGAGAATGCCGGCGCCGCCGCGCCCCTCCTCGAGCTGAGCAATCATGTAGCGCGCCATGTCCATGGGCGATGACTCGATATCGCCTGCGGCTGCGAACAGGGGATGACCGAGCGCAGGCCTGGTGCGCTTGAGCTCGCCGTTCGGAAAGTATCCGTAGGGGATCGCAAGATCCGATCCATGGCCGGCGCTGCCCGACACGAACGTGTCGCGCATGCCCAGCGGCTCGAAGATGTGCGCAGAGAAGTATTCCTCGAGCGTCATTCCCGTGACGTCTTCTACGACCAGCCCGAGTATGCCGAAACCGAAGTTCGAGTAGACGGACAGACTGCCGGGCTCGCGCACCACGCCGACCATCAGACGCTCTATCTCCGCAGGCTCGAGCGGAATACTGACGCGCGCGGGATCGGCGAACATGGCGTAAGAGCTGTCCTCGAACCCGCCCCGATGCGTCAGCAGGTGGCGCAATGTGATCTGCCTGCCGTATGCCTGCGGCAACGAAACGCGCTTCAGATATTTGTTTGCAGGATCGTCAAGAGACTCGATGAGTCCACGGTCGACCAGCTGGGCGATCGCCGTGCCCGTGAACGTCTTGGTGATGGACGCGATCTGGAACTTCGTGCTCTGCAGGTCGATGGGCTTGCGCAAAGCGAGATCCGCGTACCCGTAACCTTTGGACAGCAGAACCTCGCCGTTCTGCACGACGACGATCGCTGCGCCCGAGAAGCGCCGTTGCGCAAACGACGGCTCGAACAACGCATCCGCCCAGGAGGACAGCTCATCGCGGTCGAGCACGACTTGCGCCGGGGCGCTGCGCCAGCTCCACAGCCCGATCGAGAGGACCAGCGCAATCATCGCGCCGTGAAGGAGCTGCTGCATTGTGCATTTCATGAACGAGAGATCTCCCCGGTGCTGCGACTCGCGCCCGAGCGCGGCCGCAGGCTCCGGAATCGACTAGAAACGGCTGCGAAGGAGCAATCCCACCGTACGCGGTCGCAGCGTCGTCTTCTGAATGACGTCTGGCAACAGCGTTTCGACGTAGAGTGAAGGACGAGCGTCGAAGAGGTTGCTGGCGTACAGCGTGAGCTCCCAGCCGTCCCAGCGTACGCCGGTGCGCAGATTCGCAAGGTCGTACGATTCCTGATCGAAGCTTGGGCGCGACAGGCTCAGCTCGAACGCGTTTCGTGTACTGCCGACATAGCTGAAATCCCCGTAGACGAAAGCCTCGACGGCGCTGGTCAGCGAGAAGGCGTACTCGGCCGAGGCGCTCGCGCTGAACTCGGGCACGCCCGGAACCTGGTCGCCTTTCACGCCGCCGATCAGCGGAGCATCCTGCTCGAGTTGCGCGCGCGTATAGGTCGAAGACAGGCTCATCGACAGACCCGGCGCCGGCCGCACCGACGCCTCCAGCTCCAGGCCGCGGCTGGACGCCTTCCCGCCATTGCCCGTGTAGCTCAGGCCATCCTGGCGCCGCACCAGCGTCTGAATGTCGCTCCAGTCGATATAGAAGGCGGATAGATTCAGCAGGACTGTGTTGGCGAACCAGCTCGACTTCAAGCCGAGTTCGTAGTTCCACAGCGAGTCCGCGTTGAACTGCGTCGGCGCCGGCGCTCCGGTCACTGCGTCGTTCGGCAGGGCCGCCAGCGGTCCGCCCTGGCGGAATCCTTCCGCCGCCTGCGCGAACAGCAGCACGTCGGGCGTCAGTTGGTACGCGACCTGAAATTTGAGATTGACCACGCTCTCGCTGGCGCGACCCTGCCGCGTTGGCGGATCGCTGGTGTCGATGGGGGCACCGAACAACAGACCTTTGTTCCACCCGTCGAAGCGCTGCCTCACGTCGAACCAGCGCGCGCCTGCGGTCAACTGCAGCGCATCGGTCAAGTCATAGCTGATCTCCCCGAACAACGCTCTCTGACGCTCCTCGGTCTGCGTACTGGACAGGCCCAGGTTCACGAACGGCGATCCCGCGGCCGCATCGCTCGGGAAGCTCTGACCGGATACCTGAGTGCGATCGTAGAAGAATGCACCGAACAGCCACTGCAGCGGGTCCTGCGACTGCGAGGTCAGGCGCAACTCCTCGACCCACGCTTCGGCGTCGGCGAAATCGATCTGCGACACGGCGAGGCCCAGCCCGCCGAAGAAGGTCGACACATCGGTCGCGGTCTGCCTGCTGCGGTCGAAATAACTGCTCGCGGACGTGAGCGCCGCCCAGCCGAAGTCGTATTCGAGCGTGAGATTGCCGACGACCAGGTCGTCTTCCAGCGTCTCCGCGAACTGCCTGGCCTGCTGCAGATCGTCGTAGGCCGGTTCGCCGTCGGGCAGGATGTCGACCGTAGGACGCCCTCCGCTGCTCACATCTTCCCGCAGCACCGTGGCCGTCAGCGTCAGCGCCTCGGTGGGCTGGAAGCGCGCCATGAAGCGGCCGCCCTGCACTTCCTCGTCGTTGACGTCCTTCGCGCCGAGCGCCACGTTGTCCACATATCCGGCGCGATCGCGTTGATACAGCACCGTGCGCAGTGCGAGCTTGTCGTCGATCACGGGCACGTTGAGCATGCCGCTCAGCGAGTAGCTCTCGCCTCCGTCGCGGGTGCTCGAGACGTCCGCCTCGACCATGCCCTCCAGGCGCTCGGTGCTGGGTTTGTTGGTCACGATCTTGAGAGTCCCGCCCATCGAGCCTGCGCCGTACAGCGTGCCCTGCGGTCCGCGCAGGATTTCCACACGCTCGACATCGAACAGCTTCAGATCCGGAAACGGTCCGCCGGCGGTGATCGGCAGATCGTCGATGTACACGCCGACCGTCGGGCTTCGCTCGCCGTCGGTTCCCGTCGAGATGCCGCGTAGCACGACCTTCCTCGCCCCCGGTCCCTTGTCGACGAACGACAGGCCGGGAACGGTCATGGCGTAGCCCAGGAAATCGTCTGCACCCATTTTCTGCAGCGCGCCTTCGGTCAGCGCTGTGACGGCGGCCGGCAGGTCCTGTAGCAATTGGCTGCGCTTGTGTGCTGTGACTACGATCTCCTCGATGGTCTCGCCGCCGGCAGCGAGAGTGATTGCAGGAGCAACACACGCGCCCGCGGCCAGGGCGCACACGAACAATCGCGTTTTCATGAAGTTCTCTTTTCTCACGTTGCTACTCGTCGCAAAGGTTCGACTCGCGTTTCTTGGCTGAAACCACTACTGGGTCAGGTTGCCAAGTACGCCCCAGTAGGTTGCGCCGGCGGCCACGCAGACTGCGCAGAGCGCCAGCAGGACAAGATGCGCACTGCGCACCCAATCAACGGCCGCGCGCGGCCGTCCCTGCTTCGCAAGCGCGCGCCACACCAGCACAGGCGCAATCATCAGCAGCACGACTGCACCATTGAGCGCCAGCCGCCACAGCACGGCCCAGGCGAGATTGCCGGGTCCATACACCGCGAACTCTGCATACTCGAGCTCGAGCGCCATGGCGCCGATGAAAACGATCGTCGCCGCCAGCAGCGTTGCGCCCAGGATCCGCAGCGATGCTCGGTCGGTGTGTGGGCCGATGGGCGCCAGATAGACGACGGACGTGAGCAGCAACACCACGCCCAGCGCCATCGGCGCGAGCGTGAACATCCCCGATGTATAGAACGGCGCCCGCGCGTACCAACCGATCGGGTTGCCGACCTGCAGGACCCGATCGTTCTCGATCCGGAAGGCATACGAGCGCTGGTTCTCTTCGTTCACAAAATAAGCCGGCGAAACCTGCCGATAAATCTGGCCGTTGATGAGCAGGCTGTCGGGAGAATGCATTGCCACGTTCAGCCCGCCGAGCCCGCCCAGAAAGAGGCGCGTTCCCAGGGTCAGCCCGCCGCTGGCGCCGCCGGAGGCGTAGCGCCCGGCAATGTCGGCCGGATTGAGCCTTGCGAGTTCCTCGACTGTGTCACTCGAACGCCTCGGCGCAACGAACGTCTCGGCGAATTTCTCCACCGTGCCGCGGCTGACGGACATGGCCTTGCCCGCGCCTGCCAACACTTCCGGCGTCACCTTCAGCTCCTCGAGGATGAGCGACAACGTCAGCGGCGGCGCCTGCGGGCCGACGTTCGAGCTGATGAAAACGCCAAGCTGCGCATCGGGGAAAATCGCCAGCTCGGTGGCGAACCCGTCGATCAAGCCCCCATGGCCGATCGCACTGCGCCCGGCGTAGTCGGTCTCATAGATGGTGTAACCGAGCCCCGGGACGCGCGGGTGAGCCCGGTGCGCGGACACATCCATCATGGCGCGGTAGAGGGGTTCGGAGAGGATCCGCCCGCCCTCGTACTGCGTGCCGTTCATCAGCGCTCTCATGAGCTTCGCCATGTCAGCGGCCGTCGAGCTGCCGGCTCCAGCGGCTTCGACGAGACGGCCGAGATGCGCCTGTGGGAGCGCCGGCCGCTCCAAGGGATCGGACAGGCTGATCCCATAACCCTGCGACGCGCTGGCGAGCCAACCCTCCCCTAACCCGATGGTGCTGTGATTCATGCCGAGCGGAGCGAAGACACGCTCGCGCGCCACATCACGAAAGGACTTGCCGGTCACGTCGGCGATCAGAATGCCGAGGATGCCGAACGCAGTATTGTCGTATGAGCGCAGGAGCCCCGGCGCGCGCACGCGCCGGATCATCCGCTGCATCTCGCGCGACGTCATCGCGGTCTGCTCGTCGCTCGCGAAATGCAGAAAGCTGGACGTCTCGCCGAAGCCGCCGGTGTGCGTGAGGATGTGTTGCAGCGTGACCGGTGCAGGATAGGTCTCCGGAATCCGGATCGTTTTCAGGTAGCGATTGATGTCCGTATGCAGATCCAGCACGCCCTCCTCGACCAGGCTGAGCGCCACGAGCGTGGTGATCAGCTTGGTGACCGAGCCGATGCGAAACAGCGTCTCATCGGGCTTCACGGGCGATCCGGCCTCTCGATCGCTGAGGCCGTAACCTCTGACCGCCAGCACGCCGTTCGCATCGACAACTGCCACGCTTGCGCCGGGCACGCTCCCCTCGCGCAACGCCTCGGGGACATGACGGTCGAGAAACTCCCCAACGGCCTGCGCATCCGCTGCGGCGTGCTGGTCAGGCGTCGCAGCACCCGAGCCAGTCGCCGAGGAAGCTATCGCGGACCAGACCAGCAACCCCGCCGCCACCAGCAGCGGGGTCTTGGACGAACGCGTAGTCTTCATGGACAGGCTTTTGACCGTGGGGAGTGGAGTCGGCGTCGCAGGCACATCTGGGGCGTATCGGGGCTGCGTCACAGGCGAATGCGAACCGTGAGGCCGATGGAGCGCGGCTGGATGATGGAATACAGACCCGACGCCAGCAGGTCGGCTTCGGTGATCCCGCGCTCGTCCCAGATGTTCTTGGCGTACAGATATGCCGACCACTTTTCTCCTTCGACGCCGACGCGCAGGTCTCCCGTCTCGTATGCCGGAGCGAGCGAGATTGGATCGTTGTCGAGGCTGCTGTAGGACTTGCCGACTGACTGAACGCTGCCGCGGATCAAGCCTTGCAGTTCGTCACCGATCGGCCATCGATACTGTGCAGTCAGCGCAGCCGTGCGCCGCGGGACGCGCGGGAGCCAGGAGCCCTCAGGCGCTAGTGCGGTATCGACGTCGAGCCGCGCGTGAGTCAGCCCGCCGCTCGCGGAAATCTCCAGGCCCTTTATCGGCCTGATCAACAGTTCCAGCTCGCCGCCCTTGCTGTGCGCCTTGCCGACATTCGCAACGTAGCGAAACTGAAACGGAAGGAACGCGGGGATGACCTGCAGGTCGCGCCAATCGATGTAGTAGACGGCCGCGTTCGCCACCAGTCGGTTGTCGAACCATGCGGTCTTCGCTCCGATCTCGTAGTTCCAGGTGACGTCCGGCTCGAACGTCTCCGGACCGCCGTTGGTCAGCTCGGACGAGGGATTGAAGCCGCCCTGGCGATAGCCCTTAGCCACGATCGTGTAAAGCAGAACGTCCTTGGTGAGGTCGAAGGCCAGGGAGAGCTTCGGCGTCACGACGTCGTTCTCGCCTTCGTCGCGGTTGTGCTCCGGTCCATTCGGGAAGATCAGCGGAATGCCCGACGCAAGACTCTCGCCGGTCAGCTCCTCGCGGAACAGTCGCACGCCGGCGGTGGCTTCCAGCCGATCGGTGAAGCGCCAGGAGACCTCGCCAAACGCCGCCGTCTGTCGGGTCTTGCTGGCGCTGCGATCCTCGACCAGCACCGGCCCGCCGAGCATCGCCGGAAAACTCGGATCGATGAACGCGGCGGTCTGCTGGTAGCGGGCCTCTTTGAAGAACAGCCCGCCAATCCACTGCAGGCGACCGTCGCCGGAGGACGTGAGGCGCAGCTCCTGGGCCGTGATCTCGTCCTCAGCCTGCACGTCCACGCGGGCCATGCCGCCCGCGTTGCGAATAAAATCCACATCGCGCGTGAAGTACGAGCTGGCCGATGTCAGCGTGGCCCAGGGGAACGCATATTCCAGCGTCAGACCGTACTGATAGAAACTGTCGTCCATGGGCTCTTCGATCGGCCGCGCGTTCTGCAAGTCCTCCAGAACCGGGTCCACGCCCGAGAGCCCGCCGGTCGACGTCTTGTTGTAGTTGACCAGTCCGGTGATGGTCAGCCTGTCCGTCGCAAGCAGGCGCGCCGTAACGCGCGCACCCTGCGTCTCGTTCGTGTTCGTGTCCTTGCGGCCCAGCATCACGTTATCCACGTATCCGGCCTCGTCGCGATACATGCCGACCACACGCACACCGAGTTTGTCTTCCACCACCGGCAGGTTGACCATCGCGTTGACGCCATAGCTCTCGCCGCCGCCCTTCACGTCGGCCACGGACAGCTCTGTCTCGGATTCGAACTGGCTGGGATTCGCCTTGTTGGTGATGATGCGGATCGCACCGCCCATGGCGCCTTCGCCGTAGAGAGTCCCCTGCGGCCCGCGCAGCACTTCGATGCGCTCGATGTCGAAAAGCCTGCCCTCGGGATTGCGTCCCTGGTCCTGCACCGGCAGCTCGTCCATGTACAGACCGACGGTCGATACGCCAGTGTTGCTGGCGACGCCGCGAATGATGATGCGACTCTCGCCCGGACCTCTCTGGCTGAAGGACAGTCCCGGAACGAGATTGACGTAGTCGGCGAAGCCGTCGGCGCCGATGTCCTTCAGCTGCGCCTCGCCGAGGGCCATGATGCTCATCGGCACGTCCTGAAGCTTCAGCTCCCGGCGCGTCGCCGTCACGACGATCTCTTCGATGCGGATTTCTTCGGCTTCGGAATCCGTCGCCGCAGGCGCCGCAGCGCTCGCCACGTTCTGAGTCGCAAGACCGGACGAAAACACCAGCGCGGCCACGAGGCCGGGCCTGCCAGGAAATGGGCGCTTCTGCATGAGTTCTCCCCTTTCGCCTGTCGTGCGCAAGCGTGAGGGGACTATACGAACGGGCGTCGGCGCCGAGTTGTGCGAGCTGCTCCAAAAATATCGAGAACGCGACTTTGACGGCTAGACCCGGACCTCCCCGAGCATCTACCGCGAATGGCTGCGGCAAAACTGCCACATCCGGATTTCCACTCGCTCCCCGCCCTGACGGCTGAGACGTCTCCTCACTCGATCAGAATCGAATCGTCGCGCGCAGCCCGGCGACGAACGCGTTGTCTGTGTCACCGAGCGCAGGGTTGACGTACTGCAGATCGGCAGTGAGCATCAGCCACTCGTTGAAGGCGTAGTTGTAGAACGCCTCAATGCCCTGCTCGTCCTGGAAGGCCACCAGCGGATCGATCGCGCTCTGCAGCTCGTCGCTGAAATTGACGTAGAAGTAGCCGAGACCGAATGTGTCGTTCGGGCGGGAATCGAACAGTCCTCTGCCGCCTATCCCGCCCATGATGGAACCCTGGAACGGATTGGGATTGCCGTCACTTGCCGCAGTCTTTAGGAATACTCCCCATGCCTCTGCTGGCTGCTGCGCGCTCTGCCGCAGGTAGTAAACAAACTGGACACCCAAGAACCAGGAATGATCCTTGTCGCCTGTTCGCAGATCCGCGGGCAGCAGCAGCTCACCGAGATTTGCGCCGTCCTTGGTGCTGTAGGTGCCGGTCAGAGTCACGCCGCTCGCATGCCCGAAAATCTCACCCGCGTAGCTGGCCGAGACGGAGACGTTGATGCCGCTGCCGAAAAAATCGTCGGGCCAGTAATCGCGGGTGCGGTCGTCAGGCTCGAAGACCATCAACGTCCAGTTGATTGGCTCGGCCCTGATGGTGGCTACCGCGCCCATGATGACTGCGGGCGTCACTCCGCTGGGGGGCGCCGAGAACGCCATGTTGAGGAAGCGGCTTCGGCCGCCACCGCCGAAGAACGGATCCGCCTCGATCAGATCGAGAGCATTGATCCTGCCAATGAGTAGATTGATGCGATCGCCCAATCGTTGCGCGAGGTGAATGGAAGTCACGATGACTTCTTCGTGTGCGCCCGTCGGAAGAAGCAAGCTGGCATTCGTAGCGATCAGTGTTCCGCCAAGGTTGGAACTCAGATCCCCGTAGCGATATTCCGTGTGCGTGCGAAGCAGGCCTCCTTTCCACAGTCCCAGCTTGCCCGTATCGAAATTCACGAATGCATCGAGTCGGCCGGCATAGTCGAAATCATCGTCGCCCGAGCCGGACAGCAACCCCTGGTAATAGTGCGCGGATTCAAGGTCGACTGTCATACCGCGCTGGTACAGCCTGGCGCGCGCGCCTCCCCAATCACCTGTGAGACGATCCGAGAACGATGACTCAGCCAATGCTGCCGAGCCGAACATGGCCGCCACAACGCAAGTCAACGAGTACACAGGCACCTTATTCTCCATGCTGTGCTCCTCACTGGTCGTTCTGGCGAGCGAACGCTTAGTGCGCACGAGCTTAGTGCGCACGAGCCGGCGGCTGACCGTGTCCCGCCGTACCCACTGCTGCGCGCCGCCGCTTGCGCCACAATTTGTACGGCACAACTGCCAACTCACTGACGAGAACTGCAAGCAATACACCGATCGGAGCCAACCGTTCGTCGGTGAGTGTCGCGACGGCAACCGCGACGCCGGGGTGACGCGACACTGTTGCAAACGCAAGCACCGTCCTATCGTCCGCCCCGGGTCCGCCGAGAAAATGACCGATCGCAAGTCCGGCGAGCGTCATCAGAGCGATTGCCGTCAGTGTGCCTTCGCGAACGATGGACGTCATGACCGGCCATGCAGCGACGAGGATCGGCACGGCACATGCGAGTAGCACCAGCCCGCTCACCTTCTGCATGGCAGGCACCCACCGCCGTGCTTCCGGTCGCCAATGCGCAAGAGCCAATCCCAAGCCAAGCGGCAGCAGCACCGAACTGACGAGGACCCGGATGACGGTAAGCGGACTGACATGCACGATCTCGCCGTCGCCGAAGAGCCTTTGAATCACCTCGACAGCGACAGGAGTGAGGATCACCGACAACACGGTGCTCGCAAAGAACAGTCCTCGCGCGTAAGCGGGATTGTCCGGCGCAATCAGCGGCAGCATCGCCTTCGAGAACATTGCACCGACCGGGGCGATCGACAGCGTCACGAGCCCCACGATCACAGCCGGATGCAGCGAGAATGTCTTGCAGACGATGACGGCGACGAGCGGCCAAAGCACATTCATCGCCAGCAGCGAACGGATGAGCCGTGAAGGCCTGCTCAGCACACAAGACAAGTCCGCCGGCAGTACCCGCATGCCGATCGTCAGCACCGTCAGGAAGATGCTGAGCGTGAGCCCCAACATGACCAACGTCTGGATGCTCATACGGACCTCCTCAGCCGCGGCTTCAAGGGCCGAACTGCCGTCCCTGCAAATGTGACTCCGAGGCCAACGAGAGGTCGATCGCAGACTTACCGAGCGCGACGCGATGCACGCCGTCGGTGACCTGCCACTTGCCGCTCTTGCCATCGAAACGCGCCAGCAACCGAGGATCGGCCTTGATCGATACGCGTCGCATCTCACCGGGCCCGAGCTCGACGCGTTCGAAGCCAAGCAAGCGCATTCGCTCCTCGCCGGGCGCGCTGGTGAGATAGAGCTGCGGCACGTCGGCTCCCTCACGCTGGCCTGTGTTCGTCACCGTGAAGCTCGCAGTGATCGTATCGCCCCCTTCGACTTCCAGGTCCTTGTAGTCGAAGGTGGTGTAGCTCAGCCCGTGTCCGAACGCGTAGAGCGGCTTCCGCCTCTTCTGCGCGAACCAGCGGTAACCGACTTCAGCGCCTTCGTTGTACTCGATCGTGACAGCGCTGCCCCAAGGCGTTCCGAGGCAGGGCAACTCGGGCCGCGGCGTTTGACCGAGGCTCTCAGGAAACGTGACGGGCAGACGACCGGACGGGTTGACGTGACCCGCGAGCACCTCGGCGATCGCGCGCGCACCCGCCTGCCCCGGATACCACGCTTCGACAATCGCCTTGACTTTGTCTCGCCATGGCATCGAGACGGGATTGCCGGTCTCGAGCACGACAACGGTGTTTGGATTGGCTGTTGCGACTGCATCGATCACCGCGTCCTGGCCCCACGGCAGCGACAGATCCACGCTGTCGAAGCCTTCACCTTCGACTCGAATACCGAAGGCGATCACCACATCCGAACGCCTCGCCGTCAATGCCGCTTCCGCAGGCGTGTAGCCGGGGTCGAAGTCGAACTGCGCCTTCGGCAACGCTCTCTTCAGCTCATCGAGCGGAGATGGCGCAAACAGGTGCAGGTTGCGATGCTTGCCCATGACGCCTGCGCCGCCGATCTTGACGACACCAGCAAAGCCCCCGACCGGCATGACAGCGCCAGAGCCCGTCCCGCTGATCACGCCCTGCTGAGCATAGCCGCCGATCACTGCGATCTTGAGCGGCTTGTCGGTCGCCAGCGGCAACGCTGCCTCGTTCTTCAGCAGCACGATGCCCTGACGCGCAGCTTCAAGTGCAATCGCATTCTGTTGATCCATGTCGACCTTCGGAGCTGGTCCCCACTTGTCCACACCCACGGCGAACAGCGAGCGCAGGATTCGGTGCACCATGTCTGAGAGGCGCTCTTTGGGAAACTTGCCTTTGGCGTAGGCATCCCTGAGATCATCGGTGAACGGCTCCTTCCCCCACAGCATCCGATCGGCCTGGACACCCGACTCCTGATCGAGTCCGCGCAACGCAAACTCCCATTGCGGTGTGGCGCCCCAGTCGGACATCACCCAACCCCTGTAGCCCCAAGCGTCCTTGAGCACCTCGTTGAGCAGATGATGATTGCCGCCGGCGTGTTCGCCGTTGATCTTGTTGTAGCCGCTCATGATCGAGCCGGGCTGAGAACGCTCGATTGCGATCTGAAAGGTGAGCAGATCGGCTTCCCGGTGCGCCGCCGGATCGATGAGCGCATCGAGCCAATGTCGATTGGTCTCGTTGCAGTTGAGCGAATAGTGCTTGAGTGTAGAGACGACGCCCTGACTCTGAATGCCGTTCACCTGCTCGGCCGCGAGCACCGCACTCAGGTAGGGATCTTCGGAGAAGTACTCGAAGTTCCGCCCATTGCGTGGATCGCGCGCCAGGTTGCATCCACCGGCGAGTTGCACGTTGAATCCCCGAATGCGCGCCTCGCGCGCAATCGCTTCACCATCCTTTCTCACCAGCTCGGGATTGAAGCTCGAACCGAGCGCGATCAATGAAGGAAATGCAGTCGCGCCTTCGTCATCGGGCCGGTAGCCGGGATTCGTGACTCCCATGCTGGCGTCCGAGCTTTGTATTGCGGGAATGCCAAGCCTCGGGACACCCGGGGTATAACCCGCGCTCATCTTCAAGTCCTTCGGGATTCGCGCATCCCTCGGGCCCACTGAGCTGCCGGGCATGTAGCCCATTACGCTGATGATGAGCGAGAACCGCTCGTCATCAGTCATCTGCTGCTCGATCTCTCGCGCACGGGCATCGACGGCATCGAGTGTTTCTTGTCGGAGCGATGCGGTGGAAATCGTCGTGCTGGCGTCTGGTGTTTCAGCACCTCGCACCGTGCGTGCCGAGTCCGGATTTCCAGAATCAGTTCCAGGTACCTGCGTAGTAGACATTTTGATCACCTCAGAACGTCGCAATGAAATGTTGCGCCTGTCGGCGTCTGCGTCACGGTCGAGAGGAACGCACGCTCCTCATCCTCGAAGCTCATCGGCTCGCTGCGAGCGCATCGCTGTCGATGCGGGTGCCTTTGGTCGAAGGCGACGCTCGCGTCTCCAGGCGAGCGCCGGCTTCGTGCGAAATGAGCGTATCCGCACGGACATCTGCGCCTGGCGTCTCGTCCATGTAGATAAACTGCGTGGGCTGGGCAAAACCGCTGCCCTCCGCGTGGATCAGGGCCGCGATCTCGAGCAGGAGCCCTTCCCGTATCTCGAGAAACCTGGGGACATCGTCGGTCAAGACGTAGGCGAACAGCTCCAGCTCGATTGCCTCTGGCGCGAAATCGACCAGACGGATGCGAGAGGTGCCGCGCTCGATGTTCGAGCTCTCGGCCAGGAGCTTGCTTGCTCCCGCCAGGATGCGACGCAACTGCTCGGGCCGCGTTCCATGCTGAAGTCTCAGGATGCTTTGCGCGAGGATCTTCTCGCGCGTGGCGAAGTTCTCGATTCCTTCCTGCGCCAGCACGCCGGCGGGCACCGACACGAGGGAGTTGTCGAGCGTGCGAATTCGCACCGAACGCAACGTGATGTCCTCGATCCAACCGAGTCGGTTCGAGATGCTGCACAGATCGCCGACCGCGATCGCCCGGTCACTCAGCATGAACACGCCCCCGAGCAGGTTCTCGACGGTTCGTTGTGCCCCGAGGGCCAGGGCGATGCCAACGATGCCGAACGCCGCAAGTGCGGTCTTCGGCTCGACACCGACGATCAACAGGATCGCGACTGTCGCCGCGACGATGACGAGCGCCTTCATCATTCGCTCGCCGAGCAACATGAGCGAGCGAGTGCTCGCGCGATTCCTGCCGGCCGCCAGTGCTCGAGCCCGCGCGAAGCCAAGTGTCAGTAGCCGAGGCAACAGCCACGTCAACGTGATGGCCAGAAGCAGGAACGCCAATCGCGCATAGCCGAGACGAAATGCCAAAGGCAGCCCGACCATCGGCAAGGAAGCCATATGAATGACTACCGTCAAGCTTGCGATGACGGGCCAACGCAGGTCGGCGTACCAGATGTCGAGCTCGCGCATGCGAGCGTCGTCGCCGACGATTCTTCTCGCTATCAAGACGCAGAACGCTGCCAGCAGCGCAAGCAACGCGAAAGGCACGAGGAGCGAGGCTGCGAACACACTCCAATGCGCCAGCGAAACGCCGAACAGTTCGTGGTGGATGAGCGACGCCGGCATCGTGCGCTCGATCCAGCTCCGGTCACTGGAATTGCGCAGCGACGGAATCATGGCGAGCGTTTCGGACGAGATCAGCCAGATCGACCCGGCTTGCGGGTCGGACACGCGGCGCAGCTCGATGTCGACCTTTCGGCCGCCGACGGCGAGCGGTCCGATGCGCTCACGGTCGATCGGCAATCCATCGTCCAGCGCGCCGCTAGGGGAGTCGCTGATGTTCGTGAGCGCCTGAGTGAAATGGTCATCCATCAGCTCCCGTAGATCGCGCGCGAGCTCCGCGGCGTTTCGGCGTTGCTCTTCCGATACCTGCATGTACCGCGCGGCAAAAGCATAGTCCTCACGGCTTGCCGCTCGTATGAATGCAACGATCGCGGTCCGCGGCGAAGTACGACCGAACGCGTCTTCGACAAGCTCTGGAGTGGGCGACACCGTGTCCCTCGATGTTTCCGACGCGCGGATCTGAGCAGCTGCCGACGGAGCAACCGCGATCAACAGCAGCACGGTCCAGAATGGGTGCATTCGGCTCGTCACAACGCGAATGACTCTCAGCGTCTCCACTGAGCGAACAGAGACCGTAATCGACGGCAGGGTGATGAGGGAAGCCGGCGGCGCCGATTCACCCGGGTGAATCGTTATGATTGCAGCGCAGTTGTCCCTGCGGCCTTGACCGCATCCACTCGCGAGGAGACTCCGAGTTTGCGATAGATCGCACGCCTGTGTGATCTCACCGTGTTCGTGGACAGGAATAGCTCGCGTCCGATCTCGCTGAGGCTCAGATCGCTCGCGAGCAGTCGCAGGACGCGCAGCTCCGCATCGCTAAGAGCGCGCGCAGCTCGCCCGCGGCGTACTGCTTCTGCGTACAAGTCGGGCAGCACGCCGGCATCGTGATGCTCCGCAAGCATCACCTCCGTCTCCTCGATGTGCGCTGCCGATTGCACGCCTAGGAGTTCGGCGGCAACGTCCACATCGCCACTGGCCTGCGCGTGTGCCACTGCGCGCCCGCTCAGTCCGTGATCGCGATACCAGCGCCACGCCCGCCGATGTAGTTCAGGCACGAGATCCGGCGCCTGGCGGGCCAGCTCTGCACGTAAGTACTGAGCAAACAGATGGTGATAGCGGTAAATCAATTGCTCCTCGTCCACCGGCACGACGAAAAGATTGCTGCGCTCGATCTGTCGCAGCTTGATGGCGGCGTCCGTGTCGCCTGTGAGCTCGTCGCAGAGCGAAGGCGTCAGCTCGTCCAGCACGCAGGTGCGAAGCAGAAACGTATTGACCTCTTGTGGTTGCCGACCGAGCACATCCTCGCTGAGGAAATCAGCGACATGCCGGCTCGTGCCCGCGAAGCGATCGACGAAGTGTTCGGGATGCGGTCGATCACGTAACGACAGCGCCGCCAGATACAAGGCAGCCGGCCAACCTTCCGTCCGCTCCACGAGCTTCGCGACGAGGTCCTCGGTCAAGTGCACTTGGGCAGCAGCCAACACCGCGCGTGCTTCGGCATGCTCGAGCGCCAGCTCTGCCGCACGTAGTTCGAGTAGCCGGCCGTGCGCACGCCAACTCGCAAGCGGCAGCGGCGGGTCGGTCCTCGTTGCGAGTGCAAGCTGGCATCCGACCGGCAACCGCTCCGCTAGATAGTTGATTGCTGCGTAACAGCGCCTTTCAGTCACCAGGTGTAGATCGTCGAAGACCAGCACGAACGATCGGCGGCTTGCGGCGCAGGTCGAAATGAGGGAAGGCAGCAGGATCTCTTCCAGCGGCGGCTCGGGGTCGCTCAGGCCATCGGCAACCGAGGGCTAGAGCCGAACGATCGGATCGAGTGCGGCGAGCACGTTCGTCACAAATGAAATTGGATCGTCGTCGGCGGCTTCGAGCGTCACCCACGCAAACGCTCTCTCGTCACGCTCACGCCAGAGCGCGAGCGCGGTCGTCTTGCCATACCCCGCTGGCGCGGAGACGAGCACGACAGGCGGACAGGTTGCAGACGTGAGACTGTCGATCAGGATCGGCCGATCGACGATTCCAGGCCTCAATGGCGGTGCAAACAGCTTGGTCGCTGCGACTGGCCGACGCGCGGTGACCCTACTTGCACGCAACGAAGGAGCCGCCGCCTCCGGTCGTACACAAGAAGTTTGCGTATCCACGCGAGGTCGCGGCCCTTATGTGGGCCATGCCTCCTGTGGAGTCAGGGCTCGATGGAGACGCTCACGAATGCCGCGCCAAGATCGCGCAGACGCCCGAGCAAACCGAACAATTCCGCGTCGTCGCGCACCTTGGCTGTAATGTGAGTCTTGCCCCAGGCGACTGCGATCTCGCATTCGGGCAGCGCCGCCGAGAGCAGCGGACCGAACTCGCCATGCACGACAATGCGTCCGGTCCGACGTTGAGCAGAGGGGTTGCCGCTCGATTGATGGCGATCCATTCCAGAGGTTGTAGCCCCAACAAGGGTGAAAGCGCGCATCCCATGCGCGATTCATCCGGGTGAAGAAGAACTGCATAAGCTCTCCCTGCGCGAGTGCGCTCAAGACAAGCAGCTGTTTGCTTCGCGCATCACCCCGCTAACAAACCATTTGCGCGGGGACACCTCCGGGCGCGTCCAGCAACTCGCCAGCATTCAAAATCAGACGGCGGAGCGAGCGCCATTCGTAATAGGTGCACCAGGCGCTTGGCCCGAAAGCGACGCATCAACCCATTTTGTCGCAAGGCACCGCAACTGGCTGATAGGCATCATTCGATCGATGAAGGCTTCGGTATCCCGTGTCTCGCGCAGGTGGGCGAGCACAGCGCGCAGGGCAGCGAGTGAAATCACCAGCCGCGCACCGAAAGCGTCATGACAACCCGGGATGATCGCCCCGTTTCGCGATTCACGAGATCAACAAGCCGTACCTGGATTTCAACAAGGACATCGTCGACACCAACGGCCGTGGCGGCCCGTTCGTCAAGGCCGCTGGCATCGCGCCAGCTTCGGCGGCACCGGCATGGCCACGCGCCTCGCCATCAATCCGCGCCCGGAAGGAATGCACGACTTCCAGCCGCCGGAGAACGACTGAACGCTCGCTACACCAGGGCTTCTTGATCCCCCAGGCACGATCGCGTCGCCCTACCCGCGAGCTTCATCGACCGGCACTACGGCGGCGCGTGGCGCTGCGATTCATCCGGGCGACGCCCGGGCTCTCCTCGGAGGGAGTCCATGGTTTGCCGGTGCGCTCCTCGATGTACCGGCGCAGCAAACGACGCACGACCTGCGAGGGCGTAGCGTCCTCTTCCGCGCACAGCCGCTCAAACAACTCTTTTTTTCTGGGATCGATCAGGATGGTCAGTCGCGCGGTGCGCTCTTCGATGGCCAACGGCAGTATCATCCAGTGACAATAGGATTTGCATGACATTATAATGAAACGCACATCGTCGCAATCGACTTTTGCCTGACGGGCCATGAGACAGGTCATGAGCGGACACATGCTGACGAGATTCGGTGTTCTGTGACGCAGGCGCTGACTTCGCCATTGACGGTGTGCCTGTTGCTCCTGTCCGGCTGGGGCATCGTCGGACTCGCGGGACTGATCCGGCCCGCCAGTGTCGCCTTCGCAGGGCGGACGCTGTTTCCGTTGGGTGCAATCCTCGGCGCGGTGCTCGCTTATGTGGCCGCAACGAGTCTTACCGCGCCAGCCGAACAGCTCGAGCTGATCGTCGGTTTGCCGGATCTTCCCATGCATTTTCGTCTCGATGCGCTGTCGAGCGCATTTCTGTTTCTGCTGGGCTCGGCTGTCACCGGCATTTCGATCTTTGCCGCAGGTTATTTCCGGCAGGGTGAAGGCACTGCGCCGGGCCTGCTCTGTCTGCAATATCACTTGTTCGTTGCCAGCATGGGCGTCGTACTGCTGGCCGACGACGCATACAGCTTCATGCTGGCGTGGGAAACGATGGCGTTGTCATCGTACTTCCTGGTCACGACACAACATCGCATTCCGGACATCCGCCGCGCCGGCTTTCTTTATCTGCTCATCGCACACGTCGGCGCGATCGGCATCCTGCTGAGCTTCGGCGTCATGCAGGGCGGCAGTTGGCAATTCACTTTCGATGCCATGCGCGCCGCGCAGCTCGATCCGTCCTGGGCTGCGCTCGCATTCCTGCTCGCGCTGTTCGGCTTCGGCGCGAAAGCAGGCCTGGTGCCGATGCACGTATGGCTGCCCGAAGCGCATCCGGCAGCACCCTCGCCGGTCTCCGCCCTCATGAGCGGCGTGATGTTGAAAACGGCGCTGTACGGGATGTTGCGCATTACTTTCGACCTGCTGGGCGACCCCGCATGGTGGTGGGGACTCACTCTGCTTGCGCTCGGCCTGTTCAGCGCCCTGTATGGCGTAATCTTCGCCGCGGCTCAGACCGACATGAAGCGTCTGTTGGCGTATTCCTCCATCGAAAATATCGGGATCCTGTTCTCGGGCGTCGGATTGACCATTGTGTTCGCCGGCACAGGGATGGGTACCGCAGCGTCGCTTGCACTGATTGCCGTGCTGTACCACGCCATCAATCATGCATTCATGAAGAGTCTGCTGTTCCTGGGAACCGGCGCAGTGTTGCACGCCACCGGGCAACGCAACCTGGGGCGACTCGGTGGACTGATCCATCGGATGCCGGGGGTTGCCTGGCTGACGCTGGTCGGGACGCTTGCGATCGCCGGACTACCGCCGCTCAACGGGTTCGTGTCGGAATGGTTGCTGCTGCAATCGTTCCTGTTCTCCAGTGAAATACCAAGGCCGTTCATCAACATGCTGTTGCCGTTGGGGGCCGCGCTGCTCGTGCTCGCTGCCGCGCTCGCCGGCTACGTGATGGTGAAGTTCTTCGGCGTGATCTTTCTGGGTCAACCACGCGAGGCCGCTCTGCAGGAAGCTCACGACGCCGGCAAAATCGAACGCGCTGGCCTCGCCTGGCTCGCGATCGGATGCGTGCTGCTCGGGCTCCTGCCGATGCAGATCATTCCATTGCTGAGCCACGTGACCGGCTCCCTGGGATTCACTGAGATCGCACTCGAGAACAGCACGTGGTGGCTGCTCGCGCCACTGCCAGAGCGGCAAGCATCCTATGCCCCGCTGGTGTTCTTTGCGGTGATCCTGCTCGTGGTCGTGCTGACGATCGCGGCGGTACGCTACTTTTATCATCAACGCGTGCGCCCCAGTGTGCCCTGGGATTGTGGATTCGGACGCCTGAACAGCCGCATGCAGGACACCGCGGAGGGATTCGGACAACCGATTCGCCACCTGTTCAATCCCTTCTTTGCCATGGAGCGCGAGCTGCCGACTCCCTTCGATCAGGCACCGCGCTACCGAGTCGTCATCGGTGATCGCATCTGGCGGGGGCTCTACCTGCCTTTGGCCGGGCTGGTGCGTCGTGCCGCGGATACCGTCGCCTGGTTGCAGCAGGGACGCATCGCGACTTATTTGTTGTACAGCTTTGTCACGCTCGTCGTGCTGCTGGCGCTGATGTTATGAATGCGTTCGACTGGATTGCGCAGATCCTCGGGATACTTGCTGCCGTGCTGGCGGCGCCGCTGTTTCTCGGCTGGGTAAATCAATGGCGCGCCTGGCTGCAGAACAAGTCCGCGCCCAGCATCCTGCTGCCATACCGCGGCATCCGCAAGTTGTTTCATAAGGACGCGGTCATCGCAGCCAACGCTTCGCAACTGTTCCGCTTCGCCCCGTACGTGGTCTTTGGCGCGATGGTAACCGCCGCTGCGATCATCCCATCAATCGCCACACGCCTGCCATTCGCGCGAGCCGCCGATGCCATCGCACTCGTCGGCCTGTTTGCAACGGCACGCGTATTCGTATCGCTCGCCGCCATGGACGTCGGCACGGCCTTCGGCACGCTCGGCGCGCGACGAGAAATGATGATCGGCTTTCTGGCCGAGCCCGCGCTGCTGATGGTGATCTTCGTCGCGTCACTGATCAACGCGACGACGGCGCTGCCCCGGATCTCGGAGCTGTTGGCAACGCAGTCGCTGGCGCTCCATCCGAGCCTGGCCTTCACCGCGGTGGCGTTCACAATGGTGCTGCTCGCCGAGAATGCCCGCATCCCGGTCGACAATCCGGCGACGCATCTGGAGCTCACCATGATTCACGAGGCTCTGTTGCTCGAGTACTCCGCACGCCATCTGGCGTTGATGGAATGGGCTGCCGCGCTCAAGCTCTTCAACTATGTCTGCATCGGCTTCGCACTATTCATTCCCTGGGGAATGACTACCGGCCACACGCCGCTCGGGCTCGCCGCGGCGTTACTGTTCCTGGGGCTGAAACTTGCCGTGGCCGGCATCGGCATCGCGCTGATTGAAACCGTATCGGCAAAACTGCGCGTGTTTCGGGCACCAGAGTTTCTCGCCACGGCTTTTCTATTTGCAGTGCTCGGACTGCTGGTGCGCTTGCTGCTGGGAACGTCAGCATGAACGAGCTGCCCCTCGACCTGCAGATCCTGAACACACTGGCGGGGTTGCTGCTGCTGATCTCCTTCGCGATGCTGTCCCAGCGCCGTATCGTCACTCTGGTCAAGCTTCTGGCGGTGCAAGGCGCATTGCTGTGTATCGCGACGCTGCTGCTCGCCCTGCGCACGGGCGCCCATCACTTGTATCTGTCCGCGGTGCTGACACTCGCACTGAAAGTGATTTTCTTGCCGTGGCTGCTGCACCGGCTGATTCGCCGCCTCGGGGTGTACTGGGATACCGAGCCCCTGCTCAACACGACCGGGACGATGCTCTTCGGCGTGCTGGTCGTCGTATTTTCATTCGGGCTGGCCCAGCCGATCGCGGCACTCGCCAGCACGGCGACACGCAATGCCATCGGTATCGCCGTCGCCGTGGTGCTGATCGCCTTCATGATGATGATCACGCGTCGCAAGGCAACGTCGCAGGTCGTCGGCTTTCTGTCGATGGAGAACGGCTTGTTCTTCGGCGCCATGAGCGCGACCTACGGCATGCCGATGGTCGTGGAGTTTGGCGTGGCGCTGGACGTGTTGGTCGCGATGCTGGTGCTGGGCGTGTTCTTCTTCCAGATACGGGAGCAGTTCGACAGCCTGGATCTGAAGCACCTGGAATCGCTGAAGGAGGAGCAGTAGGTGTCGGTCACGCCCACGTTGATCAGTTTCGGCGTTCTGCTCGGCGCTCCGCTACTCGGCGCGCTCACGCTGGGCTTGCTGGGTGCCAGACGCTGGGCGCCGGGTCTGAACGTTGCATTCTCCTTGCTCACGTTTCTCGCCGCGTGCGCGCTCACGTCTCGGATCATCACCCATGGGAATGTGGTGCTGATGGCCGAGCAGTTCTTCATCGACGCGTTCAACGTCTTTCTGGTGACGCTCACGGCGTTCGTCGGTCTGACGACCTCGCTGTTCTCACGTCCCTACATGCGCATCGAGGCCGAGCGTGGCCACGTCAGCTCGCCGCAACTGCGGCTGTACCACAGCATGTATCAGCTGTTCATGGCGACGATGCTGATCGCGCTGACGACCAACAATCTCGGGCTGATGTGGGTGGCCATGGAGGCGGCAACGTTGTCGACGGTGCTGCTCGTGACCTTGTATCGCACCCCGGCCAGCCTGGAGGCGGGTTGGAAATACTTCATTCTGTGCGGCGTGGGTATCGCGCAGGCGCTGTTCGGAACGATCCTGCTGTATTTCGCCGCGGAAAAGATCCTGGGTGCCGAAGGCGTCAGCGCCCTGCTCTGGACGCATCTGAACGTCGTGAAGTCGCAACTGGAGCCCGCGGTGCTGAGTCTGGCATTCGTGTTTCTGCTGGTGGGCTATGGCACCAAGGTGGGACTGGCCCCGCTGCACAACTGGTTGCCCGATGCGCACGCCGAAGGCCCGACGCCGATCTCGGCGGTGCTGTCGGGATTGTTGCTCAACGTGGCGATGTACGCCGTCGTCCGCTGCAAGGTGCTGGTCGAAGGCTCGCTGCAGTCGAGCCTGCCTGGACGCATGCTGATGGGCTTCGGCCTGTTGTCCGTCGTGCTGGCGGCGTTCTTCCTCTGGCGCCAGCGCGATATCAAACGTTTGTTCGCCTACTCCTCCATCGAGCACATGGGCATCATCACCTTCGCGTTCGGCATGGGCGGGGCGGTGGCGAACTTCGCGGCGCTGCTGCACATGACCGTGCATTCGCTGACCAAATCGGCGATTTTCTTTGCGGTCGGGCACGCCACGCAGAAGGCCGGTTCACAGCTCATGGAAGACATTCGCGGCCTCATCACGCTCAGCCCCACCGTCGGCTGGGGCTTGATGATGGGCTCGCTGGCCATTCTCGGCATGCCACCCTTCGGCGTGTTCGCCAGCGAATTTCTGATTCTCACCACCGCGATGAAGCAACAGCCCTGGGCGACACCGATCCTGCTGCTGGCGCTGGGCGTGGCGTTCGCGGCGATCTTCAGTCGTGTTCAGCCCATGGTGTTCGGCGAGACGACTGTCAAACGATTGCCGCATCCACCAGCGTTGATACCGGTCTTCACGCACCTCGCGCTGGTGTTGATGTTGGGTGTGTTCATCCCGCCGTATCTCGCCGATTGGTATCGCGCAGCGGCGCGCTTGATCGGAGGTGAGTGAGATGGCGCCGAACATGCGGGCGCTCACTGTAGATCAGGAAGAATGGCGTCGAGCCGTTGAGAAGGTTGCCGCCGGCGGCGGACGATTGCTGTCCATGTGGGCGACACGCGACGCGGACGGCAGGCATTGGGTGCGAGCGGCATTCGTAGACGCTGCTGGCGTACTCCTGCTCAATCTACACCTTCCCGCCTCGGATGTTTCCTATCACGGCATCGAGACATCGTTTCCAAGCGCCAGTCGCATGCAGCGCGCAATCGCCGATCTGTCCGGCGTGCGTAGTACCGATGTCGATCGGCGCCGCTGGCTGCGTCACTCCGCATGGCCGGACAGCTTTCATCCTCTGAGCGACGACGCCATTCCCGATCCACTGTCCCCGCCGGCCATGGACGACTATCCATTTGTGCGCGTCGCGGGCGAAGGCGTTCACGAAATTCCCGTCGGCCCGGTGCACGCAGGCATCATCGAACCCGGCCATTTCCGCTTCTCCGTTGTGGGCGAAAAGGTACTCAGGCTCGAAGAACGCCTCGGTTACACACACAAGGGCATCGAGCGGCGCTTCTCCGAGATGCCCTTGCTCGAAGGCCACAAACTCGCGGCACGGGTCTCAGGCGATTCAGCTGTCGCGTTCTCGTGGGCGTACTGTCAGGCGCTCGAAAGCATGAGCGCAACCACGTGGGTGCCGCCGCGTGCAACGTGGTTACGGGCACTGGCACTCGAGTTGGAGCGGCTGGCGAATCACCTGGGCGATCTGGGGGCACTCGGCAACGACGCGGGCTTCGCCTTCGGACTCGCGCAGTTTTCCCGGCTCAAGGAACAACTGCTGCGCGCCACCGAGCAAGCGTTGGGACAACGCTACCTGATGGATTTCGTCGTGCCGGGAGGTACGCGCGTCGATCTCTCCCCCACCGGTGCCGCGTGTTTGATCGATTGCCTCCAGTCCATCGCCGTGGAAGTCGAATCGCTACGCGTGATCTACGACGAGCACGCCGGCTTGCGCGATCGCTTCACCGGAGCGGGCGTTGTCACACCCGAACTGGCCGCGAGACTCGGGCTGACAGGTCTGGCGGGCCGTGCCAGTGGCCAGAGTTTCGATCTGCGCTGTGATCTGCCGTGCGATCCGTACGCCGATCTGGCGCCGAAGAAAATCACGCGCGCCGAGGGAGACGTTGCTGCCCGCGTGGCCGTGCGATTCGATGAGTTCGCCGAATCGATCCGGCTCGTCACGCAGATCGTGCAACATCTGCCCGAAGGCGGCCATCGCAGGCCGCTGTCCGTCCCGGCGGCGGGATCGTTGGGCATCGGGCTCATCGAGGGGTGGCGCGGCCCCGTACTGCTCGCGCTGGATGCCGGCGAGGCGGGAAAAATCTGCCGCTGTCATCCGCACGATCCGTCGTGGCACAACTGGCCGGTGCTCGAGCACGCGATCATCGACAACATCGTGCCGGACTTTCCGCTCATCAATAAGTCGTTCAATCTGTCCTATAGCGGACACGATCTATAAGCCATGTGGAAGACGCTTCGACAGATTCATCGAGCCGGAATTCCCACGGAACCGCCACCCTCCAGTGACGATACGCTGCGCGTCGCCGAAATGTTACAGGCACGCATCCTCGAGGTGTTGGGTCGCGCACTATGCATTCGTGCTGTCGACGCCGGTTCGTGCAATGGCTGCGAATTGGAGATGCATGCGCTCGGCAATCCTTTCTACAATCTCGAAGGCCTTGGCATCCGTTTCGTCGCCAGCCCGCGCCATGCGGACATGCTGCTCGTTACCGGGCCGGTTTCCAGGAATATGGAAGTGGCGCTGCGGCGAACCTATGACGCGACACCGGACCCGAAATTGGTCGTTGCGATCGGCGACTGTGGCTGCACCGGAGGAATTTTCGGTGAAAGCTACGCCACCCGAGGCCGCGTTTCGAATGTCATACCGGTCGATGTGGTCGTGCCAGGATGTCCGCCGAACCCTCGCCAGATCCTCGCCGGCATTCTCACAGCGATCTCCAAGGCGGCGCCTGCAGGTGCCTGACAGCCATGCGAGCGCAGCACCCCAACCTGTTCCCCGTACTGCTGTACCTCGAGCTGAAGCTGGACAACCCGGCGCGGCTTGCGGCGGAATTGCATGCTGCCGGATTCAACAATCGTGTCGAAACAACCGCCGATCGGGCCGTGAAAGCGTTGCAGACATCTTTCTTCTTTGCCGTGGTCGTGGCCGTGGACCTGACCAACGAGAAGAGCCTTGCGACCCTGCGGATGCTGCGTCGGAAAGCGCACCGATCCTGGTTGATCGTGGCCGCACCACAGTGCGATGCTCACACCTGCGATCTCATTCATCGCCAGGGCGGTGACGCGTGTATTCCCTTGCCGATCTCCAGCGACGACCTGATCGCTCGTCTGGACGCATTTCAATCGCGCGAGCGTCCGTCCTTCTAACCCAACCCGTCGACACCTTAACGCCAAAGGTGCTTGGTTAAACGTCTTTGTCGCAGCGGTTCGCGGATGGCGGATAGCGGTTAGCCAAATGAGCTGAATCCTGGCCTCCGTTCTGCCAAACCACTAACCGCCAACCACTGGAGCAATGGCGCTACCTAAGTGCCATTGACCTTCACTCGGACTGCTCGCGTGAGAGTTGAATCCAGTATCGCGCGCCACTCTCACGCAGGAACTGCTCGCAATCCCTTCCCCGCAGCATCGCCAGTGTCGTCAAAGTGCCAGCCTGCGTGCAGGTGTCCGCTGCGACAGTGATGGAATGGGGCGCGTCCGGGACCGGCCAGCCCGTCAGCGCATCGATGATGTGTGAATAGCGGCGGCCCTGATGGAGCACGAACCTGCGGGAGTCGCCGCTGGTAGCAAGTCCACCGCGGTTCAAGTGAACGAGGCGGACTGCAGTGCCCTCGCGCCCCCATGCTTCGATTCCGACTCGCCATGGCTGTCCATCCTGGCGAGGATTGCGCACGACGACATCGCCGCCGAAATTGATCAGGCAACTGCAACCTGGCGCGATGTCCTCGACGCGCGCCGCGGCCTGGTCCACCGCATACTCCTTACCGATGCCGCCCAGATCGATTTGCATGCCGGGCTGCAATCTCAGAACCGGATTGCGCCATTCCACGTGGCGCCATCCGACACAACTCATGACGGCGTCGATCTGCGCTTGCGTGGGCACGACGCTACCGCCATCGAAGGTCCACACCTTGCGGAGTACGCCAGAGGTGATATCGAAACGACCTTCCGACATTTGCGTCAGTGTCGCGCCGAACTCGATCAGGGCGGCGGACTCCGCATCGAGCGCAACCGCGCGCCCTGCATTCGAATTGATCATGTGCACGACGCTGTCGGCGCGGTAGCGACTGAACTTGCGTTCGATGCGCCATGCGCAAGCCGCCGCCGCATCGACGATCCGCCGGGCGAGAGGCTCCGTCGCCTGCTCGATGAGCACCTCGCAGGGCGAGGCCATGGCCATGAAGCGCCCGGCCCAGTAGCCGGGCTCACGACTCAGGCTGATGGACGCGCTATGCGAAGCCGGTTCCGACATGTCGAAGCCACTCGCTCCACGCTTTTGCTACAAGCCAAAGCGGTAGCCGAATTGAGCGATCACCGCCTTCAGGTCGGGGTATTGCTCGCGACCGAACTGATTGCCGATCAACTGCTCGCGCGCGATCGTACCGCTTTGCTGGTAATACTCGACACGCGCGCTCCACTCATTGCCGCCGGCGGTTCGATGGCCGACCTTCAATCCGACGGTCACGGCATCGAATTCGCCCAGGCGAAAGTCGGCTGACGCATACGCTGGCAACGCAGCCCCTTGCACCAGGCTCGAATGATAGAAGTCCGCCTGCGACTGCATGTAGTAGCGAAGTTGCGGCTCGATGTAGCTCGCCTCACCCACGGGCCACCGTAAGCGAACCTCGCCGGTATTCGAGTCGATGCCCCAATCGTCGGTCATGAAACGATAGGAGCCATACAACACCGGCGCGCCGAACGCATGTTTCATCTCCGCGTACAGGCTGTGCTTCGCGCGCGAGTCCGGCCGGCTCTCATAGAGATAGACACCCGTGGGCCCCTGCACGCCCGGCGGTGGCGTGCGCACAATCGTGTCGCCCGTGACCGGATCGACGACGCTCAGGATTTTGTATGGATCATTCAAATACCCACTGGACTGGCTGTAGGAGTAGTTCACGCGCAGCAGCGTGTTGCGCGAGAGCACCTGGGTGACGCCCAATAGCAGGTCAAGAACATCCTTGCTGTCGCTGCTGCGCTTGTTGCTCGAATCGCCCACGTCCAGCATCTGCGATAGCGGCACGGGTGCACCGCCCACGGGATCGATGTCATCTTTCGACCAAGCCACGCCGGCACTCACAGTCGTGTTGCGCTTGTTGAAGTCGCGAGCGAGTGACACGTTGGCGCCGAGATGGGTGTAGTCGTACTCGGTAGAGAAGCCGAGCCCGGCGGATACCGTGTACAGCCTTGCGAGCGGTTGAGTCCAGCCCACATTCAGCGCGAAACGCGTATCCAGGAACGTGTCGTCCAACGGCGTTTTCCCGGCTGGCGTCGTGTAGACAGCATGCCCGGAGGGGCTCGTGAACGTCTGAGGTGTATCGGTTGCGATCGCGCCGCTCGCCGATGCCCCGGTGAGCGTGTCTGCCGTGAGCGTAAGGTTCAGGAGTCGATCGTCGAATGCGCGCTGCGCGCCGATCGTCGCGCTCACATCCTGCACTCGGTCGTCGCTCTCGCCGTAGTAGAGCAATGCAGTGTCGAAGGACCAACGTTCCGCTTCGTCTGCCATGACTCGCCCTGCGGCTCCGGCGCCGAGCAATGCACAAGTAGCCGCGGCGAGCTTGAGGCTCAGATTGTTGTCGTCGCTCATACGATCCCCTGCTCGTCAGTTACAACCGCAACCACCGCCGCCAAAGCCGCGCCCGCCGCTGGAGGCCTCTTTGCTGAAGTAGATGTGATCGTCGATGGCTGCATCGACCGGGCTTGCGTCAAGAGACATTTCGGGGCGCGCGAGCACATCGCGCTGCCATGGCTCGACCCCGAGACTCGCGCAGCCTTGCAGCAGCAGAAACATCGTGAGCAAACCGAGTGTTTTCATGAATCCTCTCTCATTCAGTCCTGCGACGAAGCCGCGCGAGCCGCGGCACTGTCGGAAAGCAAGCGCTCCAGTTCCGCTTCCCGCTGCTCGCGCATGCCGTTGCGAAAGCCGATATGCACGCCGACCTGCTGGCCATCTCTTCCGATGAGGTACGAACTGGGCATGCCGGGAACCTGATACCGCGCGGCCAGCGAGCCATCCGGGTCGTACACGATCTGGAATTCCGCCGGGGTCTGCTCGAGGAAGCGCTGGGCCTCGGCGCGCTCGCGATCGACGTTGACGCCGATGACGACCAGACCGCGGTCGCGATACTTGGCTTGCATTTGATTCAGCCATGGAAAGGATTGCCGACAAGGCGCGCACCAGGACGCCCAGAAGTCGACGATGACCACCTTGCCCCGCCATCGATCCAGATCGAGCCGGTCAGCGCCGGCCAGGGCGGCCGGCGTCAGGCAGGCGAGCGCGGCCAACCATATGAATCTACGGATTTTGTCTAGCAGCATGCGGGGGCGCCGGGGGCTTACACGGGAAGCAGCAACAACTCCTCTTTGGGCGTTAGACGCGCCCGCGTGAGCAATCAATCGCGCCGGCCCGCCGCAGGCGAGTGCCACCTGCTCCCAAGCCTTGAATTTCCAAAACGCCTGCCTATAGTTTTTCTCGTTTCAGGGCGGGTTCCGCTGTTTGGGAGTCCTCCCCGGGTCCTCAGCTCGAGCACAGCCGTGCGGCGCGCGAGAGGTAGTAACCCCCGCGTCGTCCCCTGGGGCCCCGCCAGCCGGTGCTCGCCCCTGAAATACCGACACGATTCAGTTTCACTGTTGCTTTCGGAGGCGTTATGAAACCGAGACGATGGCAGGACTGGGTCAACGTCATTCTCGGCGCGTGGCTGGTGGCCTCGCCGTGGGCACTCGGCTTCGCGGACAACGTCCTGGCAGCGCGCAGCGCATGGGTGCTCGGCGCAGCGGTCGTTGTATTCGCCGGGATTGCCGTTTACATGCCCAAGGCGTGGGAGGAAGCCGTCAACATCATCCTCGGCATTTGTTTGCTCATATCACCCTGGGTCTTGGGGTTCATCGAGCAGGCAAACGCTACGGCGAATGCCGTGATGGTGGGCATCCTCGTGGTGGCGCTGGGTGCCTGGGCCATGGTCCGCGATACGGACTTCCAGAAATGGAAGGATCAACATCGCGGAGCCCACGGAACGACGCGCTGACGCACACGCGCCGATATAAACCCCAGATCGATGCGGGCGGGCGAGCAACCCGCTCGCCTGCGTCACCGCGCGCTGCGAAATCCCAAAGAGCGGGCCGCTCATCCAACGGCCTGTCAAACGGCCTGGTGAACGACCCGCCGTTCGCTGTTGCACACCAGCGAAGGTCTGCAATGCACTTTGCTGCGCCGGCGTAGTTACAAATTTCTGAGAGAATTATTTATTTGCCGAGATCACTTCCACTGTCTGGCCGGTCTATGTCTATAGTCCCCTTCGGGTAAACAGTCATTAAATCCATTTTCGAGGAAGTAATGACCGTCCCGCTGCCCAAGCGCCCGAAGGGGACTCCTGTAACGATCCCGCCCCGGAATAGGCCCCAGCATAACCCGGGCGTAGCGACTGCGTGTTGGCCGGGCGGTCACGGAGTGCGGGACTGGCGCCGCTCCTGATCGTTTAAGAACCTCTCGCTGCCGGCTCCGAAATCGGCCAGCGCATTGGCCACCGGGCCATGGCAGTCGGCGATCTTGGTGATGTGGTTCTGGTGTGCCCACTGAATCCCGATTGTGTGCTCTCGCCCATTTATCGCCCCGCCTGTGATTGAAGCCTTCGTACCCCTCCTTGCACCCGGCAATGAATGCGGCGCGCTCCTCGAAATCCGCGAGCGATGAGGACGCGCAGGCTTCTTCGGATGGGAGGCTATGGCGACCGGCTTTGCCCGCAAGTGAGCCTCAACCACGCGTTTGACAATGCACCGGCATGCGCTCTTAATCGAGGCTCGAAACTGGTCCGTAACGACAGGAGGAACACCATGCAGATCAAGCTACAAGCGTTTGTTGCAGCAATGCTCGCTGTCGCGCTCCTTGCGGCATGTAACAAGCGGGCCGAAGAAAGTACCGTGGCCGCACCCGAAGCCAAGGAACAAACAGCGCAACCCTCGCAGTCCAGCACTGAGCAAGGAACGACGACCACGTTCGGGGAACCGACCCCTGAACCGCAGCAGCCCCCCGCTCAGTAGCTCCCGCGACGCCGGCCATGGACGGTCGGGCGCGCGCAGCTTCGATCGCGAGCCCCAACCCGAAGCCGCCCGCATATTGTTCGCGTTCTCGATCAAGTTTCGAACGGCTCGCGCAAGCGCTTCGGAGCGGCAGGTGTGGTGTACGTTTGTCCTCGCTCACGCACTGGTTCAGGCTGTGACCGGGTGGTCCCGCTACGGCGAATCAAGTAACCTGCCCGCTCCAGCCAGGGATGAAGACTGAAGAGTTCACGGAGCGAGCATGCGTTTCTTTTTGTTGTCGATGGTGTGCGTGGTGTCGGTCGGGTGCGCGAGCCGACCGTCGGCCAGCGAGGAAATGCGCCTCATGGCCTCCATCCCGACCTGCACCGGCGAAAAGGATTGCGAGTTCAAGTGGGCCGCCGCGCGGCGCTGGATGGTGTCCGAGCTCACCGAGAAGCTGCAGCACTACGGCCCCGACTTCATGGAGACTTTCGACCCCGAAGACAGCGGCATCGGCGGTCGCGTCATGAAGGAACCGGTCGACAAGAACACGTACCGGATCGTGATCGACACCTGGTGCAGGGGGCTCGGCTGCTTTGTCTCGGAGACCCGGCTCAAGCAGTCCTTCAACGATTACGTGAACGGCGAGACCGGTGGTGCTTCGCCCTGACCGGAATCGACGGCGGCCACGACTCCGGCTCGTCAGTGCGTCACGAGCGTGCACAGCTCGATGGGACTCGTCACACCCAGCCGCTGGTAGGCGCGCTGACGATAGGTGAGCACGGACGTCTTGGCGATGCCAAGGTCGACTGCGGTTGCCTCGATCGTCATTCCAATGGCAGCTCGTGCGCAGACTTGCCTCTCTCGTGCGGTCAAACACGGATACTGTTTGGCGAATCGTTCTTCGATCTCCGACACGGACGGCGCCATCAGAGTCCGGCGCCGCGCGCGATTCACCGGCAGCATGGGCAACACCAGGCACGCAAGACCGATCAGCGAGCTCACCTCATCATCGGAAAACCTTCCGTCCGAAGCGTGACGCGCGACGCTCATCACGCGCCAGGCATCGGCACCGCGCTGAATCACCGACATTCGCTCGATGATGCCGGGCGTGTCGAAGATGCGGCGGCGGAATCCGGGTGAATCGATATCGCTGGGCCGGACCCTCACCATGGCAACGTCGCTGCACGCCGGTGCCGCGTGGTAGGCGTCGCACACCGGATCGAGCGGCAGATACCATTTTCGATACGCCGGAAACAGCTCGACCAGCCCTGGCTCGCCGAAGAAATATTGCAGAGAAGACTCCTCGCGGCTGGTGGCTTCGAAGAGGTAGATCCGGCGGGCACCGGCGGTCAGCGACATGACCGAATCGCGCACGGTGGTTCCGAAGTCCTCGGTTCCAATCGCGCCCAGTAGCTTTTCGTAAGCCGCGCCAGTGGCGGCGGACGTGCGCCAGTCTTTGATTTGCACGACGTGGGACATGCACCCTCCTCGGCTGCCCGCAAGGTTTCTTCTGATCGGATGTTGCGCTCCGCCCCCCATACATCGCAAGCCTGTCCTGTCGGCAGAGGACAGCCATCCACGGCCAGCGCGTTAGATTTCCATCTTTCAGTCGCAATCGGAGGGAGGCAAGGTATGCTCGCCGGAAACAAGGTCATCATCACCGTTGCCGTCAACGGCGGCATGCAACAGGATCGCGACGGCGCCATCGTCCCCAAGCAACCTGTGGAAATCGGCGAAGCGGCGGCACGCTGCTACGAGGCCGGGGCCTCCGTGATCCACGTGCACGCGCGGGACAAGCATGGCAGGAACTCGGGCGATCGAGAGATCTACGCGCAGATCATTCGCGAGATCCGGGCTCGCTCGCCAATCTTGATCCAGACGACCAACGGCATCGGCGTGCGGCGCGACCCGCAGACAGGACAGTTCATCTGGCCGACCGATGCCGAGCGGCTCGGCCTGCTCAGCCTCGATCCCCAGCAGGACCTGTTCGGCATCGCGGCCGGATCGGCGGATTTCTACAATCCAGAAGGCGGTTATCCGGAAGAAACACCCTACGTGAACTCGCCTGCCCTGCTGAAACAAACCATCCAGGCCGTGTACGAAAAGGGCTCAGCGCTCGAATACGAGGTGGTGGAAGCCAGCTCGCTGCATCGCCTGGTCCGCTATGCCGAGGAAGGCCTGTTCGATCGCGATCGGGACAATATGTGGCTGCTGCACGGTGGCGGATTCGGCGCCACGCCGCCGGTCGCTCGCAATGTTCTGTTTGCAATCGACGAAGGCCTGCGTCTATTCCCCAAGGCCATCTGGGGAGTCACGGCGACCGGCCGAGATATGTTCCGGATCGTGACGCTGGGACTCTCGCTGGGTTGCGACCTGGTGCGCGTGGGATTCGAGGACGGCATTCACCTGCCCGATGGCAGCGTCGCGCGCAATAACAGCGACATGGTGCGTGCGGCCGCAGCCATCGCTGCGATCTACGGCATGAAGCCGGCGACCGTCGAAGAAGCTCGCCGGCGATTCCGCATCTAGCCTGCCGTTGAGCGGGATGCGGCTCGTCTGAACAACGAGCCGCTCCCATTGGAAATCGAATACTAGAAATCAAATGACGCACGCACCCCGTATGTACGCGGCGCTTGCAGGTTGACACCGACCACCTGATTCGCTGCGTAGGCCACGCTCACGGTCTCATTGGCGATCGTATCCTCATCCGTGAGATTGGCTACATACCCCTTGATCGTGAATCTGTCATCAGCGGTCGTGTATCCAAGTCCGAGATCGACACGCGTGGTGCCGTAGGTGCGTGTTTCCGGAATGTATGCGACATCCGCCTCGAAGGCCGCTTCATAGCGCGCCCGGGCCTCTGCAACGAATCGACCGCCATTCGACAACGGGAAGGTCTGCTCGATATTGCCCACCACGGTCCACCGAGGCGAGCGGATGGGCGTGGTGCCGGCACAATCCACTGTGGCCTGTGGGGCGCCCGGAGTCACTCGACATTGCGAGCTTGCCGGAGGGGGCGCGATGGTCAGATAGCTGAACGAATCGTACTTCGCCTGGAGATGCTGAACTTGCGCACCGATGCGCGTTGTTGGCGTGAGCAGAAATTCGCTGTCGATTTCAATTCCATACGCGTGCGACTTGCCCGCGTTTTCCGTCACCAGCGCGGCCGAGGTGCCGACCAGCTTCACGAAAGAAACCTGCTGGTCTCGATAGTCGAGATAGAACGCTTCCGCGTTGAGCTGCAGCCGATTGTCGAAGAAACGGTTCTTCGAACCTACGACATACGACTTGACCGTCTCCGGCTCATACGACTGCGCTTCTGGCGGGCCGTAGAAGAAACCGCCTGCCTTGAAGCCGGTGCTGACGTTTGCGTAGATCAGGCTGCGATCCGCGATGTCGTACTCGACACCGAGCTTCCAGTTCAGCTTGTCCCAATCGCGAGTGTCGACCACGACGCTGACCGGCGGACCGATCGGTGTCGAAGGAATGACTGGATCGGGGCCGACGGTATTGGCCAGGTTGTAACGAAAGCTGTTGCTGCTCTTCTCTTCGTAGGTGTATCGCACGCCGCCGGTGATGCGGAATGAATCGGTGAGCGCGTAGCTCAGCTGGGTGAATGCGGCGGCGGTCCAGCCTTCGAGATTCGTGTACTGGTCGCTGAAATTGAAGCGTGTTGGATTCTCGCTGTTGGCGTGTGCTGTCATCTCGGTGTCGAGATAGTACGTGCCCACGACATACTGCAACGGGCCCGCACCCGTTGACGCCAGGCGTAGCTCCGCCGAGAACTGCGTCGGATTCTGCTCTTCGAGCAGCAGCCAGCTGGTGCCACTGCCCTTATATGAATTTCGCGATTCGCGATAGCCGCCGATGAAGCTGACCGTGCCGAGGCCCGTGTTCCAATCGATGTTCACGCCCCCGCCGTAGTAATCGCCGTCGATCCGGCTGTCGCGGGTCTGCGGAGCAAGGCCGAAGGGAATGTATTGATCGGGCAGATCCGCGACGGCCGTATGGGGGTCCGCCGCAAAGCACGTTCCACCGGGACGCCCGAGCGATGCGCATTGCTTGCGCACGGTCGCGCCCGGACCTCGCCCGCCCTGATGCGCGAAGTCCCCGGACAACAGGATCGATAGACTGTCGCTCACTTCGAACAGCAGAGACGCGCGACCGGCTGCACCGTTGTCGTCGCTCGTACCGTCACTCATGAAGCCGTCGCGACGCACGCGCTGCCCAGCGAGGCGAAACGCGACGCGCTCGGACAGTGGCACGTTGATCATACCGCCCACGTTGAGACGACCGTAGTTGCCGACCTCCGCCGACGCGTTGCCGGTGAAGCCGAACTCGGGACGATTCGGGATGATATTGATCGCACCGGCGGTCGCGTTGCGGCCGTACAGCGTGCCTTGCGGTCCCTTCAGGATCTCGACCCGCTCCAGGTCGTAGTACAGGCCGTGAATGATTGTCGGCGTCGCCAGATAGATGCCATTCAAGTTCACGGCGACGGCCGGATCGGCGAAGGCATTGCCGCTGAGCGAGCTCACCGAGCGAACCGAGAACGTGGTGTAAGGACCCGCCGAGGGATTCACTTGCAACCCGGCCGTCAACGCGCTGAGGTCCTCGGTCTGACTGATACCTCGGCTTTCGAGATCTTTGCCTGTCACCGCGGTGATCGCGAGCGCCGCCCTTTGCACGTCTTCGGAACGCCTCTGCGCGGTGACGATGACTTCCTCGAGACCGCCCCTTTCGTCCGGTGGCGGCGCGGACTCCTGCGCGTGCGCGGATATCACAGTGACTGCGTGAACTGCAGCCAGCAGCATGCCGATCTGGTGTGTCGACCTCATCGAGCCCCCTCGAACTGCCTCACCCGTTGTTATTGCAGCACCATAGCCAGCCAGATCCGGGGGGTCTGTCCCCTCGCCAGAGGACGAGTGAGTGCGGCGTGATCGGCTACAAACACCATGATGAGCTCCTCCCTGGCAATGCCCCTCCAGGACCGTCGCCTGAACCTGGCGACCCTGCTGCTGATCGGCTTGTGCGCGCTAGTCTATCTGCTGGACGGGCTCAGCCACTCTATTCTCGGGCCGCTGGCTCCTGCCATCGCACGCTCGCTCGAGCTGGGCAACGCCGAGCTCGGGCCGATCTTCTCGGCAAACCTCGTCGGCCAATGCATCGGCCTTGCGTTGCTGCCGATGTTTGCAGGCCGCGCGGGTCAACGCGGTATCGTGCTCATCTGTCTGGCAGGATTCGGGCTCGCGCAAACCGGTAGCGCGCTTGCGAACGACGCAACCGGTCTGTTCCTGTGGCGGCTGGTTACAGGAGTTTTTCTGGGCGGTTGCCTGCCGAGCTGTCTTGCGCTCGTCACCGCTGCGGCGCCTGCAAGCAGACGCGGGCTGGCGATCATGCTGCTGTTCATCGGCTATGGGCTCGGCGCCACGCTCGCCGGCCTGGTCGCCAACGCATTCGTGGAGCTCGGCGGCTGGCGTGCAGCGATGGCCGCCGTCGGACTGGCTTGCCTGGCAACGCTGACAGTGTCGTGGCTATGGCTGCGCGAAATCCGTGACACCAGCAGTGACGGCGACCGGGAAGCCGACATGAGCCAAGGCCGGCGCGTGCTCGCTCTATTCTCACCCGATTATCTGATCGGTACGCTCATGTTGTGGATGCTGTTCATCTGCATGCTCACGATCAGCTACTGCCTGAACTCCTGGCTGCCGACGTTGCTGGTCGAAGCGGGAAGAAGCGAACGGTTTGCGGCCCTCTCCGTTTCCGTGTTTTCCCTGGGCGGCATCATCGCCGCGCTCGGCGTGGGCGTACTCATCGATCACTTCGGTGCCGTGCGGACACTGATGACCTTTCTGGTGATCTCCACCGCGCTGCTGTTCACGATCGGCCAGGCGCTGGCTACGGCGTCCGACCCTGTGCTGATGGTGCTCCTGGTCACGTGCGGATTCTTCGTGCTCGGCGCTTACGGCGGCGTCAACGTGGTGCTGGCGACGTTCTATCCGGCCCCACTGCGCGCCCTCGGCATAGGCTGGGCGAAAAGCGCAAGTCGCTTCGGTAGTCTGATTGCACCCGTTTTGATCGGCGCCGGCCTGAGTGCCGGCATGTCGGGAACTGCTGTAATGTCGCTGTTTGCGCTGCCCGCGGCGCTTTCGGTCATGTCATTGGCCGTGATCGCGCTTGGTCGCCGCGAGCGTTCAGGATAGCAACGGCCCTTCGGCGCGAACCCCATCGGAGCGAACCCTAGGCGCGAACCATGCGTTGATCGATCGCGCCAAAAATGCTCCGGCCACCAGCATCGAACATCTCGATCCGTACTCGATCGCCGAACCGCATGTAATCGGTGAGCGGTTTGCCCTGCTCGGCAATCTCGATCGCCCTACGCTCCGCGATACAGGCCGATCCCACGACGCTGTACTCGGCGTTCGACACCGTGCCCGAGCCGATGATCGTTCCGGCACTGAGATTGCGCGAGTAGGCGGCGTGGGCGATCAACTCATGGAACCCGAAACCCATGGCGCCCGCATCCGGACGACCGAACTGCCTGCCGTTCCAGGAAACGTGCACAGGACCGTGCAGGCGGCCATCGTGCCACGCCGGGCCGAGCTCGTCGGGCGTCACTGCGACCGGGCTGAAGCTGGTCGCGGGTTTTGCGTGAACCCAGCCGAACCCGGTCTTCATCTCGATCAGCGCCAGCGATCGCAGGCTGGCGTCGTTGGCGAGCATCACGAGCTTCACATGAGATAACGCGGCTTCGGCCGATATACCCATCGGCACCCGATCGACCACGACGGCGATCTCCGCTTCGAAGTCGATGCCGTCCGCTTCGCAGGTGAGCGGCATGTCTTGTGACGCGCCGAGAAAATCGTCCGACGCCCCCTGGTACATCAGGGGCCGAGTCAATCTGCCTTCGAGCGGCGCGTGCTTGAACGCGCGTTCCATGAGATCGCCATGGCTGTGATAAGCCGAACCATCGAGCCATTGCCAGGCCCGCGGCAACGGCGCGGCCGCCTCCGCAGCTCGAAACTCGAAGGCATCATGGACACGGCCATCGTTCAATGCTTCATAAAGCATTGCGAGTCTCGGAGCGACAATAGCCCAGCTTTCCAGGGCCAGCCGCAGATTGGCAACGATGTTCCCAGCGTGCGCGGCCATGCGAAGATCACGAGAGACGACGACCAACTGACCGTCCGGAGAACCATCGCGAAGTGTTGCGAGCTTCATGACCGCATCGTAACGCAACTTCGGCTGCCGCGAGCAACGCGGCATCTGCAAACAATCATCAGCTGCGCGTTTTTCGAGTCCTGAACAGCCGGGGTGCAAAGTCGTGCAACGCGCGCCGCCAGGTCTGCCACTCGTGGTCCGTGCCCTGCGACTCCACATAGATATGCTCGATGCCGGCGGCATCCAGGTTCTTGTGCAGCCCGCCGATCCTGGCGTGAAACCTTTCAGGTTCGGCGGTCCCGACGCCGATCCAGAACACGTGTACCTTCTTTGCAAACCCGGCGGCATCGGCGAATGCGCCCTCGTAGTCCGTCTTGGGATCGAACTTGCCGGCCGAATCTCCGAGCACGCCGCCGGCGCCGCTGAATCCGCCAATGTGAGAAAACAGGTCGAGGTGCCTGAGCGTGATGTGGAAAGTCTGCATGCCGCCCAAAGACAGGCCCGCCATGGCGCGGTTATCTCGATCCGTGAGCGTTCTGAAAGTCTTGTCGATGAAAGGAATCAGAGCCTGTGTGACGTCGTCTTCAAACGTCGAGGTCATGTGCTGCATGGCCTGCCACATCTGCGGCGAACCGAAGGGCGCCGGCTCGGGCAAAGACTCGCCGGCGCGCAACGCGTAGCCATACGCCATGACGACGATCATGGGCTCGGCCTGGCGAGCGGCGATCAGGTTGTCCAGAATGAAGTTCGCACGCCCCTGACGGATCCAGCCAGTCTCGTCTTCACCGCCGCCATGCTGCAGATAAAGGACCGGATAACGCCGCTCGTTCTGCGAGTCGTATCCCGGCGGCAGATACACCAACGCATGTCGCCACGTTGCAGTGACCTGCGAGTGATACCAGACCTCGCGCACCTGGCCATGCGGAACGTCCTGGACGGAATAGAACGTCGTACCCGGCTCTGGAATCTCCACGCCGCTCGCGTGTCGTGAGCCGCCGAAGAATGCCTGACTGCCCGGATCGGCAACCTCGGCGCCATCGATGACCAGCGTGTAGTAATGGAATCCCGGCACCAGTGGCTCGGTCGTCACGGTCCAGAAGCCATCGGGCTGCTTCTGCATCTGGAGCTTCGGCCCACTCCAGAAATTCAACCTGACAGAGTCGGCTTCGGGCGCTTTCACGCGGACCTGCACGCGTCCTGCATCGTCGATGCGCGGATACTGAGCGCCCCACACGTTGGTGCTCGCCGGTCGAAAGCTCTGTGCCGCCTGTGCCAGACACATACTCGTCACCAGGACGCAAGCCAGTGCCGCCATCCACTTCATGCGATCCCCCAGACCACTTGCTTCAGCTCGAGTGTGTGTGTGTCTGGAGCGTACTAGATCACCGCGACAACGGTTGCGTCAATACTCGGACAAATGATTTCTCCCAGTATTTCACCGTCCGATGAAGATGCCGCCCCCCATCGCGTCCGCTATTGCCAATTTCCAGGCAGGGAATACCATCCCAGAGCCGCAACCTGGGACGACTATCGTTGCACCGGTGCGCGCCCGATGAGCTCAATACAGATGAGTCGATAAGACAGTGCGCTCGAAAAAGAACACGGTCGCAAGGCCCACGCCGAAAATGGATCGTCGCTGGGAGCGCACGCGCGCCGCACTGTTGAACGCCGGCCGCACCTTGTTCGCCTCGCGCGACGTCGAAGGCGTGACCGTCGATCAGATCGTGGCGACCGCCGAAGTCGCCAAGGGCAGCTTCTACAATCACTTCGTCGACAAGGACGTATTCGCTCGCGAGATCGCCAGCTCCGTCCGCCGCCAGGCGGAACAAGCGGTCAACGAAGCGAATGCCAACGTTACCGATCCTGCCGTGCAGCTGGCGCGCGCGCTATGTGTCTTCATGCGCTTCGCCATCGAACATCGCGAGAGCGCTCGAGTGCTCTGGCGCCTGAACTCCGGCGCAACGATGGTCGATGCGCCCATCAACCGCAAGCTCCGCAATGACGTGCAGGAAGGCATTGCGCAGCAGCGCTTCAAGCACGTGGATCTCGAAGTCGCGGCACTGCTGGTGATGGGCACCATCATCATCTCGCTGCGTCACGCCCTGGAAGATCGGCTCGTGACGCCGCACGTCGACATCGCCACAGGCATGGCGGCCGGCCTGCTCCGCTCGCTGGGCGTGCCGCCGGCCCAAGCCGAGCGACTCGCCCGCGAGGCGGCCGAGGACATTCTGACGGATCAGAAATCCACGCTCGCCGAAACGAAGTAGTTCCTGGGCCGCGAATAGATCGCCTCGGCGTAGCCAGCCGACGTGCTGAACGACGAGTTGCCGGCAACGCGATACTGCTCGTCGGTCGCGTTGTTCACGCCGGCCCTGAAGCGCCACGCGCCCAGGTCGAGCGTGAGCGATGCATTCACCAGTGTCACATCCTTCAGTTGCGCCACTTCGACGGAGTTCGCGGCGTCGAAGAACTGCTCCGAGGTGTAACTCAGGTTGATTCGCGGCGTGAGCGTGGCGTTGCCGATCTCGAAGTCGTAGCCGACACCGAGATTCGCCTGCCATTCCGGTGCGAACGGCAGAGTGTTGTCCGGGCCAACCGTCTGCGTCGTGCCCGGCACGACTGCAATCTCATCGAATTCATTGTCCAGGTAGCCGGCGCTGGCTTCCACGATCAAGCCGCCCGGCGCGTAGGTGAGCTCCACTTCCGCACCTTCGATGGTGGACTTGCCCGCATTGAACAGCAGCGGCACGATGCCGAGCCGGTACGTCAACTGCATGTCGTCGTAATCGGTGCTGAAGACGGCCACGTTCAGGCGCAGGTTGGCGCCGATCTCGGACTTGATACCCAGCTCGATGGTCTCCGCCGTTTCCTCGTCGAAAGCGACTGGCAGGTTGTCCGTCGGCGCCTGGTTGTAGCGCTGATTGAAGCCGCCGCTCTTGAAGCCCTGCGACCAGCTCAAGTAGGTCATCACCGATTCGTTCCAGCGATACTGGATGCTCGCCGAGCCGGTGGTGGACTCGTACTTGTTCTCGAACGGCCGCGGAATGATGTTGAGGCCGGGCCCGGCCACGAACGGCGTATTCAACGTGGTCGGAATAACCACTGGCGCCGTCAAGGGCGTCACGGTGAACGAAACGATGTCGATGCCCTTGGTCTCCTCCGTGTAGCGCACACCCGCCGTCAGGCTCAGCGCATCGGTGGCTTCAAACGTCCATTGCGTGAACAGGGCGAAGTTGTCGTTGTCGATGAGCGCGCGCTGATAGTCGAGCGATCCAGGGATCGCACCGCTCGCCACCAGCGGCGGCGGGGCCGCGAACGGCACCAGCAGGAAATCATCGACGCTCTCCTCGAAATAGAAAGCACCGACCACGCCGCGCAGCCGCTCGGTCTCGATCAGGGCCTGCAACTCCTGACTGAACTGGTCGCCCGAGCTGGAATAATCCGTGTGCAGCACGAGCAACCCGGTATTGTCCGCGTCGCGGCTGCCGCTCCAATCCAATTCGCGATACGCGGTGATCGACTTCAGGGCGAACGTATCGCTCAGCTGCCAGCGCAGAGTCCCGGAGACGCCCCAGTTCTCCAGAGTGCTTTCGGCACGAGCATTGCCGCCGTTGCGATACTTGCCGAGATCCCAGGTCGCATCGTTCGCGCAGCGCGGGTCCACGATGTTCTGCGGCACAGACGGCGGTGGAAACGTCGCGCCCGGGCATCCGGCACCTTGGCTGATCGCTGCTGGAAACACCTGAGATTCGTTGATGGCTTCGAACACGAATGGCGAGCCGTGCTCGTCTTCCTTGGTGTAATCGCCACGCAGCGTGAGAGTGACACTGTCGCTGGGCTTCCAGTTCAAGGAGGACTGCAGGGTGTACGTGTCCTCGTTGCCCAGATCGAGCCCGTCGAAAACGCGTGTGACATAGCCGTCACGCTGACGTGCACCGACCGAGAACCGTGCAGCCAGGCTGTCGGCGATCGGCACATCGACGGCGACGAAGCCCTCGTAGAGATTGTCGTCGCCGACGCCGACGCGCGCCGTGCCACCGAATTCCTCTCCGGGCAGCGTCGTGGTCAACAGCACCGCGCCACCGATGGTGTTGCGCCCGAACAGCGTTCCTTGCGGACCGCGCAAGATCTGCACGTTTGCAATGTCACGAAAGTCGAGGACACCACCGACCGATCGGCCCATATATACATCGTCGATGTACAGGCCCACGCCCGGATCGACGCCGGATGAACCGTCGCTCTGCCCGATGCCGCGGATATATACCTGGGCGGCGGAGTTGTTGCCGGTGAGCGGGCCGTAGCTTGCGAACTGCAGGTTCGGCGCGACCTGGTCGAGATCCTCGGTGCTGCTGATCTGCTGACGTTCCAGTGCCGCCGCCGAGAATGCCGAGATGGCGATCGGTGTGTCCTGCAGGGATTCTTCGCGCTTGCGGGCGGTGACGACCACCTCCTCCAGCGACCCTGCCTGCCGGCCCTCTTGCGCGACACTGATGCCGGGCACCGTCAGGCCCATGATGATCGGCACCTGCCATGCGGCCATCCACACGCGTGCGCCAGTGAATGTTTCTTTTACACTCATCGTCAGCCCCCCCTTGCTGCAGGCCACGCCGCCTGCTGAGTTTGTTTTGAACCATTACGTCACTATTGAACGTTTCCGTCAATAGTGGGTCGAGCGACATCTCCAGACCGATAAACCGTTATTCGATCGATACAACCTGCGGTGGCGGCATCGCCGCGTACAACGCAGCGACGCACGCAGCGCGATGGCTCAGCACGGCGCGCTGATTGATGGATCCCTTGTCGGTGATCTCTCCCCTGTCGAGCGAAGGCGGCGTAGGCAACACCAAAGCTCGGCGCACGCAGCGCGTGCTTGCTGGATTCTTCTGCGCATGGGCGCTCAGTCGCTGCTGAATTTCGGCCAGCAGAACAGGATTGGCAGCGACCGCCTCGTAAGAAGGAGTTTCTTTCGCGCCCATCACCTGGCCGCAACCGCGCAGGTCGGGAACGACAAGGAGCGCCAGATAATCGGCATTGGGACACGCGATCACCACGTCTTGTGCCATCGGCGACAGCGCGGCGATCAACTCCGCCCGCAGCGGGCCGACGCTGACCCAGGTGCTGCTGGAGAGCTTGAAGTCTTCGCCGATGCGGCCATCGAATACCAATCCGCGAGTGGGATCGTTGGCATCGACGAGACGAACCGCGTCACCAAGGCGATAGAACTGCTGTTCATCGAAAGCGGCCGCGGTCAGTTCAGGCTGGCGCCAATAGCCCGGAGTGACATTCGGCCCGCGCACCCGCAGCTCGATCTTTCCCGCTACCGGCGCGAGCTTCACCACATTGCCTTTGGCTGGCAGACCGATGAGGCCCGCGCGTCCGTCCTGCGGTCTCGTGAAAGTCACCGACGGACCCGTCTCGGTGGCGCCCAGTCCGGCAAGCATCGGGACACGTACACCAACCTCCTGCAACGCCGCCTCATCCAGCGCATCCCAGGTGTGCTGGGCGAGCGCCGCGCCGCCAAAAAAGTACGCCCGCAAACGGCTGTAGAAAAGCCGGCGCAGCTGTGCATCCAATCTCAAATGATGCGACAGCATTTCAAAACCCTTCGGCACGTTGAAATACACGGTCGGTGCGATCTCGCGCAGGTTGCGCAATGTTTCTCCAATGCCTGCCGGGGTCGGTCTGCCATCATCGATGTACAGCGAGCCGCCGTTACTGAGCACCAGGCCCACGTTGTGACTGCCACCGAATGTGTGATTCCACGGCAGCCAGTCGACCAGCACCGGCGGTTCCTCGACCAGAAATGGCATGGACTGGCGGAGCATCTGCGCATTACTGCACAGCATGCGATTGGGGGTCATGACCGCTTTGGGCTGGCCGGTCGATCCCGAGGTCAGCAGGAACTTTACGATGGTGTCAGCATGGGTGCGTGCGTGTACCTCGTCGAGCCCGGCGCTCGGCTCGCGCTCCAGCGCCTCGAGTGATGTGACGTTTGCACCGCTGTCCCCCACGATTTCGACCGAACCGGGCACCAGCTCCAGTGCCCTTGCGAATGCAGGCGTGTCGAACGCTGCGACGAGCCCGGGAGTGAGCAGGTCGAGCACATAGCGCAGCTTCTGCAGATCCGTAGAGACTTGCGAGTACGATGGCGACACCGGGCAATATGGAATGCCCGCCCATGTTGCCGCGAACGCGAGTGTCAGGTGCTCGATGCTGTTGCCGGACAATATTGCGATGGGACGGTCGGCAGAGAGCTCGCGCGTTAGCAGGCCGGCGGCGATCCGCCGCACTCGCGTGAGCATTTGCTCGTACGTGACCGTTTGCCACTCGCCTCGCGACTTCCTGCGAGCCACGAACACCCGCTGCGGCGCTTGCATCGCCCAGTGTTCGAGCCAATCCATCAACCGATCGGGGTATGCCGACAGCGCATCCACGGGACGCAGATACATCGTGCCATCGGGCCGGCGCTCCACTGCCGTTCGGAACGGGTCCGGCGTCCAAGGTCGATAAGTGGGCAACGGCGCGGTTTGCATGACCACTGCGGCGATCCGCCTACGCCAGCTTCAGAGCGCGAATCGCGTTCTGCTTCAGGATCAGGTCGTGCACTTCGGGCTTGAAGCCCGCTTCCTTGAAGTCCTTGATCCAGCGATCGGGGCTGATCAACGGATAGTCCGAACCGAACAGCATCTTGGTCTTCAGCTGCGAGTTGGCGTACTGGATCAGCTGCGGCGGAAAATATTTCGGCGACCAGCCCGACAGATCGATGTACACGTTCGGCTTGTGCAGACACACCGACAGCGCCTCGTCCTGCCAGGGCCAGGAGGGATGGGCGATGATGACGGTCATGTCCGGAAAGTCCGCAGCGACATCGTCGAGGTGGATGGGGTTGGAATATTTCAACCGCAGGCCGCCGCCGCCGGGCATGCCCGTGCCGATGCCGGAATGGCCGCTGTGGAAGATCGCCGGCAGCTGGTGCTCGGCGATGACCTCGTACAACTGATACGCCATGCGATCGTTCGGAAAAAAGCCCTGGCACGTCGGATGGAACTTGAACCCGCGAATCACCCCATCCTCGATCAACGCCCGCGCCTCGCGCACACCCATCTTGCCCTTGTGGGGATCGATGCTGGCAAACGCGATCATGATGTCGCTGTTGTCGCGGGCCGCATCCGCCACTTCCTCGTTGGGAATGCGCCGCGCGCCGATCTGGAACTCCGAATCGACCGTGAACATCACCAGGCCGATCTTGCGCTCGCGGTAGTAAGCGATGGTCTCGGCGATGGTGGGCCGCTTAGCGGCCTTGAAATACTTGCCGGAGGCTTCCTCAAAGGGCTTCCACGCTTCATCCGGCTCCTGCCGGCAGGACACTTCGGCGTGCGTGTGAACGTCGATGGCGATCAGATCGTCGATATTCATCAGGCCGCTCCTCGCTGGCGTGTTTCCCACTGCGCAATGGTCAATCCGCGTTCCACCAATTCCACCAGCAGCGGCGCCGGCTGCCAATGCATGGGACCAAAAATATCCTGATATTTGCGCATGCCCGCGAGCAGTACGTCGAGGCCTATGGTTTCGGCGTAGAACATCGGGCCGCCGCGATAGCGCGGGAACCCATATCCCGAGGTCCAGACCACGTCGATGTCCGCCGCCCGCAGCGCCACACCCTCACCCAGAATACGCAGGCCCTCGTTCAGCAGGGGATACAAGCAACGCTCGGTGATCTCCTGCGGGGTGTGCTGGCGCTGCGGCACCTTCAGTTGCCAGGCCCGCGCGGCGATGATGCCGATCGCCTCTGGATCGTCGAAGCGCGCACGATTGCCCGGCTCATAGCGGTAATAACCCTTGCCGTTCTTCTGGCCGAGCCGGCCCGCCTCGTACAACGCAAAGTCGGCCTGGTAGTAGGCCGGGTCGGGCGGGAACTGCGAAGCGTTCGCCTTGTGCACATTCACCCCTACATCGATGCCCGCCATGTCGAACACGGCGAGAATGCCCATCGCCATGCCCCACTCTTCCAGCGCCGAGTCGACCATGCGCGGCGTGGCTCCCTCCAACACCATGCGTTCGGCTTCGCGAGCGTAGCCCTCCATCATCCGATTGCCGATGAAGCCATAGCAGACCTTCGCCAGCACCGGCGTCTTGCGCAGCGGCTTGGCGAGATCCATGACCGTGCGGATCGTCTCCTGCGACGTCTGGGTGGTTCGCACCACTTCGAGCAGCGGCATGACATTGGCCGGCGAGAAGAAGTGCATGCCGATCACGTCCTGTGGACGCTTGGTAGCAGCGGCGATCTGTTCGATATCGAGCGTCGATGTGTTGGTCGCTAGCACCGCGCCTGGCTTCGCGACCCGATCCAGGTCGCTGAACACCTTGCGCTTGAGATTCATGTTCTCGGTCACCGCCTCGATGATTACGTCCGCCTCCGTGAGCGACTCGTAGGACAGCGAGGTGCTGATCGACGCCATGCGTTTAGCCTTGTCCCCGGCGCTCAGGCGGCCGCGCTCCACCATCGATTGATAAGTCTTTTCAACGTTGGCGAGCCCCCTACTCAAGCCTTGCTCGTCGGCATCGAGCAACGTGACCTCGATGCCTGCATTCGCAAAACAGATCGCGATGCCGCCGCCCATCGTGCCCGCGCCGATCACGCCGGCGCTCTTGATCGGGCGCGCTTTGACGCTGTCGGGCAGCCCCGGAATCCGGCGCGTCTCGCGTTCGGCGAAGAACACATGCACGGCGCCCTTGGACTCGACGCTCTCTTTGCACTCGTTGACTCGCTGAGTTTCGTATTCCAGGCCTTTCTGGAAAGACAGCTGTGTCGCCGCCTGCACCACGTCGATTGCGACCAGGGCGGCATTGCGATTGGGGTAGAGCTTGCGTGCCTGCTGGCGCCGTCGCTCGAAAACCTCGGCCGTCGCGCTGGCCGCTGGAACTGGCATCTCGCCCGTGCGACGCGGTCCTATGCCCGAGGCGATCAGCGAGCGCAGGTACGCCATCGCACCCGAGCGCAGCTCCCCTTCGATGATTTCATCGACAAAGCCGAGCTCGTGGCCTTTGGCGGCATCGACCGGACGCGCAGTAATGATCATCTCCAGTGCCTGGTCGGCGCCGATCAGACGGGGCATGCGCTGCGTTCCACCCGCGCCGGGGATGATGCCCAACGTCACTTCGGGCATCGCGAAACGCGTGCCCGCCGCAGCGACGCGGTAGTGACATGCGAGCGCGACCTCCAGTCCGCCGCCCATCACGGTGCCGTGCATGGCAGCCACGACCGGAATGCTCAAAGCTTCGTAGCCGTTGAACAGGGCCCGGTATTCCTCTTCCTTCGGTGGGCCGCTGAACTCGCCAATATCGGCACCGGAGAAGAACGTGCTTCCCTCACACAACAAGAGGACACCGCGCACGTCCCTGCTGGCCTGGATCTGGACGAGCGCCTCTCGCAGACCGCTCCGGACCGCCGCCGTGATGGTATTGACCGGCGGATTGTGGACGATGACCAACGCAAGCTCGCCGTCGCGCTGCAAGCGCACGACGTTGGACGATGACACGATGATTTCCCCTCGTTCGGCCGCCGATTCGGCTGGCGGCTATCCCCCGGATTTCGCCTGCATCACGCTCATTTGGAAAGAGCCGTAACGGGTATATATGATATAAGCACCATGGATATCACCGATGTCGACCTGAACCTGCTCGTGGTGTTCGACGCCCTGCTGCGCAACCGCAGTGTGAGCGGCGCCGCGCGCGAGCTGAAGATGAGCCAGCCCGCGACCAGTTTCGCGCTGAATCGGCTCAGGAAGATGTTCGGAGAGCCGCTGTTCGTCCGCACCTCACGCGGTATTCACCCTACGCCATATGCAGAGAGCCTGACCGCACCGCTGGAATCCATCCTGGATCAAATCCGCGCCGACCTGCTGCAGCAGCAGACCTTCGATCCTTCGACCGCCCAGCGTTCGGTGACGCTCAACATGCAGGACATCGGCGAATTGGTGTTCCTGCCGCGCATTCTGCGCCGCTTGAGCGAGATCGCGCCGGGCCTGCAGTTGCGTACAGTCAATCTACCGGCGCCGCTGCTGGAGCCGGCGTTGCGCTCGGGAGAGGTGGATATCGCGCTCGGACATTTTCCCGGCCTCACCGGGGCGGCACTGTTTCAACAGCGGCTGTTTTCGCACTCGTTCGTCTGCATCGTGCGAGCCGATCACCCAACCATCAAGGGTGAGATGACGCGCCGGCAATTTCTCGACGGCCAGCACGCCGTCGTGCATCCGGCCGGCCAGGTGAACGACTCATTGGAGACAGAACTGCAGGCGCAAGGGTTGACCAGAAAGGTATCGGTGCGCATCGAGCACTTCCTGGCGGTGCCAAGCATCCTGAGTCAGTCCAATCTGATCTTCACCGTACCCTACGCGATTGGTGAAGAGCTGGCGAAGCTGGCGGACATCAAGTTGGTGAAGCCGCCGTTCAAGGCCAAACCGCGCATCGTTCGCCAGCACTGGCATGCGCGCTTCCAGCACGACGGCGCGAATCGCTGGCTCCGCTCGCTCGTGGCGGAGCTGTTCATGGACCGGACTACGGCGGCAGGCCGCCGCAGCTCTCGACCGAAGTCAGCCGAGCGGCGCCCGGCTTGAACAGCATGCGGCGGTGAGTTCGACCTCGCCGCCACCACCATGGAAGCCTCAAAGTGTTTTCGCAAGCGCCTCCAGTTGCCGCGCGGTCTGCGTCCAGCCGGACTCGAAGCCCATCTCCTGGTGCTGCTGCATCGTCTCCTCATTCCAGTGACGAGCGACGGCTCGATATCGCGTCTTGCCGTTGCCGAGATCTTCGAAGGTGATCTCGGCGATCAGGAACGGACCTGAAGGCCGGAGGTCCGGTGTGATCGCATCGGTGGTCACGATCTTCTTGTTCGGCACGACGTCCAGATAGATCCCGCTGTTGCGGAATTCCTCGCCTTCCGGCGATGCCATCACAAAGTTCATCCGCCCGCCGGCGCGAGGATCGATGTCGACACTCTCGATGCTCCAGGGCTCGGGCGCAAACCACTTCTGCAGCAACTTCGGGTCCGTGTAGCAGCGAAACAGCTTGTCGGCCGGTGCGTCGAGGATGAGATCGATGGCGAGCTCATGAGTCATGACGATTCCTTATGCTTGATGACTTGAAGGTGGTGTCTGGCAGCCCAGCCGCGAGGGTCTTCAGGGCCAGCTGACACAAGGACGCCGGACATGGCCGCATTCCGACATCGTCGGGTCACTGCCGATCGCTCGGCGATTCCAGCCACAGTTCAGGCCGAACCTGTTTGCCGCGTGCTGCGCCAGACGCAATCGTCGCCGTGAGCGGTAAACGTGCTCGCCGAGCTATACCCGAGGCGGGCCGCCACGCTGGCGAAATCGGCAAAGCCTCATTCAGCCGCGGTACATGAAGGTGCCGAGCGAGCCGGTCAGCTCACAGAACTCGACGTTGGCCAGCGCCAGCACCCTTTCGATGTTGACCTGGTTCATGTCATGCAGTGCCCAGATGCAACCCGGGTTGCTGTGGGCCACGAGGCGCGGCACGTTTGCCTCGATCTCGTGCGGCTCGTGGGTGGCATCACAAAAGATCAGATCGTAAGTGTCGCGGTCCAGCTCGAACGCGTCGCCGGAAATCAGGGTCACGAACGAATCCAGCCCCAGTCGGCGCAGATTCCCGGTGGCGACTTCGGTCGTAGTCGTGTTCTTGGAAAACACGATCTGCTGGTATTGGGGCGGCACGTCGACATCGGTCTTGTGCAGCCGGTCGTAGTACGCCTTGAACTCCTCGGCGGATCGAAAGCCCAGATCGTAGGAGCGGAATGTCCGGGGCCGGCGCGTGTCGCGGATTGCTTCGCAGATGCAGGCGGTGCTCCGGCCGAGGAAGTGGCCGATCTCCAGGATGGCGCCGCCGCTCATCGCCACGGTCATGTACAGACGCCGGCATTCACGGCGCGAAAACCAGCCAGTGATACCTTCCGCCGCCAGCACCTTGAAAGGCAGTGGGTCGGATTTTGCTTTGATCGGTCGCTTGTAACCGACGAGCTCACGCACTGCATGCTTGATTCGTTTGATGCTTCTCTTCACTGCCGCTGAATGTTCTTCCTTGTCAGGCGCGGATATTACAGCAATCGCGCATTCAGGAGGAATGCGCGAGCGAGGTTCAGTTCTCGGCAATCACTGCAACGGCCCAACAGGTGATTGCGCCGAAGCCCGGTCTAAGCGCTCAATCCTTCCGCCTTCCTCGCGGCTTCAACCGAGGGGCGGGCGCGAACGCGTTCATACAACGCGGTAACCTTCGGAAAAGCACTGATGTCGACGCCCAGTCTCTCGCGCCAGCTCAGAATGACATAGAGGTACGCGTCGGCGACCGAAAAATTCTCTCCCATCAGGTACGGCTTGTCACCGAGCCTTTCCTCGATGAGCGCCAGGCGTCGTGCAATGTTGTCCTTGGCGATCTGCTTCATCGGCTCCGGGACCGATGGCAGGAACAGCAGGGAGAAATTCTTGTGCAGCTCGCCATTCAGGTATCCGAGCCACTCCTGCAGGCGAAAGCGCTCTCGTGTGCCGACCGGCGGAGCAAGCTTCGCGCTCGGGTTCAGGTCAGCGATGTATGGCAGGACGGCCGTGTTCTCGGTGAGCACTTCCCCATCATCGAGCTCCAGAGCGGGAACGTAGCCTTTGGGATTCACCTCGGTGTAGTCCCGGCCGTCCGGCAATTTCCTGGTCTTGCGGTCGACCGGGATCGCCTCGAACTTTGCTCCAGCCTCGATCAAAGAAATGAGGCAAGCCAACGAGCACGCACCTTGCAGGTAATAAAGCTTCATGGGGAATCCTGGGCCATTGAACCTGGCTGTGGGAAATGGGGCATGTTCCCTCGTTTCGCGCGGCTCAATCTACCATGGTCAGAAGCTGTAGGTGAGCCCGAGATACGCGCGCCTGCCCGAATACACGTTCGAGTAGAAGCGTGCGTCGGTATCGTTGCCGAGATGCTGCCGCTGCTCCGACTCGGTCAGATTGATGACCGAGGCACTCACCACCAAGTGCCTCCCCAAATCCACCGACGCATTGAGATCGATCTGCTGATACGGCTCGGAGTAGATGTTGACCACACGTTCCATGTCGATGACCAGCGGCACGATGAAGTTCGACACATCCTTGGCACGTAGTTGAACGATCGCGCAGGATCGAGACTGTCGGCCGAGGCGACATAGTTGCCGTTGAGCTGCGTTAACGTCAGATCCTGTTCCAGCCCACGGATGCTGACGCGACTGCCCTCGCCGCCGTCGCGCGTGATGATGATGCCGGGCACGCGCTGAAGCGAGTCGGCGACGTTCTTGTCGGGAAACTTGCCCACGTCTTCGGCGTTGATGACGTCGACGAAAGCGTTCGCCGCTCGTTTCTGCTCCAGGCTTTCCTCGATGGAATGGCGATAGCCGGTCACAGTGACCTCTTCGAGAGGTTCGGCGGAGACAGGCTTGGTGGTGCTTTCCTGGGCAACGATGCTTGCCGCACCGAGTGCCGATGTTACAAGCACCAATACCTGAGAAAACCTGAACAGGAACCTGTTCATGTTCCCCTCCCTGGGTTCGTGCGGCAAGGCGCCGCGGTTCTAGTCGTTCAGCAATCTCGTAGCGCTGACATGGGCCGTGCAAGAACTGCCAACCCCGTGCTTTCCATTGCACGATCGATGTTGCGACGGCGAAATCCGCGCTGTCAAACAATACACTATTGTTTATATGTCGCCCGATTGACAGAGATCGGAACACTCACCATAGCAGTTCTAGATCGTCGTGCGCGATGCCGGAACAGTCGAGACGTTCTGCGCCAGTGCCTCCGAATGCTCACGTTCGAGCGCTCGCAGAAACGCCGGACGTTCCTGCAGCCGGTTCCAGTACGCGCGCACAGCAGGCGGGAATCGCTCGGAGAGATCCAGATGCGAGGCGAGCAGCAACGCATATCCAACAGATATGTCGGCTGCGGTGAAGCGCCCGGCACATAGATACGGTTGTGAAGCTACAGCAGCCTCGACAGCGCGCAGCCGGGCAAGAAACCAACGGGTGTAATCCTCCACCACCTGCGGCGCACGCCGCTCGGGTGGCTCGAACCGGCTGTAGCGAAGAACGAGCGTCTGGGGGAAAGTAAGCGTCGCCTCGCCGAAGTGCAGCCAGTTCAGGAAGGCGCCGAAATCCGCTTCGGTGGCCTTCACCTCCAGAGGCGTCGGCCCATAGTGCGCAACGAGATAGTGGCAGATGGCGGCCGACTCGGTCATGAAAACATGCTCGTCGCGCAGCGCCGGGATGGTGCCGAGCGGATTGGTTTCCAGATAGCCCTTTTGATGCACGCGAGGCGGGAACGGCAGCATCCGCAGCTCGTACTCCAGGCCCAACTCCTCCAATGTCCACAACGGCCGGAAGGAACGCGCGCTGACACAGTGATGTAGAACGATCATGTTTTGGCCCCCGGCGTTCAGTGACTTTGCGACTCGACGCGCTCAAATGTGGATCGCGTGCCCCAATCCTAGCAGCGCGGCCTCGTGAAAAGCTTCACTCAGCGTCGGATGGGCATGAATCGTTCCGGCGATGTCTTCCAGCACCGCCCCCTGCTCGATGGCTTGGGTGAACTCGCCCGAGAGCTCGGCAACGTGATCGCCGACCGCATGAATGGCGATCAATCGATGATCGTCCTTGCGGGCGATCACACGAACGAAGCCGCCGTGCTCACCCGCATCGAGCGTCAACGCACGGCCATTGGCCTTGAACGGAAAGACCGAGACGCTCGTTTCTGTGTCGCTGATCTCGCGCAACGAGGGTCCGACCGTGACGATCTCCGGATCGGTGAAGCAGACGGCAGGAATGGCGACCGGATCGAAGCGGCGGCGCTTGCCGGCGATGATCTCCGCAACCATTTCGCCCTGCGCGGAAGCCTTGTGCGCCAGCATCGGTTCCCCGACCAGATCGCCAATGGCCCACACATTTCGGGTGGAGGTGGCGCAACGCTCGTCCACGCGCACGAAACGGCCGTTCATGGCGAGCGCCATTTCTTCGAGCCCCCAGCCCTCGGTACACGGCTTGCGCCCGATCGTCACCAACACACGATCGGCCTGCAGATCGAGCGTCTCTCCGCTCTTGGTTTGCACCTGCACGGCGCCCGTGCTGCTCAGTCCGAGTACCTTGGCATCCAGGTACAGTTTCACATCATTGCGTTCCAACCAGCGCCGCACGGGCTCGACCAACTTGGCGTCATAAGTCGGCAGAATCTGCGATTGCGCTTCCACGATGGCCACTTGCGATCCGAGCTTGCGTAGCGCGGTACCCAGTTCGAGTCCGATGTAGCCCGCGCCGACGATCAACAGCCGCCGTGGCAATTCTTGGAGCGCCAACGCCTCGGTGGAAGAGATCACCGGACCGCCGAACGGTAGTGTCGGCAACGGCGTGGCGACCGAGCCGGTCGCAAGGATCACGTGTTCGGCCGAGATCTCCATCTCCCCTTCGCCGGTCTGCACGCGGCAGGTCTTGGCATCCGAGAACCTGGCCCAGCCTTCGATGACCCGAACCCTGGCACGAGTCAGCAGCGCCCGGACACCGCCATTCAAGCGATCCACAATCGAATCTTTCCAACGCACGGTGGCGGCGATGTCCAGCTTGGGAGATGTTTCCAGCGAGATCCCGAAGCGCGGCGCCTTTGCCGCAGCCGTCATGGCCTCGAACTGCCCGGCGGCGTGAATGATCGCCTTGGAGGGAATGCATCCGCGGATCAGGCAAGTGCCGCCCAAGCGGTCGCCTTCCACCAGCACGGTGTCGAGGCCGAGCTGTCCACAGCGAATCGCCGCGACATAGCCGCCCGGACCCGCGCCCACGACCAGCACTTTGGTATTCAGCTTTCGCGTCATGCTCATCAATCCACGAACAAATGTACCGGCCGCTCGATGAGCCGCCGCATGCGTTGCACGAAGCGAGCCGCCTCGTGACCATCGATGATTCGATGATCGAACGCGCAGGAGACATTCATGAGCAGGCGGAACTCCAGCCGCCCGTTCCTGACCACCGGCCGCTCGACCAGCTTGTTCGGCCCGATGATCGCCACCTCCGGATGATTGATGACGGGTGTGGCCGAGATTCCGCCCAAAGCACCGAGACTGGTAAGCGTTATCGTGGAACCGCTCAGCTCATCGCGAGTCGCGGTGCCGTTACGCGCGGCCGATGTCACTCGCGCCAGCTCCCGCGCGCAATCCCAAAGATCGCGCGCTTCAGCGTGACGCACGACGGGAACCATCAATCCCTGGCTCGATTGAGTGGCGATGCCGATGTGCACACCGTCATGAGTCTGCAAGACGCCCGCCTCGTCGTCATAGCGAGCGTTGAAGTTCGGGAACTCGGGCACGAGGGCGACGACGGCGCGCATGAAGAACGGCAGCAGCGTGAGCTTCGGCCGACTCTCATCGCGCTGCTCGTTCAACTCTTTACGCAGTGCCTCCAGCTCAGTCATGTCGAATTCTTCGACATACCCGAAGTGCGGAATGCGTCGCTTGGACTCCTGCATCTTCTCGGCAATCCGACGTCGCAGGCCGATCAACTTAGTGTCGCGAACGCCCGTGCGCTTCTCGTAGCGACGATCGGTGGCCGGCACGGAGCTGCCACGATCGATATAGTCCTGCAGGTCCTGCTCGGTGATCCGGCCGGCCGCTGCCGTACCGGTGACAAACTGCAGTGGAATGCCCAGCTCGTAAGCACGCCGACGAACAGCCGGTGATGCAAGCGGCGTCGCTGTTGCGGTCGCTGGATGCGGCCGCGACTCAGTGGATCGAGCAGGTTTCTCGCGCTTCGGAACATCAACGGGCGCGGCGACTGGAGCTTTCGCTTCAGCAGGCTTCGATGCTGCAACCTTCGGTGTCTCCGGCTGCACCGGCGCGCTCTGCTCACCCTCGCCCTCGACTTCAAACTCCACCAGTGTTGCACCCACCGCAACAAGCTCGCCCGGCTCACCATGCGTGGCCACGACGACACCAGCCACCGGCGAGGTCATTTCCACGGTGGCCTTGTCGGTCATCACATCGAGCAGCGACTGATCCTCCGCGATGCGCTGGCCCGCCTTCACGTGCCACGTGACGATCTCGGCCTGCGTGATGCCTTCGCCGATATCCGGAAGACGAAACAGGAAACGCGCCATGCTCAAGGCTCCATCGAACGTTGCAGCGCTGCGAGAACGCGCGCCGGGCCGGGAAAGTAGTCCCACTCGAACGCATGCGGATACGGTGTATCCCAACCCGCGACGCGTTCGATCGGAGCACGCAGATAGTGAAAGCATCGCTCCTGGACCAGTGCCGAAAGCTCGCCACCGAAACCGCCGAAGCGCGATGCTTCGTGAACGATGACGCAACGGCCGGTGCGCCGCACGGAGGCAACGATCGTTTCGATATCCAGCGGCACGATACTGCGCAGATCGATCAACTCGGCGTCGATGCCACTGTCCTCGATCGCCGCCAGCGCGACATGAACCATGGTGCCGTACGCCAGCACCGTGACGGCGGAGCCTGGCCGCACGATATCCGCCTTGCCGAGCGGCACGGTGTAGTAACCCTCTGGAACTTCGCCGAGCGGATGATCGGACCAGGCTTTCAACGTTTGCCCGTGCCGCCCGTCGAACGGACCGTTGTAGAGCCGCTTGGGCTCCAGCACGATCACCGGGTCATCGTCCTCGATCGCTGCTAGCAGCAAGCCCTTGGCATCTCGCGGATTGGAGGGAATGACTGTTTTCAATCCGGACACGTGCGCAAAGATCGCTTCCGGACTCTGGCTGTGAGTCTGCCCACCGTAGATGCCGCCGCCATAAGGCGTGCGAACGGTGATAGGCGCCCAGAACTCGCCTGCCGAGCGATAACGCAGACGAGCGGCCTCCGAAACCAGTTGGTCGAAGGCCGGCAGGATGTAGTCGGCAAACTGGATTTCTACGATAGGGCGCAAGCCATACGCGCCCATCCCGATGGCCGTGGCGATGATGCCGCTTTCGGCGATCGGCGCATCGAAGCACCGCTTCGCGCCGTGCTTCTGTTGCAACTTGTCGGTCACGCGGAAGACGCCGCCGAAATAGCCGACATCCTGGCCGAAGATCAGCGTGTCGGGATCGCGTTGCAAGGCCAGGTCGAGCGCCGCGTTCAGCGCCTGCACCATGTTCATCGTCGCCATGATCAGACTCCCAGCTCGCGCCGCTGTTCGATGAGACGCCAGTCGGGCTCTTTGTAGACACCCTCGAACATCTCGCGCGCGCTCGGCCGGGACTTGCCGAACGTCCCGATGGCTTCGGCTTGCTTGCAGGCATCGCGCACCGCCTGGCTGAGCTCTGCAACCAGTGCGTCGTGGCGCTGCTCGGACCATTCTCCGATCGAGATCAAATGTCGCTTGAGCCGTTCGATGGGATCGCCGAGCGGCCAGGCCGCGGCCTCGTCGCCAGGGCGATACTTGGTCGGATCATCGCTGGTGGAATGCGCCGCCGCCCGATAGGTGAACAGCTCGATGAGCGTCGGGCCACAGTTGGACCTCGCGCGCTGCGCGGCCCAATCGGTGGCAGCATGCACGGCGAGAAAGTCGTTACCGTCCACACGTAGCCCGGGTATGCCATAGCCGATCGCCTTGGCCGCGAACGTCGTCTGCTCGCCGCCGGCAATGCCATGAAAACTCGAGATGGCCCATTGATTGTTCGAGACCGCCAGGATGACGGGCGCGCGATAAACCGAAGCGAAGGTCAGGGCTTCGTGAAAATCGCCCTCGGCGGTGGTGCCCTCGCCCACGTAGCCCAAGGCGATCTTGTCGTTCTCCTTGTATGCGGAAGCCATCGCCCAGCCGACCGCGTGCCCGATGCGAGTGCCGACATTTCCTGACAGCGAATAGAAGCCGTAGGCTCGTGCTGAATACAGGATGGGCAGTTGCTTGCCCTTCAGCGGATCGGCGGCGTTCGAGAAGATCTGGTTCACCAGGTCGAGCAACGGGTAGTCGCGCGCCATCAACCAGCTCAGAACACGATAGGTGGGAAAGCACATATCGCCGCAGCCCAAGGCCAGCGACTGCGCCGCGCCGATCGCTTCCTCCCCGGTCGACTTCATATAAAAGGTGGTCTTGCCCTGGCGGTGCGCCCGGAACAGCCGGTCGTCGAAGATGCGGGTGAGCAGCATCGCACGCAGGCCTCGGCGCAGATGGTCAGGACTGAGGCCGCAATCCCAGGGACCGACCACCCGGCCCTCCTCATCGAGGACTCGGATCAATCCAAACGGCAGATCACGCAGCTGATCTTCGGGTGCAGTGACGTCCGGTCGACGCAGCGCGCCCGCGGGCGGAATCCTCAGATGATCGAAACTCACGGGCTCGCCAGGCCGCGAACGCGGCGCCGGAATGTGCAGACTCAACTTCGCGGCGTTGGACATGAGCTCCCCATTCCACTTGTGCTGGCTGGTCTTCAATCGTCGCACCGGCTCGGGCGGACGTTCGACCTAATTTCACTCACTGGACCCGCTCGTCTTAGGATACGATTCCTGTTGAACCGCCATTTCTGGAAATTATTTCCCCACGCCATGAGCACGCTCGACACCATCGACTTGAAAATCCTGCGCCTGCTGCAGCAGTCGGCCGATCTCGGCGTAGTGCAGATCAGCGAGCAGGTCGGCCTGTCTCACACTCCGTGCTGGCGGCGCATTCAGCGCCTGCAGCAGTCGGGCGTGATTCGCGAACGCGTCGCCATCCTCGATCCGGCGAAGGTCGGCCTGCCGGTGAGCGTGTTCGCGCAGATCACCATGCTCTCGCACAAGAAGGCCGCCCTCGCCTCGTTCGAACGCGCGGTGCAAAGCGAGCCGGAAATCGTCGGCTGCTATTCGATCACGGGGATGTCGGATTACCTGATCCAAGTGGTAGTGGCCGATGTCGCCGCCTACGAGCGCTTCCTGAAGGAACGCATCACGCAGTTGCCCAATGTCAATCAGGTGCACTCCACCTTTGCATTGCGAGAGATCAAGAACACGAGCGCATTGCCGATCTGAACAGCGCTGCATGTCGTCGAACGCCCGGGTTGACGGGGTTCGACAACTATATGAGTATTTGCTCATATGAAAGCAGCCACCAGCGAGAAGGCCACAGCTCGGCGGCTTAGTCCGAGAAAGATGCCCGCTCAATCGCGAGCGGCGGCGACCGTAAACGTGATCCTCGAAGCCGCGGCCACCATCCTCGAACGCCAGGGCCTGGACGGATACACGACCAACGAGATTGCCGAGCGCGCCGGGGTCAGCATCGGCTCGCTCTACCAATACTTTCCGAACAAGGATGCAGTCACCATCGCGCTCATCGAGCGCGAAATGGAAGGCATGGTCGAGGAGATCCAGGCGGCGCTCACCCTGTCGCCGCCCCGGCGCGCGTTGCAGGAAACCATTCGAGCTGCCGTTCGCAATCAGGTGCGCCGTCCTCAGTTGGCCAGGATGCTGGATTTCGAGGAGTTTCGCCTGGCGCCGCTCATGCCGGCGTACCGTGCCGCCAAGGTCATTCGTGATTCGCTCGCGGCATTTCTTCGGGAGAACTACCACCTGTCGGCGGCGGACTCCGAGACGGCGGCCGTCGACGTAATAGAAATTGCGAAGGCGTTGGATTACGCCAGCAGCCGCCGAGGCGAGATCGACGCACCCGCCCTGACGCGCTCCATCGAATCGGCCGTGTTTGGTTACCTGGCCGCAAAGGGAGCAACCTGAGCGAGCCGCTCAATCTTCCGGCGCAATGGTGACGCGCAGGCCTTCGAGCCTGTCGCTCATCTGGATCTGACAAGAAAGGCGGGACGTAGCCGTGCGGTGATTCGAGCCCTCCAGCAGTGCGTCCTCCTCTTCTCCCGGGGCACCCACCTGGCTGCTCCAGTCATCGTCGACGATCACATGGCAAGTGGCGCACGAACAGCAGCCGCCGCACACCGCGAGCACCTCGTCGAAACCAGCATCGCGGATGTTCTCCATCACTGACAAGCCTGCGGTTGCATCGACTTCCTTCTCCGCGCCCGAGCGATCGACAACGATTAGTTTCGGCATGCAATGTCCATGATGAAAGAACTCTCAGCGCTCACAGAGCCATATCGAGAAATTCCACCAGGCGCGGCGCGAAGCTCGCGGCCACGGTGGTTTTGTCCTGCACCGGCTCGCCAAACCAGAAATGTGAAGCGCCGAGTGCTCTATGCGTGCGCACGTTGAAGCGAGCTTGCTGCAAGGCCCGCACGAAAGATTCGGACTGCGCAGGATCGACAACGTCGTCCGACGTACTCCAGCTCACAAGCACTGGCATCGCGTTTCTGTACGACAGATGCCGCAAGGGCGATGCGTCGAAGAACGCTTGCTGGTTCTCATACGGGTCCGCGCCGATGAGGTCCCGGGCGATATTCGACTGCGGGTCCGGGTTGCGGCCCAAATCGTCCTGCCAATGACGGAACAGGTCATATACACCGCAAACTGCGACCAGTGCCTTCACGTGAGCGGGGCTGGCAGCAATCGCCTCGTTGTGCATTTCCTCGAACACCGGCGAGCCACTGCCCAAGGCTGCCAGCGACGCAAGATGTGCTCCGGCAGACGCTCCGAGAAGGCCGATGCGCGTGGGATCGATCGACAGTTGGTCTGCCGAACTGCGAACGAAGCGAACTGCTGCGAGCACATCCTGAACCGCCTCCGGGAATGCTTTGCGTGCACTGGTCGCGAGCCGATAGTCGACGACGAACAGGCCATATCCGTGGGCTGCGAGATAAGCGCCCCAGTGACGAAGAGCGGCGCGCACGCAGATGCGCCAACCGCCGCCCGGCACGCCGATCAAGATCGGGAACGGTCCCCTGCCCTCGGGCAAATAAAGATCGCCCTTCAGCTGGGTTCCGCCACGATCGCAGTAGGTGACGCCCTCTTTATATGTGACGTCACACGACGACTCAGATGCGCTCATGCATGTGCCCGGCTTACGCGCGCTGCGCCGCCTGCTCCTTGCTCGCCGCCAACCGGCGACGGAACAGTTCCGGGATGCCCGCTGGCGCAATGTTCGAGATGAATACATCTCCGTCGGCAAGCGTTTCGGAGATCGCCGCGGCCATGCGGTCGAGCATGCGAGTCTCGTACGCACGCAGAGCCTCGTTGACATCGGAGAACTGGCCGGATGTCAGATTCTCGGCGAGCTCGAGCGCGTCCAGCATGGCGAGATTGACGCCCTTGCCGGTAAAGAACGGCATCACGTGCGCGGCATCCCCAAGCAAGGTCACGTTCTCCCGCCCGAGCCACGCCGCCTGCCTGGGTGGATGCGTATAGAGCGAGCGAGGAATGAAAACGTCCGCCGCCCTGAACATCTCGCACAGGTGCGGCGCCCAACCTTCGAACATCTTCAGCAGCCCCTGGCGCGCCGAATCGAGTTGATCGAAGCAAATGCCCGAGCGCTGCGTCCAGTCCTCCGGCACGCGGAAGGCCACGTACACTCGAATGTTGCCATCGCCGTTGCGCTGGGCGATCAACGCCTTGTTGTCGCTGGTCGCCAGGAAAATGCCGGGGCCGACCAGCTCGGCCAGGTCTGGATGGCGGGTATCCACCGACTTGATCCAGACTTCGACGATGGTCATGCCGCAATAGTAGGGCCGGGTCGTGGTCACGAACGGGCGTACCCTCGACCAGGCGCCGTCGCAGCCGAACAGCAGATCCGTCTCCGTTTGCTGCCCACCGGCGAAGTTCAAGCGAAGCTTACCCAGCTCGGTCCGCTCCACGCTTTCGATCTGCCGTCCCCAGGTGATCGTGTCGGGAGCCAGCGAATCGATCAGCAAGCCCCGCAGCTGTCCGCGATCGATCTCGGGACGGCTCTGCGCATCATCCTGCGGCCGCAGGTCGACGAACATCTTGCCGTGTTTGTCGACCACCCGGATGGCCTGGCCTTCGGGACGGCACGCAGCAAGAAACTTCTCGTACAGGCCCGCCCTGCGCAGCGCGAGCTGCCCGGACTCCTCGTGCAGATCGAGCGAGCCTCCTTGATTGCGCACCGACGTCGACGACTCCACCTCGAAGACACGCACGTCCGCACCCTTCAACTGCAACAGCCGCGCCAGTGTCAGGCCGCAAGGCCCCGCGCCAGCAATGGCAATCCGCTTGCCACGCAGCAGCGCTGGCACTTCGCTCTTATTCATGGTCTCCCCTACCGTCATGATCGCGCTCCGGAATCGTTGGTTTCATGTTCGATGCTGTCTGGCTGGCTAGAACGCGGCGCTTGGCCGCTGCTCGAACCGCTCGTACCAGGCAGACAGGCGCGGGTAGCCGTCGGTGAGATCGGTGCTCATCCGCACTTTGAATGCCTGGGTGAAAGAGAACAAAGTGATATCCGCAATGGTGGGCTGCTCGCCCGCCAGGAACGGCTTCGCGCCGATATGCGCCTCCAGAACCGCCAGTTGCTGATTCACATTGAGGCGCATGGCGTCGGCCACCGCTGGTACTTGTTTGATATGACTGGCAAAGCGCGGGTGAGAGTGCTGCAGCATGATGCCCGAGACGATGGCCAGGTCGCTGGCGATGCGCTCCAGTGCGCGAACCTTGCCGCGCATCTGCGGCGTCGTACCAATCATCGAAGGCTCTGGATGGATATCTTCCAGGTACTCGACGATCGCGGAGGACTCCGGAATGTAGCTGCCGTCATCCAGCTCCAGCACCGGGATCAGTCCCGCTGGATTCTTGCCGCGAAATTCCGCGGTTCTATGCGCACCCGAAGCTACGTCGACCTCGACGAGCTCGACGCGCAAGCCCTTCTCGGCGAGGTAGATGGTCACCCGGCGGCAGTTCGACCCAACCGTGTTGCCGTAGAGTTTCATGGGGATCTCCCGTCGACGTGAGCATGGGTCTTCAACTCGGCAAAATCTTCCCAGCGAAACTCGGTGCAGTCCGCCGTGTTGCCCGATGCGTAACGCTCGATCTCCAGCTTCTTCAGCTCCACCCGCCGGATCTTCCCAGAGATGGTCTTGGGCAGCGTGGCGAACTCGATGCGGCGTATGCGCTTGTATGGAGGCAGTGCCGTGGCGATGTGCCGGAAGATGTCGAGGGCCGTAGCCTCGTCCGGGCGCACATTCTCCACCAGAGCAATGAATGCCTTGGGCAGCGTGAGCTTCATCGGATCCGGCGTCGGAACGACCGCCGCTTCGAGAATCAACGGATGTTCGATCAGGACACTCTCCAGCTCGAACGGACTGATCCTGTAGTCGGAGGACTTGAAGACATCGTCGGCTCTGCCGACGTAAGTGATCCAGCCATCCTCATCGCGCGAGGCGATATCGCCCGTTCGATAGTAGGCACCGTCCGGCCGCTGCAGCGTGGAGTCGTTGATATAGCCGGCCATCAACCCGGCGGGCCGGCGTGCAAGCTTGACCGCAATCTCTCCTTCGGAAGCTTCGGCTCCGTCCGCATCGAGCAGCACGATGTCGTAACCCGGCAGCGGCCTGCCGACCGATCCCGGTTTGACTCGCTGGCCTGGCGAGTTGCCGATGAGCGCCGTCGTCTCGGTCTGTCCAAACCCATCGCGAATGGTGAGCCCCCAAGCCTCCTGGACTACGCTCACGACTTCCGGATTCAGGGGCTCCCCCGCCGCGCAGGCATTCGTGAGCGCCACGGGGTAGCGATTGAGATCCTCCTGGATGAGCATTCGCCAGACCGTGGGCGGCGCACAGATCGATGTGACTTTCTCCGCAACGAGCGTATCGAGCAGCGCTCTTGCATTGAAGCGCGGCTGGTTGGCGATGAACACCGTGGCGCCCGCCACCCAGGGCGTAAAGAAACAACTCCAGGCGTGCTTGGCCCAACCTGGCGAGGACACGTTCAGATGCACATCTGCCGGCTGCAGCCCCAGCCAATACATCGTCGAAAGACTGCCGATGCCATAAGTGCGATGCGTGTGAACGACGAGCTTCGGCCGTGCAGTCGTGCCTGATGTGAAGTAAAGGAGGATCGGCTCGTCAGCGCTGGTGTCCGCGTCTGGAGAAAATGCGGCGCTTTCCTCTAGAAGGTTCTCGAATGCGACGGCGCCTGGCGTCGCGGCGCCGGTGACGATCCTGACGACATCGTTCGGTATTAGCGCCAGCTTCTCGACGCAGTCGTCGGACGTCACGACATGGCTCGCACCAGCTTGCGCCACGCGCATGCGCACGTCCTCCGGCGTACTGAGGGTCGTGGTCGGAATCGTGATCGCGCCGAGCTTCATCGCGGCCAGCAATGTCTCCCAGAGACTGACGCGATTGCTCAGCATCAGGAGAATTCGATCGCCGCGTTTGACGCCCAGCTTGCGCAGCCCATTGGCCACGCTGTTCGAGGAACGGGAAAGCTCGGCGAACGTACGGTTGGCAGCAGCGTCCCCCACAATGCGCAGTGCCGTCTTGTTCGCTGACGAGCCCTGCGCAAGTTCCGCGTCGAACCAGTCCAAGGCCCAGTTGAAGCGATCGACCTGCGGCCACCGAAAAGTCGCCACCGCGCGATCGTAGTCGGCGCGCAGCGCCAACAGTTCATCTCTGGCCGTCCGGAAATTCTCGCGCGCCGGGTTGGACAAGCTCATGACACCTCCCCACTATGACTGTCTGCTTGCTGTTTTCCTTTTCGGCCGCGCGCCAACACCAGGAGGAATATGGGCAACGCGATGTATGGCGCCACTATCACCACCGCCACGGTGCTGGCCGGATCGGTTTCGCCACGCGCGCCGAAGTAAGCATTGAGAAATCCGACGAGGACGCTGCCGATCAAGTTGCCGGCTGCAAAGCTCTTGAACGGCATGCGCGTGAGCCCCGCAAGGCACGCGAGAATCTCCGGCACCGCCGGAATGAAGCGCGACACGGCGATCGCCCACATCCCTCTGCGTGCGAAAAACTCGCTCAGCAATTCGATCTGCCTGGGCCCGGTGATCCATGAGGCCGCTCGCGGGCCGATGAGACGGCACAATGTGTAGCCCACCAGCGCGGCGAGAAAGCTGCCCAGACTGGCAACCACTCCGCCGAGCAGGGGACCATAGATCAAACCCAACGCCGCCATGATCGCGGGCGACGGCAGTGGGATGACCAGGTCTGCAACGATCAGTCCGACTCCCACCACGCCACTCCACGCTCCTTGTGCACGCACGAACTCCAGCGCCTTGGCACCATCCAGCGCCTCCTCGAAGCGCTCGCCGAAAACAATGGCCGGCACCGCCAGGACGCCCAGCACGGTCAACACCAGCAAGGCGAGTCGCGCAGGTGAGCCTTTGCGAAAGGCCGTTTTCAACCAGTTCATGACGCGCTCCGCGAGCGACCTTGGTCGGCGACGTCCTCCTCAATACAGATCATTCTTGACGCCATGGTTGTAATGCTCATCCACGGCAGCCACGCTGTCCGGCGGCGTGCCGGCGAGATCGCGCATGATGACGCCCACGCTGGGCAATTCTTTCCGGTCGATGCGCGACTCGACCTTCCAAAGCGCGGCACGGTTGACCGCTTTGCCGCAGTGGAAAATCAATTCTTTGATCGAGACCACGATGGCGGTCTTCGGCAGTCGGCCACCCTCGGCGACGCTGCTCAGTAGCGCCGGGTCGGTGCTGATGCGTGCGGTGCCGTTGATGCGAAGAAATATCTCCAGGCCCGGAAAGATGAAGCACATGGCCACCCGCGGATCGTGCACCAGATTGCGCATCGACTCGATGCGGTTGTTACCGGGCCAATCGCCAAATGCGATCGTCTGCTCGTCGAGCACACGAACGAAACCGGCAGGCCCGCCCCTGGGCGTCACATCCAGTCCTGCATCTCTTACGGTCGCGAACGAAAAGAAAGTCGCCTTCGCCAGGTAGGCACGATGGTGAGGATGCAGGCGCTGCGCGATCGCTTTCAGGATGGTTTCCGAAGGACGCGCGTACAGCCCATCGAGATCCGCATCGCTGGTTACATCGGTTCCATTCATCTTCATCTACCCTCTTCCAAGCTCGACTCGGGCGGCGCGCGCAGGTCGTGCAGCTGATCTTTCGGTCCATTATCGAACCGCCGGGCGGCCTTGACAGCTCGCGTTGCCGTGACGCGCCAGGCGTGCTGTGTAGCCGCATAAACATCGGAAAAACCAAACAATAGGTCGAGCGCCGAGGTGTGTCTTGCGGACGTTATCGCAGCGGCGGCTCACATTCTGCGCAGCGCTGAGCCGCCAGCTCGGCCCTCGAGCCTTGGCCTATTGGCCACGAGCCGACGTCTTCTCCACCGCCAATTGATAGAGCATCGGATTGCCGCGCATCCACGGGCTGTGGAAGCGCCAGCGATGGACCTTCCAACCCTCCGGATAGCGGCGCGAGCTGACCTGGTAGCGGCCGCCCAGCGAAACGCTGCGATCGCCGCGATCGGTGTTCAGAAAATGCTCCGCATACAGGTAACAATCGGTCGTAGCCTGATCGCCATCAATCGCATGGACCATGTTGGTCACATGATGCTGGGCGGTGTCGAAGCCCTCGATCACGGCTCTCTGTAAGGCAATGATCGTGTCGAGCCCAACAATGAGCTGGCGCGCCTCCGGCGGCGCGGCGCCGTGCTCGCGAAAATCAAAGATGACATCCTGCACGAACGAGGTGCCATAGGCGTGCCAGTCGCGAGCGTCCAGTGCATGCATCGTGCGATAGATCAGCTCGTCCAGCGCGCGTTTGTCCAGCAGTTCTTTCAATGGATCGCTCATGTTTCCTCACAGCGAGCAGCGCACGATCTCGCCACCCTTCATGATGACCGGGATGTTGGTCTCTGGATTCGCGAACAGGCCGAGATCCGCGAACGGATCGCCTTGGAGAACCAGGATGTCGGCGAGCGCTCCGGGCCGGATACAACCGAGCTCGCCGCTCTTCTGCAGGATTTCCGCACCGATGGAGGTTGCCGAGCGCAGCACTTCGATGGGCGATGAAATCTCGCCGCGCAGCTGCAACTCGCCCCCTTGCAGGTGATGAAACTCGTCCCCGAACAGATCCGTGCCCATGCCCAGCTTCACGCCCGCCCGCGTCAGATTCTCGATCGAGCGCGCGGTGATCTCGGTAACGCCCCTCAATTTCTCCACGCCGGCCGGTGGCAGGCCAACACGTGCTCCATGTCGGGAAAGAACCGCGCCGGCCGATAACGTCGGCACGACATAGGTACCGCAATCGGCGAGAAAAGCTGCCGTTTGCTCGCCGATGTCAGTCCCATGCTCAACGGTGCGAATGCCCAGCGTGGCGCAGCGCCGGGCGGCATCGTCGGTATGTGCGTGCGCCATCACATATGTGCGGCGCGTAGCGGCTTCGTTGACCGCAGCCGATATTTCTTCGTCAGTGAACTGCGGCATCCACATCGGGTCGGTTGGCGATGTCACGCCGCCCGATAACATGAGCTTGATCTGAGTGGCACCCCTGCGCAACTCGTCTCGCACCACCCATCGAATCGCATCTGCACCGTCGACCACCAACCCGTTCGCACCCGCATAGCCCACGCAACCGCATTGGGCGACATGATCGGCCGCTCGGTTGTCGGAGTGGCCGCCAGTCTGCGATAGCGCCTTGCCCGAGAAAAAGAAGCGCGGCCCTTCGATTACACCCTGCTCGATCGCCAGAGCGAGTCCGATGTCGCCGCCGCCTGCGTCACGCACACTCGTGAAGCCACGATGCAGCGCGCCCCGCAGCCATCTCGTGGCGTGCGCGGCGAGCAACGATGCCGGCATGTGATCCGCGACCTGCAGATTGAAGGTCGGCGAATAGGCATGTACATGACAGTCGATCAGACCGGGCATGAGGTAGCGGCCGCCACAGTCGATGACGCGGGAGTTGCTAAACCGAACCGCGCCGGTTGCGACCTCGCGAATACGATCCCCTTCAATCACCACTGCGCCATTTTCAATGAGCTCTTCGGAGTCGCCGTCGAAGATCGTGGCGTTGGCCAGTACAGTGATCACGGTAACCTCACCATGCGGCTACTCCACCATCACTGCGCGGATCAACCGCCCCCTCGAGCGCACCGTCGGCGTGACGGACGATCGCGCCAGCATGTCCCATCCTGATATCGAACGGCGCGACCAGCTCGACTGAATGTCCGGCCGCGCGCAATTCATCGTAGAGCGTCGGATCGAATCGGTCTTCGAGCTTCAGTGTCGTGCTCGGGTCGCCCCAGGCGCGGCCGAGCAGCCAACGCGGCGAGGTTACCGCTTGCTGGAGCGACATGCCGAAGCGAGCGTAGCGAGTGAACACAGCTGCTTGAGTCTGCGGTTGTCCTTCGCCACCCATCGTTCCGTAGGCCATTACCCGGCCGTCATCGAAGCGAGCCAGCGCGGGATTCAATGTATGAAATGGCTTGCGGCGCGGCTTCAGCGCATTCCATCCGTCCTCGACCAGCCGGAAGCTCGCGCCTCGGTTCTGCCAGACGATGCCGGTTTGCGGCAGCACGACGCCCGAACCGAATTCGAAATAGAGACTTTGAATGACACTGGCCGCGCGGCCCTTGGCATCGATCGCAGCGAACCAGGTGGTGTCGCCAGCCGAAGGCGGTTGTGGCCAAGGCAGCGCCCGATGAAGATCGATGCGCGCCGCCATGGCATCGAGCGCGGCACTATCATTCAACAATGCCTGCGGATCCAACGTCATCCAGGCGGGATCGCCAACGTGCGCGTCGCGAACCAGGAAAGCCTGCTTGGTCGCTTCAACCAAGCCATGCACGTGCGCGAAACCTCCCTCTGCATTGCGCTGGTCGATGCCAAGCCGATCGAAAAGTGCAAGGATCAGCAATGAAGCGAGACCTTGTGTCGGCGGCGCTGTGTTGAAGAGGCGCACCCCCGCAAGGGCAATCGACAGCGGCTCGGGCCGCATGCGAATCGCCGCATGCTCATGAAAATCATCGAGCGTCAGCGGACTGCCGAGCATCGCGAGGTCCGCCGCGATAGTCTCCGCCAATCGGCCGCGATAGAAGCTGTCGAGGCCCTCGTCGGCCAATTGCTGCAACGTCGACGCCAGTGCTCGCTGTACTACCCGATCGCCTTCACGTACCGGACGCGCGCTTGGTTCGAAAATGTCGGCGTAGGCGCCGGGTTGCCCTCGAACTCCATTCGTGACAGCGGCGGCTTGCCAATTGTGAGTAACGAAAGTGCCCGCATCGGCGTAATGGATTGCATCGCGCAGCAAACGCCCGAGTGGCAGTCCGCCGCTGCAGGTTTCAAGCGCAGCCGCCCAACCTGAAATCGTTCCTGCAACCGTGTTGGTGGCAAGCGGCCCGCGCCAGGGAATCTCCTCGAGTCCCTGGTAAAGCGGTAACTGCGCCCGCAGGGCCGAACGTCCGCAAGCATCGATCGCTCGCGTTCGGCCATCGGGCTCGGCGATCAGCCAGAAACCATCGCCGCCGATGCCGGTCATGTGCGGATAAACAACCGCGAGGCAGGCAGCGACGGCAACCGCCGCCTCGACGGCATCGCCTCCTTCCTTGAGAACATCCAGACCGGCTTGGCTGGCGAGATGGTGGGGTGAAACCACCATCCCGCGCGCTGATCGTGCAGTGAACTGCATCTGGCGCTGCAATCCCTAGAACGAGAAGCCGAGCGTTGCGCCGATGGTGCGTGGCTGTATCCGCGACGCCGTGACCAGATTGCCGGGCCGGGTCTGGAATTCGCCGGCGTCGATCAAGCCGTCCGAGTCGGTGACGTTCTTGGCATACAGAGTCAGGATGAATCTGTTGAAGTCGACACCGGCTCGCAGCTCGAGCGTCTCGTAGCTGTCGATGACGAGCCTGCGCCCGAACGCCGCCCGGTACGCCGGATCGAAGTCGGTCTTCTGCTCGCTCACCCAGCGGACGCTGGCACCGACGAACGCCATGACGTTGCTCGCGAGGTTCCATTCGTAGTCCGCCGATGCAGACGCACTCCACTTCGGCGCAAACGGCAACTGATCGCCGTCGATGCCTGGCACCACTGGCGGTTCGCCGATCGGCGGCAGATCATCTTTCAACTGCGCATCGTTGTAAGCCGCGTTGAGGAGAAGGTTGAGCCCTCGCGTCGGCCGCCACGCCGCCGTCAACTCCGCACCGGTGCTGCGAGCCTTGCCGCCGTTGCCATCGAGGTCGATCGTGCCGAGATTGTCATCCTCGTAAGTGACGACGACCTGAACGTTGCGCCAATCGAGATAATAGATGGATGCGTCGTAGGAGAACGTCCGATCCTCCGTTTCTCCACGAATGCCGGCCTCGTAGCTGATGAGCGTATCGGATTCGAACTGGTTCGGAATGTTCGCGGGCGCGGATGGCGGCACCACATTGGGACCGCCGGGACGATAGCCCTTCGCGACACGCGCATACAGCGAGACTCGATCGGTCACCTCCCACAGCGGCGAGACCGACCACGTGGAGATGTTCTCCGAGGAACGGGCACTCAACACCGAGGTTCCGAAACTCAACAGGCCGTCCAATGTCTGCACGGTCGATACGTTGTTATGGCTGTACCGGGCTCCGGTGGTAATTTCGAACTGCGGCGTGATGTGCCAGGTGAATGAACCGAAGGCCGCATACTCCCGGTACTTCGAATCCACGTTGGCGACGATGAAGCGGTCGAACGTAGCCGCCTGCTCGAAAAGGGGCGGCCCGACGGTGATGGTCTGGTCGATGTAGCGATGAGACGCGATGTCGAACGGCACATAGGAAAGAGTGATCCGGCCGGGCTCGCGGGTGTAGTAAGCGCCGAACAGCCATTCGAGCTTGTCCGAGTCGGGCGATGACAGCCGAAACTCCTGGGTGAACTTCCTCTGGTTGACCCGCGCGGTCTGGGTGGCGCCCAGCGGATCGGTCACCCCGGCGAACACTCCATACAGCAATGAAGTCACGTTGCCGAGCAGCCCCAGCTCCGTGTTCTCATACGAGGCATCTACGTTCTCCTGCTGCACGGTCTCGCCATAGCTGGTCACCGACGTGAAATTGGCGAAACCCAGGTCCCAGTCGACGGTTGCGTTGTAGAGGCGATAGTCGACTTCCTGCTCGTCGGGCAGGGTTTGAACGTGCGTGAGTCCTTTGATGGAATCTCCGGTGATCGGATCGACTCTCACCGGCTCCAGTGTCAGCGGATCTGCATCGAAGGCTGGCCCCGCGTCGGAGTGGATGTTCTGCGCCAGCGCAGTCAGGCGAACCGAAAGTCCATCGAACGGACTGGCCAGCAACGAGAAACGGCCGCCGCTGCTGCTGAGATCATTGATGTCCCGGGCTCGTTGCGTTCCCGAAGCCTCGATGTAACCCGGCGTTTCCCGATAGAACCCGCTCGCTCGGACGGCGAGCGAAGCGCCCAGCGGTACGTTGAGGACACCATTCACCGACGAACCGACGCCTCCGGCGCCCTCGATCGTCTCGACGCCCGCCTGACCGCGAACTTCATATTTTCCCAGCACAGGGGGCGCAGTGATGAAGCGCAGCACGCCGCCGAGTGAGTTCGCACCATAGAGGGTGCCTTGCGGGCCGCGTAGCACTTCGACACGCTGCAGATCGAACGGATCGATGTCGGCCGCAAGCGTTGCGCCATTCGTCAGACCGGTGCTCGATCCGAAAGGCGTCTCATCTATATAGATACCCACGGTCGGGCTCGCTCCGCCGGTGTTGATACCACGCAAGATGATGCGCGATTCACCAGGATTCGATTGCTGCAGGCTCAGGCCAGGCGCCAGCCCGGCAAAATCCGCAAAGCTCGTCGCGTGCTGTCGCTCCAGCAAGTCACCGCCGACGACGGAGATCGACTGCGGCACCTCCAGCAACGTCTGCTTGCGCTTCTGCGCGGTGACCACCACTTCTTCCAACAGTGCGCTGTCTACATCCGGCGCCGCGGTTTCAGCCAACGATGCAGGTGTAACAGTCAAAGCCAGCCCACCTGTGGTCGCCGCGAGCACGACGCGGAGAAAAGCAGCGCCCGTGCGACTCGAAATTTCTTTCGCCTTCATTTTGCCCCCATCATGCCAACCACGTGCCGGAGAGCGCAGCCGATACTTCTGGGAGCATGGTTGCCCATGATGTATCCACGCTGCTGTCGTGGCACGCCCCACCCTAGCGAGCCTGTCTCGAGCGGCGAGCAGGCGTCTTGAGAACGTTTATCGGCAAGTTTATTGAACGCCCGGCGGACCGGTACTCGCATTGCCGGGACGCGCTTTTTCCCGGGAATTCGGCCTCCAACGCGAGGGGACTCGTAGCTCGCTCACATTTCGACAGCTCTCGCGGCGACTCGTACCATCCATGGATGAATTCGCGGGATGAATTCGCGGGATGAATTCGCGGCGCCCCTCCGGCTACCGGCGGTACTCCACCCACGTCTGCCAACGCCCAATGCCACCAAGTGCCGGAATCCTGCCGGGTGTCGGCCGGTTGGCCGCGCCACACGTTGCCGACTATTCGCTAACTTGGCTCCTCAGCGGATTCATGCGATATATCGCAATCGGCCGCAGACTCGGCAACCCAAGGACGCCCTTATGACCAGCAATGCAGTGAAGCAAACGATCGCAGTGACTGTCGCTGCGCTGTGTGGATATGTGCTGACGATGACTCTTGCTGTCACGACATGCGTGGCCGCAGAGACAGAGCGAAAGCCGGACTATCCTCTGCAGCCCGACTCGCTGGTCCAGCCTGGCGTCCCCCAGGGCAGCTTGCTGGGACCTTTGGAGTTTCACAGTCGCATTTTCGCCGGCACGGTCCGTCGCTACTGGATCTACGTGCCGGCACAGTACGACGAGGCCAAGCCGGCCAGCGTGCTGGTGTTTCAGGACGGTCAACGCGCCACCAATCCACAAGGCTCGCTGCGAGTGCCGACGGTGCTCGACAACTTGATTCACCGGCGCGACATTCCCGTCACTATCGGCATCTTCATCACGCCGGGCCACCTCGCCGAGACCTATCCGGATACGCTTGGCATGAGCAATCCGGATCACCGCGCCGAGGAATACGATGCGCTGGATGCTCAATACGCGAAGTTCATCGTCGAAGAAATGCTGCCAGGTGTCGCCAGCCGGTACAACTTGACGGACGATCCGCGGCAGCGCGCGATCGGCGGCACGAGCAGTGGCGCCATTTGTGCTTTTACAGTGGCCTGGCACCGGCCGGACGTATTTCGCAAAGTGATCAGCATGATCGGCAGCTATGTGTCGATCGGTTATCGCCCGGCACAGGATGGAAAGCCGTTGGTGCCGGGCGGCGATCTCTACCCGGGACTGATCCGTAAGAGCCCGATCCGTCCGCTACGAATCTTCCTGCAGGATGGCTCGAACGATCTCGACAACGAACACGGCAACTGGTTTCTCGCCAATCAACAGATGCTGGCGTCATTCAACTGGGCCAACGCCGAGGCCGATCGGCAGGGATCCACTGGTCCGCGCTACGAAGTAACTCATGTCTGGGGCGATGGCGGTCATTCGGATGCACACGGCGGTGCCTTATTACCCGATATCCTGCGCTGGCTGTGGCGTGAGGAGCGCGTGACACATGCACAGCGCTGAGCTCCTATTCGAGCGGAACGATCGCAACCGCGTCGTTCGGGTTCATGGGGATGAAGAGCTGCCGCTGGATGGAGTCGTAACACATCGAAGCGGCACTCGGGATTCCCGATGCAATGATCTGCGCGGGCTCGCCGGGGCGAATTCTCGACACGCTGCCGAAGCGCACGCTGCTGACGTACTTCGTGCCGTCTTCGGTAATGATCAGGCCGTCGTTCCCGCCTTCCACGGTGTGCTCGGTCTTGAGCAGCTTGCCCTCGGGACTGAAAGTTAGGACGGCATCGTCGCCGACGTTCACGACCACGATGTTGCCATCACCGTCAATGGCCACGCCGTTCGGCATATTCAACGGTGCGCCTTCCAGGAACACCGAGACCTTGCCGTCCTTGGTGACCCGAAACACGCGATACTCCTTCCGGGTGTTGGAAATATAGGCAGTGCCATCGGCCGTAACGGCAACGCCGTTCAGGAACGTCGCGCCCGTCACCTCGACCGACTTCAACGGCTGACCGCTCTTGAGATCGAAAGAGCGCAGCAACCCGGAATCGACGGTGTACAGCACGCCGTTGCTGATCGCGCTACCGAACGGATCGTTGAGCGTGAGCCCATCGCGGCTGGCGCCAATCCACTTCGAGGTATGCACGCTGCCATCGGGATGAATCAGCGAAACATAGCCGTCGTTGGGCTGCAGCTCCTGTTTCACGCCCTGGTTCATCACCACGATGAGATTGCGCTCCTTGTCGAAGGTGCAGCTCTCGGTGAAGCGAAAGCTGCCGTACACCTTCACGTTCGGCGACAGCGGCGTGAACTTTCCCGCCTCGTTGGTGGCGCCGAGCGGCTGCCCCACCTGGATCGACTCGGCCCCTGCCGGCGCAGTGGCGCCCAGGACCAGGACCGTCAGCAACATCGGCACTGTTGTTCTCATTCGCGCGATTCTCCAGGAGGGTTCGACTCGGTTTGCGAGCCACTATAACGCAGGTTGCAAAAGTGTCACGCCACTGTGTCACGAGCTCGTGACACTCGACTCCGTCGCCTGCATTTTTCCGACGTATGCGCGCGCCGATTGCATCGAGACAACGACATCCAGCTTTGTCACTCTATGCATGCAGACCGGGCAATGGGCTGGCACAGCACTGGCCCGTCACTTGCTTCCCGGATGGCGAGGACATCAGGAGACTGACGACACAACTACAGCACGCAGCGGCCGGCGCTCGCCGGCCACCGGAGGACTCATGAGTACCGTAAGTGAAATGGTAACGTTGGGCGCAGGCGTCAAGGCATTCGTCGGACGGCCACATCAGGCCCTGATCGACGAGCAATGGCAACCCGCCCGCTCGGGCAAGACCTTCGAGATCTACGATCCGGCCAGTGAGGACGTGATCGGACACGCGGCCTCGTGCGACAAACAGGACGTTGACCTCGCGGTCGCGGCCGCCCGTAAGGCCTTCAGCAAGGGCCCCTGGACGAAAATGAACGGAGCCCAGCGCGGCAAGATCCTGTGGAAGATCGGCGATCTCATCGAGCGGCACTTGGAAGAGTTCGCCCAGCTGGAATCGCTGGACAATGGCAAGCCCATCGCCGTCGCGCGCGCCGCCGACGTGCCGCTTGCGGCAGATATGTTCCGCTATATGGCCGGCTGGGCAACCAAACTGGAAGGTCACACGCTCTCGCTGTCCGTACCCTACACGCCCGATGCGCAGTATCACGCGTTTACCCGTCGCGAGCCGATCGGCGTGGTCGCGCAGATCATTCCCTGGAACTTTCCGCTACTGATGGCGGCCTGGAAACTCGCGCCAGTGTTGGCCACGGGCTGCACGGTCGTGCTCAAGCCAGCGGAGGAAACACCGCTGTCCGCCCTACGCCTCGCCGAGCTCTGCCTGGAAGCCGGCCTGCCGCCCGGTGTACTCAATGTGCTCACAGGCTTCGGCGAAACGTGTGGCGCGCCACTGGCGGCTCATCCTGATGTCGACAAGGTGGCGTTCACGGGTTCCACCGAAGTGGGCAAGCTCATCGTCAAAGCCGCGGCCAACGATCTGAAAAAAGTCACGCTCGAGCTGGGCGGCAAGTCGCCCAACATCGTGCTCGACGACGCCGACCTGGACATCGCCATCAACGGCGCCGCCAGCGCGATCTTCTTCAATCAGGGGCAGTGCTGCTGCGCCGGCTCGCGCCTGTTCGTGCAAGATAAGGTCTATGACAAGGTTGCCGAGGGCGTGACCCAATTTGCCCAATCGCTGCGGGTTGGCCCCGGCTTGAATCTGAATACGCAGTTGGGACCGCTGGTCTCGCAGACACAGTTCGATCGGGTGTCGAGTTATCTCCTGTCGGCTCGCGAGGAAGGCGCCCGCCTCGTCGGCGCCGCACAGAAGGACAAGGCTCCCGGCAGCGGTTACTTCGTGCAGCCCACGGTGATCGTCGACACGCGCGATGACATGAAGGTGTACCGTGAAGAAATCTTCGGCCCGGTGGTCACCGTCTCGCCCTTCAAGGAAGTCGACGACGAGTTGATTCGTCGCGCCAACGACACGATCTACGGCCTCGCCGCCGGCATCTGGACTCGCGACATGGGCCGCGCGCACCGAATGGCCAACCAGCTTCGCGCCGGCACGGTCTGGGTGAACTGCTACAACATCTTCGACGCCTCCATGCCGTTCGGCGGCTACAAGCAATCCGGCTGGGGCCGCGAGATGGGGAGTGAGGTGTTGAACAACTATCTGGAAACGAAATCGGTGTGCATGAGCATCTGATCGCTCACGGCAGACACCTGCAGCAGCTCATGCCGACTGACCTTACTGCAGGAAACACGGAGTGCCGGAAGCCCCGCTCGAATCCTCGAGCGGGGCTGCGAGCCGGCGATCGGCCTCAGTACTTCACTTCTCCATCAACCACGCGCGGCGCGGCACTGATAGTCGGCTTCGGACCGATATAGGCTGCCGACGCAGGATCGCTGGGGTTCTGCAAGCCGGCGCTGGTCGGCAACGACACGTTTTCCGGCAATTCCAGGCCGGCGCTCTCGCACACACTCAATGCCTTGGGCGCGAAACGAATCTCTCGCTCCAGCCACTTGACGAGATAGGTGTCCGCGCCCGAGACGACCTGGCCCTGGGTCGCGTTGAACGGGATCGTGAAGCTGGCGACGTAGCGCGAATCCTCGCCCTCGCATGACACCACTGCATTGGTCGCCCGCGACACACAGTGCCCGGGGATGCCCCACAGATCGCCGAAGCCACCATACTGCAGTACGAGTTGTTGACCGGCGTACTCTCCGTAGGCCTCCTCATCAGGCACGCTGTAGTTGACCTGCAGCGGCGCATCGAACTCCACGAAGGTATCGTTGGAATCCTTGACGGCCGCGAACTGGTTATAGCTGCCGGCGCCGGTCTCCCAACGATAGTAAACCTCCTGTTCGCCGGCCTTGGTTTCGCAGTACGTGCCCGAACCTTCGCTGCATTCGGCAGCGGCGAGATCCGTGAACAGCACACCGGTGCGCACGCCGTGGCTGTACTGGCTGCTCTGCATTGCCTCGGCATCGGCGAAGGTGACCGGCTGGTCGGCTGCGTCCTCTAGCACGGCTGCCGCTGGGTTGGCGTGATACGTGACTTGACTGCCGTGGCTGACTGGCGAGAAGTTGTTATAAGTGCCGGTGACGAACGGCGATTCGTCCAGCGAGGCCTCCGTGAAATAACTGGACAGCGACGCGCTCGTCGGGCAGTCGCGGAGACAATAAAGCGTTTCCGGCATCTGCGATGGATACACCAGGTCTTCCACACGATAGACAACGTCGACCGACGCGGAGTCCGCCACGCTGGCCGCGCCGTTCAACGCGATGAAGAGCTCCCCGCCCAGGGAATTCGAGTAGCCAAACACGCCGTTGTACGCTTGCCAGTAGGCGACGTCGACCTCCTGCTCGGTCGGCAGGGATTGCTTGGTGCAGCCGCTCGCATCACAAGCCATGAAAGCGGTGGCCCGAAACGCACCCGTGGCCTCATTCCAGTAGAGCTCATAGTTGGTGTACGCGGTTGCGCCCGCAAACAAGGTCGCCCCGTCGTGGCCCACATACGTATCGAACTTCACCTTGTCGATCTCGCGCAGGCTGCGAACCTTGCGCGTCAGCTTCTTCAGTTTTCCTTCCGCTCTGACCACGGTGTAATCCGTCTTGGTCGGCTCGTCGTCACTCTCGTAATCGACCTTTTGCACGGTGTCGCCGCTGCTCAGCGTGGCTAGCGCGGACGCGGGAAGCGACAGGCCGTAATATCCGAGATAGCCGTGGTGGGTCACGCCGGCGCTCGTGTACTCGATCGGGAAGCCCGAGTTCCGCGTGACTCTCGCACCGGTGTCACTGTCGTAGAGCCCATAGCGCCACACGGACATGCCAGTCTCCGGGTCGCTGGCATCGCGCGTAAAGCACTGGTCGTCGCTGCCTCTCTTGCGGCGAAACAAGGTCGAGTCGTAGGCGAAGTCGAAGGGCGAGGCTTCGTCATCGGCCAGCATCCGGCCGCTGCCGCTGGTCGTGCCGACCGAGTTCAATTGAACGGCCTTGGTGCGCGGCTCGTCGCCGTCATCTTCCGGCGCTTCGACTTCGAAATAGCGCAGTCCGGTGTCGTCTGCTTCGAGATAGCCATTCATGATGCATTCGGTAGCGCCCTCGGCGAGCCCGCAGTAGTCGAGTCGAAACTGGCCGTATGGGTTCGCTGCGCTCGGCGCCTCGGTGGCGGACAGATGCACGAAGATCGTGGCCTTCTCGCCATCCTGCTCGTCGTCGAGCCAGATTTTCGCGATCATCGGCTCGTCGTTCGAGGCACGCGTGGAGTTTACGCGGGCGGTGTAGAAGTCGTTGCCTCTTCCTTCGGCCTGCGCTCGAGTATCGCATTTGGTCGCATCGACGAGCGCCACGTAGTCGCCCTGGTTCACCAGCGCGTCCGGCCGCATCGAGCTCATGAGGCAGGTGATGAAATTGACCTGGGCGACGCCGTCGGAGGTTGCATCCTCGACGTAGCTGCGCTGCACGTCGGTGAAATAGCTCGAGTCGGCTGCCGGATCGGCCGCGGCCAGCGTGGCATGAACCGCGAGGGCCAGGATGGAAAGTCGTAGCGTGTGCTGGTACATCAACCTATCTCCTCGGCGGATCAATCGGCGTTGGTGGCGGTCACGACCGAGACGCTGCTCGGCGTCGCAATGCCCTGCACGGTGGAGGGATCATCGGTCGGCGGCAGCGGATCCGAAGGCGGCGAGGAACTCGTCGGAGGAGGCGTCCCCGCGCCGGAGGAACCGCCGCCGCAGGCGGCAAACCCCACGCAGAGGATCAACGTACCTGAAACCATGAGAAGCTTTCGCGCGAGGCGGATCATTCAAAATCTCCCGATCTGTTGTCGTTCATGCCTCCAGACCGGAGGCGGCGATCGAGTCCGCGGAGCGACTCGTTGCGCGATACGGACTACCAGAGCCTTAGCGACGCTCACCGGCAAAAACTTCAGGGGAAAAGGCGCTGGCGGCGAATCGGCTGCTCAGAACCCGACGCAGCTCACAGTTGCCAGTTGCTGCCACAGTTGCGACCACAGTTGCTGGACACCCATCAGTTGCTGGACACCCACCAGTTGCTGGACACCCATTGCAGTTGCTGGACACCCATCGGTTGCCAGTTGCTGGACACCCATCACAGTTGCTGGACACCCATCGGTTGCTGACGCAACCTGGACGCCCAGCCGTGACGGAACGTTGACACCCATGGACCGACGCCGGAACGTGGACACCCACCTGACGGAACGTTGACACCCAAACGCCGCAACGTGACACCCATGGACGGGAACACTTGCCGAAGTCTTCGAGAGGATGCACGCATTCTCGACAGACCCGCCTAGGCTGAGTAGATCTCGCCCGCGAAAGGACTATTTGGTTTTCTTGTCTGGCAGGCGGGCCATCCCTCCTGGACAGCCATCACTCTCCATACTGCCGCCTCGGACGCGAACCCGATCCACTGCCCTCATCCGAATCCGATGCTCGCTAGCGAAGTGCCGCGATGGGACGTTCGACGTATGCGACGTTATGCATGTTTCAGCCTACGTGCCGCCTGCACCCCTCGAATCCAGGACTGGCCCAAGTTGCTGGCGTGAGATAGTAGCCGCTGCCATCGTCCGATGGCGCGCCCAAAGCGATTCCCGCCCGGTTGCATCATCTGCAACCAAGCATCCGGATCAATCTGCAACCGAGCGAGTACTGAAGGCAGGTCCTGCTTGACCACCCCACGCTTGCCTGCTCGGCGCTGTCGCCCACTCCAATCGAGCAACTGCACGTAGTCCAGAAACTTCATTGGAATGCCGCGGTGATCGCTCGATTCGCTGAATGCAAGCAACGGCGGCGCTCTCCGCGATCTCCTGTCACATATCGATGGTCGTCGCATCGGTGCTTGCGACAGCAACTCACGTCGCACTTCTTGCAGGCGTGCATAAATCGAGGTGAACTCGGACTCTTCAGGCGCCGCCGCAATACCTGCTCGCACTGGATTAAGGTCGACATAGGCCATGGCCATGAGCAGGCCCGCCTCATCGAGCAGCGCCTGAGACTTGAATCGTCCTTCCCAGAACCGGCCACTGCACTGATCCTCGGCATTGGCACGCCGCGCCAGGTACTCATTCAAACAACGCATATACCAGCTGATATCGATTAGCCTCAGGCGCCAACTCTCTATCAGTTCTTCTGCGATGATACGTTCGGCGGTAGTTGCAGTGCCGTCCTGCCAGCGCTGGATCAAAGGTGGCGCGCTGAAAACCTGTGTCCACCGAGCCACGACATCGGCATGACTCCAACTCGCCATTCGTTGCCGATCCACCCGCAGCACCAGATGATAGTGATTGCTCATGATGGCGTAGGCGCACAGATCGATCGCAAAGACATTGGCAAGACATCGCAGACGATGCAGCACCCAGGCCTTGCGATGCGAATAGTCTTTGCCTGAGTACGCGTCGTATCCCCACAGCCAAGCACGACGGACACAGCGTGCAACGACGTGGTAGTACGGCGTGTCCTCAAGGCTGATGAGTGACTTGCGCGGATAGGCCATGAATCCAGCATGCCACCGAAGCTGGCACTAAAGATTGGTATTAGCAGGGGAATTGACGAGAAATTCGAATGAAAACGGTATCCAAACACTGGTCTGAACTTCCCCGGTGGGTGTCCAGATAAGGGGTTTAGGCGACGCCGGGTGGGTGTCCAAATAAGGACGCTGGTCTGAACTTCCGCGGTGGGTGTCCAGACAAGGAGGCTGGTCTGAACTTCCCCGGTGGGTGTCCAGACAAGGGCCATCCGGGTGGGTGTCCAGATAAGAGGTGGGTGTCCAGATAAGGGGAGATAAGGGACGGTGGGTGTCCAGATAAGGGGTTTGCGCGACTGTCAGCGAACGTCCGCTAAGACGCTCTCAGCTTCGTCACTTTCGCCCGCCCACCGACCGCGACCCGGCGCATACCCCAGAGGACCAGGCCGACGGTGATCGTCACAGCAATGATCGTGAACATCGCCAGTCCCCACAGATCGATCAGCGGCACCGCCAGCGCGGTCAGGAAGCCGCCACCGACGATCGGCCGGGTGATGAGCTGGCGATAGCTATAAGCTCGGGCGACATCCGTGTTGCGCGCGGGGTCCACCATGTCCAGCATGACGAAACCGGTAGCGACATTGCCCTGCGATTCGCCGAACTCGGCCATGGAATGCTCGAACCAATGTCGCGGGAAGATGTGCCTGCCGATGACCAGCGCGAGAAAGATGCTCCAGGCCACGGATGCGATCGCCAGGAGGATCAGCGGACCGAGATTCGCCCCGAGCGCGCCGAGCGACAGCGTGCCGATGGCGCAAATGACAATGCCATCGATCGCGATACCGCCGAGCCCTTCCACCGCCCGCCGATTGACTGCCCATTGAAACGAGAAACGCGTCGCGAACAATTGCACCAGCACGCCGCCCAGGATGGTGAAAGGAAACAGCGGGAACTTGTCGAAGAACTGCGAGCCGGCCAGATTGAACACCCAGCGAAACAGCCCGAGCATGGCGATGCCGACTGCGATCGACACTCCTATGAATACCGCCGCGGCCGTCACCTGGGTCATGCCGTGCCATTCGTCCATCGGCTCATCGTCCGGGCCCGGCAAATGATGGTCGATGTCCAGATCTTCCTCGGGCGAGGTCGGATTCTGCCGCGCGATGGGAATCGAAGGTGACTTGATGCCGTAGTTGACCAGCATCGTGCCGACGATGATGCCGGTCACCATACCGATGGTGGCCAGGCCCAGTCCGACATCGAGCAGATCCTCGGCGCCGTACTCGACCAGCACCGGCGTCAGGCCGGCGAGCGTGCCGTGCCCGCCTGCGAACGCCATCTCGATGAGCGCGCCGGCCTTGGCATTGAATCCGAACACCGGCTCGAGCAGGAACAGGACTAGAACGCCGGCGACGGCAAACTGGCCGGCGGACATGATGCCGGCCATCATCACGTGCGGCCCGGAGATGTTCCAGATGCTTTTCAATGGCGGCAGCCGCTCACCGAGTAGCAGTGCCGCGCACATTACATTGATCAGCAAGCCGGGCAGTTGCTTCCAGATCGCGAATACATGCTCCGGAAACAAGCCGGCCCCGCCGGTCAGACGCCCGAGCCCTTCGGGACCCAGCCCCAGCACCAGAAATCCGCCGATCACGGCGGTCGGCATGAACAGCTTGCGCAGCAACTGCGAGCGGCGCCGAATCATGGCCGCGCAGGCAAACACGAGAGACAGCGCGACGAGCGACAGGCCGATATCTTCGGTGCTGTTCATCGTCGTCGACTCGTGCGCGGGTGGGTACGCATCAGATCGCAGCGATCACGAACACTATCAGCATGATCACCAGCCAGATTCCCAGCAGCGGCAGCATGAACTTGACGTATTTGTTGAAGCCGACCGACGCCAGGCCCAATCCTGCCATCAGGATGGCGTTGGTCGGCAGGACGTTGCCGAACCACGCGCCGATGGCGTTGTACACGGTGACGATCAACGAGCGATCGATGCCGGCGAAGTCGCCGAGCGGCGCGAATATGGGCATGATCAGCGCGTTGGCGGCGGAGGCGTGACCAACCAGAAACGATAGCGGAACCGTCACGAGCGACAGTCCCGTCACGAATATCACGTTGGAGGTTCCCTCCACGACGCGCTCCATCGAATACAGCACGGTATCGATGCTCTGCGTGTTGTTCAGTATGACGGCGACGCCGCGCGCGACTGCAACGAGAATGGCGGGACCGGTGAAATCGACGAGTCCCTTGACGAACGCACGCGCGGCCGCGGGCTCGCCGAGGCGCGCTACCACCGCAACGACGATGGCCATAACACAGAACATCACCGACAACTCCGGCAGCCACCAGCCCAACTCCCATGGAAAAGCTTCGGTGATGGTCTCGTGCGTTTTCGGGTCCACCAGCGTGTTGTGCAGGATGGAGCCCCACGGCACGATGGAGAACGTCAGCAACAGAAACGTGAACGCAACGATGCCGATGACCAGCTTGTGCCGCAGCGACAAGGGCTCGAGATCGTCGCGGGCGCCTTGCCTGGCAAGCTCGGCGTCGGCCTCGGTGATACCGACCAGCGATGTCGAGGGATCCGCCTTGACCCGGTTCGCGTAACGCACCGTGTACAGGATCGCCGCGGCGGTCGCGAGCACCAGCAGTACGAGGCGCAATCCAATGCCGTCGCCCAACGAGATCGCTGCGGCATCCGAGCCGATGCCGATCTTGAACGGGTTGACAGTGGAACCAATGATGCCGGCGGAGGGTGCGACGAAGATCACTGCCAGAGCGACCATTCGATCGTATCCGAGCGCCAGCATCAACGGGATCAGCAGCGGATACATTCCAAGCGTTTCATCGCTCCACGACATCACCGAGCCGAGCAGCGCGAACAGCACGCTCAATGTCACGATGAGCGCCGTGCCTCGTGCCCGGAAGCGATGCGCGAGATGCGCGATGCCAAGATCGAGCGCGCCGGTGGCGAACACGACTGTCATGAATCCACCGATCGTCAGGATGAAAACGAATACCTGCGCGGCCCCGAACAAGTCGCCGTTGTTGAACGGTCCGATATGGCCGGTCTCCGCATCCTGGACGCCATAGAGTCCGTTGATCGGCGCCAGCAGCAGATCCGACACGCGTTCGGGAAAAGTAAGCGGAGACTCGACCTGTGTGTAGCTGCCTGCAATCGGCCGTCCGTCCTCATCGAGCTGATACTCGCCCGCAGGAATGAACAAGGCCGCCACCCAGACCAGCACGGTAACGATCAGCAGGATGGTGAGCGTGTGCGGAAACGTGCGCTGCGGCTGTTCCGCCGCGCTCGCCTTGTCCTTCGTGTCCGGAACATTCAGCTCCGACGTGCCCGTCCGATGCTCGACGCTCATGCGCTTGGTGCTCCACAGATCAACCAGGGCGGCACGTGCCGTCCGAGTTTCACGACGTATCCGAGAGAATGCGTCGCAAGGAAGCATGAGCGTGGAACGTTGGCACTCGAGTCGTCCTACGACGATGGGACCTTGGTCCAAGCACGCGCGTATTGGTCCAAGGTCCAGCTGAAGTGTGCCCGCTTCCGCGGTAGCACTGCCGTGCCCAGCATGAGAAGAGGAGTTCAGACCGTGGCCACCACCAACACCCTCGCGAGCACCGGGCCGCCACCTTTCCTGAAACCGGCCGCAACACCGATCGTGTCGGTCTCCAGCGCGCCCACCCCGAACGCTACGGCGATCGCAGTGGCCGTGTTTGAAACGGGAAAGCCGCCGAACCTGCTGGGTTTCGCAAGAGAGCAGTTGACGATGGCGGGATTCAAGGGCGAACCGGCATCCACGCTCGCCATCCCTCGCGCCAGCGGACCCATTATGGTTGCAGCAGGCATGGGTGCCGAGGCCGATCTGGATACCTCCCGCATTCGCGACAGCGCGGCCGCTTTTGCCCTGCTCGTGCCCACGCACGGCCGGCTCGCCTTCCACCTGGAGGGGCTGGCTAACGTGCCGGTCGATGCAGCAGCACAAGCCGTTGTCGAAGGCATCCTGCTGGCACGTTACGAATACTTCGGCTTGCGTCGTGAACGCAAGGCAAGTCCCGTAGATGAGATCGTCCTCGTCACGAGCAACGAACAGCAGGCCGCCGCGCGTGCCGGAGCGGCACTCGGTCAAGCGCATGCCAGAGCCACCATCCTGGCGCGCGATCTAGCGAACACGCCGCACAGCCATCTCAGCGCAACGCGGTTCGCCGAGCTTGCTACCAAGCTCGGCGAGCAGAACGGCTTTGACGTGCAGATATTCGGCCAGCCGGAACTGCAGCAGATTCGCTGCGGCGGATTACTCGCCGTCAATGCCGGCAGCGTGGAACCTCCCTGCATGATCAAGCTCTTCTATCGGCCAGAGAGACCACCGGAACGACCGTCCACCGTGAAGCTGGCGCTGGTCGGCAAGGGCATCATGTACGACTCCGGCGGCATCAGCCTCAAGCCCAGCGATCCGGTGCATGCGCGCATGAAGAACGACATGAGCGGCGCCGCGGCGGTGTTGGCGACGATAGCCGAGCTGCGCGCGCTCGGATGCCCGACAGCCGTGACCGGCTATCTCATGTGCACCGACAACATGCCCTCAGGCACCGCCACCGCGCTTGGCGATGTTTTTACCACCCATGGCGGCAAGACGGTCGAAGTGTTCGACACCGATGCGGAAGGGCGCCTGGTGATGTGCGACGCGCTGGAGCTCGCCGCGGAGGAGAAACACGACGCCATCGTCGACATCGCCACGCTCACGGGATCTTGTGCACGAGCACTCGGATCGGAGATTGCCGGCGTGTTCGCCAACGAGCGCGCCCTGCTTGATCAGATCGAGGCAGCGGCCAAAGCCACTGGCGAGCCCGTGTGGCATCTGCCTCTGCACAGGCCCTATCGCAAGATCATCGAGTCCGATGTGGCGGACCTGCGTAACTGCGGCCCCGTCGGCAAGCCCGATGCAATCGTCGCGGCGTTGTACCTGTCGGAGTTTGTCGGCGATGTGCCCTGGGCGCATATCGATATTTGCGGTACCGCGTGGAACGAGACGGATGCGCTGTGGCAGCGTGCCGGCTGTTCGGGATTCGGCGCGCGTCTGATGCTCGATCTGGCCATGCACTTCACGCCAACATCCCGGGAAACTCGCCATTGAAGGTGCCGCGCTAAAGCCGGGCATACGCATGACAGTTCTCGAAAGACACTGCAGCGCGTGACGGAATTCAGCGTAGTGCTCTCGATCGTCTCCGCCGTCGTACTGTTCTGGTACGGGTTGGAGGCGTTTGGCCAGCAGATTCAGGCCGCCAGCGGCGCGGCATTGAGAAAGTGGCTGGCCCGGCTGACCAGCAAACGCTGGCTTGGATTGCTCACGGGCGCCGCCGCCGTCACGATCATACAGTCCAGCGGTGCGGTCACCGCGCTTGCGGCAGCGTTCGTTGAGGCTGGCACGATGTCTTTTCGCGCCAGCCTCGGGGTAGTGCTCGGCGCGAACATCGGCACCACCTCGACGGGGTTTCTGGTTTCGGCGAACCTCACCGACATCGGGCCGTTCTTCATCGTACTCGGTGCGGTGCTCGGAGCCATTCCTTCCCGGTTCAAGCTCGCTGGACGAGCCGCGTTCTATTTCGGGTTCGTGCTGTTCAGTCTGGAGGTGCTGGGACTTGCGCTCGAGCCGCTGGCGGATCACGAGCTATTCGGCCGCTTGCTGGGTCAGGCGAGCGCACCCTTGACCAAAGTGCTGGCGGGCATGCTGGTGGCGGCCGCCGTGCAATCCGGGAGCATCACGACCGGACTGAGCATCCTGCTCGTGCAACAGGGTCTGCTCGCAGCAACGGCAGCGATTCCCATCGCCGTAGGCGCCAACATTGGAGCAGCGGTGCTGCCGTTGCTGGCGACGTCGACAATGCGGCCCGACGCCAAGCGCGTCGCCCTGGCCAATCTCGGCTTCAACGTCTTCGGCGTGGCGCTGTTCGTGCCGTTCCTCGAGCCGTTCTCGCAGCTGATGCTCAAACTCGCCGGCAACCCCGGCATGGCGGTGGCATGGGCACAGCTGATCTTCAGCATCGCAATGTCGATCGCGGTGCTGCTGGCGCTGCGTTTGCTCGAGCCGCACATGAAGTGGTTCGTCGCGGGTCCTTCGCCCTCTTGAGTCAAGCTCGCCCGCGGGCAGCCCGCTGCTGCCTGTCCAACGGCAGCAGCAAATGAAAGACCGCTCCGGTGTTGGGGCCCCGCTCCGCCCATAGCAGGCCCTGATGGGCGGCAACGATCTTGTGCGAGATGGACAGGCCCAGGCCCAGCCCGCTCGACTTGGTGCTGACGAAGGGCTGAAAGATCCGCTGCAGCATGACTTCATCGATTCCCGGGCCGGAATCGCGCACCGTCAGCTCGACCGTGGTTTGCGAGTGCAGCGATGTGCCTATCCACAGACGGCGCTGCTCGGGCGGCACGTTGGCCATGGCATCGCACGCGTTGACGATCAGATTGAGGATCACCTGCTGGATCTGCACCTTGTCGACCGGCACCGGCGGCAGGTCGCTGGCCAGATTCCGGATCACCATGACCTGCCGCCGCGCCAGGTCGGTACGAGACAACGCGAGTGTTTCGTTCACCAGCTCGTTCAACTGTTCGGGCTTGCGCTCGGCCTGACTGTAGCGAAGCATGGATTGCATGCGCTTGATGACCTGCGTCAAGCGGTGATTGTCCGCGATGATGTCGCCGATGATCGGCTCGATCTCGCGCACATCGGCCGTGTCGTTCGAAAGCAGGGCCGCGGCGGCCTCTGCATTGGCGAGCATCGACGCCAGCGGTTGCCGGATCTCGTGCGCCAGCGCGCCGGACAGCTCCCCCAGCGTTGCAACCCGCGACAGATGCGCCAACTGCTGATCCCTGCGCGCCGCCTCCGCAAACGTTGCCTTGCGCTCTTGAAGGAGGGCCGCCAGCATCAGCAGCGGAATGCAGATCACGTTTAGAAACAACACGGTGGTGAGTGCATTGCGCACCGGCGCGTGCTGCACGAACGGCCCGACATCCTGCAGCACGCCCCAGGTCGCAAAGGCGCCGATGAGCAGCACCGAAGCGCAGACGCCAGCTATCTCGTAACGCACCGTGGCCCAGATGAGCAACGGCATCGGTGCGTACAGCAGCGCCGAGACGCGCTCCTCGCCCGAGCCCGGCCAGACGAAGACATACACACAGACCGCCGCGAGGCAGATGCCGATGAAGGAGGCCTCGATCACCGTGCGCGGCTCGGGGGCACGCCAGCCGTCGGACCGCGTGGCGAAATGAAGAATCAACGGCACCAGCGTGATGGTCGCGAACGTATTGGTGCTGGAGCGGGCCACCACGGTCAACCAGAAATTGTCGGTCAGCCCCAGGGGCACGAAGGCCATTGCCATCGCAACGCTGGTGAGCAATGGCGCCACGATGCCACCGATCAGCACCAGGTTGGTCATCGCGCCCAGCTGTCCCAGTTGTTTCAGCTGCCCTGGCGAGCGCCACCCCCCCTGCAGTCGCAGCAATGCCGCCGCACCGATCAAGGCCTCGGCGCAGTTGAAAATGTACTGCAGCCCGATCTGTACCCAGGGGGTTCCGGACGCCTGCGCCAGCACATGCACCGGGAGCACCGCCGCCAGATAGATCCACCAGCGCTGCGGCGGCGCCAGCAACAGCGCGGCGAACAGAATCGCATTCGGTGCCCAGAGCGCCGAGACCGGCGCCGAAGGAAAGGCCAGCGCCTCGCCCAGCTCGGCCGCCACCAGATACGCCAGCGAGGTGACCAGCGGGCCGGCAATACGATGTGCCCCGCTCCCACGGATCCCGACAGGAGCCGATTGATTCGTCATCGACGTGTGGCGCCAAACAGTTTCGTCCGTCCGGTCATGCACGCCCGCGGCTCCCATCTGCCGTTGATCTGCCAGCGACACGCACTCGCGCCGCTGCTGAGACATTTCAGCAAAAAAGGTTCGATAACGATGCTTGCATCCGGGCCAGGCAACACGGCCCGGAACAACAGCACGAAGAGACAACGGTGCGAAGATATCTGATTCAACGACCGCAGGTCGATGCAGTTTGCGGTTGCCAGCGCACGCGAGGCATGCAATTAGCCCTTGGGCCAAGATGCAGCACCGCGCCGACAGGCTTAAATCGAGCACTCCCCCGATGTCGATGCCCTTGCCGATGCTTGCCTGTGGAGGTACGGATGACCATGCAATCGCAGCAGCTGGTGAGCCCAGGTGTCTCTTTTACTTGCTATGCGGCGGCGGACGAAGAAGGTCACCTCACGACCGATACTCTGCCGTCACCCGATGCGGGCGTGCTCGAACAGGCCTTCGAGAACAGTCATGACTGCATCGCGCTGGTCGACCTGCAGGGTTGGGTCATTTATATGAATCTGCCGGGTGCCTGCCTAATGGGCCTGGACGGGCGTCCGCCGCAGCAGCCGGTGTCCTGGCCGCAGTTGTGGTCGCCCGAGCATCGCGATCTGGCGGATTACAGCATCGAGGAGGCGCGCTGCGGGCATCAATGCCGCTTCCTCGCCTGCCGGCGCATGGCCAACGGGCTGCCCAGATGGTGGGACATCGCAGCCAATCCGGTGTTCGACGCGCATGGCGCGCCTACCCAGATGTTTTGTGTATGCCGCGATGTGACGGCGCTCAAGCAAGCCGAGTGTTCGCTGCAACAGCAGGTCGATGCCAAACAACTGTTGCTGGCCGAAGCCAGCCACCGCGTCAAGAACCATCTGTCAGTCATTGCCGCGGCGCTGGCCCTGCAGGCTCGCTGCAGCGACAACGAGGCGGTGCGCGCCTCGCTGCAACAAGCGCAGTCCAGGATTCAGGCCGTGGCCTGCATTCACCGCCGTCTGCAGCAAGGCGCGGGCGGCGAGCCTCTGGAGCTGAGCGGCCCGCTCGCGGAGATCGCACGCCAGGCCATTGCGGCATTGGGCGTGGAAGATCATATTGCCGTGAAGATCTCGTGTCCGCAGCGGCTCGCCATGGCCACCGACCGTGCCGTGGCTTTGTTGCTGATGACCACGGAATTGATGACCAACGCGTTGAAACATGCGTACCCGGATGGCCGCACCGGATCGGTGCAGATCACCGTCAATGGCACCAAGCGCGAGCTGATGTTGCTGGTCGACGACGATGGCCGCGGCCTGCCTCGCGATTTCGATCTGCACGCCGGCAGCGGACTGGGAATGAGGATTGTCGAAGGTCTCGTCGCACAACTGCACGGTGAATTGCAGATCGAGCCGCGAGCACCCGGAGCACACTTCCGGGTACAGCTGCCCACGGACGAGGCCTGGAATGGAACCAGAGATGTGGTGTGGGATGCAATGAAGCAAGCCGCCGAGGTCCGCAGCGGAGTGTCCTGATCGTTTGTTGGGAATGACTGCTCGATTGGCGCGGCGCGGCTGCCGCGCCAGGCTCATGTCCGAGAGGAGAGCAACGTTGAGCGGCAAAGTAACGTGGAATTCTGACCACGCAGGCTCGGCCGTGCGCATCCCAACCGCGGCGGCGAGCCTGGCCCTGTGCGGGTTGCTTTATTACCTGGCGGCCGGCCTGGAGCTGGCGTTGCGGCTGCCGGACAGCACTGTCGCGGCGTTGTCGCCACAACAAGGCGTGCTGGTCGCACTGCTGATGACCACCCGATACCGCCGCTGGTGGTTGATCGCCCTCCCCGTGCTGCCTGCTCATCTGGCCGCGTATTGGGATATTGGAGTGCCGCCGTGGCAGCTGGCGTGGCAGGCCGCTCACACGATTGTGCTCACCATCGGCATCGTCGCGGCCTTGCGCTGGCTTGGAATAGCCAACCCGTTTGAGAGCCTGCGGGAATTTCTGCTCTACCTGCTGGTGATCCTGCTGGGACCCGCGCTGCTGAACATCGGCTCGCCGGGCGTGGCATTGGCAACGGGCGCGAATCTGGATCTGACGACGTTGACATGGCAGGCCGAGTCCCTGTCGAGCGCACTCGGCATTCTCACCTGGGGCTCGTGCATCATCCTGGGATTGCTGTTCGCAGCTGGCTGGCCGGGACAGCACACTCCGGCGCGCTACATCGAGGCGCTGCTGGTCGCGGCCGCTCTGTCTGCTTCTTGTTATCTGACGATCGGCGCTGCCAGCCAGCAGGTGCCGCTGGTGTTGGTCTTTGTTCCATTGCTCTGGCTCGCGATCCGCTTTGGCAGCACAGCTACCGCCGTCGCCCTCGCACTGGTCGCCACGTTCGCCGCTGCCGCTGCACAGATACCGCAAGACGCAGTGGTCGATCTCCAGATGTTCTTGATCGTGCTCGCTTTCACATCACTGGTCGTCGCCGTCCTGGGCGAAGAACGCCAGCGTGAAGCTCAGACAGCCTCCGCTCGGGCAACGCTTGCCAAACGACAAAGCGATGAACGCATATCGCTCATCCTCCGCGCCGCGCGCGATGCTCCACATGAGAGGGACATACCGCACGACACAGACGCCGCGCTGAGAACGATCGGCACGATGACCGATCGCAGCAGCCGCAAGGATCTGCGCACCAACCGAAACCTGGAGCGTTTCGCGAGCCTGGCCATGGTCGGTCAGATCACGGCATCGATCGCCCACGAGATCAATCAACCGCTGGCCGCGATACATCACAACGCCGAGGCGGGATTGCTGCTGCTAGCCGGCAGGCCCGTTGATCGCACCGAGCTTCAGGAAATCTTCAATGACATCCGCGGCGACAACCGCCGCGCGGTCGAGCTGATAGATCAATTGCGCGAGCTCATGCAGGAACATGAGCTGCGGCTCGATCCCATCGACATCAACGAAGTCGTCGGCGATGTCGTCGAGCTGTTGCGTGTCGAATCACGGCGGCGGCACATCCAGCTCGAAGCTCGATACGCGAAACTGCCCGTTCTACTCGGCGATTACGTTCGCCTGCAACAGGTGCTGCTGAATCTGATTCTGAATGCCATGGATGCAATGGAGGGCCTGCCCGAATCGCGTCGGCGCATCGTCATCCACACCTCGCGCAGCGACGCCACCCACATCCAAGTTCGGGTGGTCGACCGCGGCAAGGGCATAGATCCGGACAATCTGCCGAAAATCTTCGACTCGTTCTTCACCAGCAAGCAGCACGGCATGGGCATCGGGCTGGCCATTGCACGTTCCATCGTGGAGGCGCACGGCGGACGAATCTGGGCGCGGAACAATGCCGACATGGGCGCGACGCTGGCCTTCGAAATCGACAGTGTCGGCTCCAAAGTGATGATGCCCTATCCCGGTCCCACCGACCGGTATGGCGCGCGGCTGAACTGAATGTCACATAAGAATCTCACATAATCAAAATTTGTACGTCCTGGCCCGGCAATGCTGTTGCACCGGTTCGCGATAATGCGTACACAGGATCGAGAACCCGGTCGCGCTGCCAACGTGGACGTGCGCCGTGTACGTCGGTAACGGACGACAGGGTCCTGGTGACCCGCACAGCAAACTACACTGCACACATTTCCGAGGTGATCCGGTCTCTGGCGCAACAGTAACGGCCTGCGCAAAGCCCGTTGGAAAGCAAAGATGAGTGCGATCGTTCTGCTGATCGACGATGATCATCGGATTCGCAGCAGCCTCGGTAGACTGCTGCGGGTTCTGTCGTACCACGTCATCGAAGCCGCCGACTGGAACGCAGCGCTGCAGCTCACTGCCGCGGATCAGCCGAATGTGGTGGTCACGGATCTGCACATGCCCGAGCGCAGCGGCATCGATATCGCTCGCCTGGTGCGCAGTCATCCGCAGTTCAGTCACATCCCCATCATCGCGTTGACCGCTACTCCGCCGGGTGACGACGAAACCATTGCGCTGTTTCACGCAATCTTGGAAAAACCTTGCACGGCGGACGAGCTGAAGCGCGTGCTGGAGGACGCGCTGCAGCCTGGCCCCTAGTGTGCGGTCCCGGCGATGTCGGGCTGCCGTCCGCGCTTCTGTGCGTATTCTTCCATCACATCCGAGCTCTTGGCCTCGGCCCACTCCATGCCCTCGTCCACCTTCTTCGCCGCGGTTCGCGCCGTCCCGGCCAGTCCTTCTTCAGCCGCCGCCACCGTATCCTTCGCGGCATCGAACCCTTCCTGCAGATTTCGCTCCATGACGTGCCGAACTTCCTCGGCAATCGCGGTAGCGATCTCGCCCAACGTCTTGCGCTCGCGCACGCCAAAGTACAACAGCGCACCGCCGGCGCAACCTGCGAGCACGCGGCCAGTGGTGCTCCAGCCGCTGCGTCCTGCCGCCGATTTGAAGGAATGTCCGTTGTCTACTAAAGAATATTCGCCGTTGCCACGACGCTCGCTCAGATGATCGGTGATCAAGATCACACCTGGCTGGCGGCGCACTTCATCGAGCACACGCTGATGCTCGTGCGGCTGCAGCTTGCCCCGCAGGATCACATGTCCATGATCCACAGCGACCGAGACGTCTTCGGGATGGGAGACGGCATGGCGCACGGCGCCGCAGACGTGTTTGCTCACTTTCCTGTCAGATGCAGGTTTGGGGACGGCACCGGCTCGTGCTCCAAAGTAGTGGGAGGGCCCGGATGCATCTCGCCGCAGATTGCGCGTACTCCATTCGACTCGTCGCGCCGCGCGCCGGCAACCATCCTGCAGCAGCAGCCGGCGTTGATGGCCGTTCGCTGGGTCCATGAAGTACACGGCCGCAGCGGCCACCGCGGCGCCAACGATCGATCGTGCCAGAGAGTTCATGTCAATTCTCCTTTCAGGTAATGCCGGCCACACACGCCGCCTGCAGCGATGCTACCCAGCCGCCCGCCGAACGAAAGATGGACCAAGGGCTAACGCCGGATCAGCTTCAAGCCCGACACCTGCGCCTTTGAGTCTCGGGTGCGGGCGTGCTCGATCGTCGCGGTGGACTGCAGACCGCTGCCATCGAATGGCCAGTAACTCCAGGACGCACAGATCATGGCTGCAGCCCGGCCGGCCCATCCCGTCTTCTGTCCCGCGTTCGCGGCGCCCCGCTCATACACGCTCTCGCAGAACCCCAACAGCCGGTCGCGATGGACTTCGGCTACGCGAGCGGCAACATGTTGACGAACGATCCATTGGCTCAGCTCGGCGCAACTCATCATCGCGCCGCCTGCAGAGGGACATCGCACGCGAATCGCGCGTCCATACAATGCATCGATCTGCCACAGCGCGCGCAACAACAGCATACCTGACGGCCAACTCTGCCAGACCGAACTGCCAAGCGCGCCAAACACCCGCTGCAATACGCCTCGCAAGTGGGTTGGCCTGCAGATGCGATCCGTGTGCTCGCGATGAATCGAGCGCACCCGCTCGCGGAATCTCGGCAAGCTCGCGAGCGCTCCGGCCCGAAACGCCACCGCCCCATTCAACGCCATCGAACCCAGCGAAGACAGCACCTGGAAATGCATCCGGTCGCTGATGACCAGCCGCAATCCCGGATCGTCGTCGGCCCCTTCGCAGGGGCTATCCAACAAGGTTGCCTCGCAATCCAAAGCCGCCACGGCGGCGACGAACAGCACATAGCATTCGATCGCGCGCTGTTCATAACGAGCATCGTGAATCGCCAGCTCCAGCGCTATGTCGAGCATGCTTTGCGCATGTATCGCGGTCCAGCCGCCGCCTGCTGTCTGCGACGACAATGCTTCGAAGTTGTCCGCCAGGTCGGCGCGGGCATGTCTCGGACGGCGCGGCCTTTGCAGCCGATACATCAGCAGCGCCGCCCACGGTTTGAGCGCCTGCCATTCATGATGCATGGGGACGACCCCGCAACTGCGATATTTCAATGTCCCGTTCAGCAGCCACTGCAGCTGACGAGCCGCGAGATCAGCATCGATGCATGCGAGTGCCAGGGTGTGCAGCAACCACGCGGGCGACTCGATATGCGGGCACTCTCGCTTGTCGGGCGATGCGACCACCTGGGCAACTTCCAGCCGGAACGAGGCAGGCCCGCGGACCACTCCTGGCCGCTCGGCGCTCGGCCGCCGGTCGAACGACCATCCCGTCACCGCCGACATCCACACCGCTTTGTTCCATAGCATCTTGCAGAAGGCGCCTCGTGCATCGAAGGCTCCGGCAGTGCCGTCGCACGCATAGGTGACGACCGCGAAGAATTCGTTCGCGTCCTGCCGATGCTGCTTGAGGCTGGCGAACAGCTTGTCCAGCGAGGGTTTGGCCATGGAGGCCGTGCTGTCGGTCAACAGCATCCGAATGCGTTGCACGCCGCGCGGCGCGAGAATCAGCATGTAGTGAGCGGCGGCTCGCGTACCGGTGAAAAGAAACGAGCCCGCCAGCTCGCAATGCAGATAGTACGAACCCAGCGCCGGATGACGCACGGCCAGGCATGGCACGTCGATGCCCCCCATGGCCCGCTCCATGACGGCCTGCGAGCTGGCGACGGCGCTCGCATTCGGACCCAGCCAGAGTTGTGGCAATACCTGCAGCGTCGCCGTTTCCTGGCCGGTATTCTTCACTTCGAGCTGAATCAGGATCTCCTCGGGCGCGCACTTCGCATACTCCACCACCACGTCGAAGCAGGCCGCGTCACGGCTGGTTGGAGCCCTCCCCTGCTGCAGGTAGCGCTGGCGAGCACGTATATATGAGTGTGTCGGCAGGTTGTCGGCCTGGTTGCAACGTCGGGTTACCGGCATGACCAGCAACCGTTCCTGCAAGCCGCAGTCGTTGCCACCGCGAATGGCAATGCCAAAGCACAACCGCATCTGGTCATCGCAAATGCCGGCCGGCCCGTCGGCGCTGCTTTGATAGGCCCACGCGACCCAGGGCTCTTGTTTGATATCCTGTTTCGCGGGCCGGTTGCTGTGGGAGCGCTCGCGGCCGCCAGGGGCGGCGCAATCTCGCAAGTAGGGGCCCCACTTGCGCCACGGCACGCCGCGCTCATCGGCTTCGCGCAGACGACCATGCTCGGCGGTCATGGCTCCTCTCTCTGTTGGAAGGACGCGTTGGCGGGACTGTCGCCGTGCTGCGTCACAGGCGGCAATGCCCCCTTGGTCCAATTTCGATTGTCGAGCTGTACGCGGATTCGCCGAGGAAAATCCTCGGCCGCGCCGGCTCCCCGGGCCACCTCATTGATCCATGCGCTTCTGCGCAGGTCATCGAACGGCACCGAGGTATCGAGCAAGCTGCGCTGATACAAATAGCCGTCGAACAGACCGTTGAGATAGTGCCGGATGTCGAAGCCCGCGCCCGGGCCGACCGCGTTGGCGTAACGCACGATATTGAGAGTGCAGTTGTTGCTCAGCAGATGATAGAACTCGGCGCGCTCCGCCAGCTGGTTGAGCCGCTCCAGGTAGATCAGAAACAAGCGGCGCGCATTCTCGTCGGTGGTGCTGATCCGGTAGAGATAGACATTCTCACCCCGGTGATTGGTGCGCACCCCGACCACGTCCCGCTCCTGCCCCACCACATAGATCAGCTCGAATTGCTTGAACAACGAACCGACCGGCGCGAAGCCTTCGTGCGCCTCGGGCCGCGCCTCGATCGAGATGCTGATGGGCTGCTGATCTTCGAACATGAAGCTGAGGAACGTGTGTCCGATGGGACCGGGCATCCAATAGGAGATATAGAAATCCACTCCGGTCAGCTGCGAGAGCCGGACCTCGCGCTCCACATAGCGTGGCGTGAAATCGTTCTGGCTGCGATAGTCGAAATCGCGCACGCCGACGATGCGCACTACATCGCCCTTGATATAGGCCCGCGGCAAGACGGCCACATCGGCACGCCAGTCACGATCCAGCCGCGGGCGGATGGTGCTCCAGCCGAGCACCAGCACGACGAACAACGCCGCGAAGGTCAGCCAGACGCGGCGCGAGCGAGTACGCCAGAGTGCGTAGATGCCAAATGCCGCGAAGCCGATCGCCGCCGCCAGCCGCAAGGCCGTCGACTGCACCGGCCAGAACCAGAGAGCCAGCGCGCCCCACAGGACCAGCAGCGCTTGAATCAAGTGACCCGTGATGCGCGCCAGCCACCCCAGTACCAACCGCGTGCCGTGCCGGGCCACGCAAGCTCCTGCACATCAGGCGCGCGCTTGCACGGCGCGCTTCAGCAGAAACTCCGACAGCAGCGGGACCGGTCGACCCGTCGCTCCCTTGCGATCGCCGCCCACCGAAGCGGTCCCCGCGATGTCCAGGTGCGCCCATCGGTAGTTTTTCGCGAAACGGGACAGGAAACAGGCGGCAGTCACCGCGCCCGCGGGCCGGCCACCGAGATTGCTCATATCCGCGAAGTTGCTCTTCAACTGTTCCTGGTACTCCTCCCACAGCGGCATGCGCCACGCGCGGTCGCCGGTATCCGTCCCACACATCAGCAACTCATCCGCAAGCGCGTCGTCGTTGGCGAACAGACCGCTGGTCTGCGATCCCAGTGCAATCACGCACGCCCCGGTGAGCGTAGCGATGTCGATGACGCACGCGGGCTGAAATCGCTCGGCGTATGTCATTGCGTCGCAGAGCACCAGCCTGCCTTCGGCATCGGTATTGAGAATCTCGATGGTCAATCCGGACATCGACCGGACAACATCGCCCGGACGGCTGGCACTGCCGCCGGGCATGTTCTCCACCGCTCCCACGATTCCAATCACGTTCAACGGCAATGCCAGGCGAGCGACCGTCTTGATCGCGCCGAACACGCTGGCCGCGCCACACATGTCGTACTTCATCATGTCGAGGTCTTCGCCGGGCTTGAGCGAAACGCCGCCGGTGTCGAATGTCACCCCTTTGCCGATCAGCACGATGGGCTTCTCGTCCGCTTCGCTGCCGAAGTACTTCATCACGATGAAGCGGCAAGGCTGCTCGGAAGCGCGACCTACGGAGAGCGCGGACCCCATGCCCAGCTTCGCCATATCCTCGCGCTCCAGCACTTCCACCGCGAAGCCGAGCTCTTTGCCGAGCGCGCGAGCTGCGTCGGCAAGATAGCCTGGATGACAGACGTTGCCGGGCAGATTTCCCAGATCCTTGGTGAGAGCCATGCCTTCGGCGATCGCACGGCCGGCACGCGCCGCGTATTCGAGCTCGGGTGTGACCTCGGCCTCGATCATCAGCGACAGCTGCGGAGTCGCGTCGCTCTTCTGTGCTCCCTTGGGTGCATCAGTCGATGTCGCCTGCGATGACTCCGGCGCTGTCACTGGCGCCGCGAACTTGTAGTAGCCGTCCGAAACGACGCGGCTGGCCTGTTGCACACGCCATTCGTCCGAATGCTTCTTGTCCGGCAGATCCGGCACGAGCATCTCGATGCGACGGGCATCGCTCGCGGCCAGCGCTCGGGCGGCCGCTGCCAGTGCCTTCAGATAGGCCTTGGCATCGAGCTCGTTGCGCGGCCCGAGGCTGACCAACAGAACACGCCGGGCATCATCGCCGGAGGCGTAGTACAGCATCATTGTTTCGCCAAGCTTGGGCGGCAAGTGAGCCTGTTTCGCCAGCTCCTGCAACCGTCCGCTCAGAGCGGCATCGAACGGCTGCGCCGCCCGCGGCAACGAGCCGTCGGCGAACACTCCAAGCACCAGCACGTCCGCTCTGCCGATCTGTGACGCCGACCGCAGGTTGATTTGTACCGGCTCGCGCTGCCGTACCAGATCGGCCGGCCGGGCATGCGATGAAACACCGGGCATACTGGCAGATTTTGCGCGAGCGGCCATCTCAGCACCTCTCCAACGAGTTACGGACTTGACGAGCTACAGACCCCACGGAATCCCCAACAAGTGCCAGGCGGCGAGCAGCGCGATCCACAGCACCAGCACCACGATCACGTACGGCAGCATCAGCGCGATGACGGTACCGACGCCGGCCTTGGCGTCGTACTTCTGCGCGAATGACACGATCAACGCGAAATAGGCATTCAACGGCGAGATCGCATTGAACGGACCGTCGGCAACGCGATAGGCGGCCAGCACCGCTTCGGGCTCGACGTTGAGCCGCATCAGCAGCGGCACGAACACCGGCGCGAAAATGGCCCACTTGGGAATCGCGCCGGTCATGATCAGATCGAGCAGCGCCACCACCACCACGAATCCGATCAACAGGGTGAGCGGCCCCAGGCCGGCGTTCTCGAGCATGTCGCCGAGATTCACCGCGGCCAGCGTCGCCATGTTGCTGTAGTTGAAGAACGCCAGGAACTGGCTGATGACGAACAGCAGGAACAGCAGCCCGGCGAGGCCACGGATGGCCTTCTCCATTGCATTCACAACGTCGACGGTGCTGTTCATCGTACCCGCGCCCTTGCCATAGGCCCAGCCCGCGGCCAGAAACAAAATCATGATGAACACGATCAGCCCGTTCATGAACGGCGAGTCGCCGATGAGCGCGCCGGTTTCCTCATTGCGTAGCGGGGCGCCGGGTGGCAGCGAGAGCAGCGCGAACACCGCCAGCACCGCGAGCAATGCATAACCGGAAAAGCGCAGCCCGCGCGATTCCTCCGGACTCATGGCACTGCGCGTCACCGCGGGCTCGCCCCCGGCATATGTCCCAAGCCTTGGCTCGACGACTCGCTCCGTGATGAACGCCACAGCCAAGGTCAGCAGTACAACGGAGGCCACCGAGAACCAGAAATTCGCCGTCAGATCGATCGACAGCCCGGGGTTGAGCAGATGAATGGCATCGTTGGTGATGCCGGTGAGGATGCCATCCAGCGGTTTGATCAGGATGTTCACGGTGAACACGGCGGCGACGCCCGCGAAAGACGCGGCGAGGCCAGCGAGGGGGTGCCTGCCGAGGCTCAGGAACGCCGCCGCCGCAAGCGGAATCAGCACCAGATATCCGGCATCCGCGGCAATGCTGGAGAGGATGCCGATGAACACGAGGATGTAGGTCATCGCCGCGCGAGGCGCGACGTTCACGAGTTTGTGTATCAATGCCTTGATGAGGCCGGACTCCTCGGCGACGCCGACACCCAGCATGGCGACGATGATCACGCCGACGGCGTTGAAGTCCATGAAGTTCTGCACCACGCCTTCGAACATGAAGCGCAGTCCGTCGCCGGTCAGCAGGCTTTGCGCCTGGGTCGTCACCTGCTCGACGTCGCCGGTCTCGGCATCGATGGACTGATAGGTGGCGCTCGCGCCGAGCATGTAGAACAGGTGCGAGAGCAACATCACGACGCCGATCAGTATCACGAAGATGATGACCGGGTGAGGAACCTTGTTCCCCACCCGCTCGACCACATCGAGGAATCTCTCGAAAATGGATTTGCCGGCCGGGCCGTGCCGCGCCTCGTCGTGCGCGGCATCGAGCTCGTCGGGACTCAACGTGTGGCTGCGCTTCGGCATATGGGTTCGCCAGCCGCTCAAGCGGCTTCGAGTGCCTCACGCAGCGATTGTTCGCTGTCCTTGTCGAGCGAGGTTTGATACACCTTGCCCTTACCGGCGAACTGCTTCAGTCCGGCCACCACTTTGTCGACCGTGGCGCGGCGCACGAGCACGAACAATGCCGAGGAGCCCGGTTTGAACGACTCGGCCATCTCTTTCATCATCTGGTTGTTCAGCCCGATATCGGTGAATTTGGCCGACACGGCGCCGGCGGTCGCGCCGATGGCCGCGCCCAGCAGCGGATTCAGGAAGATCAGGCCGATCAGCATGCCCCAGAAACCGCCGCCAATGGCGCCCGCGGAAGTCAGGCTGGTGGCTTGATCCAGCTTGATCTTGCCGGCCTCGGTCTTGGTGACCACCACCGAATCCTCCAGGTCGATCAGATGCTCCTTCTGCATCTTCAGCAGCGAGGCGCGCATCTCGAACGCCGTGGTCGGATCATCGAATACTACTGCTATCAAGGTACTCATCGGGCGTCTCCCTGGTAGGTTGGACCGGTAACGCCGTCGAGCATGAATCACCGCGCCAGAAGTTCCATTGGGCCAAGGCCCAACGAAACGGCGCGCCGCCTGGCCCATGCTCACCACACGCGCCGCGCCACCCCTGCAAGAGGCCCTGCGTGACTGGCACATCGCGATTTCAGTGGCTGCCGCTGGGCGTTCTCGCCAGCGCCCAGGCGTTGCTGGTCTTCAACATCGCCACGCTCAAGATCTCCATCGAGGGCATCGTCACCGCCTTCGATACCAGCTCGGGCACGGTGAAGACCGCCATCATCATGTATTCGCTGGTGGTCGCCGCCAGCGTCCTGGCGAGCACCCGGCTGGCCATCCTGGTCGGCGCGCGCCGCATCTTCCGGATTTCCCTCGCGCTGTTCGGTGCTGCCATGGCGGTCATGGCGTGGAGCCCGAACGCGGGCGTGCTGGTCGGCGCTCAGATGGCGGCTGGCGCCGCGGCCGCGGTGCTGACACCCGCGTCGGTGCAGTTGATTGCAAACCACTACAGCGGTGAGCACCGCGCCATCGCACTGGGCCGGCTGAGCGCCATTCGAAGCCTGAGCCTGGCGCCGGCCTTCCTCATCGCCGGCGCCATCGACACCTGGATCGATTGGCGGATCACCTTCACGCTGTTGTTGTTACTCGCCACTGTCATCTATGTATGCAGCTCGTTCTTGCGGCAGGACCGAGGCCTGCTACTGCGTCCCATCACCGCCACCGAATGGACGGGCCTGGCGGCGGTCGCGCTCGCCCTGCTGCTCATCGGCCTGGGCAGCGACAATCTCACCAACTGGGGCGTGTTCAGAGCGAAGCCGGAGGCGCCTTTCAGCCCACTCGATCTCTCGCCTGCGCTGCTGGGCATGGTGTTCGGCACGGCGCTCATCAAACTGGTGCTGGTGTGGCTGCGCAGGCGCCACGTAGGCGGCTGGCTCGGTGCCATGCAACTGCTGAACACACCGGAGCAACGCTCCATGCTGCTGTCGATCTTCACGATCGCGGCGGTAAGCTCCGCGGTGACGTTCCTGATCCCTCTTTATATAGAGATCGTGCAAGGGCGCAGCAGCTTGCACACCGCTTACGCTCTGGTTCCCTTCACGGTCGCGAGCTTTGTCGGCGCTTTGCTGGTTGGCCGGTTCAGCAGCTCCCCGGTGATACGCAACGCCACTCGCCTCGCCTTCATTGCCGTAGGCATGGGACTGGTGTGGCTCGGAGCGATCGTACGCAACGACTGGAGCGATGCATCGGTGGTGCTCAGCCTGGCGCTCGTCGGTCTGGGTGAAGGCGCGCTCGCGACGATGCTGTTCAAGGCACTGGCGGCGGCTGCTCCTATGGAAGTATCGGCCGATGTCGAGCCGCTGTGCTCGGCGACCAGTCACTTCGCAGCCGCGGTCGGCGCCGCTCTGGCTGGTGCGATGGTCATTGGTGTGCTCAGTCTCAATGTGAATCAGCACCTGGCACGCAATCCGGCCATCGACAGCGAGCTGCGGGCGCATCTCGACTTGAACCGCGTCGCTTTCATCAGCAACGATCGCTTGCAACAAGCCCTGGAAAACTCGCCGCTGACGCCCGAGCACATTGCGAACGTGGTCCAGATCAACACCGACGCGCGACTGTTCGCGCTCAAGCTGTCGTTCTTCGCGCTCGCCGGGCTGACCTTCGTCGGCTTGCTGCCCCTGGTGCGAGTCAGAACCGACACGTCGCGGCGACGCCGGTCTCACAGGGCATCCGTTCCCGCGGAACCACGATGACCTGCCCTTTCATTCGCAACACCATCCCGGCGAGATCGCTCAACACGTCGCCCACTTCGGGATCGCACAGCACGCCCTCCTCGATCTGGCCGGTCAACGGATCGACTCGACCCGCAATCTGCCGGTCGGCCTCGACCAGCAATACCTGCACTCGCCCGGCCACCGCCGCGGCCGCGACCTCGGACGGCTCCTGAAAGCCGAGCTGGCGCGTTCGGGCCAGTTCGTGCTCGCTGATCAAGGATGCGAGGCGCTCCAGATACAGCGGCTCCATCCGCTCCCAGGCGCGCGCACGCAACTGATCGAGACTCATGGCGCCCGGGTCGGCCTCGATGCCCACGCTCAACAGACAGGGATTGCGGCTGACATTGCGAAACGGCGTGTGATATTCCGTCAACGCCACCAGCATCAGCGGCAGCCCGGTGGGCTTGGAGTGATTTTCCGTTACGCCACGATCGACGGCGCGGAAGAACCGGTCACGGTCCCGATCCACTTCTTCTTTCTTCTGTCCCACGCCGTGATAGATGGGCGTCTGGCCGGACGCCGAACGCACCGATTGATGCTGCGGAGTGACTTCGGTGCCGAGCGCATCGGCGAGCGTCGCCGGAGTGTCGATCAGATCCACCGGATCGAGCGTGTCGCGATTGCCTTCGAACAACTGCACCCGATCGCGCGTCAGGCACAGCAGCTGGAAGCGATCGGCCGACTGCGCGATGCGCAGCAACGGCTTGAGATAGAAGGTGTCGGCGACGATGAGGTATTCCTGCACCGGCCGCTGCAGCTCGAACATTTCGAACAGGTCGGGCGCGGCCAGCAGCGCCAGCCCATCGGTGCGGTGATTCCAGAACTCGCCGTCGTGGCTCAGCGGTTGAAACCGCTCCAGCAAGGGGCGCACCGTGCGCTTGTCGTACTTCTGCAGCAGCGAGCCTTCCATCTGCTTCAACAGGTTTCGATAGCGGATGGGGTCCTGCAAGCTGTCCGGATGGTGCCGATGCGTGTACTGATACAGCGAAATGCACGGCGGACCATGCCGGTCCAGCAACGAGAGCAGCTGATTGGCCGAGTATTGACGCATGAGATCTCTCCTGCAGGGGCTGCCCGGCGACCTGTCAATGTTTGCGCTGCTCGCCGGTCAACCGCTCGACCGTGACCAGCGATGAAACCTGCTCGCGGCTCAGCAACCCGGACGCGACGATCGCCTCAACGATGTCACCGCCGTCGGCCAGCACCTGTTTCGCCAAACGCGCCGCTGGTTCGTAGCCGATGTAGGGAATCAACGCGGTGATCACGCCAACGAACGATTCCGCATGCCGTTCGAGGCGCTCGACGTTCGCCTGCACTCCGACGATGCAGTGCTCGCGCAGTGTCGCCACCGCTGCGGTCAGCCACTTCAGATTCTCGAACAGCACGTGTGCCATCACCGGCTCGAAGGCGTTGAGCTGCAGCTGACCGGCTTCGGCCGCCATGGTCAATGTCACATCGCCGCCGGCGACCACGAACGCCACCTGGTTGACCGCCTCGGGAATCACGGGATTCACCTTGCCCGGCATGATGCTCGAACCGGCCTGGCGTGCCGGCAACGTGATCTCGCCCAGGCCCGCCTGCGGCCCCGAGCTGAGCAGCCGCAAATCGTTGCAGAGTTTCGAGAGCTTCATGGCACAGCGCTTCAACGCGCCGGACAGCTCCATGAAACATCCGACATCGGTGGTGGCCTCGATCAGATCCGGCGCGGTCCGCAGCGGATAGCCTGTGATATCGGCGAGATGCCGCCGGGCCGCGTCCGCGTAGCGTGCATGCGCGGCGATGCCAGTACCGATGGCCGTCGCGCCCAGGCTGATCTCGCACAACTGTCTCATCACGTGTTCGAAGCTGAGACACTCCTCGCCGAGCGACACCGCGAACGCCTGGAATTCCTGGCCCAGAGTCATCGGCGCGGCATCCTGTAACTGGGTGCGGCCGATCTTCACGATGCCGGCGAACTCGGCGCCCTTGGAGTGCAGCGCCGTCGCCAGCAGGGCCAGCTCGGCCTGCAGGCGATCCAGCGCCAGATGCAAACCGATTTTCAATGCGGTGGGATAGGTATCGTTGGTGCTCTGGCTGCGATTCACGTCGTCATTGGGATCGATCCGCCCGTAGTCGCCCCTCGCATAGCCGGCGATCTCCAGCGCACGATTCGCGATCACCTCGTTGAAGTTCATGTTGGTCGACGTGCCCGCGCCGCCCTGCATGATGTCCACCACGAATTGATCGCGCAGCGAGCCCTCGCGGATTTCCATACAGGCCCGATCGATGAGATCGGCCTTCCAGCGCTCGAGCACTCCGATCTCGGCATTGGCGCGCGCCGCCGCCTGCTTCACACACGCGTAGGCGTAGATGAAGTCCGAATACACGGAGATCGGCCGGCCGCTGATCGCAAAGTTCTCCAGCGCTCGCGACACGTTGGCCCCCCAGTACGCTTCGCTGGGAATCTGCCGCTCCCCCAGGCTGTCCGCTTCACTACGCAAGCCGCCGCCGGAGCGCAGCTGGGTACAGATGCTCCTGCGAAAAGCCTCGTCCGCTCGAGGATCATTCATGGTTCGCCCTCATGGCCGATGCAAAACCAGCGGTGCCCCGCTAGTACTGATAAAAAGCGTTCTGAACCGCACTGCTATCCAAGTGGTGCGCCAGACACAACTGCAAGAGCACCCGGCTCTTCTGCGGATTGAGCTGATCGGACACCACGAATCCCAAGGCATCGTCATCCAGCTCGACACCGCGCTCCACGTCTCCGTTGCCGACGCGAGCGCTACGGACCACTCTCACACCCGCCTCGACCGCTTCTCGCAACGCATGCACCACCGGGCCCGGCACATTGCCGTTGCCGACGCCGGCAACCACGATGCCACGCGTGCCGAGAGAAACGCTTGCACGCACCAGGTCCGGACTCATGCCCGCGTGCGCGTACAAAACATCCACTCGCGGCAAGCGGCCTTCGTTGCCGGCCGTGAAGATCGAGTTCAAGGTGTGCCGCCGCACCGGTCGCCGGTAGTAGCGAATGCGGCCCAATCGCGCCGTGCCGAGCAATCCGGCCCCCGGCGAAATGAATGTCTGCACGTCCGTCGTGCTGGATTTGGTCACGTCGCGAGCGCTGTGCAGATCATCGTTGATCGCAAGCATCACGCCGCGATTGCGCGCTTCGAGATCGGCCGCGACCGACACGGCGTTGTACAAGTTCAACGGCCCGTCTGCGCTCAATGAAGTCGCCGGACGCATCGAGCCGGTGAGTACCACCGGCCGACTGGACTTCACCGTCAAGTGCAGGAAGTAGCCGGTCTCCTCGGCAGTGTCCGTGCCATGCGTGATCACGATGCCATCGGCGGCTTCGGCTTCGAACAACTCGTCGATGCGATTGGCCAGGCCCTGCCACAACAGCTCGTTCATGTCCTGGCTGCTGACCTGCGCGAACTGCTCGCCCGTCACCTCGGCCAACTGGTCCAGGCCGGGCACGCTGTCGATCACCTGCTGGATCATGACCGAGCCGGGTCGATAGCTGGACGACGTGTCGGTCGCGCCCTGGCCCGCGATGGTGCCGCCGGTGCCGAGGATGTGCACTCTGGTCATGATTTTTTCATCTCGCACACTGCATCTCGCCCATGCATCGGGGCCGCCTCGGCATGACACCGGGCCGTGAAAGCGCTGATACGGTGCCCAAGCTCGCACCCGGAACGCCCGCTCGCAATTAGCCCCTGGTCCAATGAAGCAGCGCGGCCGGCAGCACGTAATCTGCACCAGCGCGATTGCACCGGGTTCGCCGGGAGAGCGAGATGAAAGCTCGATATGTGCCGACGCTGGCGCTGCTGTTTGGCCTCGCGTCCATCGCATCCGCCGAGGACGTGGTGTTGGTCGATGGCGGCAACCGCATGACCGGTACGATCACTGAACTGTCGCGTGGCGAGTTGCAGTTCTCCATCGCTGGCGCGGGCGGCGTCGACATCGACTGGAGCAACGTCCTCGAGCTGCGCAGCCCGGATCGTTTCTATATCGAGCTCGCCTCGGGCGAGCGTTTCACCGGCACCCTGGAGGCGAACGCGGGCCGGGTAACGATCACCGAGAATGGCATGACCCGACGCGTCGCCATGAGCGAAGTATTGCGGATCGAGCCCAGCTCCAAGAGCCGGTTCGTCGAGCGGCTCGGCGGCTCCGTCGATGCCGGCTTCGATTTTCTGTCGGCCAACGACGAGATCGACTGGACCCTCAACGCGACGCTCGAACATCGCACCAAACGTCACCTGACCGAGGCTTCGATCAGTTCCCTGCTGCGCCGGCGCGATAGCTCGACCGCGCAGCGGCGCAATCATTTCGATATCGCATCGCGCCGGCTGCTCGAGAACCGCTGGTTCGTGCTGAGCAAGGCGATCATCGAAGAAGACCGCGAGCTGGACCTGGACTCCCGGGCGCTGCTGGGCCTCGCGCTCGGCCGTACCCTCAGCCAGTCACATCGCGCGATCTTTTCGATGTATGGCGGCGTGGATGCCGATCGCGAGAAATTCCGTGGACTGGACAGCGATACCCTGTTCGAAGTGCACGCGGCAATCGAGTGGGACTGGTTCGATGTGGGCGGCGACAATGAACTGCAGTTCGAAGCCACCACATACTATGCGCCCGACGATTCGCGCGTGCGCGTCGAAGTGCAGAGCAGCCTGCGCCGGGAAATCGTCAACGATTTCTACTGGGCGCTGTACCTGTACGAGAGCTACAACAGCGATCCGCCGCAGCAATATGAAAAGAGCGATCTGGGCATCGGCATCACCATCGGCCGGTCGTTCTGACAAGGGTTCGTTCTGAGCGGGCCGCTCACCAGTGAGCGGCGCCGTGCCCGAGCGAGCGGCGGCCGTCCTTCGGCTCCAGCGCCGCATTGAACGGCAGCTCGGCCACGGGTTCGGGGCCACGCTTCTGACGTTCCAGTACGACCCCCGATGCAGAGATCAGCTTCACCAGCTGCGCGAGCGAGCGCACGCGCATCTTGTGCATCACTCGTGCCCGATGCACCTTGATGGTCTTCAGCACGGTGCCGAGATCGCCGGCGATTTGTTTGTTCATGCGGCCTTCCACCACGTGCGCCAGCACCTCGCGCTCGCGGGGCGTCAGCGTCGCGATCCGCTCCTGGACGATCTCCTTGAGACTGGTGGCGCGACGCTGCTCCTCATCCAGACGCAGCGCTTCCTCCAGCGCGGCCAGCAATTCCTCGTTGTCCACCGGCTTGGTGAGAAAGTTGATGGCTCCGGCGCGCATCGCGACCACACTCTCGGCGATGCTGCCATGGCCGCTCAGGAACACGATGGGTCGATGACAATCCTCTTCGGCCAGCGCCGATTGCACTTCCAGCCCGCTGCGATCGGGCATCGCCAGATCCAGCAACAGACAACCGGGCACGCTCGGATCGTGATGTTCCAGGAACTCCACCGCAGAACCGAACGAGCGCGTGTTGTATCGAGCTGCGGACAGCAGGCGGGCCAATGCTCGCCTCACATCGGCATCGTCATCGACGATGAACACGGTTGGAGGTGTCCTGCTCACGAGATCTCCCTCGCCAGTCGGCAATGGCCAGTCGCTATGACTTGGGCCGAGCACGTCTCGACCCGAACCCTTCCAATGCGATCCCATGCTTCCTTGCCCCACGACCACGGTCGCCATGCACGCGACGATATATCTCGCGTTGCATGCACAGTGCCGGCATCGCCACCGGTATCAAACCCAGCACACGATCGGGCAGCAATGCCCGCTGCTTGCAACCTGCCATCTCCGCCATTCGCGAGACACCATTGCAGTCAAGGACTTCCGCAGCGATCATGCGGCAGCTACTAACTCGAGTAGATCAGCAATTGCCGAATCGCAAGCCGCTTTCCGAGCCGGTCCGCTCCATGACCCGGATATATCGGCAATGTCCCGGGATACTGTTGCCCTACAGCGCAGTAGCACTTTCACCAGGCCACCATCACTGTTCCGGTGTCACCGCGATCGCCGTGGCCTCGGTGTAGGTGACTCGTACCTCGTCGCCGGGGTTCAAGTTGTGGATGAATTGCGATGCTTTCGGATCCTCCACTGCAACGGTACGCACGATGCCGTCGGGCCGCTTGAACGTCACCGTGTCGAATGACTGATCAACAGACTCGATGACGACATCGGTCGATACTGTCGCACCGACCGCGGCGGCCGGCCGCTCGCCCGGCGCGGCGCGACTCTTCGCGACACTGGCACGCGGCTCGCTGGATTCCGAGCCTTTGGGCAGCACTTCGGCCAGAATCGCTTCGCGATACGTCGCCGATACTCGATCGCCGGGCTCGATCTGTTCGAAGTTGCGAACTTCCGGACCGACGACCAGCAGCGTGCGGTCACCTTCGGAGTTGCGCAGCACTAGCGATCTGGCGTCCTGATCCACGGACTCCACGGTCGCCGACGTCTTGGTCACGTTGGCTGAGGAGAACTTTTGGGGATCATCCTGTGCCAGCGCCGCAACGGACAGACACGCCAGCGAAGCAAGCAAAGAAACAGCCGGAAATATCCTTGTCATGATCGGACTCCTGCAAGGTCATGAGAAACGCAGTGCTCGCAAGCAGAGCGCTGCACACGCAAACACCACACTGAAGAGGGCGAACACCGGCCCGGGACCGGCGGTAGCGGGCATCTCGGGATCAGTGGCCTCGGCCAACCGGGTTCGATCGGTTGCCATTTCTTCCCCGGCGCCTTGCTCCGCAACCTGCTCGACCGCCAGGGGCACGATCAGCATGCGCTGCGACGTATCGGCCGGCTCCAGCGCAACCATGGGACGGCTGACTTGCACGTACGCTTTCAGATCCTGATTCGGCGCAACGTCGCGTATGCGCGTCGGCTCGCCGTTGATGAGGACACGGAAGTCGCTAGGAGCCGCGATGGACGTGGTCGGGCCGAGCGAGCCGTCGGGATGCTGGAAGCGCACCCGCATGGTGTTTCCTCTGACCTGTGTGAGCCTCGCGTTGAAAACCGCGTACTCCTGACCATCGCGGGATATCACGTCGAGGCAAGCCTCGGGCGCCCGTGGAAAGCGCTCCAGAACCTCATCGCTGAATGTCACGGCGGCACAATCCCGTGGATTCTGTGCGAACGCTGCACTGGCAACGAAAGCGAGCGTCGCGGCCAGGAATGCGCGAGCAATATTTACGCGCGATGGAATACCCATGATCGTCTCCTGTTCGTTGTGTCCTAAAGAGCTGCCGTTCTCTGCCCGGCGGCGATGCTGCCGGGAAAGACCGACCCGGGTGCGAGCAACTCGCGAGTCGAGTCCAGCCGGCCACGCACCACGAAGCGCTTCGGTGCGGGCCCGACGAAACGGAAGGGGTAGCAGGTCACGAGCGTGATGGAGGGTTCGGCGGTACGCCGCAAGAGAGCGGCATCGGCGCGATCCACGATCGCGATCGACGCGACACGATAGACGTAGTGAGAGCCGGGGGTGCGCACTTCAATCGCATCGCCGACTGCAATTCTCTCCAGCGGGCGGAAGAAGCCGTCGCGATGTGCGGCCAGGCCAAGATTGCCGCCCTCACCCGGTCGGGCCATACCGCGAATCAGCCCAGCGCCGCGATTGAGATTGATCTCGCTCGTATCCGGGTACAGCGCGGTGCGCAGCTCGAGAGAAGGAATTTCCAATAAACCCAGCGGGCCGTTCTCCGGAATGATCCTGGGCGCCGGCGCGCGAGGCACGGCAAGCGCCTTCACCGGCGCTGCATTCGATGTGGCTTGTGCCAAAGCGGCGCTCCCGCTGACGGCCGCATCCGTTCGCGCCGTAACATACATCGCCATCCATACGCATGCGAGGAGCCAGCACGCACGCTCTATCACTCTTGTAGCGCCACTCCAGCCCAAGCGAGACATTGGTCCAGCCCTGGTGTTCTTCTGAGGCTGGAGAGCGTCGGCTCGCATCGTCCAACCATCAATTAGCCCAAGGTCCAACCGTGCACATGTGCATACGCATGCAAGATCGTTCGCAAGTCTGCTCAACGAATCTCAGGTGATCGCGCGTGACTGCATTCTCACCAACAGAAGTCATCGATCCGTGCACACGCGGCGCGCTCACCGCAGTTTTCAACTTACCCCCATTTGAGGCAGCGGCGCTCACTCCTCAGTTCTACGCGCTCATTTAGCCTCGCCGCCGCCGATGGCAATTCGCCCGAAGCGCCCCGGCGGCGTGACTTTGTCTGCCCGCGATTTCTGCGGAGCGACTCCGCAGATTCCCGCATACGCCTGGCTGCCGGCACAGTCACACTGATGCCTGGCAAGTCATCGAGAGCAGGCCAGTGAGGCGCCGGGTTCGCTGCGTCGTCATCGCATTGTGTTTATTTTCAGGATGGATGTCGCACGCAGCGGACTCACTACAGTGGGTCCGCAACGGTGCGCCCACGTCCCAAGCCCTGCAGCTGAGCAAGGCGCTCACTGAAGCCGAGCGTTTTGGCCTCGCCCCGAACGCGTACCAGAGCGGATTGACTGTCGCGCAGTTGCAGACGGTCGCCACTGGCGCTGCCAACGCCGACCTGCTGCATCGCTACGATCGGGATCTATCGCAGCGAGCGTCACGCTTCGCCACTCATCTGCGCTATGGACGCGTCAATCCTCGTCAGGCGGGCTTCGATCTGCCGGCAAGAACCGTGACAATGGATGAGGACATCATCGCGAAGCTGGCCCACAGCAACGATGTCGAGGCGGCATTGTCCGCGCTGGAGCCGACACCGGCGCCCTATCGAATGCTGAAGCAAGCGCTGGCGCGTTATCGGCAGTTGAGTGATGAACGACTGGAACCGTTGCCCGCGCTCGCCACTCGCGCCGTTCGGCATGGCGAAGCCTATGCGGACGCCGAGCTATTGCGACGACGACTCACCATGCTGGGCGATCTGCCCGCCGATGCTGCTCCCGGCGATGCCAAAGTGTTCGACGAGCCGCTGGTGCAGGCGCTGAAGAGCTTTCAAACGCGACATGGGTTGCTCGCGGACGGCATCCTGGGAAAACAGACCCACGCGGCGCTGAACGTGCCGTTGCAACGGCGTGTGCGACAGATCGAGTTGTCGCTGGAACGCTGGCGCTGGCTGAACGGCATGCCACGCCCGGACATCGTCATCAACGTTCCTCAATACATGTTGTATGCCCTGCCGCGAGCCGGCCGGCCCGGCGAAACGTTGCTGGAGATTCCCGTGATCGTCGGCCGTACCCGCGATCGCACGCCCCTCTTCACTTCGTCGATCAAGGAAGTCGTGTTCAATCCCTATTGGGACGTGCCAAGAAGCATCATGCGCAACGAGTTGCTGCCCAAGATTCGCAAGAACCCGAGCTACCTGCGGCGCAACCACTACGAGATCGTGCAAGGCGCGAGCGACAATGCGGCGGTCCAAGAGCCGACGCCCGAAGCGATCGCGGGCCTGGAGGAGGGAAAGTTCCGGCTGCGCCAGCGGCCGGGGCCGGACAATGCGCTCGGACCGGTGAAGTTCATCATGCCCAATCCCTATTCCATTCGCCTGCATGGCACCTCCGAGCCCGGCTTGTTCCAGTTGCCGGAACGCGCCTTCAGTCACGGCTGCATCCGAGTCAGCGATCCCGCGGCGCTAGCGGAGTATGTGCTGGTCAATGCACCTGGCGATTGGAATAGCGAGACGGTCGCGACCGCTCTTTGCGGGACCGAGCCACGACGCGTCGTGCTCGACGTTCCCGTTCGGGTTCTGGTGTTCTACGCGACGGCGGCGGCAACGACATCGCGCGGCATGCTGTTCTCAGCGGATGTCTATGGCTTGGATGCCCGGCTCGAAAAGTTGCTTGCGGCCCAGCCGCAATCCTGATCGATCGCGATCCTGATCGATCAGGATCCTGACCAATCAAGCGGCGGAGATATCATTTCTCTCCGCAGCGCTGACATACCGTGGCGTGCGGTATGGCTGCCAGCCGTGCCGCGGAGATTTGCTCGCCACAGGTTCTGCACTGGCCGTACAAACCCCGCGCCATTCGAGCCAGCGCCAGATCGATTTCCTCCAGCTCGCGAGCCGCGGCATGCCCGATGGCCTCCAGGGTTTCGTCGTTCTCCAACTGGATCGCCTGGTCGGAGAAGTCCTTGCTGAGCGGCTCGTGCTGTCTTTGCAGATCCAGATCGATCCGCTGCTGACGCCGCTGCAATTCGGCACGCCGGGCCAGCAGGCGGTCTCTTATCTGTTCCAGCGCGGTGTCATCGGTCATTGAACCTGCCTCATCGAAAGTCGCGCAGCACGCGATTGTACTATCGTCCCAGCATGAACGCAGGTCTCGCCATGCGGGCTTGGCCGTAGCGACTACGTGCCGCGCCCGGGCCCGAACGGCGCCGCTCAGCGTTGCAAATCGTCAAGCCGTGCTAACGCCTGGAACCCACGTCGACTCCGTGTGTTCGCGCACCAGCATGACCGGTACCGGAGAAGATCGCAGTACCAGCTCGGCATCGCTGCCCATGAGCAGGCGATTGATCCCGCGCCGGCCGTGGGTTCCCATCACGATCAGATCCGCAGGCCATTGCTTCGCCTGATCGATGATGATGTCGGCGGCACGCTTGCCGACGGTCTCGGCCAGAATGGCTTCCGCGTCCACGTGCCGCTCGCGGCAGAACGCCTGAGCTTCGCGCAGGATCTGCTGGCCCCGCACTCGCACGCTCTCCACCCATCGATTGTAGTAATCGGTCCCCAGCGGCACGTCGCCCATCAGCAACTCGTCCACCGAGTGCAGAATGCGGAGGGTCCCATTCACTTGTTTCACCAGGCTGACGGCCTCGGCCAGTCCGCGCATCGAAGTCGAGCTGCCGTCCACTGGAGCCAGAATCTTGCTGATCATTGAGGCACTCCTTTCGAAGTGACGGTGACTACGGTGATTCGATGCTGCATGCATCTACCCGACGGCGCAGCGTGTCTTCCCGCGAGGGACTAGGTACTACCCAGACAAATACCACCCCGGACAAATACCGACCAGGTGAGCGCGCCGCACGCGATTGCAATCCCGGGCCAGCTCGCCAACCATCGCTGGATTCCGCGAGGACACCTGGCATGGATCAATTCACCGGCGGCTGCCTTTGTGGCAACGTGCGAATCGTGGCGGCCGGGCGCCCCTATCGGGTGGGCCTTTGTCATTGTCTGGACTGCCGCAAGCACCACGGAGCGCTTTTTCACGCGTCGGCCATCTTCCCTCAGGAGGCGGTGACCATCGAAGGCGAAACTCGCGACTATGCCGGGCGGCATTTCTGCCCGCGCTGCGGTTCGTCCGTCTTCTCGCGCAGCCGCGATGAAATCGAAGTGAACCTGGGCGCGTTCGATGCCCCCAATCAATTCGAGCCCAGCTACGAGCTTTGGACGATCCGGCGCGAATCCTGGCTGCCGCCCTTTCCGCTGGCGAAGCGGTACGACCGCGATCGGGATACTGCCAGCCGTTTCGAGCCGTAAGACGAAGACCGACGCCCCCTATCCGGGTCTGGCTCGCAGCCAGCAAGCACTTGTAGGAAAGACCCTCGGTCGACCGCGATCATGGCTTGGCAAAGCCGGCGCAAAGCGTTGCCATGGAACGACTGCGGGCCGCTTGAGTTGGGATGACGTGACCTCGATTTCGCCGCTCGCCAGGCGCAACTCGAGGTAGCTGCCCACCCATCATCGCCGTCTGAGGGCCATGTCTGCGAACCGTCTCGACCAGGCATTCGAATCGCTGCTCCGCCCCGGAGAAACGTGCTGGCGCGCTTCGCTGGCCGAACGAGCCACGCTGCTGGTCGATGGACAGGAGTATTTTGCCGCGCTCAGGTCGGCGCTGCTGCGTGCCCGCAAGTTGATTGTCATCGCCGGATGGGATTTCGATACCCGCGTCCATCTGCCGCCGCGCGCGGCTGCGAGAGGTGAGTCACTGAGCGCGCCGGTGCAGTTCGGCGAGTTGCTGGGATATCTGCTGCAAACCCGGCCCGGGCTGCAGATTCACGTCGCACGCTGGAATTATCACTGGCTGTATCGCGACGACCGCGAGACCGACACGCGCCAACAGTTGGAATCCCGTGGAATCCGCTTCTATGAGGACTCCAATCATCCGACCACCGGCTGCGTGCACCACAAGGTCGTCGTCATCGACGACAAGCTGGCATTCATCGGCGGGATCGATCTGACTCACAACCGCTGGGACACGCGCGAGCATCTGCCTGGCGAAGCGCGCCGTCACAACGCCGATGGCGAGGCCTACATGCCGGTGCACGATACTCAATTGTGCGTCACCGGTCCGGTGGTCGCCGACATTGCCGCTTATCTGCGCGAAAACTGGCCTGAAGGACCGCCTCCGGAACGGGTGAACGTACCGGAAAATTGCTGGCCCGAAGGTTGGCCGGTGCATTTCGAGCACATCAATGCGGCAGTCAGCCGCACGTTGCCGGCGTGCGAATCCAGGCCGGCAATCAGGGAGGTCGAGGCGTTCTATCTCGCCGCGATCGCTCGCACGCAGCGCTCGCTGTATCTGGAGAATCAATACTTCACCAGCACTCGCATCGCCGAAGCCATCGCGCAGCGCTGTCGAGAAGTGCCCGAGCTGCAAGGACTGCTGGTCGGGATGGAGCGCCCGAAGACCACGGTCGAGCTGCACACGATGGGTCACGGCCTGCAGCGCTTCTTTCGCATTCTCACTGCCACTGGAGCAAGCGATCGCGTGCCGCTGGTCGGAGCCCTCTGTGACGGCCAAGGCATCAACCTGCACTCCAAGCTCGGGGTGTTCGACGATCGCTGGCTGACGGTCGGCTCGGCGAACTTGAATCGCAGGTCCATGGGCTTCGATGTCGAATGCAATCTGCTGCTCGAAGCCACCACGCCCGGGCACCGCGCGCGTATGTCCGAGCTTCGCAACGATCTGCTCGCCGAGCATCTGGGTTCGACATCCAACGCGATTGCCACGCATCTGAGCTCGAAGGGGCTGGCCAGTTTGCCCGATCTCGGCCGCGGTCGGCGGCGCTTGGTTAGATTGCGCCCCGACACGCTAGCCGCGCATTTCGGGCCATTGCTGGTGCCGCTGTTCGACCGCGATTGCCATTTGATTCCGCCAGCCCGAATACGCACAGCGCCGAAGTCACGGGTCGCCGTTCCGCAACGAGCCGCGGTTGCCCTGTTGGCAATCGGCAGCCTGGCTGCGTGGTGGGACAATGCACCTCCCCTGCATACGTTGACTCGCAGCGTCGATGCGGTACTCGGCGAAGTGATCCATCAGTTGCAGATCGAAGCCGCCGCTTCGCTGCTCCCCAAGACCAAGCCGCAGCCGGTGCATGCACACCAGCCTGGCACTGGCTGCGACAGATCGTGCGCAGCGACGCGGGAGGAATCTTCATGACTTCCATGATGTCCAGTGCCAACAGACTCGCACTGGCTCTGTGGCCGACGCTTTGGCTCGCCCTACCCGCCCGGGCTGCCGATAGCCCGCCGGCAGCCTTCAACAATCACTGCCGAACCTGTCACTCCGTGAAAGAAGGGGACAATCGGCTCGGACCGTCGCTGCACCAGGTCCATGGCCGCAAAGCCGGCTCGGTGGCCGGCTACGCCAATTACTCGCAAGCGATGAAAAGCGCCGGCATCACCTGGGACGAAGCCACCCTGGACAAGTTCATCGAGGATCCGGAGCAGGTCATCCCCAACAACAACATGAAACCCTACAAGGGCATCCCCGATGCGGCCGTGCGCGAGCAGATCGTGGCTTACTTGAAATCGCAGAGCACCGCAGAGTGAGCTCCAAGCGCTAGCGATTGCCGGTCAATGGCAAGGGCTATTGCGACGCGCGCGCATCGAGTGTCCCTTCCACCAAGCGCGCCTTGACCAACTTCGCCGCGCCTCGACTCCAGGAATAGTCGGCACCCATCTGCAGTCCGCTCTCCCCGGCAGCGATGACCGCACCCGTCCGGGTATCGCGAACTTTGAACCTCACGACGTACTCCGTGCGGCTGATTCTGCTGACCACACCGACCAGGGATCATGCAATCGCGGCTTTGATCTTGCCGATTTCTCTGTGCTGCTGAACCATGGCGACACTCCTTGCACGGCCTGCCTGGAAGTGAACTGCGTTCCTGCTGCCGCAGTCAAGCAGCGCGCGGTTGTTCATCGCTTCCCTGGCCATCGTGCTGACAGCGACACAGCAGGGATCGGCACTCACTAAAGTAATCTTCGCGCAACCCTCAAGTGCGACCGGCCAGCGCGTGACCACACGCGCTGGCGCCTGGTCGCGGCGGATTCACGAAGCTATCACGGCCGCCATCACGTCTTTCGCACGCCGCTCTCTGAAACTACTCCTGACTTGAACAGCCGCGCTGCTCCACAGCAGCACGGTCAACTCAACTAGGAGATCGATCATGAAGCGCATGTTGGGATCTGCATTGCTGACGAGCACGGCATCGGCGGCATTCTTGTTTCTTGCCATCCAGCCCGTCAGTCAGGCTGCGGTACCGTCGCAGGCAAAGCAGTTGGTGGGAAAGGTGCGTGTGTCGTTCGCCGACCTCGATTTGAGCCGGCAGGACGATGCCCGGACTCTGCTGGACCGCATTGAAAAGGCGGCCTACCTGGCCTGCGGCGGCAATCCTCGCCGGCACCCCGGCTATGGCTTGATGCCAGATCGCACCGAGGAAGTGTTCGAAGAGTGCCGACAGGAAGCCATCGCGCGCGCGATCCGAGACGTGGACGCACCCGTGCTGGCGCAGGCTCGCCTGCAGCCTGTCAGCAACTGAAGCAAGCAAGCGGGCTGCCAACTAACGTTGGCGGCCCGCAATCCGTCGCACGGCTTTCAGTCCTTCCATCAGCCAGATCACCGAGCTGCCCACGGCTGCACACAGCAACCAGTCGCTCAAACTCAGCGGCACGGTCGAGAATGCATGCTGCAGAAACGGTACGTACACCACGGCGACCTGGAGCGCCATGGAGAGCGTCAGCGCTCCCCACAACCACGGGTTCGTGAATATCCCAACGAATGCGCTGCGTTCATCCGAGCGCGCATTGAACACAGTGAGCAGTCCGAAGAAAACCAAAGTGGTGAACGCCATGGTTTGCGCATAGCGAATATCGCCAGCGCCAGCGATGAGGCCACCGGGCAGGCTGGCATCGATCACCAGCAAGGTCCCGACAGCCATGACGCCCCCCACGAAAGCGATGCTGCCCCACATTCGTTGCGTAATCACTCCTTCGGTGCGCGGCCGCGGCGGCTCGTTCATCGCGTCGGGATCGGCCGGATCCATGCCGAGAGCGAGCGCCGGAGCGCCGTCCGTCACCAGGTTGATCCACAACACCTGCGTTGCCAGCAAAGGCAGGACCACCGCGCCGTCTTGCTCCGCCGCCGACAACCCGATCACATCGGCCAGCAGCACGCCGAAGAACATGGTCAGCACTTCGCCGATGTTGGACGACAACAGATAACGCAAGAACTTGCGAATGTTGCCGAAGATGGCGCGGCCCTCCTCTACCGCCGCGACGATGGAAGCGAAGTTGTCGTCGGCAAGCACGATATCGGCCGCCTGCTTGGACACGTCGGTGCCCATGATTCCCATCGCGACTCCGATGTCGGCGGTCTTGAGCGCGGGCGCATCGTTCACACCGTCGCCCGTCATCGCCACGATCGCTCCCTGGCGCTGTAGCGCGTTGACGATGCGCAGCTTGTGTTCGGGGTTGACGCGGGCGAACACCGATGTGTCCCGCAACGCCTCGACCAGCTCGTCATCCGACATCTTTTGAATCTGCGCGCCGGCAAGAGTCCGGCCATTGTCGGTAATCCCCAGCTCTCTCGCGATCACCGACGCGGTTGTGGGATGGTCGCCGGTGACCATGATGGGCCGGACGCCAGCCTGCCTGGCGCGCGCCACCGCCGCTGCCGCCTCCTCCCTGGGAGGATCGATCATGCCGATCAGGCCCAGGAAAACCAGGTCGCGTTCGATCTGCTCGTCGATGTCGTCGCGATCGAACGCGTCCGCAGGCAGCACCCGCAAGGCCACTCCCAAAGTACGCAACGCCTCGCCAGCCAGGGCCTCGTTGATCTTGCGGATCTGCGCGCGACGCTCTTCCGTCAGCGGCCTCAGTTCCTCGCCAACCTGCTCGTGTGAGCAACGGGCCAGCAACTCGTCCGGCGCGCCTTTCGTGAATGCGATGTGAGATTGCCTGCGCCTGGCGTCGCTGTGAACCGTACTCATCAGCTTGCGCTCGGAGGAGAACGGCACTTCCGCGATCCTTTGGAAGCGCGCGTCGAGCATCTCCTCCGTGAAGCCCGCCTTGTGAGCCGCCACGATCAGCGCTGCCTCGGTCGGATCGCCTTGCACGACCCATTGCCCATCGCGCTCCTGCACGACGGCGTTGTTGGCACGATCGGCAGCGGCCAGCGCCCTCATGAATTCACTGCGCAGCGGACCTTCGATCGTACCGCCGCCCTCCGCTTGCACCTCGCCTTCCGGTGCATAGCCGGTGCCACTGAAGTTCACGCGTCCACTCGCTGTAACCACGACGCGCACCGTCATTTCGTTCTTGGTCAGTGTGCCGGTCTTGTCGGATGCGATGACGCTCGAGGAACCCAAAGTTTCAACCGCGGCGAGATGACGAACGATGGCATTGCGCTTCGCCATCCGTTGCACGCCAAGCGCCAACACCGCCGTAACTACCGCCGGCAGCCCTTCAGGAACCGCGGCGACGGCGAGAGCGACGCCAAGGATGAGCACATCGAAGATCGCAGCAAAGCTACGAACCTGTTCGACCACGATGATCGTGACGATCATGATCGCTGCAATCGCGACCACGACGATGCCCAGCAATCTGCCAACGGCGGCGAGCTCTCGCTGCAACGGAGTGACATCCGCCGGCGTCGCCTCGATCATGCCGGCGATCCTGCCCATCTCGGTCCGCATGCCCGTCGCTGTCACCACCGCCTTGCCACGGCCGTAGGTGACGGCAGTCCCGCTGAATATCATGTTGTGCCGGTCGCCGAGGGGGGCATCGTCCGTAAGCGGAGCAGGATCTTTGGACACGGGCTGGCTCTCGCCGGTCAGCGCCGCCTCGGCCGTATGCAACGCCGTTGCACGAATCAAGCGCGCATCCGCGGGCACCGTGTCGCCCTCTTCGACGATGATGATGTCACCGGGAACGAGCTCGGCGGCCTCGACGCTCTGCTGCGTGCCATCGCGGATCACTCTCGCCCGCGCAGCAGACATCTTGCGCAGGGCCGCGACCGCTTGTTCGGCACGCGATTGCTGCACATAGCCCATGACGGCGTTGAGCATCACGACCGCGAGAATCGCGATCGCCTCGTACGGCAGGGCCTGGTCGCGCTCCAGCCACCACAGCACGGCTGAAATCGCGGTAGCGATCAGCAGCAGGATGACCAGCACATCCTCGAACTGCGCGAGGAATTTACGCCAGGCCGGTACCGGCGCTTCCGCCTTGAGCTCGTTTCGGCCGTAACGATCGAGCCGCGCGAGCGCTTCTTCTTTGCCCAGCCCGAGCTGCTCATCCGACTGCAAGGAGGCCACCGCCTGCTCGGCCGTCGCTTGATACACCTCTGCCCGCCCCGTGCTGCCATCAAAAGTCGCCGCTGGCTGACTGGCGGTAGGACTCAGCATGTCTGACTGCCTGGTACGTCGCGGAGCCGCGAGTTGATCACACCTATCTGCCGGCGCCAAGCCGCTTGCAAGCGCCAGGCCGATTCGATGCCACGAAGGTACGCTCCTTTGCCCTTCCCTTGTGGTTCAGAGAGTTGGCGTAATAATTGCGTCCGGCCCACCGGCCGTCAACATTCGTCAGGGACAGCCCGCCCAGGGTCGAGGAGTGCTCCTCGGCTCGCCAGCAAGGTCCCTCGAACGACGCGCATCGATGCGCTGTACGCGCATCGTGCAGCTCAACGATAACAATCTGCTCGACGAGAAGTACTTCGTGCTGACGAATGCGACGTACACGGCACGCCCGTCGACCATGCCTCGAGCATCAACGTTGGATTGTATGTCGCGGGGTGCGACGCGCCCGCGTCCGTCGTGGACGAGGCCGTCGCGTCAATAGCGAGCAACGGCGTCGCTGGCGGGGAATGTGTCCATCAGGCGTCGATCGACGGCATCGTAGAACTCCGCCTCTTGCCGAGCGTCGTCCGCAGGCGCGCGTGATGTCGTGGATGCCGGCGACTTCCGGGGCCGTATGGCTTTGCTGACGGCGTCCACGAATTTCCGCCGGCCAGTACTGTGTTCCACATGTGTCGTATGAGCCATGATCTTCTCCACGTGTAATAGGTACCCGATGTAGCGGCTCCTCCCCGCTGGCTGAACGATTTCCAGCCCTTTCTACGCCGCAACCCGGGTTCCATCAATTGGAAATAATCATGCGCCGGCCAGTCTTTCTCGAAGCATGAGGGTCATCGACTCTTATGCAATCCACTGGCGGCCGCGAATGTTCTGCAGCTGCCAGGGATTGTTGACATCGAGCGTCTCCGGAAACAATTCGCCACGCCCCTGCAACGGCGTCCAATCCGTGAACTTGCCGGTGAGCTTGCCCAGATAGGGTGCGGCCACCTCCAGACATTCCTCGGGGTCCATTTGATCCGGCTCGACCAGCCCCTGGCGCGGATGACGTATCGCCCAGACGACCGCGGCCAACGCGCCAGCGACGACTTGCATCGTGGTCGCGTTGGCGAATTCGACGTGGCGCCGGGCCTCGTGGATCGATAGCTGCGAACCGTACCAGTAGGCATTCTTGGCGTGGCCTGCGAGCAGCACGCCCAGCTCGTCCATGCCATCGACGATGTCATGACTCAAGCGACGGCTCGATGGCTGCATGGTCCAGCCGCGTCCTTCCAGCTCGAGCGCGGAAAGCATGGCGTCGTCGCATGGGTGATAGACGAACATTACTGTCGGTCGATAGCTGAAGCCTTGCTCGTTCCGCAACGACAGATAATCCGCGATGGAGAACACTTCATCGTGCGTCACGAGCATGCCCTGATACCCACCCACCGACGGCACCCAGCTGCGCGCAAACGTGCCACCGCTCGGGCGCGGCAGGTACAGCGTGCCGGAGCCTTGTCGATGCTGACGGGCCCGCCGCGGCAGATTCAGCTCGTGCACGCCGATCGAAAGCTCGGCAGGCTGCAGCAGCTCATCGACGAAGCCGTCGATCGACCACGTGTTCACGAACTCGCCGTGGCGCTTGGCATGGTCGGCGACCTGGGTATCGCGCTCGGCGATCTGGATGACGCAGATCTTCAGATCTCGCGCCAGGGCCGCCCAGTCTTCGCGAACCTGCGGCCGTGCTTCGCCGGCCCGCAGGATTCGATCCAACTGCAGCAGCGCACGCTTCACGAAATGCGACACCATCCCGGGGTTTGCTCCGTGGTCGATGACTGCGGTGGGCGCATCCGGCCCGAGCTCGTTGGCAAGTTGCTGCGCCTTTTCACGAATGACGAAATTGGTTCGCTGGCGCATCTCCAGCATGGGATTGTCGTAGATGCCGGGCCACGGCTCGATGGAAGTGTCCACGTACAGCGCCCCCACCTCCGAGCAGAAGCGAACCAGGTCCAGGCTCGACACATTGATCGAGAGATTGAGGACGAGATCGCCGGCCTTGACGTGCCGGGCGAGAATGCGCCGATGATTGCCGGGAGTGAGATGCGTGTGCTCGAAGCGCGCGTCGCAGGCACCGGCAATACCGCGGCCCTGCTCGTCCGCGGCCAACACCGTGATCCGCCCTGCGCCTTCAAGAGAAAGATGGCGGCGCAGCAGTGGCAGCACTGCCTGACCGATGCTGCCGCAACCGATCAGAATGACTCGCCCCGAGAATTTTTCCTGCACCGGCCTGGCTGCGCCGGTCATCGATCCAGGCCCTTTTCTTGCTGCATTTTCACCTCTTCATCAATCCTCGTTGGAGGACGTCTTGACCGTGTCGAACGGATTGTCCGGCGGCGTGCTGCGCGCCGGCCCGGCTTCGATCTCCCGCTCCGCCTGCAACCAATCCTCCAGCTCGTGGCCGGGGCGAAAGTCGCGCTGCGCCGCCAGCTCATAGGCCCGCCTGGCGATTCTAGCGTGCTGTTCGGGCGGCATGCTGGCACTCGTGGGCGTGATCCCGGGTCCGGAGGCCGAAGCGTCGGACTTACTCTCGGGGGCGTCGGGGCGCTGCACGGATTGCGTGGCCATCGCATCATCTCCTGGCAAATCTGCTCGGCTCTGTGGCGTTAAGCGACCACAGCCGGGGATCGTTCCAGTGACAGGAGATCGCGGGCCTGGAGCCCGCGAATCACGAGCTTCAGCGCAGCTCGTCCAAGGACGAGGTAATGAGCAGGCACATGCAGCCGGTTTCGCTGTAGACGCGCTGGTCCGAGGTTCCCGGCGCGGCCCGGTTGAAATCCCCGGGCAGCAGCTTGCGGTCTTCGATCCACAGCTCGCCTTCCAGCAGAAACATCTCTTCGACGCCTGCATGACGATGCGGAGGATACGAGATGCCCGGCGCCAGCCGGACCAGCATGCTGGTCACCTTCTGCTGCTCATCGGTGGACAGCAGCTTGCACGTGATGCCGGGAGCGGCCTGCTGCCATTGTGGTTCAGACCAATCCGGCGCGAACGCCGCTCCGGGCGCGACTGCTGCCGGCGCCCCTTTTTGCGGCACCTTGGAGATACGCTGCAACAGGCTGTCCCACAGCGGCGCCGGTCGCGGCAAATCCTGATCGCGCCAGGCGGACAACGCGCTGGTGAGCCCCCCTACCAAGTCATACTCGCGCTGGCATTCCGAGCACACGGCCAGGTGCGCCGCCATCGAATCGGCTTCACTGCCATCGAGCATGGCCAACGCATAGCAGGCGACCAACTGCGCCTGCTCGCAACGTTTGTTTTCCGATCGCGCGCTCATGTCTTCTCGCCTCGCGCGAGCAATGCGGCTTGCAGCTTCGCCAGACCGGAGCGGATGCGGCTCTTGATGGTGACAACGGCCTGCCCGGACTGCGCAGCGAATTCGGCGTAGGACCAACCATCCAGAAAAGTGGCTTCGATGGCCTGGCGCTCCTCTTGTGTCAGCGCATCCAGGGCCCGTTGGAATGCCGGGTCCGGCGAGGAGCCATTGCCTCGCTCGCCCATGGAAGCAGGATCGGTCGGCACGCCTGCCGCGCCCCCACCCTGAGGACGTTGACTCGAATTGCGATGAGAATCCGCCGCCTGGGCAAGCGCCAGCGCGCGGGCCTGCCGCATGATCCAGCCGAGCACCGGTCCGTCCGAAGTATCGAACACCGGGGCCTCGCACCAGACCATCTGGAAGACATCGAGCAGCAGGGCTTGCGCCAACTGGCGATCGCCAGTGAGTCGCGTCAAGTACATGGAGACGACCGGGAACGCTTTCTCGTACAACAGGCGCAACGCCGCCTCATCGCCGGCGCCGATGGCGCGCACGACGGCGAGCCATTGCTTTTCAGATACCAGCGTGACGCCTGGGTCGGCGTAGAGCAGTTCCCCCAGCGTCAGCCTTTTGCCTGTGGTGTTTTGATCGGATGATGCAAGGCTCACGGGCGGTTATCGTGCCCTGTAGATTTGCGCCCTGCAAGATTCTGGCGGGCTGTCGGAAAACTCCGTGGTCTGGAGGTCTGGCCCGCCAGCGCCCCAATCGGTGCACATCGCGACCACTTCAATCGCTGCCGGCAGTGCGGTGACCACGACTGTGGCGAGCGTCCTGCCCTGCTCGGCCGACTCACTGCGCGGATCGAGCGCCGCGACCTGCACCGTCTCGCCTTCAGTCCTACTTTCCTCGGGCACGGCCTCTTGTGCCTGGGAAACTCCCGTGGCCATGAACAGCGCGCACGGCAGCAGGGAACCCGCGCTAGCGGCGATCCGCAAAGAGAGCTTCGGAAGAATGCGCCGATCTACTCCGGCGAGCTGTTCGAGAAATTTGTTGGATAGAATGCCAGAGGCTTGCTTTGCCATGATTGCCAGACCGATTGACCAAGATCAAATGTCGAGTCCCAATCAAAGCAAGCGATATACAAACGATCTGCCAGGAGGTGTTTGTTTGTTATTTCACGGACCGTCTCGTGACGTAAGCTCAAGAAGCATCACGCAGTTATGCCCTTCATGACAAAAGCGCATGTTGTTATAGCGCCGCGCGGAACCTGCATCCGACGACAAACAACTGTCCCGCTTCACGCAGACGAACTGCCTGCTTGATGAGTTTCGTGCAGCTGAGAGATCGAGCTGCGGACGGCAGCACTCGAGACTCGAGTCGCCGATCCGGCGATTTCGTTACCGTTCTGCTACTGCCGCGCGACTGACTGCATCACTCCTGATTCAGTACAGTGTCCGCAGCAGGCAAAACAGGGCCTGCGACTCGGACGGAGAGTGACAGTGCTTTACTCCTGGTTTCAGTGGCGCGCCAGCGTCGTCGCGATCATCCAATACGACTTCAGCCACGTGCTCCCGGATATCACCGACAAGGACATCGACTGGGACGCGTGGCGTCCTCTCTTTGAAGAAGGCCGCTCGCCCCAGGCCGCGGTCGATAGCGCCTTCATGCGCGACCTGCGCAGATCTCTTTGCGCATAGAGATCTTTTCTAGAGCGGCGGATTGCCGCGTTAGCCTTCGCCCGGACCTTCATCGTTCCAAGTCGGATCATCACCGGCCAGGTGTCCGTCTTTGGTGCATGCGGTGAACGCGATGCATGGCAGAACGCTGATTCCACCAGTATCGATTCTCGTGCCCGTTCCATAATCAGTTTGCGTCCCTTCGTTGGAACTGTTTCAGGCTCCAGCAGTTCTCTGTGCTTGCATCCCATCCACGCACCATCGCTGCATTCACTGCAAAAGGGACCCACCATGACGCTGGCACTTTTCGAAGATCGCGGCACGCCCATCAATCAGCAACGCTTCACCTGGCGCGAGCTGGCGGGCAAGCCGATCAGCAAACTCGATGACGACGCATTCACGCGCGTGCGCGTAATCCTGATGAACGGGATGGAAAACGAGGCGCTGCGCTTCTCGCACGCAGCGGCACGCTTCAATCTCGACCTGCGACGGCCGCTAGCCGAGATCCGGCGTGTCGAGCAACATCAGGCCACGATGATCAACTGGCTGCTCGGCGCCGACCACTCGCCGCTGGAAACGACCATTGGCTACGAGCAGGTCGCCATCGAGCTGACCGCGGCGCTGGCTCAACAGGAACCCGATGCCTACCTGGCTCAGGTGTATCGCTTCGGCCTGCTGGAAGATTTCGATCATATGTATCGTTATTCCGCGCTGCTGGATCGCCTCGAAGGCAAAGATTCGAACAACATCCTGCAGAGTTACACCGACGTACTCCCCGGCCGACCGACCGTAGTCGAACATCGCGCGCCAGAGAACGATCTGCGCCGGCCGTTCGACCGCAACACCGCGGCACCGCTGACCAAGTTGAACGCGTTGATCCTGACTGCCGCCGAGCATCAGACGCACGACTATTACATGAACATCGGACCGCTGTTCGCCGATCCAGTGGCGCGACAGCTGTATGCCGAGATCGCCTCCATCGAGGAACAGCACGTCACCCAGTACGAATCGCTGCTCGATCCTTCGCAGTCGCTGCTGGAAAACTGGCTGATGCACGAGGCGATGGAGGTCTATACGTATTACAGCTGCCTGCAGCAGGAGCTGAACCCGCGCATCAAGGCGATCTGGGAACGCATGCTCAACTACGAGCTGGGTCATTTTCACTCAGTCGCGGCGCTGTTCAAGAAACATGAGCGTCGCGACCCGCAGGAAATCGTCGGCACCAGCCTGCCCGAACCGATTCCGTTCGAAAGTCAACGCGAGTTCGTGCGCGCCACGCTGGCGCAGGAAGTGGATCTGCGGGCGGCGGGCACCGAGATCGTCAGCCTCGAGGAAGAGCCGCAAAGCTCGATCGATTATCGCAATCAACTGAACTCGCAAGGCTCGCCTTCGGAGACCGTTGCCGCCAGCTACAGCTGGCGCCCGGGCACCGAAGTGCTGAGCACCGCCCCGCTGCGGGCCGCGTAACCCTGCTAGCCGCGTAACCCAACGCCAACGCCAGCCAGCAAACTCATTTGAAACAGATCTATCGGAGAGCCCACCATGCCCGAATCCACTGACGCCACCCGCCTGGGAGTGAACCGTACCGGCCTGCAGATGTCGCCCTTCCACGCACAGCAGATGCTGTCAGGCAAGCAAGCCCTGGAAGAAGCCGCGCTGGGCGAGGCGCCTGACGAAACCGCTGCCGAAGCGATGGATGGACAAGCCTTGTCCGCCACCCGCCTGGAGTACATCGCCGATGCCGATCCGCTCGGCTCTGTGCCAATGCCCGGCACCCTCAAGGGGGCAGCTAAGAGCAGCGCGAAGATGCTCACCGGCAAGCGCCCGCAAGTGTTCATCGACAAGCTCGCCGAACGACTCGCTTTCGAGCGCGGCGGCACGCGGTTATACGACGCCGTCTACACCAAGGCGATCGCGCAACCCGAGCTGGGTGCGATGAATGCCGAGGAACTGCTCGAAATACGCAAGGCCGAAGCCCGCCACGCGCTGCTGATCAAGGAATGCCTGGAAAAGCTGGGCGCAGATCCGACGGCACAAACGCCGTGTGCCGACCTGGTCGGCGTTCAATCGATGGGCTTCATACAAGCAGTGACCGACCCTCGCACCACGCTCGCGCAGTCACTGCACACGGCGCTGTGTGCCGAGCTCATCGACAACGAAGGATGGGAGAACCTGATCGCCATGGCTCGCAAGATGGGGCACAACGACATGGCGAAGCGCTTCCATGCGGCACTCGAGGAGGAAGCCGTCCACCTCACCAAGGTGAGGAACTGGTACACACAGCTGACCGCGGAAGCCAGCGAGCTGGTTTGAGACCAATGGAGGTTGGCGGATAGCGGTTAGCCCATTCTGCCCTAACCGCTAACCGCTAACCGCTGCGACAAAGGTTCAAGACTGGGCTGTTTGCTCGATGCGCTCCTGCCTCGCGGATCGCGCGTTGTACGCGAATCCCGCGAGAGCAGCGAGTGCGACCAGTCCCTGCACCAGCAGTGTCTGGACAGAGGGATACACGCCCACCCACTCCCAACGCGGCAGGGGCAATGTTTGCACCGATAGAATGCCTGCTTCCTGCAACGCCTGCGCGCCCTTGCCTGCGAGCACCACGGCAAGGACGGCGATCAGAATCGAGCTGATGGAGAAGAACTTGCCGATCGGCAGGCGCGCGCTGAAGCGCAGCATGGCGACGGCTATCAGGGTCAGCACGCCGGCACCAGCGGCGAAGCCTGCCAGTAGCGCCGTCGTATTGCCTTCGCCGCCCAGCGCTGCATAGAAAAGAATCGTCTCGAACACTTCCCGATACACCATGATGAATGCCAGGCCGGCGAGCAACCACGCCGAGCGGCCACGCAGAATGCCAGTGAGATTGTTTTGTATGTAGCGCTGCCAATTTCCGGCGACGCTCTTCTGATGCATCCACAACCCCACCGTAAGCAGGACGAACGCCGCGAACAGCGACGCGTAACCTTCGGTGAGCTCGCGGCTCGCGCCGCTGATGTCGATGAGATATCTGGCGACGAGCCAGGTGATGCCGCCGGCCGCCAGCGCCGAGATCCAGCCGCCATGAACATAGGGCATCAATTCCTGGCGTCCGGACTTGCGCAGGAATGCAACGATGGCCACGACCAGCAGGAGTGCTTCCAATCCCTCGCGCACCAGGATGGTGAAGCTGGCGATGAAGGTCGTCGCCGCGCCCGTGTCGTTTCGTTCGAGGATGTCACTGGCCGAGGTCAGCAGATCTTCGACCGCTGCGAGTTGCTCCCTCGCCTCTGCAGGTGTGGCGCCCCGCTGCAGGCGGGCACGATATTCCGCCATCGCAGCTTCGACGTTCGTCAGCAGCTTGGCATCGCGTGCCGCCAGCCGCGGCTCGATGGGCTCGATTCCGTCGAGGTAGGCAGACAGCGCCAGCCGAGCGGCGTCATCAGCGTCGCCCTGCTCGTAAGCCGCGATGCTTTGATGCAAGCGTGCGCGCGCCAGCGCGACACCGGTCTGCTGAACCAGCGCCGATGGCGTCGCACGAAGATAGGACAGCACGGCTTCGGCACGACTCGAGCCCAGCTCCTCCGACAGGTCGTTCTGCGTCACCCGGACCAGACTGTCGAGATCGGGAATGCGCTCGCGCACCGATGCATCCTGGCGCCAAAGCTTTGCGCCCGCCTGACGCGTGCTCTCTGGATAGGCCAGCGTGCCGACAAAGAAGCTCAATGCCCATCGCTCTTCCGGAGACAGCGACGCGAAGCTCGCCATCGAGGTGCCTTCGACACCCTGGCTGATCGCTTCATAGAGCGAGTAGAGGCTGCGCGCACTGGCGCGCTCTGAATCGGTGAAGGCAACCGGCGGCGGATCGAGCTGAGCGGCGGCGGGCCCGTCACCATGGCCGCCAACGCCATGACAAGCGGCACACTGTTCCTGGTATAGCGCCGAGCCACGAGCGAGATCCGGAGCCGTCTGCGGCGCGATCGGCACTGGATAGGTGGCCAGCAAGTGGTTGGCGAGCCCGCGGGCGATCCGAGCCACTTCTGCAGCGGAAGCATGCTGAGCGACCGCCTTTTCCAGCACTTCGCCCTGCTGAGCCAGGACCTCCCGTCCGTCACGCGCCGGCAGCGCATCCACTCGCTGCCGGATCGTCGCCGTGAACTCCACCATCTCCTGAAATTCAGCGGCATTGCTGACCTTGCCGTCGACCACCGCGCCGGCATAGTCCACCGCGACATAATCGATGAGCTGCCAGAGCTGCCGAACCTCCAGATCCAGCTTGTCATCCGCCGCCGACGCGGCCGAAGCCAACCCCAACAGCAATAACGCAAACCAGCCCATGAGCCGCGGCGGCCTGCTCGTTATTGAGAATGAGACGCGCTTCATGCCCGAAGCGTAGCTGTCCCCGAAACCCGAATCAAATCGGGCCGGCAATCCCTGTCCCCGGGCAATAGCTTCCCTTTGCCGGAACCGCTGCTCCGACCCTGGCGTTACTGGTTGTTTGTACAAAGACTCGCGCAGCGCAAGGCGACCGTAATGGATCAAGAACCGGGAGGTTCGCTACCCGCCTCCTCCGACGACTCGGAGCTGACCACCCGCCTGGTGGCCAGCGGTCAGCATCTGGCGCGGCTGATCGAAGGCATCCGGGACTGCGCCATCTACATGATCGATCCCGCTGGCACGGTCATCTCGTGGAACGCCGGCGCTGCACGCATCAAAGGCTATGGCGCCGATGAAATCGTCGGGCGCAGTTTCACGCAGTTCTACACTCAGGAGGATCGCGACAGCGGTCTGCCCGCCCACGCGCTCGCCATTGCGCGCCAGACGGGCAAGTACGAAGGCGAAGGCTGGCGCCTGAGAAAGGATGGCACCAGGTTCTGGGCCAGCGTGCTGGTCGATGCCCTGCGCTCGCCGCAGGGCGAATTGCTGGGCTTCGCGAAAATCACGCGCGACATGACCGAGCGGCGCCTGATGCAGGAACAACTGCATCAATCGCAGAAGATGGAAGCCATTGGCCAGCTGACCGGTGGCGTGGCGCATGACTTCAACAACCTGCTCACGGTCATCCTCGGCAATCTCGACACGCTGTCGCAGAATCTGCCGCCGGAGCAGATTCGCTGGCGCCGCTGCGTCGACCAGGCGCTCAGAGCGTCAGAGCGCGCCGCCAACCTGACGCAACAGTTACTGGCCTTCGCGCGCCGTCAGCCGCTCAAGCCCAAGCCGGTCGAAATCAATCGCCTGCTCACGGGCTGGACGGACATGGTTCGCCGCACGCTGCCGGAGAACATCAACCTGCGGCGTATCGCGCACGACTTCAGCGCCATCACGGAAGTCGATCCCAATCAGCTCGAAAGCGCGCTGTTGAATCTGGCGGTGAACGCCCGGGACGCGATGCCCAACGGCGGCACGTTGACCGTCGAAACCTCGACTGCGCACATCAGTGAAGCGGATGTGCAGCTGCTATCGGAGCTGCAAGCCGGCGACTACGTGCTGATCAGCATCACCGACACCGGCGTAGGCATGACGTCCGAAGTCATGGAACGCGCCTTCGACCCGTTCTTCACCACCAAGCCGATGGGCCAAGGCACGGGCCTCGGGTTGAGCCAGGTGTTCGGCTTCGTCAAACAGTCGGGCGGCCACATGAAGATGTACAGCCGGCCCGGTCACGGCACCACGGTGAAGATCTACTTGCCCTGGCTGGCGGACAAGGAAGATGGCTGCAACGAAAAGGCCCGAGCACCGAACGTTGCCCAGCCGCGCGAAGAAACCATACTCGTGGTGGACGACAACGATGCCGTGCGCAGCTTCACCAGCGACACGCTGCGCGATCTGGGCTTCAATGTCATCGAAGCCGTCGATGCGTCGGAGGCGCTGAGAATTCTCGACCGCAACCGGCGCGTCGACCTGCTGTTCACCGACATTGGCTTGCCGGGCCTGAACGGCCGCGAGCTGGCGGCGACGGTGCAACGCAGATATCCGAAAGTGCGGCTGCTATTCACCAGCGGCTACGCCCAGATGCCCTCGCCCACCACGTCGAGCTCGCTGATGGACATTCCGCTGCTCTCCAAGCCATTCACGCGAGCGCAACTGTACGAGCGCATCGTGCGCTCGTTCGACGGGCGCGAGGAGTAGCCTTGCCGGATGACCCCGGAGGTCGAAGGCATCAAGCTCAAAGTGGTCGACGACGGCACCATCGAGCTGGCTTGACGCCAGCGCTCACTCGTTGGACGAAATCTGCTCCAGCGGCGCGCCGTGCAACATCTCGATGCCTTCCATGTTCGGCAGCCGGTGCGCGATGCCCTTGTGGCAATCGATGCAGGTGTAGTCCTTGCCGGCCAGCGCCGTAGAGTGGACATGCACGGCGCGTTGGCTCTGCCGGGTCCAGTCCATGAACTGATACGCATGGCAGTTGCGGCACTCGAGCGAGTCGTTGGCCTTCAGGCGCGCCCATTCGTGCTTGGCCAGCGTCAGCCGATGGTCCAGGAACTTCTCGCGGGTATCGATGGTGCCGAAGATCTTGCCCCAGACTTCCTTGGAGGCCTGCATCTTCCGGGCGATCTTGTGCGTCCACTCGTGCGGCACGTGACAGTCGGGGCAGGTCGCACGCACACCCGAGCGATTGCTGTAGTGAATGGTGCTCTTCAGCTCGGCGAAAACGTTATCCCGCATCTCATGGCAGCTGACGCAGAACGTCTCGGTGTTGGTGGCTTCCAGCGCCGTATTGAAACCGCCCCAGAACAGGATGCCGCCGATGAAGCCACCGAGCACCAGCAACCCCAGGCTGAAGTAGCGGCTCGGCGAGCTGAGCACGCGCCACCAGCTCACCACGATGTCTCGCAGCGCTTTCACTCCCTCTTTTCCTTGGCAGCGGGCGCCGGCGGGTCCGTCTGGCGCTGTTCCTCTTCGACCAGGTCATAGACATCGACGAAGCGGTTGTCGACCGGAGGCTTCGCGTCCGTCTGTACTACGTGACACTGCGTGCAGAAGTAGCGGCGCGGCGAGATCTCCGCCAGGAACTCGTAATCACGATCCATGTAGTGCGTGGCGCTGACCATCGGCGCGCCGAACTCCTGGTTGCGCACTCGCGAATGGCAATACATGCAGAAGTTCACGTTGCGCGTGAGCTCGTAGCGATCGATGGCGTGCGGAATGGTCGGCGGCTGGCTCGTGTATGCACGGCCGCGCTTGACATCGGAATTCTCCACCGTCGCCATGCGTGGCGCCTTCGATTCCTGATTGAGCGGCGTCGGGCCGCGCAACCCCTGCAGATTGTCGGCGGCCAGCGTGGCAGCGAAGCCCAGCAGGCCGACCAACGCCACTCTGCGCATTCGACGCATCATCACACCGCTCCCAGCGGCACGACCTTGACCGCGCACTTCTTGTAATCGGTTTGTTTGGAGATCGGGTCCGTCGCATCGAGCGTGAGCTTGTTGATCAGCTGCGAAGCGTCGAACCACGGCACGAACACCACGCCACGCGGCGGCTTGTTCCGGCCTCGCGTTTCGACTCGCGTGCGCATTTCGCCTCGGCGCGATACCAGTTTCACTTCGACACCACGACGCACACCGAGCGCTTCGGCATCATCGGGATGCATGAATACCACGGCGTTGGGAAAAGCCTTGTACAGCTCGGGCACGCGGCCCGTCATCGAGCCCGAATGCCAATGCTCGAGCACGCGACCGGTGACCAGCCAGAAGCCAAATTCTTCATCCGGTTCTTCCGCCGCCGGCTCGTACGGGAACGAGAAGATATAGGCCTTGCCATCCGGATTGCCGTAGAACTCGAAGCCCTTGCCGGGCTTCACGTACGGATCGGTGCCCTCGCGATAACGCCAGCGGGTCTCCTTGCCGTCCACCACCGGCCAGCGCAGGCCCGGCACTTCGTGATATTTCTCGAACGGCGCCAGGTCGTGGCCATGGCCGCGACCGAAGGACGCGTACTCTTCGAACAAGCCCTTCTGCACATAGAAGCCGAACGCCTTGGACTCCTGATTTTCGTAGTCGGGATGCAACTCGCTGTTCGGGAAGCGATCGACCTGGCCGTTGCGGAACAGCACCTCGAACAGGGTCTTGCCGCGATATCCCGGGTTGGCATTCAGCAGCTCCGCCGGCCACACCTCGTCGGTCTTGAAACGCTTGGAGAATTCCATCAGCTGCCACAGATCCGAGCGCGCCTCGCCGGGCGCGTTGACGAGCTGATGCCAGAACTGCGTGCGGCGCTCGGAGTTGCCATAGGCGCCCTCCTTCTCCACCCACATTGCAGCCGGCAGGATCAGGTCGGCCGCCTGCCCGGTCACCGTCGGATACACGTCCGAGACCACGATGAAGTTCTTCGGATTGCGATAGCCGGGCAGCGTCTCCTGGTTGAAGTTCGCCGCGGCCTGCCCGTTGTTGTTGACCTGGATCCAGTACGCATTGAGCTTGCCGTCGGCCAGCATGCGGTTCTGCTCGACCGCGTGAAAACCCGGCTTCGGATTGATCGTACCGTGCGGCAGCTTCCACAGCTCCTCGGCGTGTTTGCGATGCTCGGGGTTGGTCACGACCATGTCCGCTGGCAAGCGGTGCGAGAACGTGCCCACCTCGCGCGCCGTGCCGCAAGCCGATGGCTGACCTGTCAGCGAGAACGGACTGTTGCCCGGCGTGGCGATCTTGCCCGTCAGCAGGTGCAGGTTGTAACAGAGGTGATTCGCCCACACGCCGCGCGTGTGCTGGTTGAAGCCCATGGTCCAGAACGAAGTGACGCGGATCTTCGGGTCGGCGTACAGCTCGGCCAGCTGCTTCAACCACGACTCCGGGCAGCCGGAGAGCTTGGCCGCGTGCGACAGCGTGTACGGCTTCACCGAGCGGGCATACTCCTCGAAGGACATGTTCTCCGATTCGGTCGCACGGTCGGCGTTCTTGGCCTTCATCTGCAGCGGATGCGTGGGACGCAGGCCGTAACCGATGTCCACCATGCCCCGCTTGAAGGCCACGTGCTTGCCGACGAAGTCGCGGTTCACGCGGCCCGTCTCGATGATGTAGTTCGCGATGTAGTTCATGATCGCGAGGTCCGTCTGCGGCCGCATCACCAACGGAATGTCGGCCAGATCGAACGAGCGATGCTCGAAGGTCGAGAGCACGGCCACCTTCACGTGCGGCGCCGACAAGCGCCGGTCCGCGACACGCGACCACAGGATCGGATGCATCTCGGCCATGTTCGAGCCCCACAGCACGAAGGCATCGGCGGACTCGAAGTCGTCGTAGCACCCCATGGGCTCGTCCATGCCGAAGGTGCGCATGAAGGCGTAAGCCGCCGACGCCATGCAATGGCGCGCGTTGGGATCGATGTTGTTGCTGCGGAAGCCCGCCTTCATCAGCTTGTTGGCGGCGTAGCCTTCCCAGATGGTCCATTGCCCGGAGCCGAACATGCCGACGGCTTCCGGTCCGTTGGCCTGGAGGGCCTCCTTGAACTTCTGCGCCATGATGTCGAAAGCGGCGTTCCAGCTGACCGGCGTGAACTCGCCGTTCTTGTCGTAGACGCCGTTCTTCATGCGCAGCAGCGGCCGCGTGAGCCGGTCCGCTCCGTACATGATCTTGGACAGGAAGTAGCCCTTGACGCAGTTGAGGCCGCGATTGACCTCGGCGTTCGCGTCGGCATGAGTGGCAACGACTCGATTGCCCTTGACCGCGACGCGCACACCGCAGCCCGTACCGCAAAAGCGGCACGGCGCCTTGGACCATCTCAGTTTGGTGAACTGCGATTCGGTAATGATGTTCTGCGCAGGAGCGCTGCCGCTCGCCGCCGCGATGGCCGAAGCCGCCGCGCTACGCCGCAGGAATTGACGTCGATTCATGATTCTCTTCCAGAGCCGAAGCACTCTCCGTGAGGTGCGCGACGATCGAAACGGTGAGCACGCCGGACAGCTGCTGCAGCTCGGTCGCGGCGTTGGCTATGGCGCGGCTATCCGCCGATTCAAGGACGACGGCCAGCTTGCCGGGCTGCCCGGTCTCGTGCAGCTCGGCACCCGGCAGCGAGCTGATGGCACGGCGTACCGCCGCGCAGCCCGCGTCGGTGGCCTGCACCAACAGACTTGCGATGTGAACGATGGGATCGGCCGCCTCGGAGCGGCCCAGAGCAAAGAGCTCGCGGCGTGAGATTTCGCGCATGGCATTCCTAGACGGACGGCGGACCGGCGATCATCTGGTACATCCACACCAGAAAGCCGTAACCGGCGACGATGATCACCGCCAGCAGCGGCGCCAGCACGAACGTGAGAAACAGGAACGCGGTGAGCTCCCGGCGCTTTTCGACCTGCATGTCCCTCCCACCCTCGTCGCTCATCGTTTTCTTATTACCGGCGTTGTATTGAGCGTGAGCCTTCGGGTTAATCATGGGTTTCCGAAGGCTCCCTCGCGCTGGCACGGATAGCAACGGCGTTGCGCCATCCGAAACGCGCGCGGCGTGGAGCCTAGCACGCGCACCGCGTCAGTGTGGAGCGACGGCCCGCGGCAGGCTATGATGGCGGCCGCTGATGGTAGCGGTCACATTTTCAGGAGAACCCATGAACCGACCGTCGACGCTGCTGGTCGCCTGCACGGCCTTCGCCCTGCTCGCGGCCTGCTCTTCGGAAAACCAGACTCCCGCCGACGGTGGGAGCGCGGATCGCCAGCCTGCTGCCGCCAGGGAAAAACGCTATCTGTCCCAGCCATTGGTCTCCGAGATCTACACTGCCGACCCGTCCGCGCACGTCTGGGACAGCAAGATCTACGTCTATCCGAGTCACGACATCGATGGCTCGACGCCTGAAGACGACCTGGGCGCGCACTTCGAGATGCGTGACTACCGCGTGCTCAGCATGGACAGCATCGGCGGACCGGTGACGGTGCATCCGGTGGCGCTGGATCTGGCGCAGGTGCCCTGGGCCGACAAGCAGATGTGGGCACCGGACGCAGCCCGCAAAGGCGACACCTATTTCCTGTACTTCCCGGCCAAGGACAAGCAGGGAGCGTTTCGCATCGGCGTCGCGACGGCCAAGTCCCCTGTCGGTCCGTTCGAGCCGCGACCTGAGCCGATCAAGGGCAGCTTCTCGATCGATCCGGCGGTGTTCACCGACACCGATGGCCGCTCATATATGTATTTCGGCGGCATCTGGGGTGGCCAGCTGCAACGGAACGTGACCGGCACATACGATCCCAACGGCTCGAAGACCGACCTGCAGGCCGACGATCAGCCGGCGCTCACCGCGAAGGTGGCGCTGATGAGCGATGACATGCTGGAGTTTGCGGAGCAGCCGCGCGATGTGGTCGTTCTGGACGAGAACGGCAAGCCGCTGCTGGGCGGCGACCATGACCGCCGCTTCTTCGAAGCCTCGTGGATGCACAAGTACAACGGCAAGTACTATTTCAGCTACTCGACCGGCGACACGCACTACATCGTCTATGCCATCGGCGATTCGCCGTATGGCCCGTTCACCTACACCGGGCGAATCCTCGAGCCGGTGGCAGGCTGGACCACGCATCATTCCATCGTCGAATGGGACGGCCGCTGGTGGCTCTTCTATGCGGACAGCCAGCTCTCGGGACAGACGCGACTACGCAATGTGAAAGTCACCGAGCTGTTCCACAACCGGGACGGCACGATCAGGACCATCAGCCCGTTCGTGGAGTAGCGCTGCAGCTCGGCGCCAGGTTTGCAGGTGAGCCTGCAAACCTGGCCGCCGGAACGCATCAGGTCACATCCGCCCCTGGACGGCGCACGGACGATGCCGTCACTTGACCTGGCGTTTGAGCAGCTTGCGAGCCAGCGTGCGGCGATGGATGCCGAGGCGGCGCGCGGCTTCGGAGATGTTGAAGTCGGCGTCGGCGAGCGTCTGATGGATGCGCTCCCATTCCAGCGTCTTGATGGACGTGGGCCGGCCGTCGAGCTCCACGTCGGTATCGCCCTCGGACTTGCCGAAAGCTTTTTCGATGTCGTCGGTGTTCGATGGCTTGGCCAGGTAGTGGCGCGCGCCGAGCTTGATCGCTTCCACCGCGGTGGCAATGCTGGCGAACCCGGTGAGCACCACGATATTCATTTCCTCGTCGTGCGCATGCAGGGTCTGCACGCAGGACAGCCCGGACGCACCGCCGAGTTTCAGATCCACGACGGCATGGCTCGGCGACTCGGTCTGCAACAGCTCGAGCACCTGCTCGTGACTCGCAGCGTGCAGCACACGATAGCCGCGGCGCTCGAACGAACGCTTGAGAGTGCGCGCGAAAGCCTCGTCATCCTCGACGATGAGCAACAGCTTGTGCGCCAGAGAATGCGCTCGAGAGACGCCCTCAACCACGACCCTTCTCGCTGTATTTGACGGACGCCAGCGGCAACTCGACCATTACGGTCGCACCCCCGTCCGGACGATTGTGCGCGGACACCGTGCCGCCCAGTTTTCTGACCACATTCACCACCAGGAACAAGCCGAGGCCCGCGCCCGGACTGCCCTTGGTGGAGTGATAGGGCTTGCCGAAGTTCTCCAGCTGCGTCACCGAGAATCCCGGCCCCAGATCGAGCACTTCGATCCGCAGCATGTCACCGCGCCGTTCGGCATTCAATCGAATCCAGCCGGGCGAAACTTCGAAGGCATTGTCGAGCAGATTGGTCACCACCTGCTTGAGCGCCTGGTCCGACACGATCGCGATGTCCTCGCCCAACGCGCCGCTGCCGGCGTGATATTGCAGAGTCCCACTGGGCCTGCCGTCCGACCAGTCGCGAGCGATGTCGCCAAGAAACCGATGCAGAGTCGTGACCGCCGGTGCTTCGCCGCGTGCTTCGCCGGCTGACAACAGAATGCCGCGCAGGATGCTCTTGCAGCGACGAATCGCTGCTTCCATCTCCAGCAATTCCTCGCGCATCTCGGGATGCTGGGCAATTTCCGGCATGCGCTTCCAGTCACCGAGAATGACGGATACGGCGGCCAACGGCGTCCCCAACTCATGCGCGGCACCGGATGCCAGCAGTCCCAACCGCACGATGTGATCCTCTTCCGCCGCCTGCCGTTGCAAGTTCGCCAGATGGGTATCGCGCTCGGTCAGGTTCCGCGACACGCGCGTGACGAATGTCACCAGCAGCACGGCCCCGAGTGCGAAACAGACGAACATGCCGAAGATGTGCAGCTTCAGCAGACTCTCGTGCGGAACCGCCAGAGGCTGATGGATCTGCATGAGAGCAATGAACGCCAGCGACGTGACCACCACGACGCTCCAGGCCCCTATTGCATTCAGCAGCACCGCCGCGAGCGCGATCTGTAACAAATAGAGTGCGGTGAACGGATTGGTGGCGCCGCCACTGAAGTACAGCTGCACGGTGAGTGCCGCGACATCCAGCAACAGCGCGATAAACAGTGCCTGGTTGCTGACGTGCAAGCGTCGCTTCAGCCACAGCAGGCTCAGCCCGTTCAACAGCAGCAACGCACCGATCACCGCTGCCATCTGCGGCAGTGGCAGCGGAGTCTCCAGGCCATAGTGCACGACCAGAATGGTGACGACCTGCCCCGCCACGGCAATCCAGCGCAACTGGATCAACAGCGCCAGGTTCTTGCGATTGGCGGTGTCGATGTGCGACGGCACGGCAGGCGTTGCAGCCGAATGCTGGCTGGCCACGTTTGCGATCGATTGACTCACGATGCCGGCAGTTTACGCGAACGCCACTCGTGCCGGAGCACCAGAAAGGTCCCGGCCGCCACCATCGAGGCCAGGGCGAACCAGGTCAGCGCGTACTGCAGATGGTTGTTGGAGAACCTGATGACGGTCAGTCCGCCCACCGGTGCGTTGCCGGCCCGGGCTTCATTGGCAGTGGCATCGGCATCGATGAAGTACGGAGCGACGTCGGCCAGGCCCCGCGCCGCCGCGATGGCGGCCACATCGCGAGAGTACCAGCGATCGGCCGCAGGCTCGTTGCTGCGCAAATAGGCGCCGCCGCTCTCGCTGATACGCAGCAGCCCAGTAACGGTCGTGAGACCTTCGATCTGCCCTTCCTGGCGAGTGGCGGGATCGCGCCGGTTCGGGGGCACGAACCCGCGGTTGACCATGACAACGTGACCATCGGCGGTCTGCAACGGCGTGAGGACCCAGAACCCACCGCCACGCTCGGTGACAGCCTGCACGAGAGTTTCGCGGTCGTGGAGATAGTGCCCCTGGACGGACACGTGACGATATTCGCTATTGGCGACGTTGACCTGGGGCCACTGCTCGCGCCCCGGCGCCGCCACCGCGGGAGCGTGAACCCGCTGCTCGACGCGTTCGATCAGGTCGCGCTTCCATGCCAGACGATGCACCTGCCAGACGCCAAGGCTGACCAGCGTGGCAACGCCAGCCAGACCTGCAATGACAATGGCCGTCAGCTTTAGCAGCGGCCGCGTCGCGCCCGGCACGCTCAGAGCTGCTGGCGGCTCTCGTGCCTCGGCATCATGTTGCTGTCCAGGTGATACATCACCCATAGCGAGCCGGCGAGCGTGATGACGACCAGGATCAGCGTAAACACCAGCGAGGTCAGCGTCCAGCCGTCCTCGGATTTCGGCGACATGTGCAGGAAGAAGACCATGTGCACCACCATCTGCACGGCGGCGAAGCCCATGATGGTGAACGCGATGACCTGCTTGCTCAGCTCCGCCTCGCCCATCACCAGCCAGAACGGAATCGCCGTCAGCACCACCGACAGCGCGAAGCCGATCAGATACTCCTTCAGCGTGCCGTGCGGCTCATGGTCGGTAGCCAGGCCGATCTCGTGACCGGCCGCGTCGTGGCCAGAAGTGTGGTGCGCGCTCATCGCAGCATCCCCATCAAGTAGACGAACGTGAACACGCCGATCCAGATCACGTCGAGGAAGTGCCAGAACAGGCTCAGGCAGGCCAGCCGGCGCGAGTTCGGCTTGTTCAAGCCGTGCTTGCCGATCTGCACCATCAGCGTCACCAGCCAGACGATGCCGAAAGTCACGTGCAATCCGTGCGTGCCGACCAGCGTGAAGAAGGACGACAGGAACGCGCTGCGCTGGGGCGTCGCGCCCTCGTGAATCATGTGCGCGAACTCGTACAGCTCGATGCCAAGGAACGCGGCGCCGAACAGCCCGGTGATCGCCAGCCAGACCAACGTGCCGCGAATGTTGTTCCGGTACGAGGACAACATCGCGAAGCCATAGGTGATCGACGAGAACAGCAACATGGCGGTGTTCAGCGCCACCAGCGACAGGTCGAACAAGTCCCTGGGCCCCGGCCCGGCCGCGTAGTTGCCGCCGAGCACGCCGTAGGTGGCGAACAGCACGGCGAAGATGAGGCAGTCGCTCATCAGATAGATCCAGAAGCCCAGCAGCGTGCTGCCACCGGCTTCGTGATCGTGCTCGTCCTGCAGATAGAACAGCGTGCGATTGGCCGCTTGTTCGCTGGTTAGTGCGTGTCCCATTCGCTCAGCTCCGCGCCGCCGCCAGCAGCTGCGTGCGCTCCTCCTCGGTGCGGATGACTTCATCGCGCGGGAAGTGATATTCCCGCTGGTAGTTGAACGTGTGATAGATGGCGTAGCCCACGATTGCGGCGAAGCTCGACACCGCCAGCCACCACATGTACCAGATCATCGCGAAGCCGAAGGCGATGCTCAGCGCGGCGAGAATGAAACCCGCACCCGTATTGCTCGGCATGAGGATGGCACGGAAGCCCGCCGACGGGCGCTTGTAACCGCGCTGTTTCATATCCCACCACGCGTCGCCGTCATGGATGACAGGAGTGAATGCGAAGTTGTAAGCCGGTGGCGGCGACGACGTCGACCACTCCAGCGTGCGGCCATCCCACGGATCGCCCGTGACATCTTTCAGCTCATGGCGCTTACGGAAGCTGACATAGAACTGCACCAGCATCGCGGCAATACCCAGGGCGATGAGCACTGCGCCCAGCGCCGCGATCTGGAACCAGATCTGCAGCGACGGATCGTCGAAGTAACGCAAGCGGCGGGTCACGCCCATCAGGCCGAGGATGTACAGCGGCATGAACGCCACCCAGAAGCCGACCACCCAGAGCCAGAACGACACCGTGCCCCAGAATTTATCCAGCTTGAAGCCGAATGCCTTGGGGAACCAGTAGTTGATGCCGGCGAACAGGCCGAACAACACGCCGCCGATGATCACATTGTGGAAGTGCGCCACCAGGAACAGACTGTTGTGCAGCACGAAGTCGGCCGGCGGCACGGCCAGCAGCACGCCCGTCATGCCGCCGACCACGAACGTCAGCATGAACGCGACCGTCCACATCATCGGCAGCTCGAAACGGATGCGGCCGCGATACATGGTGAACAGCCAGTTGAAGATCTTCGCCCCGGTCGGGATGGAGATGATCATGGTGGTGATGCCGAAGAACGAATTGACGCTGGCACCCGAGCCCATGGTGAAGAAGTGGTGCAGCCACACGATGTACGACAGGATGGTGATGACCACGGTCGCGTACACCATGGAGCTGTAGCCGAACAGCTTCTTGCCCGAGAACGTCGAGGTGACTTCGGAGAACACACCGAACAGCGGCAGGATCAGGATGTACACCTCGGGATGACCCCAGATCCAGATGAGGTTGACGTACATCATCGGATTGCCGCCAAAGTCGTTGGTGAAGAAGTTGGTGCCGACGTAACGGTCCAGCGACAACAGCACCAGCGCCGCGGTGAGCACCGGGAATGCGGCGACGATCAGCACGTTGGTGCACAGCGAAGTCCACGTGAACACCGGCATCTTCATCAGCGTCATGCCCGGCGCGCGCATCTTGATGATGGTCGCCAGCAGGTTCACGCCCGATAGCAATGTTCCTACGCCCGCTATTTGTAGCGCCCATATGTAATAGTCGACGCCGACGTCCGGACTGTATTGGATGCCCGAGAGCGGCGGATATGCGAGCCAGCCAGTGCGCGCGAACTCGCCGACGAACAGCGAGAACATGACGAGCACCGCGCCCGCGGCCGTCATCCAGAAACTGAAGTTGTTGAGGAACGGAAACGCCACGTCGCGGGCGCCGATCTGCAACGGCACGATGTAATTCATCAGGCCCGTGACCAATGGCATGGCCACGAAAAAGATCATGATCACGCCGTGTGCGGTGAAGATCTGATCGTAGTGATGCGCGTTGAGATAGCCCTCCGAGCCGCCGAACGCGATGGCCTGCTGCAACCTCATCATGATCGCGTCGGCGAAGCCACGCAGCAGCATGATGATGCCGAGGATCATGTACATGATGCCGATGCGCTTGTGGTCGATGGTCGTGAACCACTCGCGCCACAGATAGCCCCACAGCTGGTACTTGGTCACGGCCGCGAGCAGCGCAATGCCGCCAATGGCGACGGCCACGAACGTTGCAACGACAATGGGCTCATGCAGCGGCAGCGCCGCCAGCGACAGGCGGCCGAAGATCAACTGCAGCAAGGGCGAATCGGCGTGAGGCATTTGCATCTGGGTTACTGCGGACTCGTCGACGACGCGTCGGCGAACAACGAACGGGACTTGAACGACGGGTTGGGCAATCCGGCACCGCGCAGCGGCGAACGGTCGACGCGCGAGAACGGCACCGGGTCATCAACCTGCTGAGCAGCCGGCGCCGTGCACAAACCGATCACATGCGCTTGATCCGCTCCGAACACGGCACGGGGCTGGCCCTCCGCCAGACGCGCCACGTTGTAAACACCCGCGAGACCCAGCCCGCCTCGTTCGTCGAGCGCCATCATGTCGTGCGTGCACATCTTGCCGGGCTCGACGCACATGCCGAGGATGGCGCTGAAAAGACCGGCGTCCACGGCGGAGAAATGCCGCACCGGCTCGCGCTCCGAAGGCTTGGCCAACTCCAGATACAGATCGCGCGTCAATGTTTCCTGACTGTCGCGGGCGCCGGCCAGCCAGCGGTCGAACTCGCCCTGCTCCAGCGAGTGCACCTTGAAACGCATGCCCGAGAAACCCGCGCCACTGTAGTTGGACGAAAAGCCTTCCGACTCCCCGGTCTGGTTCAAGACGCCGTGCAGCTTGGTTTCCATGCCCGGCATCGCGTAGATCATGCCGGCGAAATGCGGGATATAGAGCGAGTTCATCACCGACGAGGCGGTGATGCGCAACGCCACCGGTCGATTGACCGGCACCGCCAGCTCGTTGACGGTGGCGATGCCCTGCTCGGGATAGATGAACAGCCACTTCCAGTCGAGCGCCACCACGTTCACTTGCAAGGGCTGCACGTCCTCCGGCAGGTCCTGGCCGGGAGCCAGGCGGTCGAGGGGACGGTAGGGATCGAGCAGATGCGTGCCCAGCCAGGTGAGCGCGCCCAGGCAGATGATGATGAGCAGCGGCGCCGACCAGATCACCAGCTCCAGGCGCATGGAGTGATGCCAGTCCGGCTCGTAACGAGCCTTGCGATTGTTGTGCCGGTAGCGCCAGGCAAAGATGACCGTGAGCGCCATCACAGGCACGATGATGAGTAGCATCAGCCAGGTGGACATCACCAGCAGATCGCGCTGCTGGGCCGCCACGTCGCCGCTCGGGTTCAGCACCACCATGTCGCAGGCGGCCAGCGCCAGGAACAGCGGCACTATTGTAAGAATGCGCAGTCGGTTCATCGTCGACACGGGCACACGAAATCCAACCCCACGGTTCGGCACTGGCGGCGAAGAATACGGGCGCCGGCGGCGAGGTGACATTGGGCGTTTTGCCCAATGGTCGCAGGCGGCCGAACGAGGCTATAAGTGCGGCATTGTCACAATGGAGCGAGCTATGACGGTCGCGCAGTCCGGTGCGCCCACTTCATCGCTGGAGCGAGATGCCCGGCGCACTAATGAAGCGCATGCGGGCGAAGTCCGTCCGGGCGACATCGCCATCGGCGTGATCATCGGCCGCACCTCGGAATTCTTCGACTTCTTCGTGTACGCCATCGCCTCGGTGGTGGTGTTTCCGAAGCTGATCTTTCCTTATGTGGATGCGCTGACCGGCACGTTGTACTCGTTCGCCGTCTTCGCCCTGGCGTTCGTGGCGCGGCCGTTCGGCACCGTCATCTTTACCGCCATCGACCGCACCTACGGACGCGGCATGAAGTTGACGGTGGCGTTGTTCCTGCTCGGCTGCTCGACGGTGGCGATCGCGTTCGTGCCGAGTTACGAGAACGTCGGCATCGCCTCCGCTTACTTGCTGGGCATACTGCGCATCGGCCAGGGCATGGCGCTCGGCGGCTCGTGGGATGGTCTGGCATCGCTGCTGGCAACCAGCGCGCCGCCGAAACATCGCGGCTATTACGCAATGATTCCGCAGCTCGGCGCGCCGCTCGGCCTGATGGTCGCCAGCGCCTTGTTTGCCTACATCATCGGCAACCTGTCGGCCGAAGACTTCCTCGGGTGGGGCTGGCGCTATCCATTCTTCGTGGCATTCGCCATCAACGTGGTCGCGCTGTTCGCCCGTCTGCGTATCGTGGTCACGCCCGAATACACCAGGCTGTTCGAAACTCGCGAGCTGCAGCCTGCGCCGATCCTGGAGACGTTGCGCAATGGCGGCCGCTATATCGTCATCGGTGCATTCGCACCGCTGGCCAGCTTCGCGCTGTTCCATATGGTGACAGTGTTCCCGCTGTCGTGGGTGTTCCTGTACACCGAGGAAGGACCGGCACGCTTTCTCATGATCGAAGCCGTTGGCGCGGCCGTCGGCGTGGCGGCCATCATCGCTTCCGGCTGGCTGGCCGATCAGTTCGGCCGCCGCACTCTGCTGGCCAGCACTGCCGCTGCCATCGCCGCGTTCAGCGGCTTCGCGCCCCAACTGCTGGCCGGCGGCGAGATTGGTGAAATCGTGTTCATGTTGTCGGGCTTTCTGTTGCTGGGCCTCGCGTTCGGCCAGGCGTCCGGCGCCGTGGCCTCGAACTTCCCCATGAACTATCGCTACACCGGCTCGGCGCTCACCTCCGATCTGGCCTGGTTGTTCGGCGCCGGCTTCGCGCCCTGGGTCGCGCTGGAGTTGTCGAGCCGCTTCGGACTGGCCTGGTCCGGCGCCTACCTGCTGTCGGGCGCGGTAGGCACCCTGGTGGCGCTGTTCGTGAACCGGCAAATGGTACAAGACCACCGGCAACAGCCGTGACAGCGGTTCGCGGTTAGCGGTTGGCGATTGAATCGAAAGGAAGCGGCCAGTTCCGGCATTTCTGACTAACCGCCAACCGCTAACCGCCAACCGCCATTCGCGCTAGGATCGGCGCACCTGGCTCTGATTCGCGTGTCGGTCATGATGCAGCTCAATCTGCTTCGCGGCTTCTTGCTTGTCATGGCGCTGTGCTGCGCCCCTGCGTCCTGGTCCAGTGAAAACGAGCCGCCTCTCCCCGGCGAGCTGGCGTCCTATGTCGCGCGACCCGACGAGAGTTTCCAGTGGCACGAGATGACGTCCGGCCGGATCGGAAACGCTGAATACGTCGAGTACCTGATGACCTCGCAGACCTGGCGAGGCATTCCGTGGAAACATCAGCTGTTCGTGCTCCGTCCCGCGAACACGACCAGCGACTCACGTCATGCGCTGCTGTTCATCCACGGCGGCCGCTGGAAGCCCGAGTACGAAGCTGAACGAAGCTCGGCCCAGTTGCCGCGCGAAGCCCATCTGTTCGCACGTCTTGCAGAAGCTATCCGTGCGCCGGTGGCCGTGCTGCGGCAAGTGCCGTTTCAGCCACTGTTCGAGCGCCGGGAAGACGCGCTGATCGCCTATACGTTCGATCAGTATCTCGAAACCGGCGAAGGCGATTGGCCGTTGCTGCTGCCGATGGTGAAAAGCGCGACGCGCGCGATGGATGCCGTGCAGGACATCGTAAAGGAGCGTTGGGGCGGCTCGCCCGAATCGTTCACCGTTGCTGGCGCCTCGAAGCGCGGCTGGACCGCCTGGTTGACCGCCGCCGTCGACAACCGCGTCATGGCCGTCGCGCCCATGGTGATCGACGTACTGAATATTCCCGTGCAGATGGACCATCAACGCGCCACTTGGGGCGAATTCTCGGAGGAGATTCAGGACTATTCGACACTCGATCTGCAGACGCGATTGCATACCGGGCGCGGCGAAGCGCTGCTGTCCATGGTCGATCCCTTCCAGTATCGACGGCAACTCACCCAGCCCAAACTGATTCTGCTGAGCACCAACGATCGCTATTGGCCGCTCGACGCGCTCAAGTTCTATTGGCCGGAGCTGCCCAATCCCAAACACGTGCTGTATGTTCCGAACCAGGGCCACGGCTTGCGCGACGTCAATCGCGTCATCGGCGGCTTGAGTGCCGTGCATCGTTACGCGGCGGCGGACAAACGCCTGCCGGATACGACATGGTCGTTCGCGGCACGTGGCAATGACATTAGCATTCAGGTCAAAGCAGATCGCCCCGTTCATCGCGTGCTCGTTTGGAGTGCACATAGCAACACTCGCGATTTCCGGGACGCAAGATGGGTGCCTCACAGGTGCGCCAGATCAGGCAATGGGCACGTCTGCTCCGCCGAGCGTAGAGCGAAGGGATACACGGCCGCGTTCGGCGAAACATCTTTTCAGGATAGGGGTAGCCCCACCTTCTCGACGACGACGACGGTGTGCATCACCGGCCCGAGCGCGAGCGCACCGCTCGACTGCTGAGCTTTCGCCGGAGGGACCAGAGTGACTGCAACAGGAAATTCCACGCGTCCGGAGCGCGAAGCGTTCGAAGTTCCCGAACATGTCACCTATTTGAATTGCGCGAGCCTCGCACCCAGACTCAAAGTTGTTACAGCTGCGGGTCGCGCGGCGCTCGATCACATGGCGGCGCCTTGGGAAGTCGGCGCGGCGGACTGGTTCGACGGAATGGATCAGTTGCGCAGTTCCTTCGGACGTCTCATCAATGCCCCCGCGTCCAGCATCGCACTCGTGCCGGCGGCGAGCTACGGGATTGCCGTCGCGGCGCTCAATCTTCCAGTGAAGGCCGGCGACAACATCGTAGTCGTCGAGCAGGAATACCCCTCCAACTACTACAGCTGGCGCCGCCTCGCTCGACAACGTGGCGCCGAGCTGCGTGTTGCGACTGCATCCGCTGGTGGCACGCTCACCGATGCCATCGTAGCGGCCATTGACCGGCGGACCGCCGTGGTCGCAACCGCCAATTGCCATTGGACTGATGGTTCGTTCATCGATCTGCGTCAGGTGAGCGCCGCCGTCAAAGCCAACGACGCGGCGCTGGTCGTGGACGCCAGCCAGTCGCTGGGCGCCTATCCGTTGGATGTAGCGGAGATCCAGCCCGATTTTCTCGTGACCGTCGGGTACAAGTGGCTGCTAGGTCCTTACGCCCTTGGCTATTTATATGTTGCCGATCGCTGGCAATCGCAAGGCGTGCCGCTCGAAGAATCCTGGCTACACCGCGAAGGCAGCGAAAGCTTCGCCGGACTGGTCGAGTACACCGACAACTACAAGCCCGGCGCCGCCCGCTTCAGCCAGGGCGAGGCGGCACAGATGTATCTTTATCCGATGGCGCAGGCAGCCCTCGACCAGATCCAGCAGTGGACGCCGGCACGCATTCAACAGCGGCTCAGCGAGTGGACAACCGAGCTGGCAGCGCGGGCGCCTTCGCTTGGACTCACCTGTGAGAAGTCGCCGAATCGCATCGGTCACATCGTCGGACTCAAGGCGCCGAACGGCTTGCCGCTGAACCTTGTCGAGCGGCTGGCGGAGCGAGATGTATATGTAGCCGTGCGCGGCAACAGTATTCGAGTCGCGCCGCATCTGCATAGCACGGCCGCGGACATGGACTGTCTGGTCGCCGCCCTTCGCGACCTTCTGCGCTGAGCCGGCGCGGCTACTTCAGCAGCACCAACTCCTCCGCCATGGTCGGATGAATGGCAACCACATCGTCGAGCTGTGACTTGCGCAGGCCGGCTTTCACGGCGACCGCCATGACCTGCATGATCTCCGGCGCGTCGGGCCCGATCATGTGCGCGCCAACGATCCTGTCGCTGGCGCCGTCGACCACGATCTTGTACAGAGCGCGCTCACTGCGTCCCGCGAGCACATTCTTCATGGGCTTGAAGTCCGCGGTATACACCTTGACCGAGCCGAGCGAGTTGCGAGCCTCGCCCTCCGTCATGCCGACGCCCGCGAGCGGCGGATGGCTGAACACCGCCGAGGGAATGCAGCTGTAATCCACCTTGGTGGGCTTGTTGCCGAACACGATATCCGCGAATGCCTGTCCCTCGCGAATCGCCACTGGCGTGAGTTGCACGCGATTGGTCACATCGCCGACTGCGTAGATCGACGGACACGTGGACTTGCTTTCATCATCCACACGCACGGCACCGTGCTTGTCCAGCTCGACGCCCGCACTTTCCAAGCCCAGCCCGTCGGTGTTCGGTACGCGGCCGGTCGCGAACATGATCGCGTCGCACTCGACAGGGCCCGTCGCCAGATGCACGGTGAGTGCCCCGCTCGGCTCCTTCACGACTTTCTCGAGCGGCGAGTTGAACAGGAACTGGATGCCTTTGATCATCGAGATCTGCAGCAGCCGATCGCGAATCTGTGCGTCATAGCCGCGCAGGATGGCGTCCGAGCGGTTCACCACAGTGATTTTGACGCCAAGCTTGTTGAACACGCCCGCGAACTCGTTGGCGATGTAGCCACCGCCCGCGATCAGCATGCGCTTGGGCAATTGTTCGAGGTGAAACGCTTCGTTGGAGGTGATGCCGTGTTCGCATCCTGGAGCGTTGGGCACGTGCGGGCGGGCACCGGTCGCGATAAGAATGACATTGGCCGTGACTTCGCTCTCGCCGACTCGCACGCTGTGCGGCCCGGTGACGACGGCGCGCTCCTGAAATACTTTGACCTTGTGGTTGTCCAGGGTTTGCGTATAGAGCCCGCTCAGCCGCGTCACCTCGGACAACACGTTGTCTCGCAGCGTTGGCCAGTCGAATTTGGCGCCTTCCACGTGCCAGCCGAAGCGCCGTGCATCTTCGAGGTCTTCGGCGAAGTGGGCGCCGTACACCAGCAGCTTCTTGGGTACACAGCCACGAATTACACAGGTGCCACCGATCCGATATTCCTCCGCGATGGCCACCTTGGCGCCATGCGCTGCCGCCACACGCGCCGCGCGCACACCGCCAGATCCGGCGCCGATTACGAGGAGGTCATAGTCACGCTTGCTGGCCATGAGCGAGGATCCCGGAAGCTCTGCGGAACGGGCAGTCTACTACGAACGCCCCGCGAGCTTCCGGCGCTCCACGATAGCTACCGAATTCGACACCGGATCGAACATGATCTGCGCCTCGCCCCGCTCGAGCTGCTGCATGACCTGCGCCAGCTTTTCTTCAAGGGTGTACTCGCGTTCGCCGTACTCGGTCCCCTCGCGAAGCACGAACGATTCGATGACGCCGCGCAACGCCTCGGGCGACAGCTCCGTGTGCGGGACCGCCACGGGCGTCTGGTCTTCCTCGTCTGGATACATGTCGCCGGGAGCCTACCAGGCAACCAGCTCCACGCGGCGATTCTTCGCTCGCCCGTCCTCGGCGCGATTCGATGCCACCGGTGAGCTGTACCCGACGCCCCAAGGCTTGAGCCTCGATGCATCGACGGCGTGGCTGGCGACGAGCGCTTGCACCACGGCTTGAGCCCGCCGACGCGACAAATCGATGTTGTAGTCGAAGGTGCCTGCGGTATCGGTGTGCCCGACGACCAGCAGCTTGAGCGCGCCGTCTTGTTTCATCAGTTTCGCGATCTCGACCAGCGCGGACTGCGACTCGGGTTTGACATCCGCCTTGCCCGAATCGAAATAGATGCCGTACAGAGCGACACGCCCGGTCGCGGCGATCTCGCGAGCCATGGCGTTGGCGTCGACCACGACCTGCCCGGTCTGCATGGGCTTCGCTTCGATGACATCGAGCTGCGTGAACACCCGATTCTTGTTGGCGCCGCCGACGCCATACGCCGCGGTCGTGTACACCGACACATACACGTCGCCGGTCGGCCGCGACAGACGCGCAGCGAGATACTTCTGATCCTTGCCGCTGAAGTGCATGATGCTCGGCGGATTCACCGCGTAGCTGAAGTCATTGCCGCAAGCCTGATTCTCGCACTCGTACACCGCGGCGAAGCCGGCGCCCTTGAGCGACTGCGCATAGTTACGGAACACTTCGAGAGCACTGCGCCCTTCCGGCGCACGATAGTGAATGCGTGTAATGCGGCCTTCCAGGGCCTGGGACGCCGACGGGCCGCTGCGCCGATCGCGCACCTGCCCCGTCGGCAAGGTGAAGCTATCGAAATCCTTTTCGTCGTACTTGAGGATCTCCGACCCGGCATAGCGGGACACCACCGGATGATCCTTCGAACCCGCCACGTCGGCGGCATGCACCGCGAGTGAAACGACCAGCCCCATCAGCGCAGCCATGCCGAACTTCAGTGTTGTCATGCAAGCTCCTCTCCCGAGACGAATACAGCCGAGTACCGAGACCAACGCTCATACATGGAACGACGAGCGGCGCAGACCGCCGGACACTCCTGGTGTGTCTTCGTATTGTCGTCGCGCCGGCTATCTTGCCCGGTCGCAAGGCTACATGCACCTCCCGGAGGTGCATCGGGGTCGATGCGGGGTTTCGGTAGACCGGTGGCCGTGCGCCTGGCCGCCCACCAAGCGGGGCCCTACTACGTCAAGTTGTCCCGGACCGGGTCGGCCGGATCAGCCACACACGCTGATCCTGCGGCGATTTAGTATACGAAACTAAACGCCGCGCAGGGGGCATGGCAAACCAGCACGCGGCATGTTGGTTCAGAGGCCGGCAGGACGATCCGCAAGCAATGCTTGCAGATTGTCCAGATCGCGCCGTGATGCCGGTGGGATGAGCACCGGACGACACACATAGAATTCGTGCTCGGGACGTGCAATCACTGCGAAACCCGCCGACCGTAGCATGGCCTCGACGCACATGGCATTGGGCACCCACCAGTTGCTGTCGTCTTCGGCCACGCGATGCTCGACGAACGCCATCTTGGGCCAGGCTTCCGACAGCATCGCCTCGCGTCCGTGCAACGGCAGATCCCGAGGCACCGATTGCTGAGATTCGCCGGGCATGGACATGCTCTGAAACATCATCAAGCGTGAGGTCGCACGCCGCACGAGATCGAGGGCCAGCGTCGGATAGCGCAAGTGATAGAACACGCCGGTGAACCACACCAGGTCGAAGCGCTGGCGGCTGTTCAGCAGTCGATAGACATCGCCCTCGATGAATTCGATCTGCCCGTCCAAGCCGAATTGCCGGGCGGCCCAGCGTGCCTGTCGCAGATACAAAGGCTCGACATCGACTCCCACCACCTGCGCGCCGCGGCGTGCCAGCTCGAAACTGTAGAAGCCGCCGTTGCAGCCGATGTCCAGCACCGACCAGCCGCTCAAATCCTCCGGTACCGCCCGGGCCAGATGCCGCCACTTGAACGAAGGAAAGTCGCCGAACGGATGACCGGGCGAAGTCTGCGAGCCATCGGGCAGGTGCAGGTTGTGAAACCAGGGCCCCAGCGCGGCGATCTGCTCGTGTATCGAAGACTTCGCTTGCATCATCGTTTGATCGCCTCGCATCAACTGGTCGCGGCCATGGACCCGGCCGCGACCACGGCATGCCGGCCCCGGGCCGGCCCGCGAACATTGCTCTCGCTGAGATAACGCTCGAGCTGCAAGGCGCGCCGCTCGCTGCTGTGCTCCGCCTGAATCCGTTCCCTGGCCGCGTCCGCGATTCGTTGTGCCTCCCCTTGATCCATGTCGCGCAACAGGGAAGTAACATCGCCGGCGCAATGCGCCAGCAGAATTTCCTTGCCCGGCGCCAGCAGGTCGCTGAGCCCGGGCCAGTCATCCGAGATGATCGGCGTACCGCAAGCCGCCGCCTCGAACAACCGCACGCTCGGTGCATAGCCGGCGCGGCGCATGTCCGCGCGAGTCAGATTCAGCGTGAATCGCTGCCGTCCGAAGAAATCTGCATGTGCATCGGGCGCCATGTGGTCGATTCGTTGCACGTTGCGAGGCCAGCTCAAACCCTCGGGATACTGAGCGCCAACCACCGCGAATCGTGATCGCGGCAGGCGCCGCGCTGGCTGGTTCAACAACTCCTCCAGGGCCGCCTGACGATCATCGCTATAGGTGCCCAGGTAGCCCAAGTCGATCTCACGCCGGTGCGGCACCGGTCGATGCTGCTCGACATCGACACTGCAATAAAGGGCTCGGGCCTTGCGTGCGCCGAACTCCTCCTGCAGGCGTAGCAGCGTCGGGCCGCCGCTGAAGCTCAGCATCACATCGAACTCGGGCACCTGCGACAGCGCCAGATAGTCACATTGATCGTTGCGCAGCTTTGCCAGCGTCACCGGAGTGTCGATGTCATAGAACAGCTTGATTCCACCCGCATGCTCCAGCACCCAATCACACACGCGCCGGCCGTCGTATACATACGACCCGACCACGACCGCGCCTGCGGCACGAATGCGCTGCGTATACCGCTCGCGCAGCTCTTCGAAATCCGAATACAGCCGTGACTTGCAGTACTGCAGCACGGGCGCATCGCGATTGCTCGCGTACCACGGCTGGTCGCATTCCAGGAACAAGACTCGATGGCCGAGGCCGTGCAGGCCACGGATCAGCGAACGGTAGGTCGAGGCGTGCCCGTTGCCCCACGAGGACGTGATGGACAAGCCGATGAAAATGATCTCGTCAGAGGGACGCACTGGCTTGTTCCTTTCCACGGCGCGCGAAAGTGGCGCCGACTGCAAGCTCATCGAGCAACAGCCGCTGCACTTCTCGTGCACGGTTATTGTAAGTGTGCTCTGCAAGCACTCTGCGGCGTGCACGGTCGCCAATGCGGCGAGCCGTGTCTGGCGTCAACCCAAGCAGAAGTGCAACCACTTCTTCGCCACTGCTCACCCGGAGCACTTCGCGCCCTGGCTCCAGAAATTCCGCCAATCCATCCCACGCGTCGCAGACGAGGCAAGCACCGGCTCCGGCGGCCTCGAACACTCGCGTAGGTGGCGAATAACCCGTGCGAGCCATGCTGTCGCGATTGACGTTCAGCACCGCGAGCGTCGAGCAATTGAAGGCATTGTGTTCGTGCGTGTACACGTGACCGACATTGCAAACGTTGGCGCTCAACGCCACATCCCGCTCCCAGCCACTGCCGCCCATCACAAAGCGCAGGTCCGGCAGTTGCGCCGCCGGGTTCAGGAAAAATTCGCGAACGCGCGCCTCCCGATCCGGCAAGCGATTGCCTAGAAAACCGAGCGTTCCGCAGAAGCGTGGGTCGGGGTCCGCTGGGAAGTGTGTCTCCGGATCCAGTGCGTTGTAGATCGGCACGCACTGCCGAGCGCCGAATCGCTGATAGCCGTCGATGACGGGCGGACCACCGCCATAAGTCAGCACCAGATCATAACGGCGCACCTCCGCGTGAAACGGATCGCCGGCGTTCTCACGCATTCTCTCCAGCGTCGCCGGCGCATCGACATCCCAGAACACAATAGTGTTCGTCGCTCGCTTGAGCAGCGGCACCTCGGCTTCCAGTTCCTCATCGAACACGCCCACCCCGCTCGCTTTGACGACCACATCGGCGTCGCGCGCCTGTTCGAGCGCGGCCTCCATGCCGTCCTGCGTGGCGGGATAGACCACTACCCTCGCCCAATGCGGGTCGGCAATGTCGCGATGCTGCTGACGCTGATAGGCATCAGGCTCAAAGAACGTCACATCGAAGCCGCAGCGATCGAGCGCCCGAATAATGCCCCGGTAGTACGTGGCCGCCCCGTTCCAGTATGCCGACACGAGGCTCGAACCGAACATCGCAACCTTGACGCGCGCAGTCATGCTGACATCTCCAGCGCTTCTCTTGCCTTCGCGGGATGGGCCCTGCGTGCGCCCGGCGTGCCGACGATGCTCAGTAACTCGTCGACACGGTGGGCACACGAATGCCGGGTACGGATGGTCTCCAACCCGTGACGAACCAGGCTCGCCGACAACTCTGTATCCGTGAGTACCGCCCGCAGATGCCGCTGCATCTGCCTTCCGTCAGCCGCCATCAAGTAATCCGTGCCGGTGCGAAAAAGCTCCTCGTCGTCATACCAGGGCGCGCTGATCAACGGGATGCCGCAACTCAAGGCTTCGAACATCCGAATGGTGGGAATGCCTCGTAGCTGCTGCACATACGCTTGTCTTGGAACGTGCACGGTGCAGCGATACCGCGCGAACACCCCGGGCACCTTGTGATTTGGCAACCAACCGTCGTGACGAATGCCTGCACCACGCAGCGTGTGAAGGGCATGTTGTGGATAGCGCACGCCATGGACCGTTGCATTCAGTCCAAGCCGCTCGGCCGGCTCGATCAGAAATTCCACAAGCTCGGCGCCGCGCTCGTCATCACCCCAATTCCCCACCCAAACCAAATCGCCGGCGCACTCGGTACGCGGCAGTGGATGGAAGCGACGCAGGTCGGCCGCCTCGTGCCACACCCACGTCTCGCGCGCCCAGCCATGCTCGCGGTATCGCTCGGCCACCGTGCGACCGAAGGCCAGCACGCCGTGATAGTGACGCAGATCGAGCGACGCCATGCTCTCAACATCCGTCACGCTGCGATGGTGAGTGTCATGGAACAGGGCTTTGCAGCCGGTGCGCGCCGCATGCTCACCGATGCGAGCAATCAGCTCGGGTTCATTCCATTCATGCACGATCACCACGTCTGCACCCTCGAGTACCGCATCGAGATCGAGCGTCTCGAGTTCGTAGAACCGGCTGCTCAGCTCCGGAAAGGCCACATGAAACTCATCGATCGCCACGCCACGTTCCGTCCGCAGATTGCCGAGGCTCCAACCGTCAGCGGGTTCGTACACGTGCACAGTGTGGCTACGGTCTAGCAGCTCGCTGACCACTCCGCGCAGGAAATGGGCGTTGCCGTGATTCCAATCTGAAACGAGCGAGTGATAGAACAAGACGAACTTCATACCCGCACCGCCTGTGCCTGCGTGCTACGCGATGACGAAGGGGCCATGCCGAACCGCTCCCCTCCATCCTCCAGGCGGCGCTGCGACGCGCCGATCAGTGTTTTGTAAAGCTCGCAGTAGCGGCCCGCCATCGCTCGTGCGGAGTAACCGGCCGCGCGCTGGCGAGCAGCAATGCCAAGCTCGCGGCGACGCATTGGATCTGCAATCAATGCATTGACGGCAACGCTCAGCTCGCGTGCATCACGAGGATCAAAGAACTCGGCCGCGCCGTCCCAAAGCTCGCGCAAGGTTGGGATGTCCGCGAGAACAAGCGCACAACCCGACGCCGCGGCTTCCGCTACCGCGAGTCCAAACGGTTCGTATAAAGCCGGATGGACGAAGATGCTTCCCTGACGCAGCCATGACACGACTTCGTTGCCCGGCAGCGAACCGAGCGCACGCAGTGACGAACTGGCAAACCGCGAACCGTCTGGGCCTCTGAGATCACCTGCGAGATACACAGGCCACGGCAGCTCCCGGGCTGCTTCGTCGAGCACTCCCATGTTCTTGGCCGCATCCCACGGCCGTCCGCACGCGAATACGATGGGCCGGCGCCGCCCCGTATCGGCGGCATCATTGTCGGAGGCCATACCGTTGTAGATGACGCGCGCCGACCAGCTACCCTGCCAGCCTCCCTGATAGCAGCCTTTCAACTCGGCCAGAAATGCCTGCGTTGGCGCAACGACCTGGTCAGCGCTGTTCAATCCAGCCACGACGCCGCAGCGATAAGCTTGCCACTTGATGGATGGAGCAACGCCGTGCACTGCTCTCCACCAGGACGACACGCACGAGTGAGCAACGCAGACTGTCGGTCTGCGCCAGCGTAGCGCTGCCAGGGAATATCCATTCACATGCACCACATCGGCAGCTTCGGCGTCCGCCAGCTGCAGCAGCCATTGTCCGGCTGCGTCCTGATCCTTCCAGCCTTCAGGCATCCACTCCAGTCGATAGTCGGATTCGAACAGTCGCACGTTGTTCAATGCCGCCGCGGTCCGCGCTTGCTCCGCAGTAGGACGTGGCCCGAGCGTCGCGAGCGTTACATCGACTCCATGCGACTGCAGCGACGCGCACAGCGTCATCGCGTAGCTCCAGACGCCGCCCACCGCATCGGCCGTCATGAGCACTTTCATGCCCGATACACCTCTTCGATCAGCGCAGCGCTGCGAAGGTAATCCTCGGCTGCCGCATCGAAGCCCGCGTCGATCTGCAATTGGCACAACCATTGTCGCAACGCGCGTGGCCCCCAATCATCGGGATGCGACCCAAGCCGCTCGCACTCGGTGCCTCGAAACATTCGCAACTCGAAGTCATAGAAGGAACCAGCGACGTTGTTCCACAGCGCGCCGCCACGCGTTCCGCTCAATGCGACCTGGATCATTGCAGGTTGACCGATGTGCGCATGCCACGAGCACGCCAGCCGCACCATGGCACCGTTGGCCTGAATGAACTCCGCATACGCCAGATCCTCCATAGCATCGCCGCAAACCGGCGCACCCTGCGCGAATATGCGGCTACGGACTCGCTCCATGCATGGCATGCCTTGCAGCCATAGCGCGAGATCAAGCAGGTGCACGCCCAGATCCATCATGCAACCTCCGCCCGCGAGCGTCCGGTTCTGGCACCAGGCTTTATCCGGACCATAAGCGTTATGAAACGTCAGATCGATGCTGACGATCTGACCGATGGCGCCACTGAGCACACGGCGACGCAGCTCATCCATGCCGTCGACATGGCGGTAGCAAAAGTCGACTCCCAGCAAGCGATCGCTGCGTTGCGCGCTATCGATGATCCTGCCTACATCGCGAAGCGTCGTGGCAAGCGGCTTCTGGCAGAACACAGCAAGGCCGCGTTCCAGGCAGGCAACAGCTTGCGCCGCATGCAGACCATTGGGCGTGGCGATCACCACGCCATCCAGATCCTCGCCCAACATGCGATCGAGATCTTTAGTGGCAATAGCGTCTGGATATGACGTCGATGCCGCATTCAGGCGATGCGTATCGTTGTCGACCAACGCGGCCACCTCGATCTCGTCCGCGAGCGCATCCAGGCGTTTTCTTCCGATCCATCCCAGGCCCACGAACCCGACGCGCGGACGACGCAGTACTCGATGCACGACCCGCGAGGACGCAAGCCTGATGACGGGCTTCGGATCGAGCTCCGTCTGAATCTGGGCGCTCACGCGTTCACCTCGTTGATCAGCAGCGCTTTGACGAAGCCGTCGGGCCGCTCGCGCATGAGCTTGAAGCCCTGGTCCATCGATTGCAGCGTCACCGTATGCGTCAGTAAAGGAAAAGGATCGAGCCGCCCTGCCAGCGCCGCCTGAATGGCTTTGTTGACGCCGCTCACATAGCGATCCGTGGCGCGTTCGTGCGCGTTCACCACATCCAGGCCGCGCCAGTTCCACTGCTGCATGTTGACCTGGCGCGGTCCATCCTGGTGATATCCCGCGATGATCAGGCGTGCCCGCTCGGCGCAGATCTCGCTCGACAAATCCAGAGAGCGCTGCGTCCCGCCGACTTCGATCACGCGGTCGAACCCGATGCCATCGGCAATCCTGATGGCGCGTTCCGCGTCGCCGCTATCATCGGTGGTAAGCAATATTTCATCCGCGTCCATTGCCTGTGCGAGCTGCAGTGCGAACGGCCGGTGCGACAACACCAGGACCTCAGCGCCGGCGTCGGCGGCGAGCTGGGTGAGGAGCAACCCAAGAAAGCCCGCACCGACGACAGCGACTCGTTGACCCGAGCGGATCTCACTGCGCTCGAAAATGTTCATCGCGCAGCCGAGCGGCTCGCCCGGAAATGGCTCGTCGTCCAGCTCCTGGGGTAACGGTACGACACAGTCGCGCGAAGCTACGTCGTACTCGGCATATGCGTGCCCCGACATGAGCGCGACACGCTGTCCGACGTCAATATCGTCGACGCCAGCACCGACGGCATCCACCAGCCCCCAGCCTTCGTGACCGGGCGACCCCGCTTCCAGCGGATAGTTGAACCATTGACGGCCCTCCCACACCGGAATATTGGATGCACACACGCCGCAGCCTTGCAGCCGCACTCGCACTTCGTTCTGACCGGGCTTGGACAATGCCACTTCTTGAACATGGCTGGTCATCGGACGGACCAGTGTCGCCGCCCGCTGCGTGTGCCCGGCGCTCATCTGGTCGCTCCCGAAAACTGCATCGCTGCTGTCGTCGGCTCAGTCGGCCGCAATGCGAGTAGCGCCGACGCTCTCAGCCACTCGCACAGATTGGCGGTTCCCTCGTCCACTGATACACGCGGATGCCAGCCCGTGGCCGCTTCGAAGCGGCTCGTATCGGAAACGTAATAACGTTGATCGCCTATGCGCCATGCTCCGTAGGACACATCGATGGGATGATTCAGCTGCGTCTCCAGCCGCCCGATCAACTCGACCACGCTGGTGGTGTTCGTCGGACCGCCGCCTATGTTGAATGCTTGCCCGCTCAGTGCAGGCATGGCCCGGCGTGCGCAGTCGAAGGCATCCAGCAGATCGTCGACGAACAACACGTCCCGCACCTGCATGCCGTCGCCATAGATGGTGATCGGCTCGCCACCCAGCGCATTGCGCGCCATGTGTGCGACCCATCCCTGGTCTTCGTTGCCGAACTGATGGGGACCATAGATGCAGCTCATGCGAAACACTGCCGTCCGCAGGCCGTAGCCGCGCGAGTAGTCGAGCACATACTGGTCGGCCGCGCCCTTGGAACAACCATACGGGCTATGAAAATCCAGGTGCCGCCCCTCATTGATACCGCGCAGCTGCGTGTGCCGATCAACCGGCATGTAGCGAGTCGCGTGCGCTTCCAGCACCAGATCGTCGAGCGTGCCGTAAACCTTGTTGGTTGAAGTGAACAACAAGCTCGGCGCTTGCGGGCAACGGCGTAGCGCCTCCAGCAGGTTGAGCGTGCCGAACGCGTTGACGTCGAAATCAAAGGCCGGGCTGGTCAGGCTGCTGGTGACTGCCACTTGCGCAGCCAGATGAACCACGTGTTCGATCCCGTGTAACGCCGCATCCAGCGCGCTCGCGTTCCTTACGTCGCCGTGAATGAAGCGCATCTGCTCGCCGTAGCGTTCGCTCAGCCAGGCGAGATTCTTTTCGCTGCCCGCGCGATCCAGGGAGTCGAAAATTCGCACTCGTTCGCCCCGCTCCATCAGCCGTGCCGCGAGATTGGTGCCTACGAATCCCGCCCCGCCGGTGATCAGAACAGCGCAACCTGCGCCTGAGGCCGACGCGCTCACAGCGTCAATCCCCTGCGCTCGAGCTCGGCATTCGCGATCATGAACTGATCCAGCGCTGGAGCGCGCGACAACCATTCGGCCAGCTCTCGCAGGCCGTCCTCGAAGCTCACTCGAGGCCGATAGCCGAGCAGCTGGCGTGCCTTGTCGATATCGGCGTAGCAGTGCCGGATGTCCCCCCAGCGACACTTTCCCGTCACCTGCGGTTCGACGCCGGCCTGCAGCACATCGATCACGCTGTTCGCTACATCGAGCACCGACCGCGACTCGCCAGACCCGACATTGAACACTTCTCCGCAACTGCTACTCGCCAATGCCAATCGGCACGCCTGCGCGATATCGTGAACGCTGACGAAATCGCGGCACTGCCTGCCATCTTCGAAAATCAGCGGAGGATTGCCGTTGAGACAACGCGACGCGAAGATCGCAAGCACGCCCGTGTAGGGATTGGACAACGCCTGGTAGGGGCCGTAGGCGTTGAAGAAGCGCAACGCCACCGTCGGCACGTCATAGGCGGCGCCAAACATCAGGCAGAGCTGCTCCTGATCGTACTTGGTCAATGCATATACCGACGCGGGAGACACTTGCTTGGTCTCCGGTGTCGGCAGCGGTTCGAGGATGCCGCCCGTCGAGCGCAGCTCCCACTCGCCACGGCGCAATTGCTCGCGTGAGCGCAAGGGCGGCTCCCAGGTTGGGAAATTGCCGCTGACACCGTGGCAGCAGTACAGTCCCTCGCCGTACACGCTCATACTGGAAGCGACCACCAGCTTTTGCACGGGCTGCTCGATCAGCGCCTCGAGCAATAGTGCGGTCCCACGATTGTTCACATCGACGTAGTGGTTGATCTGGTACATGCTTTGGCCGACGCCGACCGCGGCAGCCAGATGACAAACGTGCGTCACGCCCGCCAGCGCACTACGCAACGTATCGCGATTTCGGATGTCGCCCTCAATGCGCTCGACGTCGGAATGTAGATGTTGTGGAAAGCCCGGTTCGGCACCATGCACCTGCTCCGCAAGCGAATCGATCACACGCACGCGCCAACCGCCTTCCGCAAGCGAGTTAGCGACATGCGAGCCGATGAATCCGGCACCGCCAGTGACCAGCACGACTGCATCAGAGGTCAATCGCATGCCGTCACTGGTTGCACTGGCAGGTTCTGAATTCCAGGATGGGCTCACTACGATCTCCTCGCAGCTCGAACGCTGCGCCTTGAGCTGCGTGAGTGAAGTAGCAACAAGCGTGCCGCAGCTTCTCTGTAGATGAAGATGCAGAAAACTGGCGTGCATTGCCCCGGCGAAGTGGATTCAACCACGGCCGCAGCTACACACCGGGCAAAAAAGTTACAGGGACACGCACCTTCTACATGCCATTTTCACAGCCTCACTCCTGATCGGCCGATTCGAGCCAGCGGCGCGACCTGTGCATGCTTCGTGCATACATGTATTGCGCATATTGCGCATCTAGCGCGGCGGCATCGCGAAGGAGACGACATTGGGCGCACCCACGGTAAGAGTCGGAATCGTCGGCGCCGGCAACTGCGCCTCATCCTTCGTGCAAGGTCTCCACTACTATCGCGAGGCGCACGACGATGAGGACATTCCCGGACTCATGCATGCGCGTGTCGGCCGCTATCACGTCCGCGACATCGAAGTGACATCGGCCTTCGACATCAGCGCTCACAAGGTCGGCAAGGATCTCGCCGACGCCTTGCTTGCGCCGCCGAACAACACCCGTGTATTCACCAAGCTGCCCAAGCTCGGCGTCACGGTCGAACGGGGACGCACGCTCGACGGCATCGGCCGCTTCATGGAGCACGACCTGATCGAATCGAACGCGCCCGAGGCGGACATCGTCTCGACCTTGCGGCGCACCGGCACGCAGGTACTGGTTTCGTATCTTCCAGTGGGCTCGCAACACGCCTCCGAGTGGTATGCGTTGCGAGCCCTGGAAGCGGGCTGCGCATTCGTCAATTGCATTCCGGTATTCATCGCCTCCGATGCCGACTGGCGTCGGCGCTTCGAGCAGGCCGGCCTGCCCGTAGTGGGCGACGACATCAAGAGCCAGGTCGGCGCCACCATCGTGCATCGGGTGCTCGCCAATCTGTTCCGCGATCGCGGCGTGCGGCTCGACAACACCTACCAGCTGAACTTCGGCGGCAACGCCGATTTCAAGAACATGCTGGAGCGCGAGCGATTGGAATCAAAGAAGCTGTCCAAGACGCGCTCGGTCGCCAGCCAGGTCGACATCGCCCCCGGACACATCCACATCGGCCCCAGCGATCACGTCGAATGGCTCAGCGATCGCAAGTGGGCCTATATCCGCATGGAGGGCACGGCGTTCGGCGGCACGCCGCTCAACATCGAGCTCAAGCTGGAAGTGTGGGATTCGCCCAATTCCGCCGGTGTCGTCATCGACGCCGTGCGTTGCGCGCAGCTCGCGCTGGACCGCGGCGTTGGCGGCGCCTTGCAAGGACCTTCGAGTTATTTCATGAAGTCGCCGCCCCAGCAGTTCGTCGAGCACATCGCACGGCAGCTCACGCTGGAGTTCATCGCCGGCCAGCCGGCGTCGACGCAGGACACGGATCATGACCAACGAGCTCATCCTGGTACGACACGCCAGGTGCGAGCACATGGATGAGATGCTGCTCGGACGGACAGTCGACGCGCCGTTGGACGCGCAAGGTGTGCGGCAGGCCGAAGCGACAGCGAGCGCCCTGCGCCACCGCGACGATCTGCTGATCATGGCCAGCCCCCGGCGACGAGCTCGGCAGACAGCAGCGGCCATCGCCGCCCTGACTGGCGGTGAGGTCGTCAGCTCCGATGCGATCGACGAGATCGACTTCGGCCCATGGTCGGGCCAAACGTTCGCGCAGCTTGCCGGGGATGCCGGTTGGCGCTACTGGAACGAACACCGCAGCTCAGCGGCAACGCCCAGCGGCGAACGCATCGCCGACGTGCAAGCACGAATGCTCCGTCAGCTGAACCGCTGGCGGGAAGACTTTCCCGGACGAGTTATCGCCATCGTGACGCATGCGGAAGTCATTCGCGCGGTGCTCATGCACTGGCTGGACGCTCCCATCGATGGGTATGGTCGGCTGGCGATTGATCCTGCTTCGTACTCAACGGTGAGCCTCGGCGACTGGGGCGTGCGCATCGAGGGCATCAATCAGCGGGTGGCGGCATGAGGCTTGCGATCTTCGGCCTGACGATCAGCTCGTCGTGGGGCAACGGCCATGCCACGTTGTGGCGCGGCTTGGGTAAAGCGCTGGTGGCACTGGGACACGAGTTCATCTTCTTCGAACGCGATGTGCTCTATTACGCCAACACGCGCGACTGGTCATCTCTGCCGGACACGTTTCGCAACTGTGAGCTGGTGTTGTATGGCGATTGGTCATCGATCCGCTCCCGGGTGCGGCGCGAGCTGGAGAACTGCGATTGCGGGATGGTGACCTCATACTGCGCCGACGCGATTCCGGCCACGGACGAGATCCTCGATGCGCTTGGACCTCGCGCTGTCTTCTACGATCTGGATACCCCCATCACGCTGGATCGCCTGCGGGCCGGTAAAGAACTGGCATACATTCCCGCCAGAGGTCTGCGCGATTTCGATCTCGTGCTGAGTTACACGGGCGGTGCGGCGCTCGAGCAACTTCGCGACGTTCTCGGGGCCCGGCACGTGGAAGCTTTGTACGGACACGCCGACCCGGACACTCATCGGCCGGTGCCACCCATCGCTGACTATCGTGCCGACCTGTCGTGGCTCGGAACGTATTCCGCCGACCGGCAAACGGCGCTCGAAGAGTTGTTCGTATCACCGGCACGGCTGCGACCCGCGGACAAATTTCTGATTGGCGGCGCGCAATATCCCGAGCATTTTCCCTGGAGCGAGAATGTTTATTTCGTTCATCACGTGCCGCCCGCCGAGCACGCCGCATTTCTTTCATCCAGCCGGCTGACCCTCAACGTCACCCGCGAGCCCATGGCTCGCATGGGATGGTGTCCGTCGGGCCGCCTGTTCGAAGCCGCCGCGTGCGGCGCAGCCGTGCTGTCCGATCAATGGCGTGGTCTCGATTCGTTCTACTCGCCGGGACAGCAGATTCTTACTGCGTGCGGCGCGAACGACACGCTTGCTGCCATGGACATGAGCGACGCGCAGCTGCAGTCCATCGGTCGAGCTGCGCGAGAGCGCACGCTCGATGAGCACACGAGCCGACATCGCGCCGCTCAGTTGATTTCCTGTCTCGAACGATCGTCCACAGCGCTGCCGCACTCAACACCCGCGGGCACCCGCATTGAACATGCACATGCACATGGACATGAACATGAACATGACTGGGACCGGGACCGGGACAGGATGTGGCGATGAGCATGTGGGGCATCGTTCCCGCTGCCGGACAAGGCAGCCGCATCCAGCCGCTGGCCTTCTCCAAGGAGTTGCTGCCGGTGGGCTCCCGGGTGCTCGACGACGTTCATCGTCCGCGCGCCGTCAGCGAATATCTGCTCGAAAGAATGATCCGGGGCGGCGCCGCCAAGATCTGCTTTGTCATCGGTGCCGGCAAGTCAGACATCCTCGAATACTTCGGTGCCAGCTTCGGCAGTGCCGGGCTTGCGTACGTGGTGCAGCCCCGTCCCGCTGGGTTATGCGATGCGGTATTTCGTGCGGCGCCGCTGATCGCGCCGGACGACACGGTGGCGGTCGGCTTGCCTGACACCATCTGGTTTCCCGAAGACGCGCTCGCCACGCTGCCCGACGATCGTCTGTCGTTCGTGCTGTTCCCTGTCGAGCGGCCCGAACAGTTCGATGCGGTGGCGCTCGCCGAGGACGGCACGCATGTCACCCAGATCAAAGTCAAGCAGCGCGATCCCGGCACGCGCTGGATCTGGGGCGCATTCAAGATGCCGGCATGCGTGTTTCACGAGCTGCACGAGTTGTGGCTGCGCCCCGAACGCAACGACGAGTACTTCGGCACGCTGGTGAATGCCTACCTCGAACGAGGCGGCGAAGCTTTCGGCTGCAAGGCCGGCGAAGCTTACGTGGACGTGGGCACGTTGCAGGGCTATCACGCAGCCATGCGAATGCTGAACGAACCGGCAGCGCCGGCACCGCCGCGACACTCTCAACCGAATCCGGCCCCCGAGGAACTGCGCTCATGATCGAAGCGGCGATGATCTGGAACGAGCCCAATAACAAGTCGCATTGGGATCTCGAAGTCGATCCGGACTGGAGCCGGTTCGCGCGCCTCGCCAGCCTTGCCGGTGAAGCGATCCGCTCGGCGCACGCCACGCTACCACGCGTGCTCGGCGGCATTTCGCCCATCGATCCAGGATTCATCAGCAACCTCGAGGCGCGCGGCGTGCTCGATCATGTCGACGTGGTGGCGGTGCACGGCTTCCCGCTCGACTGGAATCTGTGGCGCATTGACGAGTGGCCGGCCAAGATCGAAGAAATCCGCGCGGTCACTCATCTGCCAGTCTGGGTCACCGAGGTCGGCGTATCCAGCTTCGGCGCGGAAGAAGTGCAGGCATGGGGCGTCGAGAGAACCGCTGAATTGCTGATCGGCCGCACGCCACGCATTCACTGGTACAGCCTCTACGATCTGCCCAGAGCCTGGCCGGCGACCACGCGTCATCGCGAGGCCGAAGGCTCCTCGTACTATCGTCACTTCGACATGGGCCTGTTGCGAGAGGATGGCACGCCGAAGCTGGCGCTGGAAAAGTTCGCCGACTACGCCCGTGAGCTCGGCCTCTGTCAGTGGTTTCATTATCAGGATCATCGTCTCGAGCCGAGCGTGGCCTGGTTGAAGCGCCTGGGCGTGCGGCACTTGCGCACCGGACTCTCCTGGGCCGACAGCTTTCAACCGAACGCGCTCGCCTGGTTCGACCGTCAGATGCAAGCGCTGCAGGACTTCGACGTCACCGTGACCTTCTGCTTCACGCCCGAACACATGGGCATCCTGCCTCATCACACCAGCGCGCCACGCGAGCCGGAACTATTCGCCGAGTTCTGCGCTAGCATGATCGAGCGCTATGCGCCGGGCAAAATCTCCTTCCATCACCACGAGGCCACCCTCGAATCCAGAGTGGCAATCTCATGACACGCGCATTCATCCTCGTGCTCGATTCCTTCGGCGTTGGCGGCGCGCCAGACGCCGCCAGCTTCGGCGATGAAGGATCGAACACGCTCGGTCATATCTTGGAGCGTTGCGCCGCTGGCGATGCCGATCGCAGCGGAGTGAGACACGGACCACTGCGCGTGCCCAACATGGCTTCACTCGGACTCGGCGAATGCTGCCGGACGGCAACGGGAGAAGTGTCGCCGGATTTGGCCGCAGAGCATTGGCTCCAAGGCCGCGCCGGCGCCGCCGCGGAAGTCTCGACGGGCAAGGATTCGCAATCGGGTCATTGGGAGATCGCCGGCAACCCGGTGCGCTTCGACTGGGGCTATTTTTCCAGAACCGAATGCAGCTTCCCCGAGTCGTTGCTCGAGGCCTTGTGTGAACGCGCCCATCTCGACGGCATTCTCGGCAACAAGCATGCCTCGGGGACCCGCATCATCGAGGAACTGGGTGACGAACACGTGCGCACCGGCAAGCCGATTTGCTACACCTCGGCGGACAGCGTCTTTCAGATCGCCGCCCACGAACAGGCATTCGGCCTGCAACGGCTCTATCAGGTTTGCGAGATCGCGCGAGAATTGCTCGATGAACTGCGCATAGGCCGCGTGATCGCCCGACCTTTCGTAGCGACTGCCGAAGGTTACCGGCGCACGGCGAATCGACGCGACTACGGCGTGCCGCCGCCCTTCCCGACCCTGCTCAGCCGCGCCTGGGAGCAAAGCCGCGAAGTGGTCTCGGTCGGCAAGATCGGCGACCTGTTCTGTCACGTGGCCACCGGCAAGGAACTGAAGGGGCGTGACAATCACGACGTCTTCGATCACGCCCTGGAAGCGCTGCCCCGCCTCGGCGATGGTGGCTTGATGCTGGTGAATCTGGTCGATTTCGACGCGTTGTATGGTCATCGCCGCGATGTCTGCGGATATGCCACGGCGCTGGAGGAATTCGATGCCCGCCTGCCGGAGTTCCTGTTGCAGCTTCACCCCGGGGATCTGGCCGTCATTACGGGCGATCACGGCTGCGACCCCACCTGGCCCGGCTCGGACCACACACGCGAATGCATCCCGGTGCTCGCCTTCGGACCTTCGATCGCGCGTGGCGAGATCGGCAGGCGCGCCAGCTTCGCCGACATTGGCGCCACTCTCGCCGACCATCTCGACTTGCCGGCAGTCGGGCCTGGCCGTTGCTTCGCATGGTAGCGTGTCATGGACGCATGGGTGCAGGCCATGCGGTGCGGAGATTTCCCGACCGCCTGGCGTATCAGTGACGGCGTGCTGAAACAGCGGCTGCGCAAGGGCGAGCTGTGCGACAGCTGGCCCCGTCATCTGCAATTCATCTGGCGTGGCGAACCGCTAGCTGGACGGCGGCTGTTCGTTCGCTGCTATCACGGGCTCGGCGACACGCTGCAATTCGTCCGGCTGCTCGCGACACCAAGATTGCGTGCCGCCGAAATCACTCTGTGGGCCCAGCCGCAGTTGCTGACGCTGCTTCGAACGGTGCGCGGCATCGACCATCTGCTGCCGCTGCATGAAGGCGAGCCGGATGTGGACTACGACGTCGACGTGGAGTTGATGGAACTGCCGCACGCCCTGCGCATCGACAGCAGCGACCTACCGGGTCCGCTGCCCTATATATATGTATCGGCGCCGCCTTGCAGCAGCTTGCGGACACGGCGCATCGGCATCTGCTGGCGCTCTGGCGACTGGCGCACGCAACGGTCCATTCCCGTGGAGACGCTGCGGCCATTGGCCTCACTACCCGACATCCGATGGTTCAATCTGCAATTTCCTTCCGAGCCGTGCGAGCTGCCAGCGGCACCGATTGCGTGCCGTGACCTCGCCGAGATGGCCGTTCGCCTGCGCTTGCTGAATCTGGTCATCACGGTCGATACGATGACCGCACATCTCGCCGGCGCCCTGGGACTGCCAGTATGGCTGCTGCTGGATCACGACCCCGACTGGCGCTGGATGAGCGGCCGCGACGATTCGCCCTGGTATCCCACCATGCGCTTGTTCCGCCAGCGCCGGCCCGGCGACTGGGCTGGTGTCATCGAAGAGGTGCGCAGCGAGCTCGGCAGCGGCGCTACGCCAGTGCGCGGTATTGGTTCAAGCGGTTATAGAGCGTTTTCAGGCTGATACCCAGCACGGCGGCGGTCTTGGTCTTGTTGTCGTCGCAACGGCGCAGGGTCTCGATGATCACCACCTGCTCCACTTCGGCCAGCGACATGCCATCGCGGAACGTCACGGCAGCATCCCCGTCTGCGCCCGGCATGGCGAGATCCGGACCGCAATCCGCAGCGCTGCGCAGATCGAGCTGCTGGTCGGCAAGGATGAAAGCACGTTGCACGGTGTTGTAGAGCTCGCGCACATTGCCCGGCCAATGATGCTGGCGCAGGTAGCGCAGCGAGTCGGCCGACAAAGCCTTCTCTCGCCCTTCCGCTTCATTCAGCCTCTGCAGGAAGCTGCGAGCGAGCAGGTAGATATCCTCGCCCCGCTGCCGCAATGGCGGGATATGCAGGTGAAACACGGCCAGCCGGTACATCAGATCGGCTCGCAGCTTGTTGTCCGAAAGCGCCTCGGACAACGGGCGATTGGTGGCGGCGATCACTCTGGCCTGTAGCGGTAGCTCGCGCTCGCCGCCAACGCGAGTAAAGCGCCGCGACTCCAAAGCCCGCAGCAACTTCACTTGCATCTCCAGCGGCATCTCGCCGGCTTCATCGAGAAACAACGTACCTCGACCGGCGCGCTCGAAGTAACCCGCCTGCGCGCGGATCGCGCCTGTGAAACTGCCGCGCTCGTAGCCAAACAACTCCGCTTCCACCAGCGTAGCTGGAATGGCGCCGCAGTTCACCGCAACGAATGGTTCATCTCGCCCGGCGCTCAGCGAATGTATGGTCTCGGCCACCAATTCCTTGCCCGTGCCGCTCTCGCCAGTCAGCAATATGCTCACTGCGGTCGGCGCGACTCGGCGAATTCGCTGAAACAGCTCACGCATCGGTGGGCAGACGCCTACCAGGCTTCCCAAGCCGCCCACCTGCGTATCGCCCCCCTGCTTCTCGCTCTGATCCTGCTCCGTCTCGAGCTCTGCGACGCTACTCTTTCCCAGACCCAGCCCGTCGTGCGCCGGCTCGTACTGCAACCTTCTATTCGAGTCCAGGGGATTCATGCTCACGACGGCTCCATGTTCCGGAGAGTCAACGGCGCCACCTTGAAACGAATGAACGATGGCGCGCACCGAGAACCGCGCATTCCAAGGACGCGCAAAGCCTGCGCATCGCCCCTCGACAATATCGAGCATGCCGTGATGGGCGGAGACTTCCGATAGTTGGAAGTCGATTGACGCCGCGGGGCCACTGCTAGATCGCGTTCACTCCCGCTAATGGCGTGGCGGCACTGGAAAGTTCCTTTGTACCCCGTAGTGACATGTCTCCGCGTCGCAGCCGCCGCTGCACATCCCGGATGGTCATCATCAACCCGGCATCGAGATCGGTGCGTGGCCGCCAGTCGAGCGCACTGATCGCCAGTGAGATATCGGGCCGTCGACGCGGCGGGTCATCCACCGGCAACGGCCGCATTTGAATCCTGGAACGCGAGCCGGTGAGCTTGATCACGCGTTCCGCCAGCTCCCGCACGCGAATTTCCGCGGGATTGCCGATATTCACTGGTCCGCCAAAGTCTTCCGGCGCCCCCATGATGCGCATGATGCCGTCGATCAAATCATCGACGTAACAGAACGAGCGGGTCTGAGTGCCATCGCCATACACGGTGAGCGGCGCATCCGACAGCGCTTGTGAGATGAAGTTGATCACGACCCGGCCGTCCTGGAGGCTCATTCCCGGACCATACGTGTTGAAGATGCGCGCGATGCGCGCGGCCACCCCAAACTCTTGCCTGTAGATGAAGCACAGAGTCTCGGCGCAACGCTTGCCTTCGTCATAACAGGCTCGTGGTCCAACCGTATTGACGTGCCCCCAGTACCGCTCCGACTGCGGATGAACGGTCGGATGTCCGTAAATCTCGCTGGTGGATGCCTGGAACAGCTTCACGCCGCAGCGACGCGCGACTCGCAAGAGCGTATCCACGCCACGCACGCTGCTGAAGAAGGTGTCGAGCGGATTGCGCTGATAGAGAACCGGCGACGCCGCACACGCGAGATTGAAGATTGCAGCCACGTCTCCGAACTGCCCTTCGTCCAGCGACATGACATCGCCGCGCATCAGCTCGAAATTCGGATGCGACAGCAAGTGCTCTACCGATTCGGGATCGCTGGTGCAGAAGTTGTCGACGCACAGGACAGGCTCGCCCTCCGCAAGCAATCGGGCACAGAGGTGCGAACCCAGAAAACCCGCTCCGCCGCACACCAGGATCGGCCTACGTGGGACTACTGACTTCGCGCCCTCGCCGCCGTTTTGCTTCTTGATTGCCGTACTCACAGGATCTCCTTCGGTGAGTCTCGGCTTACAAGAGACAGCACCTCGTCATTGCTGATGCGCCAGGGCGCACGAATACCGTTGAGGAAAGTAGCAACAAGCGTGCCGCACGACTTGGGCGCCGCGATCGTTGCACGACAGCGTACAAACAAGAAGCTGGATGCCGATCCAGCGGCACTGCGGTGGCGCAGAAATACCAAGGCGGCAGAAAAGTTACACGGGCCTGGATCGCTTACATATCGACGCCCGTATCGACGCCCGTATCGCCGCCGTGGCGATACATGAGCAGCGGAGCATGTGCCCGTGAGGATCAATCATCGAGGTGAGCCATTGGGGGGGTGAGCATTAGGCCGATCATGATCCAGCGAGCGCAGCTCACGCGAGGAAAGTTTCGTTTGGCGACCGCGTACGGCTGGAACCTTATGGCGGGCGCAAAGTTGTTTTGAGCAACGCCTTTCGATGTATCCGCAACGGAGTCAGCCATGAGCGAATCGACCGACAACATCTCGTCCCGCGCCGCCAATCGCGCGGCAGACCTGAAGCAGCGCGTAAAGCGCGACAGCAAGCAACGCATCGACAAGGGCAAGCGTGCCGCGGCCGATCAGATCGAGGATATCGCCGATGCTCTGGACGTTGCCGGCTCCAGACTCGATCAATCGCAGCCCACCCTCGCGAGCTACGCATCCAAGCTAGCGGATGGCGTAGGCGCGCTCGCCACGCGATTGCGTGAGGACAACATCGAGGACCTATATCGGGACGCGCGCCGCTTCGCGACGGAGCATCCAGGAATGTTCCTATTGGGCGGTGCTGCCGTGGGCCTCGCAATCGCGCGGTTCATGAAAGCGGAAGTCGTTGACGACGACCGTGCGAGCCTCGGTACCGATACCACCCAGTCGGCCTTTGCGTCCGAAGTCGGCCTCGAGCGATCCGAGCGGTTCGAAGGCGCATCCGGCTCGGCTCCGGGAGTGTAACGCCATGGCTACGCCCTCGAACCAGGTTGACGGCGGCGAAACAACTTCGATTGCCACCCTGCTGAGCAGACTCGTGGAGGACGCCACAGCGCTCGCGCGCAACGAAGTTGCACTCGCGAAAGCCGAAGTCCGCGGCGTCGTTCGCGACGTAAAGATGAGCGTGGTCCCGTTCACCATCGCTGGCGGTGTACTGCTGGCGGGCGGGCTCACACTGGTCGCCGCACTCGTACTGGCACTAGCTGAAGTCGTAGAGCCATGGCTGGCGGCGCTGATCGTTAGCGTCGTGCTGCTCGTCATCGGTTGGGCGCTGCTCAAGGCCGGCCAACGCAAGTGGTCCCACATCAGTTTCGACCGCACTCAGGAATCCCTGCAGAAAGATGCGACCGTGGTCGCGAGGAGAGCTTCATGAACGCCAGCACCGATAAAGGCGGAACCTGGAAGCGCGGCGGCACCTATGGTGGCGCCAGCGACCTGGAGCGCGAAGGCGATCAGCTGCGCGCCGACATGGATCGCACCCTGGACGAAATCGAACGCGAGTTGTCCCCGCACAAGTTGTTGGACCGCTCGATGGAGTTCTTTCGAGAGCACGGCTCGGACTTCGTCAGGGAGGCCGGCGACACGATTCGCCGCAATCCCATGCCGGTGCTGCTGACGGCCGCGGGTGTCATATGGTTGACGGCCGCAGTGGCGAGCTCGCGCTCGTCATCGGGTCAGGGGCGTCAGCGCTGGGACGGCGGATCGCATCTCGATGAGGACATGGCCTCCTTCGACGACTTCTCCGCAGGCCATGGGTACAGCGACACTTCGACGCACTCGGGGTCAACCAGTCGTTGGAGAGAAAAGTCCCAACATCTGCAGCATCAGCTGCACGAGAAGTCACAGCAAGTCAGCTCGGAAGTGGGCTCGCACCTGGCACGATTGGTGCGTGAGCAGCCCATCGCCCTTGGCGCATTGGCCGTCGCTGCCGGTGCATTACTAGGCGCGGCTTTGCCTATGACCCGGTATGAGAATCGCGTGATGGGTCCGTCCCGTAACCGTTCGTCGTGGCGAGATCGTGAGGAGCGTGGCCAGCGCAGTGATGAGTCTCGCGAGTTCTCCTCGTCGGCAGCGGGAACGACCGCGGGCGACACGACCATGATCGACGAGTAGGAGGCCATCATGGCGATTGCCGCAGGACCTGCCATGTCGAAGCTGCCCCAGGCGGCTTCCCGATCCATTCGAAATCTGCGCGATCGTGCGGATCGCGAAACCATCAATCGTTCGCTCGGCTGGTTCAGCCTTGGCCTGGGCGTCGCGCAATTGCTTGCGCCCAGAGCCGTAGGACGAGCCATCGGTATCGGTGACCGTCCAATTGCCATGCGCCTGTGTGGCGCGCGAGAAATCGCGAGCGGTATTGGCTTGCTCTCGGGTCGTGCTCCCACAGCGTTTGCCATGGCGCGCGTGGTAGGCGACGCGATGGACCTTGCCCTGCTCGGGGCATCGCTCGGGTCGCGGCGAGCCAACCGCAATCGAATTGCCGCTGCCGCCACCGCGGTAGCGGGCGTGACGGCGGTCGATCTCTATGCCAGCAAGCTCGACGTCGAGGAGTCGAGAAGACAGGCACGGCACGATCAACCCGTCACGGTCAGCCTGATCATCAACGCGCCGCCGGAACGGTTGTATGAATTCTGGCGCAAGCTCGACAACCTGCCCCGCTTCATGAAGCACCTGCAGTCGGTCGAAGTGCTGGACGAGCGTGTATCGCGCTGGGTTGCGGTGGCACCGGGCGGTGCGCGCGTGCAGTGGGAATCGGAGATCATCGACGATCGTCCGAACGAGTTGATCTCGTGGCGCACCCGCCCCGGTTCACAAGTGAATCACCGTGGCAGTGTTCGATTTTCCCCGGCACCAGGCGGACGAGGCACGTTGGTGCGCGTAGAGATGATTCACGGAGCGGTCCAGGGCGCACTTAACGGCGGAATTCGCGCTCGCATCACCAAACTGCTGGGTGCGGCACCCGAAGTGGTGATCAAGGAGGATCTGCGCCGGTTCAAACAGTTGATCGAGACCGGCGAAATACCAACGACGCGCGGGCAACCCACCGGTGCGCGCAGCTTCATCGGCCAGAACCTCTCACGCACGGTCCACCAGGAGGCAGAATGAAAGCGGTGTGTTGGCAAGGCATCGGCAAGGTGGGCGTCGAGCACGTTCCCGAGCCGCGCATCCTGAACCCGCGCGACGCTATTGTGAAGGTGACTCGTGCGGCGATCTGCGGCTCGGATGTGCACCTCTACGATGGCTATGTGCCGGGCATGCTGCGTGGAGACATCCTGGGTCACGAGTTCATGGGTGAAGTGGTCGAGGTCGGTTCAGCCGTCAGCAATCTGGCGGTCGGCGATCGTGTGGTGGTGCCCTTCCCCATCTCGTGCGGCAATTGTTTCTTCTGCGAACGGGAGATGTTCTCGCTGTGCGAGAACTCCAACCCGAATGCCAGGTTCGCCGAGAAATTCTGGGGATATTCTCCCGCCGGCATCTTCGGCTACTCGCACTTGCTGGGTGGATTTGCTGGCGGCCAGGCGGAGTATGTGCGCGTGCCGTTCGCGGACGTGGGTCCGCTGAAGATCCCGGAATCGCTCAACGACGAGCAGGTCTTGTTTCTGGGTGACATTCTGCCCACGGGCTACATGGCGGCCGAAAACTGCAACATTCAGGAAGGCGATACTGTCGCGGTGTGGGGCTGTGGCCCGGTAGGACTGTTCGCCATCCAGAGCGCCAAGCTGCTTGGAGCGACGCGCGTGATTGGTATTGATCGGTTCCCTGAACGTTTGCGACTTGCGCGCCAGGCGGGCGCAGAGCCGCTCAACTATGACGAGAGCGACGTGCTCGAAACGTTGCGCGATATGACCGGCGGTCGCGGGCCGGATTCGTGCATCGACGCGGTGGGCATGGAAGCACACATGCACGGGCTGCAACACGCTTATGATCGAACCAAGCAGGCGCTGCGCATGGAAACGGATCGGCCAGGAGTGCTACGGCAGGCGATTCAGGCCTGTCGCAAGGGCGGCACCGTGTCAGTTGCCGGCGTGTACGGCGGAGTGGTCGATAAAATTCCCTTCGGCGCCGTCGTCAACAAGGCGTTGACCGTGAAAGCCGGCCAGACCCACGTGCAGCACTACATGAAACCGCTGCTTGCCCGCATCGAGAGCGGCGAGATCGATCCCTCGTTCATCATCACGCACCGTGTCGGCATCGACGACGTGCCCGAGGCCTTCGCCATGTTCCGCGACAAGCAACACGAATGCGTGAAAGTGGTCATCCAGCCGAACGGGCACTGACCGGCTAGTTGTTTCCTTCGCGACGAGTGTGCTCTGCAACGTCATGCACGCCGAGGGGTTCCCAGGTCCGGGGCAAGGTTGTCGCAGACTGGTATGACGCGAGGGTGTGCGACGTGCGAAGCACCAGCGTGGAGTCGAGCTATCGGCTCCATCGCAACAGCAAGCCCGACACGATCGTGCTGGATCTGGCGATTCCATACCCGAACGCCACGGTTGACCTAGGTCAAGGCTGCACTGCCGCCTGCGAGCTGTAATTCAGACAAGAATTCTGCAGCAATGTCCGAGCAACGGACGCAAGCGAGCACCAGTGGCCGATCCCCTTCTCTATCCGTGTTTTCTCGGTCCGTACGCCGAGAATGACAATATCCTCGAAAAACTCGTCGTCGAGTTTTTGCGCGACCACGTGTACTGGCGCCGCAACTTCCACCCCGAGGATCCGCCGGCGATTCCCACGTCCGCCGCCCTGCAGCCGGAGTTCCAGGCCTTCGAAGCCCGGCTGCGGCGTGAGTTGCATTCGCTGTCGGCGGCGCTCAAGCGCTCCGTGCCGTTTCATAGCCCGCGCTTTCTCGGCCACATGGTTTCGGACCTGCTGCTGCCGGGGCTGATCGCGCAGATCCTGACGCTGCCGTACAACCCCAACAACGTGAACGACGACGCCGCGCCGGTCACCGTCGATCTCGAAATCCAGGTCGGTCTGCAACTGGCGCGCCTGGTTGGCTATCCGCACGATATCGCGCAGCCTGCGTGCGCCTTCGGTCATCTGACCTCCGGCGGCACGCTCGCCAACGTTCAAGCGTTGCGGCTGGCGCTGGCCATGAAAGCATTCCCCGTCGCTCTGCGTGCGATCCGTCCTCCGGACTTCGAGTTGCCCGACGACGACTGGACGGCGTTCGGTCTGTCGACTGACGCGGTGTGCTCGCTCCTTTGGCGATGGGAGCAATGGCTCGCGGAGCAGCCGACGCGCGACCAACACGCGTGGCGGCTCGCGCTGAGTCGCGAACGTCTCGAAACGCTGGGTCATCACGCCTTCTTTACACGACACCCGCAGCTTCGACCACCGTTGCTGCTGGCTCCCGCGAGTGCGCACTACTCCTGGCCAAAAGCCATGAAGCTCGTCGGGCTCGGTGTGGACCAGTACGTCACGATCGCGCAGCACGATCTGCATCTCGATCTGGGCGCATTGGAGGAAACGCTGGCTCGCGCTCACGCGCGACGCGAACCGGTCCTGGCGGCGGTTGCGATACTCGGCACGACGGAATTCGGTGGTGTAGATCCCATCGACGGCCTAGTCGCAGCTCGTGATCGATATGCAGCGGCAGGCAGCGGCTTTTCGGTCCACGTCGATGCGGCGTGGGGCGGCTATCTCGCCACGGTGTTCCGCAATCCCGACGGCACTCTGCGTTCGCAACAAGACGTCGCCGGCGACTTCAAGCACTTCCCTTCATCGCGAGTGCACGGCGCCATTGCCGCGCTCGGCCGCACCGACTCGATCACCATCGATCCCCACAAGCTCGGCTATATCTCTTATGGCGCGGGCGCCTTCGTCTGCAGGGACCATCGCCCGATGTCGTTGCTGGCGAGCGATGCCGACTATGTATTCACGGAAGCGGCTTCGACCGACTACATGCGCCGCTATCGCCAGCTCGGCCGCTATGTTCCGGAAGGATCCAAACCCGGTGCCATGGCCGCGGCAGTGTATGTCACCCACCGCGTGCTACCGCTCGACCATGCCCACTTCGGGCGATTGCCTGCCCAGTCGCTGCGCGGCGCCGAAGCGTTCGTGGAACGGGCACAGCAGTTCATCGTGGAATGCGCCGATCGAGTCCATGCCTGTTTGCCGTTCATGCCCGACTCGAACCTCGTCTGTCTCGCGCTCAACCCCGCGGGCAGTTCGGATCTCGAAACGGCCAACGCCTTCGTGCGCCGTATCTATGATGAGTTGCATATCGATCCGCACGCACCATTACAAACCCGAGAGTTCTTCGGTTCGACCACGACCCTGCGCCTGGACCGGCTGCGCCCGGAGACCTTGCAGCGCGCCCTCGATGCCTTGCATCTGGCGAAGCCCTCCGACCTCGCGGCCACGCCGCTGCTGGTCCTGCGTCATACCATCATGAATCCGTTCGTGCTGGACACGCAGAACGACATCAACTACATCGATCGCTATTTCGAGTACCTGTCCCGGCGCATCCGCTCACTGACGCCGCTGTGAGGCCAAGCCGACAGTCTGGCTGGCAACGCATTGTGCAACGACGCGACCCGCGCCACCCACCGGTCCATTTCAACCCTAAAATGCCTATGATATAGCGGTCCTTTTGCAGCGAACACGCTTATCGCAGAATTGATTCAGGATTCAAATTATAGTTCGACCGCCTTGCGCGCGCAATCCGCTCGCAGGTAGATTCCCGCCTCATCTTGTCATCGCGGGCCCAGCGTCGAAGCCCTGCCATCGCGGCGATTTCGGCAGCCCTGCAGAGCTACACGCGAACATGCTAAGCAAAACCGAAACCGCCCTGCTGCGCGCCTTGGAGAATGACGCTCGCCTCTCTTTCGCTGAGCTGGGCGAGAAGGTCGGCTTGTCGAAGACCCCCTGCTGGTCGCGAGTGCAGGAGCTCGAGAAGCTCGGCGTCATCAAGGGATACCGCGCGGAGATCGATCCAGCGGCATTGGGCTTGCAGATTCACGCGTTCGTGCAGGTCACCATCGACTCGGCGAAGCACGTCGAGTTCGAGGCGGCCATCAATCGCCACCCTTCGGTGGTCCAGTGTTTCGCCACGGCTGGCGACGGCGACTATCTGATTCAGGTTCTGGTGCCAGGCATCGCCGACCTGGACGTCCTGCTACGTACCGAAATCTCTCGTCTGCCTGGAGTGCAGCGAATCGTCACCACGGTCTGCGTGAAAACGATCAAACATCGCACGTCGATCGTCGACTGCGTGCGTTGAGGCCACGCGCCTTCGGCCAGAGAGTCCGCAGCATCGGCGGATGAGCGCGCGTTCCAGGCTCGGCGCGCCCTATCACATCGAGGAACCGCCGCGCTTGACCTATGTCAAGGCGACAGACCACCCGCGAATGTCAGAGTTCCGCGCATTCCGCGTCCTCGAAAGCCGATGCCTAGAATCGAAACCTACAATGATGATGTCGTGCGCCTGTTTCTGCTGGCCGCCGCGGTCTGGGGCGTGGTGGGCATGTCCATCGGCGTGTTCATCGCCGCGCAGCTGGCCTGGCCCGCGCTCAATCTCGATACTCCCTGGCTGACGTTCAGCCGCATTCGCGCCAACCACACCTTCGGGGTGATCTTCGCGTTCGGCGGTTCCGCCCTGATGGGCACCTGCTATTACATCGTGCAGCGCTCGGGGCACACGCGCCTCGCACTGGGCCGCCTGGCCACCTTCACTTTCTGGGGCTGGCAGTTGGCCGTCGTGCTCGCCATGGCCACGATGCCCTTCGGCGTGACCCAGGCGAAGGAGTACGCCGAGCCGGAATGGTTCATCGACATTCTCATCGCCGTCGTCTGGATCTGTTTCGGCATCGTGTTCTTCGCCACGCTGCGCCGGCGACGCATCAAGCACATCTATGTGGCGAACTGGTACTACGCCGCGTTCATCCTCGCGGTGGGCCTGCTGCATATCGTCAACAACCTCGCGCTGCCGGCCTCGCTGCTGAAGTCCTATCCGATCTACTCGGGCGTGGTCGACGCCATGGTGCAATGGTGGTACGGCCACAATGCGGTTGCGTTCTTCCTCACGGCCGGGTTCCTGGGAATGATGTACTACTTCGTGCCGCGACAGGCCCAGCAACCCTTGTGGAGCTACCGCTTCTCCATCGTCAATTTCTGGGCGCTGATCTCGGTGTACATGTGGGCCGGCGCGCACCATTTGATGTACAGCGCGCTGCCGGATTGGGTGCAGTCGGTCGGCATGGCGTTTTCGCTGGTGCTGTTGATGCCGAGCCTGGGCTCCGCCGCCAACGGCCTCATGACGTTCAACGGGTCCTGGGACAAGCTGCGCTCGGATCCCGCGGTCAAGTTCATGGTGGTTGCGCTGGTGTTCTACGCGGCGTCCACCTTTGAAGGCTCGATGCTGGCGATCAAGTCGGCCAACTCGCTGTCTCACTACACCGATTGGACCATCGCGCACGTGCATTCCGGCTCGATCGGCTGGGTCGCGATGATCACGATAGGCTCGTTGTACGCCATGGCACCGCGCGCACTGGCGCAGCCGTCCATGCACTCGCACCAGGCGATGGAACTGCATTTCTGGTTGCACACCATCGGTCTGCTTCTTTATGTGATCGCGATGTGGGCCGCCGGCCTGACGGAAGGTCTGATGTGGCGGGCGACCAATGCGGACGGCTCGCTCGCGTACAGCTTTCTCGAGAGCCTGATCGCGATCAAGCCGTTCTATGTGCTTCGCCTGCTCGGTGGTCTGCTGGTTCTCAGCGGCATGGTGGTCATGGCGTGGAATCTCTGGCACACGGCCGCGGACGCGCGAGCGGCCTTGATCAAGCCGATTCCCGTTCCCTTGCCGGCACCGCTGCCGGCGCATGGGTAAAGCGATGGCACTGCGTTACAAACATTTCGAAGCGATCGAAAAGCATGCCGGCCTGCTCGGCGTGCTGATCGCAATCATGGTCTCGCTCGGCGGTCTCGCCGAGATCACGCCGCTGTTCGTCAAAGCCTCGGCCGCGGCGGCACCGCCGGGATATCCGCCGTACGATGCCCTGCGCCTGGCGGGCAAAGACATCTATGTCCGTGAAGGATGTTACTTGTGCCACTCGCAGATGATCCGCTCGCTGCGCTTCGAAACACAGCGCTATGGCGAGCATTCCAGTGCCAGCGAGTCGGCATACGACCGGCCGTTTCAATGGGGCTCCAAGCGTACGGGACCGGATCTCGCCCGGGTCGGCGGAAAGTATTCGGACGAGTGGCATCGGTTGCACCTGACCGCTCCGCGCGCTGTTGTGCCGGAGTCGAACATGCCGAACTACGCCTGGCTGGCGGAGCGTACCGTCGATGTCACAACTGTGCAGGGACGCATGCAAACCCTGCGTCGCCTCGGTGATCCATATACAGACGCGGACATTGCTGCCGCCGCCGATGCGCTCGAGGACAAGACCGAGCTCGATGCACTGGTCGCGTACCTGCAGGGACTCGGGGTTCGCAACAAACCGCAGGCGCCAGGCGCGCCGGCCGCGCCATGAGCAGCGGCTGGGGACATTTCTCCGGGATCGTCACCCTCCTCCTCATGGCGATCTTCATCGGGATCTGGTTCTGGGCCTGGCGTCCGCGGCACAGGCACGTGTTCCATGACCTCGCACGGATTCCTCTCGCCGATGCGGACCCGCCGGCAGGAACGAAGGGGCATACGCGATGAGCGCGTTCTGGTCGACCTGGGTGAAATTCCTGGTGGTGCTGAACCTCGGCATCACGTTGTTCCTGTTTCTATGGGCTCAGCGCGTGCGCATCCCGACGCTGAACGATGGCACGACCGGCCACACGTGGGCACACGGCGTACTGCGCGAAGGCGTGCGCGATCTGCCTCGCTGGTGGATCGCATTCTCCGCATGCATGTTCCTCGCCGGCTTCGTTTACTTGCTTCTTTACCCCGGCTTCGGCAGCTTCAAGGGAGTGCTCGACTGGACGTCCGCGGCACAGTTGCAGCGCGAGATTTCCGTCAACGATGCAAAACTCGAAACGGCCATGCGTCCGTTGCGTTCGCTCTCCATTGCCGAGCTGGCAGCGCGGCCCGACGCGGTGGCACTCGGGTCACGCTTGTATCTGGACAACTGCGCCGGTTGCCATGGTCGTGCGGCGCTAGGCAATCAACAGTTGGGCGCGCCAGATCTTACGGATGCGGATTGGCTGTACGGCGGCTCCGGCGAAACCATCCAAACCAGCATTCTCGATGGTCGTCAGGGCACCATGCCCGCGTGGGGAGCCGTGCTCGGTCGCGACGGCGTCAACGAAGTGACCGCGTACGTGTTGAGCCTCGCCGGATACTCCGGGCCAGAGGATTGGATCGCGGCGGGCAAGTCTCGCTTCGAGACGCTATGCATTGGATGTCATGGCATCGATGGACGCGGCAATCCTGCCCTGGGCGCACCGAATCTGACTGATGGCGTGTGGCTCTACGGTGGCGACTTCTCCAGCATCGCCACCAGTGTGCGCGATGGCCGCCACGGCGTGATGCCCGGTTGGCGTGAACGCCTCGGCGAGGACCAGGCCCGCCTGCTCGCCGCGTGGGTCTATGCACAGGGCAAGCGATGATGCCTCGGAGTGAATCGCAATCTCCAAAACTCCATCGCGTGCCGGTGGTATGGCTCGCCGCCGCGATTCTGCTTGCTACGATCGGTGGCTGCGTAATCACTATCGTGCTGGCGCAGCGTTATCCGGACGATGCCCTCTCGACTGGCGGTTCGCTGTTACACATCGAGCCATAGCGATTTGCCGCACGCCGCCGCGGCCACCTACACCGGCCGGACTCTAGCGCGGGCAGCGGAACAAGCGGCCTCCTGTGTCGTTTGGTTGCATCGATCGAGACAAGTCGCGGTTGTGCAGCACACATCAGGGAGCAGCACCATGAGCATTTTCTCACGCATCAAAGACGCGATTTTCGGCGCGCAAGCCAAAGCCTCTCCGCCTCCCACCACTCCCGCAGCGAAACCTGCCCCGTCGGCTACGCCGACAGCGGCCCCGGAAGCGGCGCCGCCACCCGCTGCATCGAGCACCAGCGCGGCACCAGCTAGCGTGGACGTCGAAGCTGTCCTGACAGAGCTGGCGGCCAAGCAGGGCCAGAAGTTGAACTGGCGCACTTCGATCGTCGATCTGATGAAACTGGTGGGACTGGACTCCAGCCTGGAGAACCGCAAGGAGCTGGCGCGCGAGCTCGGCTACAAGGGAGACACCAGCGATTCGGCAGCCATGAATATCTGGCTGCACAAACAAGTGATGTCGCAACTCGCAACGCACGGAGGCAAGGTGCCCCCGGAGCTCAAGGACTGATCGCCACGCGGCAATGATGCTTCCGAGCCGGGGATCGAGCAGCCGTCCCCGCGAGGATTTCGAGCATCCCTCGTGGGGTCGACCGGTGGGCTTTGCGGCCGGTGTGGAATGGCGTGAGGAGGAACTGGTATCGCGCAACCCGTGGCAGATCGATGCCGGCTTGCAGATCCGTCCCGCGATTGCGGCAGTAGACGGCGATCGCCGCGTGGCTGCGGTATATGCCGAGGTGAATGTCCCGCTGACTTCGACGCTCGAGCTGCAACTCGCAGGACGCGGCGACGACTACAGCGACTTCGGTAGTGCCTTCTCGCCGAAGGCCAGCTTGCGTTGGCAACCATTCGATGTACTGGGCCTGCGTGCCGCCGCATCGCGCGGCTTCCGTGCGCCGTCGCTTTCCGAAAACTCGACGAGCACGAACATTTCCTATGGCTCGACTACGCCGGCACCAACCTGGGTACGTCGTTCTCGCTGCCTGCGAACAAGGCAACGACCCAGCTCGACTGGCAGATCGCCGCCTTCCGGACCGCGCTCACGTGGTATCACACCGGTGGTTATGATCAGAAGGCCAGCACTGCCGCCTCTGCCGTGCAGTCGCGGGTCGACTCGTACGAGCAGTTCGACGCGTACTTGGGTTGGGCGGGTATCGAGAACCTGACGCTCTATACGAAAGTCGAAAACCTGTTCAACGAGAAACCGCCATACGACGCGTCGTTCCCGGGCATTCGCGCACCGTACGACTTCACTCAATATGACTTGCGCGGACGGACCTTCCTGGTCGGCCTGGAATATCGGCTGTAACTAGCCTCACTCGCCCGGCGTAGCTGCATGTCGGCAGCTACGCCGAGGCTCACTGCGAGCAGCCGGCGCGCTCTCGTCTCTTGAAGCGGGAACGCGCTCGCACCTACCGAAGTACAACGGTTCGATTGCCGAATGCGAACACTCGACGCTCCGCATGCCACTGCACAGCGCGATTCAGAACTACGGCCTCGATCTCGTTGCCGAGCGTGGTCAGCTGCTCGACACCCATGTTGTGGTCTACGCGCTCGACGGCCTGCTCGATGATCGGTCCCTCGTCCAAGTCCCCGGTCACGTAGTGAGCGGTGGCGCCGATGAGCTTCACCCCGCGCTCGTGCGCCTGATGGTAGGGCTTTGCCCCCTTGAAGCCGGGCAGGAACGAGTGATGAATATTGATGGCGCGGCCCGCCAGCTTCCGGCAGGCACGTTCGGTGAGTATCTGCATGTAGCGCGCAAGTACCAACAGGTCCGCCTTCAACTCCGAGAACAGCCCCAGCAGTTTTTCCTCCTGATCCTCCTTGCGCCCGCCTTCGATCGGCAGATAGTGAAACGGCAAGCCGTGCCACTCCACCAGGCGCCGCTGCGTTTCATGATTGGACACGACGCCCACGATCTCGATCGGCAGAGTGCCTGACGCCCATCGATGCAGCAGGCTGTTGAGGCAGTGGCCCTGCTTGGAAACGGCCACCAGGACACGCATGGGTATCCTGGTATCCGTGATCTCCCAGGTCATCCCCAAACGGCCGGCGACGACGGCGAATTCGCGCCGCAGGGCGTCCATGTCGAGGCCGTGCTCGGCGCCTGGAGAGAATTCGAGGCGGAGCAACGAGCTGTTGGAGATGGGCTCCCGGTAGTGCTGTGCATCGACAATGAGTCCGCCATGCGCCGCCAATGCCTGCGTGACAGCCGCGACAATACCGACCTGGTCAGGACACGAGAGGGTCAGAATGTGACGTGTAGAGCGCGTGCTCATGTGGACGCCCTCCGAGCGGCCGAGCGCCAACCGGTTGTATGTGTCGATTCCATGTTGGTCGATTCCATGTTGGTCAATTCCACGCCGAACTCCGCGGCGCTCTCCCACAAGACGTGCCAGAAACTTCCGACCATGCTTCGATAGAGCGCAAGCTCGAACGCAGAGGTAGCACCCACCTCATCCGCAACCCGCCACATCGTTACGCCAATGTGCGCAGCGACTGTGACAACCGCCATCCCGACAGGGAATGCGCGCGGATGAACGTCGATCGGAACGAGCTTCGAGAGCGTTTCGCGCACCTTGGCCCCCGCCAGGCGAAGCACGACGTACCCGTCGCTCTGGTCCGAGATCGATGCAAGATCACCAGCCGCATGTCGCAAAGAGGTTGAAAACGCATAGCCGCCCGCCTCGGCCGTGGCCAGCCAACACCGAGGCCCCGTAGCGATGAACGCGATTCCGCGAGCATCGCTGTACGCGGGAGTTTGCGGCAGGCGGATGCCGTAACGCTGCTGTACGCGCTCGGCAAGCTCCGTTTCCTTGTTCTTCTTCGCCAGCACACTGGCAATGCCAAGGTTGTCGTATGTACTGACGCTTACGCCTCCTCCAGGAGTGCGCACCTTCGGCAGTCCGGCAAATGGAGAAATGGGAACGAGAGGTCTGGTGATTTCCAACATGTCTGTGCTCAATTGTTCAAACGCAGTCCTTGGGGATCGAAGAAGACGGGCGAGCAGACCTCGAGGATCAGATCGATGCCTCGCACCGGATCGTAAGCTCGCACATGCTCCCCCCAGCACTGGGCGCCGCCGCTCAAGAAGCCAAGCCCGATCCAGTGCCCGAGCGTCGGCGACATCGCCACCGACGTGAGATAGCCCCGGTCGTTCTGCGGATCGATCGCCGCACCCTTGCTGAAGAAATGAGCGCCACCGTGCAATCGCGCCGAGCGATCGACTGGCTTGACGCCCACGAGCGACGGTCGTTGCGGACTCGTCAGTCCCTCGCGCCGGGCAAGCACACCGCCGATGTGATCTTTCTTGCCCGACACCATGCGCCCGAGACCGAGATCGGTCGCAGTGGTCTGGCCATTCAGCTCGTTGCCCGCCACGTGCCCTTTCTCGATACGCATGACCGCAAGCGCCTCGGTCCCATACGGCACGACATCCCATTCCGCCCCAGCGGCCAGGATGGCGCGAATCGTCGCATCTCCATACCGCGCTGGAACCGCAAGCTCATATGCAAGCTCGCCCGAGAAGGAAATCCGAAAGAGCCGACAGGGAATGCCGCGCCAGGACAGCTCTGCGCAAGCAAGATATGGAAACGCGGTGTTGGAGACGTCGAGCGAATCTCCGAGCAGACGCTGGAGTAAGCGCCGGGAGTTGGGCCCCGCGATGGCATACTGCGCCCACTGCTCGGTGACGGAAACGATCTGCACATCGAGCTCCGGCCAGAGCACCTGGCGCGCATGTTCCATATGCTGCATGACCTTTGCCGCGTTCGCCGTCGTCGTGGAAACGACATAGTGCCCTTCCGCCAGGCGCGCGGCCGTGCCATCGTCGAAGACGATCCCGTCCTCGCGCAGCATGAGGCCGTAGCGAACCTTGCCGACAGGAAGCGTCGAAAACGTATTCGCATAGAGGCGGTCGAGAACGATGCCCGCATCCGCGCCTTGAACATCGATCTTGCCGAGCGTGGACACATCGCACACGCCCACACTGGAACGAACCGCTTTGACCTCACGCGTGACCGATTGAAGCCAATCGGTCTCTCCAGGCTGAGCAAACCATTGCGCACGCAGCCACTGACCTGCTTCGACGAATGTGGCGCCGCGCTCTTGCGCCCAGGCGTGGCCGGACGTCAACCGCGTCGGTCTGAAGTGCTTGCCGCGGTGGTGCCCCACAAACGCGGCAATTGCAACCGGCGTGTAGGGAGGCCGGAACACCGTCGTGCCTACATCGGGGATGGCGCGCTCCGTCAGCGAAGCCAGAATGGCGAGGCCATTGACGTTCGACGTCTTGCCTTGATCGGTCGCCATACCGAGCGTCGTATATCGCTTGAGCAGCTCGACCGAGCGATATCCTTCGCGAGTGGCGAGTGCAATATCCGGCGCGGTCACATCATGCTGCAGATCGACGAACGCTTTGCCCTTTGAATCGGCCACGTGCCAGAACGCAGCCGCCGCCGTACCCTCATCGTCCGTCCTTGGGCTGGGGATCGCTGAAACGCGATACCCCGAGGAGCGAGCGGCCTCGGTACCGGCGGCAATTCCCTCGGTGAGAGCGTCTGCCAACCGCCATGAGCCGCGCGCTGCACCGACCACTCTCATCTCGCGGGGCAACGTACCCGGCACGAAGGCAGCGATATCATCAGACCAACGAGGGCGCCCTCCGAGGTGGGTCGATAGCGCAAGCGTGGGATTCCAGCCGCCCGAAACCGCCAGCAGGTCGCACTCGAGACGGACCAATTGCCCCGTAGCATGGCGAATGGTGATCTTGCGCAAGCCGTGCATGCCTTGCGTATCGATGACCGTCGAGCCAAGAAACAACTCGGCGCGCAGCCGTTTGTTTGCCTCGGTGAGCACGCTCGACGTGACATTCTTGCGCGCATCTACCACGGCTCGCACCTGCACGCCGGCGGCCTCCATATCGAAGGCCGTGTTCCATCCGTCATCGGTCGCCGTGAAGATCACGACCTGGCGCCCCGGAGCGACGCCGAAACGATTGACGTAGGTGCGCACTGCCGAGCCCATCATCACTCCCGGACGATCGTTGCCACCGAAAACGATCGGGCGCTCGATGGCACCGGCCGCGAGTACGGAATGTTTCGCAACGATCTTCCAGAGCCTTTGCCTTGGAAGATGCGCCAGCGGCACTGGCAGGTGGTCCGCCACGCGTTCCAATGCTCCGTAGGTTCCGCCGTCGAAGACTCCGAAGACGCTCGTACGGTTCAAAACACGCACTTCGGGCAGAGCCCGCAACTCTGCTTCCACCTGCCGCGCCCAGAGCGAGCCATTCGTGCCATCGATCTCGCGACGGTCGCTATTCAGTCGCCCGCCCAGCACGAAATCTTCATCGCAGAGGATGACGCGCGCCCCCGCTCGCCCCGCGGTCAAAGCCGCAGCCAACCCTGCGGGGCCTGCGCCTATGACGAGCAGATCGCAGAAGGCATGAGCCTTTTCGTAGCGGTCGGGATCGGGCTCGATACTGGCCTTGCCAAGGCCGGCAGCGCGCCGGATCGCAGGTTCGTAGAGCTTCTCCCAGAACGCCCTCGGCCACATGAAGGTCTTGTAATAGAAGCCAGCGACAAAAAGTGGAGACAGCAACGAGTTGATCGCGCCGACATCGAAGCGAAGTGAAGGCCAGCGATTCTGACTGCGCGCCTGCAGGCCCTCGAATAGCTCGATGGTGGTGGCTTTGCTGTTGGGCTCGCGTCGGGCACCCGTACGTAGCTCGACCAACGCATTGGGTTCTTCTGACCCCGCTGTGAAAATGCCGCGTGGGCGATGATATTTAAAGGAGCGGCCGACCAGGCGGACTCCCGATGCGAGCAGCGCGGAAGCAAGCGTATCCCCGGCACAGCCGGCGTAGTTCTCGCCGTCGAACTGAAAGTTCAGGACCCGGCTACGGTTGATGAGCCCTCCGCTGCTCAGGCGGTTGGGCTGCTTGGCGTCGCGAACAGGCGCAGAGGTCATCAGCGGGCAACCTCGCTGGCTAGAGTCACGGTGAAGACTTCATGCGAGCGCGTATCGCGATTCACGCGCAGCCAACTGCGGCAGCCGCCGCCGTGATACCACAGCTCAGTGTGTCTCCCTGCAGGGTTGTCGCGCAGGTAAACAGCGTCGAAGAATTGCGAACGAGCCTCGGGCAAGTTGCCATCCGGGCGCCGGACATTGGCGTCGCCGCTCACCGTGAACTCGCTGGAGTCCCGCTCTCCGCAGAATGGACAGGGAATGCGCATGCTGAGCTTGATGATGGGTTGGTCTAGTGAAGGTTCGGCTGTGCGCCTTGGCCTTTTTCGTCAATGACGTGGCCGGTGGCGAAGCGATCGAGGCGATAGCCCCGTGCCAACGGGTGCGGTTGCTCGCTGGCCAGCAGATGCGCAAAGCACCAGCCCGAAGCCGGCGTCGCCTTGAAGCCGCCATAACACCAGCCCCCATTGAGATACAGGCCGGGCATCGGCGTGCGATCGATGATGGGCGAACCGTCCATGGACATATCCATGATGCCGCCCCAGGAACGCAGCAGGCGCACCCTCCCGATCATCGGCATCAGCGCCATGCCTTCTTCGCAGACATGCTCGACTGCCGGCAGGTTGCCGCGCTGTGCGTAGGAGTTGTATCCGTCGAGATCGCCGCCGAACACCAGGCCGCCTTTGTCGGACTGGCTGATATAGAAGTGCCCGGCGCCGAAGGTGATGACGCCGGGGATCAGCGGTTTGATCGCTTCGGACACGAATGCCTGCAACACATGGCTTTCGATCGGCAACCGCAAGCCGATCATATTCGCCAGTCGCGACGTGTTGCCGGCGACCGCCATGCCCACTTTGGCCGCGCGGATCTCACCTCGCGTGGTCTGCACGCCGGTTACCCGCCCCGCCTCACAAATGAAGCCCGTTACCTCGCAGTTCTGAATGATGTCGACGCCCAGGCGGCTTGCTGCGCGCGCATAGCCCCAAACCACCGCGTCATGACGCGCAGTGCCACCGCGTCTCTGCAGCAGTCCTCCCTTGATCGGAAACCGCGCGTTATCGAAATCCAGAAACGGCGCCATGCGCCGTACCGCCCGCACATCGAGTAGCTCGGCATCGACGCCACAGATGCGCATCGCGTTACCGCGGCGGATGAAAGCATCGCGTTGCGCATCCGAGTGGTACAGATTCAACACACCGCGCTGACTGACCATGGCGTTGTAGTTGAGATCTTGTTCGAGACCTTCCCACAACTTCAGAGACCACTCGTAGAAGGGCGTGTTCTCGGCGAGTAGATAGTTGGAACGGATGATGGTGGTATTGCGACCCGCGTTGCCCGAGCCGATGTAACCTTTCTCCAGCACGGCGACACGCGTAACGCCATGCACTTTGGCCAGGTAGTACGCCGTTGCAAGCCCGTGCCCGCCACCGCCGATGACGATGACATCGTAGGCCGCTCTCGGCTCGACCTCTCGCCAGGCTGGCGTCCAATCGCGGTGACCGCGGAACGCCTGACGCAACAAGTTGAACGCGGAATAACGCATGGAACGATCGTCTAACCGAGACCTCGCCACCCATCCTGCGCCAGCCATCGTAGAGAAACCGGATGGGCCTTATTGCCATTTCACGACGACGTATTTACCTTTCACGCCAATCATTCGAGCGGTGGCTGGTTCATGCGCAACGACGACGTTCCCGGCTCGCGTCAACCGATCAAGTCGGTCGGCTTTCTGCTCGTGCCAGGCTTCGCCCTGCTCACCTACGCTTCCGCCATCGAGCCGCTGCGCGCGGCAAACCAGCTCTCCGGCAAGACTCTCTATCGTTGGTGGAATGCCACGCCGGGGGACAAGCCGGCGACGGCATCGAATGGCGTGGCGGTACTGCCGAACTACAAGTTCGGCAGCGATGCTCGCGATCTCGACGTGATGCTGGTCTGTGCGGGCGGCAATCCGGCAACCTTCCGGGATCAACGCACGTTCGCGTGGCTGCGGAAACTGGCGGCTCGCGGAGTGATTGTTGGCGGCATCTCGGGAGGGCCGGTCATTCTGGCTCGGGCAGGTCTGCTCGATGGACGGCGTTGCACGGTTCACTGGGAGCACGCGCCGGCGCTGCAAGAGGCCTTTCCGCGCGTCAAGCTCACACAGACGCTGTTCGTGATCGACGGTGACCGGATCACGTGTTCAGGTGGCGTTGGAGGTCTCGACATGATGGTCGCCCTCATCGCACGCGACCACGGCTACCCGCTGGCCGCGGCCGTCAGCGAATGGTTTCTGCACACTCATGTGCGGGAAGGAGCGCGACCGCAACGGATGGATCTGCGGGCGCGGCTTGGCGTCAGAGATGAGGCCCTACTCAAGGCACTGAAAATCATGGAGGCGCACATCGAGTCCCCTTTGTCGCGGGAACGGCTGGCCAAGCTCGCTGGAGTCTCGCTCAGGCAGCTGGAGCGATTGTTTCGCCGGGAGCTCGGCCAGGGCGTGCATGCGCGTTATCTGGCGTTACGACTGGACCGCGCTCGGCAGTTGCTGCGGGAAACCTCGCACTCGATCCTGGAAGTCGGGATGGCCACGGGCTTTGCATCGTCGAGTCAGTTCTGCAGAGCATTCGGGCGCTCTTTCGGAATCACGCCGAATGCCGCACGTCGGCGCGATCTGGAGTTGGCGACCCGCAGGCTCGACTAGCGCTATGCCAGATCCCCCAGCGCCTCCTTCAGGGGCCCAAGCCACGGCTCATAGTTCCGCCACTGATCAATGCCGTCGCGATTGATCGGTCGCCGCACCTGTTCCGAGCTCGCCGAATGGACGCTGCGCTTGGTCTGATAGAACTCGAGACAGGCCGGCTCGAAGGGCAACTCGCAGTATTCGAGGATACGACGGACATTGGCCTCGAAATCCTCCACCACGCTTTCGTGCTCGACGCGCAGTATCCTGCCCGGAAGCGTCGCATCCCAATGCTGCATCAACTCGATGTACATGCGGTAGTAGCGCGCAATGTCCTCGATGCCATAAGTGAATTGCTGGCCGAACGCGAACAGTTGCTTGTAATTGCTGAAGCAGCACGCCAGCGGCTTGCGCCTGGCATCGATGATCCTAGCGTTCGGCAGGATCAAGTGAATCAGGCCGATGTGCCGAAAGTTGTTGGGCATCTTGTCGATGAAGAACGGCTTGCCCTCACGGTACACCCGGGTTTCCGCCAGGTATTCCTCGCCCATTCGTTTGCAGTCGTCGGCCGTCAGCTGCGCGAGTATGCCGGGATAACGCGGGTTCGCATCGTTATTGTCGCGGCCCATCAGCTCCTGTGCGAGGCGGGGTATGTTGGCAAGCTCCATCGTGCCCTCGACCTGCGAGTGCGAAGCCAACACCTGCTCGATGAGCGTGGAACCGGAGCGCGGCAGGCCGACGATGAAAATCGGCGCGGGGCTGGACGAGCCATACCCGCGTCGTGCAGCGAAGAATTCCGGCGTGCACAGCTCTGCCTGCAAGCGCGCACTTTTCTCCAGAGGCTCCGGCCGATAACGACATTCCGTCTTCTTCAATGCATTGCCGCGCTCGTAGAAGGCGAATGAGTCGGCGTACTCGCCGCGATCTTCGAGCGCCTTGCCGAGCGCGAAACAGAGGTGATAACGATCGCCCAGCTGCGTCGTTGGATCCGCTTCGTCGCTGCGCATGCGGGCGATCTCTTCGTCCGTGAAGCGGTAGGTCTTGAGATTCGCGAGACTCCAGTAGGCTTCGCCATACCGTGGTCTGGCAGCGCTGGCCGCGCGATAGGATTCGATCGCCTCGTCGGTCTTCCCCGCGGTCTTCAGACAGTGCGCAATGGACAGATGCAATTCGGCATCGTTCGGCGTCTCCTTCAGAATCTCGCGGTAGAGCGGTATCGCCTGGTCATAGTCTCCGAAACCCGTGCACACCGTGGCATACGTGGTTCGGTACGCGCGGTTGCGCGGATCGATCGCCAGCAACTTCTGCATCTCCTCGCGCGCACGCACGTGCTTGTGACGTTTGAGGAGCACCAGCGCGTAATCGTAGCGCGCCAGCTGATAATCAGGCGCAAGCTCGAGAACCTTCTCCAATAGAAACTCGGCGTCGTCCGCCACATCCAGCTTCATGCCGATCTGCGCCAACAAGCGCATGCCTTCCACATGATTGCCATGGGTCAGCAGGTACTGGCGGACCATCTGTTCGGCGAGCTGTATGTCTCCGTCCGCGAACAGGCCGCTTGCGGTCAAAACCTCTACTGGAAATGCGGCCAGCCTCGCAACATGGCCCGCGGCGATTTCGGAGTCCTGGAGCCGGCCGGTGATGCGGAACAGCAGTTCCAGCGAGCGCCAGCTGGCCTGCAATGATGGATTGAGATTGACGGCGCGAACGAAAGCGTCGATGGCCGGCTCGGCATTGCGCATGGCCGTGTAACAGTGGCCGCGCTCTTGAAACAGACGACTGAAATTGGGATGGCGCGTTTCGAGCTCGGCGAGCGCCGTCAACGCCTCCGGAATGCGTTGCAGATAACGCAGACACACCGCGATCATGTAGAGCACGTCGCGATTATTGGGATCTTGCGCACGCAGGGCTTCGGCAGCGCGCAATGCCGCTGCGAAGTCCCTCTGATCCATCAGTTCACGAACGCGCGGGAGTTCGGTCTCTATCGATGAATGGTCAAGATCGCGCGTTGCTGCAGTCATTTGAACCTGAGCCAAGCTGTGGCCGGTGAGTATGCGAAGGGCAGCGCCATCCTCGCGCAGACTCAGATCCTTCCGCAAGCGTGCTTCAGGCGCATCCATGACGCCTGAAGCACGCACACTGGCTATGGGCAGCCGATCACGCTATCAATCATCTCCGAAGCTGTAACCCACCCGCAACCCGATCTGACGCGGCCGATTCGGGAACTCGGTGAGCACCCACTGGCTGATGTCGATGGTCGTAGGCTTGATCACGTTGGTGACGTTCTGCGAGAACAGCGTGGCACTCCAACGGTCCTTCGAAATGCCGAGCGACACATCGAAGGTCGTAATCGCCGGGATGGTGTACGCGGAACCCAGCGAGTAGCCCGTTGCCGTGACCATGTCCCCTCGGTGTTGCGCACCGATCTGGAACGCTCCCATATAGCTGTCGCCGAACGGCCGCTCGTAGCGCAACCGCGTGCTGAAGGACAGGTCCGGCGAGTACGCCGTCGGGCTGCCCAAGGGCCCGTAAGGGTTCGGGTAGTCCGTGAGCGGCTGGCCGTAGTTGACGCTGTCCGGATTGTTGACGACCAGGTACGGCGAGTTGGTCTGCTTCGACTTGTTGTAAGCCCCCGCGAACTGGAACGTCAGTCCGCTGATGGGCCGCACCATGATCTGCGGCTCGAAGCCTCTCACCCGGAAGGTCGGGCCGTTCGTGCCGAAGCCCAGGCTGCCGAGCGACCTCGGATCGAAGAAGCGCACCTGCGCGTTCTTCCACTCTTCCTGGTACACCGCCACGTTGATCATCAGGCGGCCGTCGAGCCACTCCGATTTCCAGCCGATCTCGTTGTTGGTGACGTTGTCAGGCACGGTGAAGATCGGGATGCAGTACTGGCGCACGCCATCGGGTCCCGGCAGATGACAGGTCGCCGAGCGGTTGAAATAGCCGGCACGGAATCCTTCCGAGAAGGTGTAGTAGAGAAGTTGATCGTCCGTGATGTGCCAGTTGATGCCAGCCCGGCTGCGCACGCCCGAGGGGTGAGAGCTGTTGGGATTTCTGGCACCCATGTCGGTGCCCGACGGTGACGGGCACGGACCGAAGTCGGTCACCGGGGTGGTGCGCAGGCAGCGCCAGGGGCCGACGTTACCGCCGCGGACACTGTTGTCGTACTTGAAGTGCCGGATGCCGCCCGTGATCGTCAACACGTCGGGAATGATGTCGAAGTCGAGCGAGAGAAACTCGGCGAGCTGCTCCACCTCACGCCGCACATTGTTGAAGAACCCGGTGGTGTCATCCGCAACCTGGTAAGGAGACCCGGGCCACGGCTGATGAGGCAGGAAGCAGTTGACGTTGGGTCCGTTCGGAGAACAGGCAGGTACGGTCACATCGTCGAACAGCGTGTAGTCGTCGATCCTGTAGTTGTCCCAGTACACGCCCACCGTGCCGCGCAGACGCCAGTCGGACGGAGTGCTCAAGCGCAATTCCTGACTCAGGTGCGTGTTCTTCTCGATTTCCTTCCAGGTCGCCGCGGGAGTGAAACACTGCCCCGTGGAAGGATCGGAAGAATAGCCGACGCACTGATAATAGGTCGCTGCGTAGCCGCGCGCGTAGTTCGTGTAGTCCTGCTGCTGATCGACATCGCGGCTCAGGTAGGCACCGCTGTAAATCACGCTCAGATCGCCGATCTGTCCGTTGACCACCAGCGCGGTGTTTTCGAATTTGTCCTTGTTCCAGGACGGCGTGAATGTCGTCACCGACAGATCCGGCAACGGCTTCGAACCGGTGGGATTTCTGTTCTGATCGAAGTAGGTGCCATCCGAGCTGAAGGGCATCTGATAGAACACGCCCTGAGAATCCATGTCCTGGTAGGTGTGCGACAGCAACACATCCCAGTCGTCGTTGATCTTCCACAGCATGCTGGCGCGAATGCCGGTGAAGGTCACCGGGTTGATGTCCTTCCCGGCAGTGGTACGGTTGTCGATCACCAGGCTGTTGGTCGGCACCACGCCATTGTTATAGACGACGATGCCCCGGTCGGTGCTGCTGCGCTGGAACGTGGCCGGCAGATTGTCGATGTAGCCGCCGCGCCGGTCGCTGAAGATCACACCGCGCACCGCAAGACGATCCTCGAGCAGAGGAATATTGATCACCGCCACGCCGCTCGCGTTCGGACCGCCATCTTTCGTGACCCCGTAGCTGCCCTCCACGCTGCCTTCGGTCCTGTCGAGTTTCGGCTTGTTGGTGACGTAGCGCAGTACGCCGGTCAGGGCGCCGCCACCGAACAACGTGCCTTGTGGACCTTCCAGGACTTCGATCCGCTCGAGATCGGCCGCATAGATATCCAGGTTGCGACCCGGCAATTGACCCGACTGCTCGTCGAGATAGATCGCAACGGGCGGGAACGCGTGCGTCGTGCCCGAACCCACGTACCCGTACCCGCCGAGGCTCAGGCCGCGCATGTAGATCTGGCCCTGTGCCGGTCCCGCGCTGAACTGGGTGACGTTGGGTAGATACTTCACCGCCTCGGCGAACGTTTGAACGTTCAACTGCGTGAGTACTTCGTCAGTGAGTGCCTGTACCGTGATGGGCACATCCTGGATGTTTTCCGCCCGGCGCTGTGCGGTCACGATGACCTCTTGCAGCGCTTCGGACACAGTGTTGGTGGGCGCGCTCCTTTTCGGTGCTTCACCCTCGGCTGCTGCTGCGACCGCGTGTGCACCAAGGACACCGAGGACCGCATAGTAGATTTTTCTGTTCAGTTTCAAAGCGAATCTCCCCAAATAGTTGTCGGGCACCAGAGCGTGTGGCCACCCGCTCGATCAGACCCCCGGTTATCGCGCGCGCCTTGCGCAGATCACTTCATGAGTTGGCCCCCGCCGTCGGCATCGCCCCGGCATGGCCCTACTGCATCACGGCTGCCCCGGCGCCCTCGCAGCAGTACCTCGAGTCATTGCGCCAGTTATCTTTCCTGACCCGCCGTTCAATTACATTACACCTGCAGTATGTCGTTTTCAACGGTAGTTTAGTTCCGGCTGCGAGCCGGGCACCGCGGCGGCTCGGACGAGGATGACGAGCCTGGCGAAACGAGTCCGTCCTGCGCGGTCGGTTACGCGACTTGCGCTGCCGAACGGCCCAAGGGCGGCTTCGAGTATCATGACGGGCAAGCATGGGTGCCGCGGCGATGAGCTTCTGGACGGTGCAGCACCTGACGGAACATCTGGAGGACAATGGTGGCTGGCACATCCGAGCCCGAGAACACGATAGAGCCAAAACCCGGCTCGACGATTCAATCGGTCGAAGCGTCATGGCGGTTACTGGATTTGCTCGGCAGATCGCACATTCCGACAGGTGTTACGGAGCTGGCGAAGACACTTGGCGAACCCAAGGCCAAGATTCATCGACATCTGACCACGCTCAAACGGCTCGGCGTGGTTGAACAGATCCACGGCGGCGATCGATACCGGCTCGGCTGGAAGCTGTACCAGCTCGGACAGGTGGCCTTCGAGCACTTCGACCTGAAGACGATCGCGGAGCCCTTCATGGCACGGCTGCGCGACGAGGCAACTCAGTCCGTGCTCCTGGCAATCCCCACGGGTATTGAGGGACTGCTGATTGCGAATGTCGATTATGCCGCGGCGGGGCAGCCAAAAATCTCAGGCGTTCCCGGAACTGTCGTGCCGCCGGGCGTATCGAGCACTGGCCGCATCATCCTGGCCTTCGCCAAGCCGGCGCAACAGAACGAAGTCCTGGCCGCACCGTTGAAGGCCTATACACGTCGTTCGATTACCGACCCGGCGACCATCAAGGAACGCCTGCAACAGATCCGTGAGCGGCTGTATGACTATGCCAGCGAGGAGCTGACGCTTGGCATCTCCACCGTGGCCGCTCCGATTCTCGACGGCAACGGTCGACTGTTGGGGATCGTTTCGATCGTGGGGTCCGTGCAGTTCATTGCCGATCCACCCTCGCAATTGCAGATCGAGCAGGTACAGCGATGTGCTGCTGCAATCTCCGCCCGCTTCGCCTCGACGGCCTACGAGGATCTGTCGCCCAGATAGATCGATCAGGATAGATCGGTCAGGATGGATCGATCAGGATGGATCGATCAGGCCACGCGATAGCGATGGCGATGCCGATGCGCTCGAGTCCGCGCCGGACGGGCGGCAACGATAGACATCGGAAAGATTGCGGCAGCGGCGTGACCCGCGATCACACGATCGCGGATCACATTCCTTGCAACGAATGAATGTCGACACCCTGCCGCGGAGGGGCTGAACCCATCGAGTCAGCCATGTCGCGTTTTTATTCGAGGAAATTCCCGGCCTCGAGAGCAACGTTCGCGTCGGGTTCAGCAAATGCGACACCGATCGGATCTCCGCCCTCCTCGACGATCTGCACTTGCTTCTCCAGCAAGCGACGCAGCAACGCAATGCCTCGATCGGTGCTCGTGAGGTGCTCCTCGGAGTGCCATGTGATCGGTCCCTGGCTCACTTGAGCCTCGTAGTCGCCCGGAAACTTCTGGTGCTCCGCTTCCGACAGCTCCGACCACTGCTTGCCCCCGAAGGTCGAGCGCATCCTGCTCAAAGCTCCTGCTTCGGTGACGCGACCGACCACATAGATCCGGAAGTGCGTGTCATCGAGCGGCAGCACCCAGCCTATGGCTTCCGCCCTTTCATACGCGCGCACTCGAGGGCTCGGCACAACGCGGAGCGTTGGCAGGACTGCCTCGGTCTGGCGACGGAACGTTCGACCTTCATCCGCGGGACGGCGTTGAACACTCATGACGCCGCGCGAGGTCGTCTTGAACTCGACTTCCGGAAGCGGCGCCATCTGGCTCACGAACTGCGGACCACTGAACGATCCATGCAGGATCGGCACGTGGAAGGGATCCACGACATTCTCGAAGTGCTGCAACCAATTGCACGGAACAATGACGGGCCCCGCGGCACCGATACTCGAATCGTCGGCCTCCAGCCACTCTCCCGGCCCCAACTCCTCCAGCACACTGTAACGCGGCAGCAGCGGCTTGCGTGCCGGCGGACCGAGATAGGCAAAGACGAGCCCGTAGCGCTCCTCGACTGGATACCACGGCTGGTACACGACATTGCGAGATCTGCCACCGCCCGGCTCGCACGGCTGTTCGAGACAACGTCCGTTCACATCAAACAACCAGCCGTGGTAGCAGCAGCGAATGCCGCGCTCTTCCACTTTGCCGTAGAAGAGACTGGAACCACGATGCGCGCATCGCGGATGTAACAATCCGGGTCGCCCTGTCCCGTCGCGAAACAAAATCAGCTCTTCACCGAGCACCTGCACGGTCTTGGGGGTTTCCGTTGCGTCGCTGCTCAAACCCACCGGATGCCAATAGCGGCGCAGATACTCCCCCATCGGCGTACCGCGACCCACCCGAGTCAAGCGGTCGTTGAAGGTGGGGGTGGGACGATCGTATCCAGATCCGCGAAGCACTTGGTCGCTCATATCGATCTCTCTCCAACGACAACTAGCCAACACGCAGACCAACTCGAGTCAGCCTCGCCGAGGCTGAGAACTACGGTTGATGCAAGCACCAGAGCCGCGCCACAGGCGTGGCGATCGCCGCAAACGGTAGCACCGCGTTCCGATTAGGGCAACTTTGTATTGTTCTCCGATACAAACTCGCTTAATCTGCCGCTGTTTTTTGGACTGTTTTTTGGACACCCACCTTTGGAGAGCACGCGTGGCTCAATCGATTCTGGAAAACAATGCGGCAGCGCTGACTGGCGGACAGGGGCTCGCACGACAGCTGGTTGCCGAAGGTGTGCGCCACGTGTTCGCCCTGCCCGGGGTGCAGCTCGATTGGGCGTTCGATGCGCTCATCGACGTGCAATCGCAGATCAAGGTCATCGTTCCCCGTCACGAGCAGGCCACTTCGTATATGGCCGACGGCTACGCGCGAGCCTCGGGCGAGACCGGTGTCTGCATGGTTGTGCCCGGCCCGGGTGTTCTGAACGCGCTCTCGGGACTCGCGACTGCTTATGCGTGCTCGTCACCTGTTGTTTGCATTGCCGGCCAGATTCGTACACCCGCTATCGGGCATGGGCTGGGCCTGCTGCACGAAGTCCCCGGCCAATCCGAAGTCCTGAAGTCCGTGACCAAGTGGTCCGCGCTCGCGCGCTCGCCGGAAGAAGTGCCGGAGCTCGTCCACGAAGCATTCCGTCGGGCGCAGTCCGGGAGACCTCGACCCGTCGCTGTGGAGATTCCGCCCGACGTGCTCGAAGCACGCGCGGCCATGACGTTTCATGAGCGCGCAACACGCGAGCGCGCAGCGGCACCATCGACGGAGATTCTGAAAGATGCAGCCTCCATCCTCGCCAGCGCGCGAGCACCTGCCATCTGGGCGGGTAATGGCGTAGTAGCAGCCGACGCACAGTCGGAACTGACGCGACTGGCCGAGCGGCTTGGAGCGCCAGTGATGATGAGCGATAACGGTCGGGGAGCGATATCCGATCACCATCCTCTCGCGCTGACGGCGCTGGGCGCGCGCGCGGTATTGCCGCACGCGGACGTCGTACTGGTCGTCGGCAGCCGCTTCCTCAATCTGCGCGGCCAACCAGCCGTGGATGCACCGCAGGCACGATTCATCTACATCAACGTCGAGGCCGCGGATACGGACGCGCCGAGGCCATCTGGGTTGGCAATCATCGGCGACGCAAAAATCGCTTTGAACCATCTTGCGGACGCCGTACCAGCACGCGACCAGAGTGGCGCTGTCGCTGCATGCGCTCGCGTCCGCGATTGGTGTGACCATCAGTTCGCGTCGATCGAACCACAACGCGGGTGGCTTCAGGCACTGCGCCGGGCCATCCCGGAGAACGGCATTCTGATCAATGAGCTCACGCAGGTTGGCTATCCGGCTCCGCTTGCCTTTCCCGTCTACACGCCGCGAACTTTCATCACTCCCGGCTACCAGGGAACCTTGGGCTATGGCTTCCCCACCGGGCTGGGCGCGGCAACGGCGCATCCGGACCGCGTCGTCGTTTCCATCAGCGGCGATGGTGGTTTCGGTTGGAACCTGCAGGAGCTTGCAACGGCGGCCCGTTACCGGATTCCGCTCATTGTCGTGGTATTCAGCGACGGCTCATTCGGCAATGTTCGCAGGATCCAACGCGAGGTCTTCGGTCGTGAGTTCTGCTCCACACTGGCAAACCCCGATTTTCAAGCACTGGCGCGCGCCTTCAATGTCGAGGCGGCTCGCGCCGATTCTCCGTCGGAGCTTCAGAACCTGATTGCAACCGCGGCAGCGACGCGTCGCACTCCATTGCTGATCGAGGTCCCGGTCGGCGAAATGCCGAGTCCCTGGCACCTGCTGCATCGATTGTCCCGCCCACCCGCCCACGAACCGCCGAATCCTCTTGGCGAACCGTCCGCCAATCAGCAAGCGCGGCCCTGGGGAGCGCCGTGATGAACTTCATGTTGACCATCGACGGTCAGCCTGTATCCACCGGTGCGATGTTGGATGTCATCAATCCAGCGGACGAAACGATTGTCGCGAAATGTCCGCAGGGCAACCGTGAAATAGTCGATGCGGCGGTTGCTGCCGCCCGACGCGCGTTTCCGCAATGGTCGGCGGCGCCGGATGCCGAACGAGTCGCGAAGCTCCTCGAGATTGCAGACCTCATCCAGAACCATAGCAAGGAGCTCGCCGAGCTCATCACTCTCGAGCAAGGAAAACCACAGAGCGGACCTGGCGCAAACCAGGAGTTGAAAGGCGCAGCGGCCTGGACTCGGGCCACCGCGAGCCTCACCCTGCCCGAGCAAATCATTCAGGACGACGCGGCGGGCAAAATCCTCGTGCGACGCAAGCCCGTCGGCGTGGTGGGCTCGATCACCCCTTGGAACTGGCCCTTGTTGATCGCCGTGTGGCACATCATGCCGGCGCTTCGTGTCGGCTGCACGGTGGTCATCAAACCTTCTCCGTTCACGCCCCTCTCGACACTGCGGCTCATCGAGCTCATGAGCAAAGTGCTGCCGCCCGGCGTCATCAACGCGGTCACCGGAGGCCCTGAAGTCGGAGCGCATCTGACCACGCATCCGAACGTGGACAAGATCGTGTTCACAGGCTCGATTACCACCGGCAAACAGATCATGCGTGGCGGGGCGGCGACCTTGAAGCGCATGACGCTCGAGCTGGGCGGCAACGACGCCGGCATCATTCTGCCGGGCACGCGCATCGAGCCCCTCCTCGAGAAACTGTTCTGGAGCTGTTTCGTCAACGCGGGGCAGACTTGCGCAGCGCTCAAGCGGCTCTACGTGCATGCCGACCAATATGAAGAGGTGGTGCGCAACTTTGCCGACTACTGCGCCACGATTCCCGTCGGCAATGGCATGGACCCGAAGCATCTGATCGGTCCACTCACCAATCGCATGCAGTTCGAGAAGGTCGCCGGCTATGTGGAGGACGCGCAGGCGCGAGGAGCCCGCATAGTGCTGGGTGGCCGCAAGCCGCCCGGTCCGGGATTTTTCTATCCTCTCACGATCATCGCGGACGCCACGCACGACATGCTCGTTGTGACAGAGGAACAGTTCGGTCCGGCCCTGCCCATTGTGAAATACACGACGGTGGATGAAGCAATCGCTTACGCCAACGCGCTGGAGGTCGGACTGGGGGGCTCCGTGTGGGGCAACGATCCGCAAGTGGCCGCGGAGTTGGCCGGCCGGCTCGAATGCGGCACGGCCTGGGTCAACCAGCATGGCGCCCTGCATCCCCTGGCGCCTTTCGGCGGCGTGAAATGTTCCGGCATCGGCGTGGAATTCGGCGTCGATGGCCTGAAGGAATACACGACGGCGCAAGTCATCAGTATCGCGCGCTAGGTCGTCGCCTCGGAGTTGTCAGCCGCAGATTGTCAGCTCCGGGGCGTCAGCCCTGGAGCGGCCCGTCGCGTAGATAACGTTTCTCTGATGCGGGCGCGCCCAATTCTCGGCCGCAGTCGTGACCGCTGTAGATGGCGTGCGCGATCGCGCCGGGAGCCAGCGCATCGCCTATGCAAGTCACGGATTCGATTCCAACGCGTTCGAGCTGGTGCGGCTCGCGCATCAGTTCGTTGTAAAGCCGGTCCTCCCCGAATCGAGCGCCCACGATCAGCAGCGAACGGCAAGCCAGCCGGGTTTCGGCGCCTGTAAACAGGTCGGCCAGCGTCACTGTCCCAGGCTCGAAGCGAGTCACTCGGCTCAATGTTCGAAGCTCGACCCCCGCATGCCGCAGGGCCACGTGAACCTGTGGCCGCTCGTTGGCCAGGACGGCCCATTCAGAAGCGTGGCCCGCCGGCGTCACATAGGTGACAACGTTTTTCTGCGCGAGATGGAGTGCAAGCACTCCTCCCAGATAATGATTGTCGAAATCGAACACCACGATCGGGCCTTCGAGCTGAGCGCCCGCGGCAAGGTCGTCAGGCGTGAATACGCCCTCGCCCTGCGGTTCTCCTACTGGAATCTCGAGCGGTGAGTACAGCATCCGCGACCAGCGCGCACCGGTGGCGATGACGACGTGTCGAGGCGCGAATTCACGGACATCATCCGCAGTGAGACGGCTGTCCAGATAAATACTCACATTGGGCAGCGCTTCGAGCTGAGACCGGCGCCAGTCCAGCACCCGTCGCCAAGCCGCAAGTCCCGGCAGACCTGTCTCGAACAACAACCGTCCGCCGAGTGCGTGGGCGCCGTCGGCAAGCGCGACGTCGAATCCGCGCCGGGCCAGCGTAAGCGCACATTCGAGCCCCGCTGGGCCTGCCCCGACGACCAGCACGGAATCGCGCGCGCCCGCCTGCACAAAGCGCTCAGGATGCCAGCCGCGGCGCCATTCCTCTCCGATCGTCGGGTTCTGGGTGCATCGAACCGGCACAGCTTCGTGCCAGCTGGAAATACAAATATTGCAGCCGATGCACTCACGAATGTCGGCCTCGCGCCCGCTGGCTATCTTCTTCGGCAGGAACGGGTCGGCGATCGAAGGCCGCGCACCACCGATCAGATCGAGCACCCCGCGTCGTATCTGGCTCACCATCGTATCTGGAGAGGTGAACCGCCCCACGCCGACGACCGGCTTCGAGGTTACTGACTTGACGAAAGCCATCGTGGCTTCGTGACTGCCCTCGGGTGAGAATCGAGAAGGCCCGCAGTCAGTGGGCCCCGAATCCATTTTCACATCGAACAGATCGGTCCAGTCGGCCAATGCGGCGACCACCTCATGCGCTTGCGATTCGGCGTGTTCGCCCGGCAGCGCGCGCAGTTCTTCGAGACTGATGCGCAACGCTACGGCACAACGGTCGCCGACCGCCTCACGCGTGACTTCGAGCAGCTCTCGAACCAGGCGGCATCGATTGGCCACCGATCCACCGTAGGCATCCGTGCGTTGATTCCAGTTCGGCAGCAGGAATTGGTGCGGCAGGTAGCCCATGCCGGCATACACATAGACGATATCGAAGCCGGCTGAACGGGCGCGACGCGCAGCAGCCGCCTGCATTCCAAGCAACTCGCGAATGGCTGCCGCATCCATGGCGCGCGGCTGCACACGCCCCATGAAGCCCAGGTGCGTTGGCATCGCTGCAATGCCCGACGGAGACAGCGGCGGCAGGCGGCTGGTGCGATTGAAAACGGAGCCACCGCCATGCCACAGCTCGATCCCTGCCAGCGCACCATGCGCATGAACGGCATCCGTCATGAGCTGAAATGTGCGGACATCATCGTCATCCCACAGCGATGCATAGGGCAGCGGGGAATCATCCGAGCTCGGATGGATAGAAACGTATCCGGTACATACCACGCCCCAGCCACCTTCCGCCTTCATCTCACGGAAGGCCGCGCGCGTACGTGGCATGCGGTTCGTCATGCCACTCGAGTGAGGCACTGAATAGAAGCGATTGGGCGCAGTAACCGGACCTATGCGTACCGGCTCGAACAGCACGTCATAGCGTGGGTTGCGGAGCATTGTTGGCGATCAGCGGAGTGCCTGCAAAGCTTGCTCCAGGTCGGCAATCAAGTCCTGTACGTCCTCGATACCCGTCGAATAACGCACCAGCCCCTCGGGGATTCCGGCTGCGGCTCGCTCCGCGTCGGTGCACTCGACGTGGCTGGTGACCACCGGAGGCCCAACGACCGTTTCGACGCTGCCGAGATTGGCGGCACGATTTGCGTATTGGAGCTTCGGCAGAAACACACGGATCGCTTCGAGCCCGCCAACGACACTGAAGCTGAGCACACCGCCGAAGCCACGCATCTGCCGTCGAGCGATGTCATGATCCGGGTGTGACTCCAGGCCGGGGTAGTTGACCTGATCAACGAGGGGGTGCTGTTGCAGCCACTTCGCGATGCGCAGCGCACTCTCGTTCTGACGCTCGATGCGAAGCGCCAGCGTCTTCATCCCGCGCAACAAGCTGTAGGCGTCCTCCGCCGAAAGCGCTGCCCCGTTGATCTCGCGAAAGTGATACAGCTGATGAATGAGCGCACGGCTGCCACAAGCAACTCCGCCAAGTGCGTCGGCGTGCCCGCCCAAGAACTTCGAAGCACTGTGTATTACCAGGTCCGCGCCGAGTCGTAGCGGATTCTGATTGATCGGTGTCGCGAGCGTATTGTCCACGACGACGAGCGCGCCAGCGGCGTGCGCCGCCCGAGCCAACCGCTCGATATCGACCACCTTCACTGTCGGATTGGTCGGAGACTCCAGATAGAGCACCTGGCAGCCGGCCGCCACCTGCGCCTCGATGGCAGCAGCGTCCGTGGTGTCGCACAGACATACATCGATACCGAACGATGGCAGGAACTCGGTGAACAGCTTGTTGGTCCCGCCGTAGGTATCACGGATGGACACGATCCTCTGGCCCGGTTTCAGCAGCGTGAACAGTGTCGCGCTGATCGCGGCCATACCGGAAGTGAAGCTCGTGGCGGCTTCGGCGCCCTCGAGAATGCGAATCTTGTCCTCGAAAGCCTCGACAGTGGGATTCGTGTTGCGCGAGTAGATGTGCCCCGGTTGGCGACCGAGGGCCACGTCATGCCACATCGCAAGATCGTCGTAACCGAAAGAGATGCTGCGCACGACCGGGATCTGGGTCGCTTGCTGGTAACGACGGCTGCGGTCCTCGCCAGCCCAAACGGCAAGCGTGGCGGATGCAGGTGACTTGGATGTCATGATGCTGTTCGACCTTCGGTCAGCGAGTCAGTTGAGGCCCCACGGGAAGCGATGACGGCGAGCGAATCGCTTGCGCTTGCGGCCCACTCGATCAAATGCGTGGCGAGCGGCCGCTCCACGAATACATCGAAGTGATCGATGGCCCTGCGCAGAAGGATGACCGGAACCTGCAGCACACGGGTGGACGCGCAACTGCCGACTGGAAAGGCGGATAGACGCAGGTCCAGGCTGCAGCCGCAGTTGAGCAATGCGGACGCGTCACGGCCGACGATGCTGAGCTCGGTGAACCGGGCGCCAGCTTCCAGCATATGCACGTCATCAGGAGCTTCTGCACGCAGCCGCTCCACGAGATCTGCGCCACCCGGTGGTTCGACGAGCAGCAATCGTTGGTCAGGTCTCAAGCAGAGACAGGTACCGATGCCCGGCGTTTGGCTGACTTCCAATACCCGCTCGGGAATCACCAGCAGTGAGCCAAAAACGCGGGCGAGCGCCGCGGACGATCCGAGCAACAGCAGCTTCTCACGGCGTGCTCGGACGTCGATGACCACGGTAGGTGCTGTGATTGGGAGCATGACGCATGCGCGCGACCTGTCATCCATGAAGCCTCTCCCCGCGCGGATCGAAGAACGCCGTGTCAACGATTGCCGCCGAATACCGTCTGCCGGCGATGTCGAGCATTACTGACTCACCCTTGCGAGAAAGGCCGCGCCGAACCATCGCGAGAGCAACGGATCGATTGAGATGCGGACTCATGCAACTCGATGTCACGTGGCCCTCCACCTCTCCGCCACGGCCCACCGCATGCGTACCGACCGGCACAGCCAGTTGCGACTCCTGCAGAAGAAGCCCAACGAGCTGCAGCCTATCCGGTGCCCGAAGCGCCGCGCGTTGCAGCGATCGGCGCCCAATGAAGTCTTCCGTCTTGCGCTCCACGGCCTGAGCCCAACCCACATCGAGCGGCGACGTCTCGCCGTCGGTATCGACCCCGACTTCGAGAAACCCCTTCTCCACGCGGAGCCGATCGAGTGCCTCCATCCCAAGCGGCGTGATGCCATACGGGGCTCCAAGCTCGAGTAGCCGCTGCCACAGCGCGTTGGCGCGATCAGCGGGCACGTCAAGCTCATAGCTGACTTCGCCAGTAAAGCTGGCGCGACGTACACGAATTGGTGCGCCGTTGTATTCAGTCTCCCGGATCTGCATGTGCGCGAAGGCTTTCGGATCGAGGTCGAGAGCCAGACCAAGCGCTGCAATTACAGCTCGAGCGCGCGGACCGGAAACCGTGAGCGTCGCCCACTGTGCCGTTTGTTGCGCCACCCATACGCGCAAGTCTCGCCACTCACACTGCAACCACTCCTCCATCCAGAAATGAATGTTCAGAGCCCCCGCACTCGATGTGTTGACGAGGTAGTGGCCGGGCCGCAGACAGGCAAAGACACCATCGTCGATGATGATGCCCGCATCATTGAGCATGAGCCCATAACGTAAGCAGCCCGGCCGCAGCGTCTTGACGTTGTTGACATACAGGCGGTTGAGGAACTCCGCCGCGTCAGGACCGACGACCTCCAGCTTGCCCAGCGAAGAACTATCGAACAGCACGGCGTCACGTCGGGCCGCGCGCACCTCGCGGTCGATGGCTTGTTCCTCGGTTTCACCCGGGCGCAGATAGCAGGCCGGCCGCAACCAGCCACTGTGGTCCTCCAGAACGGCGCCGCCTTGCTCATGCCAGTCCACCGGCAAGCGGCGAAAGCGGTGCGAAAGATGCCCTGTGCGCCCTGCGGTGAACGCGCCGATCCTCACAGGATGAAACGGCGGACGGAATGTTGTAGTACCGACCTGTGCAGGGGGTCGCCCCGTCGCGGCCCCGACAATTGCGAGCGCATTGACATTGCTGGTCTTGCCTTGGTCCGCCGCCATGCCCGTGCCGGTGTAACGCTTTGCGAGCTCGATCGCGCCGAATCCCTCGGAGGCAGCAAGCTCGAGATCGGACACGGTCACGTCGTGAGCCAGATCCACCCATTGGCGATGGCGCAGATCGCGTTTACCCCAGGCAGGCACTCTCCACACCGGAGCCACCGCCGGTACCTCGCCTGCCGCCGCACCCACGCAGCTGACGTGGCGCAAGCGACGATCGGGGACGAAGCATCCGCGCTGCTCGTCGTAAACGAGTTTTCCTCCGGCTTGCGAATAGAGATGAACGGTCGGATTCCATCCACCCGACACGCACAGCAGGTTGCAGTCCAGAGAGCGAAGCGTGCCTGGCAACGGTGTTCCGGCGGAATCGCAACTTGCCACTCTGACCGAGCGGACGCCCTTCCTCCCACGAGTATCGACGACGACACTGCTCGCGAGCAGCGTCAGTCCGAGCTCGCGAGCGCGCTCTGCAATCGCTCGGCCCGGTGCCGGCCTCACGTCGACGATCGCAACGACGCTGACGCCTCTCTCACGTAGCGCGAAAGCAGTCTCGTAGGCCGAGTCGTTGTTAGTAAACACGACCACTTGGTCGCCGAGGCACACAGCATAGCGCCGTGCATACGCGAGAACCGCGGACGCAAGCATGATTCCCGGCCGATCGTTGTTCGTGAAGATCAACGGCCGCTCGATGGCACCCGTCGCGAGAACGACCTCCTGCGCGCGGATCTTCCAAAGGCAATAGGGTTCGAGGGGTGTCGCAGGCTCCTCGACCGCGGCCACGAGATTGCTCTCGTAATGACCGAATGCGAGCGTGCGAAGCCGGATCTGGACGTTGGGTCGCTCTGCGAGCGCCCGTAAGCGATCGGCAATCCAAGCGGCAGGCGGCTGGCCATCGATTGGTGTCCGATCGAACAGCGCTGAACCGCCTGCCACTACGTCGCGCTCGAGGACAACGACATCGAGCCCGCGCTCGGCAGCAGACTCAGCTGCAGCGAGACCCGCCGGCCCCGCCCCAACGATCAGGACGTCACAGTGCAGATAGCGCTGCGCGTACTTGCCTGGATCCGGATCGATCGCAGCGCGCCCCGAACCTGCGAGCTTGCGAACCATGCCTTCATACCAGGCCCATGAGGGCCACATGAGCGTCTTGTGGTAGAAGCCGGCAGGCAACAACGGCGCAAAGAGATCGAGCACATGGCCGAGATCGAACCGCACGCTGGGCCAGCAGTTCTGGCTGTGCGCCACGAGGCCGTCGACGAGTTGCACCTCCGTCGCGCGGACATTGATGTTACGCATGCCGCCGTGCGTGACCGTCACCAGTGCGTTCGGCTCCTCCAGCCCGGCACCGAGAATTCCACGAGGGCGATGCAACTTGAAACTACGCGCGACGACGCGCACGCCGTTGGCAACCAACGCGGAAGCCAGCGTATCTCCATGCAGCCCTTGATAGCGGCGGCCATCGAATGTGAATTCGATCGGCCGGTTGCGATCCACAACGGCTACTCCGCCAAGACGAGCGACAGTCATGGCTGCTCCACCTCGTGACTTACCGTGTCTCTTCGCACGGCGAACCACTGGCCACAGCCATAGGTATGACACCAGCGCTCATGCGTGATGCCCCGCGGATTGACTCTCAAATACAGATAAGCGGCCCATTCGGAATCCGATACCGACGCGGGATCGACTGGACGAGTGATGTCCGCCTCTCCACCCCAGGTGAACTCGATCACGTCGCGCACGCCGCAATGAGGACAAGGCAGGCGCATCATAGGAGCGGCTCCGACATGTCCATGCCCGATGAGCCGCCCTCGTCGATCAGGGCGCCCGTCGTGAATCGCTCCAGCGAGAATGGCGCCGCAATCGGGTGGCTTTGTCCGGTTGCAAGCAAATGCGCGAGCGTCATACCGCCGGCCGGAATCGCCTTGAACCCGTACGAACCCCAGCCGCAGCTCAGACTCAGACCCGCCACCGGCGCAGGAGCGATGATCGGGCTGGCATCGGGCGTCAGATCCAGTGTTCCCGCCCACTGACGCTGGAACCGCAGACGGCCGAACGCAGGGAACAGATCAACCAGGGCGGCGAGATTGTCTTCCAGCCGCTGGATGCCACTGCGCTGAGCATATGAGGGGAACACATCGGTGCCCCCGCCCATGACCAGCTCGCCGCGGTCCGACTGACTCACATAGAACCCGCCATCCAGAACGACATCGAACACCGGCTTCACCGCCTCCGAAACGAGCGCCTGCAGGCCCATGCACACCAGCGGAAGCTGAACTCCAAGCCGGGCTGCCAGCACAGATGAATGCGCCGCTGCGGCCAGCGCGACGCGCGATGTGGAAATGGTGCCCTGATTCGTTTCGACACCCACGACAGCGCCGTTCGACGTCCGAAATCCCGTCACTTCGCAGCCCTGCACGATGTCGACGCCAAGCGCGTCGGCCGCGCGTGCATAACCCCAGGCCACCGCATCGTGACGAGCGATGCCGCCCCGCCGTTGCACGAATCCACCGAACACACGCCGGCCCGCGGCAGTGCGCTCTGCAAGCAGAGGCATGAGACGCAGGACCTGCTCAATGTCGAGCATCTCTGCTGCCACGCCTGCGTGGCGCAGTGCCTCGACACGGCGGGACATGACCCGCAGCTGATGCCGGCTGAAGGCCAATGTCACAACCCCACGCTGGCTGAGCATGATGTTGTAGCCCAGCTCACGCGAAAGCCCCTCGTACAGCTTCAGCGACTGCTCGTAGAAACGTATCGACGGCCCGGCCAGATAATTCGAGCGGACGATCGTGGTATTGCGAGCGGTATTGCCGCCGCCTATCCAACCCTTCTCGAGCACAGCGACATTGCGAATGCCGAAGTTGCGCGCAAGATAGTAGGCGGTTGCGAGACCGTGCCCACCGCCGCCGACGATAACGACGTCGTAGTGATCACGTGGCCGCGCGTTACGCCAGAACCGAGGCCAGCGTCGATGCCCCGTCAGCGCGTGCTTCGCAATTTGGAAAAGTGACAGGCGCATCAGCTCAACCTTGCGCCAGCAGAGCTCTCATCCCTCTCGCCTTGCCCATATGACGGGCACGCGCTGCCTGGATTCCGCCCCGTGCTGCCAACCCCGCTGTGCTGATCGCTCATCGCTCAAAACCTTTTCATCTCGGCCGGAACCGACGACGCCCTGTTCCACCATTCAAATGCATTGTATCGTCAGTCGTATTACTTGAACAGTGGTTCAAACCGACGAATAGGCCACCGCACGCGGGTGTTGCGCAGCCAGGGGCCTGGCGGCCGACCAGAACAGCAGCGTGGCGATCGAGGCCGCGGAGGCGGTCACGATGGCGATCGATCGGCCGACCGCTTGCGGGTCCTGAAACACGTAGTCCGTCAGCGCCGCCGCGCTGCCATGCCCGATGCTGGCGCCAAAGAACAGATCGAAGAACGCGATGCAGGCGATGTTCACACCGCGCATGTCACTGGGAAGCACCTCCTGAAGCGCGGAAATCACCAGGATCTGACATAAATTCGACAGTGCGATCCACAGGCCGATGCATGCGAACGCAATCGGCATGTCGATCCGAAAATAGATCGTTGCGGTTGCGATACCCATGGCCGAGACGGCGGCAGCGGCTGAAATGCGCAGGTGCGGCCCGCCGAACACGGAAAGGCGATCACCTAGAAAGCCGCCGAGCAGAGTCCCTGCCACTCCGCACATGATCGCCAGCGTGCCGAGGTTCGTCCCGATCGCCGCGATCGGAGTGTGGTAGACCCTCGATAGAAAGGTCGGCGCCCAACCGGACATCGCCGCATCACCGGCAGTCCACAATGCAAGCGCGATCCAAAGGGGAAAGATGTATCGCCGACGCTCGAGGAATGCCGCCAGGACATCCCGCGTTCTGCGACGACTGTGGCCGGCAATAGCAATGCCCCGTCGTGCAGGTTCACGCACCGTCATCCAAAGAAGAAGCGCGATCGGAACTCCGGGTGCCGCGAGGCACAGCAGGACCACGCGCCACGGCGCCAGATCGCCGAAAAGCAGAGTCTGCGCCGGCGCAGCGGTGCTCATCAGATGGAACAGCCCGCCGCCGATGATGAGCGAGGTCCCCTGCCCGACTGTCGTTCCCGCCGTGAATACTGCCGTGGCCGTTCCCTGACGATGCGGCGGAAACAAGTCGCCGATCATGGAAAACACTGCGGGCGCCAGCGCAGCTTCGCCTACTCCAACCAGCACTCTGGCGACAAACATGCTCGTAAAGTCGGTCGCCAGACCGCAGGCGGCGGTTGCCGAGCTCCACAACAGTATGCCAACGATCATGAGCCGCACCCGCTGACCCTGATCGGCGAGGCGGCCGAGCGGCAACCCCGCGATGGCGTAGGCGGATGCGAACGCAAGGCCCTGGATCAAGCTCATCTGCGTGTCCGAGATGAGCAACTCGGCGCGAATCTGATCCACCAACAAGCTCAGTGCGTTTCTATCGGTGTACGATGAAACAGCGCAAAGCGTAAACACGCCGATTGCCCACCAGGCAGCGGAGGCACGGGGCCACGCAGGCGCCTCGCTAGATTCCGATACGCCTGTGCGTCCCCCGCGACCGAGCACGCGAGCTACCAGAAGACCAGCGGTCCTGAACATCGAATGAGTGCCCCCACAGGCTGCGTGTGTGCGCACGGCTCGGGGCCCCACCAGCACGCCCCGCCGCCGCGAAACTTCTACTTCTGATCGAATATACTATAGGTTCAATTACACCTACCAAATGTTTAGTTTATTCATAGGGCAATTCGGTGTAGAGTTACCGCGTCGTCAGATGGGTTGTCCGGTTGATCCAGTTGAAAAGGAACGAGGAATAACTCGATGCGCCACGAGGCAGAACGTGGACGCTCGGCTTGGGACAAGGCCAGGCTCGAGTCGGCCAAGATCAAGCTGGAGGTCATCCTCCAGGAAGCCGACATGCTCTTCACACGCAAGGGCTACAACGCCACCTCGCTCGATGACATCGCGAGCCGGCTGAACGTCACCAAGACCGCGCTTTATCACTACGTAAAGAACAAGAACGAGCTGCTCTGCCGCTGCTACCTGCGCTCGATCGAGCTGACCGAGAAGTGCTACGACCAAGCCGACCTCGAGGGCAAGACCGGCCTCGAGAAGATCATCGCGTACTTGCGAATCGACGCGAGCAGCGGCGTCATGTCGATGACCCCGCTGATGGAGCTCGACGCGATTCGTGACGCGAAGATGCGCCAGAAGCTCAGTCAGCGGCTCGCCGCGTGCGAGGCCCGCCTGCGCGGATTTATCGAGGTTGGCATCAAGGATGGCAGCATTCGCCCTTGCGATCCCGAGCTGACCGCCCTGTTCATCCTCGGCGCTTCGCGGCACATCCTCCAGTGGTACAACCCGGACGTCGGCCACGACCTCAAGGTCATCGTCGAGCGCTTCATCGAGTTCTGCAAGCACGGGTTGCTGCCCACGCCAGCGACCTGAACCGATCGCGCGCTCGTCAGAAGCGCGTGATCGAGTAAGGACTCAAATCGAGCGCAGGCTGCCGACCGACGACCAGCTCTGCGACGAGCCGTCCGCTCAAAGGCCCTCCGCTCAGACCGCTCATCCCGTGACCGAAGCAGGCATGCAGCCCCGGATGACCGGGGATGGGCCCGAGGGCCGGAAGCTCATCCGGCAGGCTTGGACGGTGCCCCATCCACCAGCTCGGACGGCCGGCGCGAAGCTCGGGAAACACGCGGACCGCTCTCTTGTGCAAGACAATTGCCCGGCGCTCGTCCGGAGCCGCATCCAGCCCGGCGAATTCGATGGTGCCGCCCACTCGCAAGCCCTCCTCCATGGGCGTGATGCCTAGAGCAAATTCCCGGTGGATCAACCCATGCCGCAGCTCCAGCGACGGCGCGGGCAACATCACGTGGTATCCGCGTTGCGACTGGAGAGGAACTCGTACCCCGAGCGGGGAAAGAAGCCGTGCCGACCATACCCCGGCGGCAATCACCACATCGTTCGCGATGTGATTTTGCGCATTGGTCATGATGATCCAGCGGTTGCCCTCACCGGAGGGGATGACCTTCTGGACATCTTCATAGACGATCTGTCCGCCCGCCTCACGGAATATCTGCGCCAACGTTCTGAAAAGGCGGGTCGTGCTCACGACATAGCCATTGGGAGGCAGCACCACGCCACGTGCGACCTCCTCAGAGATGCCCGGGAACATCTCTCTGATCTCGGCGCGCCCGATCGTCTCTCTCTTGATACCGAAGCGCTCTTCCAGTTTCTTTTCTTGCTCCTGCAACGGCCCATCGGTCGCCAGGTTGGTAAGCGAGACCACCGCGCTGGGGCGCATCAGGTCATTGAACGATTGAGCGCCCAGCAGCGTTCGCCACTCTTCCCAAGTGGTCTGGTGCAGTGTGTTCAGCGCCGCCGACACCTCGCTCCTGCGGGCGCTGCGCCCCGCCAGCATCCAACGCATCAGCCACGGTGCGGCTCGAAGCGCATAGGAGGGATCGATTCGCAACGGCCCCTCCGGATCGCTGAGCCACCGCGGCACGTGACGCATCATGCCGGGCCTCGAAGCCGGGATGCACGAGTTGGGCGAGATAAAACCGCAGTTGCCGAATGAAGCGCCACCGGGAGGCTCGAGACGATCGATTACGACGACCTTGCGACCGAGCCGCTGCAGGTGAACCGCAACCGACAGGCCGGCGACGCCCGCGCCTATGACAACGACTGGTAGTGCCTCAGGCATGCTCAGGCCGCTTCCACGTAAGCAAACGCCACGATCTCGATTAGCATCTCCGGTCTCGCGAGCTCTTTGGCGACGATGGTGGCTCGCTCTGGAAACGGCGCCTCCGTGAAGTACTCCGCCCAAACCTCGTTCATCGCCGACCAATCGGCAGCACTGATCAAGAAGACCTGCACGAGAGTGACATCGCGCAGCGAGCCGCCCGCTTCGCGCATTGATTCCTTGAGGCCCTCAAAGACCCTGCGCGACTGCTCGCGAATGTCTCCGCGCGACAGCCCACCCGTGGTTGGGTCCTTTGGAATTTGCACTGTTACGACCCACGGTCCCCGCTTGACTGGACCGGTTGCGACCGACCCGGACTTCTGGCGTGTCTCATTCATGATTGCGCGACTCTTCTGTTGCAGGCATGGTCGAACATAGCATGTTGCAGACCCGCGGTTCAATAAATTAGACTCGCCGTTACTTTCAGATAAATCGCCGTTTCCAGTAGCTGGATTCGAGTGCTGCCAGGCGTCGATCTGCGACGCTGCCCATGCAGTCAACCGTTCGCAACCCAACAAGCCATGGCAATGACCTCACAGCCCGAGTCCAAATACAACTCGTCGAGATATCGCCACTATGTGTTGTTCCTGCTTTGTGGCGTCTACGGACTCAACTTTCTCGACCGGCAGATTCTCAATATTCTGATCGACCCGATTCAGGCCGAGCTGGGGATCTCCAACACGGCCATGGGGCTGCTGACCGGCTTCGGGTTTTCCATCTTCTACGTGCTGTTCGGCATCCCCATTGCACGATGGGCGGATCTTGGCGAACGGCGCCTCATCGTAACGATCGGCCTGTCGATCTGGAGCCTCGCCACCGCACTATCGGGATTCGCCCAACATTACTGGCAGCTCGCATGCGCACGCGTGTTCGTGGCCATAGGCGAGTCCGGCGGCACGTCGCCGTCATCTTCGATGATCGCGGACTACTTTCCGCGGGCGGATCGAGCCCGGGCAATGTCGATCTTCCAGACGTCGATCTATGTTGGGGTGCTGTTCGGGTATTTGTTCGGCGGCTGGATCAGTGAATGGTATGGATGGCGTGCCGCCTTCATGATCGCCGGGCTGCCCGGCCTGGCTCTGGCCGCGGTGCTGTACTTCACTGTGCGCGAGCCACAGCGCGGCATGTCCGAAGCCAGACCGGTCGATCCCAGACCACTGACCATTCGTGAAAGCCTGAGCTTCATTTTGAGTCAGCGCTCGCTGGTGTTGCTGACGCTCGGCTCGGTCCTCATCGCCGCTTCCAATTTCGGGTTTGGAGCCTGGGTACCGACCTTCCTGCGGCGCGTCCATCATCTCAGTGGCGGAGAGCTTGGCACCTGGCTCGGATTTGCTGGCGGCCTTGGTGGCTGTGCCGGCACTTTGCTGGGTGGCTTCCTCGTGGGAAGGCTCAAGCCTGGCTCCGAAAGTTGGACTCTGCGGTTGCCTGCGTTGACTACCCTGTGCGCGGCCCCTGTTCTGGCCACGTTTCTCCTGGCACCCTCGGTTGCCACGGCGATGCTTGCTTACGCGATCGGCAGTGCACTGACGGCGATGCAGCTCGGGCCCGTCGCGGCGTTGGTGCAGTCGCTTTCGAGAGTGCGAGCCCGCACCCTGACCGCCGCGGTCATCAACATGCTGTGCATTCTGATTGGCGGGGGCATGGGCCCGACTTTCGTTGGCGTGATGACCGACGGCTTCACGTCCAGCTTCGGGCCGGAAGCCGTGCGATGGGCCTTGATGGCTACGGTCCCTGCCGTGGTTCTCGCTGCGCTTTGTTTCCTGGCCGGGTCCTTCTTCATTCGCCGCGATCTGGATTGCGCCGAACATGCCGACGCCGCCCCTGCGCCATCCCGTTGACGAGCCGGAGACTCAAACAACAAGGCCCACGCATGTAAATTCCTTCAGAAGACTCTCACCGTGGACGAGCCGCCATGGAACTCGATCAAACCGACATTCGCATTCTAAGCATCGTGCAGAAGAACAATCGGCTCACGTCCGAGGTGATCGCCGAGATGGTGGGGCTGTCGGCCACCGCGTGTCAGCGGCGACTGAAACAGTTGCGCGCCGAGGGCATCATCGAGGCGGATGTCTCGATCGTATCTCCCAAGGCCGTGGGTCGCCGGATCCAGATGCTGGTGCTGGTGAAACTCGAGCGCGAGCGGCGTGACATCATCGACCGTTTCAAGAAAGCCATTCGCGCAACCTGCGAGGTCGTCAACGGCTTCTATGTCACCGGCGAAAGCGACTTCGTGCTGTACATAACCGCCAAGGACATGGAGGACTACGAGGAGTTTACGCGGCGATTCTTCTACGAGAATCCAGACATCAAGACATTCAAGACCCTGGTCATCATGGATCGCGTGAAAGTCGGGTTTACCCTTCCCCTGGAGGCCGATGGCGCGGCGCTTGGAGACGCAGCGTCTCAGTAAGCTGCCGAGGGCGCGGATGCAGCAGCCTTGTCGGCATTGGGATTGAACACAGCCAACAACTCCTTGGCTGCACGCACCAGCAGCGTAGTATCGATGCCCACGGCGACAAAAGTCGCACCCGCTTCAAGATATTTCTTGGCGAGAGCCGGATCGGCCGAGAGCACTCCCGTCGCCTTACCCGCGGTCCGAACGGCCTGGATGCCGTCCACGATAGCCTGCTGCACCCGGGGATGCCCGGGCTGGCCCAGCAAACCCATGGACGCGGACAGATCGGCGGGACCGAAGAAAACGCCATCCACGCCGTCCACCGCAGCGATCTCCGGAACGCGATTCAATGCGGCTGCGCTCTCCACCTGCACGAGCAAACAGATTTCGCTGTCGGCATGGTTGAGATAGCCGTCGATCTGATTCCATCGCGAAGACCGAGCCAATGCACTGCCTACGCCTCGGACACCATGAGGTGGGTAGCGCGTTGCGGCCACCATCTGCGCGGCTTGTTCGGGCGTGTCCACCATCGGGATCAGCAAGGTCTGTGCGCCCAGATCGAGCAGCTGCTTGATGGCGACGGCCGTGCCTTCCGGCGGCCGCACGATGGGATGCGACTGGTACGCAGCAATGGCCTGAAGCTGGGCAAGAATGCTGCGCAGATCATTGGGTGCATGCTCCGCATCGATCAACAGCCAGTCATAGCCGGTGTTGGCCAAGGACTCGGCCACATAGGCATCGGCATAGCCGAGCCATAAGCCCAGTTGCACCTGTCCATTGCGCAGGGCCCGCTTGAATGCGTTCTGCGGCATTTGCATCGCCGTACCCTCAGACGAATGTGAACTTGAACCGGCCGAGAACACCGTAGTCGGCGTCGAAGACATCGCCGCGCTTCGCAGTCACGGGGCGCGTGAAGGAGCCGGCCAGAACGACGTGTCCCGGCAGCAGAGCCTCGCCCCAAGGAGCGAGCTTCTGGGCCAACCAGGCGATGCCCACGGCCGGGTGCCCCTGAACGCCCGCTGCCAACCCGGTTTCTTCCACCACATCGTTCTGACGCAGGACAGCGCCACACCACGGTAGATCCACCTCGCTGGGGCGAACCTTCCGGCCGCCAAGAATGATACCCGCGCACGCCGCGTTGTCGCTGATGGTGTCGTACACCTTGCGCATCGCCTTGGTGTGCCGGTCGAACTGCTCGATCCGTGAGTCGATGATCTCGATCGCAGGCTGGATGTAGTCAGTAGCGGCCAGCACGCGCTCGACGCTGACGCCTTCAGGATCGAGTCTGTCCTTCAGGATGAAGGCCAGCTCGACTTCCACGCGCGGTGCGATGAACCGGTCGGTCGGAATATCCCCCGGTTCGAAGAACATCTCTTCCAGCAAGGTGCCGTAGTCGGGCTCATTGATCTGGCTGGCCTGCTGCATCGCCCGGGAGGTCAAGCCGATCTTGTGGCCCTTGACGACCGCTCCCTCCGCCAGCTTGAGCTTCATCCAGGCGCGCGAGATGGCATAGCCATCCTGCAGGGTCATCGTGGGGAAACGCTTGGAGAAATGCTCGACTTGCGTGCGCGATTTCTCGCTGGCATCGAGCTCTTGCGCCAATTGATCGATCAGGGCCGGGGTCAGCATGCGGCGTACTATTTCTTGTTGAACAGAGGATGCAGGTTGCTGTGCTTGCCGTCGTACACCTGCCCGGGACTCTCGTCGATTTGCAGGGTACAACCCAGCAACTGCTGATCGAAGATCGGCGCCACGTGTGCCTTCACCGCGGCCAGCAGCTCGTCGCCAACTCGCTTCTGCACGGCAGGCGTTCGCCCGGCTCCCATCCGCAAGTTGAGATACACGAAGGCATAGTCGCCCTTGCCATCGGCGACAGCATAATGCGCCGCCGGGAAAGCCAGTACGCGCGTGCCGCCCGTGGGAAAGACCTGACGCCCCTGCTCGTCACGCTGTTCAAGCATCACATCCGCAAGACGCCGGCACAGCGTCGTCATGTCGGTGCGGTGTTCGAGGTTGGGCGTATAAAGAATGACCAGGTGTGGCATGGGCGCTCGGATCTTCGCTCAGAGACGAGACAGCGATTGGAATCCCTCGGCTCGGCTTGCTTGCGCCTCCGGGATGGCATCGCCGTCCTGCGGAGTCACCGGCAACACCACATTGATCTGTCCAGTCGCGGACGAGCCGAAGTACGGCGTGATGACTTCCGCCCTGCCATCGTAGGCCGACCAACCCAATGCGCCAAGCAGCATGGCCGTGTCGTGCATGAAGCCCTCGCCATGACCTTTAGAGGCATACTCGGGCAGCATGGCACAGAAGTCGGCCCATTCGCCCTGCTCCCACATGCGGATCACTTCGTGGTCCAGTCGCTCCAGAAAGGGACTCCACACGCGGTCGGCGAACTGTGGCGCCAGCCCGTTCTGCGCGAAGCGGTGAGACAGCGAGCCGCTGGCGAAGAAGGCCACCGTACCCTCGTAGTGATCTTCCACCGCGCGGCGCATGGCCCAACCCAGACGGGCACTGTCATTCAGATAGTGACTGGTGCACAAAGCCGAGACACAGATGACTTTGAAGCGCTGGTCCGCATTCATGTAGCGCATGGGCACCAGGGTGCCGTACTCGGGGCCAAGCGTGGTGGCATCGTGCGCCAGCGTCTCCACACCCCGCTCGTTGCACGCTCGGGCCAGCAATCTGCCCAGCGTCGGATTGCCGGGGAATTCATAAGACATGTTGCTGATGAAGTGCGGCAATTCGTTGCTGGTGTACACGCCCTTGAAGTGCGGCGCGCAGTTGACGTGGTAGCTGGCGTTGACCAGCCAATGGGTATCGAACACCACGATGGTGTCCACGCCCAGCTCGCGGCAGCGACGGCCGATCTCCTTGTGGCCGTCGATGGCGGCCTGGCGGCTGCCCTTGCGCGGGCCGTCCAGTTCACTGAGATAGAGCGAAGGGACGTGAGTGATCTTGGCCGCGAGTGCGAGCTTCCCCATGATTCATGTCTCCTCGAGTGACTTGTCTTGACGAGTTGCTGCTCGCTGCACGACGGCGCCCTTCTGGGTCAGACACCCCATCGAGGGATGTGGTGCGACCCGAGGCTCACCGCCACGTTCTTGGGCTCCAGGAACACTTCGTAGCTCCAGGTACCGCCCTCACGGCCGGTGCCGCTGGCCTTGGTGCCGCCGAAGGGCTGCCGCAGATCACGCACGTTCTGGCTGTTGACGAAGCACATGCCCGCCTCGACGGCGGCAGCGACACGGTGCGCCTTGCCGATGTTCTCCGTCCACACGTAGCTCGACAGACCATAGGCAATGTCGTTCGCGATGCGGATCGCGTCCTGCTCGTCCTTGAACGGAATCAGGCAGGCGACCGGACCGAAGATTTCTTCCTGGGCGATCTTCATGCGGTTGTCCACATCGGCAAACACCGTGGGCACGACGAAATTGCCCCGCTTCACGCGATCGGGCAGCGCCGGCACCTCCAGGCCGCCGCACAACATCGTGGCGCCCTCCTTCTGGCCCAGCTCGATGTAGCTGCGCACCTTGGCCAGGTGACCTTGGGAGATCATGGGACCGATGATGGTCTTCTCATCGAGTGGATCGCCCACCGTAATGCGCTTGGCGCGGGCCACGAACTTCTCGACAAAGCTGGCGTAGATATTCTGCTGCACCAGGATGCGGCTGCCTGCCGTGCAACGCTCGCCGTTGTTCGAGAAGATCATGAACACAGCGGCGTCCAGCGCGCGATCCAAATCGGCATCGTCGAAGATCACGAAGGGGCTCTTGCCGCCCAGCTCCATGCTGAACTTCTTCAGGCCCGCCGCCTGCACGATGCGATTGCCGGTCGCCGTCGAGCCCGTGAACGAGATGGCCCGGACATCGGGATGGCTGCACAGAGGTTCGCCCGCAGGCTGGCCATAGCCGTGAACTACATTGAGCACCCCGGCCGGAATGCCCGCTTCCATTGCCAACTCACCCAAGCGTGCGGCGGTCAGAGGAGACAACTCGCTCATCTTCAATACGGCCGTGTTGCCGAACGCAAGGCAAGGCGCCACCTTCCAGGTGGCCGTCATGAAAGGCACATTCCAGGGCGAGATCAGCGCACAAACGCCCACCGGGTGAAACAACGTGTAGTTCAGATGCGTGGGCGTAGGGTATGTGTGGCCGTCAACGCGCGTACACATCTCGGCAAAGTAGTAAAAGTTGTCGGCCGCGCGCGGCACGAGCTGCTTGCCAGTCTGGCTAATGGTCTGGCCGGTGTCGTTGGTCTCGGTCCGCGACAGTTCGGGAACGTGCTTCGCGATCAGATCGCCCAGCTTGCGAAGCAGCTTTGCGCGCTCGGTCGCGGGCAACCCGGCCCACGCGGGGAAGGCATCTTTGGCCGCCGCTACGGCTGCATTGACTTCAGCTGCGCCGCCAGCAGCAACTTCGGCCAGCACCTCCTGCGTGGCTGGATTGACGGTCTGGAAATAGTCTTTGCCGACGACGCTCTTGCCGCCGATCAGATGATCAACTTGCATGTGTGAATTTCTCTGCAGTCGTGGTCAGCAACCGAAAACTTCATCGTCCACGAGGGTGTTCACCAAACGTCCGATACCCTCGATCTCACAAACGACCTCATCGCCGGCCTGCACGTTCACCACGCCTTCCGGGGTTCCCGTCAGGATGACATCGCCAGGATTGAGCGTCATGAAGCTGCTCAGGTATTCGATGAGAGAGGGAATGTCGTTGACCATGTTCGCGGTGCTGCCCTGCTGTGTGATCCGACCGTTGACCGTGGTCGAAAGTGCCAGCGCCTGCGGATCCGGAACGTCGGCTGCAGGGACGAACCACGGACCGAGCACGGTGCACGTGTCACGATTCTTCACGCGCATATTGGGTCGATACCAGTTCTCCAGGTAGTCACGGACCGCATAGTCATTGCAGACGGTGTATCCGGCTACGTACTGCATGGCATCTTTGCGGCTGACATTGCGCGCTACCTGGCCGATCACCACCGCCAATTCGCACTCGTAGTGCATAAAGCTGGCATCGCGCGGCCGGCGGGTGAAACCGCGGTGACCGATCAGCGCGCCAGGACCCTTGAGAAAGGCCAGCGGCTCGTCATCGGATCGAACCGTGAGCTCCTTGGACAGTTCCTTCACGTGGTCCGAATAGTTCAAGCCCAGAGCTATGATGGTGCCGACATTGAAGGGCGGTAGCCAGACCACCGACTCTTCGGTCAGCACGCGACCGTCTCGCAGTTGCAACCCTTGAGGGTGCGGCACGGCTTCATGCAAGGCGCCTGCGTAGGCAACGCGCGCACTCTTCATTCGATCTCTCCGTCGTGCTCCACCTCGGCAGTCAACGTGTCAAGGCCATCTATCTCCACCTTGAAGCGTTGCCCTGCGCGTACTACGGGCGCACCGTAGCTTGCGCCAAGTAGCAGCACGTCGCCTGGGCGTAGAGTCATGAATGCAGTCACGTCAGCAATGAGTTGGGCGGCGCTGCGCGTGCGACCCGCCGTGCTTGTTGTCTGCACCACACTACCGTGCACGAGGACTCGTATCGACAGTTCATCAGGAGTCGAGATCGACGCTGCTGGTGTGACCCGTGGACCGATGACGCAGCTGCCATCGCGGGCCTTGAAGCGCAGGTTTGGCCGGTAGTAGCTCTTCTGGGGCAGGCTCAGATCGGCCACGGTGATGTAGCCCGCCAAATGGTCGAGGGCCTGTTCGCGCGAGACGCGACAGGCCGTGCTTCCTATCACCATGCCCAAGCAGGCGCCAACCTCATAGCCCACCTCGTCGCGCGCCAGCACTACACGGTGCCCCGAGGTGGCCAGAGTATTGCGCGGTTTGAGGTAGAGCACGGGAGCCTGTGGAGGGGCCATATATGGCCGCGCGTTCACGGTAGCGCCCAACGATTCCACCCAGGCGGGGTCGTTGGCCAACACACCGTACACGACCCCCGACAAGCCCATTGCCTGCAACGCTTCAGGCACTCCTGCAGTCAACAGAGGATTCAGCAGAGCGGGATGCGCCAACATGACCGTCAGCGCTTCTCGCGAGCCAGCTCGTCCATGACCTCGTTGACCGCTTCGACAGCGATGGCGACGATTTCATCCACCTCCGCTTCGGTGATGATCAGCGGCGGCGCGAAGCCGAGGATGTCTCCGTGTGGCATGGCGCGGGCGATGAGCCCACGATCACGCGCAGCCTTGGAGACACGTGCGCCCACCTTCAATGCCGGGTCGAATCGTCGTTTGCGCTCACGATCAGCCACGAATTCCACCGCTGCGAGCAAGCCCACACCGCGCACTTCACCAACGATATCCACTGAGGAAAAGCTCTCGCGCAGGCGCCGCTGCAGATATGCGCCTACTTTCTCCGCGCGCTCTGTCAGTTTCTCCTTCTCGAAAATATCGAGCACCGCGTTGGCAGCGGCGGCCGAGATCGGATGGCCGGTATATGTGTAGCCATGAGAGAAGGAGCCGACGCGGTCGGCAGCCTCTTCCATCACCGAGTATATCTTCTCCGAGACGATTGCGCCTGACAGCGGCATGTAGCCCGAGGTGAGGCCCTTCGCAACCGTCACCAGATCCGGCTCCATGTCGTACAACTGACTGCCGAAATCCCGCCCGGTCCGTCCGAAGCCGCAGATCACCTCGTCGGCAATGAGCAGCACGTCATGCCGCTTCAGGACTTGCTGGATCTCGCGCCAATAGCCCTTCGGAGGCGGCGTCAACCCGCCGGTGCCCAGTACCGGCTCGGCAATGAACGCCCCAACGGTATCAGGCCCTTCGCGCACGATGAGTGCGTCGAGCTCCGCCGCCCGGCGACGCGAGAAGGCTTCTTCGCTCTCGCCCGGCGCAGCCCCCCAATAGTGATGAGGAACGCCGGCGTGCAGGATGCCCGCAAACGGCAGGTCCATGTAATCGTGGTAGAACGACATGCCCGTCATCGATCCCGCGATGACGCTGCAGCCATGGTAGCCGCGCTCGCGCGAAATGATCTTTTTCTTCTGCGGGCGGCCGCGCAGGTTGTTGTAGTACCAAACCAGCTTCGCCTGGGTTTCGTTGGCATCCGAACCGGAAAGGCCAAAGAACACCTTGCTCATTTTTCCAGGCGCCATGCGCACCAGCCGCTGTCCCAGCACGGCCAGTTCTTCCGTCGTATGCGCGGCATACGAGTGATAGTAAGCAAGCGCGTGCGCCTGGCGCGAAATGGCTTCGGCGACTTCGGTACGACCGTACCCGATGTTCACGCAGTACAGTCCGGCGAAGCCATCGATGTAGCTGCGTCCCGTGGCGTCCTGAATGCGGATGCCCTTGCCGCCCGTCACAATGGTGGGCGGACCCGACTTGCCGGTGGCGAAGTCCTTCAGCTGAGTGAACGGATGTAGAACACTGCCGCGGTCACTATCGATCAAAACGTCGATGTCACGCATGTTGCAAACTCCTAAAGTCAGATCCTGATGGCGTTGCGAACCGACTACGCCGCCAGATCGCCAAAGCACACATACTTCAGCTCGATATACTCGCTCATGCCGTGACGCGAGCCTTCCCGGCCGAGTCCCGACTGCTTCCAACCACCAAACGGAATCGGCGGCCCGGTGAATGAGGCGGTGTTGACTCCCACCATGCCGCATTCGAGGCTGTCCGAGATGCGCAAGCCACGGCGCAGATCGTTCGTATACAGGTACGCCGCCAACCCCATTTCGTTCGCGTTCGCCCGGCGCAGCACTTCATCCTCGGAGTCGAACGGCAGCACCGCCGCCACTGGCCCGAATGTTTCTTCGGTGGCGATCGCCATGTCGTCCGTGACATCCGCCAGCAGCGTGGGAGTCACGAATCGCTCGCCGAGCCTGGAATCGGCACCGCCGGTAATCAGCCGTGCACCGCGCGCGAGCGCATCCTGGATGTGCGAGTGGCATTTTTCCGCGACGGAAAGCCGAGTCATCGGTCCGATGTCGGTGCCCGGCTCCAGCCCATGCCCCACTCTCAAGCTTTGAATGGCATCTGCGAAAGCATTGATGAAGCGGTCGTAGATCGGCCGCTGTACATAAATCCGGTTCGCGGCCAGGCAGTCCTGACCGGAAGTCGCGAACTTCGCCGCCATCGCACCGCGCACAGCCAGATCGAGCGGCGCGTCCTCGAACAGCAGGAATGGCGCATGCCCGCCAAGCTCGAGCGACACCTTCTTCACCGATTCCGCCGCCTTTCCAAGCAGCAGGCGCCCGACCGCTGTCGAGCCGGTGAACGAGAGCGCCCTTACGCGAGTGTCCTCCAGCAAACGGTTCGACAACTTCGCGGCATGGCCGGTGAGCACTTGGAAGATTCCCGCAGGCAGCCCGACCTCTTGTCCGAGCCGCCCGAGCGCAAGACCGGACAGCGGCGTTTCCGGCGCGGGTTTCACGATGACAGGGCAGCCGGCGGCGAGCGCGGCAGCGGCCTTGCGCGTGATCATGGCACTAGGGAAATTCCAGGGCGTGATGATGGCCGCGATGCCGACTGGTTGCGCTCGAGTGTGCAGCAGGCTCGATCGCTTGTGACTCGGAATCGTCTCGCCGTACGCGCGCTCACCTTCCGCGGCAAACCAGTCCAGAAAGCCTGCCGCATACTCGATCTCATAGCGCGACTCGGCCAGCGGTTTCCCCTGCTCGCACGTCATCAGGACGGCGAGATCCTCCGAGTGCTCCCGCATCTTGCCAGCCCAAGCCCGCAGTATGTTGCCCCGCTCGGCGGGCAGAAGCTTGCGCCACGCCGGAAAGTCCCTCTCCGCCGCCGCAATTGCGCGGTCCACTTCCTGAAGCTCGCAGCAGGCGACGTGGGCAATCTCTTCGCCTGTCGCCGGATCGAACACCGCCGCTCGCTGTTCCCCCGATAGCCATCGGCCATCGACGAGTGCATCGCCAATCAGGAAATCACGGCGACTCAGCCGATCAAGGTATTGTTTCGCCAGCCCACGCAAGACTTCTCTCCCACTGTCCCGTCGCAGGAGCATATCCAGCCCACAGCAGGCATTTGCGTCTCAATCCCCCCGGACGGCGATGAATTCCTGCGTCGCCGGCTGCTTTGCGCAGGAAATCAACAACCACAAGCGGTCGATACCCGCACGGCATCGTCCACCATTGCGAGACTGCGATTTACATGACGGTAATTTGCGGTCGGCGTGGAGGAAGGCAGCGCCTGGTCATGGGGCCAATCACGGTGCGCCCTCTGGCGGTGTGCCACTGGAGTCGGCACTGTCGCTGCACCGGCAGCCAGCGCCCCTTCCCTTTGTTATCGCTAACTCCGCTGGCCGTTGTTTTGCCAACCCCAGGGCCCAGCCGCCCCAATCCTGGGACCAGATATTCCCATCGGCGGCTTAGACGAAAGCAAACGGGCGCGTGTCATTGATGACGGAGGTGACGCCCATGCCGTTTGAGATGCTGAGACCGCCGGGCTTGCCGTGCTTGTACCAAGCCCACGCGCTGCGCGACCACAAGTTAGTAACGCGGGGCGGTAGACCTACACACGTTTGCGCGGCACGTGCATTCGCACGCTCGGGGCAACCTCATGTGCAGCAGTTGTCGACTGGCTTCGCTGCCGCTTCCACTGCTGCTAGAAGATAAGCAAGCGCGCGGGCAATGTTGCGCCTGATATGACGTGGCGTGATGTTCAGCCGCTTTGCAGCCTCATCGACACTGAGCTCCTCGAGACGAACCAGCCGGAATGATTCGCGGCAGGTCGGCGGCAGCTCGTTCAAAGCCCGGTACACTACTGCAATCTCTCGATCTCCCGCCCAGGCGCGCTCGGGCGAACGGTTATCTTCAAACGACGTATCGAAAAACACGATCTCATCGTTACGTCGCCGCTGGATGCGCTGCTTGATACGGTTCTTTGCGAGATTGGAAGCTGTCCTGAATAGATAGCCCTGCAGGAAGTGCACAGTCTCGGGATGATCGAGGCCAAGCAACTGCACATAGGCTTCTTGTGCAACTTCCTTCGCCTCCTCGTACGAATGCAGCTTCGCGCGGAGATAGCGCAGAAGAGACTCGTTGTGCTCACGAAACAGGCGCTCTACGTGCTGTTCATGGGTCTCGCTGGAGCGAGGTCCGTCCGCATTCGCCGCTTGCATACCCGATTTATCAGCAGGGGGGTGGCTAGACATGCGTTACGAGACCATGGCTATTCCTGACGGCATGACAACTGACCGGTTGAGGAAGGACCAAGGCCCCCCCGCATACAAATACGCACAGTGATCTTGCTTTCGTAGAGGCCGATAAACGAGGAATCGCTGCGGCGCTACCGCAATGTCTGTAGTCATCTGTCCGTGCAACCTTGCGGGTTGTCACCCAGGGACCAGCGGAGCTCAGTCGAAGAACGCGACGTAATACAGCTGCAATGACAATCTCAGCATCTCGTTAGCAGATGGATGCTTGCGGTGCTCGCGCCAGTGACAATCGTTCTTCAGGAACAGCCCTCCGAAGGGACCGGGGGCGACGCAGCAACGTTAGATGGCTTTGGAGTGATGAGCAGCCGAGCTCGGCTTCAGCCTGGCACTGCAGCAGGCGGCCGATTATTCCAGGGATTCAACCTGATCGCCAAACGACGCCGCCTCCATGGCATTTTCACCTGCTCGTTGAAACCTTCCATGCGACGAAGCGCCTCCGCGCGGTACGGCAACTTCAACCACGCTTCGTAGCGCCGACGCTGGGCCGCAGTGAGCCCTTCTTCCTTCAGCAGCATCCACAGCGCGGCTTGCTCTTCGATCTGGTGCTGTGGGGGGTTGATTCGATGGTTCACCATGGTGATCCTCCCGTGGAAGCCCGGGATACGAACCCGCGGCACATGTCCGTACGTCGCTCCCGATATGTTTGCAGCGAGCCGGAGGAAGCTTTAGACGTCGCTTCCCGACGCGCTGCCCATGCGCGATGTGCTCCAGCGCTGAAACAAAAGTTCACCAATCAAATTTGAGCGATCTCATTATAGAGGCCGTCGTTTATCCCTTCGTTACAAACAAACGGCAAGATTGAATTGGTCGCGATCCTTCAATGCCGGCGATAGATTGTGCGAGCTCATCCGCAGCGAACAACCCGCGGGCCCCTCGTTTGGATATCAACCAATCTCATTGCTCACAGCAAAGCCGGAAGGGTGGCCTGTCAATTCCGTGGTGTCCGACACTCGCGGTAGATACCACAAAATCCCTCTGAAAGCGGGCCGCTCGGCTTGCTGGTCCCGATTTGCAGACAAACTTTCTGGCCAGAACGGACACACTTTGTCCGTCCATGATCGGGACGTGGCGCCGCCGCCAGCCGGGTAACCTTCCTGCGCGTGCAGTTAGGCCGCGAGTTCGAATCTCGCCGTCCCGACCAACTCGATCAATCAGGGCTGGGGCACGGGTCTTATGAATCTCAAGGATGAGCCAGCGCTAGCGTCGCGAGCCGATGGCGCGCGCCCGATGCTCGCAGCCAAGCGCCGCAAACGAACGCATCTGCAGAGGCTCGAGGCCGAGAGCATTCACATTCTTCGCGAGGTGGTCGCTGAAGTGGAGCGGCCGGTCATGCTGTATTCCATAGGCAAGGACAGCGCGGTGATGCTGCACCTGGCCAGGAAAGCGTTCTATCCCTCGCGCCCACCCTTTCCGCTGCTGCATGTGGATACGACGTGGAAGTTCCGCGACATGTACGCAATGCGGGACAAGGCGGCCAAGGATGCCGGCATGGAGCTTATCGTGTATCAGAACCCCGAGGCTCTCGCGAAAGGCATCAATCCGTTCGACCACGGCCCGCTCCACACCGACCTGTGGAAGACGGAAGGTCTGAAACAGGCACTCGATAAGTACCGCTTCGACGCCGCGTTCGGCGGCGCGCGGCGTGACGAAGAAAAGAGCCGCGCAAAAGAGCGCATCTTCAGCTTCCGGAGCGTCAATCACCGCTGGGATCCGAAAATGCAGCGTCCGGAGCTGTGGAATCTCTATAACGCTCGCAAGGCACCCAGCGAAACCATTCGAGTGTTTCCGATCTCGAACTGGACCGAGCTCGACATTTGGCAGTACATCCATCTGGAAGACATAGCGATCGTGCCGCTGTATTTTTCCGCGCCGCGCCCGACCGTCCAGCGCGATGGCTTGATCCTGATGATTGATGACGACCGTTTTCGGTTCCGGCCTGGCGAGACGCCGGCGATACGCTCGATCCGCTTCCGCACGCTCGGTTGCTATCCGCTGACCGGTGCGGTGAAGAGCTCGGCCAGGTCGCTGCCGGAGATCATCCAGGAGATGCTGTTGGCGACCACCTCCGAGCGAGAGGGCCGGTGGATCGATCATGATCAGACGGCCAGCATGGAGAAGAAAAAGCTGGAGGGCTATTTCTGATGAGCGCCCCCAGTTCAAGCCTGGAACGGACGACTCCCTTTCGAACCGATGAGTCGATGACCGCGGAAATCGAAACGTACCTCGAACACCATCAACACAAGACCTTGCTGCGGTTCATCACCTGCGGATCGGTGGACGACGGCAAGTCCACACTGATCGGCCGGCTGCTATACGACTCGAAGTTGCTCTTCGAAGACCAACTCGCTGCACTGGAGGCGGACAGCAAGCGATTCGGAACGCAGGGCCAGAACATCGACTTTGCCCTCCTCGTCGATGGCCTCGCCGCCGAGCGGGAGCAAGGCATCACGATCGACGTCGCATACCGATTCTTCGCGACCGAGAAACGCAAGTTCATCGTCGCCGACACGCCAGGGCACGAGCAGTACACACGCAACATGGTGACCGGCGCCTCAACCGCCGATCTGGCGGTGATTCTGGTCGACGCGCGCAAGGGGGTGCTGGGTAAGCGTTAACTCCGAGGCGTTCTTCCGATCTATTCGCGCGTGCGGACAATGCCGCTCCAGGTCAACCACCACTGGAGTGAGCGATGCAGACGATGCAGACGATGAAGCGACGACGGCTGAGCGCGGATGCCTGGTCCGCGATGCTCGAGAAGTTCGAAGCGAGCGGGCAGTCCGAGGAGGCGTTCTGCCAGCAAGAGCGAGTGAGCCTGGCGAGTTTGCGCCGGTGGCGAACGAAGTCTGGGAGCGAGCCTGCTAAGAAGCCGCCGGTGAAGCGCGCTAAGGCTGAACTCGAGGCTGCCTCCTTCGTGGATCTCGGCAGACTGCCGATGCGCAGCGGACAGTTGGAAGTTCGCCTGGACTTTGGCGGCGGCGTGGTGCTGCAGCTGTCACGCAGCTGATAGACGATGTTCTTCCCGGAAGGCCAGCTGCGTGTGTATCTGTAGTAAGCGCGAATTCTTCCCCGTTATGGCGCTGAGAGATCAAATGTGCTGAACGGCAGCAAAGCCTCAAAGTCCTCGACCGTCTTGGCATGTGGCAGCCGCTCGAAGAGTCGGCAGAGATAGGCATAGGGCTCAAGCCCATTCGCCTTAGCGGTTTCGACCAGGCTGTACCACGCGGCACTGGCCTTCGCGCCCTTGAGGCTGTCGGCGAACTGACCTGCCGGCTTTCTTCGGACCAGCAGTTACTTCGGAGATGAGGCTTCCACGGTTGTTGTTGGTTGGGTCTGTTTGAACTGCAGCGGTGTGAGCTGACCGAGGCTCGAATGGGGACGGACCTCGTTGTACTCTCGCCG
>NZ_DASWVW010000002.1:0-1803 GCF_036406195.1 Steroidobacter sp.
ACGATGGCGGAGAAGGCCACGGCGGTCGCGGCGGCAAGGTGAATGCGGGTAATGGCCATAAGACTCGCGGTGAATTGAACGATAGTTGCGCACGACGGGCGGAACCGTCCGCCGCGGCGCGCAGCAATTCTGCATCAAGCCGCCCGCATTTGACATGCGTGATACACGACTCAAGCGACGTTCAGCACTTCGGCGGCAAGGCGATCGAGGTTCTGTTCGTTCGCCTCGGTCACGAAGTCGGCAATCCGCTGCTTCTCCGCCGCCGTATCGAACAGCTGGCGCCAGCCGACCAGCGTCCGTTCGCCCTGCACCGTCAGCGTGATCGTCAGCTCGAAATGGTGACCGACGACATGTTCGACCACGATCCGCTCCGGCGCGACGTCGACGAACACGTTTTCGTTCGGGTAGTTCCTGCCATCCGGTCCGTGCATGATGAAACGCCACCTGCCGCCGGACCGGAAATCGAACTCCTCGAAAGTATTGCTGAAGCCCTTCGGCCCCCACCAGCGCGCGAGGTGCGCGGGATCGCTGAAGGCCCGGAAGACGCGCTCGCGCGGCGCATCGATCACGCGCGAATGGACGAACTCGCGGTCCGCCGTCGACTCCCCCTTGGCTGCAGGCTTCTCGTTCATGTGCATCCTCCTCGCGAATACCCGACGCAATCCAGTGCAGGTGCGCGTTCAGTGTGAAGGCCGGGCGCAGCTCACCGTCATCCCCTGTGCGGCATCGGTCGACAACAGCCGAATAGGAACCTTCATCGCCACATCACCCCGAACACCAACTTCTCAGGCCGCATACCAGAGAATCGCAAAATAGTGGCATGCCGTCCCGGCCAGAACAAACAGGTGCCAGATCAGGTGACCATACTGCAGCCGCGAATCGGTCGCGAAGAAAGCCACCCCGACCGTGTAGGACAAACCGCCGGCGACCAACAGGAGCAGGCCCGCGGAAGGCATTTGCGTAAGCAGGGGATCGATCGCGATGACGACGACCCACCCCATCAACAGATAAAGGCCGGTGGAAAAGATGGGATTCGATGCCTTGTCGAACACCTTGAGGACCACGCCGAGCATCGCGAGACCCCAAACAATCCCGAGTAGCGCCCACCCCCAGGCACCACGAAGTATTCCGAGCGTAAACGGCGTGTACGTGCCGGCGATGAGCAGAAAGATCGCGGAATGCTCGATGACGCGAAAGACCCGCTTGGCTTTGCCGACCGGCAGCGCGTGGTACAGCGTCGACGCGAGGTACAGAAAAATGCTCGTCGCGGCGAAGACAATCGTGCCGACGGTGAATGCGGTCTGCCCCTGCTCCGCCGCCCGGTTGATGAGAAATGGCGTCCCGACCAGCGCTGCACCCAACCCTATGCCGTGGCTCACGCTGTTTGCGAGCTCTTCATCTCGCGATTGCTCACGCCTGGGGCCAGAGGCCGACATACGCACGGCAGCTCCTTTCAAGGACTCACACTCAAGTGGGCGGGGACCACTGGAGTTTAGTGCAGCCTGACGCAGAGGCAACCGGGCACCACCGGAGGTCGGCGCGGCGGCTCCGCACTCAGCGCACGGTTTGCGAATCCGCGCCGCTAATGTGACACTAGCGTAGCGCGCCGCCCTGCTGGCGCGCTCCGGATCTCCCGCAACGACGCCCGGCCGCTCCGGCGGCGACGAGACGCACGCATGTACAACGAGTATTTCGGGTTTTCCGCGGCGCCCTTCTCGATCGCGCCCGATCCGCGCTACCTCTTCATGAGTGAACGTCATCGCGAAGCGCTCGCGCACCTGTTGTACGGGCTGCGCGTCGATG
>NZ_DASWVW010000003.1:0-9184 GCF_036406195.1 Steroidobacter sp.
CCGTCGTCGGCGAGTTGCTGCACGCGGGGACCATAGTGAAACAGCAGGCTGTCGCCGGCCAGGGCGACCTTGCGTTCGCCTCGCCCAATCTGCGTAATCAATGTTGCGTTATGGTCAAAGACTTCCATTCCCTTGGTGGCCTTGAAGTCCGCATCACTCTTAGCCTCGCTAATCTTTCTGATGTCGAGGCCCGGAAAGCGGCCCGAGAAACCATGCGCAATCCATGTCGTTAGACCGGCTAGACCCAGTACGGTTACGCAAATTGCAGCCAGTTTTGTAAGGTCGCGACGGTACCGACCAAATCGCACCGGGCTCTCAACAAAACGGTAAGTCACCCAGGCTAACAGAAAACTGACAGCTACAAGCGCTGCAGCCATCAGCGGTGTCGGAGGCTTGCCGCCGCGAAAGATGTACGCAAAAGAAAGCAGAGGCCAGTGCCACAGATAGAGTGGATAGCTGATCAGTCCTACCAGAACGACAACTCGATTGGACAGAATCCTTTTATTTGCAATCGGCTCTGGGCCCGCCCAGATCAAAGCCATCGCTCCTGCGACCGGCAGCAACGCGAACCATCCAGGAAATCGGATATGTGCTGAAAGAAGCGCAAACGAGCCGAGCAGCGCAACCAAACCAGATATCGAGACCAGCGACCGAATGCGGAAGACAGGCTCGTTCCATCGCAGCGCAGCAAGCACGGCGCCAGCCAGAAGTTCCCAAAAACGCGAGATGGGCAAGTAGAAGTCGGCGGAAATATCGGTCGCCGCAAGCATGACGTTAACCGCGAAGGAAATCAGGAGGAGAAGTCCAAGCACTCGCCCCAACTTCACCCTCGCCTGATAGACGATGAGCAGAAGAGCCGGCCAGACGATATAAAACTGCTCCTCAATGCCTAGCGACCAGAGGTGCAATAGCGGCTTGAAGTGCGCTTCACTGTCGAAATATCCGCTCTCGCTCCAGAGCGCTACGTTGGAAAGAAAACTGGCGCCGAAGAAAACGTGCTTGCCAACTTGCGCAAGCTCAAATGGCACCAAGTATATGAAACCGAATACCAGCACAAACGTCAGGCAAACGGCGAGAGCAGGAAAGATGCGGCGAACGCGCCGGACATAGAAGCTCGCAATTGAGAAGCGGCCTTCGGCGATCTCTGCAAAGATAATTGATGAAATGAGGAAACCAGATATCACAAAAAATACGTCGACGCCCGCGAAGCCCCCTCGAACTTGGTTGGGAAACGCATGGTACAGCACCACGGCAAGCACTGCCACGGCGCGTAGCCCATCGATATCTGGTCGGTAGTTATTCTTGACCCGCAACAATGACCACGTCATCAGGCTTGAGCCTTCTCAGCAATCGAATTGGGGAGAGAGGCGCGTGTCTGACCTGCACGATTGATGAGCGCTCCTCATCTTTCAGAACTCGTGTTCTGTTCTTTCCCCCTCTCCCGCAACATCATCCCTCCTGCGACGCCCACGCCGAGGACATACATCCATCCCGAGTGAAAATCGAACAGATGCGAGTTGAACAGCGAGGAGAGCATATTCTGCAGTACTACCGTCAGCCCGATCCATGCCACCAGTCCCGCCCCTCTGAACATCAGCAAGTGGGCGATCCACATCGCGTACAGCACGATCACGCCGACCGCGCCCCATTGCACGGCAACGTTGAGCGTCTGATTGTGCGGGTTGCCGATTACCTGGCCGGAGGCCATCGCTTCCGTGCCCTGCACGGCCCGCTCAAACAGGCCGCGCGTCGATCCGGTGCCGTGTCCGATGCCCGGCGCCTCGGCAACGAAGCCGAGCGATTTTCGCCAGTACTCGATCCGCAAGCCGATCGATGTCGCCTCCCCCCGCTCCATGTAGAGCTTGTACTCCTTCGTAAGCGTCGCGGTGCGCCACTGCAGTTCGGGCGAAGCTGCCCAGCCGAGTATTGCGAGCAGGATGCCGCTGACCGCAATGAGAAGCGTCGTCCGCCACTTCAGGTGTTTCGCGGCGAATACCGCAAGCAGGACCGGCAACGTGATGAACGTCACGCGCGCGACAACGACAAACACCATGTTGGCCACAAAACTGAACGCCGCGAGCACGAGTAGCAGTGCTGACCGAGTTCGCCCGGCCTGCCACAATTGCAGGATCGGATAGGCTAGCGCGACCGCGCAAAGCGTGAACTCCTGGCTCTGGTCGATGTAATCCTTGACGAAGATGCCGCGCGAAGCGCCGCCCGGCTTCATTGTCAGCCCTGGATAGAAGGCTACCACCCAGGACATGCACGCCAGCAGCATGCAGGAGATCAGGAAGGCGTTGAAAACCCAGTGACCGCGCTCCGATCGCTCGAAGTGATAGAGCAGCAGCGGCAGCATCAACAGCTTCGCGGTCGGGCTGATTGCATAGAGCCGCGCGCCCCATGCCGCGTCCGACCACAGTGTTCCGACAATAGCCAGCAGCACCAGCGCCAACGGCAGCGCGCTGATCGGGCGCTTCAGCGATTGCAGGAAGTCCCTGGGATCGACGGTCACGAGCGTAGCGATGAACAGCAGCGCACCCAGGATTCCTGTCGCCGAGGTCGACCATGGCAGAGATGCCGCGGTGAGGACCGCGATCACGTCGACGTTCCTGCGCAGCATAGCCGGGTCGCGCCAACGCACTGCAAGTTCCGCTCGATCGAATTTTTCGCTCATCACGCTCATACCTTCCCCTCGCGGGCACGCTTCACCAGCGTCGTCGTGCTGTGGCCTTCGAGGATATCGACCAGCAGCACCTCGCCGCCGCTCTTCTCGACGATCTCGTGCCCGACCACCTGCTCGCGGGTGTAGTCGCCACCCTTGATCAGCACGCTCGGCCTGACCCACTCGATCAGGCGGATCGGCGTGTCCTCCTCGAAAATGACGACGAGGTCGACCGCCTCCAGCGCCGCCAGCACTTCGGCGCGGGCCTGCTCGTCCTGTACGGGACGGCCCTCGCCCTTCAGCCGCCGCACCGAGGCATCGCTGTTCAGCCCGACCACCAGGCGGTCGCAGGCGCCGCGCGCGGCGGTAAGGACCTTGACGTGGCCAGGATGCAGGATGTCGAAGCAGCCATTGGTGAAGCCGACGCGCAGCCCCTGTCTGCGCCATTCAGCAAGATGCGCCTCGAGCGCGTCGGCCGGCACAATCTTCTCCTCGGCCGCGAGCGAGGCGTGCGGCAGGATCTTGCGCCGCAGCTCCGCTGGCTTCACCGTTGCGGTGCCCTTCTTGCTCACGGCAACCGCCGCCGCCGCATTGGCCACCCGCAGCGCCGCTTCCCAGTTCGCGCCGGCGGCGAGTGCCAGCGCCAGCGCCGCGGCCACCGTATCGCCCGCACCGGAAACGTCGCGCACCTTGACCGGCAGCGCCGGCACATGAATGGACTCGCCCTGCCGCGTCACCAGCGTCATCCCACGCTCGCTCTGCGTCACCAGCATCGCCTCGCAATCGGCGAGATCCATCGCGTCCTTTGCCGCTTCCGCAATGCTCGCGTCGCTGTCGGCGGGGCTGCGGGTCGCCTCCGCGAACTCCTTGCGGTTGGGCGTAAGCAGGGTCGCGCCGCGATAGATCGCAAGATTAACGCTCTTGGGGTCGACGATCACGCGCTTGCCGAGCTTTTTCGCCGCATCGATGACGTTACGGATCACGCGCGCGGTCAACACGCCCTTGGCATAGTCCGACAGCAGCACGATATCGGCGCGCGCGATGTTCGGCAGCACCGCATCGATCAGCTTCTGCTCGATCTCGCCCGAGGCCGGCCGCGCCAGCTCCCAGTCGGCGCGCAGCATGTGGGTGGAGAAATGCTCGGAAACGAAGCGCACCTTGCGCGTCGTCGGCCGTGCCGGGTCGTGCACCAGCACGCTTTCGATCCCCGGCTCTTGCGCCAACGTGACCGCCATTTTGACGCCGACCTCGTCCTCGCCGATCAGGCCCGTGAAGATGCACTGCCCGCCAAGGGATGCGATGTTGCGCGCAACATTGCCGGCGCCGCCGATATTGGTCTCGCTGCGCCGCGCCGCGATGACTGGCGCCGGCGCCTCCGGCGATATCCGCGACACCTCGCCGTAGACGAATTCGTCGAGCATGAGATCGCCGATGCAGAGCACCGTCTGCCGGCCGAACGCTTGCGCAAGAGTATCGAAATCGAACATTGGTACTGTCCTGCGCCGCTCAGCGGAAGCGATCGGCACGATCGAGGAAACCCTTCACATAAAGATCGACCGCGTCCTCAAGCCGCGTGAAGCCGCCGTTGTAGCCCGCCATGCGCAACCGATCGACCTTGCCTTCCGTGAAATACTGGTAGCTGCCGCGAATCTGTTCGGGCATGTCGATATACTGGATGTTGGGCGCAGCACCCAGCGCACCGTAAGCGGCCAGCATCATCTCCTTGAAGCTGCGTGCTGCGCCGGTGCCGACATTGAACAGCCCGGAAACCGTTGGCGTTGCCAACAGCCACATCGTCACGCGCACGACGTCATCGACATAGATGAAGTCGCGGCGCTGGTCGCCATCCGCAATGCCCTCGCGATGCGACTTGAAGAGCTGCACCGGGCGGCCTGCCCTGATGTCGGCAAAGCGCCGCGCCAACACGCTCATCATCGTGCCCTTGTGATACTCGTTCGGTCCGAACACGTTGAAGAATTTCAGGCCCACCCATTGCGGCGGCAGCTTCTCGCCGCGTGCGACGCGGTCGATCACCGCCATGTCGAACAGGTGCTTGCTCCAGCCGTAGAGATTCATCGGCCGCAATTGCCGGAGCGCCGCGGGCGAGGCGTCGTCGGCAAAACCCTGCGCGCCGTCGCCATAAGTCGCGGCCGACGAGGCATAGATGAACGGCACGGCATTGGCCGTGCACCAGTCGAGCAGCCGCATCGAGAAGCGGAAATTGGTCTCGATCACGAGATCGCCGTCGGTCGCTGTGGTCTCGGAGATTGCACCGAGATGGATGACGGCATCGAGCTTGCGCCCCTTCAGCCAGTCGGAGAGCTGTGCCGGTGGCACGATGTCGGCGAGCTGCCGCTTGGCGAGGTTGCGCCACTTGCCGTCATGGCCGAGCAGGTCGCACACCACGACGTCGCTGCGGCCGGCGTCGTTCAACGCGGCCACAACATTCGACCCGATAAAACCGGCTCCCCCGGTCACCAGCAACATGCCTGTCCCTGCCCTGATGGTTCAGCGCCAGCTTTGCCCCAGTCCCGCGCGGCGGGCAACCTGGGTTGTCCCGCGTGGTGGAGAGCGGAACCGGCTTTTCCAACGCTTTACCTCTCGTTCGGGAGCCGCTACCGACGGGACCGAACCCCGATCCTCACCAAATTATGAACGATCATTCAATTAATCCTGATCCGACCGATACCCGGCCGATTTTAATCGTTCCCTATATGTGGATCGGCGATTTCGTGCGGGGCCATACGGTCGTGCGGGTGCTGAACGAGCGCTGGCCCAATCGGCCAGTAGATCTCTTGACCACCTCGCTCTGCGCGCCCCTGGTGGACTACATGCCGGGCGTCCGGAAGGGCATCTTGGCCGACCTGCCGCGCAGCCGGCTGTCCATCGCCAAGCAGCGGGCATTGGCGGCCGAACTGCGCCAACGGGGCTACGGCACGGCGCTGGTGCTGCCCCGTACCTGGAAGGCCGCCATTGCGCCAGCGCTGGCCGGCATTCCCGAGCGGGTCGGCTTTGTCGGCGAGGCGCGGTTCGGACTGATCAATCGGTGGCGCTGGGGCGAAAAGGCCCTGCCCCGCTTCATCGACAAGAATGCTGCGCTGGCGCTTCCCGACGGCACGCCGCTGCCGCCGGAATGGCCGGTGCCGCAGCTCCGGATGCCCAAGGGGGAAGCCAGCCGCTGGCAGCAGGCCAATGGGCTCGGCAGCAAACCGGCCATTGCGCTGGCGCCCGGCTCGGTTGGCGCCTCCAAGCGCTGGACCTATTACCCCGAGGCAGCGCGGCTGTTCACCGACCGGGGTTTTGACGTCTGGGTGGTCGGCGGCCCCGGCGAAAAGGCGATGGCGCAGGAGATCGTGGCAACGGGCGGGCCGAAAGTCCGCGACCTCACCGGCAACGATCTGCGCAACGGCGTTTTGGCGATGGCGTCGGCCAGCGTGGCGATTACCAACGACTCCGGCCTGATGCACGTCGCCGCCGCCATCGGCACGCCGACCATCGGCATCTTCGGCCCGACGAGCCCCGATCTATGGGCGCCGCTCAATGGACTTGCCGCGACCATGCGGAGGAAGACACCGCTTCCCTGCCAGCCCTGTCAGCGCATGGTCTGCACCCAGAACGATCACGGCTGCATGCGCGATATTTCCGCGGCCGAAGTCGTCGAGACGGCGAAGCGCGTGCTGGCGACCGCGGGCAGGAGCGCGCCATGACCGCGGTGCTGAGACCGGCGGCATTCCTCGACCGCGACGGCGTCGTCAATCACGATGACGGTTACATGGGTACGAAGGAGCGCATCCGCTGGATGCCGAACGCGGCAAGAGCCATCAAGCGGCTCAACGAGGCCGGCTATCTCGTGTTCTTCTTTACCAACCAGTCGGGCGTCGCGCGCGGCTTCTTCACCGAGGCCGAGCTCAACGTGCTGCACGACTGGATGTGCGCCGAACTCCTGGCGCAGGGCGCACGTATCGACGACATCAGATATTGCCCGCACCACCCCGACGGCAGCGTCGAGGGCTATCTCGAAAATCACCACTGGCGCAAACCCGCGCCCGGCATGATCCACGATCTGATGGCGCACTGGCCGGTGCGGCACGAAGGCAGTTTCGTCATCGGCGACCGCGACAGCGATATCGAGGCGGCGCGAGCCGCAGGCCTGCCCGGATTTCTGTTCGCGGGCGGCGATCTCGATATCTTCGTCGCCGAAGTGATGGCTCAGACCAGCCGGCGATAGGTCAATCGCCCGCCGGGAAGTACCCTGCGGGCGCGACGGCAACCGCTCGCATCAGGGCTTTTTCAGACAAAGACCAATGGTTGGGGTCGTGCCGCACTTGGCACCATCAGGCGCGCCGCCCGAGGGACAGAATACCGACACCAGAGTTTCGCTCGCATCGCAGTTGACCGTGCCGTCCGCCTGCACCGTGCGCATGGCCTGTCCCGAGTCGCCCTTGGGGCCGGGCGCGCCCTGAGGCCCCTGCGGTCCTTGTGGCCCTTGTGGTCCCTGCGGACCTGGCTGGCCTTGCGGGCCCGGCACGCCCTGAACACCTTGAGCGCCTTGAGGTCCGGCAGGCCCTTGCGGACCCGGATCACCCTTCGGGCCCGGATCTCTGCCGCATGCGGCCAGCAGCAGCGCAACACCGCCCACCGCGACAAGAACCGATCTCCTCATATGTTGTCCTCCCTGCTCCACCCGTACCGCATTAGAAGGGCGAGCAATCGTTCAAGCAAGGAGAAAAGCCTCATTCGTTTGTCGTGTGACAATCAGTCGAGCGCGGCAATCAATTCTCGCACCTGAATGTCGATCATGGCGAGGGCAATCGAAGGCGGAGCGAATTCAATATCGTCCACGTTCCAATAGGTTACCTTCGTTGCAAACTCGGGAAAGCGCCGCTCGATGAGCGGGCGATGCTCTGCCTCCTTCAAGGCGATGACAAGACGGGCGGCGTGAAAGTCAGTCAAGACGCACGGCATCGGCGCACGCGTTGCTCCATCGGGCACGATGGCCTGCGCCTGGAGTGCTTCGAGCGCAAATCGTGACATGGGACCGATGTTGTCAGGCGATCCCCTCTCGGCCGCGCCGCGCGAGAATGCACGCCATGACAGGCCTTCACTCCTGGCCATGTGATTGAAAATCTCTTCTGCGTAACGGCTTCGGTAGTAGTTGCCCGTGCACAGGAACAGGATTTTCTTCATGGCCGGATCGAACCCATGATTCAGCGACGCTCAGACCAGGTGGCGGTAGACGTCCGCAATCGCGTTTGCTTCGGCATCGAGGCTGAATTTTTCGAGCACGCGCGCCCGCGCTCGCTCTCCCATCGCCGCCGCCGAAGTGGGATCGCGCATCAGCGGCTCGAGCGCGGCCACCAGTGCATCGACATCACCCGGCGCCGTCAATATCCCGGTGACACCGTCTTCAACTACGAATTCAGCAGCGCCCGCGCGCGAGGCGACCAGCGCGCTGCCTGCCGACATCGCCTCGATCAGCGTCAGCCCAAAGCCTTCGTTGCGCGAGGTGAAGGCATAGATCGTCAGCCGCTGGTACCAGCGCTGCACCTCTTCGATCGCAAGCTCACCCGTGACGACAATGCGCGACTGCAAGCCGGCTGCCCCGATGCGCTTTTTCAGCTCGTTCGCAAATGCCTGCTGCTCCGGCACGATCGCGCCGACCATCACGGCCGTGAAATCGGGATAGCGCGGCAACAGCCGGCACATGGCCTCAACGAACACATCGCTGCCCTTCTGCGCGCGCACCCGCCCGAAGCAGCCGATCGCATAGCGGCCGGGAAGCCCACTTTCCGCGAACGCCGCCGCACGGTTCACAGGCGGGGCATACGCATCGGTATCGACGCCGTGCATCACGACAACACACTCGCGCTTGAGGAAGGATGCGGAGATATCGCTGGTGGCGATGACCGCATCCATCCGCCGCATCAGCCAGCGCGTGATCCAGCTGTGATGCCGCTGGGCCGCCGAGGTGAACACCAGCCTCAGGGGCCAGCCGAGCGCGCGCAACAGCACGCCCACGATCATCTCGTCATTGCGGCGCGCGTGCCAGATCAGCGGCGTGCGCCGCCGCCATAACTTCATCAGATCCGCAAAACCCATCCGTGCAATGCCGTCCGGCGCATGAGAACCGAGCCAGGCCGCGCGCAGCATTTTTGCCAGTTTCGGCGCCACCATCCGGTTGGTGGCGGTCACACCCGAATAGCGCCTGTGCAGGTTTGGCACGATCAGCTGCAGATCGGCGGGTATAGGGGTCTCGATCGGCACGTCGGGCTCCGTTTCGCAAGCCTCCTATACGCAACATTAAGCATAGTGACCAGTTGGCCGGCGCCGAAACCCCCTTTTCACCGCACTGCCACTAGCATTGCTGCTCCAAGAACAAGGAGAGGCAAAGCCCATGACCGTGCTCGTCACCGGAGGCGCCGGCTATATCGGAAGCCACATGGTCCTTGCGCTGGTGGAAGCCGGCGAAAGCGTCGTCGTGATCGACAACCTCTCTACCGGCTTCTCCGCCTTCCTGCCCGA
>NZ_DASWVW010000004.1:0-1964 GCF_036406195.1 Steroidobacter sp.
CGCGCCAGCAGCATCACGACTTCCGCATCGGCATTGGAGCAGAACCATTTTTCGCCATGGAGGCGCCAGTGGTCGCCTTCCTGCACGGCCCTCGTCATCAGCGTGCCGACGTCGGAGCCGCCTTCTTTTTCCGTCATGAACTGGCCGCCTTGCGTCAGCTTGCTCATGTCGGTCTGTGTCAGCCCGTCGAGATATCTGGCCTTCAGTTCATCGCTGCCGAAATTCGCCAGGAGCTTGGCGCAGCCGTCGGTCACGTTGATCGGGCAGCCGAGGCCGAATTCCGCCTGGTTGAACAGGAAGGTGAAGGCGTGCTTGGCGACGACAGGATACTTGTCGGGCCAGCCCAGAATGCCCTTCCTCACCGACATCGCATGAATGCCGAACTCGCCAAAGGCGGCGCGCTCGAGCTCGCGATAGGCCGGGTGATATTCGATCCACTGCACATCACGGCCGAACTTGTCGCGCTGGTACAGGATAGGCGTGTGGCGATCGGCCAGCCGCGCGCATTCATCGAGATGGCCGCCGGCCATGGCGCCGAGACGGTCGAGATACGGCTCGATGTGGCGGAACGTCGCTTCCGGCAGATGCAGCCGCAAGAGATCGGTCAGCGCCGGATCGGCCCGGTAGAAATTCATGCCTGACGTGTCGGGTGCCAGCAATCCCGGCTGGTCCGGAATGGCGGCCCTGCGATCGTGCTTGAGTGGCTGCATCTTTTGCCCTTGTCGTTTCCGCCCGTTCTCGATGTTATAGCTGACTACCGATACCGCACGCCCGAGCGCGGTCAACAAGCATAACCGGGGGAGCGCTCCGTGGCTGAAGGATATCGCGTCGTCGGAGCCCCGCTGGTGGTGACGCCGGAAGGAACTGGCATCCAGGATTCCACGCCGATCATCACAGGTTGCCTCGCGGGGACGTGTCCCTAGATAGGAATCTCGGCCAACAGGGGAGCATGCATGGCAAGACCAAAATACAACACCGCGTTGATCGTCGGCGCCGGCGAAGGATTGAGCGCCTCGCTGGCGCGGCTGTTTGCGCGTGAGGGCATCAAGGTCGCACTTGCTGCGCGCAAGATCGAGAAGCTGGGCGAGCTCTGCACCCAGACCGGCGCCAAGGCCTTTGCCTGCGATGCGACCAATGCCGACGAGGTCGAGCGCCTGTTCGGCCTGGTCGAACGCGAGATGGCAACACCCGACATTGTCGTCTACAACGCCAGCGCGCGCGCCCGCGGCGCCTTTATCGAACTCGTGCCGGCGGAGGTCGCCAATGCGATTGCCGTCAGCGCCTTCGGCGGCTTCCTGGTAGCGCAGCAGGCGGCAAAACGCATGCTGCCGAACAAGCACGGCGCGATCCTGTTCACCGGCGCTTCCGCGAGCGTGAAAGGCTATGCGCAGTCCGCCCCCTTCGCGATGGGCAAGTTCGCGCTGCGCGGGCTGGCGCAGAGCATGGCGCGCGAGCTGTCGCCGCAGGGCATTCACATCGGGCACGTCGTCATCGACGGCGGCATCCGCAACGCGGCGCGGACCGAGCCTGCCGATCGCCCGGACTCCTTCCTCGATCCCGATGCGATTGCGGAAAATTACTGGCACCTGCTGCAACAGCCGCGCAGCGCCTGGACCTGGGAGATCGAACTGCGGCCGTGGGTGGAGAAGTTCTAGCTCGTCGTTCCGGGGCACGAGTGCGAACCCGGAATGACGGGACAACAACAAACAGGAATCGTAGGGTGGGCAAAGCGAAACGTGCCCACCTTCAAGAGCACGGACGGCGAAGGTGGGCACGGCGCATGCGCGCCTTTGCCCACCCTACGACATAAACAACAAACAAACCGGGGGAAACATGAGCACCGAAACCACCATCGACACCGGCACCAACGAATTGCTCTGCGTCATCCGCGACCGCGTCGCCATCATCACCTTGAACCGGCCGGAAGCCCGCAACTCGCTTTCCGACGAATTGACGCCGGCACT
>NZ_DASWVW010000005.1:0-43412 GCF_036406195.1 Steroidobacter sp.
GCGGGCGTGGAAATGGTCATGCCTGGCGACAACATCAAGATGACGGTGGAGCTGATCGCGCCGATCGCGATGGAAGAAGGCCTGCGCTTCGCCATCCGTGAAGGCGGCAAGACGGTCGGCGCCGGCGTGGTCGCCAAGATCATCAAGTAAGGTACTGGGTATGAGCGGGCCCCTACCGGGGCCCGCAGCTTTGTCGGGACGCAACTGCAGCTCCCGGAAAGAGCGTTAGTGAACTAACCGACAGAGATATCTGAGAGCAAGCAAATGGCAACGAACCAGAACATCCGCATCCGCCTGAAAGCGTTCGATCACCGCCTGATCGACAACTCGGCGCGCGAAATCGTCGAGACGGCCAAGCGCACCGGCGCCACCGTCAAGGGCCCGGTCCCGCTGCCGACCAAGATGGAGCGCTTCACGCTGCTGGTCTCCCCGCACGGCGACAAGGACGCGCGCGACCAGTACGAGATCCGCACGCACAAGCGCCTGATGGACATCCTGAACCCGACGGACAAGACCGTCGATGCGCTGATGAAGCTGGAGTTGCCGGCCGGCGTCGACGTTCAGATCAAGCTGAACTGAGAAAGTGGTTGGCGGTTAGCGGTTGGTGGTTAGTCAGAATCAGGGAGCCACGGCTCTTCGTCTTGAACTAACCGCTAACCGCTAACCGCTAACCGCTAACCGCTTAATTCCGCGAGGTGCTTGCAAAGTCAGTCCACCTGACTATAATTCGCGCCTCTTTTGCGCCGAGGTCTGGCCCTGACGGGGTACCGCTCGAGCGGCATGACCGCCAGCAAGTAAGCCGGCCGGTCGTTCCTCTCGAATTCCTGTCGCCGATTTCACTGCATTGAAGTTTTTGCCGCTCGTGGCCAATCGAAGTCGCGGGCGTGGATCAGGGCGATGCCGGACCGGATCAGCTACGAGCTGGCACGGACGGGATCGCTGTAATTAATGAGGAATCACGATGAGCGCTGCCAAGACCCCGGGTCTGGTCGGTCGTAAGGCGGGTATGACGCGCGTCTTCACGGAAGCGGGCGAGACCGTGCCGGTGACCGTCATCGAAGCCCTGCCGAACCGCGTTACGCAGGTTCGCACGGTCGAAACCGATGGCTATCGCGCGTTGCAGGTCGCCGTGGGCGAACGCAAGGCGTCGCATACCAACAAGCCCCTCGCGGGCCATTACGCCAAAGTCAAAGTCGCCCCGGGCCGCTCCCTGGTCGAGTTTCGCCTCAACGGCGAGGATCTGAAGGACATCGCCGCCGGCGCCGAGCTCAAGGTCGACAACTTCGAAGTGGGCCAGGTCGTCGACGTGACCGGCACCACTATCGGCAAGGGCTTCGCCGGCACCATGAAGCGCCATAACTTCGGCGGTCTGCCGGCCACGCACGGCGTGTCCGTGTCGCACCGCTCGCCGGGCTCCATCGGCCAGCGCCAGACCCCGGGCCGCGTGTTCAAGGGCAAGCGCATGTCCGGCCACATGGGCCAGGTCCGCCGCACCATCGAGAACCTGAGCGTCGTGCGCATCGACGCCGAACGCAACCTGATCCTGATCCGTGGCGCCGTTCCGGGCGCACCGGGTAGCCAGGTGATCGTGCGTCCCTCGGTGAAGGCTGCCGCGCAGCTGCGCCGTAAGCGCATCGCTCCGGCGAAGAAGTAAGAGTAGTCGCCCATGAACCTCAAACTCATCAGCAAAGGCGCTCAGCCGCAGGACGTCCAGGTCTCCGACGCGACGTTCGCCCGCGAGTACAACGAATCCCTGGTGCACCAGATCATCGTCGCCTACATGGCGGCGGGTCGGGCCGGCACCAAAGCCCAGAAGACCAAGGCCGAAGTGCGCGGCGGCGGCATCAAGCCGTGGCGCCAGAAGGGCACCGGTCAGGCGCGTTCCGGCTCCATCCGCAGCCCGATCTGGGTCGGCGGTGGCCGTGCGTTCGCCGCCAAGCCGCGTGACTTCTCGCAGAAGGTCAATCGCAAGATGTATCGCGCCGCGCTGCAGGCCATGTTGTCGCAGCTGGCCCGCACCGAGCGCTTGCAGGTGGTGAACGGCATCGAGCTGGAAGCCCCCAAGACCAAGCTGCTGGTGCAGAAGCTCAAGGACCTGAACCTGGGCGACAACGTCCTGGTGCTGGTGGAGGCGTTCGACGAGAAGCTCGAGCTGGCTTCGCGCAACCTGCCATACGTCGACGTATTGCCGGTGAGCGCGCTGGATCCGCTCAGCCTGGCTCGTCATGACCAAGTGCTCGCGACGGTCGGTGCCGTTCGCCTGCTCGAAGAGAGGCTCGCATGAGTCAGGAAAAGCTGATGAACGTGCTGCTCGGACCGCATGTGTCCGAGAAGAGCGCGCGTATCGCCGAGACGGCGAATCAATTCGTGTTCCGCGTGCGTCGCGATGCGACCAGCACCGACGTGAAGGCCGCGGTCGAACTGATGTTCGAAGTCAAAGTGGCGGACGTGAACGTCGTGAACGTTGCCGGCAAGCAGAAGCGCTTCGGCCAGCGGCTCGGCCGCCGGCAGGATTACAAGAAGGCTTATGTGCGTCTGGCCCCGGGTCAGAGCATCGACCTGACCGGTACCGAGGCGTAACCGCCCGCGGTCAGCACCAGGAAATCAGTCATGGCATTGATCAAGTCCAAACCGACATCGCCGGGCCGGCGCTTCCAGGTCAAGATCTCGCGCGATCACCTGCACAAGGGTGGTCCGGAGGCTTCGCTGGTCGTGCACAAGAACTCGACCGGCGCGCGCAACCACTTCGGCCGCCAGACCGTGCGTCACCAGGGCGGCGGTCACAAGCAGAAGTACCGCGTCATCGACTTCCTGCGTAACAAGGACGGCATCCAGGGCAAGGTCGAGCGGATCGAATACGATCCGAACCGCACCGCGCACCTGGCACTCGTGCTGTACAAGGACGGCGAGCGCCGCTACATCATCGCGCCGAAAGACGTTGCCGCCGGCGACGTGATCATGTCGGGCGCCGAAGCTCCGATCAAAGCAGGCAATGCGATGCAGCTGCGTCACATCCCGATCGGCACCACGATTCATTGCGTCGAGTTGAAGCCCGGCAAGGGCGCGCAGCTGGCCCGCAGTGCCGGCGGCTCGGCCCAGCTGGCCGCTCGCGAAGGCATGTACGCGACGCTGCGCCTGCGCTCCAGCGAGATGCGCAAGGTGCACGTCGATTGCCGCGCGACCATCGGCGAAGTTTCTAACGGCGAACACAACCTGCGCAGCTACGGCAAGGCCGGTGCGATTCGCTGGCGCGGCATCCGCCCGACGGTGCGCGGCGTGGTCATGAACCCGGTCGATCACCCGCACGGTGGTGGTGAAGGCAAGTCCGGCCAGGGTAATCCGCATCCGGTGAGCCCGTGGGGTTGGAACACCAAGGGCAAGAAGACGCGTCGTAACAAGCGCACGGCGGGCATGATCATCCGCCGCCGTAACTGAGCTTAAGAGGATCGAACTGTGCCTCGTTCCGTAAAGAAAGGTCCGTTCGTCGACCTGCACCTGGCGAAGAAGGTGCGCGTCGCCGCCGAGAAGAACGATCGTCGTCCGATCAAGACCTGGTCGCGTCGCTCGATGATCCTGCCGGATTTCGTCGGCTTGACCATCGCCGTGCACAACGGCCGCCAGCACGTCCCCGTGCTCGTGTCCGAGAACATGGTTGGTCACAAGCTGGGTGAGTTCGCTCCGACGCGGACCTTCAAGGGTCACTCGGGCGACAAGAAGACGGAGAAGTAGCATGCAAGTCGCTGCTAAATTGAAGTACGCGCGCATCTCTCCGCAGAAGTGCCGCTTGATCGCCGACATGGTGCGCGGCAAGCCCGTGGGGCTGGCGCTGAACACGCTGCGCTACACGCCCAAGAAGGGCGCGAAGCTGGTGCGCAAGGTGCTCGAGTCGGCGATTGCGAACGCCGAGAACAATCTGAGCGCGGACGTGGATGAGCTGAAGGTGCAGACCATCACCATCGACACCGCCCCGGTGCTGAAGCGTTTCCATGCGCGCGCCAAGGGCCGCGGCAATCGAATCTGGAAGCGCAACAGTCACATCATCGTGACGGTCGGCGACGGCAAGAGCGAGTAATTTCCATGGGCCAAAAAGTCAATCCGGTCGGCTTCCGCCTCGGCATCACCCGTGAGTGGAGCTCCAAGTGGTATGCCTCGAGCAAGAACTTCCCGGCGCACGTGTACACCGACTTCCAGGTGCGCGAGCTGCTGAAGAAGAAGCTCTCCGAGGCGTCCGTCAGCCGCATTCAGATCGAGCGCGCCGCGCGCAAAGTGAACATCACCATTCACACCGCGCGTCCGGGCATCGTGATCGGTAAGAAGGGCGAGGACATCGAGAAGCTGCGTGGCCAGGTCTCGAAGATGATGAAGATGCCGGTCACCGACGTGCGCATCAACATCTCCGAGATTCGCAAGCCCGAGCTCGACGCCATGCTGGTTGCCGAAGGCATCGCGCAGCAGCTGGAGCGCCGTGTGATGTTCCGTCGCGCCATGAAGCGCGCCGTGACCAACACGATGCGCATCGGCGCTCTGGGCATCAAGGTGCGGGTCGCCGGCCGTTTGAACGGCGCGGAAATCGCACGCACCGAACAGTACCGCGAAGGCCGCATTCCGCTGCACACGCTGCGCGCGGACATCGACTATGGCCTGGCCGAAGCCCGCACCAACTACGGCGTCATCGGCGTCAAGGTGTGGATCTTCAAGGGCGAAGTTTTCAATACGCAGGAACAGCCGGCGGAAGCCGCTGACGGTCAGGCCGCAACCGCCTCGGCGGAAGCGACTGCCTGAGGTAAGCCACCATGATGCAACCCAAACGCACCAAGTTCCGCAAGGCGTTCAAGGGCCGCAACGCCGGCCTCGCGCAGAGCGGCAACTACGTCGCCTTCGGTGAGTACGGCCTCAAGGCTACCAGCCGTGCGCGCATGACCGCGCGTGAGCTGGAAGCCGCGCGCCGCGCCATGACCCGCTACGTGAAGCGCGGCGGTCAGGTGTGGATCCGCGTGTTCCCCGACCTGCCGATCACCAAGAAGCCGCTGGAAGTCCGCATGGGCTCCGGCAAGGGCAACGTCGAGTACTACGTCGCCAAGATCAAGCCCGGCAAGGTGCTGTTCGAGATGGAAGGCGTGTCCGAGACCATCGCGCGCGAAGCGTTCCGTCTGGCGGCGTCCAAGCTGTCGGTGGACACGCAGTTCGTGACTCGCCAGGTCCGTTGATCGAGTGAGCAAGCAATGAGCACCGCCAAAGAATTGCGAGCCAAGTCCGCCGCCGACCTGCAGAAAGAGCTGCTGGATCTGCGCCGCGAACAGTTCAACCTCCGCATGGCCCGCGCCACCGGCCAGGCTGCCAAGCCGCACGAGTTCACGCGAGTTCGTCGCGACATCGCGCGTCTGAAGACAGTCGCTGCCGAACAGCGCCGCGCGGCTGCCGCCAAAGGTAGTAAGTAAATCATGAGCACCGAGAAGACTGACAAGAAGGCTGCGCGTCAGCTGACCGGCAAGGTCGTCAGCAACAAGATGCAGAAGACCATCACGGTCGCCGTGGAGCGCTTCGTGCCGCACCCTGTGTACGGCAAGTACCAGCGCCGCACCACGCAGTATCTCGCTCATGACGAGAACAACGAATGCCGTGAAGGCGACCTGGTGGCCATCGAAGAGTGCCGGCCGCTGTCGCGTCACAAGTCCTGGCGCCTGGCGAAGGTCGTGCAGCGCGCCGTGCAGGTCGAACCAGTGGAGTCCGCGTCATGATTCAGATGCGCACGTTGTTGAATGCCGCCGATAACAGCGGCGCCCGCAGCCTGATGTGCATCAAGGTGCTCGGTGGCTCCAAGCGTCGCTACGCGACGGTCGGCGATGTCATCAAGGTCAGCATCCGTGATGCCATTCCGCGCGGCAAAGTGAAGAAGGGCGAGGTCTATGACGCCGTGGTCGTGCGCACCAAGTTCGGTGTGCGCCGTGCCGACGGCTCGTTGATTCGCTTCGACGGCAACGCCGCGGTGTTGCTGACCAACAAGCTGGAGCCAGTGGGCACTCGTATCTTCGGACCCGTCACGCGCGAGCTGCGCACGGCGCAGTTCATGAAGATCATCTCCCTGGCGCCCGAAGTTCTTTGAGAGTTGTGAGTCATGAAAAAGATTCGCAAGGGTGATGAAGTCGTCGTGATCGCGGGCCGTGACAAGGGCCGCCGCGGCACGGTGACCAAGGTGCTCGAGGACCGCGTGGTCGTCGAGGGCGTCAACATGGTCAAGCGGCACACCAAGCCGAACCCGCAGCGCAACGTGCAGGGCGGCATCATCGAGAAGGAAACCTCGATCGATCTGTCCAACGTGATGCTGTGGAACCCGATGACGAAGAAGGGCGACCGCGTGGGCATCCGCACGCTCGCCGATGGCAAGAAAGTGCGCTTCTTCAAGTCCAACAAGGAAACCGTCGACGCGTAAGGCTCGCCACTGTGATGGCGCATTACGGCGTCGGGGCGGATCCGCTTAGGTAAACGAAGATGGCAAAGGCAAGACTCGAACAGTATTACCGCGACACCATCGTGTCCCAGCTCAAGGAGAGCCTGGGGCTCGCCAACGTCATGGAAGTGCCGAAGATCACCAAGATCACGGTCAACATGGGCGTGGGCGAGGCGGTCGCGGACAAGAAGATCATGGACAACGCGGTCGGCGATCTCACCAAGATCACCGGGCAGAAGCCGCTGGTCACCCGCGCGCGCAAGTCGGTCGCGACCTTCAAGGTCCGCGACGGTCTGGCGATCGGCGCCAAAGTGACTCTGCGCGGCGCGCGCATGTATGAGTTCCTGGATCGTCTGGTGAGCATCGCAATGCCTCGTATCCGCGACTTCCGCGGCGTGAGCGCGCGCTCTTTCGACGGCCAGGGCAACTACAACTTCGGCGTCAAGGAACAGATCATCTTCCCGGAAATCGCATACGACCAGATCGATGCGATCCGCGGCATGGACATCACGATCACCACGACCGCCAAGGACGACAAGTCCGGCCGCGCGTTGCTGGAAGCGTTCAATTTTCCGTTCCGCAAGTAACGGCGGGAGCTAGGTTATGGCCAAGACATCGATGGTCAATCGCGAAGACAAGCGTGCAAAGCTGGTCAAGCGTTATGCGGCGAAGCGCGCGAAGCTGAAAGAGATCATTCGCAAGCCGACATCCACGCCGGCGGAGCGCGAAGCTGCTGTCGCTCAGTTGCAGGCTCTGCCGCGCGACTCGAGCAAGAGCCGCCTGCGCAATCGCTGCGCAATCACCGGCCGGCCGCGCGGTTTCTACCGCAAGTTCGGCCTGGGCCGCACCAAGCTGCGCGAAGCGACCATGCGCGGCGAAATTCCGGGCCTCGGCAAGGCCAGCTGGTAAGCAGCTGGTACCTCTGGAGCACGCACACAATGAGCATGACGGATCCGATCGCCGACTTCCTGACCCGCATCCGCAACGGGCAGTCCTCGGGCAAAGCTGAAATCAGCGCGCCAACTTCCAAGGTGAAGGTGGCCATTGCCAAGGTACTGAAGGACGAAGGCTACATCGAAAATTTCACCGCCTCCGACGTCGAGGGCAAGCCGACGCTGGCAGTACAGCTGAAGTACTACCAGGGCCGTCCGGTCATCGACCGCCTCGAGCGCGTCAGCCGTCCCGGCTTGCGCGTGTACAAGGGCAAGGACGAGCTGCCCTCCATCCTGGGCGGACTGGGCGTAGCCATCGTTTCCACTTCCAAGGGCGTGATGACGGATCGCCAGGCGCGTGCCTCCGGGCATGGCGGCGAAGTGATCTGCATCGTTTCCTAATACGGACGTACAGCAATGTCTCGAGTAGCTAAACAGCCGGTTCCGCTGCCGCAGGGCGTGACCGCCACCATCAGCGCCGACGCCATCAGCGTCAAGGGCGCCAAGGGCACCTTGAGCCTGGCGCTCAACGCCAAGCTGGTGAAGATCGTGCAGGACGATTCTTCGCTCAAGGTGGAGAAGGCGAGCAACGACCGCGCCGCCGACATGGTCGCCGGCTCGACCCGCGCGCACCTCGCCAACATCGTGCAGGGCGTGAGCAAGGGCTACGAGCGCAAGCTCGAGCTGGTCGGCGTCGGTTACCGCGCCGCCGCCCAGGGCAAGAACCTCAACCTCACGTTGGGCTTCTCGCACCCGGTGGTCTACACGGCGCCCGAGGGCATCACCATCGAAACCCCCAGCCAGACCGAAATTCTGGTCAAGGGCTTCGACGTGCAGAAGATCGGCCAGGTGTGCGCCGACATCCGCGCGTTCCGTCCGCCGGAGCCCTACAAGGGCAAGGGCGTGCGCTATGCCGGCGAGAAGATCGAACTGAAGGAAGCCAAGAAGAAGTAAACATCGGCCCCCTGGGGGCTGTTGCGTGAGCAACGGCAGTTCTGGGGTGCAGCGGTTACTTTTTAGAGATTTATTTCATGAACAAAAATGCTCAACGACTGCGCCGCGCGATTCGCGCACGCGCCAAGATCCGCGAACTGAAGGTTTTGCGGCTGTCGGTGCATCGCACGTCGCAACACATCTACGCGCAGATCTTCGACACCGAGTCGAAGGTGCTGGCGTGCGCCTCGACCTTGCAGAAGGACGTGCGCGAAGGTTTGAAGGGCACCAGCAATGCGACCGCCGCCGCTGCCGTTGGCAAGGCGATCGCCGAGCGCGCCAAGGCGAAGGGCATCACCAAGGTGGCCTTCGATCGTTCCGGCTTCAAGTTCCACGGCCGTATCAAGGCGCTGGCCGATGCGGCGCGCGAGCACGGACTGGAATTCTAAGAGAGACACAGCATGGCCAGAGTTGAAAAAAACCAGGCGGGCGACGAGTACATCGAGAAGCTCGTTGCGGTGAATCGCGTCGCCAAGGTCGTGAAGGGTGGCCGCCAGTTCGGCTTCACCGCGCTCACGGTGGTCGGCGATGGCCGCGGCAAGGTCGGCTTCGGTTACGGCAAGGCGCGTGAAGTGCCGGTCGCGATCCAGAAGGCGATGCAGGCGGCTCGCAAGAACCTCTCGACCGTGGCGCTGAAGAACGCGACGCTGCACTACGCGGTGGCCGGCAAGCACGGCTCGACCCGCGTGTACATGCAGCCCGCCGCCGACGGTACCGGCTTGATCGCGGGCGGCGGCATGCGCGCCGTGTTCGAGTGCGCCGGTGTTCGCAACGTGCTGGCCAAGAGCCACGGCTCGCGTAACCCGATCAACGTCGTGCGCGCCACGATGAATGCGTTGAACAGCGCGCAGTCGCCCGAAGACATCGCGGCGAAGCGCGGCAAGAGCGTGGAAGAGATCCTCGGGCAGTAAGCCGGGATCATCCTCACGCGAACCTATTTAGGAAGTCGTCATGGCAAGCAACAAGGGCTACAAGGTCACGCTCGTGAAGAGCTACTTCGGCCAGCTCAAGGCTCATCGCGCCACGGTGCGCGGCCTGGGCCTGCGCCGGATTCGTGACACGGTGACCGTTGCGGACACCCCGGAAATTCGCGGCATGCTGCGCGCCTCGGGCCATCTGCTGAAAGTTGAAGAGTTGAAGGGCTGACATCATGCGCCTCAATGAAATCGCGCCCGCTCCGGGCAGCAAGAAGGCCCGCCTGCGTGTGGGTCGTGGTGCTTCCGCCGGCCAGGGCAAGACCTGCGGCCGCGGCGTGAAGGGTCAGCGCGCTCGCAAGGGCGGTTATCACAAGGTCGGCTTCGAAGGCGGCCAGATGCCCATCCAGCGCCGGCTGCCCAAGTTCGGCTTCCGCTCCAAGATCGCGCCGACCGTCGCCGAAGTGCGCCTGTCGGAGCTTGCAAAGGTCAAAGCCGACGTCATTGACCTGGATGCGCTGAAGGCGGCCAACGTCGTCCCGGCGACGGCGGCTCGCGCCCGCATCGTGTCCTCGGGCGGCATCAGCCGCGCCGTGACCGTGAAGGGTGTGCATTTGACCAAGGGTGCCAAGGCGGCTGTCGAAGCGGCTGGCGGCAAGGTCGAAGCCTGACCTGAACCCCAACAGCGACCCGTAACCAGCGACAAGGATCGACCAGGACCCCGTGGCCACCAAATCCGCCACCGATGCGTCTCTGTCCGCCTTCGGCGAGATGACCCGCTTCGCAGAGCTGCGACAGCGGTTGTTCTTCTTGCTGGGCGCGTTGATCGTGTACCGCATCGGCACGTTCATTCCGGCTCCGGGCATCGACCCGGTGGCGCTGGCGCGCTTCTTCGACTCGCAGCAGGGCACCATCCTGGACATGTTCAACATGTTCTCCGGCGGTGCGCTGGAGCGGCTGTCGATCTTCGCCCTGGGCGTGATGCCCTACATCTCGGCCTCCATCATCATCCAGATGATGGCCGTGGTGGTGCCGACGCTGGCAGCCATCAAGAAGGAAGGCGAGTCGGGACGGCGCAAGCTGACTCAATACACGCGCTACGGCACGGTGTTGCTGGCGGCGGTGCAGGGCGCTTCGGCGGCCATCGCGTTCCAGAACCAGGGCGTGGTGATTTCCCCGGGCCCGCAGTTCGTGTTCGTGGCGACCATGACCCTGATCGCCGGCACGATGTTCCTGATGTGGCTGGGCGAGCAGATCACCGAGCGCGGCCTGGGCAACGGTATTTCGATGATCATTCTGGCCGGCATCGTGGCGGGCCTGCCGTCGGCCATCGGCGGCACGCTGGAGCTGGTGCGCACCGGTGAGATCAATGCCGCGCTGGCGCTGATCCTGTTCGCCATGGTGATCGCGGTGACGGCGTTCGTGGTGTTCGTGGAGCGCGGCCAGCGTCGCATCCAGGTGAACTACGCGAAGCGCCAGCAGGGCCGCCGGATGTACGCCGGCCAGAGCACGCACCTGCCGTTCAAGCTGAACATGTCGGGCGTGATCCCGCCGATCTTCGCCTCGAGCCTGCTGCTGTTCCCGGCCACCATTGCCAGCTGGGGTGGGAGCTCGGGCACATTCGGCTGGCTGCAGAACGTCTCGACGGCGCTGACGCCGGGTCAGCCGGCCCACATGATCCTGTACGGCGGTCTGATCATTTTCTTCTGCTTCTTCTACACCGCGCTGGTGTTCAACTCGCGCGAGACGGCGGAGAACCTGAAGAAGTCGGGCGCCTTCATTCCGGGTATCCGCCCCGGTCAGCAGACTGGCGAGTACATCGACAAGGTGCTGACCCGGTTGACGGTGTGGGGCGCGCTGTACGTGACCATCGTCTGCTTGCTGCCGGAGTTCCTGATCTCGCGCTTCAGCGTGCCGTTCTACTTCGGTGGTACGTCGCTGCTGATCATGGTGGTGGTGATCATGGACTTCCAGGCGCAGGTTGCGGCGCACCTGATGTCGCGCCAGTACGAGGGCCTGATGAAGAAGGCCAACCTGCGCGGCTATGGCCGCCCCGGTTCTACGAGTTAAGTCTGTGGCGGGGACAGACTTTAAATCTGTCCCCATTTAGCGCGGCGCCTGACGGGCCGCGGGAGAAGGTCATGAAGGTCCGTGCATCAGTCAAGAAGATCTGCAAGAACTGCAAGGTCGTGCGCCGCCGCCGCGTGGTGTACGTAATCTGCTCCGACGCGCGTCACAAGCAGCGCCAGGGGTGAGGACGGGTGCCTTCGCGGGGACACTTAACGTGTCGCCGCGCCGGCCGAACGACTGTACACGGATGTACGGGCTGGCCGAGGTTCCAGGGACGGCTGCTTGAGATGACAGTTTGTAGCCTTTAAGGCATTGAGATTCTAGGTTTTTTGGTTTAAAGTTCCGCGCTTTTCGTCGCGGGGAGTAGTCCGCAGATGGCTCGCATCGCCGGCATCAACATTCCGATGAACAAGCATGTGTGGGTTGGCCTCACACATATCTACGGCGTCGGTCGCACGCAGGCATTCAAGGCCTGTGAAACCGCTGGCGTCAAGTCCAACACGCTGGTGAAGAACCTCACCGACGCCGAGGTTGCCGCGCTGCGTTCCGCAATCGGCAAGCTCACCGTCGAAGGCGATCTGCGCCGCGAAGTGTCCATGAACATCAAGCGCCTGATGGACCTCGGCTGCTACCGCGGCATCCGTCACCGCCGCGGCTTGCCGCTGCGTGGTCAGCGCACGCGCACCAACGCCCGCACCCGCAAGGGCCCGCGCAAGGCGGCGGTGAAGATGAATGTCGCGGCCGGCAAGTAACGGCTGAACCAGAGGATTTATGGCTGAGCAGAAACAGGGCGCCAAGGGCGGCCGCAAGAAGGTCAAGAAGCATGTGACCGACGCGATCGCCCACGTGCATGCGTCGTTCAACAACACCATCGTCACGATCACCGATCGCCAGGGCAACACCCTGTCGTGGGCGACGAGCGGTGGTTGCGGTTTCCGCGGCTCGCGTAAGAGCACGCCGTTCGCCGCGCAGGTCGCAGCCGAAAAGGCTGGCGTTGCCGCGCAGGAACACGGCGTGAAGATGGTGGAAGTGCGCGTCAAGGGCCCCGGCCCGGGCCGCGAGTCCGCCGTCCGCGCGCTCAATGCCTGCGGTCTGAAGATCACCAACATTTCCGACGTCACGCCGATTCCGCACAACGGCTGCCGTCCGCCCAAGAAGCGGCGCGTCTAACGCTCCGCAAGGAAGTCGCATGGCTCGTTATCTCGGTCCGAAGTGCAAGCTGTCCCGCCGCGAAGGGACGGACTTGTTCCTCAAGAGCGGCGTCAAGTCGCTCGAGTCGAAGTGCAAGCTCGAAGTGCCGCCCGGCGGCATCAAGGGCGAGCGTCGTGGTCGCTTGTCCGACTACGGCCTGCAGCTGCGCGAAAAGCAGAAGCTGCGCCGCATGTATGGCGTCCTTGAAAAGCAGTTCCGCAACTACTACATCAAGGCGACCGGCAAGTCCGGCTCGACGGGTTCCATCCTGCTGCAGCTGCTGGAAGGCCGTCTCGACAACGTGGTGTACCGGATGGGCTTCGCGGCGACGCGTTCCGAGGCCCGCCAGCTGGTCAGCCACAAGGCGATCACGGTCAACGGCGAGGTGGTCAATATCCCGTCGTATCAGTGCAGCGCCGGCGATGTGATCGCGGTTCGAGAGAAGGCTCAGAAGCAACTCAGAATCCAGACCGCCTTGCAGATCAAGGGTCAGGTGGGTTTCCCGGCGTGGGTCGAGGTCGACGAGAAGAAATTTACCGGCACGTTCAAGCAACTGCCCGACCGCGAAGAGATCCTGCCGGAGATCAACGAGAACCTCGTGGTCGAGTTGTATTCGAAGTAATGACTGCGGGGACAGGTGTACGAAGGCCTGTCCCCTGGTTGATCTATAGGGGACGGATGTCAGATCTGTCCCCCACACTTACCTGATAGGTGAATCGTCCATGCAGGCATCCGTTGGCGAATTCCTGAAGCCTCGTGTCGTCAAGGTGACCCCCACGACCGCCAAGCAGGCGAAAGTCGTGATCGAGCCGTTCGAGCGCGGCTTCGGTCACACCCTGGGTAACGCCCTGCGCCGCGTGCTGTTGTCTTCCATGCCGGGCTGCGCGATCACGGAAGCGGAGATCGACGGCGTGCTGCACGAGTACACCAGCATCGAAGGTGTGCAGGAAGACGTGGTCGACATTCTGTTGAACCTGAAGCAGGTCGCGATCCGCCTCAACGCCCGCGAAGAGACCGAGCTGCGCCTGCACAAGAAGGGCCCGGGCCCGGTGACCGCCGGCGACATCCAGCTCGATCACGACGTTGAAGTGCTGAACACCGACCTGGTCATCGCCAATCTGACCAAGGCCGGCGAGTTGAACATGACGCTCAAGGTGGAGCGCGGCCGCGGCTATCGTCCGGCCATCCAGCGCGCGACGTTCGAGGAGTCCAGCGGCCCGATCGGCCGTCTGCAGCTCGATGCGTCGTTCAGCCCGATCCGCCGCGTGACCTACACGGTCGAGAGCGCGCGCGTCGAGCAGCGCACGAACCTGGACAAGCTGATCCTGGACATCGAGACCAACGGCACCATCGACGCGGAAGAAGCCATTCGCCGCGCCGGCTCGATCCTGAAGGACCAGCTGTCGGTGTTCGTGGATCTGCAGGGCCAGGACGAGGGCGCCTCGAAGGCCGCCGAGCAGCAGTTCGATCCGATCCTGCTGCGTCCGGTCGACGAGCTCGAGCTCACGGTCCGCAGCGCGAACTGCTTGAAGGCCGAGAACATCCATTACATCGGCGACCTGGTGCAGCGGACCGAAGTGGAGCTGCTGCGCACGCCGAACCTCGGCAAGAAGTCGCTCACCGAGATCAAGGAAGTCCTGGAGAGCCATGGGCTGTCGCTCGGCATGCGCCTGGACAACTGGCCGCCGGTCAGCCTGAAGCGCGACGACGAGCGCGACGTCATCTGACGAGTATTTGAGATGAATGTCCGGGGCCCGCGTTGCGAGGCCCCGGTTTCTGTTAAGGACCTAGAACAATGCGTCACCAACTTTCTGGCCGGCAGCTCAGCCGCAATGCCCCGCATCGCCAGGCGATGCTGCGTAACATGGCAGCCTCACTGCTGCGTCACGAGACCATTCGCACCACGGTGCCGAAGGCGAAGGAACTGCGCCGGGTGGTCGAGCCCTTGATCACGCTCGGCAAGAACGACAGCGAGGCGAATCGCCGTCGTGCGTTCTCCCTGCTGCGCGACGCCGAAGTGGTCGTGAAGCTGTTCGAGACGCTGGGTCCCCGTTTTAATGCTCGGCCGGGTGGCTACACCCGCATCCTGCGCATGGATCCGCGTCCGGGCGACGCGGCGCCGATGGCGCTGATGCAGTTGCTGGATCAGCCTGCTGCCGCTGAAGAAGCTGCTTCGACGGAAGGCGAAGAGGCCGCTCCGAAGAAGAAGGCCGCCAAGAAGAAGGCCGGCCCGAGGCGTCTGAGCACCAAGAAGTCGACCAAGAGCGAGGCGGAGAAGGCCGAGAAGAAGGCCAAGGCCGAAAGCCGCGCTGCCGCCAAGGCCAAGAAGGTGGAAGCCCAGGCGACCAAGAAGGCTGCCGCCAAGAAGTCCGCTGCGCCCAAGAAGAAGGCTGGAGCGAAGAAGAAGGCTGCTGCCAAGAAGTAATCTCGCGGCGCCGGCGGTCGCGCCGGACGCGATGTCAGATACGAAAGGCCCGCTCTGTCATGGAGCGGGCCTTTTGTTCATGTGTGGCTTGCCCTGTGCGGCCGAGGTCGGGATGGCGCTCGGCGCTCGACCGGGTTGATGAGGTGTGTGGGTTCCTCAGTTCTTCTTGAAGATCGACTTCAGCCCTTCGGCGAGTTGGCGGCCGGCGTCGTCGATGGAGCTGACCGGGTTGCCGAAGTTGCCCGGCGCGATGTTGGTGAAGTTGATGCTGTACTCGCTGACGGTGCGGACCTGGTTGCCGGGGATGATTTCCAGCTGCGCCACCACCAGGGAGGGACTGAATATCGTGCCCATGGCTGTCTTGCCGACGTAGCGGCTGTAGTTGAACGTCGCGGTGCGCGCTTCGCCGGGGCGCAATGTGAACTGCGGATCTGCTGTGGTCTGGCTCACTTGTCCGATGCCGGCGACGTTTGAGTCGCTGCGCCAGTCGACTTTGTATTCATGGCCGAGGTTGTCGAGCATCGTGCCGGAGTTGGTTTTGTAGGCGAGGGCGATGGGCTGATCGGAAATGTTTTTCAGGCGCACGCTGACTCGCACCGAATGATTGTTTTTTAGTTTTTGCGCGGAGGTGAGCTGCGCGACTTCGGCGACGACGGGGCCGGAGGCGAAGCAACGCAGGTTGCCCGCGCATGGATCGGAGAACGCGGCTGCGGGTGACTGTGACACCTCTTGTGCCTGGGCGGCATGGGCGCTGAAGATCGATGCGATCGCCACTGACAGCAACGCGGTGAATGGTGTGGCGGGACGGAAAGTTTGATTGCTCATGAGGATGCTCTCGAATGATTGCGTGTCTGCAGTTGTTGGGAGTGATTCGGCTGATGCGGGCGGTCACTTTTCTTGATCGACGCGCACGCGAGCGATGGCGGTGCCGCTGCGGTTGTCGCGCAGCTCGTATTCCATGACGTGGGTGACGATGGTGCCGCCGGCCGGCCCGGGCTGGACCGACACGATCTTCAATAGCGCGTCGAGTGAAGCATTGTTGTAGACCATCCGATCTCGAATGGCCTGGGACTCGGCGCGTGGCACGCGCCATACCTGGGCGTCGTTGCCGTTCGCAAAGCGCAGCGAGACTTTTTGTCCGAACGCCTTGAATGTCACAACGGAAGAGGGTGCGAGGGCGCGCACGGTGAACTCTTCATACGAAGGGTCGTACTCGCTGAGGTCGGCGTTCATCGTCAGGCGAATGAGGCCGATGTCGCGCACGCCGCTCGCGGCCGCTTCGAGCTCGGCACGCACGGCGACGCGCTTTGTCGCTTTGTCCGGAGCAGCGGCGAACTTGACGCGCGAGTCTTCCTCCACCCAGGTGGCGATGGGTGGGGAGATGCCCGTGAGATCGAAGTAGAGCATCACGACGGCGCTGTCGTCCGGGTTGAGCAACTCGCCGGTGCGATGAGCGAAGCCTTGGGAGACCGGGCGGGAGACCGGGCTCGAGCTCGATGCGATCGATGCCGCAGCGGTGCTCAGGGCGGAGCTGGGCGACGCAGTGGAATTGGTGGAGGAGGCGTCATCGCTGCCGCATCCCGTAATGAGCGCGGCGCAAAGCACCGCGCCGAAGAAACATGTAAATGGCATCAGCATGGCGGTTCTCGCTCGGGCACTCAGAGCGTGGGACGCTTGGAAGTCTTGTTGGCCTCTTCGACCTGCGCCGCGCGCCGCTGCATTTCGGACCGCTCCAATGCCTGCTCGGTCGCTGTCAACAGCTCGTAACCACCGGCTTGATCGACCACGCCGACCTGCATGAACTGGCTCAGGCCCGGGTTCTCACGCAGCGGCTGGATGGTGGCGGCGACGACGACGCCGCAATCCGGAGAGAGGTTGGCGCCGGCATTGGGGTTGGCCGTGCCGTAGCAGCGCTGAAACAGCGGCGAAGTCTCGGTGATGGCGCGGCCGCGAGGGTCATAGGCCCAACGCAGGTTGACCGAACCGTTGTACTGCGGGCGGACATCGGTCGGCGGCCCGTACTTGTCGATCAACGCCTGTTGAATCGAAGCCATCGAGGGCTGGGCGCCTTCCTCGAACCACTCTTCGCGCGCCGCGTTGATGACGCGCTCTTCGCCAGGCAGACCGATGGTGGCGACGTACCACTTCACCTCGCCGGGCAGGACATCGCGAACGACGCGGTTGCTGCCGCGAGCCATGGCGTTGTCCTGCATCTCCTGCAGGATCTGCTTGGAGGTCTTCTCGACCCGCTCGCGGGCGAACTTCGCGTTGAAGCCTTTGCGGACTTGCGCGCCATACAGCTGAACCTGAAAGCCGCGCGACTTGTCTTCGGTCACGACCAGCAAGTCGTGAGTGCACATCACGACGTGAGCCGCTTCGTCATAGGCCATACCGGGGACGACGCCGACGACATCGATGGCTGGCGCGCCGGCGGGGCGCTTCGGCGCTTTGACCTTGGCGGGACATTTGACGGCGCCGCGCGCTTCTTTGGCGACCTGTTCGGCGCTGACCGCGGCTCGGGACTGCGAGGTGGACTTGGCGTCGGTGCGATTCGATGAGGTCGTCGTCGGGCGGGCATCCTTGCCGCCACACCCAGCAAGCAGGCCCACGAGCAGGGTCATGGCGGCGGCTGCAGGCAAGCGTTTCGAGATCATTGTTGGCGCTCTCCACGGATCGGGTACGGAATGCAGGAGCGCCGACGTTGACGGATCAAGGACTTGGATGCGTCGACAGAACGCGGTAGTTAACGCCGCTTAGCGACGGTTAAGATTCGGGGTAACAATCAACAAGCCGATACCCAGTGGGGAGGTCCGTTGGGCCGCACGCGCGCCCGATCTTGTTCCATGAGCGAAGCCGACTCTCGCACCCGCCGCCGCGGCGTCAGGGCATCACGCCACAAGCTGACTCGAGCGCTGACCGCTGCCGGTCTCAAGACGCAGGCGGCGCTGGCGGAGCGCATCGCCGACATCGAGGGCCTCGATTCGGCACCCCGCGACATCGTCAGCCGTGTCTTCCGCGAGCAGCCGGTCGATCTCACGACGCTGGAGCGGATTGCGCGGGCTCTACAGACCGAGGCGTATCAGCTGTACCTCAATGCCGATGAAGCGAGCGACGGTCCAGTTACCCGCCCGGTCGCAGGTACGGCGCAAGAGCCAGCCGCTACCAGTGGCAACGCATCACAAAGCGCCGCGCCTGCAGACCCTCCTTCTCCCGCTCCTGCTGCAAGAACGCCCGTGGTCCTGTCGTGGCGGAGCATGGTGATGCTCATCGTCCTATGCATCGCGCTCGCGTCGCTCATCGGAGCCGGTGCCTGGTACTTGTGGCCGCCCGGAACCCAGGACGAACCCGTTGCCGAGCTCCCGCCGTTGAAGCCGAGGTTCGGGCGCTTCAAGGTCGCGGTCACGCATTTCACTGGCGATGAAAGCGGCGAGCTGGCGGTGCTGGTGCGCGAGCGATTGGATCGCGCCCTCGGTGTGCCCTCGGCAGCGTTGTCAGTCATTGCGAGTGGCGAGGATCGCGCCGAAGTTGCCCGAAGGTTTCGGGTCGATGCCCTGATCGACGGGGAGATCGTCCAGGTCGGCCAATTGGTGGGCGTCCGCGCGTTCGCCTATGTGGATGCCCGCGGCAGGCGCGAGCAGATCTGGGCCGAATCGTTTCCTGTGTCCAGCCTTGCCAGGAAAATGCCCGGAGCAGCGGACAACATCACGGCGGCCGTGCATCAGCTGTTCGGTATGGCCAAAGGCGAGGACCGAGCTCCGCCGCATTTCCCGAAGGCGTCGGTGCAAGATGAATATCTGCGCGGGCGCTGGTTCATGGATCAGGCACCAAGCGAATTGAATCTGCGGCGTGCCTCCGGCAATTTCAGCGCGGCCCTACGCCACGACCCGAATTATGCCGTCGCCCACGCAGCGTTGTGCGAAGTGATCCTCGATGCCGTGTGGATCGACAGTGAACAACGTCAGTTGGCGGACGCCGAGAGATCATGCACTCGCGCTGCGGAGCTCGCACCGGAAGCACCCGAAGTCCTTCGCGCCCAGGCATCGTTCCTGAATAGCTCGGGTCGCGCCGAAGAAGCGATGAACCTGCTGCTTCGTGCGCAGCAGAGCGAGCCGGACGATATGGAAATCACGCTCGCACTCGCCAATGTCCAGTTCGATCTGTACCGCCGCACGGGCGAGCGGCAGTGGGCCGACGCTTCTTTGAAGCATGCGCGTGAAGCCACGCAGCTCACTCCGGAATTCTGGAAGCCATATATGTGGCGGGGCGTGTACGAGTCCGGCGCGGGCACGCTCGATGGCGCAATCGAGGCACTTCAGACGGCCTATCGGCTCGATTCATCGAACGAGTACGTGACCACCAACCTGGGCACGATGTACTTCTGCCGCGGCGATTTCTCGGCGGCCCGCGATCTTTATCTCAAGGCCCGTGAAATGGCGCCAGCTTCGTATGCGGGCACCGAGTTCCTCGGCCTGGTCTATTACTATCTGAAGGATTTCGCGGAGTCGGCGCGCCTGCGTCAGACCGCGTTGGATATGGCGCGCGCCGGCGGCAATGCCGAGATCCACCAGATCTGGGGCGCGCTGGCGGACTCGTATCGGCACGCTGGCCAACGCCGGAAAGCGATCGACGCTTATGTGCAGGCGCTTGATATCGTTGAGCGCGACTTCCTCATGGGTAACGGCACCACCGGTGACAAGGCCGCGCGAGCCTATTACTACTTGATGTTGTCATCGCTCGATCCGCAGCGGCCGCGCGCAGCCGTGCTGGCTTCGCTGGAGCGCGATCTCGAAGAGGCGTATGAGGCGAGCAGCGAGCCAACTGCGCTGCTGCGAGTCACACAAGCCTGGCTGATCGAACAGAACATGGACAAGGCCAGGCGGGCGCTCGCCAAGGCCGTCGAGCGCTGTCCCTGCTATAGCAGCTATCCGGACGTAGAAGTGCTGGCGCGGAACTGAGCGCTCCGTGCATGGCGCCTGCAGGAATCGACTATTGTTCCGGCGGCGCCAGGCCGTTCGTGTACAGCACTTTTCCTTCCGGCGTGACCAACACGGCGTCGATGTCTTCGAGGCGGTTGTATATTTCGATGGCTTTTTCGGGGCCGAGCACGAAGGCTGTTTTCGACAGGCCGTCGGTGCGGGTTGCCGTTGGTCCGATGATGGTCGCGCTTCTGACCTTGCTGGCAGAATGCCCGGTCTTCGGGTCGATGATGTGGTGATAACGCACGCCGTTCTCATCGAAGTAGCGTTCGTAATCGCCCGATGTCGAGAGCGCCGCATCTTCCAGCGGAATGCGCGCAATGACTTCTTCTTTGCGGTCGGGATGGCGTATGCCCACCACCCAGGGCTTGCCGAAGCGATCGCCGATGATGCGGCTGTCGCCGCCGGCGGTGACCAGGGCATGGTCGATGCCTCTTGCCTGAAGCACGGCGATGCCGCGATCCACTGCGTGGCCCTTGCCGATGCCTCCTAGATCCACGCGCACGCCGGGACGCGCGAAGTGCACTGTGCTGTTCTTGCGATCCAGCTCGACGTGCCGGTAGTTGATCCCGGGCAGCGCGTCCGCGATTTGCTTGTCATCGGGCCGCACGTGCTTCCGGAAGTCATACAGATAGCCGACGCTCGCATAGGTGATATCGAACGCCCCGTCGGTGATGCGTGAGTACTCGAGGGAAGTGCTGAGCAGGTCGAACAGCTCGCTGGAGATCTTGATCGGCGCCAGCGCAGCGCGGGCATTGACGATGGAAAGCTCGCTGGTGGGCTTATAAGTGCTCATCGCCTGGTCGACGCGCCGCATCTCGGCGAGCACCGCCTCGATCGCCGCTTCACCCTTCGCTTTGTCGGTGGCCCAGAGCTCCACGACGATGCGCGTGCCCATGATGCCGTCCTCGACACGCTCCATCCATTCGGCGCGCGCCGATTGCATACAGCAGAACAGTGCCAGGGTGGTCAGTAGCAGGTGTTTCATGCCGGCATGGTAGCGCAAATAAAAAGGCGGCCCGAGAGCCGGGCCGCCTTAGTCCTGCGAGAGTCGTCGTTATCGCTTTATTGAAGCCATCAGAACTTGAACCGTGCGGTCACGCCGTACGTGCGCGGCGCGCCGAGGAAGCCGTTGATGGTGCTTTGAGAAGCGCCGGCCGCGGTCGACGAGCCTTGCAGCGTGGCATCGAACATCACCTGGTAATACTCCTCGTCGGTCACGTTCAGCGACCACAGCTCGACCATCCACTTCTCGTCGGCCGCGCCGAAGCCCACGCGCGCATTCACCAGCGTCATCGCATCCTGCATCTTGCGAGGATCGAGGTTCGAGCCAGTGTTGTACTCCGAGGTGTATCTCAAGCCGATGTTGCCTCGGATCAGCAGATTGTTGCCAATCGGCTGTTCGTAGGTCGTCGACAGGCTCGCCGACCATTTAGGCGCGAACGACAGACGATCGTTCTCGCGCTCGGCCCGGAAGAACGCCAGATTGCCCGGCCCACCGAAGTCCTCGATAGTGGTGTCCGCATAGGTGACGCCACCCTGAAAGCTCAGCTGCTCCAGCGGCGTGTACCACACGAAGTCCAGGTCCACGCCCTGCGACACCACCTGCGGCAACGAAGTCACGACGAACTGCAGGCCGGTGAAGGTGTTGAGCTGGAAGTCGGTGTAGTCCTGATAGAACACGGCACCGTTCACCAGCAGGCTGTTGCCGGCCCACTGGGTCTTCACGCCGAGCTCGTAGGAATCGACCGTTTCCTTGTCGAAGCTGGTGTCGACGTCGACCGAGGGACCCACCAGCGTTCCCACGCCCGGCAGCGTCAGGGTCTGGCCCGGCTGCAGGAAGAAGATGCCATTGCGCTCGCGATACAGGTTGAAGCCGCCGGCCTTGTAACCCTTCGCATACGACACGTATGACATCACATCGTCGGTGAAGCGATAGGCGAGCTTGGCGGTGCCGCTCCATTCTTGTTCGTCGATCGATTGCGAAGTATTCACGCCATCGAAGATCGGGTCAGCGTAGGTCACGCTGCAGCCGATGCCGAAGACGGTTTGCGCCAGGGCTGCAGCGGCGGGGCCGGCTGCGCCCAACGCCGCGTTCACCAGGTCCGCGTTCCCACGCAGCAGGGTACAGCCAAGGCCGTTGTGCTGGTTGTCGTACCGCGAGTCGAGATCCTTCGACTCGTCCGTGTAACGCAGGCCCAGCGTCAACTCCAGCGCGTCGGTGAAGTGGATGCTGTTGTTGGTGAACAGCGCCCAGCTCTTCGAATTCTGGTCGAAAACGTCGCGGGTGCCGGTGCCGCCCGGATAGGCGGCCGCCGGCAGCTGGGACAACTGGCCGCCGGTCAGGAAATTGAAGTACTGCTGGAACTGCGTGCCGATGATCAGCTGGTCGCGTGAGTCCAGGTCTTCATCCGCGTAGAACAGGCCCACCAGCCAGCTCAGCTTTTCGCTCTCGCCGGCCAGCCGGAATTCCTGGCTGAGCTGCTTGAACCGGTTGCCGAAGTCGCCGTTCGGCTCGCGATACAGGATGTCCACCGTGGTGAAGTCGGCGTCCTGGCCGTTGATCGTCTCCCAGTCGCGCCACGCGGTGATCGAGGTGAGCGTCGCGCCGCCCAGGCCGGCCAGGTCATAGTTGATTTCCATCGAGGCGCCTTTCTCCTCGACTTCCTGGCTGGTCGAGCGATTGGAATACGCGACGCGGTCGAACGGGTCGGCGGGATTGCGAAACGCGTTGGGACCGCCCAGCGCCGTTAGCACCTGAAGCACGCCGGCAACGGGCGAGAGCGACACCTGCGGAGCCGCGCAGCAGTTCTCGTCGCGATCGGTGTAGTCGGCCGTCAGGCGAATATCCAGCGCTTCGCTCGGCTGGAACAGCAACTGGCCGCGCGCGGTCTTGAACTTGCGATCGTTGTCCTCGTCTTCGGTGCGCGGGCCGGGGCCGCGGACCACATCGAGGAACCCATCTCGCTCGCGCGAGGCGACATACAAACGTCCGGCAATCTTCTCCGAGAACGGACCGGTGATCGACGCCGCGCCATCCATGACGCCGTAATCGCCGGCAGTCACCTCGATGTTCGCGCCGAAGTCGAACGACGGCCGCTTGGTGACCACGTTGATCACGCCGGCCGAGGTGTTCTTGCCGAACAGTGTGCCCTGCGGGCCTTTCAGGACTTCGATGCGCTCCAGCTCGCCCAGGTCGCCGAAGCCGACGCCGTTGCGAGGACGGTATACACCGTCGATGACAACACCCACCGACGACTCGAGGCCGGCGTTGTCGCCCACGGTGCCGACGCCGCGAATACGCGCCGTGGTCACCGATTCGTTCGAAGTCGAAGTCACCAGCAGGCCGGGCGTGAGAATGGTGAGATCCTTGATGTCCTTGATGCCCGTGTCCTGCAGCAGCTGCTCGGATACAGCGGTCACCACAATCGGCACGTCCTGCAGGCTTTGCTCGCGCTTCTGCGCAGTCACGATAATGGTATCGATGGTGCGCGTGTCCTGAGGCTCCGAGTCACCCTGTTGGCCCAATGCGGGCCAGGCCGTCAGAGCCAGTGCACCTACAACCGCTCGGCGCAGAAGCACACTACGATCGTTCATGGATCCCCCTTGTATTAGATCCAGCCGTGATAACTCTTGTCATGGCGGGGCTGATGAGCCCGCCGCTGATATCCAGCACGCAGAGCGTACTGAGTTCCCGGCGCCGGCGAAAGGGACTTTGCATAAAAGCAACGTCCACAATGGCACCAAAATGATTCAAACATGGCCGCTGTGGGCGGAATACTCGGGGAAGGCATCAAGAAGTGCGCACTAGCCGGGAGCATGCGACCGCCTCCGGACCGAACCCGTTGCGCCCTGCAGTACTGAGATGTTGTTCCCTGACAACGAGTCGGGGATGATGTGCGGCTTGGTTCCTCGATCAGCACACGGTTTAAAAGCATGGCCACCGAACAATTTGATGTCGTGGTGATTGGCAGCGGCCCGGCGGGCGAGGGAGCGGCCCTGACGGCGGCCAAGAGCCACCGCAGCGTCGCCATCGTCGAGCGCTATTTCGAAGTCGGCGGCGGCTGTACGCACTGGGGCACTATCCCGAGCAAAGCTCTGCGTCACGCGGTCAAGATCCTGCACGACCTGCGGCGGAATCCATTGCTCGGGGAATTTCGCGCGGCCTCGCAATTGAGCTATCCGCAGTTGCTGGCCTCCGCGACCAAGGTGGTCGAGGCTCAGGTGGCCAGCCGCCGGCGGTTTTATGAACGCAATCGCATTCCGGTGTTCTTCGGCGAGGCGAGCTTCGTGGATGCACACACGATCGAGGTGCAGCCGTCGACCGGCAAGCCGATCCAACTGGCCGGCAAGCACATCGTCATTGCCGCTGGCTCGCGCCCGTACCATCCACCCGAAGTGGACTTCACGCACGAACACATTCGAGACAGCGATTCCATCCTGCGCTACGGCGAGCATCCGTTCTCCGTGACTATTTATGGTGCCGGCGTCATCGGCTGCGAGTACGCATCGATCTTCGTGAACTTAGGCGCGAAAGTCACATTGGTCAATACTCAGGACCGATTGCTGTCGTTTCTCGACGACGAGATTGCCGAGGCGCTGTCGTATCACCTGCGCGAGCAGGGTTGCGTGATTCGTCACAACGAGCAGTTCAAGGCGCTGGAAGCGCGCGAACGCGACGTTGTTCTGCATCTCGAATCGGGACGCAAGATCAAATCGGACCTGCTGCTATGGGCGAACGGCCGCACCGGCAATTCGGACAAGCTGCACCTGGAGCGCATCGGCTTGAAGGCCAACAGCCGCGGTCAGATCGAGGTAAACCAGCATTACCAGACAGCGGTGCCCCACATCTATGCCGTGGGCGATATCGTCGGTCCGCCGGCGCTGGCGAGCGCCGCGTACGTGCAGGGTTCGCATGCCGTACAGCACTCGATCGATCCGAACATCACGCCACACAGCGCCGCGACCATACCCAGCGGCATTTACACGATTCCGGAGATATCCTCGATCGGCCGCAGCGAGCGCGAGCTGCAGGAAGCGAAGGTGCCGTACGAAGTCGGCCACTGCGCTTTCAAGAATCTGGCGCGCGCGCAGATGACGGACGAGCGCGTCGGCATGCTCAAGATCATTTTCCACGCCGAGACCATGGAGGTGCTCGGCGTGCATTGCTTCGGCGACAACGCCTCGGAGATCGTGCACATCGGCCAGACGGTGATGGCCGGCGCCAGCAACGACATCCGTTATTTCACCCAGACCACGTTCAACTATCCGACCATGGCCGAGGCGTATCGCGTCGCGGCCTATAACGGTATCAACCGGCTCACCTGAGCGCCGGGCGGCGTATCGTTAGCTGCTTCTTGGGCGGGGACAGATTTGATATCTGTCCCCGACGCTTGTATATGGCGTATCGCGCGTTGCGCTAACAACTCCAATCGAGGTGGCTATGAGCTTCGTCAAGGAATTCCGGGAATTCGCCGTCAAGGGCAACGTCGTCGACATGGCGGTCGGCATCATCATCGGCGCCGCTTTCGGCAAGATCGTCAGCTCCCTGGTCAGCGACGTGATCACCCCGCCGCTCGGCTATCTCATCGGCGGCGTGGATTTCACGCAGCTGGCGCTCACGTTGCCGGCCGTCAGGGAGGGGGCCGAGCCGGTGACCATCAATTACGGCGTGTTCCTGCAGGCCACGTTCGATTTCATCATCGTGGCGTTGGCCATTTTCATCCTGGTGAAGATGATCAATCGCCTGCGTCGGGCTGAAGAGGCCAAGCCCGCCGCCCCGCCGGCGCCGCCGCGGCAGGAGGTGCTGCTGGAGGAGATTCGGGATTTGCTCAAGCAGCAGCGCTGAGCCTGAGAGAGGCTCATAAGAGAGGCTCAGTGGTTCGCACGGTGCCGAGGGACTTTCCTCCTCCCGGCACCGCGCACCCGCCGGCGCTACGCCATTAGTTCGCGGCGAACGCCGGACGCGTCAAATTCTCGGGCTCGCCCGTCGTGGCGGCGACGTCGTCTTCCACTCGAATGCCGCCGTATGGCTTGAATTGCTCTACCCGCTGCCAGTTGATCTGCTTGCCGAGCGGCGACGTGCGCGCTTGCTCCAGCAGCTGCGGGATGAAGTACAGCCCGGGCTCGATGGTCACCACGAAGCCCGGTTCGAGCGTGCGGGTCAGCCGCAGATAGGGATGACCCGGCGGCGGCGCCTTCTGCTTGCCGTCCGGCGTGACCGTGAAGCCGGCGACATCGTGCACTTGCAGTCCGAGCAAGTGGCCAATGCCGTGTGGGAAGAACACGCTGCTCAAACCGCTGGCTGCTGCATCCTCCGGCGAAGCCGTGATGACATCGAAATCTCGCAAGATCTTCGCAATGCGCCGATGCGCGCTGAGGTGGATCTCCGCATAGTCGACGCCCGCTCTCACTTCCGAGCACAAGCCGAGCTGCTGCTCGTTCATTGCCGCAATCATCGCAGCGAATTCATCATCCTTCTGCGAGTATGTGCGCGTGATGTCTGATGCGTAGCCATGGAACTGAGCGCCCGCATCGATCAGGAATGAACGCCGCTCGGCAGGAACGGTGCGTTCCTGATTCTGGTAGTGGAGGACCGCGGTGTTGGCGTTCAGCGCGACGATATTGGGGTAGGGCAGCTCGTTCTCGGTCTGCCCTGTCGCACGGATGTACGCCATGTTGATTTCATACTCGGACGCGCCGCTTCGAAATGCGGCTTCCGCGGCCTTGTGAGCGCGGGCCGCGATGTGAGAAGCGCGACGCAGGCACTCCAGCTCATATTCCGTCTTGAAGGCGCGCACATAGTGCAGGCGGTGCATCAGCGCTTCGGGATTGCGGCCGGTGAACCCCCAGTCCGTAAACTCTTCCCGCCATTCGCCGATGAAGGCGCAACGCGTGACGCCGGCGATATGTGCTTTGGCTTCGGACGCTTCGCGGATGATTTTGATGTCGAACGCGTCGGTCCAGAAATCGCTCGGCATCTCGGGCGGCTTGTACCAGTAGTCCACCGGCTGCAGAAACACCAACTGCGGCCGCTGGCCGGGGCGATACACGATCCAGCAATCGGCCGCCTCCGCCAGCGGCGTCCACCGCCGAAAATGCGGATTGGCTTTGAACGGGTAGGGCTGGTCGTCCAGGAACTGCATGTGCTGGCTGCCGGCATGGATCGCCAGCGCATCGAAGCCCGTGGCCGCCAGCGCTTCGTCGGTGTGACGGCGCTGAATGTCCAGGTGGGCCGTGTACGATTCTTTCAGCGAGGCTGTGGATGGCGCGTTCATGGTCATTCCGGGTTTCAGTGCGTCGGTGTCACTCGGTCACGTTGACTTCGAGCGCGGCCCATTGAGCGTTGCCCGAATGGTAGCTCGCGACGCAGCGCCCGGTCGCGCCGGGCAACATTTTGCCGAGCGAACCGGTCAGCAGGATCTGTCCGGGCTCCATCGTCCATCCTTGTTCCAGCATCTTGTTCACCAACCATAGCGCCGCGCGCCACTGGTCGCCGAGCGAGTCGCTGCCTTTGCCGGTGAACATCTCCTTGTCGTTGCACACGAGCCGGATGTCGACGTTGTTGGGATCGCGCTGTTGGGGCGAAACGAAGTCGCCGACGATGTAGTTCGCCGCTGCGACATTGGTCGCGATGATGTCGATCGCGTCCAGTGATTGCGGTTGCGCATAGTCGAGATTCGGCAGCTCGATCGCCGGCGCAACGCCGTCAATGTGCGCACGCAATGTTGCGATGTCAGCGAGAGGTTTGTTGATGGCAGTGCCGACGCGCATTGCAATCTCGACTTCGATGTGAAGACCGCGTGATTCGCGCAGGCTCACAGTATCTGTAGACTGCAACGCGCCTTCCTTGAAGAGCACGCCGGCCACTGCATCGTTGGTTTTGAAGCGTGCTTGCGCTGGCGGGGATGTGACGCCTGCTTTGAATCCCGCCGGGCTCGCGCCCCGCAATTTTGCGCGCACGCTGCGCGTCTGCACGCGATACGCCGAGTCTTTTGTCAATGTTTCGTCAATATCGGGCAGCGTGCGCTGCTCTCGCCACGATGTCACTATTTCGTCAACGACTCGTTGCTGTGGCGAGCTGCAACCGCCAAGCACGAGACAGATCAATGACATCGACGCGGCTGCGCGAGCGATGTCGCGAGCAATGTGAGCTCGTAAAATGTCTTCTACTGGCGACGTTGCTTTGCTCATGGTGATGACTGTTTCAAAAGCCATGTGAAACATCTTAGACTCCGGCCGCTGCATGGGGGGTGGCTCAGGCCATCACGGGCCATCCAACTATGTCTGTCCATCAACCTATCATCACATTGGGGTGATCGATCACATGAACACGAAAATGATTCTCGCCGCGCTGGCGCTGTCTCTGTCGCTCGCTGCTTGCGCCAAGAAGGACGAGGCTCCGGTGGAAGCCGCTCAGGAAGCCGCTGCTGAAGCGACCGACGCTGCTGAAGCCGCTGGCGATGCCGCTGCTGAAGCTGGCGAAGCTGCCAGTGACGCTGCTGCCGCCGCTGGCGAAGCTGCTGCCGACGCTGCTACCGACGCCGCCACTGAAACGCCTCCGGCTCAGTAATGAGTCTTGGGGGCGGGTATCCAATCTGTCCCCATCAGCCGCCGGGCGGGTTCTCCGCCCGGTCGCTTAGCCGGGTTGGCCGCATCCTGCCAAGCGGGGATCACCGATATCGCCGGCCGCGCTTTTTCAGTACCGTAACCCTGGATTCGATTTCGCGCCCGCCAGCGCCGCTTGCGGGCATCGTCTTTCGGAGGTGGCAAGGGATCGCCAGCAACCCGTGCCCGTCAGTATTCGCGATGCATTGAATTCTCCCCGCGACCGCCAGTGGATCCAGGCCCAGTACCCGGAGTACCTGGAAGACCTGTCGCAGATGAGCATGAACACCGGCATCTTTCCGGCCACCCGCGAGGTGCAGACGGAGCTGATGGCCCGCTGGTTCGCCGACGACAGCTCCTATCCGCTCATCATTCTCAAGAACGATCAGCCCGCCGGCTTCGCCCTGGTTAGCCGCCCGCCGCGGAACCGCCGCGACCAGGTCGATTTCCGCATGGCCGAATTCTTCATCGCCCTCAAGTCCCGCCGCCTCGGCATCGGTCGCGACGCCGCCCACCTGATCTTCAACCGCTTCGCCGGCAGCTGGGAGATCACCGAGTTCGCCTATAACAAACCCGCCGTGAGCTTCTGGCGCTCGATCCTGACCGAGTACACTGGCGGCAAGTATCAGGAACGCATCTTCAACGGCGAAGTGCGGCAGACCTTCACGTCCACTCACAAGGTTCGCGCTCGCTGAGCGATCTTCGCTGCTGATTCTCCGTTCGTCAGGCGCACAGCGGCGCCCGTGCACGCGCCTGTTCGGCTGGAATTTAACATCCGGCACCCCAGCTGGAGTGCCGGTGTGTTGCCGCCGTGTCGGCGCGGATGGCATCTTTGAGCATCAATCGCGCGCGGTGAGCAACTTGATCTACGCCATTAAAGCAGAGGTTGACGATCCATCCGCGAAGATGTTCGAGTTCCGCGCGCAGAAGACGATGTATGGTGGCAAGAGCATTGCCGCGGGCGATACGATCTTCATCTTTGCGAGCGAGAACGAGGGCGGACAGGGGCTCATCGCAAGCGGCGTGGTGACGTCGGCGAAAGCTGTTGCCAGGAAACCGGGCATCGAGCGGCAAACGCCGCGAGTGAGCATTACGGTCCGGCGTACTGCTGTGGCGAAGCGGCGCTTGGGACGGGCCGAGCTCAAGCTGCATGCCGACTGGAACGACGGGCGGCCCGGGACCGAGCTGAACTTCAAGTTCTATCGGCAGGCAACCAACAAGATCGTGGGCATTTCGGATAAAGCGGCGGCGTTCTTGCGAAAACACTTCTGACGCAAGACCGACAGAGGGCGGTGTCATGCTCACGGGTTCATGCCATTGCGGGGCGATACAGATCCAGGTTCAACGCAAACCCCGCACCCTTACCAGTTGCAACTGCTCCATCTGCCGGCGCCATGGTGGCATCTTCGGCTACTAAGACAAGCGCAAGGTGAAGATCATTGCCCGCAGAGGGGCGCTGGCCAGTTACGTCTGGGGCGACAAGTGTGCCATGTCGCTGGCGTTTCAGCCCAAGCGGAAGTTGTTTGCGTAGCCCGGTGATCGCATGACGGATCGGTTGATATTTCCAATGGCAGCTCATGTCGCGCTTACTGCGCTTCTTTACGTTCTGCTTACCGTGGCGCGCGCGCCGAAGGTGTGGGGCATTGGTCAACGTGCAGACGGTTCCAATCCCTGGGCGGCCATCGAGCCTCGAATCAGCGCGAATCTTTCGAATCAGTTCGAGTGGCCGGTTTTCTTCTACGCGGCATGCCTGCTGCTGATGATGATGAAAGACGTGCAAGCGGGGGGCGCGATTCTGCTTGCCTGGATTTTTGTTCTAGGGCGGCTGGTACATAGCTGCGTGCAGATTTTCACGACCAACATTCGGCTGCGAGGCCTGGTCTTCACCATCAACTTCCTCGCTACACTGGGGCTCTGGGTTCTTGTGCTTCGGGTTTCACCATGAAGGCAAAGCAGATCCTCAGCACCTACGTGCATGTGCTAGACGACGGACGCAGCGTTGCTGTGCCCGTCTCCGACTCGTTCTGGGCGGACTTGGCCAGAGGCAAGCATGCCGAGCTGAATCAAGGTCGGCTCATGACGGCATTCACATTCAGCCAGCCGTGGCCGAATTGGGAGCGCCATCCCGCGGGTGAAGAGCTGGTCCTGCTGCTCACTGGCGAAGCGACGCTCACGTTGCAGCTCGAGGATGGAGAAAAGGACATCGTGCTCGACACGCCCGGTGCATACGTCCTCGTGCCACCCAATACCTGGCATACGGCCAAGACCAAGGTCACCACCACCATGTTGTTTCTCACGCCCGGCGCTGGCACGGATCACCGCCCCGTGAAGGCGGAGTAGCCTGGCATTCGCTGAGAAAGCTCGCTCTGGCGTTTCTGCGGCAACATCAGAGCCCTGGGTTCAAGCCAGCTTGCGCACCGCCGGCTGCTTCTGTTTCTTCTTGTCCAGAATCGGCTTTAAATACTTCCCGGTGTACGAGCCTTTCACCTGAGCGATCTGTTCCGGCGTTCCGGTCGCCACGATGGTACCGCCACCGCCGCCGCCTTCGGGGCCGAGGTCGACGATCCAGTCGGCGGTCTTGATCACATCGAGATTGTGTTCGATGACCACGATGGTGTTGCCCTCGTCGCGCAGACGGTGCAGCACGCCGAGCAGTTGCTCGATGTCGAAGAAGTGCAGACCGGTCGTGGGCTCGTCGAGAATATAGAGCGTGCGGCCGGTCGAGCGCTTCGAGAGCTCCTTGGCGAGCTTCACGCGCTGCGCTTCGCCGCCTGATAGCGTGGTCGCGTTCTGGCCCAGGCGGATATAGGACAAGCCCACATCCATCAGCGTCTGCAGCTTGGGCGCGATCACCGGAGCGTGGCGGAAAAACTCCAGCGCATCCTCGACGGTCATCTCCAGCACTTCGCTGATGTTCTTGCCCTTGTAACGAATCTCCAGTGTTTCGCGGTTGTAACGCGCGCCTTTGCAGACATCGCACGGCACGTACACGTCCGGAAGGAAGTGCATTTCAACCTTGATGACGCCGTCGCCCTGGCACGCCTCGCAGCGACCACCCTTGACGTTGAAGCTGAAACGGCCAGCTTCATAGCCGCGCGAGCGGGCTTCGGGCACGCCGGAGAAGATCTCTCGAATGGGGGTGAACAGCCCAGTGTACGTGGCCGGGTTGGAGCGCGGGGTGCGTCCGATGGGACTTTGATCGATGTCGATGACGCGATCGATCTCATCCAGTCCCTCGACGCCATCGCTCGGCGCCGGATCGGTGGAAGCGTCGTTGAGCTGTCGCGCGACGAATTGATACAGCGTGTCGTTCACCAGAGTCGACTTCCCCGAGCCCGACACGCCGGTTACGCAGGTCATCACGCCCAACGGGATATCGACGGTCACGCCTTTCAGGTTGTTGCCGCGCGCATTGACGATGCGCAGATGACGACCTTCCTGCACCGGCGTGCGCGTGGTAGGAATCGCGATCTCGCGCTTGCCGGAGAGATACTGCCCGGTGATTGAATTCGCATCCGCGGCGATCTCGTCCGGCGTGCCTTGAGCGATGACCAGGCCGCCGTGCACACCCGCGCCGGGGCCGAGATCGACGACGTGATCGGCATGGCGAATCGCATCTTCGTCGTGCTCGACCACCAGCACCGTGTTGCCGAGATCGCGCAGGCGGTTCAGCGTCAGCAGCAGACGATCGTTGTCGCGTTGATGCAAGCCGATGGAAGGCTCGTCGAGAATGTACATACAGCCGACCAGGCCGGAGCCGATCTGGCTGGCGAGGCGAATGCGCTGAGCCTCGCCACCTGACAGCGTGTCCGCGGCGCGATCCAACGTTAGATAGTCGAGGCCAACGTCGCTCAGGAATCGCAACCGTTCCGCGATCTCCTTGACGATCTTGCCGGCGATCTCGCCGCGCCAGCCTTCCAGCTTCAAGTCGCTGCTGAAGCTCAGCGCATCCGCGACAGCCAACTTCGCCAGCTCCGGCAAAGTGCGCTCGGCGACGAATACATGACGCGCGGCGCGATTCAGCCGCGTGCCGCCGCACTCGGGGCACGGCTGATTGCTGAGGTACTTGGACAGTTCCTCGCGCACGGCGATCGACTCGGTCTCGCGATAGCGCCGTTCCAGGTTGGGAATGACACCCTCCCATTTGTGCGAGCGCCGGATCGTGCCGCCGTTGGCATTGACATACCTGAAGTCGATCTTGTCCTCGCCGCTGCCGTACAGCACGACCTTGCGGATCTTGGCCGGCAGATCCTGCCACTGCTCCTCGACGTCGAACTTGTAGTGCTTGGCCAGCGATTGCATCAGCGCGAAGTAATAGGCGTTGCGGCGGTCCCAGCCGCGAATCGCGCCGCCGGCCAGCGACAGGTTCGGATGATGAACCACGCGCCCCGGATCGAAAAACTGTTGCACGCCCAATCCCGAGCAAGTGGGGCAGGCGCCCGCCGGATTGTTGAACGAGAACAACTTGGGCTCGAGGTCCGCGATGCTGTAGCCGCAGACCGTGCAGGCGAACTTGTCGGAGAACACCAGCTCTTCGCGCTTCGGATCGTCCATGAACGAGATGCGCGCGACACCATCGGCCATGCGCAGGGCAGTTTCGAAAGACTCGGCTAGCCGCTGCGCCACGTCGGCGCGTACTTTCAGCCGGTCAACGACAGCATCGATGCTGTGCTTCTTCTTCGGATCGAGCTTCGGCACGGCATCCAGCTCGACGACGTGGCCATCGACGCGCGCGCGTACGAAGCCTTGGCCGCGCAGCTGTTCGAAGACTTGCGCGTGCTCGCCTTTGCGATCATCGATCATCGGTGCGAGCAGCAGCACCGGCGTTCCCTCGGGCAGGCGCATTACCTGATCCACCATCTGGCTCACCGTCTGCGCGGCGAGATCGATGCCGTGATCGGGACAGCGCGGCGTGCCGACACGAGCGAACAGCAGACGCAGGTGATCGTAGATTTCCGTGACGGTGCCGACCGTCGAGCGGGGATTGTGGGAGGTGCTCTTTTGCTCGATGGCGATAGCGGGCGACAGGCCCTCGATGGAGTCGATGTCAGGTTTTTCCATCATCGACAGGAACTGCCGCGCGTAAGCCGACAGCGATTCGACATAGCGCCGCTGACCCTCGGCATAGATGGTGTCAAACGCCAGCGACGACTTGCCCGAGCCCGACAAGCCGGTGAACACGATCAGCTTGTCGCGCGGCAACTCCAGGTCGATGTTGCGCAGGTTATGCGTGCGGGCGCCGCGGATGACGATGGAAGGCATGGGTAACGTACGTGGCGTCGATTGGGGACCGTTCAATATACGGGGCCGAGGAACCTCGGGGCAAAACCTGGTCAGGAAGCGGCAGGGATTGGCGTTGCGGCCCAAGCATGAATCGGCCGCTCGGTGGGGGCGACAAAAGCGGGCTCTTCCCGCATAAATGGTTATCGTATGTACGATATCGCGATTAGAATCCCCGCCTTCACTGATTGCGAGGTTCGCTAGCCATGGCGCGCGGTATCAACAAAGTCATTCTGGTGGGCAATCTGGGTGCGGATCCCGACACACGCTACATGCCCAGCGGCAAGGCCGTCACCAACATCCGCATCGCCACCAGCGAGTCCTGGAAGGACAAGCAGACTGGCGACCAGCAGGAGCGCACCGAATGGCACGCCGTCGTGCTCTACGACAAGTTGGGCGAGATCGCCGCGGAGTACCTGCGCAAGGGCTCGCAGGTGTACATCGAGGGTTCGCTGCGCACCCGTAAATGGCAGGACAAGGAAGGCAAGGATCGCTATACCACCGAGATCATCGCGCAGAACATGCAGATGCTGGGTGGTCGGGGTGGTGGTAGCGGTGGCGGCGGTTATGGCGGCGGGGACGAACAACCGCGTCGTTCTTCGCGCCCGGCGGCCCAGGAAGATCGTTCGGCGCCGCCGGCAGATGATGGTGGCGGATTCGACGACGATATTCCGTTCTGACGCCGACCTTTTCTAATTTGTAAATAAAAGGGCCTGTGATCCTGTCATCACAGGCCCTTCTGCTATTTACGTGTTTAAAAGGTCAGCGCTATACTAGGAGTTACACAATACCTCCTAGATGCGTAAACAAATCAGCCCTTTTGCCGTTCGACAGGTATGCTTTCCCTCGGGTGAACGGCTGCCCATGCTGTGCTCGCGCGCGAGTGGTCTGCCCCTGTTTGAGCCCACTCTCTACGCCCTGACGGAGCTGCGTGCCCGGAACCGTTCCGCCGCCACGATTCAACAGGCGCTGCGCAGCATCATGGTGCTGTACCTCGCCCTTGACCGTCTCGGCATCGATCTCGCTGACAGGCTCGGCCAGGGCAAGCTGCTGGAGGCGGGTGAGATCGAAGAGATAGTGCGCGCCTGCCGGCTGCCCCTCCCGGCGTTCACGTCGGAAGAAGCGGGTCAACCGCTCAGGCGATCCACGGTGGTCTCGCTCGAGAGGGTGCGTATGCGGTCCCCTGCAGTGGAGACTGCTGACGTAGACCCCGGTACGGCTGCGATCCGTCTGCACTACATCCGCGGCTATCTCAAGTGGCGGGTCGATACGCAACTGCTGAAGTTGAGTGGAAGCCAGCGCGGCGCTGCGTACGCGCACCTAAGGTCCACGGCTGATGTCGTGCATCGCGCACTCGAGGAGCGAACGCCTGCCTCACGATCGCGCAACCTGACTGGGCAGCGGCAGGGCATGTCCGAGGAAGCGCTCGCTCGCGTGCTCGAGGTCATCAAGCCGGACTACCCCGACAATCCCTGGAAGGGCGAGCATGCGAGAGAGCGCAACGCGCTCATCGTGCGCTGGTTCATCGATCTCGGCCTGCGCCGCGGCGAGCTCCTCGGCGTGAAAATTCCCAACATCAACTTTCAGGGAAACGAGGTGCTCATCGAACGCCGGGCCGACGATCCTGACGATCCCCGGATAAACCAGCCGAACGCCAAGACCTACGATCGGCTGTTACCGCTCAGCGATGAACTGACGCGGCTTACTCATCGCTACATCACCGGCCATCGCCGCGCCAAAGAGGGATCCCGAAAGCACACGTTCCTGTTTGTCGCTGTAGCTACCGGCGCGCCTCTGACGCTGAGCTCTCTCAACAAAGTGTTCGTTGTCCTGCGGCGCAAGTGCCCTGATCTGCCGGACGATCTGAGCCCGCACGTGCTCCGACACACCTGGAACGATCATTTCTCGGAAATCATGGATCAGCAGGGCGTCTCCGAGGAGACGGAGAAGAAGATGCGCTCTCGCCTAATGGGCTGGTCGGAGACTTCCGGTACGGCTGCGATCTATACGCGGCGTCACGTCCAGCGCAAAGCACGCGAGGTCTCTCTAGCCATGCAAAGGAAACTGAACAAGGAGCCTTCGAATGAGCCTTGATAGGACTCTCGCACTAGGTCGGTCGGCCGCCGGCTGGTTGCTGCCGGCGCTTGTTCGGACGCGCAGCGGTGCGCAGTTCGATCCGAGCCTCGACGTGTGGTCCTATCGTGACACCGTCAACAAGGTCGTGCTTGATTTTTCCTTTTTCAACGCACTCTCCGAAGAGATGCGTCATTCGCTCAAGTACACGCTCGTGTGGTATGCCGAGAACGCCTCGGCTCCTCACGTGCGGAATATGTTTTCGCGGTTCTTGCATCTCGTGGGCTTTCTCTCAGTAGGGCGCGCGACCGCTATCGAGCAGGTGACCAACGTTGATCTCTTGAACTACAAGGGATCGTTGAGCCCAGAGACTGCGTACTACCTGGGATCATTGTCAGGTTTCCTGCGGAAATGGCACGGGTTGGGCGTTCCTGGTGTGACGGATGATGCAGTCGCTGTGTTGGAGGCATTGCGGCTGAAGGGAAACGCAAAGGGCGTGGCCGTGCTGACCATGGATCCACGCATGGGTCCTTTCACCGATCTTGAATTTGAGCAGATCCAATCAGCGCTCAATGAGGCATTCGCTGAGGGCGCGCTATCGGAGGAAGCCTACCTCTTAGCCTGGCTCTTCATGGCTCTCGGACAGCGGTCGTCTCAATTTGCCGCACTCAAGGTCTGCGACGTGACCGGTGTCGGCGTGGACGGAGCAGTCGACTACGCGATCAGAGTTCCCAGGCTGAAGCAGCGCAATGCCGGGCCGCGATTGGAGCTGAAGGAGCGGCCACTCATCCCTCAGATAGGCAAGCCGCTGCTCGAGTACGCGAACCGCGTTCGGCAGCGATTTGAAAGTGTGCTCGCCAATCCCGACGACGCACCGCTGTTTCCCGTGTCTGTGGAGCGTGCTCCGCGAGTGCACGATTGGGCGCCCGGATACGAGTATCACCAGACTGGCTGGAATCTCGGTCGCAATCTAAAGCGCACGCTGGAACTGCTTGAGGTCTACTCAGAGCGCACTGGCGATCTGTTGCACGTGTCACCAATCCGCTTCCGCCGCACCTTCGGCACGCGTGCGGCGCAGGAAGGTCACGGAGAGCTCGTAATCGCGGAGATGCTCGATCATACGGATACCCAGAACGTAGGCGTGTACGTTGCCGCCGTGCCAGAAATCGCAGCTCGCATTGATCGCGCAATCGCCATGCAGCTGGCGCCGCTTGCGCAAGCGTTCAAGGGCGTGCTGATCAAGACCGAATCGGAAGCTACGCGCGGCAATGATCCCTCGAGCCGCATTGTCGATCCACGCATCGACCGCAGCATGCAGCCGATGGGATCGTGTGGTCAGCACTCGTTTTGCAGCTTCAATGCGCCGATTGCCTGTTACACCTGCCAGCACTTCCAGCCATGGGTCGACGGCCCGCATGAGGCCGTGCTGAGCCATCTGCTGGAGAAGCGCGAGCAGCTCCTTGCGACGACCGATCAGCGTATGGCCAGTGTCAACGACTCCACCATTCTCGCCGTGGCGCAGGTCATTCACCTGTGCCGTCAAGCCCAAGGTGCGCCGCCCGAGGTGAAGAATGGCTGATGTCATTCACTTCACGCCGCGCGCCGAGCTCAATGCCGAGGCAAATCTTCGCGACTTCATCGAGGTCTGCAAGCGTCAGCTGACGATCTTCGGCGCGGATCTGAATTTCGATGACAACGTCTGGGACGTGACCGAGGCTATTGGCCTGCGGCGCTCCAGCCGCGTGCGGCTCGTCTTCAGCACGTGGAGCACGGTGAATGACAGCGTCCCGCAAGTGCTGCCTGAGCCCTTCCTGTCGTTTGCCAAGGCGTACACGCGCTATCAGCACGCGTTTCGACCTACGAAGGTCGTGGGCCAACGCATGGCGGCATTGCGCGCGCTCGAAGCCGCACTCTCGGAAAATGGTTCTCTCTCAAATCCCGTCTCTGTCTCCCCGCACACTCTGAACCGAGCTGCCCAGCTCTGCGTCGATAAGTTCACTGCTGCGAACGCGTTCCGCGTGGGCGGTCAGCTCGAGATGCTGTGCAACTTCATGGTAAGAAATCACCTGTTGGCGACGCCCGTGCGTTGGCGCAACTCGATCAAGCGGCCGCGCGACTCCGTTCGGGTTGGAAAGGAGTTCGATGAGCAACGGCACGCCAAGCTACCGTCGCCTGCGGCGCTGTCCGCACTGGCTAACATCTTCCATATCGCGACCGAACCCGCAGACATCCTCGTCGCATCGATCGTGGCGATCCTGTGCTCGGCCCCGGATCGGATCAGTGAGGCCCTGTATCTGGAGATAGATTGCGAGGCCACGCAGTCGATCCCGCCATCGGGTGAGCAGGCATACGGCCTTCGATGGCGACCGGCGAAGGGCGCTGACCCGATGGTGAAGTGGATCATTCCATCGATGGCAGATGTGGTGAAGCAGGCGATTGCCAACATCAAGCGAGTAACTGAGCCTGCCCGCCTCATTGCCAAGTGGTATGAAGCGCACCCGACTGAACTCCTGCTGCCGCGTCATATCGAGTACTTGCGCGGCTCCGAGCGCATCTCCCTGGATCAGGTCGGCGAGATCGTCTTTGCGGATCCGGTCGAGCGTCGGGCGATCCAATCGTGGTGCGCGCGAAACGGCGTAGAGCTGATCACCATGGAGGGCGGTGAGCAGATGGTTCGCTTCGCCGACGTTGAGGCGGCGCTCGTCGCACAGTTGCCGCGCGGCTTTCCGTGGCTGGATGAGGTTCGCAGCCTGAAATACAGCCAAGCGCTTTGCCTCACCCAACGCAATCTCTTCCATGATCGCAAGGCAACCTACCGTGGTGTCGTCGAGATCATGAACCACCAGCATGTCTCGGATCGATTGGGCGCGCGCCCAGGCTTAGGAGTGCGCTCGCTGTTTGAACGGTATGGCTTTGCTGAAGACGACGGCAGTGCTCTTCGCGTCTCGACACACCAGTTCCGGCATTACCTGAACACGCTGGCGCAGGCGGGTGGGCTCAGCCAACTTGACATCGCGAAATGGTCGGGTCGCAAGGATGTTCGACAAAACAGGACGTACGATCATCAATCGGACCGGGACGTGCTCGCGCTCGTGCGAAGCGTCGTCGGCGACGAAAAGAAGGCAGTGGGGCCTTTGGCGAGGGTGCATCCGTCGGCGCTCATACCGCGCGATGAGTTCGCTCGACTCAAGGTGCCGACGGCGCACACAACCGAGTTCGGGTATTGCATCCACGACTTCTCGATGCTGCCGTGTCAAATCCATCGTGACTGCCTTAACTGCAGCGAGCAGGTGTGCATCAAAGGCGATGCGGTGAGAGAGGCCAACATCCGACGGCATCGTGCGGAAACACGGCAGCTGCTCGATGAGGCCAAGGCCGCCAGCGCGAATCAGTATGCCGGGTCGAATCGGTGGGTCGAACACCAGGAGCGCACGCTCACGCGGCTCGAGCAGCTGTGCGCGATTCTTGACGATCCTAACGTCCCTGCCGGGGCCGTTATCCAACCCTCTGGAGTGGTGCCCGCTTCGCGTCTCGAGCAAGCACGCAGCCAACGTGCTTTGAGTGTGTCTGCCAATCCGGCTAGTGCTGGAGATCAGCTCATCGAGCACGCGCGCCTGCCGGCGCCGATAAACGCCAGTGAGGAGGAGCTGCAAGCATGACGCGTACCCGCGCACGCAATCTCGATGATGACGCGATTGCTGAAATGGTTTCGATCCTAGACGGTTGGACCGGTAAGCTGAGTTGGGAACTGCTCATCGATGCGATCGTGCGTCGCACGCATGCCCGTTACACCCGGCAGGCGCTGCACAACCATGAGCGCATCCGGCATGCGTTCAGTCAACGCAAGAAGGCGCTCGCTGAAGCTCGCGGCGAACGTGGGCCAAGCGCCGACTCCCCTGAGTTGCAGGCCGCGCTCGAGCGAATTGCACGGCTCGAAGCCGAGAATCAGCGTCTCGAAGCGGAGAACCAACGGCTGCTCGGGCAGTTTGCGTGCTGGGCTTACAACGCGCACACGCGGGGTCTCGATTTGGCGTTTCTCAGTCGGCCGCTTCCGGCCGTCAATCGAGATCAGACAAGGCGTCAGCTTGTGGCAGTCAAGGAATCGGAGCGCTGAGCGGATACGTCATGGCAAGTGACCGACAGGTTAGGAATAAGGGTATAAGAACGTGCGGACGTTCTCGCTTTGGATGGCAGGTAGCGGCGCGAACGGTCGTCAGGAACGTAGCGGGTTCCTTCCCGAGCGCCCGCGCGTAGCTAGGAAAGTCGTTGATACAGGGCCGGCGCTCACGGGATTCGATCTTGCCGACGTGTGAGATTGGGCGATTCAAGCGCCGTGCGAGTTGTCGCTGCGTCAGATCTGCTCCTCGCCTCGCTTCTCGCAGAGCCGCTCCTAGTTGTGCATGCTCGCTGCCGCGCCGTGTCGGCTGCTCTCCGAGTGGATCGGAAATCGTACCGCGTTGGTTGCTACGGTTCTGGTACCATGATGAGAAGGCGCAGCGGACGAGAGAATGAGCTATTGACCGACCGCCGGGTCGCAAGGCAAGCTGCCGGACTGTCGATGCGAGAGTTATCGGGTCGACTCAAACGGTCGCATAATTTCGTAATGCTCGTTGAGAGCGGTACGCGTGTGCTCAATGTTCTGGAGTTTTTGGATGGTGTCAGGCCGTGCGTGCTGACCGGCTGCCATCATCCGGCGGATTGCAGGCTAACTTGCGCTGCGGTCCAATGAAGTGCACGCGAGTGGCCTATGATTCCGCGCGATAGGGTAGCAGGAATGCAGTTTCCCGGGGGCAAGAACTTTGCATTCACCGTATTCGACGATACCGACGATGCAACCGTGGAAAACATCAGGCCGGTATACGAACTCCTCGTCGACTGTGGCATGCGGACGACGAAATCCGTTTGGGTTTACCCGCCGCGCGGAAGTTATACGAGCAGCTCTCTTGCTGATTCCGACTATCTTCAATTCATTCGCTCGCTCAAGGAGCGCGGCTTCGAGATCGGACTGCACAATATCGGCGACGGATTCTTTTCGCGTGCAGAGATATTGCGCGGCTTCGAGATCTTCCGGGAATTGCTCGGACATGAGCCAGCCATACATGCGAACCATGTGTCCAACCCCGACAACCTCTACTGGTGGGATCGACGTTTCGAGTGGCCGTTCGACTTTCTATATCGGCTTTTGTCCGGTCGAGCCCGCCGTGTAGGCGGGGAAGACAAGAGCAGCGAATCGTTCTGGGGCGATATCGCTAAAACTCACATTCGGTACATGCGCAATCTCACGTTCAATGACGTCAACACGCTCGCTCGCGATCCAAGAATGCCCTACCGGGTGGATCGAAAATCGGAATGCTCCAACCTTTGGTTCAGCTCTTCGGATGGTCAGACGGTCGATGAGTTCACCGATCTGATTGCTGCAAGGAACGTCGACCGGTTGTCCGAGGAGGGAGGCGTCTGCATCGTTTACACTCATTTAGCCAGCGGATTCACGAATGGTTCGACAGTACACTCGGAGTTCGAGCGTCGCTTGCGATACCTGGCCTCCAGAGCCGGTGGCTGGTTCGTTCCTGTTTCTACCGTCCTCGATCATCTCGTCTCGGTCCACGGCGGCGACGCTGATCCCGGCTACGCGTACAGGCTAGTGCGCAATGTCTGGTGGGGAATAGATCGAGTGCGAAAGCGGGTTCGATATCGCAGATGATAGAACTCCTGTCGCCGAGTACTGTCGATGCAACGGCGCGCGTCCTAACAGACCATGGCTTTTCCGTCTTTGGCATTTCGACGACGGCATTGACGAGATCCGTTTGCGACGATGCAGTTAGAGAGAATGGACCGGTGGCCCTCATTGCCCGGGTCGGCGACGAAGTGAGAGGCGTTGCCGTCGCTATAGTCGATGCGCCTCGGTACTGGAAGAAGTTCATGTTTCGCCATCCGCTGTTTGCTTGTCGCGTGCTCGGCAAACGAAACAAGTCCTCGAGGAACGACGCCGAGCGGCTTGCTGCAGGGGTTGATGCGGAGGGAGACGCGGCTGCTTTTGCCGTCAATTGGAACGAGAGTTCACCGCACGTTGCGCGGGTCTCCTTGATAGTAGTTTCGAGCAGCTCACGCGGGTGCGGTCTCGGTGCCGAGATGTACGAGGCGATGTTCGATCACCTACGTGCGCGAGGTGTAGTGACTGTGCTGGCACGGATCGGAGCAGCCAATACAGCAAGTCTGCAACTTCATCGAAAAACCGGATGGACGCTCGGGCGCCGGGGCGCGCGTTGGCAGGCTCTCAAAGAACTGTAAATGAGATTCAGGCAAATTCCGATCGAGCAGGTGGACTGGGCTGCTCTGGACAAGTATGAGGACCGCACTCCGGAGCAGCGCAAGCCGTGGCTGGACTATCTAACTGCCGTTGGAGCCGGTAAGCCTGTCGTGGCGATGCTGGAGGATAGGGGCTCCGAGCTCGGCTGGTTCACTGGCATGCGCAAGACGATCGTCGGCGTGCCGGTGCTCGGGTCACCTCTGAAGGGCTATAACACGACCTACATGGGGCTCAATCTAGTGCCCGGTGTGTCGCGCACGCAAGCGCTCCGCGCTCTGTCTCGATTCGCTATCTTCGATCAAAAGTGTGCGTATCTCGAGCTATCGGACGTCTATTGCGATCCGGAGTGTGCGCGCGGCGCTGGATACGAGGTGGTCTCTTCGGGAGGGTTCGTCACCGATCTTCATCTTCCCGAAGAGGAGCTCTTCAACAGAATGACCAGCGCCTGCCGACGCTGCATCAGAAAGGCGGAAAAAGTGGGTTTGGTCGTCGAGGAAGCGAAGCCGGACGGTTTCGCTGCGGAGTTTCATGCGCAGCTCACCGACGTGTTTGCGCACCAAGGTCTAAAGCCGACTTACAGTGAGGAACGCGTCGCGAAGTTGATTGAGCACGTACATCCTTCCGGTGAACTTCTGCTGCTCCGAGCGCGGACCGATAGCGGGCAAAGTATCGCTACGGGAATATTTTATGGCTTTGGGAAGTATTCCGGTTTTTGGGGAAACGGCAGCATCCGAAGCATGCTCCAACTGCGGCCCAATCAGGCCATTCACTGGTATGCGTTGAGATATTGGAAGGCGCGTGGGGTGCGTTGGCACCACTGGGGCGGCGGCGGTGAGTACAAGGAGGCATATGGTCCAGATGCGCTCAGCTATTGCAGACAGTTCAAGTCTGCCATTCCAGGACTTGCAAAGCTGAGAAAGCCGGCGATCGACACCTACTACGCCATTCGCACTTGGCACACGAGGTTGCGTGGCTGACCTGGTGTCCGGGGTTGAGGGTACACGTCACAGCGCTCAAGAGATGGGGCGAAGAAATTCTATTCTCACGGACTAGACCCAATGGCACTTACTTAAGTTGAAGGGTTCGGAAGATAGCCATGCCGACGTACCTGCCGCCGAGCCTTTTCGCGAGGCACCTTCAACCATTGATACGGTTTCGGCCGTCGCTTTCGAGCCCGCGGCTCGAGTCGACCCGGT
>NZ_DASWVW010000006.1:0-94093 GCF_036406195.1 Steroidobacter sp.
CGGCGCGATGGCGGCGCCGCTGCGCATGACACCGAGCACCGCCTCCGCCGTTTCGAAACGATTGTCGATGAGGGCGGCGACCTTGTGGCCGCTGCCCACCCCGAAGCCGTGCAGACCATTCGCCACCTGGTTGATCCGCGCCGACAGTTGCCCCCAGGTGAGGCGTTGCTGCTGGAAGATGATCGCGCTGCGCTCGGCGCGCCACTTGCCGTGCAGCTCGAAGATGTCGCACAGCGTCGGCTCGAATGCATTGGAGTTGCACATTGCTTTATCTCGCACTCTGCTGGCACCGCTCCTCGTGTTGATCTCGCATCGGCTCACCGGAACGAGACGTTGAGCTCCAGCCCATAACGCCGGCCTTTGTTGAGATAACGTATGACGCCGAAAGGCAACGGCGTGACGGCGCCGGCGTAGTCCTCATCGGTCAGGTTGCGCCCGTACACGGAGAACGACAGATCGCCGGCCGGACGCCGGTACGTGATGCTGGCATCGACCAGGTCGACCTTCGAGAGGAAGGCCGAGTTGTTGTCGGTGAAGGCGGCCTCGTCGCGGTGAGCGTATTGCACGCGCCAGGACGTATCTCCCAGCGCGCCCAGCGGAAGGTCGTAGGTAACTCCCGCGTTGTAAGTCCATGGGGACACGCGCGGCAGTCGCAGCGACTTGTCGGCCGCGTCGATCACCAGGTCGCCGTTCAGGTCCATGTGAATCTTGGTGTACTCCGCATCGGTATAGCCGGCCGACGCCGTGACGGTGAGCCTGTCGGTCGCGGCGGCGTGCGCCTCGATCTCCAGGCCGCGCAGGCGGGCGTCGGCGGAATTGCGGATCACTTGCGCAACGCCGGCGATCGGATCGACGGTCACGACCTCGCGCTGCAGATCGGCGATCTCGTTGTGGAACGCCGCGAGATTCAGCCGCAGCCGGCCCTGCGCCCAGTCGGACTTGATGCCGAGCTCGTACGCATCCTGCTCTTCCTCGGCGGTCGGTCCGGCGGCCACCAGCGGATTGACGTTGCGGAAATTGTAGCCGCCGCTGCGCACGCCCTTGGTCCAGAACGAATACACCTGCACTTGCGGATCGAGCCGCCATTGGAAACCGAGCTTCGGAATCCAGCTCGTCCAGTCGTGCTCATCGCGGAAGTCGAATGCGCACACGTTGGTCGCGAAATCGCAAGGCGAATTCAGCGCGTTGAACGTGGCGATCTTCGCGGACTTGCTCTCCTTGGTGTAACGCAGTCCCAGGTTCAGCGTGAAGGCGTCGGTCAAAGAAACATCGGCCGCGGAGAAGGCCGCCCAGCTCCAGTGATCCTGGTCGCCGCCCAGCGCGGAGCGCAGCGCTCCGTTCGCCAGGATGCGCTGCTCGCGATAGAGAATGTCCTGCGTGAAGTAATACACGCCGGCGGTCGCAACGACGGCCGGCGACACCGTGCCCGTGTAGCGCAGCTCGCCGCTGAACTGGTCCTGCAGCGTCTTGATGCCGCCGTGGAACAGCACAGGGGACAGGCCGTCGATATCGGTCTCGCCCAGATGCTCCAGGTCCCGCCAGCCGAAGACGCCGGTGATCCTGCCGTTGCCCACATCCCAGTTCGCTTCCACGACCGCTTGATCCCAGGCGATGTCGATCGAACCCTCCGAGCCCGGCCCCGTATCGAAACCGGTGTAGCTGTTCATGTTCTGCACGACGCCGCCATCGCCTGTCGTCTTGCCATGTTCGAAGCGCAGTACGATCTCGGTGGTGTCGGTCGGAGTAAACAGGAACGAGGGGCGCACGAACCACGTCCGCTCTGCGCCGTAATCGTCACTGCCGGTGGTCACATTGTCGAAGTACCCGCTGTCGTCCTTGCCATAGGCAGTCAGCTTCGCTGCCACGCGAGGCGACAGCGGACCTTCGATGCTGCCGGCGAGCACGAGCTCGGGCCCGCTCTCGGCAGCGAGCTTGAAGTTCGCGCCGTACTCGCCACTGGGCCGCTTGGTGCGGACCAGTACCGCGCCGCCGGTCACGTTCCTGCCGAACAGCAGACCCTGCGGGCCGCGCAGGATCTCGACCGCTTCCAGATCGAACATGTCGAGCACGACGCCGAAGGTCACGCCGAGATAGATCTCGTCGACGAACAGTCCCACCGTCGGATCGATCGAGGGAATGGAGCTGTTCAGGCCGAGGCCGCGGATGGCGAAGTTCTGGACGCCCGGCGTGACTCCGACGCTGTCCAGACTGACGTTGGGCGCAGCAAACGACAGGTTCTCGACATTGCGAACGAACGCAGCGTCGAGCTGTGCCGCACCGAACGCAGTCACCGCCAGCGGCACGTCCTGCGCCGCTTCCAGCTTGCCCATCTTGCGACCGCTGACCACGACCTCCTCGAGGAGGATCTCACCTGTCTGGGCGACCGCGTCGGCGCCCGCCATGGTGGTCGCCGCAAGGATCGCGATTGCACTTGCCATTCTGTACATGATCTTCCCCCTGCTGAGCACTTTGTGCTGAAGCTGCTGCGCAAGGATTTAACTTCGCTTATGCTCGTTCGTCTAATTGATTCTCCCGGGCAATTTGATAAGCGCGACTTATCGTGGACATTCGTCAATTCAGGCACATCGCCGCCCTGGCGGAGCACAAGCATTTCGGCCGCGCGGCCGAGGCTATCGGCATCACGCAGGCGGCACTGACGCAGAGCATCCAGAAGATCGAGGAGGCCTACGGCGTGCTGCTCTTCGAGCGGCGCCCCGGAGATGTGACACCCACCGCGTACGGCGAGGTGGTGGTCGAGACGGCGCGCGCGACGATTTCAAAGGTCACGCACATGCGCCGGCAGATCCGCCTGATGCAGAAGCTCGCGGCTGGCCGGCTCATCATCGGTTGCGATCCGTACTTCGCGGAGCCGATAGTGGCGCCAGCGCTCATCCGGTTATTGCGCGATTACCCTCATCTGGAATTCACGCTGGAGTTGGGCGGGTGGGAAGCGCTTCAGGCGCGACTGCTCGCACGAGAAGTGGATGTGTATATCGGCTTCCCTTACGACGCGATGGACACGCACATCGTTACCGAGGATTACGAGCTGCCGCCATTCATCATTTTTGGCCGCTCGGGCCATAGCCTCATGCAGAGCCAGCGCGTGACACCGCGCGAGTGTTTCCGTTTTCCCCTGGTCGTGCCGAAGGCTTCGCTCTGGCTCAGGAAGCGGGTCGAGAGGATCATTCGCGATCCGAGCGGCGCTCAGGTCAGGCTGCCCGCGTATTTGCTGACGACCGACTTCGGCATCATCCGTCAGGTCGTCCGCAATAGCGACGCGCTCGCCGCCGCTGCGCCGCGCTCGATCAAGAGCGAATTGGAACAGGGAGTGTTCTCGCGCGTGGCTCTGCCGGAGTTCGAGTTCCCGATATCACTCGTGATCGCTACCGTCGCACTTCACAACCTGGCGCCCGCAGCCGATGCGCTGCTCACGGAGATTCGCAAGGAAATCGCGACCATGGGCTAGCCAGCTCGCTGACGTTCAGAGTGCGCGGCGCGCACGGTCATTTCGCAATCCACGCAGCTAACGTTTCATCGGAGATTCAGGTTATTGGTGCATCCTGCCAAGGGTCTGATGCAACCCCTTTCCTCTGTCAATCGTTCATTCATCAGTCATTGATCACTTCACAAAGGATGTTTTCATGCGAAAAGCAACTCTGGTCACCGCTTTGTTGTTGGCGAGCACGGCGAGCATGGCCGCCGACAACGGCCTCTATCTCGGTGCCAGCCTGGGCGATGCCAATGTCGACATCGACCAGGGTCTCGCGCAAGTGGATAGTGATGACACGGGATTCAAGTTCATCGTCGGCCTCCGGCCGCTGGACTGGTTTGCCGTGGAAGCGAGCTATGTGAATTTCGGCGAAGCCGAGCAGGGCATCCTGGCGGCGGAGACCGATGGCATCAGCGCGTTTGGCGTGTTCTTCCTGCCAGTGGGCCCGGTGGACGTGTTCGCCAAGGCGGGGCTGATCAGCTTCGATACCAGCGTCGAGCTGGATGGCGGGAACGACATCTTTCGGGAAGACGGCACGGATCTGGCGTACGGCGTCGGCGTGCAGTTCCGCTTCCTCAGTCTCGCCGTGCGCGCCGAGTACGAGAAGTTCGACATCGATGACGTCAAGGACGCCAACATGTTGTCCCTCGGCGTGACTTACACGTTCCTGTGAAGACCGGATCAGCATGCTGTCGCTGGGGTTCATCTATAAATTTTGAGGCTCTTTTTGCCGGAATTTAGCGGAAAGTGGTCAGGCCAATCTGTTGCGCATGTGCCACAAAAGCCACCAAACCGGCCCAGCGCGCGGCTTCCGGAAGGGCTTCGCGCGTTGCATCTTTGTGACAGTTAAACGCCTGAAAAAATAAAGAATTTTTCACGCGATCAGGGTAAAAAAGTCGTGGAACTTTCAGCCCCGAAGGGCGTCATAATTCCTGAGCGTCGGCCAGGACGCTCCCGTCCGCTGACCTCCCTGAGTGGACGGTAACCCGGTCCATCCCCATGCCGGGTAACACTGCCCCGGTGGCTCCAGAAGTCGCCGGGGTTCTTTTTTTGTAAGCGCTGATCGGGGTGAGCGCGGATGCCTGTTCGAGGTGACTTGACGTCACCTCGAACCGCGCGAACGCCGGGACACGGTCGTGCCGGCTGGCCGAGGCTCCAGGGACGGCTGCTCGAGATGAGCTCAGGCCGCCGGTTCTGACGTTCACGCAGGCTTTCCGGCCAGCATCCGTAAAACCTCCTTCCTGGCTTCATCGACGCCGGTCTTGTTCACCGCGGAGAAAAGCTGCGCGGTGGCGCCGTCGCCGACGGCAGTGCGCACTTTCTTCAGGGTGGCCATGGATTCGCCGCGGCCGAGTTTGTCGGCCTTGGTCAGCAGCAGGTGCACGGGCAGGTGCTGCGCGCCGGTCCATTCCAGCATCTGCCAGTCGAAGTCGGTCAGCGGGTGGCGAGAGTCCATCACGATGACCACACCCGCCAGGGAGGCGCGGGTCTCGACATAGCGCTCCATCAGCTGGCGCCAGTGATCGCGCATTTTTTCCGGGACTTTGGCGTAGCCGTAGCCCGGCAGGTCGGCCAGGCGCTGCTGCTCGTTCAGCGCAAAGAAGTTGATCAGCTGGGTGCGCCCGGGCGTCTTGCTGGTGCGGGCGAGGTCCTTCCGCCCGGTAATGGCGTTGAGCGCGCTCGATTTGCCGGCATTGGAACGGCCGGCGAAAGCCACCTCCGCACCCTGGTCGGGGGGAAATTGGCGCGGCTGCCAGGAGCTGGTGAGAAATTCGACGGGCGGAAACTGGGGCATGGTGCTTGGAGGCTGCAGGCAGGCGGTATCGCTAGTGTACAATTCCGCGCCTTTTGGCCAGCCGCCGCTACCGGAGTTGCGAATAATGAAGTTACAGTCGATGGTCCTGCTCACCGCTCTGTGCGGCCTGCAGGCGGGCGTTGCCTTCGCGGCCGAACAGCCTGTAGTGGGCTCGGCCGAACAGGGCCAGGCGAAAGCCACCCCTTGCGTCGCCTGTCATGGTGCCAATGGTAATAGTGTCAACCCGGAGTGGCCGAATCTCGCCGGCCAGCACGAGAGCTACATCCGGCGACAGCTGCAGGCGTTCAAGAATGACGAGCGCCAGAACCCGCTGATGACGCCCATGGCCAAGCCGCTCTCCGAGCAGGATATGGCCGATCTCGGCGCCTATTACGCCGCCCAGAAGTCCACCGGCACGCTGGAAGCCGAGCCGTCGAAAGTGGCGTTGGGCGAGAAGCTGTTCCGTGCCGGCGACGCGTCCAAGGGCATTGCGGCCTGCGCCGCGTGCCACGGCCCGAGCGGCGGCGGTAACCCGGCGGCCAGCTATGCACAGATTCGCGGCCAGCATGCCACCTACACGATCGCGCAGCTGAAGGCGTATCGCTCGGGAACACGGCAGACGGATCAGAATCAAATGATGCGGAATGTCGCCGCCGCGCTGAGCGACGAACAAATCGATGCGGTGGCTTCGTACATCCAAGGCCTGCGCTGATCGAATCCCCTTCGTAGTTGTCGCCCGGAACGACGCATGAACAAACTCGCTGCCCTGCTATCGACCTTGGTTCTGCTGGCGGCCTGCGGCAAGCAGGAATCGGCTCCGTCGACTCCTCCGGCCGCGCCAGCCGCCGAGCAACCGGCGGCACCGGCCGCGACAGAAGGTGATGGCAGCGCATCGACGGATCAGGCCGCCGCCGACCAGGCTGCGACCGCCGCGCCCGCCGAAACCGTCAGCGAAGTGGATGACGAGCCGCCGGCGGCGAACGAGCAGCGGACCGCGCCGACGACCCAGCCTTCGCTCAAGCTCAATGGCCCCGCGGGCGGTCCTCCGACATCAGCGCGGTTCAAGGAAGGCGCCAACTACCAGAAGATCGTGCCGGCGCAGCCGACCAACGTGGCGCCGGGCAAGGTCGAAGTGGTCGAAGTGTTCTGGTATGGCTGCGGCCACTGCTTCACGCTCGATCCGGCGGTCGAGTCGTGGCGTTCCAAGGGCAAGCCCGCGTATGTGGAATTCGTGCGCGTGCCCGCCATGTGGAACGAAGCCACGCGCATGCACGCGCGCCTCTTCTACACTGCCGAGTTGCTCGGCAAGCTCGATCAGCTGCACACGCTGATCTTTCGTGAGCTGCACGTGAACGGCAACCAGCTGAACAGCGTCGACAAGATCGCCGCGTTCTTTCAGCAGCACGGCGTCAGCAAGGAAGAATTCACCAAGGCGTTCTCGTCGTTCGCGGTCGAGTCCAAGCTGCAGCGCGCCGACTTCCTCAACAAGCGCTATCGCATCCAGTCGGTGCCGACGGTAGTCGTCAATGGCAAGTACAGCACCGACGTGGGCACCGCGGGCGGCGAAAGCCAGCTGTTCGCGTTGATGGACGAATTGGCGGCTCACGAGCACGGCGGCTGAAGCCCAAGGCGCCACCAGGTCCTCCTCGCTGTAGCGCCGACCCTCCCACATGCTGAACATCTTCGTCCCGACCGCGCAGGGCCTGAGCAAGGTCCCCGTCGGTTCGGGCGATGACGGCCCGCCGATTCCCTCGCAGGCCATCTGGGTCGACCTGCTCGTGCCCACGGTCGAGGAAGAAAAACTGGTCGAAGCCTCGTTCGGCGTCGACGTGCCGACGCGCGAGGAAATGAAGGAGATCGAAACCTCCAACCGGCTGTACGAAGACAACGGCACCCTGTACATGACGATGACGGTGGCCGCGCAGCTGGACACGGACCGGCCGGTCAGTACCGCGGTGACTTTCATCCTCACCAGCAATCGGCTGGTGACCAATCGCTATCTCGATACCAAGCCGTTCCAGCAGTTCATCTCCTACGCCAGCAAGCACGCGGGAGCGTGTCAGACTCCGGTGGCTGTCCTGGCCGGCTTGATGGAAGCGTTCGTGGAGCGCATCGCCGACGTGCTCGAGCGGGTCGGCGCCGATCTGGACAACATTTCCAGCAACATCTTTGCGCGCAACGGCAGCGGCACGCCCACCAGCCGCGACCTGCGCGCCATGATCGAACGCATCGGCTTCAATGGCGAGCTCAACAGCAAGGGCCGTGAGAGCCTGGTGAGCTTGGGCCGCCTGCTGATGTTCGCGCAGCAATCGCTGCCCGGCATCTCGGGCGAACAGCGCGAGCGGTTTCAATCCATCAGCCGCGACGTGCTGTCACTGTCCGATCACGCGTCGTTCCTGGGATCGAAAGTCTCGTTCCTGCTCGAAGCCACGCTCGGCTTGATCAACGTGGAGCAGAACAACATCATCAAGATCTTTTCGGTGGCGGCGGTGCTGTTCCTGCCGCCCACCTTGATCGCCAGCATCTACGGCATGAACTTCCACCTGCTGCCGCAGCTGCCCGGTCAGCACAGCAATTTCCTGTTCTCCATCGGCTTGATGATCGGCTCGATGGGCATCACTTACGCACTGTTCAAACGCAAGGGGTGGTTGTAATGGCCCACGCCATCACCAGTATGGCGCTGTTCTGCGATTTCGAGAACATCGCGCTCGGCGTGCGCGATGCGCAGTACGCCAAGTTCGACATCGATCGCGTGCTGGAGCGCCTGCTGCTCAAGGGCAGCATCGTGGTCAAGAAGGCCTACTGCGACTGGGATCGCTACAAGGAATTCAAGAAGCCGATGCACGAGGCGTCGTTCGAGCTGATCGAGATCCCGCACGTGAAGATCTCCGGCAAGAATTCTGCCGACATTCGCCTCGTGGTGGACGCACTGGATCTCTGTTACACCAAGGCGCACGTCGATACGTTCGTGATCATCAGCGGCGACTCGGATTTCTCGCCGCTGGTCAGCAAACTGCGCGAGAACAACAAGACGGTCATCGGCGTTGGCGTGAAGAGCTCCACGTCCGACCTGCTGATCGCCAACTGCGACGAGTTCATCTACTACGACGACCTGGTGCGCCAGGAAGAAAAGAAACGTCACCAGCGCGCGCGCCGCAAGCAGCCTGCGGCCGCCAAGCCGGCGCACACCGGTGCCGCGGATGCGCCAAAGGCAGCGAAGCCGGAAACGACCGAGGAAGATCGCAAGCAACAGGCTTTCGATCTGGTGGTGGACACCATCGACGCGCTGGCCGAGGAACGCGAGGACGAGAAGATCTGGGGCTCCATGGTCAAGCAGACCCTGAAGCGCCGCAATCCCGGCTTCAACGAAAGTTACTTCGGCTTCCGCACCTTCAGCGATCTGCTCGAAGAAGCCCAGGCTCGCAATCTGCTGACGCTCGAGCCGGATCAGAAGTCGGGCGGCTACATCATTCATCGCAAGCCGCGCGCGGAGTAACTACTTTCGTAGCACTACATCTGCCACCACTGGCAGATGATCCGAGCCCAGGAAAGGGCCGATATGGCTTGCAACGCTGCGCCAATGCGGCGACAGCAAACAATGATCGATGCGGATGCCCACCGGCGCGAACTGTGCCGGCCAGCTGCGCGTCAGCCCGAATCCGCGTGCCGCGTCGTGCAACCCCGACTCCTGCAACGCATCGCTGAAATATTCCGACCAGGGCGTGAGATTGAAATCTCCCGCCACCAGCAGCGGCCCACGCTGGGCTTTGCTGAAGCTCACGACGGCCGCCAGCTCCTCGTTCCTGAACCTGGCGTTGCGCGGCCCGAGTGGCCAGTTCAAATGCACACCGAGCACAGTCACCGGCGTGCCACGCCAGTCCAGCGTGAGGCGCGCGGCGACTGCTCCATCGGCCGCCAGCGGCACCGACTCGGCCGACAGCACCGGCCACTTGGTAAACACCGCCGCACCCATCCGGCTGGGCTCGATGTGATAGTAGGGGTAGCTCGGCAGCAAGGGTACGAGCTTGTTCGCCTGCGGCGGTGTGAGCTCGAGCAACACCACGGCATCCGCTTGCGACTGCTCGAGGTACTGCGCGGTATCCGTCAGGTCCGGGTTGCGAAACCAGACATTGAGCGACATCAGCCGGAATGTTTCTTCTCGCGTCGTGGCATTCGCCGCGCTGACTGGTTCGCTCAGAATGTAAGGCATGAGCGGCACGGCGCTGACCAGACAGCCGAGCGCCGCAGCAGCCGCAACCCAATAACGACGGCACGCCAGCAACACGCACGCCAGCAAAATAAACAATGCAGCGTATTGCACGCGAAAGTGCGCGAGCAGATCGAACGGCCAGGCGAGGCGACCCAGCAATCCACCCAGCAGGGCCAGCCACAGGGCAACCGTGCCGGCGATCGCGAGCTTACGGATGCTTCGAAGGAGGGCTCGTAGAAACAAATTCGAACAAATCAGAGTCAGCCGGCCAGCGTGCTACATCAACGCTTTGGTCATCGTCTTGGTCTGGGCGCGCCAGCGCGGCGTGGAGGTGCGGCCCGAGGCGTAGTACAGATCCATGCTGCGAATGCCTTTGACACGGCGAGTCGAGCGCCGGACCTCACGCAACAGCTTCAACAACAATTGCTCGTTGGCGCGCCAGCCTCCGCTGGCGAACTCCGCCGTGATGCCGACGTGCACTACCGTTACATGCTCGACGTCCTGGCGAGCGTACAACGCCACGCCAACCGGCCGGCCGGTCACGGTGTCGATCGCGAACAGCGACTGCACCTCCGGCAGCTCCTTCATGTGAATGCGCAGACGATCGCGATCCGCCACGATCTCCGGCGTGCCGAACTTCTCGATGGCATCGGCGATACAGGCGCTGACCCGCTCCTGGCACGAGTTGAAGAACAACAGCGCTTCCAGCGCCGGCTTCTGCGCAACGGGGACATGCGATTTGAATTCTATTTTGCTCATGACCCAGGCTTTCGTGACGAACGACGGCCGAGGCGCCAAGCCTCCGGCGAGGAGCGCATCATGAGCGGGGTTGGCGGCCTTGTCGAGCGTGACAAATTACCCCGGCCGGCGCGTAACTGCTGGCAACGGCGCCGAAAACGCCTGCTTGTCGCAGAAACGCGCCATTGACTCGAGCCGGTGGTTGCAGGCAAAACTGTCTGCTGCAGCGCCTTCGGCAAAGTACCGGCAGCGCCATGTTGCAGCGATGTCACATTCCGGAAGAGCCCCCGGAAACGGCAAATCAGAGCGGAAAATTACCGCGGCAACTCACCATGCGGACGCCGCCGGCACGCCTCTGTAAGGCGCTTCCGGCTGTGGGATTGAGCTTTTCCGGAAAGTTGGACTACGGCGTTTCGCGCAGCCACTGCGCGAAACTTTGAACTGGAGCAAGTTTTCGTAATTTAAAAACGGGAACTGAGTCGAGCGACAGTCAAAGTGCTTATTGTCAGATTAGCTACTCGTTCATCAGGGAGCGGAAAGCCGCAGTCTGGGAAGACACGTCGTCGCAGGCTCGGGCTCAGGCTCCGGGGCCACGGCGGCGGGAGGCTGGCTTTTCGCGCACTCCGGCTTGAGGGTAAGTCCGCGCGGCTCTTAGGGCGCGGCCAAGGGGAAGATACATGGGAATTCTAGATCTGGGTCGATACAAGGGAATCGTATTCGCGATCACCGGATTTCTGGTGTTCATCGCGGTCATCCTGGCCGTCAACCACGGCAAGGCCGGCCAGTTCTCGGACAACGTCGCGGGCGTGCGCTTCCTCGAGAGCCAGGCGCAGCAGCCGCACGCGGTCTATGACGCCAGTGTGCTTTTGGCGCAACGTCTGGAGAACGGCGAGAAGATCGAAGAAGCGCTGGAAAGTCTGCGCAAATCGGCCTCTTCTTTCGACAATGCCCTGAGCGGCCTGATCACCGGCGGCATGATCACGGACACCGCCGGCGAGATCCTGGTGCTGCCCTCCCTGCTCACGCCGGAAGCGGTCGAGCAATTGAAGGCCGGCAGCAAGCTGTGGGACGGCTACAAGGCCAAGCTCGACCCCATCCTGCGTTTCTCCGGCTCGCCGTATGTTAGCGCTCAACCCGCACCGGCCGCGGCCCCGGCCGCTGCGCCGGCGGCGTCGACCGTTCAGCTCAGCCCGCGCGGCCGCCGCCTGCAGGCCGCGCTGAAAGACCTCACCGAATACGGCAACACGGCCCACGGCCAGCTCTCCAAGGTGTTCAAGGACCTCTCGACCCGGGTCGAAGCTCATAGCCGCACCGAGACCGGCACGCTGCGAACCATTCAGGTTGGCGGCATGGGCGCGGCCCTGCTGTTGCTGGGCGCGATCTTCCTGTTCTTCGCCCGTAACCTGCGCAAGGAAGAAGCCGCGTCCAACCGGCAGCGCAAGGAAACCCAGGACATTCTGCGCACCGTGAACGAAGGCCTGTTTCTGCTGGACAAGGACCTGAAGCTCGGCAGCGAGCGCTCGCTGGCGCTGAACAACATCTTCCGCCGCGAGGACTTCCTGGACCTGACCTTTGACAAGCTGCTCAAGGACATCGTCCCGGAAAAGACCCTGAAGACCGCGATGGACTACGTCGCGCTGCTGTGGGGCGAGCGCGTCAACGAGAAGCTGGTCAAGACCATCAACCCGCTGAACGAAGTCGAAGTGCACTTCGACAATCCGGCCGGTGGCTTCGACACCCACTTCCTGGAATTCGATTTCAACCGCGTGAAGTCCGAAGGCTCGCTGTCGCACCTGCTGGTGACGGTGAACGACGTGACCAAGCGCGTGATGCTGTCGCGCGAGTTGCAGGAATCGCAGGAAAAGGCGCAGGCGCAGCTCGACCTGCTGCTGCGCATCCTGCACGTGGAGCCGGACAGCCTGACCAGCTTCCTCACCGACGCCGACGTGTCGTTGAAGATGGTGAACTCCATCCTCAAGGAGCCGGCCCGCGAAGAATCGGCGTTCCGCGCCAAGATCGACGGCATCTACCGCCAGGTGCACGCGGTCAAGGGCGAAGCGGCGGCGCTTGGCCTCAAGACCGTCGAGCAGCGCGCGCACGCCTTCGAAGAATCGCTCAACGACCTGAAGGGCCGCCCGTCGCTGTCCGGCAGCGACTTCCTGCCGCTGGTCGTGAAGCTGGACGATCTATTCAACCACCTCGCGCAGGTGCGCGAGATGCTGAGCCGACTGGTCGATCTGCATCACGCCATCGCGAGCCGCCGCGCCGCTGGCACCGAAGTGGGCGCCGAGAAGGTCGATCAATGGCTGGCCGGGCAGGATCAGACGCAGGTCACCAAGGCGCTCACCGCGCCGGTCGATGTTGCCGAAGCCACCGGTGCAGTCGGCGGCCTGGAGCGCACGCTCGAGGATCTCGCCGCTCGCGTGGCGAGCAGCCAGTCCAAGCAGGTCACTCTGCGTTGCGCCGGCCTGGATGCGGTCCCCGAGGCGTATCGCCGGGCCGTCAAAGACATCACCATTCAATTGGTCCGCAACGCCGTGGTCCACGGCATCGAGCAGCCCAGCGAGCGCGCCAAGGTGAACAAGGCCGAGACCGGCTCCCTGGCGGTGGAATTCACGCAGCGCGGCACCGACGGCTACGAGCTCATCGTGCAGGACGATGGCCGCGGCCTGCAGTTGGACCGGATTAAAGAAGTGGCCGTGGAACGCGGCCTGATCACACCGGCACAAGCCGCGATGCTCGACCCGCGCCAGACCATGGCACTGATTTTCCGTCCCGGCTTCTCCACCGCCGACCGCGTCACCACCGACGCCGGCCGCGGCGCCGGCATGGACCTGGTGCGCATCCTGGTCGCCGAGCTCGGCGGTCGCGTCGGGCTGGCCTCGGCCGGCGGCAAATTCTCCAAATTCAAGATCTGGCTGCCTGTCTCGGAACGGGCCGTGGCGGCCTGATGCGAGCCGTGCGAACGGACTTGAAGTGACGGATCGATGCAACGCTTCATGTGGAATTCTGAAGACTAAAGAGGGACTGTAATGGCGAGCGCCAGCGCAAAGGCTCCACCGTTGACGAACGGCAAGCTCAAGCTCATGATTTGTGACGATTCGAACATAATTCGCCGCAAGATCGAGCGGGAATTGCAGATCGAACGTCTGCAAGTGATCGCCACTGCGGCGAACGGCAAACAGGCCGTCGAGGCCTTCCGCAAGGAGCCGGCCGACGTCGTCACCATGGACATCACGATGCCCGAGATGGACGGCATCGAATGCGTGGAGAACCTGGTGAAGATCAAGCCGGACGTTCTCATCCTGGTGATTTCGGCGCTCAGCGACAAGGCCACCGCCATCGAAGCTTTGAAGAAGGGCGCCAATGGCTTTCTGTGCAAACCGTTCACGGATCGCCAGCTGACAGAAGCGCTCGAAGAGCTGCTGAGGGGCGCCGGCAATGATGACTAAAGTCGAGTTGGAAACCTTCGTCGAGGGAACGACGCACTACTTCGCCACCGCGGCCAACCAGCCTGCATCGGTGGGTTCGCCCTACATCGTGCAGGAGGGCAAGCCGACCATCCAGGAGTTCACCGGCCTGATCTCCATCGCCGGCAAACGCCGTGGCATCGTCTACTTCACTGCTTCGCGGCCCATGCTCACGGTCATGCTGATGCGCATGGGTGAAACGGAATTGACCCAGGAAAACATGTGTGACCTGGTGGGCGAAGTCGCCAATACGATCTCCGGCAACGCGCGCCGGGATTTCGGCAAGGACTTCATGATCTCGGTGCCGACGGTGGTCGCCGGCGAGCCCGAGAAGGTCGTCACCCCGGACAACATCCGCTCCTTCGTCATTCCGATCAACTGGCGCAGTCATTCGGCGCAACTGGTCGTGTGTCTGGAATGAGCGGCGATCGAGTAATGACGTGCCCAGTACACGGCCCGAAGACTTCCTTTCCACGGTTCGCACCACCGCGGCGCGACCGGGTCAGGTCCTTGATGTCGTCGTACTGAGCGCCGATGCCAACCTGCTCGAGACCCTGCGCTCCGCCGCGGGGTCCGAGCACGCCCTCTGGGAAGCTCCTTCCGCCAATGCGGCCGTCGATCATCTGGTCGGCGGTCGCTGCGACGTCCTGATTGCCGATCTCGGCACCTTGGGTGGCGACGTGAGCGCGCTCATCGAACGCCTGCAAGCACAGTTTCCCGAGCTGATCTTCATGGCGACGGGCCGGCGCGAAGAGGAAGGCGCCGTAGCTTCATTGCTCAGCACCGGGCGCATCTATCGTTTCCTGCACAAGCCCATCTCGCCCGGGCGAGCCTTTCAGTTCCTGAACGCGGCCACGCGTCGTCACAACGAGCTGCGCGATATCCAACCGGTTGCGCTGCACGCCGTGCGAACGATGACGCGCAAGCGGCCTTACCTCGGCAAGGTTGCGGGCGCCGCGGCTGGCATCTTTGCAGCAGTCGTCGCATTCACGCTGTGGCAGTCGCAAGAGCAAGGTTTGCCGGCCACACTGCAAACCACTCACGTAGGCGACGCACCGGTCGAGGATGTGATCAAGGCGAAGCTCGGCAGCGCGCAGATCGCTTATCTCAGCGGCCGATTGATCGATCCTCGCGGCGACAACGCGCTGGAATATTACAAAGGGGTGCTGACACTACAGGCGGATCATGCCGAGGCGAAGGCTGGCATACGCAAGGTCATCGATACGTTGGAGCAACGTGTCGTGAAAGCGTTGGAAGAACGCAGCGCGCCTCGCGTCGTTACCGCGTGGACAGCTTTGCAACGCGCCGCCCCGGATCATCCGCGCTTGGATGCTCTGCGTGCGCAGTTGCTGGCGCTGTCCCGAACGCAACGCCCCGCAGTTGCGAACAACACTGGCCCGCGTGTCGAAGCTGAGACTCAATCAGTTGCGAGCGACTCTCTTGCTGCGAACGTTCCGTCCGCTGAGAGTAACATCGGCGATTCGAGCCTGGCGGCCGCGCAGGATAGTCCGTCATCCGAATCGAGTGATGCGCCCATCGACGCCGATGCAGCCGAACGCGAGCTCGCTGAAGCCATCGCGCGCGAGCTGGCCGACCAGGAAGCCGCGTCTGGTGCGCCGCTGGAGGAGCAAGTCGCCGAGGCGCCCATCCAGCAAGGTCCGTCGCTCGAAGAGGAAATTGCTGCCGTCGCGAGACTTCGTGAGCGCGGTGCCTTGATCTCTCCCGCCGGCAACAACGCCTTCGATAGCGTCATGGCCCTGCATCAACGCTATCCCGATGCGGAGCTGGTTCGCAGCGAACAGCAGCGTCTTGCCTTCATATTGTTGGACCGTTCGCGCACCGCGCTGGCCGCCAACGACATCGATGAAGCCGCAACCCTGATCGATCACGCCAACACGCTCATCCCGGGCATGCAGGCCGTGCGCACATTGCAGGAACAATTGAACTCGGCTCGTGCGGAGCGCGACTTTGCTACCAATGTCGTGCAGGCCGCGTCGTTGAAGCGACTTCGCGAGGTCCCTCCCGTCTATCCGAGAGAAGCGCAGCGAGCTGGCACCGAAGGTTGGGTGCAAGTCGAATTCACGATCGCGCCGGACGGCAGCACGCGCGACTTGCAAGTTCTCGACTCCGAACCCGCGCAAGTCTTCGACAAGGCCGCGCTCGATTCCGTGAGCAAGTGGCGCTTCGAACCCATTCGCAGGAATGGCGAGCTGGTGGCCCAGCGCGCCATGCTGCAAGTCAGGTTCGTGCTGAACGACTGAGGCGCGACTAGCGCTGTGCTGCCGGTGCGCGCGCGCCTTGCAGCTTCTCGTGGTCTTCGAAGCGGCGCCCCAGCCACCAGCCCAGCAGTGCCCACAACGCCGCGACGCCGGCGCCCAGCCAGGCCACGGCCCCGGCGCCGAAACCGGCGCCCGCGACAAAGTTGTTGAGTTGGGCGGACAACGCATCGGCACCGCGATACACGGGCACATCGACGGTGTTCTTGGCCTTGTACTTGGTCTCCTTATCGAGCGGGCTCCACAACATCTCGCGGCCCGGGCGCACGAAGGCATATTCCATGGACCGGCGCAGGATCACCACAACAGTCAGCACCGCGAATGCGCCCGACATCGCCAGCGCGCCGAAGGCGAAGATCATGATGACTGGAACGAAGGTGATGAGCGCCTTCACGCCGAACTTGTCCGCGATCCGCCCGGTGAGGAACACCTGCGACAGCACGGTGAGGGTTTGCACCACCCAATCGAAGCGGGCAAAGATCTGGGTGCGATTCTCCAGCGTCGGGAAGTTTTCTTCCACCAGCCGCAGCTGCTCGAAGTACAACAAGGTATTCACGCACGAGATGAAGACGACGAACAGCGCGATGCCCAGCACATAGGGCGACCGCAGAATCAATGTCACGCCGGCAAACGGATTGCCGCCGATCGGACGGTCTTCGGCTCGGTTCGCCGCATCGGTCCGTGCCGACCACACTCCGAGCAACACGCGCTGACAAAAGATGGCCGCCACGAACAGCGCCGCGCCGAAGAACAACACTCCACTGTTACCGATGAAGCGGACGGCCAGATCCGACACCAACGGTCCGCACAGCGCCCCCGCGCTACCGCCCGCCGCGATCACGCCGAACAGGCGCTTGGTCTGCTGGCGATCGAACAGCTCCAGCAGGAAGCTCCAGAACACCGACAGCAGGAACAGGTTCACCACGCTGATGAACACGTAGAAGAACTTGCCGGCGCCCAGGTTGATGGACTCGCCCCGCAGCGACAGGCCGGTGATCAGCAGCACGATGGCCACGATGCCATAAGCCCACGGCAGGAAGACGCTGCGGCGAAAGCGAGCCACGACCGCGCCATACACCGGAATGATCAACACCGAGACGACCGATGTGATGATCCAGATATCGGCCAGCTTGTCGCGACCGATGATGGTGCCTATGGTCTCGCGCACCGGCCGCACGGAGAAGTAGCCGCTCCACATGAAAAAGAACAGGAAGAAGGCCGCCACCACCGCCGCAATCTCGTTGGGGTGGATCGGTGCGAGCCGGGACAGCAACCGGCCGAACGGCGAAGCGGGCGGAGGCGCGGACGTATTCATCAGTCGTTGTTCTCGACTATTGGCCGGCGGGGGGCACTTCGGGCGAACGCGGCATCATCGATGCAGCGAGCACGTCACATCGGGCTCGCGGGCTCGACCGTGCCGTACTTCTCCAGCACCTTCCCCACTTCCTTGGCGTCGCCCACCGCCACGATCTGCAAACGCTCGCGGTCATAGTATTTTTTCGCGACTCGCTGGATATCGGCGGGCGTGATCGCTGCGACCCGTTGCGGATAGGTATCCCAGTAGTCCGCCGGTAGCCCGTAGATCTTCTGGGTGGCGAGGTTGCTCAGCAGCGACTGCGGCGAATCGAGCGACAGCGCGAAGCGGCCGACCAGCGCGCGCCGTGCATTCGTCAGCTCCTGCGGCGACACCGGCTCATTGGCGATACGCTGCAATTCCAGGCTCAACTCGTGCATGGCCCCTTCGGTGACTGCGGTACGCACATCCGTGCTCGCGACCACTACGCCAGGGAAGGTCGTGCCGGTGAATGAGCTGTAGACGCCGTATGTATAACCCTTGTCCTCCCGGAGATTCATGAACAGGCGCGATGCCGGGCCGCCGCCGAGGATGTGATTCATGACCAGCATGGCGAAGTAGTCGTCGCTGTCGCGCTCGATGCCCATCGAACCGACCCACAGCGAGGTCTGCACCGAGCCGGGACGGTCCACCAGCAGCACCCGCGATTTTTCCGGCGGCTTGGGCGGCGGCAGCGACACCTTGTCGAGCCCGGCCTTGGGCCAGTCGCCGAAATGGCGCTCCAGCCCGGCGACGAGATCTTTCAACGCGATGTCACCATGCGCGAGCAGCAGGGCGTTGTTGGGACGAAAGCGCGCTGCGTGGAAAGCGGCGAGGTCCGCGCTGGTCAATTGTTTGATCACGTCCTCGCTGGGCACCACCAGCGCGCCGGGATGCTCGCCATAGATGGCGCGCATGAACTGCTCTTGCGCTTGAAAGCCCGGATTGGCGCGCTGGATCTGCAGCTGCGCCAGATAACGGGCGCGAAACTTGTCCAGCTCGGAAGCCGGAAACGTCGGGTTGCGAATGACATCGGCGGCGAGCGCCATGGTCTGGTCGGCGAAGTCGCTCAACCCGGTCACCGAAACCACGCTCTCGCTGGAAGCGGGACCGGAACTCGCGGTCAAGCTCGCGCCGAGGGCCGCGAGCTGCTCGGCGATCTCGCGGCTCGAGCGCGTCTTCGTGCCTTCTCGCAACTGGCTCGCGGTCACCATGGCGACGCCACGCTTCTCCGGAGGGTCGGCGAGACCGCCGCCGTTGAACCACAACTGCAGAAAGAACGTCGGCAGCTTGTGATCTTCGAGCAGCGCGACGCGCATGCCGTTGGACAGCACCGCCTCTTGCGGCTTGGGCAATTGCACGCGCAGCGTTTCAGGATTGACGGGCGCCCTGCCCTTCAACTCGACGCCCTTGGTCGAGGCGCCAGCGGGAGCTTCCTGCGGTTGTGGCGCCTGAGCGCCCGCCGGCGCGAACAGCAGCACGGACAACAGGACCGACCATGGGGCGAGCAGGGATAGATGCCGTTTAATCATGTTCATGACCTGCTCGCTTACGGGCCCGGCGCAGCCGGCGCGGGCAATGTCGTCAGGACGGTGCGGCGCGCGGGTTGCAGATATTTCTTCGCGACGCGCTGCACGTCGGCACGCGTTACTGCCTCGATCTTCTGCAGGCGCGTGTTGATCAGGTTCGGATCCTTGAACAGCACTGTATAAGTGCCGAGCATCTTGGCGCGGTTCTGGGCGCTGCGGATGCTTTGCAGATATCCCAAACGGGTCGCGTTGCGCGCCTTCTGCAATTCCCAATCAGCAATCGGTTGCTCGATGATCTTCGCGATCTCCTGGTAGATCGCTGCCTCGACGTCCTCGGGCTTGCGATCCGGGCGCACCGTGGCGGTGACATAGAAGCCGCCCGTGCCGATGCGCTCCTCGACGTAGCCGCCGATGCCGGTCACCAGCTCCTTCTCTTTGCTGACGCTTTGATACAGCCGCGAGCTGTCGCCGCCCTGGAGCACCGATGACAACACCTGCAGCGCGGCGTGGTCGGGACCATTGCCGGCCTCGGTCTTGTAACCGATCAGAATCTGCGGCGCGCGCGCCAGCGGATCGGTCAACGTTTCGCGGCGCTCGGCGGTCTGCGGCGGATCGATCAAATCCACGGCCGGCGGCGCCGGCTGCCGGGGAATGTCTTCGAAGTACTTGCGGATCAGCGCCAGCGCCTCGTCGCGCTTGAAATCGCCCACCACCGAGAGCACGGCATTGTTCGGCGCGTAGTAGATGCGGAAGAACTCAGCCACGTCTTTCAGGCTGGCCGCGTTCAGGTCCTGCATCGAGCCGATGGTCGAGTGCTGGTACGCGAACTTGTCGTAGAACACTGCATCGAAACGCTCATACGAGCGGCCGTACGGTTGATTGTCGACGCGCATGCGCCGCTCTTCCTGCACCGCCTGGCGCTGGTTGTCGAGCTTGGCCTGGGTGATCTCCAGCGAGCGCATGCGATCGGCCTCGAGGAACAATGCCAGCTCGAGCTGGTTGGCCGGCAGGGCTTCGAAGTACAGCGTGATGTCGGAGCTGGTGGTGCCGTTCATCGAGCCGCCGTTGGTGAACACCTGATAGAAGTGCTCGCCGTCGCCGACGTTCTTCGAACCTTTGAACATCATGTGTTCGAACAGGTGCGCGAAGCCGGTGAGCCCGGGACGCTCGTTGCGCGAGCCGACGTCGTACGCGACGTTGACCGCGATCACTGGCGTGGTGTGATCCTCGACGAGTTGTACGCGCAGGCCGTTCTTCAGCTTGTGCTCGGAAAAATCTACATGAGCCGGGGCGGGAGTCGCAGCAGTTGCTGCAGACGTCGGCACCACGGCGAACCCAAGGGACAGACACAAGCCCACGAAAAGTCGCGCCTTCCGGTGGACATATAGAACGGCCCTCGGCCGCTTTCGACCGTCAGGCCAGGCGGGATGCATGGTGACCACTCCGTTACTGCATCGAAGCTGCGCGTGCCAGGGCACGCGGTTGGGTATCCGATCGAGAATACACCGTGCCCGCGCCATCGCGGAACCATTCGACTTCCGCGCGGCGCGGCCAGTGCGAAAAAAAGGCCCGCTGCTAGCGGGCCTTGGAAGGATCATGCGCGTTGGGTCGAGCGCTTGATCGTCCTTGCGTGTGCTCGCTCGAGCCCTCGATTACGGGATGTTCTTCGTGCCGGTGTTCGACACATCGCTCTCGACGCCGGCACTGTTGAAAGCCTTCACCGCGAAGTACCAGGTACCGGAGGTGAGGCCGGTGATGGTGTAGCTCGACATGTTCGAGCCGACCTCTCTCACCTGGTCGAGGCTGGCGCTATTGCGCCCGTACAATACGCGATAACCCGCCAGGTTGGTCAGCTGGGTGCCGTCGGTGTTCTCCGTGGGCGGCATCCAGGACAGAGTGGCGCTGCCGGTGCTGGGCGAGGTCACCGTGATCGTGAACGATGGCAGCGACACGGTGTGCACGCCATCGCGCACCGATATCACGATGTTTGCATACGTGCCCGTATCGGCGGACGACGGCATGCCATACAAGCGGCCGGTCGATGTATCGAAGTTGGCCCACGACGGCGCATTCTGGACACTGAAGGTCAGCGAATCGCCGTTCGCATCGCTGGCGTTCGGGAGGAAGTTGTAGTTGGAGCCTGCGGTCACCGTCGTTGCGGGCACGCCGCTGATGACCGGAGCCGGATTGCTCGGCGGGCTCACTGTGATCGAGAAGGCCGGCAGCGCGGCCGACAGGCGACCGTCGTTCACGCTGATCACAATGTTCGAGAACGTGGCGGCCGTGGTTGGCGTGCCGCTCAAGCGGCCGGTCGTGGTATCGAACGACGCCCAGCTCGGACGGCCCTCGATGCTGAAGCCGAGCGAGTCGGCGTCCGGATCGTTGGCCGCGGGCGTGAATGAATAGGCCACGCCAACGGTCGCCGTGGTCGCCGCCGTGCCGGAAATGGTCGGCGCGCGATTGGCCGGCGCGGTGACCTCGATGGAGAACGGCGGCAGCGATGTCGACACCGTGCCATCACTGACGCTGATGATGAGATTCGAATACACGCCGACATCGTCGACTGTCGGCGTGCCGCGCAGACGGCCACTGGACGTGCTGAAGGTCGCCCAACGCGGCCGTTGGTTGATGCGATAGACCAGCCGGTCGCCGTCGGGATCGCTGGCGCTCACCTGGAAGCTGTAGGTCTGCCTCGCTTCCACCTTGGTGGCCGGCGAGCCACTGATGGTGGGAGCGCGGTTGTTGGGGCCCTGCACCTGGATGGAGAACGCCGGCAGCGAGCTCTTCAAGTTACCGTCGTCGACGCTGATCACGATGTCCGCATACGGCCCGGCCTTGTCCGGCGTGCCGCTCAGCTCGCCCGTGACGGTGCTGAAGCTGGCCCATGAAGGGCGATTGGAAATGGAGAACCGCAGTTCGTCGCCGTCCGGATCGCTGGCTTCCGGTTTGAAGCTGTAAGGCTGACCGAGCAGGACCGTGGACGCGGGCGCGCCGGAAATCGTCGGCGCATTGTTGCCCGGCAACGGCGTATCCGTGCGGCCATTGATGCGAATGCGGAATGGACCGACTGACCGTGTGTCGCGACCGTCGGTGACGGTGATGGTGATTTCTTCGGTATCGCCAACATCCGCATCATCCGGAGTGCCGCTCAGCAGTCCGGTCTCATCGTCGAACGTCGCCCACGAGGGTTTGTTGGTGATGGAGAATTCCAGGAAGTCGCCGTCGGCATCGCTGGCCTCGGGCTTGAAGGAATAGAGCTGGCCCGCGGTCGCGCTCACCTCCGGTTCGCCCCTGACTTCGGGCGGCTGATTGGCTGGCGTCGGCAGCGAATCGGTATCCTCGCCCGAATCGCCACTCGCCGGCTGCTCCGCAACCGCGCCGCCTACTGGATTGTCGCTGCCGGAGCCATCATCGAAGCAGCCGCTCAACGTGGCGGCGAGCAGCGCGAGCATGACCCGCTGCAGGACGGTCTTCCCGAACATTGTTGGAATCATTGGTCGTACCTTGGCTTCGCGCGCCACGACGACGGTCTGGCGACCGACACCGATCAGCGCAGCTGGTTTCCGGAAATGAGGCAGCCGTCGCGGCTGAAGCGCGACGCTCGAAGCGCAGGAAAAGAAGTGCGCGCACGCATCGGTGCGCCCTCGGCAGCTCGTTCGTTACACAGTCGTGCAGGTACACGCGCGCGAGGGGCCTCGCTGGCGCGACTGTCGCGAATGTGGCAACCCCGCTGTCGTAGGAGCGCGCCGCGAGCGGCGTTGCGTTCCCGTAGACCGGTGGCTTTGCGTCCCCGCCTTTCGACGGGTTTGCCGATATCACTTTCTGCTGCTCCTGGACTTATCAACACTCCAGGGCGCGCGGCGCGATCAGAACAAGGCAGGTACGGGAACAGGCGAGAAGGATGACAGCCAGCTCGGTGACGCAGAAGAGCTGGCCGGCAACCCCGCTATCCCCAGCATGCGCTGTCAGGACCGGAGGCTTTGCGTCGCCGTCTTTCGACGGTTATGCCCTGGTGAAGCTCTGTTGCAGCGACTGTTCCGATCGCAGCGGAACTTTCGTTGAACAGAACATCGGTCGAATGTGAGTTAAACGTAGAGATTATGTTTTTGCAATTGTCGGTGTAGACCGACATCGCGCCAGCCGAAGCGTCACTGCAAATTCACATAACGGCGTCAAAATCCAGACACGTTGTCCGAGCCACGTTGCCGAAACAAAGGAATTGCAGTGATTTGCGCGCTGCGGTCCACAAACACAAACGGCGACCGGAAGACTCCGATCGCCGTTGCGTGTGCACTCGCGTGCTACCAAGTCATCTCGCGGCTCAACGTATGGTCTTGGACTGGACGTTGGAGTTCGCGCTCTCCGTGCCGGCGTTCGTGTACGCCCGCACCGCGAAGTAGTAAGTGCCCGGTGCAAGGTTGTCGATCGTGTAGTTGGTCACGCTCGGGTTGGCCACCTGGATCGTCTGCGTCAGCGAGCTGGCATTGGTGCCGTACAAGATGCGATAGCCGGCGAGGTTGGTCAGCGTGCTGCCATCGGTGTTCGCGGTCGGCGCGGTCCAGCTCAGCACGGCGCCGTTGCTGGAAGATGCACCGACGACATTGATGGAGAACGCAGGCAGCGAAACCGTGGCGCGACCGTCGCTCACGCTGATGACGATGTTGGCGTACGAGCCCGCCTGTGCGGCGGTCGGCGTGCCGGACAATCGGCCGGTGCTGGTGTCGAAAGAAGCCCAGCTCGGACGATTCGCGATCGAGAAGGTGAGCGTGTTGCCATCGGCGTCGCTCGCCGTGGGACGGAAGCTATAGGCGCTGCCCGCGTTGACGCTGGTAGCCGGCGAGCCGCTGATCACTGGAGCGCGGTTGGCGACATTGCTCACGGTGATGGAGAAGGCCGGCAACGACGCCGTCGCGCGTCCATCGCTCACCGTGATGACGATGTTGCTAAACGTGCCCGAGGCCGTGGGCGTGCCGCTCAGACGGCCGGTCGAGGTGCTGAAGGTGGCCCAGCTCGGACGATTCGAGATGCTGAAGCCCAACGAGTTGCCATCCGCGTCCGCAGCGGAGGGCTGGAAGCTATAGGCGGTGCCGACGGTTGCGGTGGTCGCAGGCGTGCCGCTGATCACTGGAGCGCGGTTGGCGACATTGCTCACGGTGATGGAAAACGCCGGCAACGAAGTCGTCGCGCGTCCATCGCTCACCGTAATGACGATGTTGCTAAACGTGCCCGCGGCCGTGGGCGTGCCGCTCAGGCGGCCGGTCGAGGTGCTGAAGGTGGCCCAGCTCGGACGATTCGAGATGCTGAAGGTCAACGAGTTGCCATCCGCGTCCGTAGCGGAGGGCTGGAAGCTATAGGCGGTGCCGACGGTCGCGGTGGTCGCCGGCGTGCCGCTGATGGTCGGAGCGCGATTGGCCGTTGCAGTCGAAGTCTTGCCAGCGACCAGCGTGAACGCCGGCAACGACACCGTGTGCACACCGTCGGTGACGCGAACCTGGATGTTGCTCCAGGTGCCTGGCGACTTGGGGTAGCCCGTCATGCGCCCGCTGCTGGTGCTGAAAGCCATCCAGCGCGGCCGGTTCACGATGCTGAACTTCAGCCGGCGGCCTTCCGGATCCTTCGCCGTGGGCAAGAAGTTGTACATGGTGTAGACCTTGACGTAGGTCGGCGGCGTGCCGCTGATGGTGGGCGGCTCATTGGTGGTCTGGGCGCCAGCAACGCCGGCAAACGAAGCGAGCGCGGCGACCGCGACGAGAGTAGACGTAAAACGCATGAGCAGCTCCAGCGAACACAGTTCCAATGCCATCTCGCGTCGGCACACGCATGGGTGCGGGGCGCGAGCACCTGTGTCTGGCAAGGGAAGCTGGCGTTGCTGAGCCGGCGCTTCGAAACGCGGGCTGCTCACTGAAAAACTTCACGTTACAACCCGGATGACCCGGTTGTAACGGCAACCCCGCTATCCATGGTGCGGCTGCTGCGACAGCGGCACTAGAGGACCGGAGGCTTTGCGTCACCGTCTTTCGAACGGCTTTGCCCTTACAGACGGAACCCATTCTGCAAGCGGGCGGAATCATGAAATATCGGGCGCCCCCCCAACATCTTTCAGGAAATCCTGCAATGTGACGCCGGGGAGTTTTCGCGACTCTTTATGGCGACGCTCGGAGAGAGGGCAGCCAGCGCCTTATGTGTGCGCAAGCGTCGCCCGGCGGCGACGCTGCGTCGAGTCTGTTTTTTCTCGGGAAAAAAGCGTTACGTGGGGAGCATGAACCCGCGCTCGCGGATGAGACGCGTGCATGCCGCCACCAGGTGTTCGTCGAAACCCTTACCGGCGCCGCGGTTGATCTCATCGAGCGCCGCATCCATGCCGAAGGCCGGGCGATACGGACGCGGCGAACACATGGCCTCGACGGTGTCTGCAATCGCAAGAATGCGGGCTTCGAGCATGATGTCTTCGCCCTGCAAACCACGCGGATAACCGCTGCCGTCGAAACGCTCGTGGCTTTGATAAATGATATCGGCGACCGGCGCGCCGAAATCGATATCCGCCAGCAGCTGGCACCCTTCTTCGACATGAGTGCGCATCAGCGCAAGCTCGGTCTCGGTCAGCGGCCCGGGCTTGCCGAGAATGGACGCCGGGACGGCGATGTTGCCGATGTCGTGTAACAGCGCCGCGACTCGCAAGCCATGCTGACGTTCGCCATCGAGGCCGGCTTCGCGGGCAATCGCCACGGCCAGCGCGGCCAGGCGGCGTGAAGAACCGGCTGTATGAGGATCGTGCCGCTCGCTCATGCGCACAAACGAATCGATCATGCCCTGCAGAGCCACGTCGGTGCGTTGCAGAGCGCTGAGAGTCACTGCGTGCGCGCGCTTCGAGTGCAGCACGCGCCATACGCCGTCGGCCAGCGAAGCAAGCACGCGTTGATCCTCGTCGCTGTAGTTGGCGTCTCGATTGCCGACGCCTAGCACGGCAACGACCTCGTCGCCGGAAAGCATCGGGACCGCGGCATAGCGGGTCAGGTCGGGCAATCCATCGTTCTGCGGCTTGCGGCTCGGATCATTGCTCGACACCGCGTGCCTGGCCCGCACGCAATCGGTGAACAGCACGGCGCGGCCAATGGGCTGTGGCTCGGAATCCGCCATCACTACCTGGGGGCGACTGCCATCGCGCCACGCCGCGAGGGTAATGGTCTTCTGCGCGGGATCGGCGAAATACAAATATCCGAGCGGGCTGCGAGTCACTTCCATCGCCTGCTCGACCACACGCCGGACAATGGCGGATTCGTCGAACGAATCCGCCTGCTTGAACAGCTCGACCAGAAAATCTGATTGACGTTGCAGCACTCGCTGCGCGATCAGGTCGCGGCGACGCTGGCCGGTCTCGCGGATCAGCACCAGGCTGTCGCCGCGGCCGTTCTCCAGCAAACCTACGCTGACCTCCACGTCGAATAGCGTGCCGTCCTTGCGCCGATGCTTGGTTTCATAGCGGCCGCCGCCCCGCACGCGGCCAAGCTGCAGACGCATGGTGGTCTCGCCCGAGGTCTGATCCTCGATATCGGCGGCGTTCATGCTCAACAGCTCTTCCTTGCTGTAGCCGGACATGCGGCAATAAGCCGTGTTCACCTCGAGAATCCGGCCGTCGCTGCCGAGCAGCCACGAGCCGTCCGCGGCGGAATCGAGCAGCTCGCTGCCGCCGCTGCTGGCCTGCTCTTTGAGCTGGCGTTCGACTGCCAGACGGTGGCTGAGATCGACCGCTGCCACCAACTCGGCATTGCGGCCATCGAACTCGATCTGCTGCGAAGAAATCGACAAGGCGAGCGCACTGCCATCCTTGCGCCGGTGCATGCTGATCGACGGCTCTGCCGGTGCGCTGTCTGCATCGCCTGCGGGCATCGCGAGCGCGCTGGCCTGCAAAGCAAGGAATTCGGCACGGCCATAGCCATACATCGCCAGCGCGGCGTCGTTGACCGCAATGAATCCGCCAGTCGCATGGTCCGCGATCCACAGCGGCAGCGGATTGGCTTCGAAGACGCGACGGAAACGCGCCTCGCCGTCCGCCAGACGCTTGTTGGAAGCTTCCAGCTCACTGAGTTGTGAACGCAACTTCGAATGGGCCTGCGTGGCCCGCTCCAGCGCCTCGGCCTGGGCTTGCGCCTGCTTTACCCGTTCCTGGGCCTCGATCTGCGCCCGCTCGGCACGTTCGACGGCTTCGGCTTGCGCCCGCTGAGCACGCTCCAAAGCTTCGGCCTGGGCGGCTTGCAGCAGCTGCGCTTTTTCCAATGCTTCCGTCTGGGCTGCGTACTGTCGCTGTGCTTTTTCCAGTGCCTCGGCTTGCGCTGCCTGCTGCTTCTGCGCGAACTGCACTTTCTCCAGGGCATCGGCCTGCGATTTCTCGAGCATGGCGAAGCGCTGCATGGCCGCCGTGTCGAGCATGTTCATGGGACGCGTGTTGCCGCTCAGGCCGTTGCCATGAGCGCCGTTGCTGCCGTTGCCATTGCCTGGCCCATTCGCCGGACCAGTCGTTGCGCCATTGCTTGCACCGTTACCCGGAGCGCGCGCGCCATGGCCACCGCCCGGTGGCAGCAACTCATCGAGCGTGGTCAGCAGCTTTTCCGGCGGAGTGGAGCGCGCAAGGAAGCGTTCCGCGCCGAGCTCCAGCGCGAAGCGCTCGTATTTCGGATCGTCGTGCCGGCGCGTGTAGAAAACGAAAGGAATGTTCTGCAGGCGATCGTCCTGCTTCCATTTACGGCACAGGGCGAACCCGTCCATGCGGGGCAGGACGATGTCGGAGACAATGGCATGCGGCGGCTCGCGGCGTGCGGCATCCAGCGCCGCCAGACCGTTGGCAGACTTCAATACCCGATGACCGCGACCCGACAGCAATGTCTCGAGCGCGCTTTGCTCGGATTCGCGCTCGAATGCGATCAGGATGACACCCATTCCCCGTCTCCAGCGGATCCTTCAGAGCCCACGAAGTATGCAGGCCGGCCCCGGGAATGGCACGGTCGGGAGGAACTGCGCATGGTCAAAGGGAGACACAGCGCACACTCCGCCCCGAAGTGCCCGATGAGTGGACCGATGAACGGCCGGATAAACGTCCCCCGGCGGCTGTTCCGGCCATTCCCCATCAACTGGTCATCAGTCGCTGCACGGCGCCTCACGGCCCCGCGCGATTGATCCGGGTCCAGTACTGCCCGAGCAGCGATACCTGGTCGGTGAACTGCTTGAAGTCCACCGGTTTCACGATGTAGCTGTTGGCGTGCGCCTCGTAGCTGCGCATCATGTCGGACTCCTGGTCGGAAGAGGACATGATCACCACTGGCGTGCAACGCGTCTTGGGATCGGCCTTGATCTGCGCCAGCACGTCCAGGCCGTCGATCTTCGGCATGTGCAGGTCGAGCAGCATCAGTTTCGGATTACCCGATGCACGCTGCGCGTACACGCCCTGGCGGAACACGTAGTGCAAGGCCGCTTCACCGTCCTGCACCCACACCACCTGCTGCGACACGCCGCCGATTTCCAGCGCACGAATGGTCAGCTCTGCATCCGTGGGATTGTCATCGGCAAGCAGAATGTACCCGGTGTGGTTCATGACGCATCTCCGGATTCGGTCGGCGCACTGATGTGCGAGCCGAGCCGCGCGCCTCGAGCCAGAGCGATGACGAATCCGTATTCTCGCGCCACTTCGCGCATGTGCTCATATCTCCCGGATTTGCCCCCGTGGCCGGCCTCGAGATTGACGTGCAACAGCAGCGGCGCGCTGCCGGTGTTGTGCTGGCGCAGTTTCGCCACCCATTTGGCCGGCTCGTAGTACTGCACCTGGCTGTCCCACAGGCCGGTGGTGACCAGCATGGCGGGATAGGGCTGGTGGCGGATATTGTCGTAAGGCGAGTAGGAAAGCATATAGGCGTAGGCAGCGGCTTCGTTCGGATTGCCCCACTCATCGTATTCGAGCGTGGTCAGGGGGATGCTGGTGTCGAGCATGGTGGTGACGATGTCCACGAACGGCACGTGCGCCACCAGCGCGGCGTAACGATCGGGTGCGACGTTGGCAATCACGCCCATCAATAATCCGCCCGCGCTGCCGCCCGCCGCAAAAATCTTGTCGCGTGCACCGTAGCCGCGTGCGACCAGATAGTCGGTCACGTCGACGAAATCGTTGAAGGTGTTCCATTTGTATTCGAGGCGGCCGGTGTCGTACCAGCGCCGCCCCAGTTCCTGGCCGCCGCGAATATGCGCGATCGCATACACGAAGCCGCGATCGAGCAGCGACAGCCGTGACGAGCTGAACACCGGCTCCATGCTCAGCCCATATGACCCATAGCCATATTGGTACAGCGGTGCCGTGCCGTTCAGCGGCGTGCCTTTGCGATACACGATGGAGACAGGAATGCGCTCGCCGTCGCGCGCCGGTGCCCACACGAATTCGCTCGCGTATTTGTTGGGATCAAAGTCGCCCAGCACCGGCTCACGTTTCAGGAACGTGCGCGAGCCATCGGTCAGGTCGTAGTCGTAAGTGGTGCCGGGTGTGGTGAGCGACGTGTACACATAGCGCAGCTTGGTGGTGTCGAGCTCCGGATTCGGGCCCAGCGCCATCGTGTACGCGGGATCGTCCGCCGTCAGATGAAACGGCGCCTCGCCCCAGCGCTGCACCCGAATGTTCATGAGTCCGCGCGAGCGCTCGCTCACCGCGATGAAGGTGCGGAAAACTTCGAAATCCTGGATGAACACATCCGGATCGTGCGGCACCACGTCGCGCCAGTGGTCACGCTCGGCCGCCAGCGCCACCGGCACTTCGACGATGCGGAAATTCAGCGCCTGCCAGTTGCTGCGGATGAGGAACCGCCCTTCCTCTTGCGCCTGCGGGCCGGCGTCGAGATGGTCGAGCTGATATTCGTGATCTTCCTCGCGCGGCACGACGACTTTGAAATCGAACGACAGATCATCGGTACGCGCGTAACGCCACTCCGACGCAGTGGTGCTTTCCGAGCCGATCAGCAGATAACGTTCGGACTTGGTGCGTTCGACGGTGAGATCAAAGCTCTCGTCCGGCTCTTCATAGATCAGCGGATCCTCGCCGCTGCTGCCCAACTCGTGACGGCGCACGCGCCGTCCGAGCAACGTCACCGGGTCTTTCTCCACGTACAACAAGGTGCGATTGTCATCGGCCCACGCCACGCCACCTTCGACGTTCTCGATGACATCGGGCAGTAACGTGCCAGTCACGAGATCCTTGACTCGCAGCCGGTATTGCCGCCGGCCCACCGTGTCCTCGGTGTAGGCCAGCAGCCGGTTGTCCGGGCTGACCTCGTAGCCGCCCAATTGAAAGAATGACTGGCCGGCGGCGAGCGCGTTGCCATCGAGCAGGATGACTTCCTCGGCATCCGGCCGGTCCGCCCGGCGCACCACGATGGGATATTCCTGCCCCGTCTGGTAGCGGACCGCGTACCAGTAGCCGCGATAGCGCACCGGAACGGTCGCATCGTCCTGCTTCAGCCGCGCCACGATTTCCGCATATAGCTGATCGATCAGCGGCTGCACCGGGGCCAGCATGGCCTCGGTGTATTGGTTCTCGGCCTTGAGATAGGCCAGGACTTCAGGATCACTGCGCGTGTCGTCGCGCAGCCAGTAATAAACGTCCTCGCGAGCGCCATTGGGAGAGGTGACGCGATGTGTTCGCATCGCTGCTAGTGGCGGCTTGGACACGATGACGAATGGGGACGTTTCTGAATGAAGAAAGGCGGTTGACTGAACGGATCGTGCAGTGCCGGCGCCTCGCTGGCAACTGTGGTCCTCATCTACCTCGGGTTCGACGGCCGTAGCCACTTGCCAACAACTTTGGCGCTGGCATGCGGCGAGCAAAGAGGTAGGATCGTGCCGGCACGACATATCGTCACAGTATCGTACTGGCACGGCACCGGCAGGCGCTGATTTGGGGCGGCAGGCGGTAGAGGAAAACGCACACGGACATTTGCTGAACGGCGCATGGCGAATTTGCGCGGCAGTTCACGCGAGTGAGCGGGCAAAGACAGATACAGTTCTCAGCTGTTCGATCTTGCATAAGTAGTATTACGCGACAAGCATTAAAACCCCCAGGAGGGGTCTATGGCCAACGCGCAACACGGTCGTTCCACGGGACACGGAAACACTCAGGACGAGGTCAACTTGGAAATTGACGATTCACAGAGCCTGCGAACGCTGGAGGAAGGCCATCAGCCGCCCGTCCTGGTGCTCAGCCGTGATGCCAACCTGGTAGAAACGGTCAAAAAGGCCGCGCCGCGCGGGGTGCCGGTGGCATTTGCGCCGGATCTGGACCACGTGGCGGAAAAGCTCTCCAACCTGAAGCCCGGCGTGCTGGTCGCGGATACCGCGAGCACCGCCGACGTGGCTTCCATGGTGGCGCAGCTGACTCAGCATTTCCCTGAACTGGTGGTCGTGGTAGCCGGCAAGCGAGAGGACAGCTCTTCTCTCATGCAGCTCACGGCGGCCGGCCGGATCTTCCGGTTCCTGCTCACGCCGCTGTCCCACGGCCAGACGCGGCTCGCGCTGGAAGCGGCGGTGAAACAGCATCTGGATCTGTCCGCCGCGGGGCAGCGCATCAGCGCCGGCAATGCCTCGGGCGAGGGCGGTTCCAAGAATTACGTGATGACCTACGGCGCGCTCGCCGCGGGTCTGCTAGTCGTGATTGGCGGTATCTGGTTCGGCGTCAGCCGCTTCACTGGCGAGCCCGAGGTGCCGCCGATGGTAAATCAGCCGTCCGTGCCAGGCGCACAACAGCCCGGCGGCTTGCCGGAGCGGCCCGACCCGGTCCAGGCCGAGCTGGCGCTGGCCAAGGAAGCGTTCAGCCAGAACAAGCTCATCGAGCCGCCCGGCGAGAGCGCGCTGGATCTGTATCGCAGCGCCCTGGCGCTGGACCCCAACAGCCAGGACGCGAAAGACGGTATTCGCTCCGTGGTCGACAAGATCCTCGAGCGCGCGGAAGCCGCGCTGCTCGCGGAACGATTGGAAGAAGCCATTCGAACGATCGAAACGGCGCGTGACATCGATTCGTCACATCCGCGCCTCGCGTTCCTGGACGCGCAGGTCACGCGCGAGCGCGAACGTTTACAGCTGACCCAGGCGCAGGAAGTCGGCAACCGGGTGCGTCAGCTCGTCAGCGCAGCGAACGATCGCATTGCCAACGGCCGGCTGATCTCGCCGAGAAACGGCAACGCGCAGGATGCGCTGCTCGAAGCTCGCCGCCTCGATCCGACGAATCCGGTGGTTGTGTCCACCATTCGTGAGTTGACCGCGCAACTCACTGAAGAGGCTCGCAAGGCAGTCGCCGCCGGCAACCTCGATACTGCGCAGGCATATGTGCAGAGTGCACGTGAGATGGGTTCGGCGGGCAGCGCGCTCGCCGCGGTCGAACGTTCGCTCGCCGAAGCAACGCGCGCGGGTGCCGGTCCGTCTACCTCGGGTTCAGCGCAGTCTGCGGGTGCTCGCCGGCCGGCGACCAACGCGCCTTCTCAAGCCGGTGCGGGTCCGAACATCGACAACATGGTCGCCGAGGTTCGCCAGCGTCTGACCGAAGGCAAGCTGATCGATCCGCCGGGTGAAAGCGCCCGCGATGCATTGGCCGCTCTGCGCGCCGCTTCACCGAATCGCCCGGAACTGGAGGAGCTGTCGCGCACTCTGTCGACGCGCCTGCTGGATTCCGGCCGGCAAGCCATGAACGCCAAAGCATTCGAGCGCTCGGCGCAGCTGATCGCCGCCGCCAAGGACGTTGGCCAGCGCTACAACGGCGCGGCCATCACGCAAGCCGAAAACGATCTGGCCTCGGCGCGCGAGGCCAGCAGCCAGCAGAACAACATCGTGTCCGCCGCCGCTCTGAAGCGCGTGCGCATGGTGTCGCCGGTGTATCCGGATTCGGCTCGCAAGCGCGGCATCGAGGGTTGGGTGGAGCTGGCCTTCACCGTGCAGACCAACGGCTCCGTGGATCAGGTGGAAGTTCGTAACGCCAGCCCTGCCGACGTGTTCGACGACGCGGCCATTCGCGCCGTGCGCCAGTGGCGCTTCGAACCGGTGGAGCGCAACGGCCAGCGCATCGAACAGCGCGCCATGGTGCGTTTGAAGTTCGCGCAGCAGCAGTAACAGCGCTACTGCAAGACGATGTGATGAAGGCGGCCCCGATTGGGGCCGCCTTTTTTATTGGGCTACTGCGACCCGTTGCCGCCGACTATTCAGCAAACATCGGTCTGCTATCGTCCCGCGTCGGCCGTCGGCGTCTTCACGCGATGGATTGCGCACAGCTTGTTCCCATCGGGATCGAGCACATACGCCAGATAAATCTGGCCCAGGCTGCTGCTTCGCAGACCCGGCGGGTCTTCGATCGACTTGCCGCCATGGGCGACCGCCGTGTCATGGAACTGTTTAACCTGCTCGGGGGAGCTGCACTTGAACCCGATGGTGCCGCCATTCGCCCCCGTCGCCGCTTGCCGGTTGATCGGCTCGGTAACGCAGAACGTGCTGCCGTCGTGACGATAGAACAGCCGGGTGTGGCCCGAGGCCGCAACATTGCGCAACGGTTCGCCGGCTCCCAGCGTGCCCAGCACGGCGTCATAGAAGCGCTTCGAGCGCTCGATATCGTTCGAACCCACCATTACGTGATTGAACATGTTTGTCCCCTGATGGAAGCGGTGCTGTGGATCGGCTTGTCAGGCATCTATCGCGGCGCGGCTATTCGAGCCTCGCGTTGTCGCACGCGGCTCGAGTGAGCGCGTCCGTGCAAGGTCCCAGGCGCGAAGGATGGATCGAGAGACCCACAGGTTCTTCGCAGGCAGTATCAGTGCCGACTCGAAGGGCGTGAGAAATATCGTGGCCAGGATGACGGGCACCCACCCGACGGTGTGAGATCTCGGATCGATTGCCCGGCAGGCTCTGTGCACCGACACCGTATGGACGAGCACGGGTGGCACGGTGATCAGAACCAACCAGAGCGACGTTGTGATCGCCAGCTCCACTGTACCGGACGCTGCGAATGCGCATGTCGAAGTCAGCCAACCTACGTGAACGAGATACGCTTGCAGCAGCGTCTTGCGGCGCCGGCGCAGTCGTTCGATCTTTCGTTCCGTCTCCATTGATGCCACTTTCTCGCCGGTGGCTCAATACATGCGGGTCGCGCTACCGCCGTCCACTGGTAGAACGACGCCGTTGACGTAGCTGGCTGCATCGGAGCATAGCCACGTAATTGCGTTGGCGGTTTCTTCGGCCTGCCCCAGCCGTTTCATGCTCGAGTGACGCTCGACCAGCGCCTGATACTTCTCCGCCGCGCCCGGCCGTTTGGGATCGACCATTTCGGACAGTGTGAAGCCGGGTGCTACCGCGTTGACGCGAATCGACAGCTGGCCGTAGTCGGCGGCGGCTGATCGAGTGAGCCCGACCACGCCGTGCTTGCTGGTCGCGTACGGGCCATGGCCGATGTCGCTCGGCTTGAGTCCATAGATCGACGCAATGTTGACGATCGCACCGCCACCGTTGGCGAGCATCGCGGGAATTTCGTACTTCATGCACAGCCAGACACCCTTCAGGTTGCTGCCCATGACCTCATCCCACTGCTCCTCGGTCACTTCGGCGATCGGCGTAAAGCGGGGACCAGCGATACCGGCGTTATTCACTGCATAGTCCAGGCGGCCAAACTTCTCGACGGCCGCCTTCACCACGCGCTCCACATCCGCGGCGCGGCTCACATCGGTCGGCACGAACAGACCTTCACTGCCCAGCGCGACGATCCGCTCGACGACTTTCGCGCTCTGCTCTGCTCGCCTGGCGGCGATAACGACCTTGGCGCCCTCCTGCGCGAACTTCAGCGCCGCAGCTTCCCCCAATCCCGAGCTGCCACCCGTCACCAGCGCAACCTTGCCTGCGAACAGTCCCACGTGTGTTTCCCTCGGTGATCCCGATTGGTAATCCAGGCACCGATTCTAAGAGATGTCGCTCATTGCCGCAGACCGATCTCGGCCCCGGCACCACGAGCACGAGTCGGGCTGTGCACGGCTATTCTTCCTGGTCTTTCCCGTCTCGACCCCGTCCTCGAGATTTCTATCTCTTGCCCGCTCCCACTTCATGGTCAGCTTTCAATCCGACTGCGCACTCACTGAGTTCCATGTTTGCGGCTGTCGGAAGGCGGTTCAGACTTCGTATGCAGGCGCTTGCTGGCGATCATGGACACGAGGCGCCCAATACCTGGGCCGGCGCCGACGGTGAGCAACGGCCACAACGCGGATAATATCTGCGTCGAAGCGGAATATGAGACCGTACGGAAAGCGCCGCAGCGGGATGCGGCGGTGAACTCCATCAAGCTTCTCGCCAAGCGGGGGCAGTTCAGTAAGCACAGCGGTGACGCGTTCGACTTCCAGGATGAAGTCCTCACCGAGTCCGGGAGCCCTAGCTTCATATCGTTCGCGGCTTCGAACAGCTCCTCTTCCGCGGCCGGGATACTCGAAGGCAGCACTGCCGCCAGACCTACGAACAAGAGCCCCCACAGGACGCCACGCTTCGGAAACGACCGAACGATCAATTCTACGATGCGCTTGCTTCGGAGAACTGTCTGATTCGGGCCTGACAGTCTTCAGACGATCCAGTTGTGAAGCAGCACACACGTATTGTTCGTCTTGTTGTACTGGTTGAAGCACTTGATTCGTCTCACTTCGATCAAGTAATCGAATGCCGTTTCGCTCCTGGCACCGAGCTCCTCTCTGCAGCTGGAGTAGTAATGGCTTCCCTTTGGCAGCCGGAATACATACAGATAGCCATCGGGATAGAAGTTGTTGATGTCTTTACCGAGATACCCCTGCTGCTTGATCGCGCCGGCCGCAACGGGAGCATTGTCATTGTCACAGGTAAACGCCAGCACGAGTCGACCTCGCTTCTTACCGATCAGGACTCCGCCCGGCTTGAAGCACAGCTCCGCCGATTTTTCGGGATCGAGTCCGCCGGCGGACAAGACCTGCTGAGGTGTGACCGTCGAGCAATGGACGAACCATCGATTCTCCAGGAGGACCTTCTTGACATAGTCCTTGCGCTCTATTCTCTTGGCGTCCGTGAGACCTTTCGCGCGCAGTTCGGCCAGCCGTTCTTCGTACATGTTGGTGCTCCGGGGTTGAGCTGTTGGAACGATCAGTAGAGAAGTCGCTCTCGCCGCGAGCATGAGGCGACAGCATCGAGTGCAGCGAGCGAGGGAACCGTACCTGCTGGAGATGCCGGTACGATCATTGAGCGTGAATCGATACCAATGCGAGGCGGGCGGTATGCCGCAGCGAACGAGGCAGCGCTGTCGGTATCAAACATGTAGCGTTCGTCCGTGAACCCAGTGCTGCGCGAAGAATGACACAGTTGCCCATGGGGCTCAATTGAGGATTGAGCCGTCGGCCGACGATGCTATGGTTACGGTGGAGGTACCCATAGTGCACGACATCTCTCGCGACGCTGCCATCGGCGACAACTCAACGGCGATCCAGGTCTGGGACTGGCCGGTGCGGCTGACGCACTGGCTGTTCGTTCTTTGTATAGCGGTGTCATGGTGGAGTGCCGAGGAGCACGAGATGGAGTGGCATCAGTACAGCGGCTACACGCTGCTGGGGCTGCTCATCTTTCGCATCTATTGGGGATTCGTGGGCAGCTCCAGCGCGCGCTTCTCGCATTTCCTGCGCGGGCCAGCAGGAGTGATGGCTTATTTGCGCGAATCGCGGGAAGCGCAGCGGGATGCGGGTCACAACCCGCTGGGCGGCTGGAGTGTGGCGGTGATGCTCGCGCTGATGCTGGCGCAAGTAGTGATCGGCCTGTTCGTGACTGACGTCGACGGTATCGAGTCAGGGCCGCTATCGCACCTCGTGAGCTTCGCGACCAGCCGCACGCTTGCCGAAATTCACGAGGTCGTATTCAACGTGATCCTGACGTTGATCGGCCTGCACATCACGGCCATTTTGTTTTATCTGCTGGTGAAGCGGGACAACCTGATCGTCGCGATGTTGACGGGCCGGCGCCGGAACGTGCGAATGAATGCGATGCGGCCCGTGCCGGTCTGGCGCGTCATCCCCGGCATCGTGCTGGCGAGCGGCGTGGTGTGGTGGGTGGTCAGCTGAGCGCGATCGGACCGAGGAAACAAATCGGCAATAAAAAAGGGCGGTCGCAAAGACCGCCCTTTTTGCTGCGTCAACAGTGACGCGTCAGGTCACTTGACCAGCCGCAGCACCGGTCGCTCTGCTTTGAACTGCAGACGATCGCGGTGAAAGCCGGTCTCGGGCTGGTACTGAAGTGCCTCGATGCGACGTTGCAACTCGGCGGCGCGCTCCGGATCGGGCGTCACACGCGGACGCAGCGGCAGGGCATCGGACTGTCTCGGTCGAAAGATCATGCTTGTTTCCTCCCAGGCGGGTCCATCTCGCACGCTGTCTTGCTTTCGCCCGGGGCTAACGCACGACAGAGCGCAATGGATCCACCGACAACGTAATACCTTTGTATGCCCCTGCCGCGGCCGGCAATTTCCGGCTCATTTCCACTCGTGGGCGGTGGCGGCGAAGTTTTTGTTCTGGGGTCGAACTATACAGAATCGCTGACCTGTAGGTGCTTCCATGACACACCAGGTGTGCACCGTGCCAATGCGTTTGGCGCCCAGCGCCTCGAGGCGCTTCACTTCGGCTTCGATGTCATCCGTTTCGATGTCGAGGTGGACGCGGCTGTCGTGGTCGACGCTCTGCACTTCGACATGGAGGCCAAGGTCTTCGGTTTCCAGGCAGCGATAGATCGGGCTGTTCTCCTCGCTCTTGGGACGCAGCGAGTAACCCAAGGCGGCAGACCAGAATTGCGCGGCCCGTTCGAGATCGTCGGTCTTGCAATCGATGATGAAGCCAGCGAGACGACTGCGGTGCATGATGTTCCCCTTGACTATTGGATCGCCGCGGTCCGTCGCTACGACGGGTGGACCCGTCGTTGGCGGCGCGCACGATAACAGAAGCGCAACGCGGCTCACCCGTTCGGGTTCACACCTTTGCGAGCCGTGTCCATGGCCGCAAGAATATCTTTAGTGTCCGCACTGGAGAATATGTCAGCTAGTGACGCGGATACCTTGCGTTGCCAGTTCGCATGCTCGGTATCGGTGCCCGGCACGTTGACTGGATCCGTCATTCCGATCAGATCCTCGATCTGCACCAGCGCGATATTCGCGCTCGACAAACCGATGAAAGCGTGCACAGCGCGAGACAGCGCAGCGGAATAGGGCGGCAACGGGTCGCCATCACGCCAGTGCCAAAGCCCTGCCTCGACCAACGCTCGCAACAAGCTGACACGATCTCGGACTCGCGCATCGTGAGCCTGCTGCCGCAGCTCATCTGTCGGATACAGTTCGAGCTGCGCGCGCAATGTGATATCACTGCCTTCCCACCACCCGCGCAGCGTGGGCAAGTCATGCGTCGTGACTACTGCCATCGCATGCTTGACGTAGGCGTCGGGCCGCTTGAACGTGCCATCGGGCAACTGTTCGAACATCAACACTTTGTAGTGGTAGGCGCGGTAATGCTCCATCGCCTCGGTCATGGCCTCTGGCACTGTGCCCAGATCTTCGCCGATGACGATGCAGTGGTGCCGCTGACTCTCCAGCGCCAGGATGGCTATCAGGTCGGACAGCGGATAGTGGACGTACGTACCATCCTTCGAAAGCAACCCGCGCGGCACCCACCACAATCGATACAACGTCATCACGTGATCGAAGCGCAGCGCCGCCACGTAACGCATCATGTTGCGGACCAGACCGATGAAGGGCTGGTACTGCTGATTGCGCAGCTCGGTGGGATCCTGCGGCGGAATGCCCCAGTCCTGCCCCTTCAACGCGAGCGCATCGGGCGGTGCACCGACCGACGCACCTTGCAAATACAAATGTCGGTTCGACCAGGTTTCCGATCCCGCGGGATTGGCGCCCACGGCAATGTCGCCGTACAGGCCCACGGCCATGCCCACTTCACGAGCGGTGCTCTGCGCGGTCGCCAACTGCTCGGCCGCAAGCCACTGCAGATACTCGAAGTATTCGACGTCTTCGACGCGCTCGCGTGCGAAGCGTTCGACCGCCGACGAGGTCGGCTCGCGATACTCCTCGGGCCAACTCGGCCAGCCCCAATACTGCGGACCTTGCAAACGCAGGTGACCGTCGAGCGCATCGTAGATGGCGTGCAGGCGCAACGGAGCACCCTGGATTTCCTGAAACTGCCGAAATGCCTGCGCCCGCAGCGTGTTCTGAGCAAGGTGACGCTCGCGAAAACTCGCGTACAACAAGGAAAGGATTTCGAACTTTGCCGCCGCGACGCGCACGTAATCGACGTTCCTGGTGGCGCGCAGCTCTTGCAGCAGGTCCTGGAAAGCTTTTTCGGCCACGCGCCTGCCGGCCGGCTCGCACTCCGCAAAATCCGGCACATCCTCGACGCTGATGTACAGCACGTTGAGAAACTGCCGATTCGAGGGGCTGTAGGGACTGATGTGCGCCGGATTCGCCGGCATCAATGCATGCAGCGGATTCAAACCGATGATGCTGCAGCCAAGCGGCGCGGAGAGCCGGATCAGGCGACGTAGATCCCGGAAATCGCCGACGCCCCAGTTGTCGTCAGCGCGCAGCGAATACAGCTGTACGGCAATGCCCCAAAGCCGTTTGCCCTCGGCGATAGCGGGCGCCTCGAAACATTGCTCGGGCGTGACCACGACGCGCAACGTGCCTTGCAAGCCTGTGTCGAGAGCAAAGGAAGCCGTGTGATATCCCAACGGCAAGCTGGGTAACGGCACGGACAGGCGTCGATACGAACGCTCATCGATGCTCGCCTCTTCGATGGTCGTCAGCTTGGACAACGGTGCCGTGCCCGAGCGCGGCTCACCGCTTTCGAGCGTGACGTTCCAATCGACCTTCCTGGCCGCCAGATCCACCGGCGCCGCAATCGGCACCGACATCGGCTTGCCTTCACTGAACACGGCGACCGGCGGCACGAACCCGGTCCAACGCTGCGTTTCATAGCGATGAATGGCGTCCTCGGCCGCCCTATCGTCGTCGGCCTTGACGCCCATTGCAGCCAGGATCGCGACCTGCGATTCGACCGAGACCTCTTTGGGCCGGCCACGAAAATCCAAATAGGAATCCGCGATTCCGTGCAACTGGGCGAGTTGGCGGATCGGGTTGTGCATTTACGTTCTTAGCGAGAACCCACTGCGTATGGCACTGGGAGCGTCGCCGTCCGCGAGCAACACGCACGAATGCGGCGCGACGACGCAATTCTGTCCGGCGCCGAGACGGTCGCCGAGATCGTTGGCACGCCAGCGCGCCGTGTCGAACACAGTTCGCCAGACCATGCCAGTGGTTGGCGCGGGCAACAGGAAATCGCAGGGTTGCTGGCCGGCATTGCACAGAAACAGCAAATGTCCATTCGGTGTTCCATAAGGATCCGTGAAAGCGTGGCCGATCAGCACGCCGATGGCCCGTGCATTCGGATCATGCCAATCGCCGGCCGTCAGCTCGTGGCCTTGCGGATGGCGCCAGCTGATGTCCTTGTGTTCACGATCGACCTGGCGCGCGCCCTTCAAGAAGGTATCGCGCCGGAGCCCGGCCGCATAACGCCGCAGTGTGAGCAGTTGCCGTACGAATGCCGTCAGCCAGCTGCGCCGCTCGGCGGCCTGCCAGTCGACCCAGCTGATCTCGTTGTCCTGGCAGTAGGCATTGTTGTTACCGAACTGGGTGCGCGCGAACTCATCGCCGGCCAGCAGCATGGGCACGCCTTGAGACAGCAGCAACGTGGCCAGCAGATTGCGAATCTGCCGTTCGCGCAGCTCGATCACCGCCGGATCGTCGCTCGGCCCTTCGGCGCCGCAATTCCAGCTCAGGTTGTGATTGTGGCCGTCGCGATTGCCTTCGAGGTTCGCCTCGTTGTGTTTCTGTTCGTACGCCGTGGCGTCATACGCGGTGAAGCCGTCGTGACAGGCGATGTAGTTGATGCTCGCCGTCGGCCGCCGGCCGCTGGTCCGAAACAGATCGCTGGAGCCGGCGAAGCGCTCGGCGAAGTTGCCGAGAATGCCGGGATTGCCGCGCCAGAAGCCGCGCGCCGTGTCACGATACAAATCGTTCCACTCCGACCAGCCCGCGGGAAAACGCCCGAGCTGATAACCGTCGGCACCTACGTCCCAAGGCTCGGCAATGAGCTTCACATAGCGCAGCGATGGCTCGGCGGCGACTGCTTTGAAGAATGCCGCGTCGGTGCGGAACGGTACGTTATCGCGACCCAGCGTGGCAGCAAGATCGAAGCGGAAGCCATCGACGTGCATCTCTTCGACCCAATAACGCAGGCAGTCGACGACCAGCTTGCGAACCGCCGCATGACCGATGTTCACGGTGTTGCCGGTGCCGGTGCGATCCACATAGCGGCTGAGATTGGTGCTGTCGAGCTTGTAGTAGGCGGCATTGTCGAGGCCGCGCAAGCTGAGCGTCGGCCCTTTCTCGTTGCCTTCGACGGTGTGATTGAACACCACGTCCAGAATGACTTCGATGCCCGCCGCGTGCAGCGCCTTCACCATGGTCCGGAATTCGGCGATCGGATCTTCGACGCCGTAGTCCGGATGCGGCGCGAACCAGGCGAGCGAGCTGTAGCCCCAGTAGTTCACCAGCCCGCGCTTGACGAGAAATTCCTCGGGAACGAACGCCTGCACCGGCAGTAACTGCACCGCAGTGACGCCCAGCTGCTTCAAATAGTTCACGACGGCGGGGTGCGCCAGGCCGAGAAACTTGCCGCGCTCGCGTTCGGGCACCGCCGGATGCAGCTTGGTGAATCCTTTGACGTGCAACTCATAGATCACGGTGTCACGCCACGGCACTGCCGGCGGGCAATCCTCGCTCCACGCAAATTCAGCGTGAACCACACGCGCCTTGTACGTGTAGGGCGCGCTGTCCAGGGTATTCAGCAGCTCGGTCGTCTGATCCGGCTGATGGCCGAACAGCGCCGGATTCCATTCGAACTTGCCAGCCAGCGCGCGCGCATACGGATCGAGCAGCAGCTTGTGAGGATTGTGTCGCAAGCCGAATGAAGGATCGAAGGGACCGTCGACGCGATAGCCGTACACCACACCCGGCACGCCGTGCGGGGCCGGCAGGAACCCGTGCCAGACGTTCTCGGTGCGTTCAGGCATGGCAAGCCGCACGAGCTCACGTTCGCCTTTCTCATCGAACAGGCACAGCTCGACGCGCGCGGCGCCGCTGGCGTAGACCGCGAAATTCACACCATTGCCAGTCCAGGTGGCACCCAGCGGCGCGGGCGATCCGGATTGCAGGTGGGCGGCGGTGTAGTCGGCGGGTACAGCGTTCATCGCGCGAATGGTGACCGATCCGGGGGCCGCATGAAAAGTAGCGAATCGCGAAAGTGCCTGATTGACTTTGCCCCAATGAGCCGTTTCTAACGGATTCTCAATCGCGCGCCCAGATCACGACCGACAACGGCGGCAGGTTCAACGTAATACGCGCGGGAAAGTCACGCCACGGCTCCTGGTGCGCGTGCGCTTCGCTCTGCCTCGAGTAGCCCGAGCCGCCGAATTCCACAGCGTCGCTGTCGAGCAACTTTCGATAGCGGCCCGCGACCGGTGCGCCGAATGTGTAATTGTCACGCGGTACCGGCGTGGCATTGAAAATGATCAGCAACTGCGTGCCGCCTTCGCCGGGCAGGCGCTGGCGCATGAACGCGAATACGCTCTCGTTGGCATTGTCCGCCTCCAGCCAGCGAAATCCCTCCCAGCTGTTGTCGCTGCCGTGCAGCTCGGGATAGTCGCGATACACGCGATTCAGCGAGCGACACCAGGATTGCAACTGCTGGTGATGTGGATACTGGAGCGCCGCCCAGGCCAGGTCTTCATAGTCGCGCCATTCGTGCCATTGGCCGAACTCGCCGCCCATGAACATCAGCTTCTTGCCCGGATGCGTCATCATGTAGCCCACCAGAAAGCGATGGTTGGCGAACTTGCACCATTCATCGCCGGGCATCTTGTCCAGCAGCGAACGCTTGCCGTGCACCACTTCATCGTGCGACAGCGGCAGGATGAAATGTTCCGAGAACGCGTACACGAACGAGAACGTAATCAGGTTGTGATTGTGCCGGCGGTGGATGGGATCGAGCGCCATGTAGCGCAACGTGTCGTTCATCCAGCCCATGTTCCATTTGAAATGAAAGCCCAGCCCGCCCAGGTGCACCGGCCGCGTCACGCCGGCAAAGGACGTCGATTCTTCGGCCATGGTGAGCACGCCGGGAAAGTAATGGCCCACGGTCCAGTTCAGCTGCTTCAGGAAATCGATGGCTTCCAGGTTCTCGCGGCCGCCGTACTGATTCGGCGTCCACTGGCCAGGCGCGCGCGCGTAGTCGAGATAGATCATGGAAGCGACCGCGTCCACGCGCAGGCCATCGATGTGGTACTGCTCGATCCAGAACAGTGCATTCGCGATCAGGAAATTGCGCACCTCGTGGCGGCCGTAATTGAAGATCTTCGTGCCCCATTCCATGTGCTCGCCCCTGCGCGGGTCCTCATGTTCATACAGCGCGGTGCCGTCGAAATCGGCGAGGCCATGCCCGTCGCGTGGAAAATGCGCTGGCACCCAGTCCATGAAGACGCCGATGCCCGCCTGATGAAGGCGGTCCACGAAACGCATGAAATCCTTTGGCGTGCCGTGCCGAGCCGTGGGTGCGAAGTGCCCGAGCACCTGATAGCCCCACGAGCCGTCGAATGGATGCTCGGCCACACCCACCAACTCGATGTGGGTGTAACCCATGTCGAGCACGTATGGAATGAGTTGATCGGCCAGCTCGTCCCAAGTCAGGAACGCGGGCTTGCGATGCCACGAGCGGCGCCAGGAGCCCGGATGCAGCTCATAAATCGAGATGGGCGCGCGCAGCGGATCCCAGTTGCGGCGGCGATCGAGCCATTCAGCGTCACCCCAGTCGTATCCGTCGATGTCCGCGATCACTGAAGCGCTGTCGGGCCGCAGCTGCATCTGGAATGCATACGGATCGGCCTTCATCAAATGCTGGCCGTGCGCGCCGATGATCTCGAATTTGTACGCCGCGCCCGGACCAGCTCCGGGAACGAAAGTTTCCCAGACCCCGGACTGGCCGCGCGGCTGCATCACGTTTCGATTGCCATCCCAATCATTGAAGTCGCCGACCACACTGACGCGTCGCGCGTTCGGTGCCCACACCGCGAAGCGCGTGCCCGCGACACCGTCGTGAACCTCGGTATGCGCGCCGAGCTTCTGATGGATGTGGTGATGATTGCCCTCACCGAACAAGTGCAGATCGAGATCGGAGAGCGCGGAGGTCATAAGCGGTGGCTAGCGGTTGGTGGTTAGTGGATAGTGCGGAAAGAAGAATGTGGCGCTCATGAAGGTTCCCATACTGACCACCAACCGCAAACCGCCAGCCACTGGTTTACAACACCGGCTTGATGCCCCAGATCTTATCCGCGTACTCGCGGATGCTGCGATCGCTGGAGAACGGTCCCATGCTCAACGCATTGATCGCCGACTTGCGCGTCCATTCATCCGGGTTCTGGAACAAGGCATCGACGCGCGCCTGCGCCGCCATGTAGTCGTGGAAATCCGCCAGCACCAGGAAATGCTCGCCATGGCTGAGCAGCCGGTCGCTGACCACCTTGGAATCGAAGATGTTGTCCGGCGTGAAATAGCCCGACTCGAGCAGCTCGATGGCGCGCCGTAAGGTGGGACTGCGTGCGACTGCATCGGCCGGCGAGTAGCCCTGCGCCCGGCGCGCGATCACCTCTTCGGTGGTCATGCCGAAGATGAAAATATTCTCATCGCCGACCGCGTCTTTGATTTCGATATTGGCGCCGTCCAGGGTGCCGATAGTGAGTGCGCCATTCAACGACAGCTTCATGTTGCCGGTGCCCGAAGCCTCCATGCCGGCCGTGGAGATCTGCTCCGACAGATCGGCCGCCGGCATGATCTCCTGCGCCAGCGACACGTCGTAATCCGGCAGAAAACATACCTTCAGCCTGTCGCCAATCCGCACATCGTTGTTGATGACGTGCGCGACGTTGTTGATGAGCTTGATGATGGCTTTTGCCATGTGATAGCCCGGCGCCGCCTTGCCGGCGAACATCACCACGCGCGCCGGCGTCGGATCGCCGGGATTTTCCAGCAGATGCTGATAGCGAGCGATCACGTGCAGCAGGTTCAACAGCTGCCGCTTGTACTCGTGAATGCGCTTGACCTGCACGTCGAACATGGCGTCGACGCTCACGGTCACACCGAGCAGCTGATGGATGGTCTTTGCCAGCCGCTCCTTGTTGGCGCGTTTGATGGTGCGGAAACGATTCAAGAACTCGCCGTCATCGACGGCCCACTTCAGCCGCTCCAGATCTTCCAGATCGTTCTCCCACGCCGACCCCAGCTTCTCGGTCAGCAGTGCGGACAACAGCGGATTGGCTTGTTTCAACCAACGGCGCACGGCAATGCCGTTGGTAACGTTGGTGAACCGCTCGGGCCACAGCTCGGCGAAATCCGCGAAGATGGTCTCGCGCATCAGCCGGGAATGCAGCTTGGCCACACCATTCACGCGATGGCTGCCGACCACCGACAGATAGGCCATGCGTACCCGGCGATCGCCATCCTCGTTGATCAGCGACATCCGCCGGCGGCGATCCAGGTCCTGCGGAAACTTCGCGCTGACCTCTTCGAGAAAATCGCGATTGATCTGATACACGATCTGCAAATGGCGCGGCAGCAGCCGTTCGAAGAACGACACCGGCCAGGTTTCCAGCGCTTCGGGCAGCAGCGTATGGTTGGTATAGCCGCACACTTCGCGCGTGATCTTCCACGCCGTCGACCATTCCATATCGTATGTATCGACCAGCAAGCGCATCAGCTCCACGACGGTCAACGCCGGGTGCGTGTCGTTGAGCTGCACGGCGATGGCCGAAGACAGATCCTTCAGCGGCCGGCGTTCGGCCAGGTGCTGGCCCAGCAAGTCCTGCAACGACGCGCTGACAAAGAAATATTGCTGCTTGAAACGCAGCTCCTTGCCCTGCGGCGTGGAATCGTCGGGATACAGCACGCGGCTGAGATTCTTCGCCTCGATCTGCTCGGCCACGGCGGCGGCGTAGTTGCCCTGATTGAAGGCTTCGATACGAAACGGCGTGATCGCGCGTCCCGACCAGAGGCGCAGGTGATTCACGGTCGGGCTGCGATTGCCGGGAATGAACAAGTCATAACCGACAGCCCACACATCCTGCGTATCGACCCATTCATAACGGACGCGGCCTTGTTCTTCGCGAGTGGCGCGGCATTGGCCGCCGAAGCGCACACGGTGACGCACGGCGCCCTGTCCGCTCTCCCAGAAGTTGGGAAAGGCCAGCCAGGAGCTCGCGACTTCGCGCTGCGCGCCGTCCTTCTCGATGACTTGCGTGAAAATGCCGTAGTCGTAGCGAATGCCGTACCCGGTCGCCGCGTAGCCCAGCGTGGCCAGCGAGTCGAGGAAACAAGCGGCCAGCCGGCCGAGACCGCCGTTGCCGAGGCCGGGGTCCTCTTCCTCGGCAGCGATTTGGTCCAGGTCGTAGCCGAGCGATTCCAGTGTCTCGCGCACCTCGGTGAGCAGATCCGAGTCGAACGAGGAGAGCGCATTGATCAAGCTGCGTCCGAGCAGAAATTCCACGGACAAATAGCAGACGCGCTTCACGCGCGCGCGCGCCACCCGCTTGCCGGTGGCAATCCAGCGCTCGGCCAGCTCTTCACGGACGGCGATGGAGAGTGCGTCGTAGATGTCGCGGCGGCTGGCGGTCTCGATGGACTTGCCGATCACGCGTTCCAGGCGATCGATGATCGCTTGCCGGACGGCGCCGAGGCGCAGCGGCGCCGCCGTTCGAATCGCAGAAGTCTGCGCCATGAATGCCTCTCTTACTTAACTTCGGCCACCTTCTCCGCGACGATGCGCCACGATGCGCCCTCACGCACCAGGGTCAACTCCTTGCGCAACGAATTGGTGCCGAACTTCTGAATGAACCGCACGACGCGCCGGTCGTCGCCATCGGGCTCGACTCGCAGACCTTCGACTTGCGGATCGGGCGTCGGGCCGGTGGCCACCTGCTCGCGACGCTGCTCCAGCCAGGCCGCGCTGCCAGCGGAGTCGGTGGGCGCGGTGAAGCTGGAAGAATAGAGCGCGACCACCGCATCCGCCTCGCGGTTTGCCCAAGCCTGCGCCCAGCTCGCGACCACTTCCTCCGGCGAGCGTGCCGTCGTCCCGGTCGAGCGGAAATAGGATGGTGGCTCATCCAGGCATGCGGTGCGGCCGGACGGCGTGCTGGCCTTGGCCTCCGGAATGATCAGGGCCTCGGAGCGATTCGGCTGCGTCATGCCTTCGGGCACTCTCAGCGGCGGATTGTTGCGCGCGGCGAGGTAAGGTTCGTTCCGCTCCGGGCACACCGCCCCGGACTTGCCGCCGAAGCAGCCGGCCAGCAACGGCAGCAGCAGGGCACAGCAGACAGCCAGGCGCCGGGCGGACGCGGGCAACAGGTCACGAGTCTCGTTCATGCAGGCGGTCGCAGTCATCGAAGTCCCGAATGGTCGAAGTCCCAGATTGAAAGAGCGCCGTTGCCGGCAGAGAAACGGCGGATGCTACGCGGGCAGCGATATTACGCAACCGGCTCGCAGCGCACCTCGGTTTTGACCGACGAGGCGATAAAACATTCATCGTGCGAGCGATGATGCAGCTCGGCCAGCTGCTCGGCCGTGGGTTCGCGGCCTGAAAACACCACTTTGGGCCGCAAAGTGACCACCGTCATGGCCATCCTGCCGGCCTCGTTCCTGGCCAGCACGCCGACCGCCCGATCCTCGTAACTGTCGACCACGAAGCCCTGCTGGGCGGCCAAAGACAGGAAAAACAGCATGTGACAGCTCGACAGGGAGGCCACGAAGGCCTCCTCGGGATCCACGGCAGTGGGATCGGACAAGGGCACTCGGACCACATGCGGCGAGCTCGAGCCGGGCACCACCACACCACCGTCGAAGCGCCATTCGTGGGCCCGGGAATACTTGTTGTCGGTGAACACTGCGCCGAGGCGCCGCCAGCAGACAGTCGCGGTGTACTCACTCATGGCGGATGGCCCTCATGGCGGATGGCCGAGGAGCCGGGCTGGCCGGCGGGGCGGCATTGTCACTCGCGCGCCGCCCGCCCGCCATGGGTTTGCCACATTCGCGCCCGGCCTCGGGCACAATCGCCGCCCAACATGCCGGCTAAGGCCGCGACCTGGCCGGTTAGAGCATTGATCTGGCACACCCACGAGGTTGCTGAATGGAACGGTTCCGGCGCGTTCTGAGGACGATCTTCGGCGAACTGAACTGGCAGCCGCCTGGATGGCTCGCCACGTCGACGGGCGCCGTCCGGCGGGGCGCCACCGGTCTGAATGCCTCCATCCGGTCCAATCCCCGGGGCGCAGCTCTCGCGCTCGCCGGCGTCGTCGCCCTGATCGCCGCGGGAGTGTTCACCTGGCGCTGGTACGTCAATCGACCGCAACCCGTGCTCACTCATTTCATGGTCAACGCCCCCGGTCTGACCTGCTATGCCTGCGAGCCGCCCGGCCCACCGAATCCCTTGATCCTGAATTTCTCGGCGTCGACCGCGACGCTGGAACGCGCCGGCCATCCTGTCGACCCCAAGCAAGCGGGCATCGACATCAGTCCGGCCGTCGCGGGCCAGTGGTTCTGGGATGACGATCGCACCCTGCGCTTCCAGCCGGCCGCGGACTGGCCCATCGGTCAGCGCTACGAGGTCAGGCTGTCGCGCAAGAACTTCGCGGCGAGTCACGTCACGCTGGAGAGTTACCAGTTCGAGTTCCAGACGCCGCCGTTCGTCGCCAAGCTGAGCAACACCGAGTTCCACCAGGACCCGGTGGTCGCGGGCAACAAGAAAGTGGTCGCGAGCATCAACTTCTCGCATCCGGTCGAGCCGGAAAGCTTCGAGAAGCGCGTGCGGCTGAGGATGTTCAACAAGGTCAACGACAAGATCGAGAAGGAGTTGACCGCGCCGAGCTACACCGTCATCTACGACAAGCTGAAGTTGAACGCCTTCGTGCATTCGGCACAGCTCGAAGTGCCGCCCAAGGCGGGGCGTTTGCAAATCACTATCGAGCCCGGCACGCGCGCCGCGCGCGGTGGCAACGAGTCCAAGGATACGCTGAGCGCCAGTGTCGAAGTGCCCGGACTCAACAGTCTCAGGATCTCCAACATCGCGCTCGACATCGTGCGCGACGAGCGCAACGAGCCCGACCAGGTCGTGCTCATCAACACGTCCTTCTCGGTGCCCGAGCGCGATCTGCCGCCGAAGGTGCAAGTGTGGCTGTTGCCAGAGAAACATCCGGATCCGACGCTGCAGGCGCAATTCGAGCGCAGCAGCCCCGGCCAACCCTATCAATGGAGCAATACGACCTTCCGTCCGGAGGTGCTGACTCCGCAGAACGAGCTGAAGCTGGAGCAGATTCCCGGCGAGCAGGAACATTACGAGCTGCACAGCTTCCGCTATCAGGCGGCACCCGGCCGGTTCCTGTACATCAAGATCGATGCCGGCCTGAAATCCTTCGGCGGCTACGTGCTCGGCGACACTGTCGAGCGCCTCACGCGAGTGCCGGAGTTCCCGCGCGAACTGAGCATCCTGCACGAAGGCTCGCTGCTCTCGATGTCGGGCGAGAAGACAGTGAGTCTGTTCGCGCGCAATCTGCCGGCCATTCGTGTCGAGATCGGCCGGCTGCTGCCCCGTCAGCTGCAACACCTGGTAACGCAGACCAGAGGCAATTTCGCCACGCCACGCTTCAACAGCTGGGTGTTCGAATCCGCCAACATCACGGAACGATTCTATGAAGTGATCCGGCTGCCAGGCGGCGATCCCGGCAAAGCGCAGTACGAATCCGTCGACCTCGGCAAGTATCTCGACGACACCGCGGGCGATCGCCGCGGCGTATTCCTGCTGCGCGTACAGGCGTGGAACCCCGATACAGACCGTCCGCTGGAATATGCGCCGGAGGAGTGGAATGCAACGTTGGGCGCACGGCTGGCGGATGCGCGACTGCTGGTCGTCACCGACCTGGGCATGGTCGTCAAACGTTCGGTCGATGGCTCGCAGGACGTGTTCGTGCAATCCATTGCGACCGGCGCACCGGTGGCCGGCGCATCCGTGGAGATCATCGGCCGCAACGGCTTGCCCGTGCTGACCGAAACCAGCGATGCCGACGGGCATGTGCGCTTCCCGGACCTGAGAAGCTTTCAGCGCGAGCGCGCGCCAGTGTTCTATCTGGCGCGGCGTGGCGGCGACAGCTCGTTCTTGCCGCTCGATCAGCGCGACCGCTCGCTGGATCTGTCGCGCTTCGATATCGGCGGCGTGCAGAGCAGTGCGGATCGCGCGGCATTGTCCGCTTTCATCTTTTCGGACCGCGGCATCTACCGGCCCGGCGAAGAAATTCGCGCCGGCGCCTTGATTCGCAACCAGGACTGGAGCCGCGGCCTCTCCGGCTTACCGCTGCGCCTCGAAGTCATCGACCCACGGGGCACTGTGATCCGACGCGAGACCTTCGAGCCTGGCCCCGCGGGCTTTGGCGAGATCCTGCAGCCGACGCAAGAAACATCGGCCACCGGCACATACACGCTGTCGCTAGCCATCGTGCGCGATCAGTTCCGCGCCGATCTGATCGGTTCGACGACCGTGCAAGTGCGCGACTTCCAGCCGGATCGGCTGCGCATGAAGGCGACATTCTCGGCAGCGTCCGCGGAAGGTTGGGTGCCGCCGGACAATCTCGAAGCGCACATCCAACTGGAGAATCTGTTCGGCACGCCGGCGGAGAACCGCCGCATCGTCTCGAATCTGACGCTCAGCCCCAGCATTCCTTCATTCCGTGCGTACCCGGACTATCAGTTCCATGACCCACAGTACGCTCGCGAAGGTTTCAGTGAGCGGCTCGAAGATGCGACGACGGATGCGCAAGGTAAGGCAACGCTCGCGCTCAATCTGCAGCGCTTCGCCAAGGCAACCTACCGTGTGCACCTCGTCTCGCAAGGCTTCGAAGCCGATGGCGGCCGCGGCGTGACGGCTGAGGCGGCGCAGCTGGTTTCGAGCATGCCGTACCTGGTTGGTTACAAGCCCGATGGCGAGTTGGGTTACCTGCCACGCAACGGCAAGCGCACCGTGCACCTGATTGCGATCGATCCAAAGGCCCAGCGCACTGAAGTCGGCAGCTTGGTGCTGTCGCGGCTCGAGACGCGCTTCGTCTCTGTGCTGATGCGTCAGGCGAACGGCGTTTATAAGTACGAGTCACGTCGCAAGGAAACTTCGCTCGGCGATACGCCGCTGACGATTCCCGCGACCGGCCATTCGCTCCCGCTTGCGACCGATGCGCCCGGCAACTTCGCCTATGTGGTGAAGGATGCCTCGGGCCAGCAGCTGGCACGCTTTGAGTATCAAGTGGCGGGCGAGGGCAACGTCACACGCACGCTGGAGAAGAACGCCGAGCTGGAGCTGACCCTCTCCAAGCGCGACTACGCACCCGGCGAGGAAGTCGAAGTGTCCGTTCGCGCTCCTTATGAAGGTGCGGGTCTGATCACGATCGAGCGCGAAAGGGTGTACGCGTGGAAGTGGTTCAAGACCTCGACCACCAGCTCGGTACAACGAATCACGCTGCCGGAAGGCCTCGAAGGCAACGCATACATCTCCGTCACGTTTGTGCGGGATACAGGTTCGTCGGAGATCTACACGAGCCCGTTGTCTTACGGCGTGCAGCCCTTCTCGATCGCGGTGGATGCGCGACGCAATCCTGTCGCGGTCGAGACCGCATCGCTACTGAAGCCCGGGCAGGAGCTGACTCTCCGCTATCGCACGGCGCGGCCTTCGCGCCTGGTGTTGTTCGCCGTCGATGAAGGCATCCTGCAGGTGGCCGCGTACAAGACGCCCGACCCGTTGGGCTATTTCTTCCAGAAGCGGGCACTGGAGGTCTCGACCGCGCAGATTCTCGATCTCATCCTGCCCGAGTTCCGGCAGCTGGGATTGGCGGCCGCGCCTGGCGGCGACGCCGAAGCGTTGCTCGGCAAGCACCTGAATCCTTTCCGTCGCAAAGGCGAGAAGCCAGTCGTGTATTGGTCGGGCATCGTCGATGCGGATTCGACCACGCGCGAGCTGAAGTACACGGTGCCGGACTACTTCAACGGCACATTGCGTGTGATGGCAGTTGCGGTCACTGACGATAGCGTCGGCGTGCATGAGAGTCGCACGGTGATTCGCGGCGACTTCGTGTTGTCGCCAAATGCGCCGACCACCGTGTCGCCTGGCGATGAATTCGACGTGAGCGTCGGCGTTTCGAACAACGCCGAGGGCTCGGGTGCGAACGCGTCCGTAGCCGTGAGCCTGGAAACGGACAGCGGCCTCGAAGTTGTCGGCGAGGCGCGCCGGCAAGTGAACATCGCCGAGGGACGCGAAGGTTCGGTTCGCTTCCGCTTGCGCGCCAAGGATGTGCCGGGCCCGGCGAACATGAGCTTTATCGCAAGCGCGGGGAACGCCAGTGGCAAGCGCCGTATCGATCTCAGTGTCCGGCCGGCGACTCCGTTCATGACGCAGCTCAGCGCGGGTGTCCTGGAGCGAGGCGATCGTGAGATTCGTATCGAACGGGAGATGTATCCGCATCATCGTAAGTTGCAGACGGGCGCGTCGATGCTGCCACTGCAGTTCGCGCATGGCTTCGTCGCGTATCTGTCCAACTACCCGTATGCGTGCACCGAACAGATCGTGAGCATGACCATGCCTGCGGTGCTGCTGACCTCGCGGCCCGAGTTTGGTTACGTGCAGTCGCGAGACGGCTCCAATATTTCGTCCTTGATCGGCCAGCTGCGCTCCCGGCAGAACGATGCCGGCGCCTACAAACTGTGGCCGGGCGGTGATCACGTCGTCGAGTTCGTCTCGCTGTACGCGCAGCATCTGCTCATCGAAGCGGGCGAACGCGGCCAGGCCGTGCCTGGGGATCTGGTCACCAATGGCAACAACTATCTGCGCTCGGTCGCCCGCCGCGATGGCAACAATCTCAGCGACGAGCGGCAGAGTGCCTATGCGATGTATCTGCTGACGCGACAAGGCCAGCGGATGGCGGCCGAAGTCGCGGCCGCGCGCAAGCGCCTGGCTGAGCGCTATCGCGGCGAGTGGGAGAAGGATCTCACCGCGGCGTGGCTGGCGGCGACGTTGGATTTGATGCGGCAGGAGCGAGACGCCGAGAGCTTGATAGCGGGCACGCGCTTCGATGTGCCGACGGATGAGCTGTACAACGATTCGATGACACGGGATGCGTTGCTGTTGTTCGTCATCTCGCGGCACTTCCCGGAGCGTCTGGAGAAATTGCCGAGCGACGTGTTTACGTCGATGGCGAAGCGGGTGACGGATGGTCATTACCATTCGCTGTCGGCTGGCACCACGTTGCTGGCGCTGGATGCTTATGCCGCGGCAACGGAAGGCAAGGCGCGCAACCTGGCGATCGCAGAGGTGTTGAAGAACAAGACCGTTCGAGCGCTCACGCTGCCGGATGGCCTGTTCCCGCAGGTCGCGTTCACGGATCAGGCGGCAGCGCTGAAGTTCACCAACATGAGCGGTCTCAATGCCTACTACCTGATCGAGCAGTCGGGCTTCGATCGCAAGCCGCCAACCGCAGCGATCAAGCAAGGGCTGGAGGTCCTGCGCGAATACACCGACAGCAACGGCAAGCCCATCACGAGCATCACGATGGGACAGCAGGTGGATGTGCACCTGAAGTTCAGAGGCTTGAAGCAGGGTGAGCTGTCGAATGTCGCACTGGTCGATCTGTTACCAGGCGGGTTCGAGCTGGTGGTGCCGAATGAAGCAGCGGCGACACCCTTCGCTGAAGCAAGCCCCGATGAACCGGGCGCATGGCGACAGAACTTCACCGGATGGCACTGCCAGGTGTGCGTCGGCAACGTGACCGCGGCGCTGCAGTACGCGGATATGCGAGAAGACCGCGTCGTGTTCTATGCCCACGCGGGGAGTGATGTCTCCGAGATCGTGTATCGGATCAAGGCGACGAACGTTGGACGCTTTGTTACGCCGCCTGCGTATGGCGAGGCGATGTACGACCGGAGCGTGATTGGCCGGTCGGCGGCGGGAAAGATCGAGGTGTCTCGGCCGTGAGTTGGCGTCGGGCGATTGGCGTTGCCGTCGTCATCGTTCTCATAGCGATGACGTTGGCAGCCATTCGCCTGTGGCCGCGAGAGCCGTTGGCCGAGCGGATTGCATCCTCGACCGCGGTCTTCGATCGGCAAGGACGTTTGCTGCGTCTCACGCTCGCAAGCGATCAGCAGTACCGATTGTGGACGCCGCTGGAGGACATCTCACCGGAGTTGGTCGAGGCATTGCTCCTGCACGAGGACCAGCACTTCTACTGGCATCCAGGCGTGAACGTCGCATCGCTGGTTCGCGCAGCAGTTTCGACTTACTCGGGCGGGCCGCGAGTTGGCGGCTCGACGATTACGATGCAGCTTGCGCGTCTGATGTATGGCCTCAACACACGAACCATCAGCGGCAAGCTCGAGCAGATCGTCCATGCCGTCCAGCTGGAGTTGTGTTACTCCAAGCGGGAGCTGCTGGAAGCGCATCTGAACCTGATGCCGTACGGAGGCAACATCCAGGGTGTCGGGGCAGCGAGTCTGATCTATTTCGATAAGTCCGCGGCAGGACTCGGCCTGTCGGAAGCGCTGACCCTCGTCGTCATCCCACAATCGCCTGCGCGCCGAGCGCCGGAAGGTGACGAGCCGGACGATCTTCGAGCGGCACGCATGAGGCTCTTCGCAAGATGGGTGGAGCAACATCCCGAGGCGGTTGGAGCAGCTGAATACGTCGCGACGCCGCTGCGTTACGCCTCGCTGCGTGATCTTCCATTCGCCGCCCCACACTTCACGAACGCAGTCTTGCAGCGGCCACGCCCGGCAGCCGTCCATTCGGTGAATACGACGTTGGATCTGCAGACGCAGCAAACTCTCGAACGCGTCATCGCAACCTATGTCCGCGAACACAGCAACGTTGGCATCCACAACGCGGCAGCGATGCTGGTCGACTATCGCGACCTGTCGGTGCGCGCCTTGGTCGGATCGGCCGATTTCTTCGACGCCGCGATCGAAGGCCAGGTCAATGGCACACAGGCGAAGCGCTCGCCCGGCTCGGCGCTCAAGCCATTCATTTATGCCCTGGCCATCGACCAGGGTGTGATCCATCCGCAAACGGTGCTGAAGGACACGCCGACGGCATTCGGCCCCTTCAATCCAGAGAACTTCGACGGCCGCTTCGTCGGGCCCATCACTGCGCGCGAGGCACTGATTCGTTCGCGCAATGTGCCCGCACTGACACTGGCATCGCAATTGTCGACGCCCTCGTTCTATCAGTTTCTGCGCAGCGCCGGCATCACGAAGATGGCCAGCGCGAAACACTACGGCCTCGCGCTGACGCTCGGCGGCGGCGAAGTCACCATGGAAGAGGCCGCGACGCTCTATGCGATGCTCGCGAATCGCGGGCGCCTCGCGCCGATTCGTTACCTCGCCGACGAGCCGCGAGCCGAAGGTGTTCGTCTGTTGTCGGAAGAAGCCAGCTTCATGACGCTGGATATGCTGCGCTCAGCGCCGCGACCGGACGACTCGTTTGCTCGTCGACGCAGCGGCGTTCAGGCGGCGTGGAAGACCGGCACGTCCTGGGGGTTTCGCGACGCATGGACCGCGGGCACCTTCGGTCCTTATGTGCTGGTGGTGTGGGTTGGCAATTTCGACGGTCGTGGCAATCCCGCGTTCGTCGGTGTGCAGGCCGCGGCGCCGCTGTTCTTCCGGCTGCTCGATGCCCTGGCGGCCAGGGAGAAACTGATCGAACCGATCTATCGTCAGCCACCGAGATTGGAGCGAGTCGAGGTCTGCAGCGCATCGGGCGATCTGCCGAATGCGGAATGCCCGCAGGTCGTGAGCACTTGGTACATCCCGGGGGTCTCGCCGATTCGCGTCAGCCAGATTCATCGCCGCGTCTGGGTGGATACGCGAACGGGTGAGCAAGCATGCCCGCCCTACGATCCCAAGTTCACTCGCAGTGAGGTCTACGAGTTCTGGCCGACCGATCTGTTACAACTGTTCGCGCGCGCAGGAATGCCGCGGCGGCAACCCCCGCCGCCCGCTGAATGCCAGCGCGATGTGCCGAGTGGCACTGCTCCGCAGATTACGTCGCCAGTCATCGCGGTGACTTATACGGTGCGCAGCGGGCAGGTCGGCAGTGAAACCATTCCGCTGGTGGCGAATGCGGATAGCGAGGTGCGTCGATTGCATTGGTTCGTGGATGAAAGCTACGTCGGCACGGGCACGCCGGGCGTCGCCGTCGGCTGGCAGCCGGCGCATGCGGGCCGCTACCTGGTGCGGACGGTGGATGATCGCGGGCGAGCGGACAGCAGGGAGCTGGTGGTCGAGCTGGTGCGATAGCTCCTTCGAGCGCGGGAACTCATTGGCGATTCGCCCGGAGCGGTTACTATTGCCAACCGGCGTGGATGCTTTGCGTTCGCGCTCTCGTAGACTTCTTCCAGGTAATCGCTAGCGCATGCCCCATCAATCCGACCTGATTGCACTGATCGCCATGGGTTTCGTGCTCGCCATGGCGTTCGGCTTCTTCGCATCCAAGCTGCGAATGCCGCCGCTGGTGGGCTATCTGATCGCCGGCATTGCAATCGGTCCGTTCACGCCGGGTTTCGTCGCGGATGCGGGGCTCGCCGGACAGCTGGCGGAAATCGGCGTGATCCTGTTGATGTTCGGAGTCGGCCTGCACTTCTCCATCGAAGCATTGCTGAGGGTGCGAACCATTGCATTGCCGGGCGCGGTCGTGCAGATCACGGTGGCCACTCTGATCGGCCTGGCCATGGCGCGCTGGTGGGGTTGGAGTACGGCGGCGGGCATCGTGTTCGGATTGGCGATGTCGGTCGCGAGCACCGTCGTGCTGCTGCGCGCACTCGAGCAACGCAACGAGCTCGATACCGAACAGGGCCGCATCGCGGTGGGCTGGCTGATCGTCGAGGACCTGGCCATGGTGCTGGCATTGGTGTTCCTGCCGGCGCTGGCGTCCACCGGCGACGCAGCCGGTCAGAACAGCCTGCTCACCAGCCTGGGCGTGACGACGCTGAAAGTTGCAATATTCGTTGCGGTGATGATGGTGGGCGGCCGGCGCATCGTGCCGGCGATACTGGCGCAGATCGCGCGCACTGGATCGCGTGAGTTGTTCACGCTGGCGGTGTTGGCGATTGCACTGGGCATCGCTTATGGATCGGCGGTGCTGTTCGACGTGTCCTTCGCGCTCGGTGCATTCTTTGCTGGCGTGATGCTGGCGGAGTCGGATCTGAGCCATCAGGCGGCGGAGAACTCATTGCCGCTGCAGGATGCGTTCGCGGTCATGTTCTTCGTGTCGGTGGGCATGCTGTTCGATCCATCCGTGATCCTGGAGCAGCCACTGCAGTTGCTCGGTGTGATGTTCGTGATCCTGGTCGGCAAGTCGGTGGCGGCGTTTGCCATCGTGCTGGCGTTTGGTTACGTGGCCCGTACAGCTCTGACCATTTCCGCCAGCCTGGCGCAGATCGGCGAGTTCTCGTTCATTCTTGCCGGCTTGGGTGTGGCGCTCGGATTGTTGCCGCCCGAGGGACGCGATTTGATTCTGGCGGGCTCGCTGTTGTCCATTACTTTGAACCCGTTGGCGTTCGCGACCATTCAACCCATTGCGCGGTGGGTGAACGAACGGCCGGGCTTGATCTCGTGGTTTGCACGCCAGGACGGCAAGCTCGCCACCGTGCCGACCGGCAGCAAGGTTTCCACTCTACGCAATCATGCCGTGATCGTCGGTTACGGCCGCGTCGGCAGCGTCGTCGGACATGGGCTGCAAGCGCAGGGGCTCGAGTATGTTGTGATCGAGATGAGCCGTCGCGTCGTCGATCAACTACGCGCGGACAAGATCACCGCAGTGTATGGCGACGCCACCGCGCACGGTGTGTTGGAACTGGCGCAGATCGAACACGCACGCCTGCTCGTCATCGCCTCCCCCGACGGCTTCCACGCACGCCGCATTCTCGAGCTGGCCCGTGCGAAGAATCCAAAGATCGCCATCGTGGTGCGCACTCACAGCTCCGCCGAACTGAAATATCTCATCCGCCAGGGCGTCGATCGCGCCGTCATGGGCGAGCTCGAGCTCGCCCTCGAAATGACCGACTACGCCCTCCGCAGCCTCGGCGTCTCCGAAGAACGCTGCAAACTGCTGACTCAATGGCTACGCAACGAAGGCGTGGCAGGCTCGCCGAAGGATCCGGGGGCGTGAGGCCGTAGTCCTAGGCTGGGCTCGTTACTCCACCCAGCCGAACGAGCGAGTCACCGCCTTGCGCCACGACGAATACAATCGCCCGCGATCCTGCTTGTTCATGCTTGGCTGCCACGTGTGCGACACGTGCCAGTTGCGGCGCAGGTCGTCGATGCTGTTCCAATAGCCTGTAGCCAGTCCCGCCGCATACGCCGCGCCGAGCGCAGTCGTCTCCGTCACTTTCGGCCGCACCACGCTCACATCCAGAATGTCCGACTGGAACTGCATCAGCAGGTCGTTGACGACCATCCCACCGTCCACTCGCAGCTCCTGCAATTGAATGCGAGAGTCCTGCTCCATTGCCGCCACCACGTCGCGCGTTTGATATGCCACCGCTTCGAGCGTTGCGCGAGCGATGTGACCGCGATGGGCATATCGCGTCAGGCCCGTGATCACGCCTCGCGCATCATCCTTCCAGTACGGCGCATACAATCCGGAGAACGCCGGCACGATGTAAACATCGCCATTGTCGTCCACGCTCTTCGCGAGCGCGTCGATGTCACTGCTGGTCTGGATGAGACCGAGGTTATCGCGCAACCACTGCACCAGCGCGCCGGCGATGGCGATCGATCCCTCCAAGGCAAAGCACGCAGGATCCTTGCCCAGCTGATACGCCACTGTAGTGACCAGCCCGGCCACGGACGACACCGGCTTGTTGCCCGTGTTCATGAGCAGGAAGCAACCGGTGCCATAAGTGTTCTTGGCTTCACCGGGCTGGAAGCAGGTCTGGCCCACCAACGCCGCCTGCTGATCACCCAGGATGCCGGCAATGGGCACACCTTTGAGCGGCCCGCTCGCCACCTCACCATAGATCTCGCTGGACGATGCAATCCGCGGCAGTACGTTGCGTGGAATCGAGAATGTGCGGAGCAGTTCGTCATCCCATTGCAACGTATCGAGCCGCATCAGCTGAGTGCGACTTGCGTTAGTCACATCGGTGACATGCAGCCCGCCGTTGGCGCCGCCCGTAAGATTCCACAGCACCCAGCTATCCATCGTGCCGAACAACAGATGACCCGCGTCGGCGAGCGCTCGCGCATTCGGCACATGGTCCAGCAACCACTTCAGCTTCAGGCCACTGAAATAGCTGGCCAACGGCAGGCCGGTGATGGCGCGAAACCGATCCTTGCCGCCCTCGGCCGAGAAATAAGCAACCAGCGGGTCGACGCGCGTGTCTTGCCACACCAGCGCGTTGTGCAGCGGCTCGCCGCTACGGCGATCCCAGATCATCGTGGTTTCACGTTGATTGGTGATGCCGATGCCAACGAGGTCCTGCGCCGTGAGCCTGGCGGATTGCAGCGCTCGCTCAATCACGCTGTCGGTATTGCGCGCGATCTCCATCGGCGCATGCTCGACCCAGCCGGGCTGCGGGAAGATCTGCGCGTGTTCCTGTTGAGCGCTGGCGACGATGTTGCCCGCTTGATCGAAGACGATGAAGCGCGTGCTGGTGGTTCCTTGATCGATGGCACCAACAAAAGAAGTCATGACTAGCCTCTCTCGTCCCCTGTCGGGACGGCCGGCAGCATGAACACGCGCCGTGCCTCCGGCGAGTCCAGCTGTGACTTGCTATAGCAGCGCATGATCGCACCGTTGCGGTGATCGAGCAGGTCCGCTCGTCGCTGGATCATCGCCTCGAAGCTCTCCCCGGGCGGAGATCGCAGGCATCGCTCCTCGTTCAGCAGCACGAGATATGCCCAGGTGACGGTTTCGTGATACTTGCCCTCCGCTCCTACGCTGGCGACATAGCGCTGCAGGTGATAGCGGAACTGTTGTGCTCCCTCGGGAAAACCGTCGCGCTGCAGATATCGCCATGCGAGCGCCAGGTGCTGGCGATGGCTGAACTGTGCTGGATCGAGCGTGCCCTGCTCGAAGGCACGCATCGTGGCCTCATCGGTTGCTGACGACGTCGGATCGAGCACCGCACGCTGAGATTCGAGAGTTGTCATCGGCGATTCCTTCCACGGTTGTAGCAGGAGTTACCAGGCGATGCCGTAGTCCTCGCCGTGATAGGCGGCGGCGCCCCACAAGGTGCCGTGTCTGGCATCGATCTGGATGGCGGTGATGGGTCCGGAATTGTTGGCAGTGAATTCCAGTTTGTAACCCTTGCGTGTGAGCTCGTTGCGCACCCACTCGGGTATGGAATTGGTGAGCGTCAGCCGGCCCGGATAGGAGTCGTGGGCACCGAACGAATCACGCAGTTGATAGCTGGTGATGTTGGCACCCTCGGCGGCTTCCTGCGGCGTCATGCCGAACTCGACCACGTTCAGAAAGAACTGCAACAGATTCTGTTCCTGCGTGTCGCCGCCTTGCACGGCAAAGGCGAGGAAAGGTTTGCCATCCTTCAGCGCCATCGATGGCGTGAGCGTGGCGCGCGGACGCTTGCCTGGCGCGACGACGTTGAATGGATTGTCGGCCGGATCGAGCACGAAGCTCTGCATGCGCTGGCTCATGCCGATGCCGGTCTTGCCTGCGATGGTCGCCGGCAGCCAGCCGCCGCTAGGGGTGACGGAAACCACCCAACCTTCCTTATCCACCGCTTCGACACTGGTGGTGCCGAGCCGGAAGGTGCGATCGAATTCTGCGAGCGCCGTCGGACTCCACTGGTTCGGCTTGGAGTCCTTGCCGGATTTGACGGTGTGCCAGGCGTCCAACTGCGCTTTGAAAGGATTGGTGCCGCCCTGGAACGGATACGGATCGCCAGGCCGGATGTCGGGATCGTTGCGATCTGCGTTGATCAGCTTGGCGCGCTCGTGTGCATATTCCTTCGAGAGCAGTCCTTTGATGGGCTCCTCGGGCGGAAAGCGCGGGTCGCCGTAATAGAAATCGCGATCGGCGAACGCCAGGCTCATGGACTGATACAGCGTGTGGATATATCGAGCGCTGTTGTAGCCCATCGACTGCAGATCGAAGTTCTCCAGGATGTTCAGGGCCTGCAGCATCGAGGGGCCCTGCACCCAGTGCGTGAGCTTGTAGACTTCGATGCCTTTGTAGTTGACGCTCACCGGCGCTTCGAGATGCACCTGCCAGTTGGCGAGATCCTCCGCCGTGTGCAAACCGCCGAGCTCCTGCGAGCCCCGCGCGAATTCCCTGGCGATGTCACCTTTATAGAAACGATCGTAGGCGGCCATGATGGCCTGCTTGCGATTCTTGCCCGCTTTGCGCGCCTTGGCCTCGGCATCCACCAGTTTGCGCAACGTGGCGGCGAGGTCGGGCTGACGGAATATCTCACCGGGCTCGGGACCGACGCGTGAATATCCGGGCAGCGGCTTGCCGTCCTTGCCTTCGTGAATCAGGAACGTGCGGCGCGATTCAGGCCACTTGCGCAACTCGTCCTGCCATTTTTCGATGAGGTCCGCGGTCTGCGCTTCGATCGGATAGCCGTCAGCCATTTCGATGGCCGGTGCGAGCACTTCGGCGAGGCTGAGTTTTCCGTACTCCGCGAGCATCACCATGATGCCGCCCGGTGTGCCCGGCGTGACGGCTGCGAGCGGCCCGAACTCCGGCGGATATTCGTAACCTTTGGATTTGTAGAACTCCGGAGTCGCACCGGTCGGTGCAACCCCGAGCGCATTCACGCCGATCACCTTGCTCGTGTGCGGGTTGTAGATGAGCGCCTGCGTTTCGCCGCCCCAGCTCAGCACATCCCACATCGTGGAGGTCGCGGCAATCATCGCGCACGCCGCGTCGACTGCATTGCCTCCCTGGATGAAGATGCGGGCCCCCGCCGTCGCGGCCAGTGGCTTGCCAGTGACGGCCACCCAATGCTGCCCGTGCAATGGCGGCTTCACTGTCTTGGCCTGGGCCGGCGCCACCACACTGGCGACAACGGCCGCCAACGTAATCGCCAGACGTGAGCTGATGCTTCTTATGGAACACCTTGAATTCATCGGCATGATCCTCCCCGTCGCTCCTTGGCGGCCGCAGGTCCGCGGCGCGAAAGGCAGGATCTTAGCGCGATGAGGGACGAAGCGGCGCCCGAGACGCCGCTCGTCCTCTGACCTCAGCCGTATCTCATTCGGCCTGCGTGGCCAGCTCCGCCTGCGCCGCCTTGCGGGCCGCCTCGAACTCATCGCCCGGCAGCCACTTCGGAGCATCGGCGGGCGAAGCATTGGCGACGTTGTTGCCGACATGGAACAACAACTGCGCGTCTTCGATCATGCCGTCGTAGTTCCAGTCCGCGGCGATCTCATCCGAGGGCTGGTGATAGTGCTTCTCCTCGTACAAGGCGTGCTGCTGCTTGCCCCAGTCCGCCGGCTTACCGATGAAGTCCGTGCCGGTGTCGAGATACAGCGCGGGCACGCCGATCTTGGCGAAGTTGAACTGATCGGAACGGTAGAAGAAACCGCGATCCGGGAATTGATCGGCAGTCACGACGCGATCCTGCAGCTTGGCGATCGCATTCACGTAATCGTCGATGGTCGACTTGCCCTTGCCGATAAACACGATGTCCTTGGCGCGGCCCCAGATGTTGCCGCCGTCGACGTTGATGTTCGCGGCGATCTTGCCGGGCGCCACCGTCGGATGTTCGGCGTAGAACTTCGAGCCCAGCAGGCCCTGTTCTTCGGCCGCAACGAACAACAGCATGACAGAGCGCTTGGGCGGCTGCGGCAGCGCCTTGAACGCCTTGCCGATCGCGAGGATCTGCGCGACGCCCGAAGCGTTATCCATGGCGCCGTTATAGATCTTGTCGCCTGCGTCGTTGGGCTCGCCCACGCCAAGATGATCGTGGTGCGCGGTGTAGATGACGTACTCGTCGCTGAGCTTCGGATCGCTGCCCTTCAACACGCCATAAACGTTGCCGGTGCTGGAGCGATTGATCTTGTTCTTGAACTCCAGCGAAGTGGTGACGCCGAGCGGCACCGGCTGGAAATCCTTGGATTTCGCCGCCGCAATCAGCTGATCCAGATCCTGCCCGCCCAGCTTGGCGAGCTCGCGCGAAGCTTCTTCGGTGAGCCAGCCTTTGACTAGAATGCGCGGCTCGCCGCTCGCCGGCAATTCAACCTGCTCGCCAGTCCAGGAGCTCTGCACCACCTGGAACGGATAGCCGGCTGAAGGCGTGGTATGAACGATGATGGCGCCGGCCGCGCCCTGGCGTGCGGCGCTCTCATACTTATAGCTCCAGCGGCCGTAGTACAGGCGCGTGTCGCCGGCGAACAGCTGCGGGTCCCAATCGGGATCGTTGTTCAACATCAGCAGCACTTTGCCCTTCAGGTCCTGGCCCTTGAAATCGTCCCAGCCGAACTCGGGCGCCTGGATGCCATAGCCCACGAACACCACCTCGGCGTTCTTGATGGCGCCCTTGTCCGACTGCACGCCGCTGCCGGCGATGTATTGATCCCACCACTTGAACGAGGCGGTCTTGCCTTCCTTCTTGAAGGACCATTGCTTGGGCATTTGCGCGGTGACGCCGACCACGTCGAACGGCTGCTCGTAGCTGCCATCGCTGCCGCCGGGCTCGAAGCCGATCTGCTTCAATTGCTCGACCAGGTACTGGCGGGCCTTGGTATCGGCCGGCGTGGCGGGACCGCGGCCCTCGAATTCGTCGGCCGAGAAGGTGGCGATCTGGTCGCGCAGATAGTCGGCGCTGATCTGCGCCGAGGCGGTCTGGGCTTCAGCACTTACCGGGCTGGCCGCTTCGGGCGTCGGCACCGGCTTCGGCTCTTTGGGACTACAGGCCGCCAGCGTGGTGAGCAGCGCGGCGGAGATGATCAGCGCCGATAGCGACCGGCCGGGTCGCGAAACTGTATACATTCCGATCTCCGTCAATGGGTTGAAGTGACCGGTAACTGTAGCAGATGTCCTCCATGGGACCGTCCGCCACTCGACCTCATGTGCTGCCGGTCGATCTATCACGCCGATCGAGGCGCTGCGAACGACCTGAATGCTGTGACGTAGTTGCTCGATTTTTCGCCATGTCTTCCAGACACTCGGCACGCAGTGTCGAAGGGTCGCGGCCACTTCGACCAGAACAGTGTCAGGACCTCGGAGCCGGTCACATCAGTTCCGCGGATGACTTGCCGATAACAGGTCAGGGATGGTCCTTCCGCCTGGCTCGATGTGAAATGGCATACGTGCTGCAACAGTTATGGCTCGCGGTCGGCCTGATGGCCGCCTTCATCGCCCTGGGCGCGGTGTATTGGCGCCGCCAGCACCTGCCGGCGACCGCCACTCGTGCCCCAGCACGTCCCGGCCGCATCGTGTATCGCGATTCCCCCACCGTCCGAGTCGCTGACTCGCAGCGGGTCGACCGCACCCGCAAGGTCATCAGCTTGCGGGTCGGCGCATCCCTCGACGTTCTACCCAGCGCGGCAGCCCTGCCGCCGCGCTTCCGCATAACCTGCAAGAGCATCGTGGACGGCAGCGACCTCGAGGCAGCCCATATCGTGGTCGAGTTCAGCGGCGCGCAGTTGAGCTGTGGCCCGCTGGTCCACGAAACCGCCTTCAACGAGTTCGTGATCCCCCGAGCCAGCCGCGACGAGCACCGCAGCTCGGTGTTCTACTATTACGAGCGCGGCGACTCGCTCGAATTCATGCGCATGAAGCTCAAGTCGGCGGATCTGGCCAAAGGCCTGGTGGAGCTCGACATAATGCACATGCACGGGCATTGGCCGAGCCAGTACGACACGGCCGGCTGACACCCCCGTCCGCTTCGGCCCCTCACTCTTTCTCGACCATGGCACGCAGGCGTTCGATCGCCTGATCCCACCAGGGCGCCCTGATGCCGGCGCCAGTAAAACAAATGTTCGGGCTGCATCTGCTGGACGGTGATGTCGAAATCGCCGCCGTTCGCCTCGCTCGCTTTCATATGTACCGTCGCGGCTGGCTTGAGTTCGCCGTCCGTCGCTGCGACGCCGAACCATTCGCAGAATTGCTCACTCTTATAATGTTCGGATGCCCGCCACCAAACTGAGCCGCGATTTCTATGCACGGGAAACCCTGCTGGTCGCACGCGACCTGCTGGGAATGCACCTGGTTCACGCCGGGCCCGAAGGCGAGCAAGTCGGCCGCATCGTCGAGACGGAGGCGTACAAGGGGCCGCACGACCTGGCCGCCCATTCATCCCGCGGCCGGACCAAGCGGACCGAAGTGATGTTCGGGCCGCCAGGACACGCCTATGTGTACCTGATCTATGGATTCTGGAACTGCCTGAACATCGTGACGGCAGCGGACGGCACACCCCACGCGGTGCTATTGCGGGGCCTGGAGCCAGTAAAGGGCATAACCAGCACGACCCATGGGCCGGGCCTGTTGTGTCGCGCCCTACATATAGATCGTGGGCTGAACGGCGCGGATCTGCTGGGTGATACCTTGTGGCTGGAAAAGCCGGCCCGATATCGGCCGCCGAGGGTTGCCCGCGCCCCCCGCATTGGCGTGGACTATGCGGGTGACTGGGCCAAGAAGCCGTGGCGCTTCTTCGATAGGGATTCGCCTTACGTGTCCACGGTGAGCGCCGCGGCCCGTAGGAGAGCGCTGGCACCGGCGGTGGGACCCGGCCGGGCCAGATTGCCGCGTAAATAGCCCGAGGAAATAGCCCAAAGAAATAGCGTAGTATGCGGCCCCTTTTCCCGCCGGCTCTTCGGCCGCCGCTCGAGGATCGCCACCCAGGATCGTGATCGACTGTTTCCCATGCAGCCTGCACCGCGCGAATTGTTCTCCTACCGCAAGTACTGGGCGTCCCGCTTCGGGACCGCTCCGTTCCTGCCCATGTCCAAAGAGGAGATGGACGCGCTCGGCTGGGACAGTTGCGACATCATCATCGTCACCGGCGACGCCTATGTAGACCACCCGAGCTTCGGCATGGCCATCATCGGCCGCGTGCTCGAAGCGCAGGGATTCCGAGTCGGCATGATCGCGCAGCCCGATTGGCGTGCAACGGAAGACTTCGCGCGGCTCGGCAAGCCGAATCTTTTTTTCGGCATCACCGCCGGCAACATGGATTCCATGGTGAATCGCTACACGTCGGACCGGCGCATTCGTAGCGATGATGCATATACACCGGGCGGTGAAGGCGGCAAGCGGCCGGACCGATCGGTGATCGTGTACTCCCAGCGGGTCCGCGAAGCGTTCAGCGATGTGCCCATCGTCATTGGCGGCATCGAGGCGAGCCTGCGCCGTATCGCGCACTTCGATTATTGGTCGGAGAAAGTGCGGCGTTCGGTGCTGCTGGATGCAAAAGCGGATCTGCTCGTGTACGGCAATGGCGAACGGCAGATCGTCGAGATCGCGCATCGACTGGCGAAGGGCGCGTCGATCGCAGAGATCAATGATCTGCGCGGCACGGCCTTCGTGCGACAGGCAGTGCCGGATGGCTGGACCGAGATCGACTCGACCACCATCGACGAGCCGGGACCGCTCAATCCACCGGTCGATCCATACGCGGCGAATGACGCCAGGTCGAAGGCGGCCATGGCGGCAGCAGCGAATGGCCCCGCCGCTGTTATCAGCGAGACGGCCGGCGCGCCGACCGAAAACACCGCAACTGCTAGCGCGCCAGCATGCAGCACGGCCACCCAGCAACCGGTGACGCGCGTGGTGAAGTTTCACCGTCACGTGCCAAAGGCAGATCGCGCGCAGTCTGTGATTCGCATGCCGTCGTTCGAAGCGGTGCGCGACGATCCGGTCTTGTACGCGCACGCGTCTCGCATTCTTCATCTCGAATCGAATCCAGGCAATGCGCGGGCGCTCGTGCAGCGTCACGGCAATGTCGACGTGTGGTTGAACCCGCCGCCGATCCCGCTGACCATGAAAGAGATGGATGCGATCTACGAGCTGCCCTATCGGCGCGTGCCGCATCCCATCTATGGCGAGCAGAAGGGCACGAACAAGATTCCCGCCTACGAGATGATCCGGTTCTCGATTGCCATTCAGCGTGGCTGTTTTGGCGGCTGCACCTTCTGCTCCATCACCGAGCACGAGGGCCGCATCATTCAGAACCGGTCCGAAAACTCCATCATCAAGGAGATCGAGACCATCCGCGATTCCGTGCCGGGCTTCACGGGCGTGATCTCGGATCTCGGCGGGCCCACTGCAAACATGTATCGGCTCGCCTGCAAGTCGCGCGAGATCGAGTCGGCGTGTCGTAAACCTTCGTGCGTGTATCCGGGCATCTGCCCCAACCTGAACACGAACCACGCGCCACTCATCAATCTGTACCGGCGTGCGCGCGCATTGCCGGGCATCAAGAAGATCCTCATCGGTTCCGGCGTGCGCTATGACCTGGCGGTGGAATCGCCGGAATACGTGAAGGAGCTGGTTCAGCATCACGTCGGCGGCTATTTGAAGATCGCGCCGGAGGCGATCGGCGAAGGCCCGTTGTCGAAGATGATGAAGCCGGGCGTCGGCACGTATTACCGCTTCAAGGAGCTGTTCCAGAAATTCTCCAAGGAAGCGGGCAAGGAGCAGTACCTGATTCCCTACTTCATCGCCGCCCATCCGGGCACCACCGATGAAGACATGCTGGAGCTGGCGCTGTGGCTGAAACAGAACGGCTACCGCGCCGACCAGGTGCAGGCATTCCTGCCTTCGCCCATGGCGACGGCCACGGCGATGTGGCATTCGGGCAAGAATCCGCTACGCAAGGTAACGCACACCAGCGAGGCCGTGCACATTCCGAAGGGATTGAAGGTGCGCCGGTTGCACAAAGCGTTCTTGCGATGGCACGACGCGAACAACTGGCCCATCCTGCGAGAAGCGCTGCGTCGCATGGGGCGCGCGGATCTCATTGGGCCGGGCAAGCATCATCTGATTCCTGCCTGGCAGCCGCTCGGCACGGGCGACGCGCATGAAGGCCGGCGAATGCCGAATGGATCGCGCCGTCAAGCCGTCGCGACCTCGGCACCGAAAGCGGCTGCACCCGACAAGCGGACTGGCGCCAACCAACCACAACGCTTCCGTACTCAGCACACGGGCCTGAAAGGCGTGCGCCTGCCTCGCTCCAAGTAGATTCCTCGCCGCCGAGCCATAAAAAAAGGCCCACCGAAGTGGGCCGATTGCAGGGGCTTGGGGGGCCGAGGAAACAACAAATCAGAAACAAACAATCAGAATACGTGTGTCAGCTGTACCGCGCCCCAGAGGGCATCGCGCGAGGCCGGACCGTCGCGCAGCTCGGCCGTCTGGTAGTGCAGGGCATAGCTGAGCTGCGTCTGGTCCAGGATCTGCGTAACCACGCCGATCCACGCTTCGGCGAGCAGCGGCTGCACCTCGTCCGAGGTGTAGCGGACATCGCTATCGCGAAACTGGCCTTGTAGGAACGCGTTGTACCCGCGCGCTTTGACGCGAGCACCGAGGAACACATAGAGCTCGCGGCCGCCGCGATAGCTCTCGGTCGGTACCGGCGCCGACATGTAATCCGTCAGCTCGGCCGCGAAACCCCACCAGGGCGAGTTGAAGCGTCCGGCGCGCATCGAGATGGAAGCGCTGGCCTCGGTCAGGAATCCGACACTGCCCTGAACCGTGGTTTTCACATCGATGCGACCATTCGGATCGGCGATCCACAGCTTCTGTCGAGCGAGGGTGTAGCGCGCGGTCGGCTCGCCGCCCGCGGAGATCTGATAATCATACCCACGCGGCGCCTCCGAACCGACCAGCTCATGCACCGCGCTGTGCAAACGTTCCGACACCGACAGGCCGAGCACACCGATGGTCAGGCTGCTGGTCCAGACACCGAGGTCGTCCGCATCGACCTGCACGCGGCCATTGGAAACAAACAACAGGCTGGCATACGGCCGATCGTCGGGCTGCACCTCGTCGACCAAGGTGTTGCTGGGCGTGAACGCCATCAGGCCGAACTGCCGCGCGTAATGAACTTCGGCGTCCCGCTCCTCGACGCTGAGCGAATCCAGACGGCGCAGCAACGGATCGAGCGACAGCAGGCCATCGCGGGCGCGTTCGCCGGAAATGGTGATGCTCATGCCGCCGGTGTAGTCGCGATCCTGGTTGTCGCCGGCGAACAGGTCGTTGTCGATCTGCACGCGCACCGCATCAACGCCGTCGAACCAGCCGAGTCGTTGATCGGACACCACCACTTCGGCAATGGCGTCCCGGACACTGTCAGGCTTTTCGACAGTCGCTGTCTCATCGGCGATCTTCCGAGCGGTACTGGCTGAATCGCGGACAGCGCTATCGACCGTCATGGCTGGTATGAAGTCATACGAACCCGCGGCGTCGCTTTCAGCCTGCGCTTGCGCTTCATTGCCACCAACTACCAACGCAGCGGTGCCTAACGCCGCCAGTGTCGCCCAGCGCAGCTGGGCCATCCATTCGATATTTTTCGTTGCCAACATGACCGTACCCTTCCCGTTCGCGTTGCCCTTCGGCTTTGCGTCGCTTGCCACGCGCTCGCGCCCTGGCAGCTTTTTCCGTGGCGCTACTGTGTCCAAAGCATCGCGGCCGATAAACGCGGCGAAGGGAATGACATTCATGAATCGCCAGTCATGAATCGCCCCCAACCGCCTGCATCGCACTACTCGTGCGGCAACCACACCGTCGCATCGTTATTGCATTCGCACTGCTGCAAATGCACTAATCCGCTTGTGATGCGCAGAAATTAGCGGGTTGGCGTGAGCACGCTGTTGGGCCAGCCGTGAGCGCGCCGTGAAAAATGGAGCCTCGTCGATTGCTGCCGGGCGAAGCGGATTTCGCTGCGATCGCGAGCGATGCCTTTCGGGCAATGGAATCTTTCCTGGGGGGAAAGAAAGATGGACAAGTTCACCTGCATGGTGGCATTGGCAAGGGTGGTCGAATTAGGAAGTTTTGCAGAGGCGGCGCGCCGCATGGGTGTGTCCGCGCCGATGGTGACCAAGTACATCGGCCACCTCGAGCAGGAGCTGGGCTCGCGGTTGCTGAATCGCTCCACCCATTCATTGAGCCTCACCGACGTCGGTCAGCTTTATCACCAGCGCTGTGTGCAGATCCTCGAGGACATCGAAGAGGCCGAAGCCATCGCCGGTGCCAACAACACCGTGCCGCGAGGCTCATTGAAGATCTGTGTGTCCGGCGCCTTCGATCTGTCGCATGTCGGGCCGGTGCTGCTCGACTATTCGGCGCGTCATCCCGATGTCCGGCTCGAAGTGACGGTCAGCAATCACTACGTGGATCTGGCCGAGGAAGGTTTCGATCTGGCGGTGCGCGCCAGCAGCCATCTGCGCACCAATCTCACGACGCGCAAGCTCGCCACGTCGCGGCTGGTGGCGTGCGCATCACCCGCTTATCTGAGGAAGAATCCGCAGCCGGAGATCCCGGAGAATCTTCTTCATCACAACTGCCTCGCGTTCACCGACAACGCGCCGTCTTCCCAGCAATGGCGCTTCGAACGCGATGGCCGCAACTCGGTGGTGCAGGCGCTGGGCACCTTGCGAGCGAGCAGCAACGAGTTGCTCAAACAAGCGGCGCTGCGGGGTCATGGCGTGACCTTGCAGCCGACTTTCAACGTGCACCAGGAATTGAAGGCCGGGACGCTGCAACAGGTGCTGGTCAACTACGATGCCGGCTCGCTGGGCATCTATTTGATCTATCCACAGCGTCGCTATCTGGCGACGAAGGTGCGCAGCTTCATCGAGTTGCTGGATGGGAGATGGGGAACGGACCCGGACGCGGACCCATTCTGGAATAACACCGAGCCGACGGCGCGCGTGGTCACCGAGGTAGCCGTTATTAAGTAGCCTACGCATCCACCGAGCTCGCTCGGAGGCAGCTGCCATCGAGAAGCCTACCCAGCGCCGAGCTGTCTCATTCGCTGCGTTCCAGTTCCCACTGCCCCCATGGCACGCCTCGGCGCACATGGACACCAAAACCGGCGTGCTCGAAATGGCGCGCGAGGCGCGAGCGATACCAGCTTGCGCTACGCAGGTTGATGTCGCTGTCGCTCGTGGACAGGTCTGCGTTGTCGCGCCAGTCCTCGAGTGTCGGCGCATGGAAGTACAGGGCGCCGCGTGACAGGCGTGCCAGATTCGCCATCGCCTGCGCCGCCTCGCGATCGGACAGGTACTGCATCACATCATAGCAAATGATGAGATCGAAACGGGCGCGCGGCCGGTACTTCGCCAGCGATTCGTGCACCCAGCCATGCTCGGTGCATAGATGCTCGCTGACCTCGAGTCCCACATAGCTGGCCCCGGGGAAGGCCTTCAACAGCGGCGGCTTCAGCCAGCCCAGCCCGCAGCCGGCGTCCAGAATCCGCTGCACCGGCAGCTCCAGCTGCTTGACCAGCGCTGCCACCATGCCGGCCCGGCGGGCCATCTCCTGCCGGCTTGTAACCCGCGTGCGGGGATTCATATAGAAGCGTTGATAGAAGCGGGCGTCGAAGCGGTTGGCCATTGGGGTCGGTCGGGGATCTGAAGGACGGCGGCGCGAGTTTACTGCTCCTGTCAGGCGCCGTTCCGGGCAATGTTCCGGGGCAGGTGTTCTTGATAGTCCGTTGCCCGACCCCACCTAATCCGCCATGAACCACACGGAATCACCCAATGGCCATGCGTAACCCGCCGTCCTGGATGTGGGCCGAAGCCTGCGAAATGCTGGAGCGAGCTCAACAGCTGCAGCGCCAGTTCTTTCGCTTTGGCCGCACGGTCGCCGCCGAGCCTCGCTGGGAACCGCCCGTCGACATCCTCGCTTATGGCAACGAGGTCCAGGTCGCGGTGGCATTACCCGGCGTTGCCGCCGAGCACATCGAGGTCCGCACCGATAGCGGGCTGCTGCTGATCAGCGCCACGCGAGCCCTGCCGGTGACCAGCCGTGCCACCGGGGTTCACCGGCTGGAAATTCCATATGGTCGCTTCGAACGGCGCATCGCGCTGCCCGAAGGACGTTATCAATTGTTGGAACAGGTGTACGCCAATGGCTGCCTGATCCTTCGACTGGCACAACGCTGATAGCGCGGAGCCTCACTAATGACCGACTCAACTCGCAAGAACTCTCAGCCGCTCGACAGCGACGAGCAGGGCGTGCACACCATCACCGATGACATGCTGGTCATCATTCCGGTGCGCAACCTGGTGTTGTTCCCGGGCACGGTCGTGCCGGTCGCGATCAATCGCGACCGCTCGCTCGCGGCCGCGCAGGAAGCCGTGCGCAACAATCGCAAGCTCGGCTTCTTGCTACAGCACGACCCCGATATGCAGGCGCCGACCGGCAGCGATCTGTACTCGACCGGCACGGTCGCCAACATCGTGCGCTATGTGACCGGTGCCGATGGCACTCATCACCTGGTCGTGCAGGGTGAGCGCCGCTTCCGTGTGCTCGATTGGCAGAACGGTCTGCCGTACATGGTGGCGCGCGTCGAATACTTGTCCGATCCGACCAGTGTCAGCAGCGATGTCGAGGCACGTGCGCTCAACCTGAAGCGCCTCTCCGCCGAAGCCATCGGTCTGCTGCCGCAGGCGCCGGCCGAGTTGTCCAACGCCATCCAGGCGGTGGAATCTGCCTCGACCCTCGCCGACCTGGTCGCCAGCTTCATGGACGTGAAGCCCAGCGAAAAGCAGGAGCTGCTCGAAACCCTCGATCTGAAGGTGCGGCTGGAGCGCGTCAGCGAGCTGCTGCAAAAGCGCATCGAAGTGTTGCGTCTGCAGCGGCAGCTGGAAGAGAAGACGCGCGATGCCATCGACGAGCGCCACAAGGAAGTGCTGTTGCGCGAACAGCTGCGCCAGATCCGCAAGGAGCTCGGCGAAGAGGGCGAGGCCGGCGAAGAGATCGCCGAGCTCAGAGAGGCCATTCAGAAGGCCGGGATGCCCGATGACGCGCGCGAGCAGGCCGAGAAGGAATTGAAGCGCCTCGAGCGCATGTCGGATGCCAGCGCCGAATACTCGATGCTGCGCACCTGGCTGGATTGGATGGTGCAGCTGCCGTGGTCCAAGCTCGACAAGGAGTCGATCGAGATCGAGCATGCCCGCAAGGTGCTCGATGAGGATCACTATGGCCTGGAGAAGATCAAGCGACGCATCGTCGAGTACCTCGCCGTGCGCAAGCTCAATCCGCAGGGCCGCAGCCCGATCCTGTGCTTCGTGGGCCCGCCGGGCGTGGGTAAGACCTCGCTGGGTCAGAGCATCGCGCGCGCATTGGGCGTGAAGTTCGCCCGCGTCAGTCTTGGTGGCGTACATGACGAGGCCGAGATCCGCGGCCACCGCCGTACATACATCGGCGCGCTTCCCGGCAATATCGTGCAGTCGGTGCGCAAGGCCGGCACTCGAAACGCGGTGCTGATGCTCGACGAGATCGACAAGCTCGGCGCCGGCATTCAGGGCGACCCGTCCGCGGCGTTGCTGGAGGTGCTCGATCCCGAGCAGAACAATACGTTCCGCGACAACTACCTGGGCGTGCCGTTCGACCTGTCGAAGATCGTGTTCATCGCCACCGCCAACGTGCTCGACACCATTCCGGGCCCGCTGCGCGATCGTATGGAGGTGATCGAGCTCACCGGCTACACCGAGGACGAGAAGGTCGAGATTGCCAAGCGCTACCTGGTGCGCCGGCAGCTCGACGCCAACGGCCTGAAGCCGGAGCAGGCATCGATCACCGATGACGCGCTTCGCCAGATCGCGCGCGATCACACGCGCGAGGCCGGTGTGCGTAACTTCGAACGGATGATCGGCTCGGTCCTGCGTCACGTCGCGGTGAAGATTGCCGAAGGCTCGATAACCCAACAGACGATCGATGTCGGCGATCTTCCCGGCATCCTGGGCGCGCCGCGCTTCGAGAACGAAGTGGCCATGCGTGTCAGCGTGCCGGGCGTGGCGACCGGCCTGGCATGGACGCCGGTGGGTGGCGACATCCTGTTCATCGAATCGACGCGTGTGCCGGGTAACGGCAAGCTGATCCTCACCGGCCAGCTCGGCGATGTCATGAAGGAGAGCGCGCAGGCAGCGTTGTCGCTGCTGAAGTCGCAAGCGGCACGGCTGGGCATCGATACGACGTTGTTCGACAAGAGCGACGTGCATATCCACGTGCCGGCCGGCGCGATCCCGAAGGACGGCCCGAGCGCCGGTGTCTCGATGTTTACGTCGCTGGTCTCGCTGTTTACCAACAAGACGGTGCGCAGCGACCTGGCGATGACCGGCGAGATCAGCCTGCGAGGGCTGGTGTTGCCGATCGGCGGCGTCAAGGAGAAGACCGTGGCCGCGCATCGTGCTGGCATTCGCAAGGTGCTGCTGCCAGCACGCAATCGCAAGGACCTCGAGGACGTGCCGAAGAGCGTGCGCGACGATGTCGAGTTCGTGTTCTGCGAACGCGTCGAAGATGTGATCCGCGAAGCGCTGGGTATCCAGTTGAGCTCGGCTCAGGTCGACGCCGCCGCGTAGTCGCAGTGAACAGGGCCGCGGGCGAGCAACGCCCGCGGCCCTGAACCCGTCCTGAATCTCGCCAGTTCCAACCCCGCGACCGCGCACGGACTCGCCGGGAGCTGGCACGCGCCATGCAACCAAATCAGCATGAATCGCATTGCAAGATTGGCGCGAAGAGAGTAATCAGTGAGTCATGTTCCGCACTCAAGCGAGTGAGATGCGCAACTTAAGCGCGTTCCAGCATCGCGTTCCGCGAGCTGAGCGGTTCTTCTTTATTTTTGTTCTCCATGGGTCGGCGCCGGCGGTCTTTCCAGATCAATGCCACCGCGGCACGCACCTACGTGGCGCACACGCTCACGGAACATGTTCGGCCATGGATCAGTCTTTGAGTGTAGGGTTGTCAGCAATCGCCCTGACGAATGGGAGCGATGAAGAGTGTCACCCCCTGCACCTTCGCATGGCACCTTCGCGCGTGTGCGGGAGTATGCTGGTCACGAATTCGGACAGTGTGAAACTTGAGGACAGTGTGAACTGCACCCAGGAGCGTACTGTCGTAACGGGTATATAGAACTGCAGACTCGGAAACAGATCCAATCCATCTGTAACCACAGGTCTGCTGATTGGAGGGCGGTTCGATGCAGTCAGACAGCCCCAGAGGAAGCTCGCAACGCGGCGAGAGCTTCGTCGAGGCCTTGAGCGCCTACAGCCGGTTCCACCGTGCGCAGCACTGGTCGGGTACCTTCGGCGAATTCCTTCGCACCATTGTCCCTGGCAACGGGCGGCAGCTGGCTCGCAGCAGCCACGAATATCTATGGGACATGCTCAACTGGTTCGGCAAGAACGCTCCGGGTAGCAACGGCAACGGTAACGGTGGCACTGCCACCACCGGTGACGGCGGCGCCAAGGAGTTGTTCAAGCGCGAGCTGTTCGGCATCGACGAGCCGCTCGGCCGCATCGTCGACTACTTCAAAGCGGCGGCCGCGGGATCGGATGTCGGCAGGCGCTTGCTGTTGCTGCTAGGTCCGCCGTCCGGCGGCAAATCCACCATGGCCATTCTTTTGAAGCGCGGCCTGGAGGAATACAGCCATACCGACGAAGGCGCCATGTATGCCTTGCAGGGCTCGCCGATGCACGAATCGCCACTGAATCTCATTCCCGCCAGCCTGCGCGGTGAGTTCCGCGATACATATGGCGTGGAGATCAAAGGTGAGTTGAGCCCTTGGGCACGCGATCGACTGGAGCGCGAGTTCGAGGGCGACTTCCTGCGCATGCCGGTCGAGCGCATCTTCCTTTCCGAAGCCGCACGCGTGGGTGTCGGCACCTACGCGCCACACGACCCCACCACCGCTGACCTCGCGGACCTGGTCGGTTCCGTTGACCTGTCCAAAGTCGCGCAATATGGCGATGAAGGCGATCCGCGCGCCTGGTCATGGTCGGGCGCGGTGTATGCCGCGAGCCGCGGCGTGCTGGAGATGATCGAAATCCTGAAGGTGAAGCGTGAGTTCCTGTATCTGCTGCTGACGCTGACACAGGAAAAGAACGTAAAGGTGTCGCGCTTCCCGCTGATCTATCTCGACGAAACCATCCTCGCGCACACCAACCTCGCGGAGTTCCACAAGTTCCTGCAGGAAAAGGAGAACGAGGCGCTGCTCGACCGCATGGTCATCGTCAAGGTGCCTTACACGCTGTCGTATCTCGAGGAAGCGCGGATCTATAACAAGCTGGTATCCGCTGCACCGGCGTTTCGAGATGTGCATCTCGACCCGCACGCGTTGAAACTGGCCGCGGTGTTCGCCGTGCTGACGCGCCTGTACAAGCCCGAGCGCGAAGGCCTCGACATGTCGAAGAAGTTGCGGCTGTACGCGGGCGAGAGCGTGGAAGGTTTCCCGGAAACGGAAATCACACGGCTGCGCGCAGAAGCGCCCGAGGAAGGTCTGACAGGTGTCAGTCCGCGCTTTATCGTCAATTCGATTTCCAATGCCATCACGCGCACCGACAAGAAGAGCCTGACCAGCATGGAAGTGCTGCTCGCGCTCAAGGATTCGATCGAAACCGATGCGCGCATGGATGCGAAGGCCAAGAAGCTGTGGATCGATTATCTGGTACTGGCGCGCAAGGACTTCTACAACCGCTGGGTGAAGGAGGACGTGCATCGCGCCCTGTTCGCTTCGTTCGAGGACGAAGCGCAACAACTGCTGGACAAGTACCTGGACGAAGTGGAGGCCTCGCTCGATCACCGCGAAGTGACCGATCCGATCACCGGCGAATCGCGTCCCGCCGACGAGCGGTTCCTGCGCTCGGTGGAGGACAAGATCAAGGTATCGGAATCGGGCAAGCTGACGTTCCGCCAGGAAGTGGTGCGCAAGGCCATGGTGGCATACAAGGTTGGTGAGAAATTCACCCTCAACAGCCATGCGCGCATGCGCGAAGCCATCGAACAGTATCTGTTCGAAGAGCGTCGTGATGTATTGCGGCTCGTAACGTCGGCGGCGCGGCCGGACGACGAAGCCCGTAAGAAGATTTCCGCGGTTCAGGACCGCCTGACGTCGGAGTATGGTTATGACGATCACAGCGCCAAGGAGGCGCTAAGCTACGTGACGACGTTGCTGGCCCAGGAATGACACAGGAGTGAGACAGGAGTAACCCCGTGCGCTTTTTTCGGGCCGATCTTTCGCTGAACAGGCACCCATGACGAGCTGTCAGGAGTTAGTCTGCTGAATGAGCCCGGTCGAGCGGGCCGATTGAGACGGGGGTTGCGAGCGACATGAGCGACAACGCAACGGGCACCACCGATACCGAAAAAGGTGGCGGCAGTCGCAGCCCGGGCGAGGCCGGTTGGTACGACCTCTTCTCGCGCGGCGCGCGAGACTGGCTGCGTCATAACGACAAGGTGCGCGAAGCAGTACGCCAGCATCTGCCGCAAGTCGTTGCTGGCGCCGATGTGCTCTCCGGTGGCGCCTCCACGGTGCGTGTGCCGGTAAAGATGCTGGAGCACTATCGTTTCCGGTTGCGCAACTCCAACGAGCAGCAAGGCGTCGGCCAGGGGCAGGCCAAGCCCGGCGACCGCATCGGCCGGCCGCAACAGGATTCCGACAATCAACGCGGCCAGGGCGGCAACGAAGACGGCGGCGTGCAATACACCCTGGAGTTCCGCATCGACGATATCGTCGATTGGCTCTGGGAAGAAATGAAGTTGCCGAACCTGGAAGCGAAAGCCGGCCGTGCCAAAGAGGACGACTGGACCCGCGAAGGCTGGGATCGGCGCGGGGCGCGTTCGCGCCTCGATCGCCGCCGTTCCATGAAGGAATCGATCAAGCGCCGTGGCGTGCAAGCCGCCAGCGGGGCCGAGTCGCCGTCTTTCACCGATGACGATCTGCGTTACCGCCAGCTCGCCAAGCGCGAGCAACCGGCCATGCAAGCCGTAGTGATCCTGCTGCTCGACGTCTCGGGCAGCATGGGTGAACGAGAGCGACAAATCTCCAAAACTTTCTTCTTTTGGGCCATCCAGGGCCTGCGCCGGCAGTATCGCCACCTGGACCTGGTGTTCGTCGCGCACACCTCGGAGGCCTGGGAATTCGAAGAGGACGAGTTTTTCAAGGTCACGGGCACCGGCGGCACGGTCGCATCGGCCGGCCTGAAGAAGGTGCGCGAGATCATCGACCAGCGTTACAGCCCGAGTCAGTACAACATTTATCTGTTCTACGCCTCCGACGGCGAGAACTTCCCTTCGGATCAACCGCAGGCGCAGGTTGCGCTGGAGGAAGTGGCCGCGGACTGCAACTACTGCGGCTTCCTGGAGGTTGCACCCTTGGCCGGCGCCATGCCGGACAGCGAGATCGGCCGATTGTTCGTCGATCTGTCCCGGGATGACGATAGCGTCGGCGCGTATCGCGTCAGCGGTACCGATGACATCTGGAATGCCGTGCGGCACTTCTTTACTCACGCATCTCAGGGTTCGTGACGTCGATGCCTACCACCACCGCAACCGAAGACTGGCAATCCCACATCTCGCGCATCGAGCAACTGGCGCGCGCGCAGGGATTGAAGTACCACCCCGTGGAGTTCGAGGTGGTGCCGGAAAGCTTCATGACCGAGATCGCCATCTACGGCCTGCCGGTGCGCATGCCGCACTGGTCGTTCGGCGTGCGCTACATCTATCAGTTGATCCAGCACCGCATGGGGCTGTCGCGCCTGTTCGAGGTGGTGTTTCCGGGCAATCCCGGGCGCGCGTATCTCGCCAAGAGCAACAGCGCCGCCGAGAACGTTCTCGTCACCGCGCACGTGCTTGGCCATGCCGATTTCTCGGCGAACAACATGCTGTTCCGGCGCAGCCAGGAGCAGGTCGGCGAGCACATCGTGGAACAAGCGGCGGCACATGCACGCCAGATCGCAATGGCCATCGAGGAGCATGGCCTCGAGCGAGTGGAAACCGTGCTCGATGCCGCGCTCTCGCTGGAACAGCACGTCGATATCGATCAAGGTTTGCGACGGCAGCGTTATCCGGAAACCCTGCCGGAACGTAGCCCACCGGCGAACGACGAGTTCGCCAAACGTTTCGCGGCACTGGGGCCGGACACCGCGCGTCCCGCACCCAGCGGCCCGGCCAAGAAGGCGCCCATTCCGCCGCACCCGGAGTGCGACCTGCTGTGGTTCATCGCTCAATACGCGCCTGAAATGGAACCTTGGGAGCGCGACATCTTTCTCGCGGTCCGTGAAGAATCGTTTTATTTCTATCCGGTGTTCGCCTGCCAGATCATGAATGAAGGCTGGGCTTCGTACTGGCACGCACGGCTGCTGCGTGAGGCGGATTTCCTGCCGCCCGCTGCCTATGTCGATGCGATCAAGTGTCATTCTGACGTGGTACGGCCGACCGCCAGTGGCGAAAACGTCGCACTGTCCACCAATCCCTATCATCTGGGCTTCTCGATCTGGGAGAAGATCGTGGCAGCGCAGGGCTTGGAAGCCGCGCGACGGATCATGGCCGAAGACGATGACTTCTCATTCGTACGCAATCACCTTACACAGGAGCTGGCCACCGAGTTGAAGCTGTTCCGCTACAAGGGTCCGGCCACGGGCACCCTGACCGTTCAGGAAATGGACTTGCCGGCCCTCCACGAAGCGCTGCTCGCTCCGAAATACGGATTTGGCGCGCCGAGAGTGAGCGCGGGTCGCGTGCACGTCGACGGCAAGCTCGAATTGGTCCACGACCACGTCAACGATGGACGCGGCCTGGATCCGGAGCGTGCCAGGAGAGTGCTCGAGTACGTCGCGAAAGTGTGGCGACGGCCCGTGAGCCTGACCACCGTCGACAACGATCAGCGCAGCGTGGAAATCTCGGTGTCACCCGGCCTGACGCCTGGCTTCAACCGCTAGCGGCCAAATTCAACGGCCCAGTTCAACGGCCCAGTTCAACTGGCCAAGTTCAACTGGCCAAGTTCAACTGGCCAAGTTCAACTGGCCAAGTTCAACTGGCCAAGTTCAACTGGCCAAGTTCAACTGGCCAAGTTCAACGGCCGAGTCCAAGCTGAAATGGCGGCCGTCGGGTCGAGCGGCGCCAATCAGCTTCCGCTTCAGCCGAAGCACGTCAACGCGGCTCGGGGATAAGAGGAACTACCTCGCTCTGCGACTCAGATCGCCGGCATCTGCGATGCATGCCCTGTCCCTCCGCCGTCGTTTGCCTACGATGCATGTTGGTTTCCACGACTGGGCGTGTGATGCTTCGATGGCTCGTGATTCTGGTCGGCTGTGCGTCGTACGCACTCGGCGGTGCGGCGCATGGCGATGAATCCTCGGTGCCGCCAGCGGACCCAGCACTGTGGGGAGTCTATAGTCAGCTCGTTGGAACGTCGCGCCAAGCAGGCGAGCGCGGTTATCGGTTGACCTGGAGCTGGAGCCGGCCCGGCGAGGAAATCCTCGAACAGTGGACGACGCCGGCCACCGGCACCGTTGCGTTCACCCACAAAATCACGCTGGGCGCCCGCCCGGGCCAGCTGGTCTTATCAGCGCCGCATCTCGGCGGTGGCACCTCGGACGGCACGATTCAACCCGACGGCGCGGTCCTGTACATCGGCCGCGGCCTCACGAAAGCGGCCCAGCTCATCGGCCTCGCTGAGGACGGCTATCTCGAGACTCGCCGCGCCAAGGTCAAGGATGGCCAGATCGTGTCGCTGGCCGCAGCAACCCAATACTCACGCTTTGCGCTGATCGAGGCTCCGTCCTCGACGGCGACGGCATCGAGCACGGCGGGCCAATTAGTTACATCGGTCAGCACCGCCGTCTCCGCTGCTTCCGCTCCCGCGGATCCCCTTGCTGATGTCGCAGTTTGGGGCGACTACGCCCGCATCGTCGGACGCGATTGGCGCGGGTACTACGACATCTCAGTGCGTTGGTCAGTGCCAGGCAAGGAAATCGTCGAAGTCTGGAAATATGGACCGATGACACCCGCCACCGAGGGGCAAACACTGCGCACCATCACGCTTCGTCCCGACAGCAAGCCTGGCCGGCTGATCGCCACCATCGCAGGCAGCAAAATGGAAGGTACGAGGCATGGCAAGATCGGCAAGGCGGGCGAGGTGTCGTTCGGCGCTCATTCCGTCAAGCTGATCGATGCGGACACGGTGGAGCACTGGGGAGCCACCTTTGCCAGCAACTATTCGTACAAGGTGTTCGCGGTTCCGCCGGAGCCGCTCGCTCCCCCGCAACGTTCCACGTGGGGCGCGTATGTCGACGTCGCAGGTCAGTCGTTTCGCAGCGACGCGGGCTCCAAGCCGCTGTTGCTGAGCTTCGGCTGGCTCATTCCCGGCAAGGTGCTCTACGAGCTTCGTCACTATCTGGATGACGATCAGCTGTACGCCATCTTCATCCATGCATCGCGCGACGATGGCAGTTTGATCCTGCGCTGGTCGCCTCCCTATAACGGGGATGCGCGCGGTGCAGTCGATGCGAACGGCAAGGTCAGCTTCGTTTCGAAACGAACGCTCGGCATGCGCTCTGCGAATTCCCTCGAGCTGCTGAGCAGTGGCCAACTACAGTTCATGACGGACTTCTCCCTCGATCCAAAGCGGACCTGGACGCTCTCGGCCGTGCCCAACGAGCAGGTGCCGAAGATCCGCATGGCGGCCAAACGCGACAAGCAAGAGCGCGACCGCGCCGAGGCCCTCGCCAGAGCGGAGCGCTCGCAACGGCGCGCCGAGCTCTTCGGCGCCATGCTGGGCGCAGCGGAAACGTTCAGCCAGGAGTTATCGATAGCGCAGGCGCGAGGCGGCAGCGCCGACGCGCAACTCGGTGAGGCAACCGGGCGCACACTCGATCAGCTGCGCATGCAACAGCAGAGTGCCGCCCTCGCTCAACAATTCCGCGATAGCTCTGCGGATTCGATGTCATCCTATTCGTCCTCGCCTGGCGCAGGCGCCGCGGCATTCGTCGATGGCACCTATGTGATGGAAGGAGGCACTTACTCGATCGATGCCAGGCGCGACGGCGCGGATCTCGTCGTCACTGAGCCCAACAAAGTCTCGCGTTACCAAGCGCACTCCGACGGCGTCTGGCATTTCTATAATTCGAACGTCGATATCGTTTATGGATTGCGCGTCATCGACGGTCGCACGCTCGAAGCATTCAGACCGCATCAGCCAGGTGCGGCACCCTCGCAGCTACATCGCGTCGGCGGTGCCGCTAGCGTCGAGCTCAAAGCCAGCAACGACGAGACGAACGCGATCGCCGAACGCTACAAGCAACTGGCGAAGGAAGATCCGAGCAACGTGCAAGTCTGGAGCGCTTGTGCGCTGGCCGCACATAAGCGCGCTGTGTCGCCCGGACCGGCAGCTGATCTCTACGGCATGCAGATGGCGCAGGTGTTGAAAGAAATGATGGCTGACGGCAGCCCCACCCCGTGCGACGACGCGATCCCTGCGGCGCTTTGGTAACAAGCCTGCATCCCGGCTGATGCCGGAGGCGCGCGTCTTGGTGGAGATTGAGATCCGGGAATCAGGCGGCGGAGGCGGACAGGAAGCGCGCCTTGTAGTCCCGCACGAATTCTTCGAGGGTTCGCGGCGGCCGGCCGGTAATGTCCTGCACGACAGAGTTGGGCGCGACATTGAGCATGTTGGATGCGCACGCATCCCAGTACTCGAGCTTGGCTTCAATCATCACCGGCGACAGGCCCTTGCCTTGCAGCCAGCCGCGCGCCTCGTTCGCGGTGATGTCCTGGTAGCGCACCGGGCGGCCGAGAATATGACTGAGCTTGTCAGCGATTTGCGGAAAGCTTAGCGACTCCGAACCCGTCACCGTGTAGATGCGCCCCGCATGAGAAGGATCTTTCAAAGCCGCGACCGCAACCGCAGCCACGTCGCGGGCATCGACCCAACTCCAGGGAGTGGAGCGGAACGGGCCGGCAATCAGGCCTTGCTGGGCAATGGAGGGGGCGAACTCGAACAACAGCTGCAGCATGTAAGTCGGGCGCAGGCGGGTCAGCTGCACGTCGGGGCAGGCAGCAACGCCGGTTTCGGCCTGACCCAGCCAGCGGAGCATGCGCGCACAACACATTTGCGGATTGGCGCCGACACCGGACAGCTGAACGAAGCGTTTGACGCCGGCCGCCTTGGCCGCATTGGCGACTTTGAGATGGGCCTCGGCGATGTGTGGGGAATAGCCCGAGGCCAGGAAAACGGCCTCGACACCCTCGACCGCGCGTTGCAGACTGGTCGGGTCCTCGGGATCGGTGCGAACCGCCTCGATGTTGGGCGCCTTGATCGGCAGATCGACCGGTTCCTGTAATAGCGCGCGGACAGCCACGGGCTGATTGGCCAGCTCGGCGAGCACTGCTCGGCCTACATGCCCCGTTACGTCCGTCACCAAAAACATCGTTCCATCCCCCGGTTATGAGGTCTTGATCAAGGGTTGCGAAATTCGCCGATACATTAAGCAAGCTTCGGATGGCGGTAAACCACCGCGGCAGCAAAATCTTCGTGCATTGTGGTCATCAATGGAGCGCCTACAATGAGCCCACGTCACGGTTCCGTGACCCCAGGGAAACAATTCGTTGAATGAACAATTTCAGTGACATAGTAGCCTTCGTGCGTGTCGTCGAGGCCCATAGCTTCGTCGCTGCCGCACAGACGCTAGGTATGTCCCCGTCGGCGATAAGCAAGGCTGTGTCCCGCCTGGAGGAACGCCTAGGGGCGCGCCTGCTTAACCGTACCACGCGATCGCTGAGTTTGACCGACCTCGGTAGCGGTTTTTATGAACGCTGCCGCGAGGCGCTCGGCCAGCTCGACCAGGCCGAAAACGAGGTCTCGGAATCGCGCGGCGTGCCGCGGGGAAAACTGCGCGTGGACGTGCCCATCTCCCTGGGTCGCAAGATCATCGTGCCCGCCTTGCCACGATTCATTGAACAAAATCCTGAGCTGACGGTGCAGATGAGCATGAATGACCGGGTGATCGACCTGGTGCAGGAAGGCATCGACGCGGCGCTTCGCGTCGGCAATCTCAGTGACTCCAGCCTGATCGCGCGCCGTGTAGGCAGTTTGCGCGGTGTCACCTGTGCCTCGCCGGAATACATCGAGCGCATGGGCGGTCCGCCGAAGACGCCCGAAGACCTCAAGCCCGAGCAATGCATCGCCATGTTCCGGCCCGGCAGCAACCAGATTCGTGACTGGATGTTTCGAAAGGATGGCGTGGATCACACCATCATTCCCGCGGCACCTTTGTCATTCAGCGATCCGGAGTCGGCGGTGGCTGCGGCCATCAGCGGCGCGGGTTTCGTGCGTACTCTGAATTTCACCGCGGAAGCGCAGATTGCCTCCGGTCTTCTGCAGACGGTGCTGGACGATTGGAACGATGGTGCGTGGTGGCCGGTCTCCGTGGTCTATCCGCAGCACCGACAGCCGACCGCCAAGATCCGCGCGTTCATCGAATTCGTGAGCGGCCTGTTCCCGCAGGTAACACCCGAACGAGCGCCATCGCTTGGTGCCGTGAGCACGGACCCCGCGGCAATTCCGGCTCGCTCGTCACGTATGGTGGCGGCCGCGCCGCCTTGATTTGGTATGCGACGATTCACGGCGGGAGTTCGTGCCAGCAACCGGCCGCACGGACCTTGCGACACACCCGCATCTCGCCGCTGATCTCGTAATCCCATGTCCGCGAAAAGCCTCATGGTCAGACCCACGCCCTACATGATCTGGGCTCTGACAGTCGTGGCCGCACAGCGCAGCGGAGCTGTGCGGTGAACGTATGGCGCTAGTAGGAATCCTGCGGCCGCAGACGGAGGCGGAGCTGGCGATCGCGCTGGCAGCGCTCGAAGCGCATGGCATTGAAAGCTTTGTGCATGGGCGGTACTTCGGAAGCCTGTGGCCGGGGTTGCAGATCGAGTCGTACAACACCAGAACCATCATGGTGCCGGAGGAACGTGCTGGCGAAGCACGCGAAGCCTTGATGGACGTCCTGCCAACCAGTGAGCTCGCTGACGAATCAATGCTGTGGCAGGACATGAAGCGGTCTAAAAAGAAGCCTCGCGACCGATCACGGTTCAAAGTAGTAAAGTGAGGGGTGCGATCTCACACGGATCAGCGGGGTAATAGAAACAAATGGGAAGAGCGCTTCTCGCGATACTTGCGGTGGCGATGGTCGCTACGGCAGCGGGCGAGGCCCCGACTTCGGCTCCGCGATTGGAACCAGGCTTCGCGCAAGCATTGATTCAATCGGCAGTCGAGCAGACCTTGACGTCGGTCACCTATGACGGCTCGTACCGGCGCATTGCGTATCCAGGGGGCGATGTACCGGCCAGTATCGGAGTATGCACAGATCTCATCATTCGCGCGTATCGATCCGTTGGTGTGGATCTCCAAGTACGAGTTCACGAGGACATGAAGGCGGCCTTCGCGACCTATCCACAGCTGTGGGGCCTGTCACGCGCGGACCCCAACATCGATCATCGGCGTGTGCCGAACTTGCAGACCTATTTTCGCCGCAGCGGCGTGCAGCTCTCGATCAGCCGCGACGCGCGCGACTACCTGCCGGGAGACATGGTGACCTGGGTTCTGCCCGGCAACCTTCCTCACATTGGATTGGTAACAGATCGGCGCTCGCCAGACGGAGCGCGCCCGCTGATCGTGCACAACATCGGAGGCGGTCCGGAGATCGAAGACATGTTGTTCAACTACCCGATCACCGGTCACTACCGGTATCACCCTCCCGCCGACGCGAACGCTGGGGCTGAAAATCGCGACGAGAATGGCAATGTCGGCAACCGAAGTCGCTAATATTTCTTTGATCAGGTCCTACCTCCGCGATCGAGGGCGGCGTAACGGGTGAGGCGCTCGCGCGTTTCTTCGTACCGCTGGGAACACTTGCGACTGGCAAGCGCCTGTGCTCATTTTTCGATGTTTCTTGAGCTGGAGGATGGACGCATCCGGTGCAGCGGAATTACGATTGTTGCGAATCTTGGTGAGCACGGATTGAACGGAAATTAAGGCATGTACCTTCCCAAGCATTTCGAGGAGTTGAACGTCGCGACGATGCACGAGCTCATCCGGGCGCATCCATTGGCGACGTTGGTGACGACTTCCTCCGCTGGGATCGACGCAAACCACATTCCGTTCCATCTGGCCGAGCTCCCGGAGCCCTTCGGCACACTGCGCGGGCATGTGGCTCGCGCCAATCCGATTCTGGCCGATATTGCGACCGGCGCGCCGGCGTTGGCGATATTCCATGGTCCCGATGCGTACATCACTCCGGCGTGGTACCCCACCAAGAAGGAAACCGGAAAGGTTGTGCCGACGTGGAACTATGCGGTCGTGCATGCGCATGGCTTCCTGAAGCCGGTGGAGGACAAGGATTGGTTGCGCACACAGCTCGAAGCACTCACGACGCACAACGAAGCGCCTTTTGCGGAACCCTGGGCCGTTTCCGATGCGCCGGAAGACTACGTCGAGAAGTTGCTCGGGGCGATCGTCGGAATCGAGATGGTCATCACGCGGTTGGTGGGTAAGTGGAAAGTAAGTCAGAACCAGCCACCACGAAATCGAGCAAGCGTGGCCGAGGGATTGAGGTCTACGGATTCAGCGGGAGCGCAAGCGATAGCCGACCTCATGGACGACGCTCCCCAAAATCGGGCATGAGGCAGGAACGATCCCTGCGGCGTGCTCTGGCACGTAGCGCAGCGACGCGACGGCGCGATTCAAGATCTCTGAACGGGCCCGAAGTCATATCGGCCGCCACGCTCCAGCGCGCGCTGATAGGCTGGGCGCGAATGAATCTTTTGTAGAAATGTATACAGCCGCGACCGACTCCGGTCCAAGCCGCCACGAAGAGCAGCCGCTTCCAGCGGAAAGCTCATCTGAATATCCGCCGCCGTGAATTCATTGCCAACGAACCATTCACTGCGTCCCAGCTCGGCTTCGAGATAATCCAGGTGCAGCTGTAATTGGGGCGTAATGAAGCTGTGCTTCACTTGCCGTGCGATGGCTCGGGCCACCGGGCGCACGAAGAACGGCATCGGGCCGCTTTCGATGCGATCGAACACCAGCTTCAACAATAGCGGCGGCAGGGCCGAGCCCTCGGCGTAGTGCAGCCAATAGGTGTAGCGCAATCGCTCATCCGTCCCAGCGCGAGGCGCCAGTCTTCCGTCACCGTAGCGCTCCACCAAATACTCGACGATGGCGCCGGACTCGGCGATGACGCGGCCGTCATCGGTGATCACCGGCGATTTGCCCAATGGATGCACGTTCTTCAGCTCCGGCGGCGCGAGCATGGTCCGGGTATCACGCTGGTAACGCTGAATCTCGTAAGCAACGCCCAGCTCTTCGAGCAACCACAGCACGCGCTGCGATCGTGAGTTGTTCAAATGATGCACGACGACCATCGGTTGCTGACCCTGTCACGATTCATGACCTGCGACGTTACTGCCGCGATTGCACCCTTATCGCAATCTGGCGACGAGTGGATGCCCCGCACGTTGGATTTTCGGACGGGCATATCGAAATAACCAACGCGCTGGCACAGCCGGACCGCCGATTTCCGGCCAGTGTTCTGGGCAATTCCTGACAGGTTTGGGCAAGCGCGGCGTGATTCCTGATTCGACTTCATCAATGTCGTGCACTCAACCCGATTTGTCGGGTTGCGCCGGGCGCCTACAGTTGCGCCTCAGTCAGGTAGTGCTCCGCGCACTGCCTCTTTTGTTTCCAGGTTCGGTTTTCCGTTCAAAGGGAGTCTCTATGAACAATGCAACTCGCGACAGCCAGCCCGCCGGTCGTTTCGTGACCGTGGTGTTGCCAGCACTCGCCGCCGCGGTGCTGACACTGCTGCTGCAGGGCTGCAAGAGCGAAGCGCAAACGGAAGCCGCGGCACCGCTGCCGCAGGTTTCGGTGGCCGCCGCGCTCGAACGTGACGTGCAGGAGTGGGATGAATTCACCGGCCGCCTCGAAGCGGTGGAATCGGTGGAAGTCCGGCCGCGCGTTACCGGTTATATCGAAAGTGTGAACTTCAGCGAAGGCAGCGTGGTGAAGAAAGGCGATCTGCTGTTCGTCATCGATCCGCGGCCATATCGCGCCGAGTTGGACAGAGCGCAAGCCGAGCTGGCTCGTGCAGTTGCGCGCGCCGAGCTGAGCAGCAGCGATGTCGAGCGCAGCGAGAAATTGCTGGATGTGAAGGCCGTATCGCGCGAAGAGTATGACCAGCGTCTCAACGCACAGCGTGAAGCGAACGCGAACGTCGAAGCCGCGCGGGCGGCGGTGGCTGCCGCGAAGTTGAATCTCGAATTCACTCGCGTCACCGCGCCGATCAGCGGCCGCGTCAGCCGCGCTATCGTCACCGCGGGCAACCTGGTGACGGGCGGTTCGACTCAGGCGACGCTGCTGACCACGGTCGTTTCCATCGATCCGATCTATGTGACGTTCGAAGGCGATGAGCAGGTGTACCTGAAGTACACCGAGCTGGCTCGCCGCGGCGACCGGCCGAGCTCGCGCGATGCTGCCAATCCGGTGTTGATGGCGCTGGCGAACGAAGAGGGCTTTCCGCACCAGGGCGTGATGACCTTCGTCGACAACCAGGTGGATCCGCGCACCGGCACGATTCGCGCCCGGGCCGCGTTCGACAACAAGGATGGCTATCTCACGCCGGGCTTGTTCGCTCGAGTGAAGCTGCTCGGTCACAACTCGCATCCGGCGGTGCTGGTCGACGATCGTGCCATCGGCACGGACCAGAGCCAGAAGTTCGTTTACGTGGTCGATAGCGACAACAAGGTGTCCTATCGCACCGTGAAGGTCGGCCGGCTCACCGATGGCCTGCGCATCGTGCAGGAAGGCCTGGAGCCGGGCGAGAACGTGATCGTCAACGGCCTGCAGCGAGTGCGCCCGGGCGTGGTCGTCGCTCCCGAAAAGGTAGCGATGGATGCTCGCCTGAACCAGAGCTCGATGCTGGCATCGACGGGTGTGACTCAGTAGCCAACCGGCGCGCCCGCCCCGCCGATGAGGGCGGGCGCGCAGCAATACCATAGCCAATTGCAGTTGACCTGTTCGCCACGGCCTCGCGCCGTGGTGCTGGGGACACTTTTGCCCCCGTTTCGAGGGGAATCTTATGAAATTCGCACGTTTTTTCATCGACCGGCCGATCTTCGCAGCGGTGCTGTCGATCATCATTTTCCTGATCGGGGCCATAGCCATGTGGCAGCTGCCCATCAGCCAGTATCCGGAAGTCGTGCCGCCCACGATCGTGGTGAACGCGCAGTATCCGGGTGCCAATCCCAAGGTGATCGCCGAAACAGTGGCCGCGCCGCTGGAGCAGGAGATCAATGGCGTGGAGAACATGCTCTACATGTCCTCCCAGGCCATGAGCGACGGTCAGATGACGCTGACTGTGACATTCCGCTTGGGAACGGACGTCGACACCGCACAGGTTCAGGTGCAGAACCGGGTTGCTCAGGCGCTGCCGCGCTTGCCTGAAGACGTGCGCCGAGTCGGTGTCACCACGCTCAAGGCATCGCCCGACCTGTTGTTGGTCGTGCACCTCACTTCGCCTGACGGTCGTTACGACACGGTTTATCTCCGCAACTACGCGACGCTGCAGATTCGCGACGTGCTGGCACGTCTGCCGGGCATGGGCGATGTGAGATTGTTCGGCGCCGGCGATTACTCCATGCGCATCTGGCTCGATCCGGAGCGCATCGCGAGCCGCGGCCTGACCGCGGGCGATGTCGTGAATGCCATTCGTGAGCAGAACGTGCAAGTTGCCGCGGGCGTCATCGGTGCCGACCCGGCTCCGCAGGACGTCGACTATCAACTGAACGTGACGACCTCCGGCCGCCTGATCACTGAAGAGCAGTTCGGCGACATCATTCTGAAAAGCCTGCCCGACGGCTCGATCACGACGTTGAAAGACGTGGCCCGCATCGAGCTCGGCGCCGGTCAGTACTCGCTGCGCAGCCTGCTGAACAATCAGTCGGCCGTGGCGATTCCCGTGTCGCAGGCGCCGGGCGCCAACGCGCTCGAGCTGTCCGACGCGGTGCGTTCGACCATGAAGGAGCTGAGCAAGAACTTCCCCGAAGGCGTCAGCTACGAAATCGTCTACGACCCGACCGTGTTCGTGCGCGATTCCATCACGGCCGTGGTTCATACCTTGCTGGAAGCGTTGGCGCTGGTCGTCATCGTGGTGATCGTGTTCCTGCAGACCTGGCGCGCATCGGTCATTCCGTTGCTCGCGGTCCCGGTCTCAATCATCGGCACGTTCGGGCTGATGCTCGCGTTTGGCTTCTCTATCAACGCATTGTCATTGTTCGGCCTGGTGCTGGCCATCGGCATCGTGGTCGACGACGCCATCGTGGTGGTCGAGAACGTCGAACGAAACATCGAGAACGGATTGTCGCCGCGTGAAGCGACCTACAAAGCCATGGAGGAAGTCAGCGGCCCGATCATCGCCATCGCACTGGTGCTGGTCGCGGTGTTCGTGCCGATCGCGTTCATCACCGGCTTGACCGGCGAGTTCTACAAGCAGTTCGCGCTGACCATCGCCATCTCGACGGTGATCTCGGCGATCAACTCGCTGACGCTGAGCCCGGCGCTGTCCGCTCTGCTGCTGAGGCCGCATGGCGCCAAGCCGGACGTGCTGACCCGTGGCATGGATAAAGTGTTTGGCCGGTTCTTCCGCGCCTTCAACAACTTCTTCCATCGCTCCGGCGACAAGTACGTCGGCGGCGTGCGCAGCGTGCTCGCTCACAAGAGCATGACGATGGGCGTGTTCGCGCTGCTGCTGGTCGCGACCTGGGCCTTGTTCCAGGCCACGCCGAAGGGATTCATTCCAGTGCAGGACAAGCAGTACCTGATCACGCTGATCCAGTTGCCGAACGCGGCCTCGTTGAATCGCACCGATGAAATCGTGCGCCAGGTGGGCGAGATCGGCATGAAGGTGCCGGGCGTGCGCTCGGCGGTGCAGTTCCCGGGCCTGTCGGTCGCGGGCTTCACCAATAGCCCCAACTCGGCGATCGTGTTCTTCGGCCTGGAAGACTTCGACGAGCGCAAGGCGCCGGAGCTGTCGGGCTTCGCCATCGCCAAGCAGTTGAATGGCAAGCTCAGCTCGATCAAGGAGGCGCAGATCGTGACCTTCCCGCCGCCACCGGTAAACGGCCTCGGTACGCTCGGCGGCTTCCGGTTGCAGCTCGAAGACCGCGCCGATCTGGGTTACGACGAGTTGTACAAGGCCACGCAGACCATACTGGCAAAGGCGCGTCAGGCGCCCGAGCTGACGGGCGTATTCTCGAACTACGAAGTGAACGTGCCGCAGATCCTTGCCGACGTGAATCGCGTCAAGGCGAAGGAACACGGCGTGCCGCTCGACAACGTGTTCGAAACGCTGCAGGTGTATCTCGCGTCCCAGTACGTGAACGACTTCAATCGTTTCGGCCGGACCTATCGCGTGATCGCGCAGGCTGACTATCCGTACCGCGCCAAGGCTGAAGACATCCTGCAACTGCAGACGCGCAACGAAGCGGGCGAGATGCTGCCGCTCGGCTCGATCGTGCAGGTGTCGCAGACGTATGGCCCGGACCGCGTGTTCCGTTACAACGGCTATTTGACGGCCGACATCAACGGCGGCCCGGCGCCGGGCTATTCCACCGGCCAGGCCAAGGCGGTGATGGAGCAAATCCTCGCCGAGAACCTGCCGAACGGCGTGAAGTACGAGTGGACCGAGTTGACCTACCAGGAAATCCTCGCGGGGAACAGCTCGATCTTCGTGTTCCCGCTGTGCGTGCTGCTGGTGGTGCTGGTGCTCGCCGCGCTGTACGAGAGCTGGACGCTGCCGCTGGCCATCGTCGCCATCGTGCCGATGGCGCTGCTGTCGGCCATCTTCGGTGTCTGGATCACCGGTGGCGACAACAACATCTTCACGCAGATCGCCTTGTTCGTGCTGGTGGGCCTGGCCAGCAAGAACGCGATCCTGATCGTCGAATTCGCCAAGGACCGCGAGCAGACCGGCGTCGATCCGTTCAACGCCGCGTTGGAAGCCGCGCGCCTGCGACTGCGGCCCATCCTGATGACCTCGATCGCGTTCGTCATGGGTGTGGTGCCGCTGGTGCTCGCGTCGGGGGCAGGTGCGGAGATGCGTCACGCCATCGGTATTGCCGTGTTCTCCGGCATGCTCGGCGTCACGTTCTTCGGCCTGTTCCTGACCCCAGTGTTCTACGTCCTGCTACGCGCCGCAGTCATCCAGAAGATCCGTGGGCGCAAGCAACCAGAGGCCATCGAGGGAGCGGCCCATGCGTAACTTGAAACAACAAGTGTCGAGCCTGAGCAAGAAACTGTCCGTACTCGCGGTGAGCGCCGTGCTCGCCGCGTGCGCGGTCGGGCCGGACTACCAACGGCCGGAGATGACGACACCCGATCAGTTCGTGAACAGCGACCGTGCGCAGTTCTCGAGCACGGACCTCGAAAGGGATTTTTGGAAGTCCTTTAACGATGAGCCGTTGAATCAACTGATCGAGCAGGCGTTGACTGCCAACCACGATATTCGCATCGCCACCGCACGCTTGCGGGAAGCGCGTGCGATTCGTGGCGAAGCGCGCCTGGACTTCGGTCCAACCGTGACCGCCTCGGGCGGTCGCACCGAGTCGCGAGTGAGCGAACGTCAGGCGCCGGTCGCGGCACTGCCTCGTAACCAGGACTATTACGACGCAGGCTTCGATGCGTTCTGGGAGCTGGACTTCTTTGGTCGCATCCGTCGCAACGTCGAAGCAAACACGGCGTTGGTTCAGGCCGCGGAAGCCGGCGTTTACAGCACTCAGGTCAGCATCACGGCCGAAGTTGCGCGCAACTACTTCGAGCTGCGCGGTTCACAGCAGCGCCTTGCGGTTGCTCAGCGCAATGCCGAGAACCAGCAAGAAACGTTGCGAATCACGCAAGCGAGGTTGGATGCGGGCCGCGGCACGCAGCTGGATACATCGCGAGCGCAAGCGCAGCTGTCCGCGACGCTGGCGACGATTCCTGACTTCGAGTCTGCGATCACCAGCAGCATCCTGCGCTTGGGTGTGCTGACCGGACAGTCGCCGGAAGCGCTGCTGCCGCAACTGTCAGTGGTCAAGAAGTTGCCAACGCTGCCGACGGTGCAAAACATCGGCACGCCGGAGCTGTTGTTGCGTCGTCGCCCCGACATTTTGGTGGCGGAACGTCAGCTGGCGTCGGCCACCGCGCAAATCGGCGTTGCGGTCGGCGATTTGTTCCCGCGCATCTCGTTTGTGGGACGCTGGGGCTTCGACGCCATCGATAGCGGCGACATCGGCAATGCGAGCAGCGAGACATACGCGTTCGGTCCCAGCATTCAGTGGGCCGCGTTCGACCTCGGCCGCGTTCGTCAACGCGTGAAACAGCGCGAAGCCGCCACGGATCGCGCCTTGGCCACTTATCAGCAGACGGTACTGCAAGCGCTGGAGGAAACCGACGCGAGCATGACTGCCTACGTGAAGGCCAAGGTGAAGCAGGCTCATCTGCAGGACAGCACGACTGCATCGCTGGAAGCCGTGACGTTGGCTCGCGCTCGCTACGAAAGCGGCGTCGCCGACTTCCTCACGGTGCTGGATGCGGAACGCAGCGCGCTGACTGCCGAAGATCAGCTCGCCGTCAGCCAGACGCAGACGGCGACAGCGCTGCTGGCGACCTACAAGGCACTCGGCGGCGGCTTCCGTCCGCTGCCGGCTCAGGCGGCGCGCTGAAGCGCCGCCAGATCCGAGGCATGAAGCCGGACGTTTCCGCGGAAACGCAGTGATCGTCGCATCGCGGACCACGGGACCGGGGCTACGACAGCAATTTCACTGTCAAACCCTGAGGCCTGCTCGGCTGGGCTCTCCACGGCCTGCCACGCCAGCGGCGTAGCAAGTTATCGACGGCCATTCCGTGGTCGTAACCGGCCCAATCCAAGTGGGGCACGGTCGTGTGGCGATCAATGTGCAGTCCCTGCGCTTCGTTCGTTTCGACCAACTGATGCCAATCGCCGAGCGGCTGCGTGTGGTCGGGCAGCGTGCTATCGAATGATTTTCCGTTCGGCGTTGTGAACCGGATCGCGCCATCGTC
>NZ_DASWVW010000007.1:0-138157 GCF_036406195.1 Steroidobacter sp.
AGCTCGACCCAACCCCAGCGAGCTGAGCCCCCCTACGATCGCCGAATCGGTCACGATCCGTGAGGGCACTGAGCCGTGCTGCCTCATCGACCGTGATCAGAATCCCCGGGGTGATGACTCAATTAATCTGCGCAGGCTCACCCTGACCGTTTAGACGCTCTCGAACCGATACCTCTTGGTCGTTCATGCCAAACCGCCCCGCCGCCCGACGATGGACGGCGCATAGGCAGCCAGCGGCAACCGGATAGAATCTTCCGCAGCCATGACTTGCACCTCGGTTGTGCAGGTTGTGGTTAGCCGCTCGCCGTGGCTCAATCACGGCGAGCGGCGCCTGGCAACCGAGGCGCGCGGGGGAACTTTGGGGGTAAGTGGGCTACTGGGCTAGAAATAGTTTGAAGCGTTTCAACGCCTTACGCTTCAGATGCGGTGCCCTCCACCGCACCATCTCAGCGTCCGACACCGTCCGTCGGCATCGCTAACCCCCTAGAAACAAATGTTTCCGCGAGATTTGGCTCGCGGACCGTCCGATGCCGTCCGGCGGCAGCTGTGCCGACGTGGGGACGGTATCAAGATCGGCAACGGTACGATCGTCGATGCGACGATCATCAGCGCCGAGCTCGACCAAGAACAAGAAGGGCGAGCCAGGCTCCTGCAGACACCAGGCGGTCACACGTTTCGAGGTCGCGTTCCGGACACAATATCTTCTTGAGCTTTTCGTTCTCCTGCTCAAGCTGTCCCAGCCTGACGAGGCCCTCTTTACGAGGGCCTCGTCGGCATCCGCGCAAAGCGGCTGGCGTCGCTGGTCAGCTCAGGGCTTGGTCTTCACCGGGGCGGGCTTTTGGTCGCGTGCATAGACTTCGAGACTCGAGAGGTTCGGCTTTTCCCAGTACTCCTTTGGCGGTGCCTCGAGCATGTGTGGATGGTGCTTCTCCATGTGCGCGCGCACCTTTGGCTTGAATCCGTCCAGCGAGTCGAACGACTGTACGGTGGAGTGGTAGAGGATGTGGCCGGGTGCCTGGCCCATCAGCATCCAGGGTAGCCATGGCGTAACGCGCATCCACGATCCTTGATGCAGTACCGAGGTCTTGTCTGGGTTCTGCAGATCCTCGAGCTTGACCACGTTGGTGAAGAATTCGCTGACCCGGTTCATCGGGCCGGCGCTCTCGCGCGGCCACTTGTCCGGCTGCAAGGCAGCACGGTAATAGAGGTTGACGTGAGTCTGATTCATGACCATGCCATTGCCCGCGTCGTAGAAACGCATGCTGTACGGCCGCAGTGCGCCCTCCTTAGTCGGGTTGAGGCCGCCGTAGTCCGGCCCACCGCGCGGTCGAATGTTCTCCGCAAAAAAATGGTTCCATGGGTCATTGACGACGTCGACCACCCTGACCCGTTCGTCGATGTAGGGGTTGTGCCACTCGGTCAGAATGTCGCCGGTCGCGAGGTCCGAATAGAGGATTGTTTCGCGATGGAGGACACGGTAGCTCTGGCCATCTACCCCGTCTGGCTGCTTCCATGCGCGCGCCACCGAGACCACCTCGAAGCCAAAGAGGTCACGCAGCGCTTCGCCGTCGCGCACCCCGACAACCACGCCGCTGACGCTGGCCCACTTCTGCTTGCTCTCATCGAGATTCGCGTCAATCCGGACTGCGGCGAGCATATTGCCTTTGCCGGTCGTGAGATCGATGTACGGGCCTTTGAAGCTCGCAGGCACAGTCGCGCCCGTAGCCGCAAACGCCCCCCGTGGCAGGCTGCTGGCTCCGAGGCCCACCGCCAGAGAACCGGATAACATCAAGAGTTCGCGTCGATCCACAGTAATCTCCGTTATTAGAAAGCGAGACCAGGGCCACCCTTATGAGTAGCCGCTAATTAGCCGCATTAATCTCTTAGTGCGCGAGCGCACACAGCGCGGATGCTCCACGGTGCGTCATTTCGTGGTTACCTTCCGCGTGAGCCGCGCGCCCACCCTTCACCTCTAGTACTCAAACTGGACACGCAGACCAACCTCGCGCTTTTCCAGCGGCTGAACGATCGCCCCTTGACGCGCCAGGGTGTTCGGCACCGGCGAGGTGTCGGCCCAGTCGGAGCCTCGTCGACCGGTGCGCCAGCCATCCTTGTTCAGGCAGTTGCGGCAGTACAGCTCGACATTCAGGCTATCCCCACGCGCAAAGCCGACGCGTCCGTTGAACAGCGAGTAGGCCCCGATCCACGAAAGATTGGTTTCGTCCGTGTAGGATTTGCCCGCGTGCGTGGCGTCGCCGCGCACATACCAATCCCAGTCGGCATTCAGCGAATCGGTCCAGGTAGCTGAAAGCGCGAACGTCTCCTTCGGCGAACGCGGCAGCGTCTTGCCATCCGGCTTGTAGCTGCGGCCGGTCAGGCCGAAGGTGGAGTTCAGGCCGGCGCTGATGAAATCTGTGTACTTCGCATCCACATAGGCCACCATTGCATGCAGCACGAGCGGATCGAGCGGCTGCCAGCGCATCTCGGCCTCTACGCCCTTCAGCTCGGCAGTGCCTGGCAGCTGGACGCCAACCGACACGGGCGCATTGGTCGTCGGACTGATGAAGCTTATCTGCGCTGAACCGGGGATGTTCTCCCATTCCATGAAGTAGGCCGACAGCGAGAACCACGCATTCCACTCGCGCAGGTTCTGCTTCCAGCCGATCTCGTAGGACGAGAGCTTCTGCTGCGCGAGTTCCTCGCTGACGCCCGGCACCAGCGCCAGGATCGCTTCCTTTTCGGCCGGCGTGCGGATCGCGAACGCGCTATTCCGACTGCCTCCAAGCGCGCCCTCGGAGTAGTTCGCGTAAACGTTCGTGCCGTCGAAGGGCTTGTACGTCAGAAGGTAGCGCGGCAACGTGTTGCTGTACGACGCCTTCGTGGACGTGTACGGCCCCGGATAGACTCCGCCGAGGTTCTCCGAGCTGATGTCCTGGTAGCGCCCCTCGATGCTCAGCGTTAGCTTGTCGAAGACGTCGTAGTCGATCGCGCCGAACACTGCGAACGTATCGGTCTGGTTTGCGTCGATGGCGCCGCCCGCGGTGCCGATCAGCGGCACGCCGAACAGGTTGGTCACCAGGCCAATGCCGCCGTCGATATCGCCGAAAGAATCCTGGCTGAAGAAGTTCATGCCAACCATGCCGCGGAGCCGCCCGCCGCCGTCGTAGTAAAGGCGCGTCTCGGCGGATTCTGACTCGAGGCTCAGGAAGCCCTTGGTCACGCGGCCGAGGGTATCGTAGTTGTCGTCATCGCGGATCTGCGTCGTATCGCGCTTGTTGTAGCCGAGGAGCACGGACAACGTCAGCGCGTCGTTGAACTTATAGTCGACCGAACCCGTGTAAAGATGGAAGATCGAGCGCAGGCCGAAGTGATCCAAGGACGGCGTGCCGGTCGCCGGCAGGCCGGCGTTGCCGACCAAGATGTCATAGCTGTTCTGCGGGCCTTGCGTGGTGTCGACAGTATAGAACGTGGTGTTGTTGCTCACCGGAACGACCGGCACCTCGCCGCAGTGAAGGTCGCGCCGCATGGTGGTGGCGACTTCGCCGGTCGTCGTGCGCACGGTGATCGGCGTGCCAATCGGGCAGTTGCCGTGGGTGGTAAACGGCACGTAGGTGCTCGATGCCGCGCCATCATTATCCTCGCCATACAGTGCACGGAACTTGACCTTCAGCGCATCGGTGGGCTGCCACAATAGCGAGGCCGTGGCCATGTCGGTGCGTTCCTCGCCGAGCGCACCACCGTCGGTGGCCGTGAACATCGAACCGCGCTTGTTCGACGCAATCGACAGGCGACCACTCAGCGTCTCGCCCAGAGGGCCCTCGACGCTGCTCGTCACGCCAGTAGAACCAAAGCTCGGGCTGTAATCGAGGCTGGCGCGCCCGCGGAACTCCCTCGCCGGATCGGCCGTCACGTAGTTGATCGCACCCCCGAAGGTCCCACGGCCGAAATACGCGGCCTGCGGGCCGCGGATCACCTCGATGCGCTCGATGTCGGTGAACTGCAGCGACGCGGCGCCGCCCAAGATGTAGACCCCGTCGACGAACAGCGAACCCGTCTGGCTGCTGGGGGTGGTGACCTGCAATTCGAGGCCGCGAAAGCGGATCGCGCTGTTGTAGCGGCCCGACTGCGAGTTGCCGAGCTTCTGGAAATCCATGCCGGCAGTCAGCGCGGCAACATCCTCCAGATTACGCAGGCCCGCGGACTCGATCTCCTGCGACGTGAACGCCTGCACGGAGAGCGGCGAGTCGAGCAATGACTCGTCGCGCTTGCGCGCGGACACCGTAATCTCTTCGAGCACGCGCTCGCCTGCAAACACCTGCTGCGCGTGGGCAGTCTCCACCGCTAGAAACATCGGGCCGACCATCATGCCGAACGCGGCGCTGAACGCGGTCGAGCGCAACGCTTGGGACAAGAACTGACTTCTCTTCACATTGATCCCCTTGATGAAAGCGCTTGCGGCGCGGCTTGTTATCGACTCCAGGTCTCCAAGTACTGCAGCGGCCCCCGACATCGAAATCATGCGAAATGTCTATTCCCGGTACGCTCCCAACTTCAACGGCAAAGATCCCCTGCTCGTCGGCTTCTGCACGCCGACGGGATCCACTCTGCAAATACGATGCCGGCCATCTTGTCCCGGTCCACTGCTGAACGTTTCCATCGTCCATCGTCATCCCCTTCGAGTGGCGGCTCGAGGCCCATGTTGCTGGCTGATATAGCAAAACCTTGCCCGTCAGACGGTGGGCGCAAACTACGGCCCGTGTTTGATCACGTGCGGGCCGTGCAACAACTCGCATCGCTCGGTGCAACAGATGCAACAATCCGAAACATATAAAACCATTCGGTTGTGAGGCCGACGACGGGCGGTCGTTGAGTTCGGCGCGACCGGGGGACAGCGGAGGGGCAGCGTTTCCTTGCGTGCCGCGGAGCTCCTCAATGCGATCGACATCGACGGGGCGAAGCTGTCGACGTTTCCGTTCTGGCGCGCGATGAAGAGTGGCTTACGCAGGCGCCCCCGCCCGCGCAGCGACACAAGCGTGTCGCGACCGTCGCGCTTCGCGCTCGCAATGCATGACTGAAGAGCCGCGCCATGAAGTACCACCAGCCGAAGCGTTCGGAATGGCCTGGCTCAAGCGACGCGTGTCGGCTCGCGCAAGGTGCTCACTCCGCGCGGACAGTGGATGTCCCCTCTCACAGAAACAGCGGTCAAGGCCGCAAAGCCGCCTCTTTCAAAGACCAGCAAAGTTGATTGAAGCCGACCTCATCAACGGGGTCGCAGCGGTAAGAAAGCGAAAGGGCCTCACCCAGGAGCAACTGTCGAAGATCGTCGGAGACAGCTCCATTCCCGCCACGCCGTACACGATCCTGCCAAATCCGTTTGCACTGGTTTTCCATCGGCATCATGCCGCTACGACCGGATACCCTGCCTCACGCCACGCCTTCATTCCGCCGTCCAACGCAACGGCGCCTTTGAACCCCATCTGTCGCAGCGTGGCGGTGGCCAGCGTCGACACTCTGCCGAATTCACAATAGACCAGGATCCTGCGAGTGGGATCCGGCAGCTCCTGATTCACTCGCAACTCCAGCTGCCCGCGGGGCAGATGGTGCGCGCCTCGAATGTGACCTTCCATGAAAGCGTCGCGCTCGCGCACGTCGAGCACCAGCAAGTCACACCGGTTCGATTCGATGCATGCGTTCAATTCGGCGAGCGACATGAACGGCACGATCGCGGCCGCTTCGGCCAACATCTGAGCGACCGTTTTGCCTCCCGTCATATTCGTGCGCAGCGCTTCGGTGATGTGCGTCGGCATCGTCAGATTGAGACTCTGCATCATCTCGATGAACGCCGCGCGATCGCGCTGCTGCAGCCGCGGATTCTCGGCGAGCTCCTGGCCGATCGTGGTATGCGTGCGACCCTTGTACTCGTGCGCCGGAAATACTTTCGTCGCCGCATCCAGCTTCAATACTCCGTTGAAGAGACTGTCGTACAGCGCACTGGCATCGCCACTGGGTAGATCGGTGCGGCCGGTCCCGCCGATGAGCAACGTGTCGCCGGTGAAGACGCGATCCTCTACCGTCAAGCACATCGAGTCCCGCGTGTGACCGGGAGTATGCATCGCCTGCAGCCGCAGCTTGCCGACTACCAGCAACTCGCCACTCTGCAAGCGCAAATCGACGAACGGTGCCGGACTCGACCCGTGCATCACGACCGGCGCATTGAGCTGCTTCGCCAGCTGTTGCGTGGCAGAGAAATGATCCGCGTGGGTGTGAGTATCAACGAGATATTTGATCCGCAAGCCATCGCGCGCGGCCAGCGCGAGATAACGATCGGCCTGGGACAACTCGGGATCGATCAATGCCGCTGCGCACGTCTCATCGCAACCGATGAGATAGGAGCGACAGCCGCCGGAAACCACTGTCTCGAATAGCATGAAACGCTCCCGGCTGACGGGCCTGGCGGTCATCGTAGTAGCAGGCCGGCTGCGGATGCAACAGCAGACGGGCTGCTGCACCGGCGTCGCAATCCCCTGCCGCGTCAGCCAACTCGCCAGAATAGCGTTGCGCGGGCGCTTCGCGACAAGGACTGGATGGGCGCCTTTGTTTGCTGACACCTACTTAGCAGGTAGATAGTCAACTGCCACGTCGGTCTGCTTCTTTTCATAGAAGTCGCAGTATCGGGAGAGCCCCTTGCAGTATCTCTTGCTCTTGAGAAACCGAGATTCGACCACCGCGACTCGCTGCGCGACAAGGGCTGTAATGTACTAACGATGGCGTTGGTACTTATCGTGAGTTCCGCCTTGCGCGGAGAAGTACGTGGTGAGCCCTTCGTGACAGGCTCAGGAGCCCATCGGCGGCCAAGCAGACAGACGCATTCAGCTGCGATCAGTACCCGTTGCCGATGCCGCCCGCCGCCACGAGCACGGTGTCTGCCGCTTTGAAGGCGGCGCACACTTTCGCTCCGATCTCATATTCACGCTCGTCTTCGCCCAGAATGCAGTCGGGACCGACCGCGATCTGATACTGATACTTGCCGCCGATGTAAGTGCAACCGGTGACGAAGCCGGCGAGCCTGTTCGTTGTGTCCGCGCCCGGCGCCTGGCTCTCTCCTTCCACACGGACGTGATCCGGTCGCACCGCCGCGACTACCTCCTCGCCGGGACGCACGTGCGGGGAGTCGCAAGCAAGCAGCACATCACCCGTCGGCAGGGCCACCTCGATCAGATCGCTCCGCGCAGCCCGGCGGGTCACGCGCAAGAGGTTGCCGAACCCGAGGAAGTCCGCCACGAAGGCGTTCGCGGGGCGGCGGTATATTTCGTTCGGAGCATCGAGCTGGACGATCCGCCCGCCATTCATCACGGCGATGCGATCGCTCATCGCCAGCGCTTCGGTCTGGTCATGTGTAACGTAGATCGTCGAGAGCCCGAGGCGCGTGTGCAACTCCTTCAGCCACACACGCGCTCGCGTGCGCAGCTTTGCATCAAGGTTCGATAACGGCTCATCGAGCAGCAGCAGCGAAGGCTCGAATACCAGCGTTCTCGCGAGCGCGACGCGCTGCTGCTGGCCGCCCGACAATTCGTGCGGATAGCGGTCGGCGAACGGCTCCATCTCGACCAGGCGCAGTGCCTGGGCGATGCGCCTCGTCTGCTCCGCGCGCGCGACCTTGCGGATCTTCAGCGGGAAAGCGAGGTTCCCGGCAACACTCAGGTGGGGCCACAGTGCGTACGATTGGAACACGAGCCCGCAGTTGCGACGCTCCGGCGGCACGAAGCGACCACTCGCGCCGTCGAAGAAGATCTGATCGCGCACCAGTATCCGGCCGCTCGTCGGCCGGTCGAGCCCGGCGATCGCGAACAGCGTCGTCGATTTGCCGCAGCCACTCGGGCCGAGCAGGGTCAGGAACTCACCTCGCTCGACGCTGAGCGACACCGAGTCGATTGCATGCAGGCGCCCGTAGGCCTTGGTCAGCTCTTCCAGACGCAACTCAGTCATGATCCGAACTCCGCAGCACGCGTCGCGCGACGTACACAAAAGCAAATGTGATGACCATCTGGATTAGCGACAGCGCGGCGACCGGTCCGGCGTCGCCATTGGTCCAGAACGACAGCATGACCGTTCCGATCACCTCGCTCCCCGGCGCGTACAGAAACGCGGCGGAGGAGTATTCCTTCATGAAGGCGAGGAACAGCAGCACATAAGCCGAGAACAATGCGGGCTTCAAGATCGGCGCGATGATTCGCGTACAGGCGGTCCACCAGTCCGCTCCGGCGGAACGCGCGCTCTGGTCGAACTCCCGCCCGATCTGCAACAAGGCCGGCGCGAGCGCGCCGTACGCCGTGGGAATGCTGCGAATGATGAACGCGATCATCAGTATCCAGATGGTGCCTTGAAGCGGCGCCATGAAGCCGAGCAGCAGTGTCGCCCAGAAGATGCCGAGGCCGGCGACGACTCCGGGAATGGCGCGCGGATATAGCGCCACGAATTCGAGCGGACGGCGGAACCGGAAGTCGGAGCGGTGTACGACGAGCGCGACGGTGGCGATCAATGCCACGCCGATTGCGCCGCCGACGACTGAAATGATCACGCTGTTCCAGATCGAGCGGACATACGCCTCGTAGCCGAAGATGGCGCGATAGTTGTCCAGCGTCAGCAACTCCCAGGGAGCCATCAGCGGCGTCAGGAACGCGGTAAACGAGCGCAGTGCCAACCCCAAGACGGGCACGCCGAGCACGACGATGAGATAGCACAACAAGAGTGCGCACGCGGGCACACGCCAGTTGCCGATGTCGGTGAGCTTCGGTCTGCTGGCCTTGCCCTTGACGGTGATAAAGCGCGACGAGCGCGCCAGCAACCGGCCCTGCAGCACCAGCAACAGCGAAATCAGGACCAGCAACATGGCGGCGGCCGCGCCCACCAGTCCGTAGTCGGGCGAGGCGGGATGCAGCCCTTCGCGATAGAGATACGTGGTGAAGAAGTCATAGCCGACTGGACGTCCGAAGACGAGCGGCACGGAGAGCATCTCCAGCGAGCCGATGAAATTCAGCAGCGCGCTGTAGATGATCGCCGGTCGCATCAGCGGCAACGAGATCGAGCACAGCACTCGCATCGGCGTTGCGCCTGTCGAGCGCGCGGCGTCTTCCAGTGAAGAGTCCGCCATCGCCGCGGAGCTCGAGCAGAAGAGATAGACCAGCGATGCCTGCGCAGTGCCAGCAACCACCGACATGCCGCCAATGGAATACAGATTCCAGGGGATGTAGCCGAGCAAGTTGCTGAAGAACTGAGTGACGTAGCCCGACGGCCCGTACATCACGAACCACCCGAAGGCGATCACCAGATGAGAGATGTAGAGCGGGCTGAGCATCAGCGCTCGCAGCAAGCGCCGGCACGCAATGTTCGTGCGCTCGATCAGCAGCGTCATGCCGACGCCGAGCACGAGCGCGATGACCGTCGTCCAGAATGCAAGACGCAGCGAGTTCCAGGTGACCGCGTAGAAATGCGGATCGGTCAGCAGCCTGCGGTAGTTGTCGAGCGACAGGATATGCACGCCGTCATACAGCGGCCTGTCGGAGAACGACTGCAGCAGGATCGGCAGCAGCGGCGCGGCGACGAGCAGGAGCGTCGCCGCGGCCACCAGATACTGAATGACGAGCGCTCGTGGCAGCGAGTCACGCATGGACCCGCTCACTTCTTCATCGGGAACAACCCGTCCCAACGATCGAGGAATGCCTCTCGCTCCTCGATCAATCCCGGATGATAGGTCGTCAATATCGTGTTGCGGGGCGCTCCCAGATGCGCTTTCAGCTTGCGGTATGTGAAGAACGGCACCTCGGAATCCAGTACATCCTCGCGGTAGGGCGTCATGCCGCCACGCGCGGCGGCGACCTGCCCCTCGTGCGACAGAATGAAGTCGAGCAGCAGCCGCGCCGCATTCTTATTCGCCGCATGCTTGGTGATGGCCATGCCTCGCGTCACCACCGGCGTACCATCGCCGATCAAGCTCCAGCCGACCAGCTTCTCGAGCTTGGTGTTCATCAGCTTCGGAAACGCCGCAACACCGGAGACATAGAACGCCGCGACGTACTCCCCAGTGGTCACCTTCTCGACCATGGCGCTACCACCCGCCTCGGGACGCGTAAACGGGGCCAGACGCTGCAGCGTGTTCCAGCCGGCTTCTCCCTGCTGATGGACGACTGTCCAGTGAATGACGTACGCGAACGAGTGCGAGGCTGCATTGTAGGTAGCGAACTTTCCTTTGAAACGCTGCGGATTCGCCTCGGCAATCGCCACCAGATTGCCGAGGCTACCGGGTCGCTCACTCGGCCCGAGCAACACCTTGTTGTACACGAGGACCATCGGATCGGTGGAGAACGTGTACAACCCTTCGAACGGCATGCTCCAGGCGGGCAACGAGGCCGCCTCGCAACTGCTATAGGGCTCGACCTGCGCACGCTGGACAAAGCGCTGCCAGGCATCCGGTGCGCCAGTCACGATCAGATCGGCCGAGGACTTGCCGGCGGCGGACTCGGCGTAGTACCGCTCGAACGCCTCTGACGGGCCCATGTCGAGCGTTTCCACCCTGATCCACGAGTAGCGGCGCGCGAATGCATCCAGGATCGGCTTCCAGTTGTAGTCGGCCACGTTGGAATAGATCAACAGACGCTTCTCGCTTTTTGCGGCGGCAAGCGGCGCGCTGCAGTCGGAAGATGTGGAAGCAGCGCCGACCACGTGATTCCCCAAGACAAAGCAGGCTGCCAACGCCAGCCGGTAAAGGCGATGCTTCATGTTTGTTCCAGTTGGTGCCTGAGGCATGTCTTTTATAAACCAAAAAAGCATGCCACGATAGGCCCACGGTGTCCAGGGTCCGCCGCGCGGCTCAAAGCGATGGTCGTGCATGGCATACTCCACCGCAGTCAACAGTCACTGGAACAGTCGACTCATGCCGAGCAAGACATCGACGGAGCTGACGCGCCTGCAGGCGCGGCTCGCCGGACAGATCCTGGAACAGATACGCGAAGAGAAGCTGGAACCCGGCAGCCCCTTGAGCGCCAAAGGTCTCGCGCACAAATTCGGCGTGTCGCGCACGCCGGTCTCGGTAGCTCTGCAATATCTGACGGAGATAGGAGCCGCCCGCTTCCAGCCCGGCATCGGACACGTCGTCAACAACCGCAAGGCCAAGCTGGCGAAAGTGAAGCTCGCACCGGAGCAGACCGAGGATGAGAAGCTCTATCTGAAGATCGCGGAGGATCAGGTGGCTAGCCAACTGCCGCGCCAGTTCTCGGAGTCGGATCTGATGCGCCGGTACGGTGTCAGCCGCCGTGTGCTGCTCAAGGTGCTGGAACGCATGTCGCGCGACGGCGCGGTAGAGCGCAAGCAAGGGTACGGCTGGCGCTTCGTGGAACTGCTGAGCTCGCAGCAGGCGCATGCCGATAGCTACTACTACCGTTCAATCATCGAGCCGGCTGGCATCCTTGCTCCTACTTTCAAGCTGGACAAGCAGTGGGCGATCCGCTGCCGGCAGTCGCATGAGGAGATCATGGGTGCGCGGCCGGGGCAGCTCTCCAGCATCCAGTTGTTCCAGGTCAACGCCGACTTTCACACCATGATCGCGGCATCCTCCAACAACCGGTTCATCCTGTCCTCGATCGAACAGCAGAATCAGATCCGCCGCTTCCTCAACTACCACTGGGTCTATGGCCAGCAGCGCATCATCGTCGTCGCGCAGGAGCACATGGGCATTCTCGATGCTCTCGAGCGCAACGAGCGGGAGTTTGCCGCGGCACTCATGCGCCGCCACCTGGCGCTTGCTTCGGACGTCGTGCCGAAGACGCTGAAGGCGGAAGATACGTTGCGTTGAGCGCAGCTCAGCGCGCACTGTGTGCACTGAGCCAGTCACCGAAGAAACGAATCGCGGCCTCGACGTGTGGCGCGGTCTTGTGGGCCACACCCGGAAGTTCCTCGAATTGCACATCAACTCCATGCTCGCGCAGACTCCGCACGAGTGTCGCTGCGCGCTCCTTGCGCGTGCGGCCCGCGGAATTCGCTCCTTCCATCCAATGTGCGCTACCAGGGTGATGCGTGATCTCCCAGGTCTCCTCGTCCTCTTCGCCTACGGTCACGTGTGCGGCAATCTGCTCCAGCTGCGCGTAGTCCATGGTGCGGCCAAACTTCTGCTGCACGTCCCGCACACCGACCCACCAGTCCGCCTGCGCATCGAGCAGAGTTACCGAGCCCGGCGCGCCTACCGAAATGGCCGCAAGCAGTTGCGGATACAAGTAAGCAAAGCGGTGACAGAAATGGGCGCCCCCGGAGAATCCGAACATCAGCATTCGGTGACGTGAGAGCGAGTAGCGCACCACCACTTCATCGATCATCGATATCAGTACCCGGTCGAAGCGGATCCCGCGATAGTCCAGGTACTTGTAGTTGTCGCGATCGCGCGGCTCAATGATTCCACACGGGAAGTACGGCGCGAGGACGATCAAATCGTGCTCGCGGGCGAGCGCCGCAAAGTCATCGCGCAGCCGCTGGAACTTGCGTTCCGTGCCGTGTACCGCGACCAGCAAGCGGAAGTTGGTGCGTGCTTCCTCGCTGAACTGCGGCGGCACGTACAAACAATAGCTGAAGCGCTGATCGTATTGGCAAGCGAACGAAGTCGTGCTGCCCAGATCGTAGATATTCAACTTCGACATGCGATTCCTTCAGTGCGAGCGCGCCAGGTAGATGTTGCCGAGCTTGGCAACCAGAAACTCATCGAGACCTTCCATGCCGCACTCGGCACCGTGGCCACTGTCCTTCACGCCACCAAACGGGCCTTCGGGAAGAGACGCCTGATAGTGATTGATTGCGACCATGCCCGCCTCGATCTCGCGCAGCATCCGATGTGCCCTGGTAAGCGAACGAGTGTGCACGTAGGCCGCGAGGCCAAAGCGCAGCTCGTTGGCGCGTCGCACGGCCTCCTCCTCATCGGTGAAGCGGCACAACACGGCGATCGGTCCAAACGGCTCGACGGTCATGCATTGCGAGCTGGCCGGCGGGTCGATCAAGACTGCTGGTGCATGAAAGTAGCCGCGCGCCGGCAGGCCACGGGGCGTAACCACGCACTCGGCGCCGCGATCCCTGGCCTCCTTGATCATTGCGGCCACGCTGGACCGGCGCCGCGCGTTGGCGAGCGGCCCCATATCGGTCTCCGGCAAATGACCTGGGCCGAGGCGCAGACGCGCGGCGTGCGCCACAAATAGTTCTGCGAACTTCTCGAAGACGCTCTCGTGAACAAAGAAGCGCGTTGGAGAGATACACAGCTGTCCGGCATTGCGGAACTTCGACGCGACCCCCATGAATGCCGCGGCTTCGACATCAGCATCATCGAATACCAGCACCGGTGCATGGCCACCCAGTTCCATCGTCGTCGGCTTGAGATATTCCGCGGCACGTCGCATGAGAATACGGCCAACCGCAGCGGATCCCGTAAACGAAATCTTCGCAACGCTTGGCGCGGCAACCAACGCGGTGCTGATTGCTTCCGGCGAGCCCAGCAGCATGTTGACTACGCCTCCGGGCAGCTGCGCGTCGGCGCAGATCTGCATCAGGGCTGCACAGCTCGCTGGCGTCTCCTCGGCTGGCTTGATGATGCAAGTGCAGCCAGCCGCAAGCGCCGCCGCGATCTTACGCGCTGGCGTGAGCAGCGGGAAATTCCAGGGCGTAAAGGCGGCGATGACGCCGATCGGTTGTTTGATCACCTCGTGGACGACGTCGCAGGCGCGCGGGGGGATGATCCGCCCGTAGGCGCGCCGGCCTTCCTCCGCGAACCATTCGAATGTCGCCGCCGCCGTGTCGACCTCGCTCAGCGACTCCTTGAACGGTTTGCCTTGCTCTGCTGTCAGCGTCGCGGCGATCGCCGCGCGGCGCTCCAGCAGCAGTTCGGCGATCTTGCGCAAGCGCTTGCCCCGCTCCCACGCAGGAGCTTTTCGCCATACCTGAAATGCCCGAGCCGCCGCCTGAAGGGCCGTGTTGATGTCCGCCGGTGAAGCCGCGACAAACGATCCGATCTCTGTCTCGCTCGCCGGATCTACGATGCCGATCAACTCCTCGCCGCCGCCCTCCCGCCACTGGCCATCGATGAACTGGCGTGGCGGAGCGTAGGACATAGAAGCGCCGCTGGCGCTCGCGATCGCGCTCACGTCGAACCCTCTGTAAGCGCACGTGCGAGCGTCGCGAAAATCTGTTCAATCTGCGCTCGGTCGACGATCAGTGGCGGTGACAGCAGCAGGATGTCGCCGCTGCAGCGGACATAGACACCGCGGCGAAAACATTCCTCAAAACACGCATAACCGCGCCGGCCGGGCGCATCGGGATCACTCGCCAGCTCGATGGCGGCGAGCATCCCGATCGTGCGAATGTCCGTGACATTCGGCAGTCCGCGCAGCGCATGCGCGCAGTCCTCGAAGTGCGACTCCAGCTCTCGCGCGCGGTCGAACAATCCCTCCCCTTGGTACACATCCAGCGCTGCCGCTGCCGCTGCGCAGGCCAGCGGGTGGGCCGAGTAGGTGTAGCCGTGGAATAGCTCGGGACTCCAGTCGGAGCCTTGCATGAGCGCACGATGGATCTCATCGCGCACGATTACTGCACCCATCGGCGCGGCGCCGTTCGTCAGTCCCTTGGCGGAGGTGATGATGTCTGGGGTGATTCCAAAGCGCTGCGCCGCGAACGGCGCGCCAATGCGGCCGAAGCCGGTGATGACCTCGTCGAAGATCAGCAGCAGGCCGTGCTTGTCGCAGATGGCTTTCAGCCGCTCCAGGTAGCCCTGAGGCGGCGGCAGCACGCCGGTGGAGCCTGCGACCGGCTCGATGATCACGGCGGCTATCGACGAAGCGTCGTGCAGCTGTACGTGTCGTTCCAGATCGTCCGCCAGCTCGGCACCCCAGCGCGGCTGGCCCCGGCTGAACGCGTTGCGGGCCGGGTCGTGCGTGTGACGTAGGTGAGAAACGCCGGGTAGCAAGGTGCCGAACTGCTTGCGATGGTTGCCAATGCCGCTGACCGACAAGCCGCCAAAACCCACGCCGTGATACGAGCGTTGCCGCCCGATGAAGCGTTGACGATGCCCCTCCCCGCGCGCGCGGTGATAGGCCAGCGCAATCTTCAAAGCACTGTCCACGGCCTCGGAGCCGGAGTTCGTGAAGAACACATGATCGAGCCCCGCAGGGGCAAGTGCGGCCAAACGCCGCGCCAGCTCGAATGCGGGCGGATGGCTGACGTTGAACGATGACACATAATCGAGCTGGGCGGCCCGCTCCTGGATGGCACGCACGATCGGCTCGCGATTGTGGCCGGCGTTCACACACCACAGGCCAGCTGCAGCATCCAGCAGCTTGTCTCCGGCAGGCGTGAAGTAATAGGCGCCCTGCGCGCCACTGATGAGTCGGGGATTGCGCTTGTAGCGGCGGTTCGGCGTGAACGGCAGCCAGAGCGCTTCAAGCTCGGCGGACTGCGCAGGCAATGAAGCCATTTGGAGCTCCGGTTGGCCCGCTCGGCCGCACTCTTTGCGGCGGACGAGCTTGCAAAGTGGACGCGATTTCGCGTGGTGTCTTTTATTGTGATAAAAGTAAGCCCGCGGCGCAAGCACAATGATGACCCTGGAGTGATCTTTGCGATCCTTTTCAACTTCTGGCCAAGTCCGAGCCAGGTTATACGCAACCGCGCATCGCTGGATCGGCCTGGTGCTCGCTGCGCTGTGGGCCGTGCAGGGGCTGACCGGGGCCGCGCTGGTATTCCACGACGAACTGGACGAACTGCTCAATCCGCACTTCACAAGTGAGCGCTGTACGGGTAATGCGACTGTTGCCGACGTTGCGGCGGCAGCGCAACGCACAGCAGGCGGAAGTCGAGTCGAACGCATTGCTGCTGGAAAAGATGAGCGTTGTATCTACAGTGTCCGCGTGCGAAGTACTGCTGGAGCCACGCTCGAAGTCATCGTGCACGCAGCCGACGCAAGCGTACTCGGCGTTCGATCGTGGCAAGGCGATTTCACGCGGGCCGGCCTTCCGCGGCTCATCTATACCTACCACCGGGACATGCTGTTGGGTCGCAATGGCATGAATCTGCTAGGCATCAGCGGCATGTTCCTGCTCGCGACTCTCTTGCTGGGCGCGCGCGTCGGGTGGCCCAGGAAACAATCGTGGCGCGCTGCCCTGCGCATCCCGTGGCGCGCGCCTGCACAGGCGTCACTTTACGCCATGCATCGATCGACCGGCCTCGTAGCCGGCGTATTCCTGCTGATGAGCGCGATCACCGGCATTTATCTCGTCTGGTCGACGCCCGTGCGCGTCGCCGTCAGCCAGGTCGTTCCACATTCGATGACGCCCGACATGCGCTCCGCCGAGCCGACCGGAAATTGGCTGGGAATCGATGCGGCGCTGGCGCGGGCTCGAGCGGAGTTCCCACAAGCGCGGCTCGCCGTCATCACTCCGCCGAACGCAACGAACGGCGTCTATGCGGTGAGATTTCGACAACCCGGCGAGATCAGGCGCGTCGCCGGCACGACGGAAGTCGTCATAGACGCGCACTCCGGAGCTGTTCTGCATCGGCATGACGCCATCCATCAACCGACCAGCAACCACGTGATCGACGCGTTGTTTCCATTGCACACCGGCGAGCTTGGCGGTTTGATCACGCGTATCGCGACCGCGCTGGTCGGGCTGGCCCTGGCGGGACTCTGTGCGACTGGCGTTTGGCGATTCTGCGTGCGCAAGGTGCGCTCCAAGCGACGCTCATGACTGCGGGCGGCTGGCTCCGGCTCGCCCCACAACGTCGATGGCTGCGCATCCGGTGGTGCCTACTTGTCAGGACATTACGGGCACCGAGGCGCGCAGGCGACAGTCGTTCAAAGTCGGCGGTTGTTGATTTTTGTGACCATATAAGGCACCCTGTTTTTTATAACATCATTATTCACAGGGACCACATCAGCGTCCTGGTCTGGCATGGTTGACACAATGGGGAGCATTCCGATGAGTACAGTGGTTTCACGAGCTGCGGCTTCCATGGCGGCGCTCGCCGTGGCGCTCACCACCAACGCCGCCGCACAAGATTCTTCCGAGAACGTCGCCACGGAGCGGCTCGATGAGATCGAGGTGCTGATCGTCAGCGGCTCCCGCCTGCCTCGCTCGGTCTCCTCCTTCCCGGGCTCGGTTTCGATGCTCGATGCTGCCGAAATCGAAAAGCAGGCGGCGCTTTCAACGGATATCGCGACGGTGCTCGCGCAGACGGTGCCGGGCCTCGGCACCTCCTCGAACTCGGGCAGCAACTTCGATCAGACACTGCGAGGACGTAAGCCGGCAGTGCTCATCGACGGCATTCCAGTCTCGATTTCCCTGCGCGACGGCGGGCGCGACTTGCGTGCGCTCGATGCGTCCGTCATCGGCTCCGTAGAAGTAATCCGCGGGTCCTCGGCGCTGTACGGCAACGGCGGCGCGGGTGGCGTGATCAACTATCTCACCAAGCGTCCGACGCCGGGCCCGGCACAATTCGACGCGAGCGTTGCCTTGAGCACTTCGCTCACTCATTTTGGTGACAGCTATAGCCCGCGAGCACGGTTCGGCGTCTCCGGCGGCGGCGATCAGGCCGACTATCTCTTCAGCGGCTCCTACGAGCAGATCAATTCCTTCTGGGACGCCGACGGCAAGCGCATCCCACCGGCGCAGCACGGCAACGGCGGCTTGCCGGACTCGGACATCTTCAGCCTGTTCGGCAAGACCGGCTTTGCAATCGGCGACGGCCGACTCGAGTTGAGCGCTCTTTACTACGATCAGGAGCAGGATACCGCCTACATCACGCAGAACGGTAACATGGCAACTCGCACCCCGGCCCGCGCGATCCGCGGGCAAGTAGATCCGCGGGCCGTGAACGAGGCCAACGACAACCTGGTGGCCGCGATCACTTACAGTCACCCTGACGTGCTCGGCTCGCAGCTGCGCCTGCAAACCTTCTATCAGGAGTTCAACCAGGTGTACTCGTTCGACCGCGCGCGCTTCGGCGGCAGCCAGTCGATGATCAGTTCCGAGAAACTCGGTTTGAAGTTCGATATGGAAACTCCGCTCGCCTTCGTTGGCCCCGGCGCATTCGCGTTGTGGGGTATCGACGTGGTGCGCGACGAGACCGTCCAGCCGTTCCTCGACGGGCGCATCTTCGTGCCGGAACTCGACCAGGACAGCGTCGCGGGGTTCTTGCAACTCGAGTTGCCGATTGGCGATCGCGTGGTGGTACAGGGCGGGGTGCGGCACGAGGAGATCAGTCTCGACGTAGCCGGCTTCTTCGCATTACGCAACCAGGTGCAGGTGGACGGCGGCAGCCTCGACTATGACGAGACCGTGTTCAACGCCGGCGTGGTCGTGAATATCACCGATGCGCTGAGCGTGTTCGCAGGCTTTTCTCAGGGATTCAGTGTCGGCGATATCGGGCTGGCGGTGCGTGAGGCGCGCTCGGCCACGACCGTCGATCAGCTGAATCCCAAGGCGCAGGTCATCGACAACTACGAGGGCGGCCTGCGCTGGAGCAGCGGCGGCTTCTCCAGCTCGGTAGCCTACTTCCAGAGCCGCTCGGACCTGGGCACGCGCTACGTGAACGATCCGGTGAACATCGGCAACCTGATTCTGCTGCGCCAGCCCGAAAAGATCGAAGGTGTCGAGCTGCTGATGAGCTACGACGTGTCCGATCGGCTGCGCGTCGGCGGCACCTATACGTGGATCGAAGGCGAGTTCGACTCCAATGGCGACGACCGCGTCGATACGCCGCTCGGCGGCGATCGCATTCCGCCGGAGAAGTTGACCGCGTATGCCGATTTCGATATCACGCCGAGCTGGAACGTGCGCCTGCAGGCGCTCTATTCCGGCAGCCGCAACGAGTTTCCCGGCGACATCACCAGCTTCGCCCGCGGCGAGATCCACGACTTCCTCACGATCGATCTGCTGACGCGGCTTGAAATCGGACCGGGTGCGCTCTCCTTCGGCGTGCAGAACCTGTTCAACGAAGACTATTTCCCGAACAGCTCGGAAATGTCGAACCGTGCTGACCGATTGGTTAAGGCGCCCGGCACGACAGCGCGGATGGAGTATGCAGTGAAGTTCTAAGCGGCTTCCATGCGCCCGCGCCGCTGTGCGCGGGCGCATTGCCGGCTCGTCTATGCGAGCGCCGCAACGAGCACATCGAGAGGCGCGGCTTTGATGAAGCCGAGCTGCAACGGTGAAGGCATCCCTCCCCCCACCAAGCGTCTGCTTGCCAGGCCGCATGTGTAGCGGCCACGGCGTCTGCTAGCGAACGTCCATAGTTCACGACGGATTTGTTCACGACGGATTTGCGACTCCAGCTCGACGCCGAGCCTGCGGCGTGTTTCGCCTGGTACGCAAAGCACTATCCGATGCAGGATCACTACCGGAAGGCGTGAGCTTCGAGGGGGTCCACGCGAGCAGCCGAGCCGAAGCGCTCGCTGCTCGCCGAGAAACCTCTATCGCAGCACCGGAGTGAGTGGTGACAGCGGCGACGATGCCGACGCCGTCCGGACAAGACAACGTCAGTATGTAACTCGGCTTCTGCAGGGTCATTGAGAGGCGCTCTGGAACTCGACTGCGGCGTCCTCGATCCAATCGATGAGGAATCGCTGATAGCTACGGGCGAAATACAATCGAAAGCTCGGCGCATCGTCGATGTGCTCGATGAGCACCGCCAGTTGCGCGAACCGGGTTCGAGCGCACCGGCCTGCCGGGAACGCGCTCGGATGAAGATCCAGACCGCAGCCTTTGGACAGGACGTCACGCGCCAGCGGGCCTGAGACATTCAACACGCCGATGCCGTCGGTCACGTCTATCAATACAGCGCCCTGCGCCGCAATTTCGGCCGCGAAAGACTCGATGACGCTCGTCGCGAGTTGCACATCGCTCACGACCGTCCATCTACCAGGAGCCACGCAGAGAACATGCAACGAGTCGAGCCGCGTCGCTCCGGCTTCGCTTGGCAGCTCGCGGCCGTCCATGGACAAGCGCCGCTGGCCGCTCTTGAGCTCGGGCAGCCACGAGTGGATCTCCAGCACGGCACGGGGTTGATATGTTTCAAGCATTCATACGCTCCCCGGCGGCGTCGTAGAACGACGGAGCAACCACCGTCGCCTGCGTGATCTTGCCGTTATCGTACACGTTGAGCATTGCGCCGATGCGCCCTCGCCCTCCACGCAGCATCGCAAGCGCAATCGGCTCATCGCCGAGGACCGTTCTGCCCGCGGAGGTCACCCAACCGTCGCTGGCCTCCGTCGAGTCGGTGAAGCGCAGATGACTGCCAATGACGATATCCGTTGTGCCCTTGAGACCGACCAGTTGCAAACGGTCCGGGCGACGGTGCTCCGGCAGCCACAGCGAACGCTTGCCGATGTAGTCGGAATGGTTGTTGGCGGCAACTTTGCCCCAGCCAACGTCGTCCGGCACGGTAGTGCCGTCGGTATCGGTGCCGACGTGCAGGAAACCCTTCTCCAACCGCATGAGCAGCAATGCATCGAGCCCGAACGGCTGAATGCCATGAGCCTGGCCTCGCTCCATCAGCGCGCTCCACAACGCTGGCGCCGCGTTGGCGCGGACGTTGATCTCGTAGGCCAATTCGCCAGTGAAGCTGACTCTATAGAGTCGAACATCGTGGCCGCACAGACGTCCTTCGACCATGCCGAGATGAGGCAAGCTGGCGTTCGCAAGATCCATGCTGGGTTCGAGCGACTGCAGTACATCGCGCGATTTCGGGCCTGCCAGCGAGAAGCACGCCCAGGTATCAGTCACCGGCACGATGCTAACGCGCAAATGCGGCCATTCGCACTGCAGCCACTCCTCGAACCAGGCAGCAACACGCTGGGCATTGCCCGATGTCGTCGTCACCAGGAAGCGATCGGGCGCAAGCATCACGACGGTGCCATCGTCGAAGATCACCCCGGACTCGCGCAGCATCAGGCAGTAGCGCGTCCGGCCGGGCTTCAGAGTCGTGAGATCGTTGATGTAGAACCGGTTGAGGAAATCCAGCGCATCCGGCCCGTGAACCTCGATCTTGCCGAGCGGCGAATAATCCAGCAGTCCGCACGCGGTGCGCACGGTTCGAGCCTCGCGTAACACGGCGTCACGATGAGACTCGCCGTTGCGAACATACATGGCAGGCCGTTTCCATTCACCCAAATCCTGCATGAGCGCACCGTTGCTCACGTGCCAGTCATGCAGAGGAAGTCTGCGTTCGGGCGCGAAACGGCTGCCAATGGCGCGGCCGGCGATGGCCCCGAGCGTCACAGGCACGAACGGCGGACGAAATGTGGTGTGGCCGATTTCATCGGGACTCACCCCTCGGAGCCGGGCGACGACTTCCAACGCCGTCAGATTCGACGTCTTGCCCTGATCCGGCGCCATTCCCGTCGTCGTGTAGCGCTTCTGGTGCTCGATGGAAACTAAGTTCTCGCGCAGACTCAACTCGAGATCTGCGACGGTCACATCGTGACGCAGATCGATCCATTGTCGCGCGGTATTGCCGACCGGGCTCACCCGGGGACCCGGCTCCGATTCATGATGGTCGCCCGCGTTCCCGGCGAATGCGGCGACAGAATGTTGCGCGCCGGGGGCAAGCGCCTTGCTCCGAGAGTCGTATCGAAGCTTGCCCGCTGCCTGAGAGTACAAGTGCAGCGTGGGATTCCAACCGCCGGAGATTGCGAGCGCATCGCAAGCGACACGTTGAGAAGATTCAATCTGCCGCCCGTCCTTCGACAACTTTCCCAGCGTCACGCCACGCAAGGCGCTAAAGCCCTGCGTATCGATCGGCATCGTGCGGTCCAGTAACGGAATGGACAGCGCACTTAACTGCTGTCTCTTCGCCGCCGGCACATCGGCCCTGCTATCGGCAACTGCGACGACATCGACACCGGCCGCCTTCAGATCGCAAGCAACCACATATGCGGAATCATTGTTGGTCGCCACGACGACGCGATGACCGCAAGCAACCGCGAAGCGACGCAGATATTCGTGCGCAGCCCCGGCTAGCAGAATGCCGGGTCGATCGTTGTTACAGAACACCAACGGCTGCTCGATGGCGCCAGTCGCAAAGATCACCCGGTTGGCTCGCACGGTCCAGTAACGCTCACGCGGAAGCCCGCTGCGCTCCTTCGTATCTGACACGCGCTCCAACAGCGTCACCACGTCCCGGTCGTAGTATCCGACCGCGGTCGTCCGCGTCAGTATCTGAACATTCGGCATGCCACGCAGCGCGCTCACCACCTCACCGTCTTCCGATGCATGCGGCGGTACTGAGGCTCCGTTCCAAGCGTTGCGCCCGCCAAGCTCGTTCGCCTGCTCGACGAGCACGACTCGCGCACCGGTGTTTGCAGCGTCTCTGGCAGCGGCGAGGCCGCTCGCGCCGCCACCGACAATGAGCACGTCGCAATGTAGATTGCGATTGTCATAACGATCGGGATCCGGCCCGCTCGGAGCGTGCCCGAACCCCGCCATCCGGCGGATGATGCCCTCGTAGAAATGCCAGCTCGGCCAGATGAACGTTCTGTTGTAAAAGCCCGCCGCCCACAACGGCGCCGCGAAATCGAGCACGCGCCCGAAATCGAAGCCGCGCCGGCTGAGAGAGCTGGCTTGCAGCCCTTCCGTCAGTTCAACGAGCGTGGCGCGCGCAGCAGGGACGCGCGATACGCCGGCCCCGAGTTGCACGAACGCATTCGCTTCTTCGATGCCGCTCGAGTACACACCTCTAGGGCGTCGAAATTTGAAGCTGCGGGAAACCGTGCGCACGCCATTCGCCAGGAGCGCGGATGCAAGCGTGTCTCCTGCATATCCTTGGTACGTTCGATCATCGAACGTAAACTGCACGCGTCGCTGCCGGTTCAGCGCGCTGCCCACCCCGTATTCGATGGCAAGACGAAACGGCCCTATGCCCATGGTGTGCTCACAGTTTGGTCACATCCGCCTGGCCGGGAATGTTCCCATCCAGCGACGGCTTCGCCTCTCCCATCCGATACACGGCGAGAACCTCGTGCGTTACCGTATCGCGCGCCACATTGAACCAGCGGCCGCATCCATACTCGTGGAGCCACCGCTCGTAGAGCACGCCCTTGGGATTGTCACGAACGAACAGATAGTCCGCCCACTCGGCATCGCTGGCCTCGAAGGGCGGGCGGGTGATATGAGATTGACCGCCGAACCGGAACTCCGGCTGATCGCGCACACCACAGTAGGGACAAGCGAGTCGCAGCATCGATAACCCTTCAGATCAATGGGCAACGCCCGCCGCGGCGCCTTCGTCGATGAGCGCGCCGCGCTCGAACCGATCCAGCCCAAAGCGTGCAATCAATGGATGCGGACGACCGTTCGCGATGGTGTGCGCCATGGTGTGGCCACCGCCCGGAATCGCCTTGAAACCGCCGGTGCCCCAACCGCAGTTGATGTACAGACCGTCGACGGGCGTCAACCCCATGATGGGCGTGGTATCCGGCGTGATATCCACCATGCCCGCCCACTGTCGCATCAGGCGCAGGCGACTGAAGCTGGGGAACAACTCCAGCACTGCGCCGACTGTCCCATGCAACACGGGCAAACCACCGCGTTGGGCGTATGAGTTATAAGCGTCGGCCGCGCCACCGATGACGATCTCACCGCGATCGCTCTGACTCACGTAGGCGTGGATCGTGCCCGACACCAGTACCGTATCCAGCACGGGCTTGATGGGTTCGGTCACCATGGCCTGCAGCGCCATTGTGGTGATGGGCAGACGCAGTCCGGCCCGTCGAGCGAGGTCCGACGAATGACCGGCAACGGACATGACGACCCGGTCGGCCGCGATAGCGCCCTGATTCGTTATTACGCCGCTCACCCGGTTGCCGTTGAGCTGAAACTCACGAACCTCGCAGTCCTGGATGATGTCGACGCCTAGCGCACTCGCGGCGCGTGCGAATCCCCACACCACGGCGTCATGCCTGGCGATGCCGCCACGCCGCTGGATGAACCCGCCAAGCACGGGATATCGAGATTCGAGATTGATCTGGGGCACCAGCCTTTTGATATCGGCCGCCGTCAGGATCTCGCAGTCCACGCCGCTCATGCGGGTGGCATTGGCCCACCGGCGATTGATCTCCAGCTCATGCTCGCTATGAGCCAGCGACAGAACCCCTCGCTGACTCAGCATGATGTTGAAGTTGAGCTCACGGCTCAAACCTTCATAGAGCTTCAGGGAGTGATCGTAGAAGCCCGCGCTGGCCGGATAGAAGTAATTGGAACGACACACCTGCGTGTTGCGGCCGGAGTTGCCGCCGCCGATCCAGCCCTTTTCCAGCACCGCGACATTCCTGATGCCGTGCTCCCTGGCGAGATAGTAGGCGGTCGCGAGCCCATGACCGCCACCTCCAATGACCAGCACGTCGTAGCCACGCTTCAGGGTCGGCGTGCGCCAGGCCGGCCGCCAGCCCCGGTTGCCGCGCAGTGCGCTGCGGGCCAGATTGAGGAGCGAGTATCGCTGCATGGGCCTATTGTTATTCCAGACACTTGTGTATGGCAAGAGCTGTGTAGAATACTCGCATGGCCAGCAAACCCAGAAAATCACAGAATCGTGTGCGCCAGCCTCGCCGCCCCCTCGGCCGCGAAGCCTGGCTTGCAGCCGCTCGCGACGCGCTGATCGAAGAGGGCACCGCCGGTGTCGAGGTGAACAAACTCGCCAAGCGCCTGGACGTGACCCGCGGCGGGTTCTATTGGTTTTTCGAAAGCCGCGAGCAACTGCTCGACGCCCTGCTGGAACTGTGGGCCGAGACCGGCACGGTGCTGTTCGAGAAGATCGCGACCGCGGCCGATCGCAGCGGCCCGCAGAAATTCCAGGCCCTGGTGGATCTGTGGCTCAGCGAGAAGGACTATGACCCGAAGTGGGATGGCGCGGTACGCGATTGGGCGCGCACATCATCGAAGGTGCTCGAGGTGGTACACGCCGTCGATATGCAACGCATCGGCTTCATCGAGCAGGTGTTCCGGGATATGGGCTACAAAGGCAAGGAAGCGCACGTTCGAGCCCGTGTCACTTACTATCATCAGGTGGGCTACTACGCCTTGGGGGTGCGCGAGACGCTCCGGCAGCGTCGCGAGCTCCTCCCCTACTACACCAAGATCCTGACCGAACGAGACATCTAGCACGGCGCCCGGCAGATCGACATCCCGGTAACGAACAGCGAGAGCCGCGGGGCGGCTCGTTCATCCAGCGGCCGAACCCCGCAAGGGGGATGAAAGTTACGTACTACACCGGAGCCCATTGCGTGACTTCGGCGGTGGCATCCTCGGCCGCAACGGATCAAGATCGGCCCATGCTGCTATTCGCTCCCAAGGCTTCCTTGGCACTCGGCAGTCGCATCGCCGAGGCACTGGGGGTGTCCCTGTCCCCCAGCGAAGAGCGTGAGTTCGACGGGGGCGAGCACAAGATGCGCCCCCTGGTCGACGTATGTAATGAATACGTCTATGTCGTGCAGAGCCTGTGCGGCGACGCGAGCGCTTCCGCGAACGACAAGTTGTGCCGATTGCTGTTCTTCGTTGGCGCCTTGAAGGATGCGGGCGCCAGGCATGTCACCGTCGTAGCGCCATACCTGGCGTACGCACGCAAAGACCGACGCACACAGCCGCGGGACCCTGTGACTACCCGGTACGTGGCGACACTCCTGGAGGCCGTGGACGTCGACCGCACGATTACCCTGGAGATTCACAACGAAGCGGCGTTCGACAATGCCTTTCGCCGGCATACCATCCGCCTCGAGGCCAGCGACGTATTCGCCGAACGGATCGCCGAGAAAGTTGCAGATCAGCCGGTCGTGGTGATGTCGCCCGACATCGGTGGAGTGAAACGCGCGCAACGGCTTCGGGAATGTCTGGTCCGCACCCTGTCGCGTGAGGTCGATCTGGCGTTCATGGAAAAGCGGCGCGCCAGCGGGGTTGTGTCCGGCGATGCGGTTGTCGGTGAGCTGAGTGGACGCGCGGTGGTGGTTTACGACGACATGATCGTTTCCGGCTCCACGATCCTGAGAGCCTGTCAGGCCGCGCGCCAGGCCAACGGGACAGCCGTGTACGTTGCGGCCGCACACGCAGCGTTCCAGCCATCGGCGATGGAGTTATTCGAAACACGCGTCGCGGACGACGTGCTCGTAACGGATTCCATCCCGTTGCGTCCTGAATTTTCCGGATGGCTCGGCGCCGGACTGCACGTTTGTTCGCTTGCGCCGCTCGTGGCCCGGACCATTCAAAGCCTGGAGCGCGACCGCCGGTAGCCGAGTCCACGGTGCAGCTTGTTGGAAGTCAGCCGGCGCACTCGTGAGCTCAGGTTGAAATTTCGCGCGCGGCGGTGGCGTGTTTCCTGGCGAGCGCCAGGTATGTCTGCGCATGCTCTATCCAAGGCGCAAGCGACGCAACGGTTGGATCGAGTATGTGCCAGGCCGAAATCTTCGCGCGCACGAGCGCTCGACAGGCTCGATAGCCATCCAGCAAGGAGCGCGAGAACACATCGCCCGAAGCGTTTCGATAGGCGCCGACGATCTGTTCCGCCACTTCCGGTGCGCCGGCCACCTCGCATTCCAGGCTCAGGAACGCGAGCTCTTCCGCCGGATCCAGAATGCGCAACTCACGCGAGAATTCCAGCGAATCGATGACACATGGCGGCGCCAGACAGATGTGCTCGGGTCGCAAGTCGCCATGACACTCCCGCACACACCCCTCGACAGCGCGTTTTCCAAGCTCTCGTTGCAGCACGTCAAAAGCCGAATCGATCTCCGCAGCTGCCTCGATGACTTGCGTCGGATCGAGTTTCAACTCCGGAGCCAGCAATGCAGCGCGCTCCATCGCGGTTCGCTCACGTAACCGGCGCACATAGACCTCCTCCGCCATGAAATATCGTTGCTGTCGTTCGTAGAACCGCGCCAGCAAGACTCCAATATCGGCGAGCGCTGCTGGCGTGAATGATCTGCTGGCGATCGCGCGATCGAGCATGCAATGCGCAGGCAATCGCTTCATCCACACCAGCCAATCGACCACCCGGCCCTCGCCTGCCACTTTGAGCTCACCTTGCGCGTCCACCACCAGCGGCACGGCGCCGAGATACACATCGGGGGCGAGGCGGCGATTCAGGCGCACCTCATCCAGGCAATTGCGCTCGCGATCGGCCAGCGAGCGCAGGTCCAGCTGCGGATGAGCCGCTGGCTTCTTCATCTTGTACGCATACTCGCCGACCAGAAACACCCAGGCGAAATGCGTTTCGATCCGCTCCACCGACTCGGCTGGAACGGGGTAACAAGCGACCGAGCACAACGCTCGCAACTTCTCTTCGGTGCTCGCAGTCTCGTCCAGAATCTCCGTCATGATCGACTTCTGCCCGCGCTGCAGATCAGTGCGGGATCTGCCCCACTTCGTCCGCCAGCCGATGTTGCCCCTGTGAGACTTTGACGGGCGCCTCCAGTACGTGCTCGAGCGTGCGGTACTTCGGCGGCAGTTGTTCCATCTGCTCCGCGCAATACCTGCGAACTTCGCTGAGAGGTGGAGGCTCGCAGCTGCGACGGCCATTGCTCATGACTTCCTGCAGCAACGGCCGGCCGTCGATCACTTCATCCTCGCAGGCAAGGACGTCCATGGCGAGATAGCCGCTCGGATCGTAGCGGCGGTAGACCTGACGCGGGCCCGGCCATGATTCCTTATATTGCGACAGCTTCCGCACCGGGCGGTCGGCGTACTGATGCAACTTGTAGGCGCAATCCAGCGACGGCGCATCTTCGGAAACTGCCAATCTCGTGCCCAGGCAGAACGCGTCGATCGGCGCCTGGGCCGACACCAACCGCTCGATCGCGTACTCGTCCAGGCTGCCGCTCACGAAAATTTGTACGTCCTCGCAACCACCACTGTCCAATACCGCCCGGACGCCGCAAGCCGCCGTTTCCAAGTCGCCACTGTCGATGCGCACGCCCTGGACTCGAATGCCGTCGCTCCGCAAGCGATCCGCCACCTCCACCACTCGCTGCGCTCCACGGATCACATCGTAGGTGTCTATGAGCAGAACGATGTTCTGCGGATGGCATCGTGCGAAGTTCAAGAACGCTTGCGATTCGAGCTCGTGAGCCTGCACGAACGAATGCGCCATCGTCCCGGAGAGCGGAATGCCATAGTGATACGACGCTTCGACGGTCGCCGTCGAATCGAAACCGCCGATGTAGCTCGCACGGCTCGCCAAACAACTCGCCTCTGCGCCGTGCGCGCGACGCATCCCGAAATCGATGAGCTGGGCCCTGGGCGCAGCCAAACGGCAGCGCGCCGCCTTGGAAGCAATCATTGTCTGATAGTGAAGCAGACTGACCACCCGGCTTTCGACCAGCTGCGCTTCGGGTAGGGGGGCTTCCACTCGCAGGATGGGCTCGCTGGCAAAGAACACGGTTCCTTCGGGCACGGCGAAGACCCTGCCTGTGAAGCGGAATGAAGCCAGCCGCTGCAGACCGATGGAGCTCAACCGCCCGGTGGAGGCCAGCCAGTCGATCTCCTCGGGTGTGAAGCGCAGGTTTTGCAAATATTCCAGTACCTGCTCCAGCCCGGCCGCCACCAGAAAGCTGCGCTGCTTGGGCAAACGGCGGACAAAGAACTCGAAAATCGCCGTCTCCTGCATGTCCAGCTGGTAGTAGGCGTCGAGCATCGACAGCTGATACCAATCCGTCAGCAGTGCGGAACATTGAGTGCCCGGCGCACTCTGGAGGCGGCTCTGGGGCGATTCGCGCGTCGTCATGTCCGGCTCCTGTGAGATGCGAGGACCATGCTTACCATTCTGTAGCTCACCGCCAGCGCGGCTCGACGCCAACCCGGAAAATCCACCAATACCCGCGTGGAAACCCGGCCCCAAGGGCGACTGGCGCCTGCTGCGCCCATGAAGAGTCGGGGTCCCAAGAAGCCGCACAGCCAAGCGCGGAATCCCGCGAACGGGCGCGTAGATCTCACGAGTGCACGCGCGTCCAGAGGGCCCATCATGTCATGCGGCTTGTATCATGCGGCTTGCAAAAGCCTGTGCAAGCTCTGCAAGCTCTTCCTGCGCCGATCCAACGTAGCGACGACCCTTCGAGGAGGATGGACGATGCTCGCCCCAATCCGTCTATTCCAATGGCTTGCCATGAGCGTGCTGGTGATTTCGGCACACGCGCTCGCCGCCGATCGTCCGCCCGAAGAAAAGGTGCCGTATCGCATCGTCGATGGCAAGGTCGACGAGTCCACCTACCTGGGCTGGCGTGCTTACCACTCTGCCTGCCATGCCTGCCATGGCGTCGACGCGGTCGGCACGGCAGTGGCTCCCAGCCTGGTGGAGCGCGTAAAGTCGCTATCCGCGCGCGACTTCACCACTAAGGTGCTCACCAGTTATCGCATCGTGGTTCCGTCAAGCGAGGCGTGGGGCGACGACTCCACCGCCGTGCGCGAAGCCTTCCTCGAAGAAGTTCTCCGCCGCGCACGGGGTGAAGTGACGATGCCAGCTTGGGAAGGAGCAACGACGATGCGGCCACACGTCCTGGATCTGTATGCATATCTGAGGGCCCGCGCGGACGGCGCACTGGGCCCAGGAAAGCCGCAACGGATAGATGAATGAGGATGGCGCCACTGGGTGCGCGAGATTGGATGAAGACAAGGATGCCGTGAATGAGCGCTACGGTAACGAATCCGAGTGTCGCTGTGATCGGAGCGGCGGGCCAGACGGGGCGACCTCTGGTGCGCTGTCTCGCTCGGCGTGGGGCGAAGGTCAAAGCCATTGTGCACCGAATGGACCAGGCGGCGCAGGTGCCGGATGCAGCAGTCGCGCTCGCTGTAGACCTTGCCGACACGAAGGCGCTCGCTGCGGCCCTGGAAGACACGGCGGTCGTACATTACATCCCGCCCGTGTTCAATCCAGCGGAGGAGACGTTCGGCGCTCACGTCATCTCGGCCGCAAAGGCCGCCGAGGTGTCGAGGATCATCTATCACTCCGTTCTGCACGCATCGACGCCCTCGATGCCCCATCATCAGCACAAGGCGATTGTCGAGCTTGCGCTGCGTGAGTCGCCGCTCGCCTGGACGATTCTGCAACCGGCGATGTACTCGCAGACGCCGCTCGCCTTCCTCGATGCCGACCGCAAACAGCTGCGGGTAGGCTTCGACCCGGCGAAGCCATTCTCGCCAGTCGATCTCGAGGATCTCGCCGAAGCCGCCACCAACGTGATCCTGGAAAGCGGGCACGAATATGCCACCTACGAACTGGCGGGCGCCGACCGACTCGATTTCTTCACGATGGCGGGTGCCATCGCGGAAGCGCTGGGCCACACGGTGAGTGTGCACCGCCTATCTTCTGCCATCGTCGCGAGCGCGGCCGCCGTCCACTACGGCATAAGATCCTGGCCCTACTTGAAAGGCATGTTGGATCACTACGATGCGCACGGTTTCCTGGGCAACCCGAATGTACTGCGCATGCTGCTACGGCGGGAACCGCTTGGATTTGCGGAAGTGATGAAGCGAGAGCTGGGCTCGGCCGGCAAATCATGAAGCCGCAGAGAACGGGCTTGGTCATACGAACGGCGAGCGCGGCGATCAGCAGCAATACCATCGCCGCGCCCGTGCTGTAGTTACGAAGTCGTTGGTGGCCGATACGCTCGCATCATGGCCGCTTGCTAGCGGCAGTCCCGATACCTGCTACTGGGCCGTATAACCTCCATCCACCACCAGTTCCGCGCCGGTGACGAAGCTCGACTCGTCAGAGGCGAGATAGAGCACGGCGTCGGCAATCTCACGCGGCTCGCCGATGCGACCGAGCGGATGCAAGGACGCGAACGCCTGCTCGGCCTGTTCCTCGCTCATCCCGGTCGCGAGGCGAGCCATCTCGAGACCCGCGCGCGTACGAACGAGGCCAGGGTGCACCGAGTTCACGCGGATGTTGTACTTTCGCTGCCCGCAATGCACGGCCACGCACTTGGTCAGCAAGCGCACCCCCGCCTTACTGGCGGAGTACGCAACCAGATTCGCCGTCCCGATGATTCCTCCGACAGAGGAGATGTTTACTATCGACCCGCCGCCCCGATCTTTCATGTGCAGCACGGCGAGCTGCGTGCCCAGGAACACGCCATCGAGATTCACGGCCATGATCGAACGCCACTGGGCCAGCGTGGTTGTCTCGATGTCGTTGTGCGTGCCCAGGCCGGCGTTGTTCACTAGCACGTGCACGCGTCCGAACTGCTGGGTCGCCGCCTCCCATACGCTTTGCCAATCGCTGTCGCTGGCCGCGTCATGACGCATGAATGAGACCTTTCCGGGATGACACGCCGCCAGTGCCTGCCCGGCGCGCTCATCGATATCCGTTGCCAGAACACGCGCGCCCTCGGCGACGAATCGATTCACGATCGCCGCACCGATGCCGTTCGCGGCACCCGTCACGATCGCGGTACGCTCGGTGAGTCTTGCCATGATTACCCCCAGGATTGCTTAGCAAGCGGCAGCGGACCAATAGATCGGTCCGCTGCCCGCATCGCTCAGAACTCGTAGCGCGCCGTCACGCCAAAGGTGCGCGGCGGATTGACCCATCGCATGTAGCTGCCATCGAACAAGGGCACGCCCACCTGCTGCACGATGTAAGTCTCATCGCCGAGGTTCTTGCCCCACAAGGCGAAGTCCCAGGGACCTCGCCTCAGTCCGAGACGCGCATTCAGAACCGTGTACTCGGTCTCCGCTGCCGGATCGAGCTCATCGGAGGCGATGTGCTTGCTCGCGTATCCAACTTCGCCGCGCAAGTAGAGCTCGCTGTTCCCGAGCGGATATGTGAACGTGCCTGCCAGCGTGCCTGAGAACTCTGGCGCCCAAGGCAGCTCGCTGCCGCTCAGATCGCAGAAACCTTGCGCGTTGGCGCCGCCGCGCCCGAAATAACAGGGACCATCGGGAAAGGCATCGTACTCGGCCTTCAGCCACTCGGCCGAGAGGTTCAGACTGAAGTGCTCGTTGACCACCAGCTCGCTGTCCAGATCGACACCCCGCGAGCTCTGTTCGCCGGCGTTGATCACGTAGAAGGAACCGGTGGTGGCATCGAAGGACAGGTTCTGAAAATCGTCGACCTGCGTGTAGAACGCGGCCACGTTCAAGCGCATGCGCCGGCCGAACAGCGTCGCCTTCACCCCCACTTCGTAGTTGATCGACTCCTCTTCCTCGAACTCGCGCTCGTCCCCCGAACGCGGTCCGGCAGCGCCGTTGAAGCCACCCGCTTTGGTCCCGGTCGACACCGTTGCAAAACCGTTCACATCCGGCGTGAAGGCGTAGCGGCCGCTGATCATCCAGGTGGGTGTGCTGTCCTCGCGTTCCAGCTGTTCATCCAGCGGTGGCAGGATCGCGAGTGCCATGAGGCTGGTCGGCGATGCAGTGAGCGAGATGATGCGCAAGCGCGCATCCTTCTTTTCGCGGTCGATCCGCAGGCCCGCGGTCACATTGGCGCGATCGGTCAAGTCGTAGCTCACCTGGCCGAAGCCGGCAATGGTCTGCTGATTCCAAACCGAGTCATAGACGCCGGTGTCGAATTCGGCGGCCGTGAGCGGCGGCGGCAGCGGCAACAGCGACGGTATCGTTCCGAAAGTGACAAACCCCGGACGTTGGCCGTTGCCCCGCCGCAGCTCCGCATCGTAGTAATAAAGACCAGCGACATACTGCAGCGGGCCGCTGCCGTTGGAGGTGATACGCACCTCCTGGCTCACCGAGTCGCCCCCCTGCTTGTCCACCACGCGCCAGAAGTCGAGCGGGGAATGATCGGTGTCCTGCTGATGATCCCAGTCGTACTTCTCCCACGCGGTGATCGACGTCAGCGTAACCGCCCCGAGCCGCCAGTTCACGGTCGCCGAGGCCGAGCGGCTGGTCTGCTCGAATGTATAAGGAAAGTCTATGGCGACGCGGCGATCGTCGGGATCGAGCAGCGGCAAGCCGAACGCCTCATAGAGCATCTGATGCACGGGCCCCGGCACGAGCACGCCGCTGCAGCAATGCTGATCGCGATCGACGTAGGTCCCGATGAGACGAATATCCAGCGTATCGGTCGGCGTGAACAGCAACTGGCCGCGCACCATCCGGTCATCGGCGTCATTGAGCGATTCGTTACCGCCGCCGCCCGTCACATCCAGATCGTCGAGATAGCCGTCCTGTTCGTTGACTCGAGCACTCAAACGCCACGCGATCGAGTCGCCAATCGGGCCAGTGAGCCCGACTCGCGCATCGCGCAGTGCGTAATCGCCGAGCGTCAGCTCGGCCTCGGCACCAAAGGTTCGCGACGGCATCTTGGTGACCACGTTGATCGCGCCGGCATTGGTGTTCTTGCCGTACAACGTGCTCTGCGGACCATACAGAATTTCGACGCGATCCAGGTCGGCCAGATCTGCAAGACCCAGACCGGAACGCGACTGGTAGACACCATCGACGAAGAATCCGACTGAAGGCTCGATGCTGGGCTCATTGCCCTGCGAGCCCACCCCGCGCAGTCGAATCGCCGCGGTGAATGGGTGCACGCTCGTAGCCACGCCGAGTCCCGGCACCGACATCTGCAGCTCCTGCAGGCCCCCGATACCCGTGTCCTTGAAGAAATCCTCGCCGAGCGCCGCGATCGTCATCGGGACATCTTCCAGACTCTGCGAACGCTTCTGCGCCGTGACGATCACTTCCTGTAGAACTGCGCTCTCCGCCCCGCCGACTCCCTGCGCGATGGTCACTGTCACTGTTGACTGCGCAACCACCGCCGCCAGAATCGACGCAGCCCCGGCGCTGCCGCGCCTCGCTCTTGAACCTCGCATAATCCACCCCCCAAGACCTTAGCTGTAGTGTTGATACCCGCGCGGACCCGCGTTACGTAGACAGGATCGCGACCGTGCAGGACTTCGTGTCGCCTGCCTTGTCGCCGCCCATGCACTGGGCGAGTCCGATCCGACAACCATCGACCTGTCGAGCACCGGCTTCACCGCGCAACTGCGTCACCAGCTCATGAATCTGCGCGAGGCCGGTTGCGGCCACGGGATGGCCGCGGCTCAGCAGTCCTCCCGAAACGTTGACCGGCACGCGGCCACCCAGGGAAGCCGCGCCCGATGCAATGAACCTGCCGCCCTCTCCCGGAGCGCATAGTCCGAGACCTTCACAATGCAGCAGCTCGGAAATCGTGAACGCGTCATGGCACTCGACCACATTCACATCCTGCGGACCGACCGAGGCGCGCTCGTATGCCAATTGCGCCGTGAGACGATCGGTCTCCCAATGCGCAAGATCGACGGGGCCTTCGTAATCGCCAGAGGTCAACACGAGGCTGCGCACACGGATCGCTCGTGGCAGGCTGGCGGCAATGCGATCGCTTACAAGTACGACAGCGGCTGCGCCGTCCGCAGTAGGACAGCATTGGGAGCGCGTGAGCGGATCGGCGATCATCGGAGAATCGAGCACTTCGGCAATCGTCGTCGGCTTACGGAACATCGCATTCGTGTTCAGCGCCGCGTGCACGCGGCTCTTCACTGTGACACACGCCAACTGTTCGGCGGTGGTGCCGAATTCGTGCATGTGCCGAACCGCGCGCAACGCAAAGCTCGCGGGAGTTACCAGACCCAGTTGCGTATCGAGCTCCGTCGAGCCCGAGTCGATCAGGCCCAGTTGCGGCACGCACATCTTCTCCGCGCCGATCACCAGCGCGGTGTCCACTTCGCCCGCTTCGATTGCCAGGCGCGCCAGATACAATGCAGTCGAGCCGGAGGTACAGGCATTCTCGACGTTGACCACCGTAATGCGGTCGAGTCCGAGCGCCGCGCAAACGTTCTGTCCGATCGTCGTGTCGCCGAACAGGCGAGCGCCAAGCGCGTTCGCAAAGTACGTCGCCTGCACGCGATGCTTGGGAATGTTCGCGTCTTGCAGCGCCTGCAACGCGGCGTCGACGCCCATTGAAACAATGGTGCGGCCTGGCGCGGGACCGAAACTCGTGATACCGATTCCAGCGACGGCGCTCATGCGTGCTCCACCGGCGCAATCGCACGAAAGAACGGTCGCAGGCAGCGCTCGCCGCTGGCGTCTACGCCCAACTCAGCGATATCGAGTTGCACATGGCGGCCGATGCTCAAGGGTTGATTCTCGTGCCCATCGACCAGCATGAGCACGCGCAGCGGCGCATCATCGAGATCGACGTATGCGAGCCCGTAGGGTCGCGGCAATCCAAGCGGAGGCTTGGTGCGCACGAGCGTGGCGCTGTGCACCCGACCTCGCGATCCGAGATTCACCCGTGTCAGCGGCGCCTGGCAATGGCGACAGCGTTGCGTCCAGGGAAAACACAGCTTGTCACATCGGTCGCAGCGGCCGCCGATGAGATACGGCGTAGATGCCGGCGAGGCACTGAAGCCGACGATGTCATCGGCGAACAACTTGATCGGCAGCGCCACCTGCGTGCTCATGATGCATTCCCGGTCTGTGCCAACCGGTCCCAAGTGTCCGCCGTGACGCCGGCACGACGCAGCTCGAACTTCTGCACGCGTTCAGTCGGGGTCTTGGGCAATGACGCCAGAATGCGCACATAGCGCGGAACCATGAACGCCGGCATGCGATCTTCACACCACGCAATCAACTCGGCAGGCGCCAACCGTCTACCCTCGCGGAGCGTTACGCAAACCAGCACTTCGTCCTCGCCGATTTCTGCCGGCGCTGCCACCGCGGCCGACTCGAGAACATCAGGATGCGAGCTCACGACGCGCTCGACCTCCCAAGAGGAAATGTTCTCGCCGCGCCGGCGCAGCGCGTCCTTCTTGCGGTCGACGAACCAGTAGTAACCGGCCGAGTCGCGCTTCAAGTAGTCGCCCGTGTGGAACCACAGATCGCGCCACGCCTCGACGGTGCGATCCGGCATTTCGAAATACTCCCGCAGCATTGCGTTCGGCAGCAGCGGGCGTACCAGCGCTTCGCCCGGCGTGTCATCCTCGACCGGGCGGCCTTCGTCATCGACCAGCCGCACTTCATACCAGGGATGAGGCCGTCCGCAGCTGCCGGGAGGCGTCGTGGTTCCATCGGTGATCAGCGGGATGCCGATCTCGCTCATGCCGTAGCCTTCGAACAGGCGCACGCCAAAGCGCTGTTCGAATTCGCGAAACAGTCCCTTCGGTGCACCGGCGCCCATCATCACGCGCAGTGGATGATCGCGGTCCGCCGGACTCGGCTCGGCTTTCATGAGTATCGATACGATGCCGCCGATGTAGTTGAACTCGGTGCAACGGTGCCGTCGTATGTCGTCCCAGAACTGGCTCGCCGAAAAACGCCGTGCCAGCACCACCCGTGCCCCGGCGAGCAGCGCTGGCACGGTGGACAAAAACTGTGCGTTGCCATGAAAGAGTGGCAGCGCGTTGTAGAGCACGTCCTCGCTCGTGTAGCCGACCGTGCGCGCGATGATCTCGCCGATAATGAGTGGATACTGCTGAGGCAGCACTGCTCCTTTCGACGGTCCCGTGGTGCCCGAAGTGAACAGGATGGCGTGAGGAGAATCGGCAGAGACGGTGACGCCCGGCAGTGCGTCTTGAGACACATCCTCCAACGCATGCACCTTCACGCGCCCCGAATGCAGCGGCGCGCCGTCCAATATGATCGCCTGTTCCAGATTGGTCAGCTGCTCGATCAACGGTGACAACTGCGGCCAGAACGCAGCCTGCGCCACAATCGCGCGGCACTTCGCCTGATCCAGCACATACGCCAAAAAGTCGCCCTTGTGCGCGGTGTTGACCGGCACTTCCACGGCCCCGAGCATCGAGCAGCCAAACCAGGCAAACAAATATTCCGGACGATTCGCCATCATGAGGGCGACACGATCGCCGTTGCGCACGCCGATGGCGTGAAGACGTCCAGCCATAGCGCGCGACTGCTCCACGACCTGCGCATAGGTGAATCGCTGTTCCTCGAACACCAGGAACTCGCGGTTCGGATGCTCCGCCGCTCGCGCAAGCAGCAGGTCATGAACCGTCACCTCGCTGGTGAGGATCGGGCGCGGCATGATCGGCTCGCTCACAGATTCACCGCCTTTGGCAACGCCGAACGCATTCCCTCAGCCGGATCTGGATAAGTGCCGTAGTAACGCAGTATCTCGGCCGGCGGTCGCTGCTTGGACCAGTCGCGTACGAACTCTGCATACGGCCGACCGCGCTTCAGGCGGGCCTTGCGCATCTCATCTCGACGCTCCTTTGTGGCCGCCTCATCGAGCCGTTGCGTTTGCGCTTCGACGATCACGCCGTATACGCGCTCGGCCGCCCACTGTGTCACGAGCCCCGAACGAAGATCGCGAGCCACTGCCTGCGGTTCGCGTTCCAACGGATCGCCGTACCCACCGCCGCCGCCCACTGCGATGTAATAAGTGTCACCGTCACTGAAGGGGCGCACCGTCATGTTGACGTCGTGGAAGTGGCGATCGCCGGATTCACGATTGTCCGGGCTGTAGACTTCTTCCAGCGTCGTCGGCCGCGCATGATCGCCCGACGCCAGTAGCTCTCCCATGTTGCTGCCGTGCACGTACTGCACGAACGTGGGTGGAACGGCATAGCCGCCGAACAATCCGAGCGTGGTCGGAAAACGAGCGCCGGCGCCCATCGCACCGAGCGCCAGCACTGAAGATCCGTGAACCTTCAGTCCAACGCCGACACCAGCGCCGCCCCGAAAACGGCCGTGCCCATATGACGTGTTGAAGAAGTTCCGGAACAGATATAGAAACGGCCGGTCCTCCTCGGTCGTCTCCACGTCGCCGCAATCGCTCATGGTTGCGAAAAACGCGCCGGCGGCATCCACGCCGTCGAGATCGCATCGCGCGCCGCCACCCGTTGCGTTGATTTCCGGCGTGATATCCGCAATTGGTTCGCCCTTTTGATTCACGCCGCCAAACACAGGAATTGCAAAGCCGCTGTACCAAGCAGCTACCGCGCGAGCCGCGTCATAGCTGTAAGTCATCCGAGCGCCGCAGAGGAATACACCTTGTGTAAAGCACACCTGCACCAGCGGCGCGAGTGACGTCGACGTGTCGCCTTGCGCGTTGACCATCGAGTCTTCCGGGAACTTCCAATCGATGGCTTCGAGCAGCCCGTTATTCGCGGGCAGATCGTGAAACAGCCAGCCGCAGAAATAGACGCATGACAGGCCGATGATGCCCTGGAAAAAGCTGTTGATGGGCCGATCCAGCGCCGCCGGCGAGGTGCCCTCGAAATCCATGGTGATGGTCTCGCCGCGCTTGATCACGGTGAGATTGATGCGTGTCAGTCCCGGATCTGTACCGACTGAATCCAGGAAGCGCGGTTGACGAAACACACCGTCGTTCAACGCCGCGACCTTGCGACGCGCCGCCTCGCCAGTCATCTTGAGAATGCGGCGCAAGCCGCCGATGACGGCATCGGCACCACGCTCCTCGACGACCTCGACGATACGTCGCTGCGCGATGCGGACCGCCGCCAGCCGTGCCTTGATGTCGAGGATCATCGTGCGCGGGTCACGCGTCATCGCGGCCAGCATATTGAGAAGGTCTTCCTTGAGCTGATAGTTCTCGCCGATCTTGATCGGTGGAACCAGCAGGCCCTCGTCATACTTGCTGCGCGCCGAAGGCGACGTGCCGCCGGGCTCGTTGCCGCCCGCCTCGCCCGTGTGGACCGCGGCGCCGATGAAACAAATCAACCGGCCCTCATGGAACACGGGCACGGCCAGGCCCATGTCGGCGTTGTGCACACCGGCATAGAACGGATCGTTGTAGAAGAAGCTGTCGCCCTCGCGCACTCCCACCGAGGGCTCATCGACCCAGTGCTTCACCACATACTTGAGCGGGATCTGTCCGAGCACCGCATGGTGGTAGATGCCGGTCGCGCATACGGCGAGGTCGCCCTGGCACGTGAAGATACCGAACGCCACATCGCCGAAGCGCATCGCGGTCGACGCGCCGAGCTTCATCGTCGTCTCCTTGCCCTCCAGCGCGATCATGTGGATCTTGTGACGGAAGATCTCGAACTCGACTTCATCCAGCAGACCCATGCCGGCCTGCTCTTCGGCTGTGATCGGTTCCGGGCGCAGCCGTTGCACGACTTCGTGATCGCGACCATAAGCTGTCTGGCTCATCTTGCAGCTCCCGTATCAGATCTTGGTCAGAACGCCGACGCGATGGGCATCCAGCGCATAGCGCCAGCCCGGCTCGATGACATAGGTGGTGTGGCGCGACTCGACGATGGCCGGACCGTCGAGCACGTTGCCGGGCCGCAGCTTGGCCCAGTCCCACACAGGCGTATCGACAAAGCCGGTCTTCGGGTCCCAGTAGACAGGCCGCTCGCCAGTGCGGGCTGCCGCGGGAGGCGTTGCGCCTTCCAGTGGTGCCGCGTCGATCTGTATCGGCGCACGCCGCACGGTCGCGGTGAGATAAAACGTTTCGACGTTGACGCCGCCACTGGCAAACGTCGCCTCTGGCGAATAGATCTGGCTATATCGATGCTCGAACGCGGCGCATAGCGCTTCAACGTCGGCGGATGAACGCAGCTTCAGCGCCGGCCACTCGACGCGAGTCAGCTTGTACTGACTGCCGTACCGCATCTCCAGCTCTAGCCCGATCGCGATATTGTCGGGCTCGTAGCCCTCGAGCTTGAGATCGGCGAGCGCCAGCGTCTGCAGCTCGCTCACGATCGAGTTGAATCGTTCCAGGTCTTCCAGATAGCGGCGCTGTCTCCAGTTGAAAAGTTGCAGAGTGCGCGAACGCTCCCACACCTCTCGAATCGGCATCGCCGCCGCACCAAACGCGCCGAATACAGGGGACTGCGGCGGCATCAAGATGCGCGTGGCGCCCGCATGCATCGCGTAGCCACATGCATGCGCACCGCCGGCGCCACCACAGGCAAGCACGGCGAAGCGCCGCGGATCATGGCCCTTCAACGCGACTTCATTGAACACCTCGTGGCCCATCTTGGCGTCGACCAGACGCCGTATGCGCCACGCGGCCTGCATTGGATCGAGCCCGAGCGGATGAGCGACGTGCTCCTCGATGGCAGCGCGGGCAAGCTCGACATCGATCAACATCTCGCCGCCGAGATAGTTGTCCAAGTTGTAGATGCCGAGCAGCACGTCGGCGTCGGTCACGGTTGGTTGCTTGCCGCCTTGGTCATAGCATGCGGGCCCCGGCATGGAGCCTGCCGACTGCGGCCCGACCTCGAGCGCGTTGCCCAACAAACGATTGATCCACGCGATCGAGCCGCCGCCGGCGCCGATCGATTTCACCTCGATCGCCGGAATGTTGGTACGCCAACGGTCAATGACGGGAATGAAGTCGTGCGCGCGGATCGCGCCGTCCTCGATCAAACCGATATCGAACGAGGTGCCGCCCATGTCCGTGAAAACAATGTCGCGGTCGCCCGTCATGCGGCCGAGCGCAGCCGCGCCATGCAACCCGGCGACCGGGCCGGCGTTGTGAGTCAGGATTGCACGCGTGCGCGAGGATTTCTTCGTGCCGCCGGTGTTGTGCACCAAGGTCAACGGCCGTTGGTAGCCCTTGTCTTTCAGCTCGGTGCCGAGCCTGGCGATTTCATCGGCCATCAAGCCGTGAATGTAGGCATTCACGGTCGCCGTCATCGTGCGCGTGTACTCGCCCGATTTCGGCGACACGTCGGAGGACAGAATCACCGGCATCGAGCCCAGATAGTCTTCCGGGTATTCGGTATTGATGATGTCACGGATCGCGCGCTCGTGCGCCGGGTTCGCGAACGACCACAGCAGCGCTACTACGAAACCCTGCGCGCCGCGATCGACGAGCACCTGCAGCTTTTCTCTGACCTCCTCCGGATCGAGCGGCGCGACCACGCGGCCGGACCAGTCGACGCGTTCGTCTATGCCGACCACCATGTCCCGGGGAATCAGCGGCTCGGGCTTGGTGATGCGCGCCAGGTCCCGCCCTTGGGTCCAGCCCAGGCCATCCGCCCAGCTGCGGGCGCGGCCTATATATATAGTGTCTTCGAATCCTGCCGTGGTGATCAGCCCGAGCTTCGGACCGGTGCGCTCGATCAGCGCGTTCGTACCCACCGTCGTCGAGTAACGTAGCGAGCCAACCTGACCCAGAAAGTCACGCAGATCCAGTCCGGCGTCCCGCGACAGCTGACGCATGCCGCGCATGAAGCCGATGGACAGATCGTAATGAGTGGTCGGAGTCTTGGTCAGCAGCGCACGGCCGCTCGCGTCCGAACCGTAGAAGTCCATGAAGGTACCTCCCACGTCGACGCCCACCATCCAGGAACTCATCGAAGTCATCGGACCCCCACCGTCATGCGGCACCAAGGTCGGCTACGAGCCGGTGCAGCGATTCGATATTCGTCTGCGCCGGCAGCTCGCCGACGTTCATCAGTAACCAATTGGCGCGGGGCAAATCGTTGCGTGCAGATGCCAGACGCGCGCGCGTATCAGCGCCATCCTGCAAATTTACTGGCACGCCGATCAGATCGACCGCCGCCGCCGCGGACGCAATCACGTTCGGCAGCGGTAGTGAGCCGTCCGCCTTTGCCTTGACGATCAGCGCCTGCGGTTGCACGAGAACAGCGGCATCGATCGACGCAGCGTCGCCGGACACGGCAAGCCCGAGTGGCACATCGAAATAGCGAGTAACGTTGCGGAGCGTGCCGATGGAGCGGCGGTACGCCGCTGGGGGCGGTGCAGAGCACAGCACGTCGCCTTCATCGAGCAGCAACAGGTCGGGTCGCTTGTGGCACACCGCCTCCGCCATCTGCACGAGCACTTCCTTCAGCCGTGCGAGCACTGCATCTTCTAGCGAACCCGACAACAGCGAACACAGTCGTGCCGGTCCAGGAATGCACGCGACGATGGCGCCACCCGAGCGGTCCGCCTGCGAACGTTCGAGCGTCTCGATGAAGGCCGCCCAGCGTGCGGTGGAACGCAAGCTCGGCTTGGTATCAGCCAGGTTCGCTGGCTGCGTATCGAGTGTCGCCCAATCGACTGCCCCGCCTGCGGCTTCGAGCGCGATGCAAGGCGAGCCACCGAAAGCCGCTGTCTTCAGGCCGAGCAAGCGACTTGCGGCGCGGACCTGCGTAGACCACTGCCCTGCATCTGCATACAAAGCCGGCACGGATATACCGGCAAGGCGCGCCGCCAAAGGTTCGGCGAACGCAAGCAACGGCGGCAGGCCAGCAAGCAGTCTTTCGAGTGGCATGGGAACTACCGCTCTGCGTGCTTCGCTCTCAGAGCATCGATGTCCAGCTCGATGTCGCGCGTGAGTGGATGGCCCGGCGGCAAATATTCGTTCTCGACCATGACGCCGCAACCGGGGCAGTAGAACTCGATCAGCCGGCAATACTCTGCGCTCGGAGTAAAGCTGTACGCAGCGCCACCGGTGATGGGCGCATGCACCTCCTCCAGCGGCCGTTCTGCAACCAGACAACCGCGCTTGTAGTCTTCACGTGCCGCGCCGAGATCGTGATTGCAGCGCTCGCAACGCCAGCGCTCGCCCTCGAGGTCCACGACCAGATATTCGGTGATGCGCACCCGAGTCATGACGCCGCCTTCGCGATAGTCGCGTTGTCGTATTGATCCACCTCGATGCGCCAGCCTGCCTCGAGCCAGATCGTCGTTTGCACCGAGTCGATGAGCGCCGGCCCGGCAATCACAGTTCCCGCAGACAGCGATGCGCGAGGGAACACCGGAACGTCATGCCAACCATCTGCGCTGAACACACGGCGCGTGCCGCTCGGCCTGGCACCTTCACCGGCCGATGCTCGTCGCGCGCTCAAATCGATGTGTGGAGTCGGTGCGCTGACGAACAACCCGATCGAGTTCAGCGTGGGCTCACCTCGCACGCCCATGCGCGCGAGCTCCGCTCGTGACTGATCAATGAGCGATGCCCATGCTTGGCGATCCGCATAGGCGCCGGGCTGTGCATGCAACAGCACCTCGCGACCCTCGCGGTCGCCGCTGCCGCCGATAAGCAAATGCAACTCATAAGCGAGCGACTTCGCAGCCAGCCCCTCGCCTCGCATGTCGCGCTCAGCTTCGCGACGCATGGCTTGCTCCGCGGCCGCCAGCGGGGCCGGATCGAAACTGCCATCCAGCGGCACATCGAGGCGCCGATAGTAAAGATGGCCTACGTCCATCAGCGACGATGAGAATGCACTGAACACGGCGGAGAACGGCGTGAGCACCGTGCGCTGGATGCCTGCAATGCGCGCAATCGAGCAAGCGTGCAGCGGGCCCGCGCCGCCGTACGCAACGATAGCCAGCTGCCGCTTGTCGAGATCCGCCGCTGCTTCTGCGACTCCTTCGCCCATCATGCGGTCGACTTCAGCTTTGATCGCCAACGCCGCCTGCTCGATCTCCATGCCCAGCGGCCTCGCGATGTGCTGCTCGATTGCAGCCCGGGCGCGTGACACGTCGAGGTGCTGATGTCCGCCGAGAAAGTATTCCGGATCCAGCAGGCCGAGCACCACATTCGCATCCGTGACCGTTGGCAACGTGCCGCCACGGTCGAAACACGCCGGTCCCGGCATTGCGCCAGCAGAGTTCGGGCCGACTTTGAGCGCCCCGTTGACGACAGAGGCGATCGATCCGCCTCCCGCCCCCAGCGCTCGAATCGACATCATCGGCAGATTGCAGGGAAACCCCTCGACGTCCGCTTCGAGTGCCAGATCGGCCCGCCCATCGCGCACCACGCCGATATCGAACGACGTGCCGCCCATGTCCGTCGAGATGACGTTCGGAAATCCATACAACCGCCCCACCGCGCGAGCGCCGAGCAAACCTGCGGTCGGGCCGGAGTTATAAGTGTTGATTGCACGCGTCTTGGCGACGCGAGCGGCGGCACCGTTGTTGTGACCGATGAACAGAACGCCACGGTACTCTCGCTGCCGCAGATCCTCTCCTGCCTTGTACAGGAGACGTGCCAGCTTCCCATGGATATACGCGTTGATGACCGCCGTGTTCACTCGTTCCGCGTAGCCGCTGCGAGTCGAAACATCGGAGGCAAGAAACACCGGCACGCTGCCGAGATAGTCGCGTGGATACTCGCTCTTGATGATTTCACGAACCTGGCGCTCGTGCACCGGGTTGCGCTCCGAGTTTGCGAGTGCGACGACCAGCGCGCGCGCTCCACGATCGATCAGAGATTGCGCCGCCGTGAGCACCGCCACCGCTGTCGGGGAGCGCTCTGGAACTCCCGTGGCGCTCATCTTCTCATCGAGCCCGCACACCAGATCGGCTGCGACCAGCGGTGCGGGAGCGTCACCCCGCTGCGTCGGCGCCAGCGACTCTGCGCCGGCAGTGACAATCAGGCCCAGCTTGGAGCCGTCGCGTTGGATGATGGTGTTCGTACCAATCGTGTTACAGAAGCGCACGATCTCCGTGTCGCCCAGCATCGCCTCCACGGAGATGTCGAACGCTTCGGCGCAGGCGCTGATGCACTCGCTGAAACAAACCGTCAGGTCATGCGGAGTGGTGGGCACTTTCACCGTGCGCACATCCTGACCTCGTACGACGATGCCGTCGGTGAACGTTCCGCCGGTGTCGATATCAATCGTAAAACCCATGCCACCCCCAAACACGGCCCGATCGCTGTTATGCGCCGTCGGCCTCGGCCGCATGCGGTCCGCGCATGCCGTGCAATATGAACTCGACGATCTCCTCGTGCGTCTCCTCGATCGACACACCGGCAATTCGGTCCTGCCAGCGCAGGTGCCAGTTGATGACGCCGAGAACGTTGAACGCGAGCACGCGCAGGTTGCGCGTCGCAATCAGACCGGCGCTCTTCAACTGCGCCAGCTGGGTGAGATAGATATCGAGAATCTCTTTCTGTATCTGTCTGTTGATCCGCTTTCCCGCCGGCGACAGGCGCTCCTCGTCGATGAAGAAGATCTTCGCCTCGCGCCGGTGCCGTACCGACTCTTCCAGGTGGACGCGCACCAACCGCCGGAAGCGCGCCAGGCCATCGCCCTCACCTTCGAGCGCCGAACGCAGGCGCGCCGGCATGCCTTGCACCGAGTACTCGAGAATGGCGAGCCACAGCGCTTCCTTGTCCGCAAAGTAGTGATAGACGTTGGAGACACTGCGTCCGGTCAGTTTCGCGATGTCTCGAATGGATGTGCCCGCATAACCGTTGGCCGCGAACAGCTCGATCGCTGCCTCTATCAACTCGTCGCGCTGCTGCTCGCCGCGCTGGGTGATGCTGACGTCCGTACTGGCAGTCGCGCTGCGTCGCGTACTGGTGTTGGTAGAGCGGCTTCGCATGGCGGATACCATATAGAACGATCGTTCTAGTCGTCAAGAGGAATGTCTGACTGTGCCGAACGAGAGGGAAATTTCCCTCTTTTTTCCGCATATTCCGGGTTCCAGAATGCTGCGCCGCTCTGGCCTGGTTAGAACGACCGTTCTATAGTAGCCCGGCGGCCAATTACCCCCGGGAGGCACAAATCGATGTCGCAGCAACAACTTGCAGAGAAGGTGATCGAGCGGCTGATGGCGGCGGACGCGCGCATCAACGCTCTGCTGGGCCTGACCCTGGCATCGATCGAGCCAGGCCGGGCGTCATGCCAGCTGACGGTCCGCCTCGAACTGGTCAACAGCCACAACTTCTGTCACGGAGGCGTGATCTTTGCCCTCGCCGACACCGCCCTCGCTTATGCCAGCTGCTCGACGAACCGTAGCGGTGTGACGCAAGCCGCCAGCATCAACTTCATACGCCCCGCCAAACTCGGTGACGTACTCACCGCCACCGCGGTCGTCGAGCAGGACGGCCGCCGCGCATCCGCTTGCAGCGTGCGTGTGACGAACCAGCTGAATCAGCTCGTTGCGTTGGTGACAGCGGCCAATCTACGTTTCGATGAACCGGTGATCGAGCTGGAGAGCTGAGATTGCTCTTCGCGTGATTAAAACGGCCGTTGCGCGCGTCGGGCAAGGCCCTCGACGCATCGCTCGCCATCGGGCGATGCGTCGAGTTGCAGCGAGACAGCTCGTTAGAAGTCGATGCGCAACGAGGCACCGTACGAGCGCGGCTCTCCCGGATACAGCGAGTACGTGAGGAACTGGCTCGCACCCGACAGGCCGCCGACGACGTAGCTCTTATCGAGCAGATTGCGACCCCACAGCGACAGTTGCCACTGTCCGCTCGACAATCCGCTGGCCACGCCGACTCGCGCATTCAGCACGCCGTAACCATCAACGCGCGAGAATTGCGAATTGTCCGCAGTGGCAAACACGGATGAGCGCCAGGCGTAGTTCAGGTTGGCGAGCAGGTCGAAACGGCCGATGCGATGCTCGTAGCCAGCGCTCGGATTGATGACCCACTTGGGTGCGCCAACAACTTGCTGGCCGGTGAGGTCGCACACCGTTGCGCCCTGAACGCTGCGCTCCGCGGCGCAAGGAGCGTTGCGATAGTCACGATATTCCACATCGTTGTACGACGCGTTCAAGGCGAGAGTGACGCCCGCCAGCGGTGCCGTAGAGATCTCGGTCTCCACACCGCGCGAGCGGACCTTGCCGACGTTCGAGAGCACTTGTTGCTGCGTATTCGTCACGGGCGACAATTCGAGCGTCGTCGCCTGATAGTCGGTGACATTCGTCCAGAACAAGTTCGCGTTCAACTGCAGGCGATCGAACAGCGTGGACTTGAAGCCGAGCTCGAAGTCGGTGGCCTCTTCAGGCTCGATGTACAGCGATCTCACCGTCAACCCCGGCTTCGGCAGATCGGGATTGATGCCGCCGGACTTCGCGCCCTGCGACACGGACGAATACAGCAGCAAGTCAGCAGTGACCTTGAGCGAGCCGCTCAGCAGCAGCGACGTCGTGTCATCGCTGCGCTTCAATGTGCCGCTTTCATAGTAGCCAAGCGCAGCTTCGATGCCAGGGGCCCCGCCGACAGGCAGATTACGACGCACCCAGGTCGACTTGTCTTCCCGGGTCTGGCGCGCACCAAAGGTAAAATCCAGGCGCTCGGAGGCATGCCACGTTGCTTGACCGAACACGGCATAGCTGTCCGTGGTGAGCTTCTGATCGATCTGACTCACCGCGTTCGCCAGTATCGGTCGCCCCAGGAACAGGCCGGCATCCGGTCCGTACTCGGTCCTTTGCGCATTGTCTTGACGCTGATTGAAGTAGTAGAGACCGGCGACGTAATCGATCGGCCCGCCGGTCGGCGAAGCCAGACGGATCTCCTGGCTCCACTGTTCGTCGTCGACATATATCCCGCCGCTCAAGGCGCTCAGCGGCGTGAAATCACCATCGTTGGTCGGCTGGAACCACCAGCTGCGATAGGCCGTGATCGAGGTGAGCGTGTGGCCGCCGCCGAACTGATAGTTCGCTTCGACCGAGCCCCCGCCCTGCCGCACATCCATCTTCGCCGGGTGATTGTTGAAGGTCGTGCGATGGTCGGGATCCAAGTAGAGCGGCACACCCAGCTGCGCAAAGCGCGTTTTGACCAGTGCACCATCGTTCGGGCCGAGGCTGTACAGCGTGTTCACGCTCGCATCGGAATGCTCTTCGTTGTAGTCGCCAATCACACGCACCGACAGCTCGTCGCTCGGGCGGTACAGGAGCTGACCGCGAAAGCCGGTGCGCTCGAAGCCATTCAAGTTCTTGCCCGTCGTGAGGTTGCGAACAAAGCCATCTTTGGAAGAGTGCGCGAACGAGAAGCGGCCCGCGAGTGTCTCGGTGAGACCGCCCGAAACCGCACCGCGCACCTGATAGAAATCGCGATTGCCGACCGAGGATTCCAGCTGCGCCTCCGGCTCGAACGTAGGCTTCCGCGTCGACACGTTGAGCACGCCGGCCGTGGTGTTCTTGCCGAACAGCGTGCCCTGCGGTCCGCGTAGCAAGTCGATCTGCTCGACATCGATCAAGTCGAGATTGGCCATACCCGGTCGGCCCAGATACACGTTGTCGAGATACACGCCGACGCTCGCTTCGAGCGCATCGTTGGCTGGATTGTTGCCGAGACCACGGACGGCGATGCTGGTCTGGCGCGGGTTGCCGAAGAACACATGCGTGCTCGGCAGATTGCGATTCAAGTCTTCGAGGCGGAAGTCACCGTTGCTCTCGAGCGCAGCACCCGACAAGGTCGCGATCGGAATCGGCACGTCCTGCGCGCTTTCCTCACGCCGTCGTGCAGTCACGGTCACCGACTCGATGCCGCCAGCCAAATCGGCGGCAACCCCCGCCGCCTGCGCATATGCGAGATCCGGTGCGGTGGCAATCAAACCAATGCTCGCCAGGCCCAGCCCGACCTTTATCGCCGATCGAAGTACCTTCATTGCGTCCTCCCGATATTTCCGATTGTTCTCAAGAGGCTGACGAAGATATAACCACGCCCGTAACAAATCGCTCGCTGGCCGGTCACACGGCGGTCAACACGCGCGCGATTTCGTGACCCGGCGCGCGCTGTGGCCAACAATCGAAATGCTGCAATTTCCTTGAATCAGCGAGCGTTTCCCCGGGGTGCCCGCGGTCACAAGAGCATGACCACATGAACAATTGGACTAACATCAATGGCACTTAGTTAGCGCCCTCTAGTGGTTGGTGGTTGGTGGTTGGTGGTTGGCGGTTAGCGGTTAGCGGTTGGCGGTTAGCGGTTAGGGCAGAACGGAGGCCACATTTCTGGCTAACCGCTATCCGCTATCCGCGAACCGCTGCGACAAAGACGGTTAATTAAGCACCATCGGAACCAACAGCCCTATGGACGTGCCAGCCGGGCAAGCGTGGACATGTCTACTCGGTCGGCAGCGAGCTCACGATGCGATCGATGATCGGGCCAGCATGCGCGTAGAAGCGCCGATAGCCACTGCACAGATAGTTGAGGCCCGGCTGGCCGTCGGGCGTGCTCAAGAGTCGGTTCTTCGGGCATTCACCCCAGCAGTCTCTGAGATGCGGACACGCCTTGCAGAAGTCGGTCAATGACTCCCGCTTGCTGATACCGAACTGAATCTGTGCGCGACTGAACGCGAGCGAGTCGAGCGAGTGCTCACGAATGCTGCCGAGCCGGTACTGCGGATACACATAGTGATCGCAGGCGAAGACGCTGCCATCGTGCTCGATCGCGAGATTCTTGCCGCAGAAATCGTTGGTGACGCACATCTGCGCTCCCAGTCCCAGGCGAACCGATACCATGCTCTCGAACCAATTGACGAGCACTCGACCGACATCGTGCGCACACCATTGATCGAACACTTGCACCAGGAACTCGCCCCACTCATCGGCGTCGACCGACCAATCGTGAACTACCGAGTCCGGCGTGCCCGGTCGCGCGGCATCGCTGCCGATGCGCGGAAACTTGCGCTGCACTTGCAGTCCGGGTGAACGTGTCTTGAAGTCGCGTGGCTCGACCACCGGCAGGAACTGCACGCGAGTCGAGCCGACCTCCCGCGTCAGGAATTGATAGACATCGCGGGGGTACGCCGCATTGATGCGGTTGACGCAGGTCAATGTCGCAAAGGGAACGTCATGACGCTGCAGCAAGCGCGCTGCAGCCATGACCTGAGCGTGCGTCGGTCGTCCGCCTTTGGTAGTGCGAAAGCGATCATGCAGTTCCTGCGGCCCATCGATCGACAGGCCGACGAGGAAGTCGTTGCGCTTGAGGAACGCACACCAGTCATTGTCGAGTCGCGTGCCATTGGTTTGCAGATCGTTGACGACCTTCCGCCCCGGCAGCGCATGCTTCGCTTGCAGCGTAACGATCTTCTCGAAGTATTCGATGCCGAGCAGCGTGGGTTCGCCTCCCTGCCACGTGAACACCACCTCGGGTCCGGCATTGCCAGCAATGTACTGAGCGATGAAACGCTCCAGCATTTCATCGCTCATCGCCGGCCGCACCGGTTGGTGCAGCAGTTGCTCCTTGCTCAGGTAATAGCAGTACGTGCAATCCAGATTGCACAGCGCCCCGACCGGCTTCGAGAGCACATGAAACCGCCGGGCACCGGCCGGCAGGAATGGAACGATCGCCTCTGGCACTGCTACAGCAAGCTCAAGCGCACTTGCTTCAACACGCCGGAGTAGATGAACGGCGATGCGTACTGCGCGCTCACGGCCGTGCCTCGATCGCGCCCGATATCGAATGTTTCGGTCGTTTGCCAACCACCGGTGCGCGTGAACGCGCCTTCCGTGACGACTTTGCCGTTGATCTCGAGTTTCACGTCGCCTCCCGACCAGCGCTCTTTGCTTCGAGGCGTAAACGTGACGGCAATCGTCACGTCACCGGCGGGCAGCGGCTCGGTCGCGACCACTTCTTCAATCGACTTCGCATAGAAGTTGCTTGCATAGGTCAGCCGCCCCTCTTTGACGAACAGCGAGAAACCCCCGAGTCGACCGCCGGCCGAGACGATCACGCCATCGGCCCCGCTGGCAGGAACCGTCAAATCGGCCTCGAAGCGATGCGCCCGCGTCAGCGGCGGCACGCCATTACGCACCGAGATCGGCGCTTGATCGGCGTGGTAGGTGAACTGCTTCAGGTTGGCAATGACGTTCGGCCGCACGCCCGGCTGGAACGCCGTGGGGATTTGCAGAGGCAGCACATTGTTCCGGCGCGCCTCTTCGTCGAAGGCGCGCTGCAATTCCGCCAGCTTCTCGGGATACTTCTTGGCCAGGTTCTTCGCCTGACTGAAGTCCTCAGCGACGTGATAAAGCTCCCACGTATCCGAGTCGAAATCTGCGCTCCACTTGCCGAACTCCCACAAGATGCCGTGGCGTGCGCTTGCGATCCAGCCGTCCTGGTACATGGCGCGATTGCCCAGGATTTCGAAGTACTGACTGCGGTGAGCTGACGGCACGCGCGAATCCTTGAACGTGGCGGCAAAGCTGTTGCCCGCCAGGGGCAGTTGCTCGACGCCGTCGACCGTCTGCGGCAATTCAATGCCGGAGACTTCGAGAATCGTCGGTACGATATCCGTCACGTGCGTGAACTGCGTGCGAACCGCACCGTTGTCCGCCGTGTGATTCGGCCACGAAACGACCAGCCCGTTGCGCGTTCCGCCGAAATGCGAAGCGACGCCCTTGGTCCACTGAAATGGCGAATTGGTGGCCCAGCCCCAGGCGACGGAATAGTGGTTGTCCCAATTTTCGTTGCCGATCTCGTCGATATGCGCCAACTGTTCCTCGAGCGGATTCGGCACCCCTTGGAATGCATTCGCGATATTGATATCGCTGCCGAGCAAGCCGCCCTCAGCGCTCGCGCCGTTGTCGCCAACCAGGTAGAACACGAGGGTGTTGTCACCCCGCGGACCGGCGCGTGCTGCATCGAGCAGCCGGCCGATTTCATGGTCGGTGTGCTCGAGAAAGCCGGCGAACACTTCGGCCTGACGCGCAAGCAGCCGTTTCTCATCGGCGCTCAAGCTGTTCCAGGCGGGCAGCTGTTTGGGTCTTGGCGTGAGCACGGCATTCTTGGGAATGATCCCGGCAGCTTTCTGACGAGCGAAGATCTCCTCGCGCAGCTTGTCCCAGCCTTGATCGAACTTGCCCCGATACTTGTCGATCCACTTACGCGGCACATGCAGGGGCTCGTGCGTGGCACCCGGCGCGAAGTACAGGAAATAGGGTTTGTCCGCGCCGGTCGCCTGATGCGTCTGAATCCAGCCAATCGCGTCATCGGCGATATCGGTCGTAAAGTGATAGCCCTCAGCAGGAGTCTTCGGCGTCTCGACAAAGGCATTGTTACGAAACACCAGAGGCACCCACTGTGTGGCCGCCCCGCCCTGGAACCCGTAGAAATATTCGAAGCCGAGTCCGTTCGGCCAGCGATCGAACGGACCGCCCGGGCCGTTCTCCCACACCGGAGTGTTGTGCCACTTGCCAAAGCCGGCCGTGCGATAGCCGTTCCGGCGCAGCACTTCCATGATCGAAGCTGCGCTCTTCGGCCAGATCGAGTTGTAGCCGGGATGGGCGGTCGCCGTATCCGCGACGGTGCCGAAACCGACCTGATGATGATTGCGACCACTGAGCAACGCTGCACGTGTCGGCGAGCTCAGTGCGGTCGTGTGGAACTGGTTGTAGCGCAACCCTGCCGCGGCCAGCCGCTCCAAGGCAGGCGTTTGCGCAGGTCCGCCAAACGCACTCGCCGCGCCGAAGCCCACATCATCCAGCATGATCACAATCACGTTGGGTGCGCCGGCCGGGGCCGAAGGGAACGTCGGCCAGCTCGGCTTCTGACTTTCCCCTGGATCGCTCGCCGGCGATTCGGCCGCCTGTCCCTGTGGAGCGCTTAGTGCTGTAGCTGCCAGGCCCGCGCCCGTGAGGCTTCGGACGAAGTAGTTAAAGACTCGATTCGATCGTTTCATTGAGACCGCAGGACCGTGTTGTTGTGCGTATGACGAGTCCACGACAATAGGCATGTCGCGGTTAGCGCGTCGGTACCGCGAGGGTCACAAAGCAGTCACGGAGATGACATGCTGATGGGAGCAGGCTGCCGGACCGCCGCGAGTCGGCCTGCATTGGCGAGGCGCTCGTCCATGCCGCAGCGGCAAGGCGCCAATGACTCTTGTCTAAGAGTGATGACGGCCGGCTATGAGGATAGAGACGGTGATGAAGTCGCGAGCGACAGGTGCGACTGAAGGGATGTGCCACTCTCCTCCGCGAGAGCTTTGGAGCGCGCCTCCGCTACCCACTGCGCGGTGCGCTGGCTCGAGGGCAACGCCTCGTACGTGGCCAGAATGGAGTTGAAGTTGCGCAGGCCGCGCTCGAATGTATCGCCGTACCCCTTGATGAGACGCTGGCAACGCACCCATTCCAATGCCAGCCGCAGGTCCTGCCTGGCGGCCGCTTGCACGACCGCGAGCCACCGCTCGATGCGCTCCTGTTCTTCGTGATAGCGCAGCGAGGCGCGGCGGAAGCGACGAAACTTTGCGAGTGTTCGCAGGATCAGGAACCACCGCAAGCGCGTGGTCTCAACGTGACGCCCGTTCTGAAACATTCGGCCAAGCAGGGACGACAGTCCTTTCGAGCGCAGAATGGCACGTCCCAACGAAGCTGGCAGCGTCTCACAGATTTCCTGCAGGCGCGGGTGCATGAACTCCGTTACGCTCAAGAGCTGATCATTCCCTGCGCGAACTTCGGATCGAACACGCGCAATACGCGTCGCGCGCGTCTTGAGATCCGCCACGCGAATCGTGTCTTCGTAACTCATCCAAAGGGCCAGATGACGCGCGACTTCGGCGGAAAGCTCGAACGGCGCCGTATCGATGCTTGCCATCCTCTCCAAACGATCGAGATACAGCTCCGCGTAAGCCTCGTCCTGATAGTCCATCAAGCGCTGCACGCCATGTAGAGCATTGGCGTGCGCCGCCGCCGGCAACCCACGGGTCAACCGCTCATGCAAGCGTCGCCCCGCGGGCGTCGTTGGTTGCGGCAAAGCATGGCTTGGCTGCAACGGCAGCGCGATGGCCCCGCTGGCCGCTCGAAAACCCTCGTCGAATCCGGCGAGATTGCTTGGCACGGCGATGCCGCTGTCCTTGATGGCCTGCTCGAACGCCTGCCGTGTGAAAGGCAGCACTTCGCTGCCAGCGAGCGCGCCGAACATGACGGCGCTGATGACGCTGCCGGAGCGCTCGGTCGCCGCTTCCATGTCGAAGCCAATGAAACGTTTGGAGCGCTCGCCCGCCGCCTCGACTATTCGCTCACTGGCGCCGCGACCATCGCCCATCGCCGCCTTCTCGGAAATCGCGTAGACGCGGTGCGTGGAGCTGATCAACGTCGTGCGATCCGCATCGACGAAATTGCGGAGCATGGCCCGGCCCGCTTCCATGAGCTCCGATGCAATCACCACGTCGACATCGCCTGGAACCGGCATTTGCGCCATGACCGGCTGGCGACCGCCACTGGCGCGCGCCAACTCGATGTAATAAACGGTGGAGCCGGTGCGCTGAGCGACGCCGGGAACGGAAGTCCCCTGCGCCAGCCAGCCATTGCTCAACGCCACTTGCTGAATCCAGTCGGCCAGCACACCGCCGCCCTGCCCGCCCATGGCCAGGATGGCGATACAGATGCGATTGCGCGGCGGCTTGCTCATCAGAACGCCTTCGCAGCTCGTGCGCGCTCGTCGCGGCCCTGCAGGAAGCCGATCACTGCATTCGCCATGCGCTTGCGCAGGCGCTCCCAGGCTGTCGGGTTGGAAACAATGCGGGCCCGATAGAAACTCGGACACAGCACGGCAGCATGCGAAACCTCGCCACAGAGTCCGCAGCCGACGCAACTGTTCTCGACATGAGCCACCGGATCTTGCCGCAGCGGATCCGGATTGGGCTTGATGGACAACGACGGGCACCCCGACAAGCGAATGCAACTGTGATCGCCCGTGCAAGTGTCGCTATCGACGCCGAAGCGCTCGCGCACCACGCGCTTGCCTTCCTTCATTGCCTTCTTGAACAGCGGCTTCTCGCGCCGCTGTCGATTCAGCATGCATTCCGATTGAGCAACGATGATCTTCGGGCCCTTCTCGGGCGAGGTCATCGCCTCGCGCAACGCGGCCATCATCTGCTTCAAGTCGTAGGTGCGATGGATGGTCTTCACCCACTTTGCCCCGATCCCGCGCACCGCGGTCTCGATGGGGTGACGTGTCGTGCGCACTTTGTTCTCGGCGCGAGAGGAAAGGATGTCTTGTCCGCCAGTCGCGGCGGAGTAGCCGTTGTCGACGATCAACGTGACGCTGTCGTCCTTGTTGAACACGGCGTTGCCGATGCCCGAGGTCAAACCGTTATGCCAGAAGCCGCCATCACCCATCACGGCGATCGCCCGCTTGCTCTTGGGCTTGAACGCCGAGGCACCTGCCGTGCCCAGGCCATAGCCCATGGTGGTGTTGCCGATATTGAAGGGCGGCAGGATGGAAAAGAGATGACAGCCGATGTCCGCGGACACGTGCGTCGGACCAATCTCCCGCTCCAGCAATTTCATCGAAGTGAAAATCGGGCGCTCAGGACAACCCGTGCAGAAGCCCGCTGGACGACCGGGAATCTGGCTTGCTACGGACGCTGGCAGTTGCGAAGTCCGCGGCGGCGGCAGCTCGATATGCGGGGCCCACTGACCGAGGAACTTTCTCAGTCCGTCGATGATCACCTGCGCGGTGTACTCGCCGCTTCGCGGCAGCATATCCTTACCCACGATGCGTGTTTGCAGATCGGCTCGCCGGATCAGTGTATTGAGCTCGTGCTCGATGAATTCCGGTTGGCCTTCCTCGACGATCAGCACCGCGCGCTTGCCCCGGCAGAAGTCGCTGACCTCTTGCGGTACCAACGGATAAGTGACATTCAGACAATAGATGGGCAACTGCGCGTCGCCATACGCGTCCGACAACCCGAGCAGTTCCATGGCGCGATTGAGGTTGTTGTACAAGCCGCCCTGCACGATGATGCCGATGTCTTCGCTGTCGGCGCCAAACCATTCGTTGAGCTTGTTGTCACGAACGAACGCGATGCCCGCGGGCCAACGCTTCTCGACCTTCTCCACTTCGTGAAGAAAGTTCGCCGGTGGCAACACGATGCGATTGGTATCGCGCACTGCCGCGGCGGCGGCGTCGCCCACCTGCATAGGCGGACGCACGTTGTCCTTCGCAATGAAACTGCCCGTCATGTGGCAGGAGCGCACGCGCAGCTCCAGCATCACCGGCGTATTCGATGCTTCCGACAGCTGAAAGCCCTTCTCGACGGCATCGACGATGCTCGGCAGATTGGGCCGCGGATCGAGCAGCCAGATCTGCGACTTCATGGCGAACGCATGCGTGCGCTCCTGCATGATCGAGGAGCCCTCGCCATAATCCTCACCGACGACGATCAACGCGCCGCCGGTTACACCGCCGGAGGCAAGATTCGCCAGCGCGTCGGAAGCGACGTTCGTGCCGACGACTGATTTCCAAGCCACCGCGCCACGCAGCGGATAGTTCACCGACGCAGCCAACATGGCCGCGGCCGTCGCCTCGTTCGCGCTCGCTTCGAAATGCACGCCGAGACTGGTCAGCAGATCGTTGGCATCCGCGAACACATCCATCAGGTGGCTGATCGGCGAGCCTTGATAGCCGCCGACATAAGCCACACCGGATTGCAGCAGCGCCTTGGTGACCGCAAGAATGCCTTCGCCGGTAAATACTTCGCCCGCGCCCGCTTCGAGCTTCTTGACCTCCGCCTTGAAGGAACGCTCGGCCATGGTCAGTTTCCTGGCACAAGTGCCAGCACGCGCAATGGGCTCCCCGAGCCGTCGCGGATCTTCAAAGGAGCGGCCACGATGATTGCGCCGACCGCCGGCAGCTGATCGAGATTGTCCAGGCACTGCAAGCCGTAGCGGCCGGCGCCATGAAACAACGTGTGCGCCGGATACGGAGGATCCAGCAGATGCGCCTGTCCAGCATCGGTGCCAATGGTCTCGACGCCGAAGCCCAGCGCATCGCGCTGCTCGATCAGAAAACGAACTGCCTCGCCCGAAGGCCCGGGCGTATGCGCACCGTCTTCGCGACGGTTGGTGTACTCGTCGCCACTGCGTTTGGACCAGTCGGTTCGGAACAGCACCCAATGGCGTGGCGGAATCTTGCCGTGTGCGGCTTCCCACGCCTGGATATGCTCGGGCTGAAGCAGGAAGTCGGGATTGGCCGCGGCCTCCCTGGAAAAATCCAGCACTACCGCGGGCGCGATGAAATCACGCACTGGAACCTTGTCCACCGAGTTGTTCGGCAACTGAGCGCCGCTCACCCAATGCACGGGAGCATCGAAGTGCGTGCCCGTGTGCTCGCTGACGGTGAAGTTGCTCCAGTACCAGGCGACGCCCTTTTCGTCATAACGGGAGATCAGCTCGCGCGAAAACGGGGCGCACTGTCCGAACTGGGGCGGCAGCACCAGCACGGGCGTGTCTTCGGAGAGTGTTTGCGTCAGGTCGACGACCCTGATCGCGCCACTATCGAGGTCAGCCGCGAAATTCATCAGCTGCCACGTGCCCGACATGCCCACCTCCGCTTATGATCCGCGCTGGTGAATATGCGCCGCGAAACTTGCAAATGCAAGTAAGTCTCGAAAGAACAGGAAGGCGGAATCAGCAAATGGCAAAAGATCTACGTCCCCTCGGCGATCCCGGCTCGAGGTCGTTTCAAGTCGACCGCTACCCGTTCTACCAGCTGAACCGCCTGGTCAGCCGCTACAACTCGGTAATCGAAGCGGAGCTGCGGCGCATCCGGCTCGACATTCCCACCTGGCGGGTACTGATGATCCTCGGCGAGCAGGAACCTCGCCCCATCGGGCAGATCGCCAAGCTCGCGGTCATCAATATTTCGACGCTGATGCGTATCGTGGAGCGAATGCACAAGGCGGACTTGATCAAGTCCGCGGCGAGCGCGACTGACGGCCGCATCACTGAACTGTCGCTCACCGCCAAAGGCCGGACCGCGCTGGCCACCGCCCGCAAGGTCACCGCACCCATTTATCAACGCCTCATCCGCGGCTTTTCGGCCACTGATTTTTCACACCTGCTGGATTTGTTGAATCGGCTGTACGGCAACCTGGAATGACGGTGACACCCGCGGCGCGGACGCAACGGACGCGGGTTCGCTCTTGTACATACACGATTCACTGAACTCCAATCTTGCACGGCGCCCGCTCACCACAATGCCCTCAATTCGAGTCCGGTAGACCGGTCCAACAGTGGGGCAGCAATGAACAGAACCTTGTGCTTGAGCGGAGCCATGCTCGCCGTGACCTTCAGTCTGGCGGCGCAGGCGCAGGTGGAGGAAATTGTCGTCACGGCGCAACGCCGCGAGCAGTCGGCGAACGACGTTCCAATCAGCATCTCGGCCTACACTGGCGATCTGGTGCGCGAGTTGGGTGTGCGTTCGGCCGAAGACCTGCAGATGCTCACGCCCGGGCTGGAAGTCAGCAGCAGCGGCGGCGTCGGCACCAAGGTATGGACCATCCGCGGCGTGGGCTTCAGCGACTACTCCACCGCTGCATCGTCAACGGTGGGCGTGTACGTCGATGAGGTCGCAATCCCCTACCCCGTGATGTCCACCGGCGTGTTCTTCGACGTCGATCGGGTCGAGGTCATCAAAGGTCCGCAGGGCGATCTGTTCGGCCGCAACACCACCGCCGGTCAGGTAAGCATCGTGAGCCGCAAGCCCACCGACACCTTCGAGGTCGGCGCCTCGCTCGGCTTCGCGCGTTATGAAACCGTGGACTTCGAAGGCTTCCTGAGCGGTCCATTCACCGACTCGCTCCGGGGTCGACTCGCAGTGGCCACCACACAATCGGGCAAAGGCTGGCAGCGCAGTGCCACGCGGCCCGATGACCGGCTGGGCGAGATCGACCGGGTCGCGGTCCGTGGCATGCTCGATTGGGATCTGGGCGAGCGCACCAACCTGCTGCTGAAATTGCAGTTGAACGACGATCAATCCGACAACGTTGCACCGACCGCGTTCGACGGCCGTGAGGTGGGTCTGCCGTTCGCGACCTTGCACGGCACGCCGTTCAATGCCAACGGCGAGCTGGAGTCCGCCGTCGCGTTCACTAACGGCAAGAACGAATATGCCGACTGGACCAACGGGCCGGGCAACGCGCTGCGCCCGCAGCGCGACAACCAGCTGCGCAGCGCCGTTGCTCGCTTGAGCTTCGATCTGGGCAACGATATCGAGCTGGTCTCGGTCACCGGCTACGATGAGTTCGAGCGTACTGAAGCCAACGATTGGGACGGCATCGCGCTGCTGGATTCGAGCAACATCAACGTCACGGACATCGAATCGTTCTCGCAGGAAATCCGCCTGAGCCGCACCGGCGAGCGCGTGAACTGGATCGTCGGCGCGTACTACTCCACCGACGACCTGGACGAGGACTACAACTATTTCATGGGCGAGGGCCGCTTCGGCCTGAATCAGCTGAACACGCAGTATCGGCAGGAAACCGACGCGGTCGCGGCGTTCGCCCATCTGGAGTACAAGCTCACCGACCAGCTCGAAGCCATCGCCGGCGTGCGTTACACCAGCGAAGACCGCAAGTGGCGTGGCTGCAGCTACGACCAGACGCCGACCGATCTGCCGGTGGCTGGCTTGCCGCTCAACGTATTCCTGAACAACATCATCAACGGGCCCGGCGTGCTCACACCGAACGGACTGTTGAACGACGGCTTCAACTTCCCGAACGGATTGCCCGAGGTGGTTCCCCTGGCACCGAATGGATGCGGCACCTTCAACGATCTGCCAGGCACTCCGGGCGCCGGCCAGTTCGGCGAGTTCGCCCGCAAGATTTCCGCCAACGAGCCGATGTGGAAGGTGGGCCTCAACTTCCGTCCCAACGACGACGTCATGCTGTTCGGCACGATCTCCGAAGGTTTCAAGTCCGGCGGCTTCAACGGCGCGAACTCCAACACGCATAGCCAGCTGTTGCCGTACAAGATCGAGACTTTGCGCGCCTACGAAGTGGGCGCCAAATCGACATTGTTCGAGCGCACGCTGCAACTGAATGGCTCAGTGTTCTTCTACGACTATCGTGACAAGCAGGAGCGCGAGCCGGCAGTCACGCCGGTGGGCAACATCTCCGGCATCTCCAACATTCCCAAGTCCGAAATCCTGGGCGCGGAAGTCGAATTGACCTGGCGGCCCACCTCCGCCTTTACCGCGAATCTGGGTGTCAGCGTGCTCGATACCGAGGTCAAGGAATGGAATCCGGTCGACGACCTTGCCAGCGCCTATCCGACGGTGGTGCGCAAGGATGCCTCGGGCCTCGAGCTGCCGAACGCGCCCGAGTTCTCGGGCAACCTGATGCTCGCGTACGAAATCCCGGCGGGGCCGCTCGTCGTCACGCCGGCGGTGGATGTGATCCATCGCGGTTCCAGCAGCGGCGACATCACGGCCGAGAACTTTCGCGAGGAGTACACCTTGACGGGCGTGCGCGTGAGCATCGGCCTGGCCGAGAAGTCACCGTGGAGCACGCAACTGTGGGTGCGCAACCTGACGGACGAGCAGTACTACCTGAGCGGCCAGACAGGCGGCAACTTCACGTATACGCGCACGATGGGCATGCCGCGCACCTGGGGCGTGACCTTCCAATACAACCTTCAGTAGTCCACGGGGTTCAGCCATGGCTCGATCTGCAAATGTTTCTATTGCCACGAGCGTGACGCTGGCGTTGCTGCTGGCGGCTTGCTCTAGCAAGGAAGCGGCGTCGCCGCAAACAGCCGCCGACCTGGTCGTCACCTCGACCGGCGGCATCTACACCTTGGATGCCAACCAGCCCTGGGTCGATGCAGTGGCCATCGACGATGGCCGCTATGTATTCGTCGGCGCCGCCGCCGATGCCAGGCAGTACATCGGCCCTCAGACCAAGGTCATAGAGGTTGGCGACACGATGGCCATGCCCGGCCTGAACGACGCGCACGTGCATCCGTTGATGGGTGGCCTCAAGGCACTGTACGAATGCAACTTCAGTTTCACGGCAACGCCCGAGGAAGTGGCCGCGACGCTCAAGGGTTGCGCCGAGAAGACGCCGGAAGGCACGTGGATCCGAGGTGGGCAGTGGGGCAGCAGCTTCTTCGAGATCAACGCGAGCAAGATCTCCTCACCGCGAGGCTTCCTCGACGCGATCACGACCAAACATCCGATCTTCCTCAACGACGACTCCGGCCACAACGGCTGGGTGAACACACCGGCGCTGCAGGCTGCGAAGATCGATGCGAAGACCAGGAATCCCGAAAACGGCACGATCGTGCGCGACGCCCGCGGAGAGCCCACGGGCCTGCTGTTGGAAACGGCCGCTCGCTTGTTCGACACCGTGATTCCGGACTGGACCGATGAGCAGATGGTCAATGCAGCACGCGAAGCCATGCGCATCGCGAACGCATACGGCATCACTGGCATCAAGGATGCCGGCGCGTTTCATCCCTCGCCAAAGGCGTTCCATGCGCTCGATCAGGCGAATGAGCTGTCCTTGCATGTCGCAGCTTGCATCAGAACACCCTACGGGCCTCGTACCGGCCCGCTCGACTTCGATGCCATAGAGGCGGAGCGCAAAGCATACAAGTCCCGGCACGTGAACACCGACTTCGTGAAGCTGTTTCTCGACGGCGTGCCCACGCCCGCGCGTACGGCCGCGATGATTCATCCGTACGTTCCGGACGAACAGCACGGCGATCATTTCACGGGCGGCGACACGCACATCGACCCGAAACAACTGGCAGCCGATGTGACCGAGCTCGACAAGCGCGGCTTTACCGTGAAGATGCACGCGGCCGGTGATCGATCGGTGCGCGTCGGTCTGGATGCGATCGAAGCGGCACGCAAGGCCAACGGCGACAGCGGCCTGCATCATGAGCTGGCACACGCCGGCTATGTCGACCCGTCCGATATCCCTCGCTTCGCGCAGCTCGACGCGGCGGCCGACTTCTGCCCCATCCTGTGGCATCCCTCTTCCATCATTGAAGCAGTGGTGAGCGCGGTCGGTGAGAAGCGCGGTCGGGAATATTGGCCGACACGCTCGCTGTTGGATTCGAAGGCGCTGATCGTGCCCGGTTCGGACTGGCCTGCTGCCGTACCGGATGAGAATCCCTGGGTCGGCGTCGAGGCATTCGTGACTCGTCGCGATCCGCGCGGCGAGGTTGACGGCGAGCTGTGGAAGGAAGAAGCCATCACGCTCGATGAAGCGCTACGCATCTATACGCTCAACGGCGCGGAGGCCCTGAAGCTACGCGACCAGACCGGCTCCATCGAAGTGGGCAAGTCCGCCGACTTGATCGTGCTCGACCGCCACCTGTTCAAGGTGCCCATCGAGGATGTCGGCGAGACCCAGGTTCGTACGACCGTGTTCGAGGGCAAGGTGGTGTTCGAGCGTCCTGCCACCTGAGGTTCGTAAAGGGGCTGACCAGCGTCAGCCCCTTACGTTGCCGCGCGAAGAAGTTCAGACCCTCGTGCGTCGATCATTCGGGCGTGTTGACCTGGGGCTGATCGGCAGCGATACCCAGCGTGGCATCGAGTGTGGGTGCGCTTAGCAAACGTTCGGCAACCTTCTCCAGTTCGGCGCTGGGTGTGGCGGCAATGCGCGATAGCGTCGCTTCATCGAGCGGGCCGAAGCGCAGGCTCAGCAGCTTGGCGATGAGACTGATCAGCCTCTCACGACTACCTTCGGTCTTTCCCTGGCCATAGTATTTCCGCGCAAAATCACTTTGATATTCGTAGTTCGCTGGCAGCATTTCTTGTAACGCCCGCTGGGCGGCAGCACCACAAGATCCGCGCGATACTCCACGGGTCGTATCTCCGTGAGATCAGCCGCGTGAATGCGCGCGTCGGCGTAGCGCGGCAGTTGGACGCGCAGCACCGTCTGCACCAACTCAGGCGCCAGCTCCGGTCGGCCCCGAAACAACTCCAACAGCGCAGCTGCTCCAACCACTCATCCGATCCGCATTGCTGACGCGGCGGATTGGGTCAGAGCAGGAGCTGAAGCGACGGCAGCGCGGACTCCCGGTTGAGCAGATCGATCTTCTTCATCTGCATGCGCAGTTGCCCGTCCTGCATCTTCAGATGGTGCCAGGCCACGCCGGCATAGACCTGCTGATCATCGCGTTGCACTTCCAGATACATGAAAGGAGTGCGCAGCACCCAGGTGCCAGCAGCGTCGTCCCTCGACTCGATGCGCGGCGCCTGCAGCACGTGTTGACACCAACTCGGCTCGTTCTGCGAGAACGCATTGGGGCTGCTCAGCCGCTTGATGCGCACGCTCAGCAACAGCCGATCCTCGTGGAATAGCGACGTTTGCGTGCGCCCTTCCGTCTGCCCCCGTGTCAATGGCATCCAGTACAGGCCATCCTCGGTGAATAGCTCATACCACTCGTCGAGCCGCTTCTCGTCGAGCAGCCGCGCTTCGTGATAGACGAAGTCGATCAGCATCCCATCGTGAGGTATGGCGCTCATTTCGTGCCCTCGGTGCGTGTCATGGCCGCCAGCCAGGCTCGGAACTGCCCTCGCATGGAGATCTCGCTGGTGCCGTTGTAGCGTCCCGCGATACCAGTCTGCTCGGAGGGCTTGTAGTCTCTATGCAAGCTCACCCACGGGTTCGCATTGGCGGCGAGACCTTCCTGGATGGCGCGATAACAATGCAGGTCATCGTGACCGACGACCGACGTGGGGGCGTTGATGAGCCGCGTGTACAGGACGCTACGGGCCAACAGCTCATCCGGTGCGCCCACCAGGCGCAGCGTGTAGCTTTCGATCAGCGTCTTGTCGACCGCCAACGGGCGCACGACTCGAATCGTTTGAATGGCGCCCTTGATCGTCAGGCTGGGGTAGTAGACCGTGTTGTGACGCGCCTCGCCAAGAATCGCGTGCGCACGCTCGGAGCCATACGCCTGCTCCATCTGCCGCTCGTACTCGGGCACGCTGGAGTACTTGGAATGAATGGAGAAGTTCACTCCGGTGTAGCTGTGCCCGTTGTCGTAGATCTGCACGCCCATGCGGTCGAAGAACTCATAGCTCGAAACGAACGGCACGAACTGCTCGATGACCATCGGCACCGGGGTCTCCGGCGGCTGCCCTTTCCACAGATCGCGAGCCGTGCCGGCCGAGGACTCATGCGCAACCATGGGGTGCATGGTGTCGTTGAGATTCTCGATGAACATTTTCCAGTTGCAGTTGTGCATGTAGCGCAACACGCCGCCGGTCACTTCGAGCTTACCTTCCGGCGATCGATCCGCCATGTTGTCGATGGAGGACAACGAGTCGCCGAAGTATTCATGAAAGGACGGACCGTCCTTGCTCAGGCGTGTGAACACAAAGCCGCGATGACTCGCGCTATCCAGTCGAGTCATGCCCTTGGCGGCATTCGACTCCGCAAACCCGGTGTCGTTGTATCCGGCCTTCAGCGGCACCGTGCGTAGCGAGCCGTCGGTGCGAAATGTCCAGCCGTGATACGGACAGCGCAGCTGCCCCCGGCAGTTCCCGGAGCTTGTACTCACCACCTTCGCGCCCTTGTGAGCGCAGCGGTTCAGCAGCACATGGACTGCGCCGTCGGCCGCGCGAACCATGACGACGGGCTGACCAGCGATGTCCGCCGTGTAGTAGTCCCCCGGCTTGGGGACCTGACTATCATGGCCCACGTAAATCCATGCGCGCCCCCAGAGGCGCTGCATTTCGAGCTCGAACAGCTCCTGATCGCAATAAACATCCCGATGAACCTCGTCGGGACGGATGAGCGAGCTGATGCGTGCGTTATCGTCCGCGTATTTGCCCATAAAGGGATCCTCGCGAAAACATTACCTGCCGATCCAAACCAATCATCACGAGCGCTGCGCCGAGCGCTTCTTGCCCTGGCGCAGATCGATCGCCTTGCCACTGCTGAGATATTGAGCCGCCAGCCGTTTGACCTCGCCGCGAGCGACCTTTTGAGACGCGGTCTGTGGCAAGTCGGGCACGAAGGCGATGTAGCCCGGCGCCTTGAAATAGACCAAGTGTTCGAGGCAATGCCTCTGTAGTCGGTCCGCCTGCGAAGCCTCGCTGCCCGTGTCCTTCGTCACAACGAAAGCGAACACTTCTTCTCCGCGCATTTCATCGGGCACCGCTGTCACCGCGCAGGCGCGAATCATGTTCGACTGCATCAGCACGCTCTCGACTTCCACGGCGGCGATGTTCTCGCCGCTGCGTCGAATGATGTTCTTCAGCCGATCCACGAAGAAGAAACTGCCGTCCGGGCCCCGACGCACGATATCGCCGGTGTGAAACCAACCTTCCGCCCAAGCTGCGGCGCTGGCCTGCTCGTCCTTGTAGTAGCCGTCGAAGAAACCCAGCCTTGGCTGATCACCCGCGCGGCGTACCCATAACTCTCCTGGCTCGCCGTGCTCGGCGTCCTCGCCCGATTCCTGAACGATCCGCCACTCCAGCCCCTCGGGCGGCAGCCCGAAACAACGCTCACCCACGTGGCGCGGGTCGACATTTGCGGTAATCCAGGCGCCGCCGCCGGTTTCCGTCATGGCCCACGCTTCGATCAATGGCACACCGAAGCGCCGCTCGAAGGCAGCGTGATGTTTCGGATCCACGCCCGCGCCGAATGCAAAGCGCACCTGCGAAGAAACATCGTCCTCCGCCGCCGGCGGCGCGCCCAGCAGCATGGCCGGCATCACTCCCAGGTAATGGAAGCAGGTGGCCCGGGATCCACGCACCGTGCGCCACCACGACGAGGGATGGAAGCGATCCAATTGAATCAAACATCCGCCGGTCAGCAGCATGGCCATGAAGGAACAAGCCAGCGCGTTCATATGGGTCACAGGCAGCGGCGTGAGCAAGCGTTCCTCGCCCATGCGGAACTGACAGTACCCTCCGAGCCCGATGTAATGAGCACCGATCTGGCGGAAGTAGCTGTCGTTCAGAACACAGCCCTTCGGCGTTCCCGTCGTGCCGGAGGTATAAAGCAGCGCGGCTTCATCCAATCTAGCGCTGGGAGCACCATGAGGCGCGGCAAAAGGGCCTGCGACGTTTTCTATGTCGACCAACGGGCAATTCGACGGCACCGCCTCGCCCAGCGCCCGCACGTGCCCTGAGTGCGTAAACACGGCGGATATGTCCGCGTGCGCCAGCACATAACGCAACTCCTCCCGGCTCATGGTTGCGTTGATCGGAACGATGCTGCACCCGATGCGATTCAGTGCGAGGAAATACAGGAAGAACGCGGCGGTATTGTCGAGTGCGAGCGCCACGCGATGACCAGGCGCGAACCCGGCGGCATGAAGCCGTGAACTGAGACTGTCGACCTGATCCCGTGCTTCGCGGTAAGTCAACGTCACCGGCGCCGCATTCTCGCCCGGGATCACGTGCAAAAAGTCATTGGCGCCATATGCCAGTGACGTGGCATCGAAGGCGCTCCATGGCATACGCGGCGAGAGTTTGCTGTTGATGTTGCTCATCCAAGTCGACCCCCGCGCCCACTCGGTCGCGCCCCTCACGCCTGCGCCAGCCACGCTGAAACAAACGCGCCATTCGATGCTATGGACGATTACTTTACTTGTCAACTATCTCTGTTCGAGGCTTTATTTCCAGCATTTCCCGCGCACCAACCCTGCAGATGACCTGGTGCCACCAGGCAATTGACTACAGCGACAGGAAGAGGCGGTTCCGCGACAACCGCGGAACTCGAGGCACATCGGTAGAGTGGCGCGAAGCTCGATCGAGCGCGCAGCGCGACGCTGGCTTACAGCTCGGGCCGTTCGCGTGCTACTTCCATGAGCGTTTGGGTGCGCAGCCGTTCGACTTCGGCCGCGGTGAATGGAGCAATCCGCTCGCTCACGCCAGCTGGCGTGAAATTACGCACGATCCAATTGAGCACTGCCGCGAGCCGATCGGAAGGGAGCGCCGACTGAGTAACGCCCGGCACGCGCTGGATGAACTCCCGCCCGCCGGGCGACGTGAGCAGGCGTCCGAGATCGTCTGGAAACGAGGGCACCTTGCCGGCAAGTCCGCGCCCCTGCTCGCCGTGACAGCCCATGCAGTGCAGAAGGTAATCTTCATGCGCCCGGCGGTCGACCTGGTCGCCCGCAGCCGCAGTAGCTGCGAGTGATCCAATGAGCAACGCTGCGACCAGGCGCGCCTTCATCTCAGCCCTCGGCAATGCCAACGATGCGCGAGACCGTGCAGTGGTACGCGACGTTCGAGTTGCTGCCGACGCACCAGTTATAGTCATTGGAGAGGTATGGCACGTAGGTGGGCCGATCCCGTTCGTTGCGAACGCAACTACACCGCCCGCAGCTGCTCTTACCGCAGCAATCGTTGTAAGAAATGATGTAGTCCTTGCCGTCCGTCGCATGGCGGCACGTTCCCACCCAGGTGATCGGCGCTGCTTCGGTGCCGGGAGGACACGTCGTCACCGAGCCACCGCAGCAGGCGCATAGAAAGCCGTCGATCGCGCAGTAGCGCCAGTAGTCACACGATGTCGAATCCCCATCGTTCGGCGCGTTGGCTGACTCCTGGCCGCGAGCCACCGGCAACAGCGGCATCGCGGCCCCGCCGACCAGCAGCGTCCCGAGCGAACGCACGATGCTGCGGCGAGAGACACCCTTGGCCAGGGACCGGCTCCAGCGTTCAATCAATCTGTCGTATCGGTTCATAGCGTTCTCATGCGACATCACGTTGCTTGCGGGCCGCGAACTCTTGAATGTTCGCGACTCCAAGCGCCTGCGCCTCGAACAAGCTTTCGAGGTGTTCGCGGGTATTCACCAATCCATTCGCGCGAACGACACCATTGCTATCGAGCAACACCGCGTAAGGAAGCTTGCTGGCTCCATACGTCATGCCGAGTTGTTCGGACAGGACATACGGAAACTCCTCGAGCGACTCGGCGGCGATGAAGGCCTGATGCTCGTCCGCGGCGCCATCGCTGGCGAGAATGACATCCACATTGGCGCGCTCGCTTCTACGCATGGAGCGCAGAACCGGCAGCAAGGATTTGCACACGGGACAGGTGGGCGAGACGAATGCGATCAGCGTCGAGCGGCCGTTCGGGTTGGTCACGCCAATACGCTGGGGCCGCCCGGTGATGTCCGGCGTCTCGATCACCGGCGCGGACTCGCCGACCTTCAACCCCTTGGCAATATGCAAAGCACCGGCCGGTCGAATGCGCTCGTGCAGAATCCCCACCTGCCGTGCCAGTGCCACCACGACAAAAATCAGCCCCACGACCACCAGCCACAGCACACCGATCACGGTCCACGCAGCACCCGACATGGCTTACCTCCCCACCCGGCTACGAGCGACGGCCAGCGTTGCATGTGCGAGGTACAACCCCGCCGCCGACGCCGTTGCACAACTCATGACAAACAAATCGGACCAGCCAAGCTCTCGTGCGGATACCGGCAATGTCGCAACGAGTGCCACCGCGGCAAGCAGCAGATTGCGTCGTACCATCCACCACTCGAGCGGTTGCCGCTCGCTGACTCCACCACAACCGCAATCCATCAGCACTCGCCCACGCCGCAGGTTGATGCTCATTGCCGCGGCATACAGCAACAACAGCGCAGCCCCGGAAGCCGCAGCAAATGGCCGGCCTGCTGGCATGAACGCGGCGACGACCACCGCGATCTCTGCGGCGATGATCAACGCCGCCGCGACTGGAACGAGCACACGCGGCAACAAGTCATAGCGATTCAAGGTCTCTCGAAAGCGGGACAGGTCGCGCACCTTGTGTACGGCGGCGTTGACGAACAGGAGCGCCAAGCCGCTCGTGATGGTCGCTTGTACGAGTGGTTCCAAAGCGAACATGGCCGCGTCTCAGTAAGTCACGAGCGTGGTAGGAGTGAAACCGATCTCCTCGATCGTGCGCCGATGCTCGCCGGAGTTGGCGTCGTAGACCATGACCTTGGCGGCACCGATGAACGTGGTGAACAACAGCGGTTCGGCGTCCTGGGTCACGGCGATCGAGGTCGCCATGTCCTGCAGCACGATACGTTGAATGCGCTTGCGCTTGGCAACGTCATAGACCCAGACCTCGGTGCCCGGATCCTTGTGCGTGTCCGCGCCACCGACGTGCATCAAACTATAAAGACGACGCGTCGGCTCGTGCAGGGCCAGGTGTTGAATGCCCCCGGGCAGCCAGGATTCCTTGCGAGCGGCATCATCGAGCAGAGACCATGTCGGCCGGGCCTGGGGAACTTTCCCGGAGCCATCGATGGGCAGCACCGTGCCTGAAAACGTGGTGAACAGCCACGTCGAGCCATCGCGCACGGCTTTCTCCGTGACCGGATCCTCCGAGACTTTGAACAGCGGCTTGGTGCGAGTCTTGGTAACGGCCTGGCCGCTGTCATCGGTCTGTACTTGCAACAGCGTGGCGTCGCTGCACAGAGAGAAGAACCCGCGCGGCCCGGTCGGATAGATCAGCGCGCAGCCGGCAATTTCGATCTCGCCAGCGGTCTTGCGTGCCGCCGTATCGACGACTGTCACGGATTGAGCCGGCGTGAAGTTGTAGATCCACAGGAAACGCTCGTCATCGCTGAGGCGCGCAAAGGCGAGCTCGGGGATCGCCGACACTCGCTTCGGCGGGATCTCGATTTCAGACAGAGGCATGAGGGTGCGGCCATCGTAAATGGTGACCACGTCGGTCCGCGTGCCGCGCGTCCCTCTGGAGAAATAGGTCTCGGGTGCGTAGATGACCGGTGTGTTCTTGGGCCGTATCACACCGCCGAAACCGAAGCCGGTGCTGAGCATGCCGAGCATGGAACCGCTGTCGCCGTCGACCAGGAATGCCTTCCCGTCCGCCATGTGGTGGAAGACGATGTCGTTCACCCACACCCAGTGCGGGCTCGGCCGTTCCGGCAGTTGCGTCACCGCCAGCGGGTCCACCGCCACTTCGGCCGCGGCTGCCACGCCAAGAAATTGCGCGAACAGCAGAACCGGCATCAAGAATCGGGCGTAGTTGCGCCCGCTGCGACCATCTTTCACTGCCCAACCTCGCGATCCAATGGCGCATGCGCAGGATGCCTGCGCAAGCTGGAGGCTTCAGCCTCGTTGTTTGCAATTGCAGTCATGAGGAGTGTAGGCGAACGTTACCACGCGAACTTGGCACAGAGCGAAGGCGGCATGTACCACCGTGCATCTGCGGCGGACCGCTTGGCGGAATCAAGCGGTCCGCGAGCGTGGCACGAATTTTCCCGGAGGCGCGCCGTACTCTTCTCGAAAGCACCTCGTCATGTGGGAAAGATCGTAAAAGCCCCACACCAGCGCCAGATCGGTCAGCGACCAACGCCCGGATTCCGCGCTCTCGACCGCTTTGCGACAGCCTTCCACGCGCAGCTTGCGGATGTACTTGCCGATCGAAAGCTCCTCGGACTCGAAGATCGCATGCACCGACCGGGTGCTGAGCCCGAAGTGGGCCGCGATCGACGCGGGCGTCAGTTCCCGATCGTGCAGATGATCGGCGATATATTGTTTGATCTGAGCCAGCTGCTGGGCCCGGGTCAGCGGCCCGCGCTGCGCGCGCTCGCTGAGCACCCCGCCGAGCAAGTCGAGGATGTTCACCTCCACGCGCCGCGCCATGTGCCCCGACAATTGACTCATGCGCGCCACCGCCTGGCCGACGAAGCTGCTCAACAAGCCGCAGTCGGCATCCTCGCCGGACAGCTTGAAGCCGAGGAATCGATCGGGCTCGGGGGTCAGGCGGCGCATGACCGAGCGAGGCACCACCAGCACCGGCATTTCGTAGTAGTTCTTGAAGGTCAGCGAATAGGGTTCGGCGGTCGAGGCGATGACAAAGTCGCCGGGCCTGAGATGGACCTCGCGGCCCCGCTGACTCCACAACGACTCCCCCTTCATCTGAAACTTCACCAGATAAGGAGGATCGTCGATGCGCGCGATGTCCTCCGAGCGGCGGCGCACGACCAGTGCACTGGTGGACACCCGGACGATGTGGGTGGTTTCGAGCGCGACGGTTTCCAGATTCGCGCTGAAGGACTCTCGCATCCCCCGTTCCATGTCCATCTGCATGGGACAGAACAGTTGCGTGACGAGCCCCTGGAACACGTCGAAGCGCTCGTGCCGTTCACGCAACGCTATTGGATAGCGGTGATACATATCTGGCGACCCCACCCCCGTGTGTCGGAATTGGCCGGCGCCGAGGCCGACCGACCAGCCGCCTCGAGGCAGCTTGGTATCCAGAGCATTTTATTCTTCAAGTTATACACAGGAACGCGGCCGGTTGCCATGGGGTCTTCCGGACCTGCCATAATGCTCGCGGCCGTTGCGCCTGCAGACAACCTGGCGGGCCCGAACCGGGCGCCGTCCCGGCATCATTGAGGAACCATGCCAACCTCCCGACCTCGCGCTTCCACGGACTCCGCCCGCGCCCGCACCAGCCCCGCCAGTGAGACGTTCCAGATCGCCGACTATCCCTTCTACCGCCTCAGCCGGGTGGCAGCGCTGTACACCGAATGCCTGGATCGCGAGCTGAAGCCGCGCGGCATGGACCAGCCGCGATGGCGCGTGCTCATGATTCTGAACGAGCACGATCCCGCCGCGATGGGCCTGATTGCCGAGCTTGCCGTAATGAAGCTGCCGACGCTGCTCAAGGTGGTGCGGCGCATGGAAGAGGAAGGCCTGGTTCGCACCGGGGCGAGACTCTCCGACCAGCGCGTGACCGAAGTGAGTATCACCGCTCGAGGGCGCAAGAGCCTGAGTCTGGTGAGAAAGGTAGCCGCCGATGTGTACGAAAAGGTGACGGCTCCGTTCTCCGTCGATGACATCGAGACGCTGAATGCACTGCTCGGGAATCTGGAGAGTAGCCTGCTCACCCTGAGACGCGCGCCCAGGCGCGAGCCGCTGAAAGCCGCCGCACCGTAGGCCGGCGCCGCCAGCGAGCCGCGCCGCTGAATTGCTGATTGTTCAAGTTTTCGGCAGGCAGGCGGCTCCCGCGGGTATTGTTTCGGGCTTAAAACTGTCGCAACCTCAGCGGCGCCCGGCCCGCCATTCGAGGTTCAGCTGCATGACCGAATCCGCCATCGCACCGCCTGCCGCCAGCGTCCCGGTCACTCAGGTCATCGATGGTTGCGAATTTCGCGGCGTGTCCCTGCACGTATTCCTCTTCACGCTGTTGACCCTGGTGTTCGACGGTTTCGACATCCAGGCCGTCGGGTTCGTTGCACCCGCGCTGCTCGGCGAATGGGGCATCACGCGGGCCGAGCTTTCTCCGGTGCTCGCCGCGGCACTGGTGGGCATGGCCGCGGGTGCAATGTTCATCGGCCGGCTCGGCGACAGCTGGGGACGTCGCACCGCTCTCATCGTGTCCATGATGGTCGTCGCAGCAGGCGCATTATTGAGCGCATACGCACGCACACCGGGCGAGCTCGCGTTATTTCGTTTCATTACCGGGCTGGGGCTGGGAGGCAGCTTGCCGAACGCCACCTCGCTCATGGTCGAGTTCGCGCCCTTGGTGGTACGCAACCTGTTGGTGACCAGCACCATCGTCGGCGTTCCCATCGGCGGCATGGTCGGTGCCGAAGTCGCGGCCCATCTGCTGCCGACCTTCGGCTGGCGCTCGGTGTTCATGGCGGGCGCCCTGCTACCCCTGCTGCTCGCGCTGGCCATGTGGTTGTGGATGCCGGAATCTCCACGGTATCTCGCTCGCCATGCCAAGCGCAGCGGTGAGCTCGCTCAATTGCTCAATCGCCTCAGTCACACCGATCGCTACCATGCGCACGATACCTTCGTGATCGCGGAGCAGGCGCTCGATAAACGTCGGGAAGGACTGGGCGCGCTGTTCGCGCCGGGCTATCGGGCCGACACGTTGCTGCTGTGGATGTCGTTCCTGGCCAGTATTTTCGGCGTGTATGCCCTGTTCAACTGGCTGCCCACGGTGCTGTCGGGTGTCGGCTTGCCGATGCCCATCGCCTTGCGCTGCGCGCTCGTCGTCAATCTCGGCGGAGTGCTGGGTGCGTTCGTCATGGCGAGCGGCATGAATCGCATCGGTTCGCGCAAGGTGCTGCTCGCCTTCAGTGTCATGGGGGCGCTGCTCGCCATCACGCTCGCTACATTCCAACGCGCCCTGTTCGATCCCAGCGATCTCACTGCGTTGTTGATCATCATGGCGGGCATTGGTGCGGCCATCCTGGGCGTACAAACCGGCCTGTATTCCGTCTCGGCCCACGCCTATCCGACATCGGCTCGAGCCACTGGCGTGGGCGCGGCCTTGGGTGTGGGGCGCCTGGGCGGCATCCTCAGCGCGTTTGCCGGCGCTTTAGTGTCAACTCCGGGCGGCGGGGTCGCGCCATTCTTCGGCGGTATCGCCGCCGTCGTGGTAGTGATGGCAGTGTCGATTGGCACTTTCGGCCGGCACATTCCACCGGTGCCGCGGCAAGCTCGTCATAGCGAGCGCGCTCGCGCCGGCGTGAGCTAGCCTCTTGCGACGAGAGCGAGAACGCGCAGCGGACTACCCGAACCGTTCTTGATCTTCAGCGGCGCCGCGAAGATCACCGCGCCGGTCGCCGGCAAGACATCGAGGTTGGTCAAGCACTGCAATCCATAGCGCCCCGCGCCGTGCATCATCGAGTGACAGGGATAGGGCGGCCGCAAGTGAAATGCCTGGCCCGCATCGGTGCCGATTGCCTCGGACCCGAAGCCGATGATGTCCCGCTCCTCGATCAGAAACCTGACGGCCTCCACGCTCGGTCCCGGCGTATGTTGACCGGTCTCGTCGAAGTTCTGATAGTCCACCGGATCGGTCCGCTTCGACCAGTCGGTGCGCATCAGCACCCAGGAGCGCGCCGGAATGCGTCCGTGCTGCTGCTCCCATGCGCGCAGGTCATCGACCGTCAACAGGTAGTCGGCGTCCTCGGCCGCTTGTTTGGAACAATCGACTACACATGCAGCGCCGACCAGTTGCTGGACGGGCACGCTGTCGGTCGCGTTGTTCGGCAGATCGCGGCCGGAGATCCAATGGATGGGCGCATCGAAATGCGTGCCGGTGTGCTCCCCGCACGAAAAGTTGTTCCAGTACCAGCCCGGGCCGCGCTCGTCGTAGCGAGACACTTCTTCGATCCGAAAGGGCCAGCACTGACCGAATTCCGGCGGCAATACGATTTGCGGGAACTCCGGCGCGAGCGTCTGAGTGAGATCGACGACCTCGATGCGCCTGGTGAGCAACCCCTGAACCAGCGCGGCAAGTGTATCGGTCATGGGGAACTCCTGACGATCAAAGCGCAAGCTCGCGCTCCAGCACCTTGGGATTCTCCCGCCAGCGCGCCAGCCACTCCTGCGCCACCTCACCGGGATAAATATCTTCCACTCCGTCGCATAGCGCGCCGACCACGGCCTTGGCCAGGGCTTCCGGCGTGAGCTTCGGCGGTGGCAATGTCTGGTTCCATTCGTCATCGATCGGCCCGGGGAAGGCATTGATGACGCGCAGACCCGCCGGCCGCATCTCCGCACGCAAACATTGTGACAACGACAACGCCGCCGCCTTGGACGCTGAGAAGGTGCCGTGCGCGGGGAAATTGCTGAGCGCGAACACCGACAGAATGTTGACCCATGCAGTCGCGCTCGACTGACCGTCCGCGCTGCGACCTCTGAGCGCCGGGCCGAACTCCTGCGCCAGGCGCAGCAGACCGAAATAATTCACATCCATCTCCGCTCGCGCGACATCGACTCCCGAGCGACTGGCGATTCCTTGCGAGCGATGAACTTCGGCGTTGTTGATCAGAATGTCGACGCGGCCGCCGATCTCACCGGCCAGCTGCGCGACCGATCGGGAGTCGGTGACGTCCAGCGGCACCACCGTGACCTTCGGCTCGGCGGTGAGCGCATCGAGTCCCGGCGATTTCTTCCATGGTTCGGCTTGCCCGACCCACACGATGTCGGCGCCGGCCTTCACGAGCGCCTTCGCCAAGGCCTGCCCGAGCGCCGTCTTACCGTCGGTGATGAGCACTTTGCGAAAGCGCGGGTCGCATGTCATTTCGCGCAGCTGGCGATCATCTGCCATGTTCGTGACCTCGTTGAGCGGGAACGCCACCAATACGCCTTGCCCTGCCTTGTCCAGCCGCGCACCAACTCGAACACGCGCGGGCGCGGGCGGACATTCTGCGTGCAAATGCGCGACAACCGTTGGCCCGCAATCCAAACGAACCATCGCCAGTTGCCAAGGCGCTCGCTCCCGAAAAAACAAATCATGACTGACGTGCACGGCCGTCGCTGCCAACAGCTCGCCGGCGCCGTCTTGCTCGGTCCAGAGCAACTTTTCACCCAAACAGTTGTGACATATCTCGCGCGGCGGATACTGCACCGCCTTGCAGGCAGCACACACTTGCAGCTCGAATCTTCCAAGTGCCGCCGCCGCGGTGAGACCCAATGCAGCTCGCGAGCGCGAACCCGGCGGCAGCACCGCCTGGCGCGTTCGCAGAATCGGATTCTTCCGTTTGGGTCGTTGCAGTGGCGGAATCATAGATCGCTCCGGCCCAGGATGGCCGCCCCGGAGCACAGGCCGCGGTCGTAAGTGATCATGCCAAACCCGAGCGCCAATGCGATGCGCGCGTCAGGCACGGCCCGCGCAAGGTTTTGCCCGCTCAACTGACGAATGGCTTCGACCAGACCGAGAAACCCGCCGGCGCAGCCCGCCTGCCCCACCGACAATTGTCCGCCGCTGGTGTTCAGCGGAAACGAGCCCGTGCTCGTGAATTCATGCTGCCTGACGAAGGCCGGTCCCTCGCCCTTGGCGCAGAAGCCCAGGTCTTCGAGCTGAATCAGCGACATCACCGGATAATCGTCATAGGTCTGCACCAGATCGATGTCGGCCGGCTCGATGCCGGCATCGGCATAAAGGCGATCGCGATCCAGAACCCACCCGCCCCGCATCTGAATCGGATCGTCGGCGAAAGCGTTATAGCGCTCGCAGGTCGATAACACACGCACGTACGGCAAGCCGAGCGCCTCGGCGCGTTTGCGACTCATCACCAGAAACCCTTCTGCCCCAGCACACGGCATCACGCAATCGAACAGGCGCAGCGGATCGGCAATCGGCCGCGCGGTCAGATAGTCCTCCATGGTCAGCGGCTTCTTGAACAACGCATGCGGAAACGTGAGCGCGTTCTGGCGCTGCGCGACGCAGAGCTTGCCGAAGTCTTCAGCCGTCGCACCGAAAGTTCGCATGTAGTAGGACGTGAGAAAGGCGAAGCTTGCGTTCGGTCCGCCGGAGCCGTAGGGAAACACGGCGTCGCGGGCAAACACACTGAAGCTGCCAAGGCTCATGCGAAATGAATCGACGTGATTGGTATCTGCACCGATGCACGCGACGACCTCCGCATCGCCACACTGTACCGCCCGTAGCGCGCGGCGCAGCGCCGTGATGCCGCTCATACCGCCGATCGGCAGATGATCCAGCCAGCGCACGCTGAGACCGAGGTGCTGTGTCAACCCGACAGTAGTATCCGGCGCGAGCGTGAAGCTGCCGACACACAATCCGTCGATCTGATCTTTACGAATACCCGAAGCCTGCAACAGCGCCGACAGCGCCTTGGCCGCAAACCAGTGGGCCGAGCGAAGCGAATGACGCACGTAAGGTACAGTGATGGGCGCGGTAACAACCACGTCCCCATACACGTGCTCGGCCACGCTCAAAAGCTGATGCTCCCCACGGACGTGCCACCACAGACAAACAGCGTCTGGCCCGTAATAAACGAGGCATCGGCGCTGGCGAAGAACAGGATGGCGCGCGCCACATCCGCCGGCACGCCGGCACGACCTACCGGAATCGACTTGGTGACGGCATCGAACTTGGCGCTGTCGCGTGGAATGATCTGATGAAACATTTCGGTGTCGGCGATGGGACCCGGAGCCACGACGTTGGCAGTAATGCCATGCGGGGCGAGCTCCAGCGCCCAGGTGCGAGCCAGGCTGATCATGCCAGCTTTGGTTGCCGAGTACACCGTGCGCTTCGCCAGTCCAAGCACCGCGCGGGTCGATACCAGGACGATACGTCCGAAATGCGCCGCTTTCATGGCCTGCAAGTTGGCTTGCACCAGCGACAGAGCGGCACCCAGATGCAGGCGAGCCAACGCATCGAGATCCTCGAGGCTCGCCTCCTCCAGCACTTTCTCACGCGTCACGCCGGCACAATGAATCAACGTCGTGGCCGGCGTTTCCCTGGCCAGATCGAACAGGACCTCTCGCGTGGCCGCCGCGTCGGTCAGATCCACGGACACCGAGCGCAGCCGAGGCGATTGAATGTTGGCAGGCCGGCGGGAAACGTTGATCACCTCGTAGCCTGCCGCGAGCAGCGCCTGGCAAGTGGCGGCGCCGATACCGGAACTGCCGCCAGTGATGACGACCCGTTGCGGATGGATGTCGGTACTCATGAAGTTCCCGGAGCGCGGACGGCGTTACTTGAATTTGCAAGTATACTGCCCGCGACTTTCCGCTCGGTCAACCGCGTGCCGCCGCCCGGCACGCGGTTTGAGTTGCGCCCCTGTAGGCGCACGCCGACCGACCGGTGGTACGCTCAGTTGAAATGGTACGAGAGCGTGATGCCCGCCTGCCGAGGCGGCCCGTAAACCTGCTCGATGAAGCCGAGCAATCCGAGATCGAGGTTGTAGAGGCGATACTCCTCGTCCGTGAAGTTCTTCACCCATACGCTGGCACGCACACGGTCATTGGCAGTGCGGTACTGCAGGCTGCCATTCCACACCGAATACGCGGGCTCGGCCGAGACTTCCGAATTGGTGCCTTCGAGGAACTGGTCATCGGTCCATCGACCATCCAACTGCAGCGCCATCAAGCCGCCGAACATGGGCCATTCGTACTGCGCAAGCACATTCACGCTGGTCGCTGGCGCGAGCGGCAGCTCGGCGCGCACGGTGCCACCGAACACGTCCGGCACTGCGTCCACTTCGGAATCGATGAACGCAGCGCCCAGCGACAGCGTCAGCCCGACGAACGGCGTGGCCGTGATCTCGATCTCACCGCCCTTCGCCTCGGCATCCGAATTCGACACCTGCGGCGTGACGCCCAACAGCGAGAACGCCTGATAGTCCTTGTAGTCGTAGTAGAACGCCGTAGCGTTCACTCGCAGCTGGCTGTCGAGCAGATCGGCCTTGATGCCCAACTCATACGAGTTGAGTTTTTCCGAGTCGTGCTTCAGGTTCTCGATGGCCACGCCGCCCAGCGGGTCCAACGACCAGTTGCCGCCCTTGATTCCGCGGTTGTACGCCAGGAACACCAGCACGTCTTCCTGAGCCTTCCAGTTCAGCTGGGCGCGCGCGGCATAGTCGCCGTAGTCTATGTCATCGATGCCTGGCACGCCGCTATCGCGGATGTCGAACACCAGCTGCCGCGGAATGGCGTTGAGCGAGTCCTCGTAGAACCGGCTCATGTCCAGGCTCTTGTCGTCCTGCGACCAGCGCAAGCCGCCAATGACCGTCCACTGCGGCGCGATGTCGTACTCCACCTGACCGAAGGCCGACCAGTTCTTCGAGCGCACCTTACCGAACGTCGTCATGATCTGGGCGTCGCTGGTTCCGCCAAGGATCAGCGCGCCTGCGACCGACTGCGTCGTGTCAGCCGTCATATCCAGGTAGTACCCACCGATCTGCCAGCGCAGCGGCTCCGTGCCCCCGCTGAGACGGATCTCTTGCGACCACTGTTCGTAGTCGTTCTCGGTCCGATAAGGGAAATAGCCGAATCCGCCGCCGGCATCCTCGAGGTACGACTTGTCCATCTGCATGCCGTTCGTGATCGAGACCAGCTGCACGTCATCCGACAGATCCGCGGTCAGCTGCACGTTCAACGATTTCACCTCGCGGTCGAAGCCGGTGAACTCGTTGGACCAGTGGCGCCAGCCACTCCCGGTGATCGGTGTGCGAGTGAAGTTGGCGACCGGACCCGCGTCCGGATCGGCAGGATCCACGGCGTTGTTGAACGCTCCCAGGCCCGTGTTGGGGTCGAAGCCAGCAAGCGTCACCACATATTGGCCCGTGGGCACATCGTCATCCCGAGAGTAGGCCCCAGTCACATCGAGAAGAACTCGCTCGCTGAGATCGGCCTGAATCGACCCACGCACTGCATAACCATCCGCCCCTGCGGCCCGGCCTCCCGTGGCCCGCACGCCGAAGGCCGTGCCCGGCTCGATGTAGCCATCGGATTCTTCGAAGCGAGCCGCCAGACGACCACGCACGGCATCCGAGAAGCCACCGCCAAGCGCAGCTTCGGCGCTGCGAGTGGCGAACTCCGAGAAGCTCACTTCAGCGTAACCATTGAGATCATCCTCATCGGCGCGCCGCGTGATGAAATGGACGAGACCGCCGGTGGCGTTTCTACCGAACAGAGTACCCTGCGGACCGCGCAGCACTTCCACGCGTTCCATGTCGAACATCTGGGCGTTGATGGCATTCATGGTCGCGACATACGCACCGTCCATGTACACCGCCACCGGCGCTTCGAGGTTGTCCTGGAAATTGTTCTGCGAGACGCCGCGCAAGCTGAAGATGGTCAATCCAGGCGAGAACGTCGAAATGCGCAGTGCCGGCACCTGCGAAGCAATGGCCGTCGTGTTGTCCATGCCGAGCCGGTCCATCTGGTCACCACTGAAAGCGGCTACCGAGATACCGACATCCTGCAGTGCCTGCTCGCGCTTCTGGGCAGTGACCGTCACTTCTTCCAGAACCGCCCGATCTGGCGATTGAGCCCAGACGCTGCCCACGCCCACGGCGGCGTTGGCCAGCACGGCACAGACACTTACACGAACCAGACGCGCTCGATTGTGACTCATTTGACCACCCTCCCATTTATAAACGATGCTCGACATACAGCGGACGGCAACTGCTCGCGCCCCACATAGACTTTATAGCCGGCTGCCAACCGTTCCTATCGAATCATCTCTTGCTCGCGACCGATGCAGATACAACGCGTGGACGCCCCAACCCGAAGCATCAAACGGGCTCGTTGATGATCTTGATCGTCGTGTACGCCTCGATGCCTTCCTGCCCGAACTCCACGCCGAGGCCCGATTGTTTGATTCCGCCGAAGGGCACGTGCGGCGCGATCTCGGCGTGCTTGTTGATGAACACGGTACCCGCCTCGAGTCTCTCGGCCACCTCCCGCAACGTCTTGCGATCCGAGCCCCACACGGAGGCGCACAGCCCGAACTGCGTGCCGTTGGCCCGCTGGATCGCATCGTCCAGATCGGAGTAACGCACGATCGGCAGCGCCGGACCGAACTGCTCCTCATCCACCAGCCGCGTACCGTCTTCGACATCGGTGACCAGCGTGATGGGATAGAAATATCCTTCCCCTGCCAGCGGCGTGCCACCCAACAACGTGCGGCCGCCGTGCGATTTGGCATCCTCGACCAGCTCGATCACGCGCCGATACTGGCGCTCGTTCTGCAGCGGGCCGAGCAGATTGCCGGGCTCCGAGCCATCACCCATCGGAATCCTGCTGGCGAAATTGGCAAGCGCGGCGCAAGTACGATCGAATACGCGATCGTGCACATACAGGCGCTTGAGTGCGCCGCAGGTCTGGCCCGAGTTGATGAAGGCGCCCCAGAACAGGCCCTCGGCGAGCCGTTCCACGTCGGCATCGGGCAGCACGATGGCCGCGTCATTGCCACCAAGCTCGAGCGTCAGCGCCTTCAAGGACGCCGCCGCGCTGGCCATGACTTTCTTGCCCGTGGGAATGGAGCCGGTGAAAACGATCTTGCCCACATCCGGATGCGAGCTCAGTTCCGCGCCCAACTGATCCTCCCCCGTCACGACGTTCACCACACCGGGAGGCAGCACCGCACTGATCAGCTCGATCATGCGCAGCGTGCCCAGCGGGGTGAACGGCGAGGGCTTGATGACCACGGTATTGCCGGTACGAACCGCCGGAATGATGTGCCAGATCGCAATCATCAACGGCCAGTTCCAGGGCGTGATGGAACCCACCACCCCGATCGGCATACGGTGCTGTTCGATCCGGCTCTTCGGGCCGTCCTCGAGCACCTTCACCGGCAAGGATTGTCCGGCGACGAAGCTGGTCCAGCCCACGCAGCCGCCCAACTCGAACTCCGATCCCAAGCCTTTCAGCGGCTTGCCCTGCTCCTGGGTCAGTAAGGTGGCCAGCTCCGGCGTGTGCTCGATGAGCGTGGCCGCGATGGCTCGGCAAGCCTCGGCTCTACGCTCGTCGCTGACTGCGCGCCAGGATACGAAGGCTTGCTTCGCAGCAGCCACGGCTGCTTCCAGATGCTCACGAGTGCCGATCGGGCAAAGACCTACGAGGCTACGATTCGCCGGGTTTTTGATCTCCACGTAACTGTCAGCGGGCACACGCTGACCGTTGATCGTCATTTCGAACGTCCGCGCCATGACTGTCTCCCCCCATTGGATCGCTGGCGAGAATTGTTAGCTCGAACCGCAGGTGCGTATTGGCAAACGGTGCAGCCGGTTTGTACCAGCGCGCAACCCGGGGCCGCTTTTCCGGCTGGCTGAGCCTCCCGAGCGCCGCGACTGCAGCCTCGTACAAGCGCGCTGCGCTGAACGCCAAGACTCGGGCGCTGGAGTGCGGTGGAATCGCACGACTTCTGAATCGGGGGATTCGATCGTGGGGGTGGTCAACATACGCCAGCAAATGCTGGAGCCGATCGAGCGCGCGTCAATCGACGAGTTGCGGGCCTTGCAGCTACAGCGATTGCGATGGACGCTGCAGCATGCCTATGCCAACGTGCCGCACTACCGGCGCAGTTTCGATGCGGCCGGCGTGCATCCGGGCGACCTTCGTACCCTCGACGATCTACGGCACTTTCCGTTTCTCACCAAACAGGACTTTCGTACCGAGTATCCATTCGGCCTGTTTGCCGTGCCCCGCGAGCGTGTCGTGCGCGTGCATGCGTCCTCGGGTACGACGGGTAAGCCCACGGTTGTCGGCTATACCGCCGAAGACATCGAGAACTGGGCCAGCCTGGTCGCCCGTTCGATTCGCGCCGCGGGCGGCCGCCCCGGCGATATAGTCCACGTGGCGTATGGCTACGGCCTGTTTACCGGCGGCCTCGGTGCACACTACGGCGCGGAGAAACTCGGCTGCACCGTCATTCCCATGTCAGGCGGCCAGACCGAGAAACAAGTCCAGCTGATCCAGGACTTCAAGCCTCGCGTCATCATGGTAACGCCCTCCTACATGCTGGCCATCGCCGATGAATTCGTGCGCCAGGGGCTCGATCCCCGCGCCTCATCGCTGCAAATCGGCATCTTCGGCGCGGAACCCTGGACCGACGCGATGCGCGCTGCCATCGAGCAACAGTTCGACCTGGACGCCGTGGACATCTATGGCTTGTCGGAAGTGATGGGCCCGGGCGTGGCTCAGGAATGTATCGAAAGCAAGGATGGTCCGTGCATCTGGGAAGATCACTTTTATCCCGAGATCATCGATCCGCAAACCGGCCAGGTTCTCGAAGACGGCCAACCCGGCGAGCTGGTGTTCACCTCGCTCACCAAACAAGCATTGCCAGTCGTGCGCTATCGAACGCGCGACCTGACCGCGCTGCTGCCGCCGACGTCGCGCTCGATGCGCCGCATGGCCAAGATCACCGGGCGCTCCGACGACATGCTCATCATCCGTGGCGTCAATGTGTTCCCCAGTCAGATCGAGGAATTGCTCCTGCAATGCCAGGGCCTGACGCCACACTACTATTTGGAGATCGCCCGCGTACGTCACCTCGATGAACTGACGGTGCATGTGGAACACCACCCGGCGGCGGACACGGACACCGCCGGCCGGGAGCTCAGACACCGCATCAAGGCCATGATCGGCATCAGCGTCGAGATCAATCTCGTGGCACCCGGCTTGATCGAACGCTCCGCGGGCAAAGCCAAGCGTATTGTCGATCGGCGCGAGCGCTAGAGGAAAAGCTCAGGAGTCGTCTACTTCGAGGTGTAGGGCCGACAGGCAAAGGCGGCCCGCGGCCATCGGCGCTCTGTACGCACTAGCTGGCTGCCGGCAGCGGTTCCACGTCCAGCATCGTTCCCCGGCACGACCGCGTTCCGCACCGGCACCGGTAGACCTTCAGATCCTCGGGATCGTCGCTGCTCTCCCAGGTGAGGCGATAGTCGTAGACCAGTTCCTCGCCTACCTGGATGTCGCGCAGCGCCTCCACGAAGATCCGGCCGTCATCATCGACGGCTTCGCAGTTCGGCTCGCAGCTATGGTTGATGAAGCGGGAGACATTGCCGTCGACCCCGCAGTCGATCACGGTGTCTTCATCCACGTAGAACATGAACGTGTGACTGGGGTCGCTGTCCCTTTCCCGATAGCGACGGTCCGACTCTCCACTGGATATACGTTCACCGACGACCTCCACGATGGTCTCGCCGGCGCGAATGGGCGCGACGACATAAACCCCGGTGCCGTGAATGCTCGATCGTCGTGCTTCGATCTTGAGTGCCTTATCGCCCATCTGTTCTCGTCGGTAACCCGGGACGTGCCCGAACAAAGCGGCGAATGATATCGGGAAGCGCGGCCCGAGCAACAGGTCGGGCCACTCGGGCAGGTCCGTGCCCCCGATAAAATTTGCAGGAGGGTAGCTCTCGAAGCTGGCCCTTCTTGAATTTCTGCAACTCATCCTTAGTAGTCATCGCCAGCATTCCCGCCTCCAACCTGCATCGGCTCGCATGCCGGCCGCGGTATTCCGAGGGTGATGGCGGGCCCAGAATCTTCCAAGCTTTCGCATCGATAGCGCGCCAGCCCCAGAGGAGAAACGCCTATGAAGATTGCGCAAGTCGCCCCACTCATCGAAAGCGTTCCACCGCTGCTCTACGGCGGCACCGAACGTGTCGTGTCGTACCTGACAGAGGAACTGGTTCGTCAGGGCCATGACATCACCCTGTTTGCGAGTGGCGATTCGCAAACCGCGGCCAGGCTGGTCGCGTCGGTGCCGAAGGCCCTGCGGCTGGACCCGACCGTCAAGGACACGCTGCCCTACACCGTTCTGCAATTGGAGCACCTGCGCCAGCGCATCGACGAGTTCGATGTGGTGCATTTCCACAGTGACTACATTCATCTGCCGTTCGCACGGGGCCTGCTCGACAACCGGGCAGTGACCACCATGCATGGCCGGCTGGACCTGTCGGACTATCGGCTCTTGTTCAGCGAATTTAGCGACACGCCGCTGGTGTCCATCTCCAATGACCAACGCCGGCCGCTGCCGAACGCCAATTGGGTTGGCACGGTGTACCACGGCTTGCCCACGAACGTCTGCAAGTTCCAAGCGCATCCGCGCGGGAACTATCTCGCCTTTCTGGGGCGCATTTCTCCGGAAAAACGGCCCGATCGAGCGATCGAGATCGCGGCACGCGCCGGCATGACGTTGCGCATCGCCGCGAAAGTCGATGAAGTGGATCGCGAGTATTTCCGCACGCGCATCCAGCCACTTCTGACCCAGCCGCACGTCGAGTATATCGGTGAGATCTCCGAGGCCGAGAAGGCAGACTTCCTAGGCAACGCTCGCGCATTGCTGTTCCCCATCGACTGGCCCGAGCCGTTCGGCCTGGCCATGATCGAAGCGATGTCCTGCGGCACGCCGTGCATCGCGTGGCGCACAGGCTCCGTGCCCGAGGTGGTGGACGATGGCGTCAGCGGCTGGATCGTCGACTCCATTGCCGGCGGGGTCGAGGCCACACGGCGCTTGTCGCTGCTCGATCGGCATAAGGTGCGCGCCCGGTTCGAGCAACGCTTCTCGGTCGAACAGATGGCTCGAAGCTACGTGCAAATCTACTCGCAGCTCGCCAAAGGCGAGCTTGCGGGCCTGGCGGCATGAGGTGCCCTCATGTCCGATCAGAACGAAGATTCGAACCAGGCCTACTACATCTCCGCACAGGCATCGCTGGCAGAGCTTCGGCCTCGCACGCTCAAGCACGGCGATACGTTCGCGTTGTTCGACCGCTTCGGCGATCTGTCTTCGGGTCCCAGCAGCGCCGAGGGGCTGTACCACGAGGACATTCGATTTCTATCCTGGTTGCGCTTCACGATCGAAGGCCATACGCCGCTGCTGCTGAGCTCCACGGTTCAAAGCAACAACGCGATGCTGGATGCGGATCTCGTCAATCCCGATCTTCGGTGCGGCGAAGTCATCGATCTACCGAAAGACACCATCCACGTCTCGCGCATGAAGTTTCTGTGGAACGCCGCCTGCTATGAAGTGCTGGCGATCCGGAACTTCGACGAGAGGGCGCGCAAAGTACGCGTCGGCCTGGAGTTCGATGGTGATTTCAAGGATGTCTTCGAAGTGCGCGGATTCGAGCGTCACTCGCAGGGTCGCGTGCGGAAAACCGTGTGCGCACCGGACCATGTGCAACTCGTGTACTCCTCGCTGGACGGCGTCCCCAGATCGACGGAAATCTATTTCTCGCCGCAGCCGTTCGAGCTCACGACCCAGCGTGCGGTGTTCGCAGTCGATATCGCCCCCAAGCAGCGCCGCGCGATCTTCGTGACCGTCCACTGCCGTACTCACGAGCAAGCTATCGAACGTCACCCTTTCGTAGCGCTTCGACTGGCTCGTCGGGAACTGCGCGCCGTGACCCGGCGGGCATCGACGCTTGAAACATCGAGCAACTCTGCAAACGACATTCTGTGCCGCTCGATGGCCGACATCAGCATGCTGGTAACGGATACCGAACATGGCGCGTATCCATATGCCGGTGTGCCGTGGTTCTCGACCGCCTTCGGTCGTGATGGCTTGATTACGGCATTGCAGATGCTTTGGGTATATCCCTCGCTCGCCAAGGGAGTGCTGCAGTTTCTGGCAGCAACCCAGGCGCACTCGAACGAGCCGGCGCGCGACGCGGAGCCGGGCAAGATATTGCATGAGACGCGTCGCGGAGAGCTCGCGCGACTCGGCGAGGTGCCGTTCGAGCGGTACTACGGATCTGTCGATGCGACACCGCTCTTCGTCGTGCTGGCCGGACGCTATTGGCAGTACACCAGGGACCTGGCGACGCTGAGAACCATCTGGCCGAACGTGAAGCAGGCGCTGGCCTGGATCGACCGCTACGGCGATATCGACGGCGACGGCTTCGTCGAATATTCCCGTCGCACCGGCTCGGGGCTCGTCAATCAAGGATGGAAGGACTCCGGCGACGCCGTGTTTCACAGCGATGGCACCATTGCCGAGGCACCGATCGCGCTATGCGAGGTGCAGGGCTATGTTTACCTGGCTCGCATGCTGGCGGCGCAGTTGGCCGAGGCGATGGGAGAACACGCCCTGGCTACGTTACATCGTGATCGCGCCGCGCAGCTTCGGGAGCGATTCGATGAAGCGTTCTGGGATGATCAACTCGGCATGTATGCACTCGCGCTGGATCGTGAGAAGCGGCCGTGCTGCGTGCGCAGCTCGAATGCCGGTCAGGTGCTGCTCACAGGCATCGCATTCCCCGAGCGCGCGGCTCGCATGGCGCGCGTGCTGCTGGATCGCGAATTCTTCACTGGCTGGGGACTCAGAACCCTCAGCAATCGTGAGCGAAGGTTCAACCCGACCTCGTACCACAACGGCTCGGTCTGGCCACACGACAATGCCCTGATTGCGATGGGGCTGGCGAAGTACGGGCATTTTGCAGAGGCGGTGCACATTACCAACGCCATCCTGGATGCAGCGGCGCGCATGGACCTGCGACGGTTGCCGGAGCTGTTCTGCGGCATGCCGCGGCGGCGTGACAAAGGGCCGATCTTGTATCCGGTCGCATGCGCGCCCCAAGCCTGGGCAGCCGCAACCCCTTTCGGATTGCTGCAAGCCTGCCTCGGCCTGGAGATCGACGCGGGGGCGCGCGTCCTACGCTTGCGGCATCCAAGATTGCCAGCATCGATCGAATGGCTGCGCATACGCCGACTCGCGGTTGGCGATGCGCGCCTCGACGTGCTGCTGCGTCGACACGATGCCGATGTCGCCGTCAATGTGCTGAACAAGGAAGGCGGTGTCGAGGTGGCCGTGCAGCTTTGACCTGAAGACCTGCAACGGCCTCACCGCGATGACGACGCCAAAGCGGCGGCTGCCTGCGTCTCGCGGTAGTTACCCAGCAACGTTCGCGATGCCATCGCGACTGGCACGGACACGTGCTGCGGGTCCCACGCGTACATCTCACCGGAAGGCGTACCGTAGAAGGCCCGATAGCAACGGATGTGACGGTTGTTGTGGGCACCCCGAACATCCTCCTTGGACAGGTTTCGCGAGCCATGATGCGGATGGGTGTGCCACTCGCCGAGTACCTTCGCCGATGGCGGCATCGAGCGCAGGGCCTTGGCACTGTCTACCACGCACTTGACCCCGCGGCAGGGCCGGCTGCGGGCCACGGCGCTGCCGATGATCCCGTCCTGCACGTACACGAACCCGAAGTATTCGTGCTCGGCGGATCTCGGTCCGTAGATACTGAATTGTTCCCGGACATGCGCTTCGACCTCTTCGCGCAAACATTCGGACGCCCCGCTCTGCGGACCGGAACAGAGCGAGATCACAATCAGGCCGACGGCCAGGGACACACGTGCGATGTTCATGACGCACTTGTGCGGCCCGAGGCATCGGCGAGTCCTCAAAGGTCCTCGAGGATTTCCTGAGGATTGGCGAAAGGATTTCTAAGGGCGGCGTTGAGACATCCCTGAGAATGCGCAGGCCGCCGTATACTCGGCGCATGTCCGCTGATCGGCTCCCCAAGGAAGTGACCGGCGCCTCTTTCCGGGTAGGCGAGTGGCTGGTCGACCCCTCGCTGGATCAGATCTCGCGGGGTCGGGACATTGTCCGGATCGAGCCACGCACCATGAGGTTGCTGGTGCGGCTGGCCGAAACACCCGGGCAGGTGGTGAGCTCACGGGAATTGCTCGACACGGTGTGGGCCGGCGTGGTCGTCGGCCCCGCCTCCGTCTACCAGGCCATTTCGCAGTTGCGAAAGTTGCTCGGCGACACTGATCCCGAGCCGACGTTCATCGCCACCGTCCCGCGTAAGGGCTACCGACTCGTTGCGCCCGTTGAACGCATTGCAGGTGTAGCCGCCGAGCCTCAGCCCCTTCGCAGCCAACCCACCCCGGAACCCGGAGGCTCCGCCCATCTGCGCTGGGGCCTTGCCGCACTCCTTATTACTGTCGCCGTCGGCATGGTGGCTTGGTTCGTCGTGCGGGATTCGCAGCCGTCGCAAACGGCAGGGATTTCCGTCCTGGCCGCCCCGCTCGATAGCCGGGCGATTCTGGTAGCGCCCCTGGCGCCCGCGACGCAAGACTCCGATACCCAATCGCTCGCCCCGATCGTCACCGACCTGCTGCGCACGCGACTGGCGGCGTTGCAAGATCTGGTAGTCATCGCCAGCGGCTCGATCGACAGTGCCATCCAGTCCGAACAGAGTTTCAATGCGGCCGCTCGTAAAGTGCACGCGCGTTATCTACTACGCGGTGACGTGACGAGCGCACCGAATCGAGTACGGATGAGCGTCCAGCTGGTGGACGTCGAGTCCGGCTCACCGTTATGGTCGAGAACATTCGAGCGGCCCGCCGAGCAACTCGCCGCCATCAACGAAGCCATCGTCGAACAAACGGCGAAGTCGCTTCAGGTCGCGATGGAGCGGCCTGGCGGCGCGGCCTCCACAGACATTCCCAGCGACCTGTCGACCTACGAGTTGTACTTGCGCGGGCAGAAACTCATGTCGACGTTTCGATCCTCCGACGTCGACCAGGCCGCAGTCATCTTCTCTCGCGTCACGACGCTCGACCCCTCTTTCGCGCGCGGCTATTTCTCGTACGGCCAAGCTCTGTTGCTCGCCGCGGATCTAGGGGGCGGAAAGATCACGGAGGAGCTGACCCGGCAGGTGAGCCAGGCAATCGATCGCGCGATCGAGCTGAACCCCGCGCTGGGTCCCGCCTGGGCGCAGCGCGCACGACTGACGTCCGATCCTATCCAAGCCGAGCAGATGTATCGGCGCGCTCTGCAACTCGCTCCGAGTTACGACGAAAACTACATTCGCTACTCGGACTTTCTGTACAGCCATGGCCGTCGAGGCGAGGCTCTGGATCTCATCAGCCGCGCGCGGCGTATCGACCCACTCTCCGCGTCCTTGTGCTGGCGCCAGGCGCAACTGGTCCTGGCGACGCGCAGCGATGTCGACGCCATGAAGCAATTGCTGCACGAAGCGCTGCAGCTCCGACCTGACTTCCCGACGGCGCTGCGTGATCTGGCCAATGCCGAACATATGTGGCATGGGAATTTCGCCGAAGCCATCCGCTTGATGGAGCGCGCGAAGCGGGTCGACCCGAGCTCGCATTGGGCCGATGCAACTCTCGCCGAGTTGTATCTCGAAGTGGGCGACGTGACTGCCGCTTCAGCACTGATGCGCGATACCCAGCATCCAATGATGTTGGGTGCGAAATTCTCGTGGATCTCCATGCCGATCTATCAACGCGACATCGCGCGGGCAGCGGACATGGCTCGCAGCGTCATGCAGGAGTGGTTGCCGCCTGCTGCGGAACCGAGCCGCCTCAGCGATGGCATGCGGGTCCACGCAGTCCAGCAGGAGTTGGTCGGCTGGTACTGGCCTAGCGCCAACGCGCTTCGGGATGAAGCCATTCAGACGGGCGACATCCGCTCCGCCCTCGATCTCATCGAGCGCACGACGCAGCTGTTCTCCGGGTCTACTCTGATGCGCAACCGCGGCCTCGTACTCACGTATGCTCATTCATTGATGCTCGCCCGGGAGACGCGCCGCGGGCGCGAGCTTCTGACATCGCTGCTACAACAACTGGATGCCGAACAAGTCGGACGTCCGCCACATATGTTTGCCTGGGAACGCGCGGCCGCGTTCGCGATGCTCGGCGAGGATGACCGAGCACTGACCGAGCTGGCCGCCAGCCAGAAGAACGGTCGCTATGCCGGTTGGTGGTACACCGCCGAGCTCGATCCTATCTATTCGAGCGTTCGCAACGATGCTCGTTTCCAAGCGCTCGCCGCTCGAGCCCGCGCTCACCGCGATCGGCAACGAGCGCTGCTCGATAAGATGCGGGCCAGCGGCGAAGTTCCTACGCGAAGTTGACAGTCAGCCGCTGTCCAATCGCCTGTTCTAGCCCGCCGCTGCCTTGGTCGCGACCGCTTCCAGCGTCCCGAGACTCACGCCCGCGACTATTCCTCCATCCACGGCCAGCGCCTGGCCCGTGATGTAGCGGCTCTCGGCAGCCGCGAGAAAGTGATAGGCACCGACGACCTCATCGGTGGTGCCGACGCGGCCGAGCGGACACATCTGCATCGCAAGCGGCACCTCCGGATGATCCGGCGGCAGCATGGGCGTGAACACGCTGCCCGGGCACACTGCATTCACACGGATACCGCGCGGTGCCAGCTCCACTGCTGCCGAACGTGTCAGGCTGATGACCGCCGCCTTGGACGCGGAGTACTGGCTATAACCCGGAATGCCCATCAACGCTGCGACCGAGGCCGTATTGATGATCGAGCCGCCGTCCTTCAATACCAGGGGTCCATATTTGAGGCCGTAGAACACCGCGAACGTGTTGATGTCGAAAACGCGCTGCAGTTCTGTGGCGGTTGCATCGGCAATCATCGGGCCGGTGTTTTCCACACCGGCGTTGTTGACCAGCACGTCGAGCTCCTGGCCGAGCACGTCGCGTGCCTCATTCAAGGCGCGAGCTACTTGATCCTCCGAGGCGCAGTCGGCGCGGATAGCCGCAATCGCGCCGGACCTTCGGGCAATGTCACGGCCGTCACGGCGTCCGATGATCACCACGCGTGCGCCGGCGGCGGCGAATCTTGCAGCCACGGCCTCGCCAATGCCCGAGGTGCCGCCGGTGATGGCAGCCGTCATCCCGCTCAGAGAAAACATCGTTTCCCTCCCCGCTCAGCGGGTGTGATATGCGAACGTGATTCCGTAAGTGCGCGGCTCGCCCACCACCCACTGATTCCAACCGAATGAAGCGAGATCGTACGCCCCGACCAGATATTCCTTATCGGCGAGATTGCGCACCCATGCGGTCACGCTCGCGTGCTCGTTCGGCGAAGTCCACGAGACGTGCGCGTTCGCCAGCGAATAAGAGCCCTGGCTCAGGATCGGATCGTTGTTCACCGAGAAGTACTGCTTGCTCTGGTACTTGCCATCCACTTCGAACGCCCAGGCGCCCACCGCGCTCGGAATGGTATAGGTCACCATGGCGTTGACGTTGGTTTCCGGTGCGCTGGGCAGCCTGCGGCCGCTCAAATCCTCGCCGAGCGGCGTAGCGAATTCATCGAACTCGGAGCGGGTGTAGCCGGCGCCAAGCTGGATCACCAGCGCATCGAGCGGCCGCCACGTCGCCTCCATCTCCAGTCCATACAATGTCGATGCGGCAGCGTTGGACAGCTGCTGGATCGGCACGTCTGCGTCGCCCGATGCCAGCACGAACACCTGCTGGTCGGTGAAGTCGTAATAGAACGCGCTCAAGTTGAGGCGCAGCTGGCCGGCCAGCTCGGACTTTAGGCCGACCTCGTAGCTCAGCAGTGTCTCCGGATCGACCAGCGTGGCTTCGGCCTGATTCGAAAAGGCACCGCCGTTGTAGTTGCCGCTGTTGAAGCCGCGCGAGACCGTGGCATAGCCGAGCACGTCGTCCGTGAATGCGTATGACAGCGACACCCGGCCCGAAACATCGTCCCAGGACTCGTCCTCGTGGAAGTCGATCGTCTGGAACAGCGCCCGGTCCGTGATCTGCCGGCCCACGAAGAACAGGGAGTTGCTCACGTCGGTCGCATCGACGAGCCACGCGCCATAGTCGACGTCTTTGGTTTCGTGGGTGAAACGTATGCCGAGGCTCAGCTTCATCCGCTCGCTGACCACCAGGTCGAGATTGCCGAACAGCGCATAACTGTCGGTGTCCATCGACGAGACCTGTCCCAAGCCTTCGACTACGTCGGTCAGCCCGGACAAGGCGCCCGGTCCGAATCCCGGAATGGGAAAGCCGATGCTGGTGTCGTTGGTCTCGTGAAAGTAGTACGCGCCGGCGATCCAGCTCAGATCACCCTGCGGCGAGGTCAGACGGAATTCCTGACTGATCTGACGAGGTTTGCCGTAGTAGTTGCCGGTCATCACGTAGTTCGGGCTGGCGTCCGTATCCTCGTGCACGCGGGATTCGTTCTCCTCGTATGCAGTCACGGACGTCAACGTGAACGCCGGCAACTTCCAGTCGACGGTGACATTGCCGCCGATCGATTTCACATCCGCGAACTGATCGCGCACGTCCCATGCGCCTCGGTGAAAGTCGGAGTCGTCGGAATAGCCGAAGAAGTCCGAACAGCCACTGCCCGCGCGTGGTGTCGCACACGGCTCGAACGTCTCCGGGTCGATGAGGCCGACTTGTTTGTACGGCATCAGTTGACCGCTATCGCGGCTGCCGTGCACCAGCACGCGCAACGACACGTCGCTGCCCTTCCAAAGCCATTGTCCGCGCCAACCCAGCGAGTCGACTTCGCCATCGTCGGTACCGAGCAAGCGATTGCGTTGCAGCCCATCCCGTGACTGATACTTCACGCTGATTCGCGCAGCGCTGTTGCCGCCGGTTTCAAATCCAATCGCCGCTTCTGGATCGAGCTGGCCAAAGCGGCCAACCGTCAAGCTCGCGTCGGCCGTTGTGCCACCGCCGACGTCGGGCCGCGCCGTGATCATTCGCACCAGACCCCCGGTCGTGTTCTGCCCGAACAATGTGCCCTGCGGACCGCGCGCAATCTCGACCGAGTCGACGTCGAAGATCTGCGAGCCATGCACGGCCAGCGAAGACAGGTAGACGTCGTCCAGATAAATGCCGACTTTCGCGTTTGCGTTGGGATTGAACTGTGTGGAGCCGACGCCGCGGATGAAGAAGCCGGGCGAGATATTCGCAAACGAGCCTTGTTGCGACAGATTGGGCGTAAAGTTGACGAGGTCGCGCGTGTCTTTCACGCCGGCGTCCGCAAGCGCTTCCCCACTGATTGCAGTGATGGAGATGGGCACCGACTGAATGGATTCCTCACGCCGCGTGGCAGTGACGGTAATTTCCTCCAGAATCCCCGTTGCTGGCGGGGCGTCCTGCGCGGACGCAGTCTCCAATACAGCTGCGACGGCTACCGCAATGGTCAGCGCGCTGCGCGATTTCACGACCGAGCTCATAGTTCCCAGGCCTCCCCATTCATTGTGTGTGCGTCAGTGACTGAGTTCATTGAGGATGTAGCGCGCCACCGACATGCGTACTTCCTCGGGCAGATAGTCCTGTGATGGCATCTCTGGATAATCGGGGCGCTTGTGCGTCGGCTTCGCGATCCAGTCGGCGAGCTTGCGTGCGTCCTTGCCGTAGAGCGCCTTGATCACCACCATCGGCGGGCCGATCAGCTTCGAGTTGTAGGTGTGACAACCGGTGCAAACGGCGAGGTAGGTCAGTCTGCCCTTCTGGTCGGCCGTGTAGGGAGCGGCAACAACCGGCGTAGCGGTCTGCAGGGAAGCAATCGCTGCAGACGTGGCGCCGGGAGCGCAATCGGCAAAGTTGCGAGTTCCGAGCGTCTTGACGGCCTCGCGCTCTGCGATGCAATTGTCGCGGCCTTTGCCGGTCGCGAGCACATCCACTCCGCGCTCCACCCCCGCAACATCGAGCAGATCCTTGAGCGTGCCCTGCGGCTTGCGACCGTTGTCGACGAACACATTGCGCAGCACCTGGGTGCCATCCGGGAACGGATCCATGCGGTCGTCGGGCGTGGTCACCAGGAAATTCGTTTCCGAAACCATCACGCCGATGCCGTCGTTGTCGCGGATGAGGTTTCCTTCCACCGTCGTGTGATCCGTGCCGAGCACCAGGATGCCGAGTCCCGGAGGCGCGCCTGCGGTGATCGCGCCGGGCGGTGCCGTGTTCTTCATGTTGTTGCGCGCGACCACGTTGTTTCGAACGATCAGGCGCTCCGACGCCTTGACCGGCAAGCCCGGCAGCATCGTGGTCGCGATGCCCATGGTGTTGTCGTGGACGTAGTTGTTCTCGATCAGGATGTCGTGCGAGTTCTCGCTTTCGATGCCGATGACGCTCGCGTACACCTCGTTGTGAACCACATCTACGTTCTGCGACATGCCGACGTAGATGGCGGCATCGTCGGAGCCGAAGGCGATGTTGTGCGCAACCAGTCCGTTCTTGCCGAACTGCGGAAAGATGGCATAGAACGTCGGGCCCTCGACCACGTTGTAGGCGATGCGGTAGTTGTTCGCGCCCTGGGTCATGATGCCGTTGCCTTTGAAGCGCTTCACCCAGAGGCGTTCGACGCTGACGCCGTGGCCCGCGACGAGCACGCCGTCGTTGAGCTTGCTTTCGCCGTCCAGCACCGGCCATGCACCCTCGCGCACGAGGCCGCGCAGCTGGATGCCGTCCTTGTCGATGAACACCGTTTCTTTGTAGAGACCCGGCTCCACCTCGATGTGATCGCCGGGGGCGGCCCGCTTGACGGCGGCTTGAATGGATTCACCGGCTTTCACGGTCAAGGTGGCGGCATTGGCCGCCACGGTGACCAGCATCAGCAGCGCACAGCTCGCGACGAACTTGGGGCCGACGAACATTGGCTCGCTCCGGCGCATATCAATACTCCTTGCCAGTGATGGGATCGACGCCGCCGTGCATGTTCGCGGCCGTGGGCTTTCGGGCAAGCAACTGCGGATGCTCCTTCAGCAATGCGTCGCGCTTAGCGGTCAACTGCTGCGCGAGGGACTCATCCGCCAGGCGCGTCGCGAGGTCGCGTGCGTTCTTCAGCTCATCCGCCGTGGTCTGCAGGTCCGCCGGATCTGGCTCGACGGTGAGAATCTCCGCCAGGCGGCTCTTCGCCATGTTCGGGTTGCGGTCCTGCGCATGAACGTAGGCGGAGTACCTCAACAAGGAGATGTTCTTGGGCGTCTGCGCATACGCCTGATCCAGCAGCTTCAACGCCTTCACACCATCGCCGCCGGCGAACTCGGGCAGATCGAAGTACACGCGCGCCAGTATCCACAATGCGTTCCCGCCCAGCGCGGCAGGATCTTTCGCTGTCGCCGTTTCGAGCAACTCTTTAGCGGCGCGCGTCTCGACCATTACTGTTTTTGTGTCGGCCACTTTGACTGGCCAGGTCAACTTGTACAGCGCGCGCGCCGACAGCACATCCGGATCGCCGGCGGCAGCCGCTGCCAGACGCTCGTCGATTGCCTTGGCATGCTCGATCGCGTGCTGCAGGCGGGCCGACCACTCCGGCACACGGGTGCCGTACAGATCGAAGTCCCACAGCAAATTTACGTGCGAGATATAGGCGATGTTGGCGAGCAGCGCCTGGACTTGCAGCGTCATGTCTGCAGGCGCTCCCTCGGCGGCGGCGGATAACAGATCGGCTGCGCAACCCAAGCTGTTCTTGTCCCACGTGGCGGTGGACAACTCGGTCACCCGCGCCTCGAACTGCTCCGGTGCCGGTTGCTCACATTCATACACCGCGTCCGCGGCCGAGTCCTCGACACGGGACTGCCCCAGAGCGTGCAACGATATAGAGCCAAGGAGCAGCAAGAGCGCGGCACGAACACGCGGCCCTGCAAGCCTGCGGTCAGGTCCCATGGTTTTGTTTCCTTTGGTCGGTGAAATCATCAGTGGAGCCTGGGAACGACCGGCAGTCCCGAGGGCACCGCGGCCGGAACCTGCGGCGCCATCGACGTATCGGTCAGCGCATTGAGAAACTCGAGCACGTCCGCCACATCCGCTGCCGACAACTCGGACTCCTTCATGTGGATGTGCCAATGCAGCTCCACGCCCGCACCCGCCGGCAGGGCGTGACCGCGAGGCGAGTTGTAGAAGTCCAGGACCTCGCTCAACGTCGCAAACTGTCCGGCCTGGAAATAAGGTGCCGTGAGCGTCACATTGCGCAGCGTCGGTACTTTGAACGCACCTTTCAGCGCTGCATTCATCGGCGCCAGCGCGCCCGCACCTTGATCGTAGGGTTGCCCTGGTACGGGCGGCGCACCGACCACGGCGAGATCGTCACTGCTGAACAACGGCGGAATGTGACATTGAGCGCAGCGGCCAACGAAGCCCCGAAAGACATTCCAGCCGCGCAATTCCGCTTCGCTCAGGGCGCGCTCATCGCCATGCGCGTATCGGTCGAAGCGGCTGTTGAGAGAAATCAGTGACGATTGAAATGCCGCCAACGCAGTCGTGACCTCGTCCACTGTGATCTGTTGGTTCGAGCTGCGATCGAATGCCTGCGCGAACAGCTGTCGATACGTGGCGTTGGCTGAAAGCGTGCGGCGTACGTGCTCGGGCGTGCTCGCCATCTCGTCGGCGGCAAACAGCGGCCCGGCGGCCTGCTCCTGCAGCGATGCGGCCCGCCCATCCCAGAACAACCGGCCGAGAAAGCCGACGTTCCAAAGCGTCGGCGAATTGCGCGGCAGTTCCACACCGCCATCGCGTGCCGGCCCGATGCCGCTCGCCGGCCCGCCCATGGCCGTTCTTCGTCCGTCGGCATAACCGAGATCCGGATGATGGCAGTGCGCACAGGACACGCGCCCATCGCCCGAGAGCGCAGGATCGAAGAACAGCAGCCGGCCGAGATCAATCTGCTGCGGCGTGAAGCTGCCTTTCATCTCCGGCAGCGGTACCCGCAACCCGCCCTGCCCCGGCGCGGCCACATACAACTGATACAAGCTGGCCAGATGACAACGGCCGTCTTCGCCCCGATCGAAGCTCGGTGGACAATGCTCGGCGAGCACGAATGAATCCGCGCTCACGGCGCTCGCCCGAAGCAACACGAGTGCTGTCAATGCGAGGAGCCGCATGTGCCTTCCGCTCCATCGACACACTTCTCCGAGGCAGCGACTGCCGGTATCTGTAATGAGACAGCGTACGCAATGACATCTCGTACGGTGCGCTCGCTTTTCAGACTCTGAGCGATGCCGCGCATCGCCGCGCCACGATCATCACCGGCTGCCGCACCACGTTTCCCCGAAACAAACGCAGAGAATTGCCGCACCAGATACCAATCCGACATGCCCGCGAGTCGAGGTCCTCCCAAGGCCACGTTTCCTTCGCCATGCGCCCCATGACATGCGGCGCAAGTTGCGTACGTCGACTGTCCCGCCCGCGGATCGGCCTTGAGCGTCGGAGACACCGCAGTTTCTGGCATTGCGCCGATGTAGGCGGCCAACCGTCCGATCGTCGTGTCGTCCAACGTGGATGAGATTGCAATCATCTGCGCACCGAGCTCGTCACCGCCGCCGCGCCGCCCGTCACGAAAGTTCGACAGCTGCTGTCCGATGTACTGTGGATCGAGACCGGCGATGCGAGGCGCGCCCAGTTCAGCATTGCCTTGGCCGCTCACGCCGTGACAACCCTGACAGATGTCGAATTCGACGGGACGGCGCGGCGCAGCCGCCTCCGCCCCCGACGCGCCGGCCAGCGCAACTGCAAACAGAAAGCCGGTTGCCAGTCCCGGCACCCATCCTGCGTTGAAGGTCGTCACCAAGCCCCCCGCGCGGCAGAACCGCCGCTTTCGCGAAAGACTACGCGTGGACAGGAACCTTTTGCAAGAGCAAACTCGCCAAATAGCGAGTTTGATACTCGCCATATGGCGAGTTTGACATCTTGTACATCGGTGGCCATCGGCGGCCTGATTGCAATGCGGAACCCGCCGCCGGCTTGCTAGAATCGCCCCCCAATGCATGACCCAGTGAATACATGACCAGTGAACGCATGACCCAATGAACATCCAAGTCAAGAGCACGGAAGCCCGGGCCACGCAGCGACGCGGTGACGCCCGGCGCGAGCAACTGCTGCAGGCGGCGATGACGCTGCTGGAGACGCGGGATTTTCCCGACGTCACTTTCGTCGCAGTATGCGAGAAGGCCGGCATACCGCACGGCTCGGCCAGATATTTCTATCCCGATATGCTGGCCCTGCTGCGCGGGCTGCTCGGCGAGCTGGGCAAGCGTCATGACGAGGAGATCGAGCGGCCACTTCGCGGCAAGGCGACGCAGTCATTGCAGGCGCTGCTCGGAACCCTGATCGCCCGGTCAGCCCGCTTTCAGAATAACAACCCGGTGTGCGCGAAGCTGACCATCGGCGGTCACATGCCGCCGGAGATCAAGCGGCTGGACCGCGACGCGGATTGGAAGCGCGCACGATTCGTGCTGAGGAAGCTCGACGAGTATTTCCTATTGCCGCCGCACCGGGACAACGAACGTGTTGCCTACTATGCGATCGAGGTCGTGGATACGGCGTTCATGCTCTCGTTCCGGGAGTGCGGAGAAGTTACCCCTTGGTGGGTTCGGCAGGCGAAGCGTTGTTCGTTGGCTGCGTTCGAAGCGCATTTTGGCGACTTGAAGCCGCGCCCCGCCCGCCGCAGCGACTAGAATCCGAGCTGCTGTCGAATCGCGTTCCTCTCCTGCAGCGACAGCACGATGGGCGACACGATCGGAGTCTGGCCGTCCTCGGCGAAAAACGGCGATGGCCTGGCTTTGCCCGTCACCAGGCCCTTCAAGATGAACGGAAACGCCGCCATGAACCCCTTGAAATCGACCTTGTCAGCGGTGCCGCTCGGCGCTGTGCCCCTTGCATATCGACCCATGACGCGAGCCCGAACGGCGCCGAAGGTCCGCTCGAGATAGCCTGAATCCTCGACGGTGAACACCCGATGCACCAACCCGACCCAGGGAAAGCCGGGCTTCACGTTCGCCAGCGGCGTGTTGCAACAACCGGCGTACCAGCGATACAGCCCATTGGGAGACAGCCTCAGACATTTCAGGACTTCGCGGCCTGCGACGATCTCGAGGTCCGCCGGGTACACCGGGATGACTTCCGTACCGCCGGCCGAATCCAACAGATCCGCCCGCTGCAATTGCTGAGCGAAGACCTGGCAGTCGTCACAATAACAGGCTAGTCGTCCCGGCGTATTGCGCGGAAAGTTCCCCAGCTGCGCACGGAACGCGCCGCACTCGCACTGAATCTCCATGGCGATTTCTCTTGATTCTTCGCATGGAGTCTAACGCCGCGCCGCGCTCTAATCGATAGTCCATCCGCCATCGACCACCAGGCTCGCTCCGGTGACCAGGGCCGACGCGTCGCAGGCGAGATAGAGGCAGGCGCCCATCAGATCCTCGACGCTACCGAGGCGGCCCAACTTGATCTTGCCGAGCACGCTGGCCTTGAATGCCTGGTCTTGTAAATAGGGCCGGGTCAGCGGCGTCTCGATGAAGGTAGGCGCGATCACATTGGACGATGGCCGCTCAGGGTGGCCGCTCAGGGCTTCGCTTTACCACTCTCCTGCAACAGGCTACGAACCGAGTCTTCCAGCGAGGCGAGCCCCCATCGCTTGCCCTCTGCGATCGCCTCCTCCAGCGAACGGCCCCGAAGCAAGGCTTCGCGTACCGCGATCAGAGCGCCCACACGATTGCCGCTGCCACAGTGAACCAGAGTGAGCTCATCGCCCGCCGCCGCGAGCGCCGCGTCGAGCTTTCGAGCATTGTCCAACGTAAGCGACGCCGGTCCGTCGATCGGAATGTGGTGATAGTGGATTCCCAAGCCGCCGGCGACGAGCGCCTCGTCGAAGCCCGGGCTCTCCTCGGCAGTTCGCAAGTTGACCAGGTGCTTGACACCGGCCGCATGCAACCGCCCGAGATCAGCAGCGCCGATCGCGCCGCTGACGATGCGGTGCTCCTGCGGATGCTGCATGTTCGGCAGGTCGAGGCGCACCCCGGCTTCATTCACAAATGCCACTGTGGTCACCATCATCAATAGAACCAGAACGCGCGGAATCATGCAGCGTCCTGATCAGACTATTTGCTATCCGCCTGCTCTCTAACCATCAACACGGGCACGGGCGATTGGCGCAGCACCAGCTCGGCGTCGCTGCCCATGACCACACGCTTCAGCCCACGACGCCCGTGCGTGCCGATCACGATCAGGTCCACCTTCGAGCTCTTGGCGACCGCAACGATCTCGTCCGAGGCGAGCGCGCCAATCTTCACGACCAGCTTCTGCTCGAATGCAACGCCGGCCTCGCGGGCCGCCGCGGCGGCCTTGCCGAGAATCTCCTCGCCTTGCTTCTGGAATGACTCCGCCAGCGCCTGAAAGTAGGCGGTCGAGGCGGCTTCGGACTCCAGCAGCAACGCGTTGACCACGTGCAGCAGGATCACTTTGCCACCCGTGGCCTTGGCAAGACGCAATCCCTCCGCAAGCCCGCGCTCGGACGCACTGCTGCCGTCGACTGCGATGAGAATGTTCTTGTACATGGTGACGTTCCAGATCCTTCAGGATGATTGAGCCAACTGGAGCTCGGACTCGGCGTCCGTGCTCTTGATGATCTCCATCTGCAGCTCGCGCTCGCCGCGGAGCGAGTTCGCGATGAGGCAGCCCGCTTCCGCCTTGGTCAAAGCGCGTTCGCAACTCACCGTCGATGTGCCGGCCGGCACGGTAAGGGCGGCGCGCGTCACGATGCGGGTAAATCGAGTTACGCCATCGACTCGATCGAGCGTCGCATCCACTTTGGCTTCGAGCCGCGTCCAATTCAGATGGGAGGCACGCGCAATCGCTCGAAACGTCAGGATGAAGCAACTGGCCGCGGCTGCAGCCAGCAGCGATTCGGGTGACCACTGGCCCCCCGGTCCGCCGAACTGTGGCGGCGGTGCACTCTGCAATTGCGGCAGACCGGCCGAATCGACATCGACGTGGCCGTCGGCACTGCCAACCGCTTCGACAGAATAGAGATGAGGAAAGGGTTCCATGCCTTGATCCGGCCAGTGAGTTTCGTGTACGGTACCGGCACGGCCGCTCCAGACATATCGGGAACGCCGCTTAGCGTCTCTCGGGAAGACGCGCAGCGGCGCGTCACGGCGCCGCGAGCCAACCCATCAGCTGTGCGGAGCCGCTGTCATACATCTGCCGCAGCACGTAGCCCGCACCGTAGGCGAGTGCAGCGGCAATACAGCCGACGACCAACGTTTCCAGTCCGGATCGGATCATTGAACGCTGTAGGATCCGGCCCTTCAGCAGGCCCACGCCGCCAAACGCCGCCGCGGTCACCACGAGGCTGATGCCGAAGGTTCGCGTGGTGGCCTCGGCAGCCGCCAGGAATGGCAGCAGCGGCAGCAGCCCCACCAGGATGAACGCAGCGAACGTGGCCAGGCCTGCCCGCAGCGGATTGGGAGTGGCGAGCGAAAGCCCGTGCTCCTCGGTGAGCATCGTGTCCACCCACAGATCCTTGCTGGCGGTGATGACGGACACGATCTGTTCGAGCAGATCGCCGGAGAAGCCCTTGCCCTGGAAGATCTGCCGCACCTCCTCACGCTCACCCCACGGCACGTGATGGATGTGGTCCTCCTCCTCCCGCCGCGCCCGTTCGACCCCCTCGATCTCGCTCTTGGCCGCCAGATAGTTGCTGGCCGCCATGCTGAACCCGTCGGCCAGCAGGTTGGCGAAACCCATCACGATGACTACGGTCCCTGACAAGCCACCGCCTACCGCGGCCGCGGCAACGGCAAATGTGGTCACCGCTCCGTCAATCGCGCCAAGCACGGCGTCCGACAGATAGCCACGCCCCGCTTGCTGGCCGATCCGTTGTTGTATGGCGTGTACCGTGTGATCCTGGTGCAGTATCGAATGCTTGGAGGAATTGCCCATTCTTCGTCTCCGGCCACAGTGTGCGCGGGACGAAGGATACGCTCACGCGCGCAAGACAGCGGCAATAGCTATTGCGTTGGATCAAGAAACTTTTCGACTAGCCTTCCTGTAAGCGCGGTCGCGTCGAGCCTCGGAGGCTCGGCGAGTCGTACTACGGGAGCGGATCGTTCCACTGGATTTCGTAGCGCGCAGCTCGGCCGGCTCCGCACGGGACGAGGACGCCAATGCTGACGAGCTCGGCCAGATCGCGCTGAGCGGTGGCCGCGCTTGCGCCGGTGAGATTCTGGTACTTCGCGTTTGTCATGCCGCCCTCGAACCCGTCGCGCCCCGCGTCGAGCATTCGATTTACAGCCTTGCGCTGGCGGTCGTTCAACGGCTGACCTCCGTGGCTCATCCAGAACCGGGCCTCGTCAATGACTTTGCCGATCGTCGCCTCGCTCGCCTTCGCCGCCGATTCCACCTGGCGCGCAAAGAAGTCGAGCCACGCAGTGATCTCCAAGGACCCACGCGAGGCTTGCTCCAGTGCCGCGTAATAGTCATCTCGGACAAGGTTGAGCTGGGCCGATACGCTGTATACGCGCATCGGGCGACCATCATCCTGGGCAAGAGCCATGTCGAGGACCGCCCTGCCGACTCGACCGTTACCATCCTCATAGGGATGGAGTACCTCGAACCAAAGGTGCGCAACACCCGCTCGCACGAGGCCATCATGAGAGATTAGTGCAATAAATCGCTCAAATCATAATGCGTTTTGGGCACGTCGAGTGGATCAGCGTGCCGCGCGAGTCAATGGGTCTCCATGATCCTTCGTAAGGCATCGACAGCCTGGCTCGGATGTTGTCCGCGGCGCAGTTCGAAAGCCTGGATGCCGGAGATGTGTGGGAAGAAGGTGGCCCAGGGCGATCGATTGGCTGCGTACTGCTGGCTAACTTCCAACCTCTCCAGGAACTTTGACGGATGCAACGGCGCGAGCAGAGGAATGCCGTCGGAGGCGCGCTCGCTGGAAAGGAAGATCACGGCGGCAATCCGTGGTGGCGTCGAGGCGATGCGGTAAGGTGAGCGTCGCAAGTCGACTGCGAATTTCTTTACGCCGCTGCGTCGACGAATCACAGGCGACTTGCGTATCCAGGCATCATCGCTAGTCCCCCGCAGAAACTGCAGCGAGTCTTCCCGAAGATGCAGGAACGTGCCGACGCCACTGGCCAGTAGCGAATGCGGCTCCACGAACACAGCATCCTCCGCGACCAGTTCCATGCCCTGCAAAAGACAATGCAGGGTCAGTGTCGTTTTGCCCGCTCCGCCCTCGCCGATGATCAGCAGCCCTCGGTCGTCGCGACCAACACAGGCCGCATGCAACGACACTAACTGCTGAGCGCGCGACGCAAGAGTGTAGACGGCAAATTCAATCAACTCGTAACGAATCACCTGCGCGTGCCGCAGCATGTTTCGGGAGACGGCGACGAGCCCCGTCCGCTGCACCGGTGACAACACAGCGAAATTCGCGGCGTCCATGGTTCCACACAGGAGTCCGCCCCCGGAATGCAGTCGCACGGGTGGCGCCTCTTCGTTTGTAGGCGGCCCCGCATCGCCGGACAGCAGAAGCCTGATACGAAACCGCGACGGTCCTGCACTGAACGTGTGCGGCGGCAGGCCCTCATAGACGGAAGCCGCCAGCTGCAATAGCGGCAGATCATTACTTTCGAATTCGAAAATGCCGCCCAGCACCTCGACTCGCGCGTGCAACGGGCAGGCGATGCGCTCTCCAAACGGGTCGCTCTCGATATCGAGGGACGCGGCGGGCTTCATGCAACGACGGTAGCCGGCGATCCTCCCCATTGTCCAGCGCGCGTCGCTGTCGAACGAATGATGTTCGCTTGCAGGAAACCTGCAGCGCCCGGGAAGGTACTCACTACTCGAGTTGTACGACTCGGGCTGAACCATGCTCTCCATCCTGGTGGCGCACTCCTATTTTCTGCGCTTTGATCAAAAGCAGCTGGAGCGGGCCAAGCCCTATCCGCCGCTGGCCACCTTGCAGGTGGCCTCGAGCTTGCGAGAAGCCGGCCACCAGGTGGCCGTCTTCGACGCCATGCTGGCCGGCGGCGTGGATGAATATGACCAGCAACTGCGCGCCTCGCAGCCGCAACTGGCGTTGTTCTACGAGGACAATTTCAATTTTCTGAGCAAGATGTGCCTGGGCAAGATGCGCCAGGCCGCCTGCGACATGATCGGCAACGCCCATCGCAGTGGTGCGCGAGTGATCGTCGCAGGTTCGGATGCTTCGGATGCGCCAGCCTCCTATCTCGCGGCCGGTGCCGAAGTAGTCCTGATCGGAGAAGGACTGTCAGCGCTGCGCGCTTTACTGCGTCGACTGAACTCGGACCCGACCCTTTCCACGACACAATGGGTAGCAGACATCAGCGGTATTGTGACCATCACGAACGGACGGCTGAACGTCCCTAAATCCAAACCAAACTCGCTCGATCAGCAGCAGTCCAGCCGTCCGGCCTGGGATCTGATCGACATCGAGCGATACCGCTCGACCTGGCGCAGCGTGCATGGCTTCTTCAGCTTGAACATGGCCGCCTCGCGCGGCTGTTCATTCCGATGCCACTGGTGTGCCAAACCCATCTGGGGCAACCACTATCTGCAACGTGATCCGGCCGAGGTCGCCGCGGAAATGAGCTACCTCAAGCGCGATTTTGGTCCCGACCATATCTGGTTTGCGGACGACATCTTTGGTTTCCGTGTTGATTGGGTCTCGAAGTTCGCCGCCGCGCTCCATGCGGACCATGGGTCCGTGCCGTTCACGATCCAGACACGCGCCGATCTGGTCAGCACTGCGATGGCTGGGGTCCTCAGTGAGGCCGGCTGCCGGGAGGTCTGGATCGGAGCCGAGAGCGGCAGTCAGCGTGTATTGAACGCCATGAACAAGGGCACCACAGTCGAGGATATCTCGCTCGCACGAAAGCGCCTCGCCGCTACAAACATTCGCGTCGGATTCTTCATCCAACTCGGCTATCTCGGCGAGGAGCTAGAGGACATCCTGGCGACTCGCGCGCTGATCGAGAATACGCGCCCCGACGACATCGGCGTCAGCGTTTCCTATCCCCTGCCGGGCACCAAGTTCTACGAACTGGTGCGACGACAGCTGCAGCACAAGACCCATTGGCAGGAGAGCAAGGACCTGGACATGATGTTCGAAGGCACGTACAGCTCCGAGTTCTACCGCTCAATTCGCGACCTCCTGCACGACCAGGTGCTGCTCGACAACAGCAACAACCAACCGCACGATGCCGACTACCAGCATGCGCGGCGTTCGCTGCAACGACGCTGGGACTGCTTGATCGCCGATGAGCAGGAATATCGAAACTATCGCGCCGAGGTGCGCGCGCCCTGTTGAGGCGCCGCTTCCGACCATGGCAGACATCCTGCTCACCCATGGATACTTTCTGTCCGAGGACGAGAAAGAACAGCAGATCATGAAGCCCTATCCGCCACTGGGCCTGTTGTCGCTCTCGGCCCATCTGAAGGCCCGTGGCTATGGCGTCGAAATCTACGACAGCACCTTCGGTAGTCGTCCCGAACTGCTGCAGAGCTTGCAGCAATCGCCCGGCGGCGTGGTGGGCATCTATACCAATCTCATCACCCGACGCAGCGTGCTGGAGATCATTGCCGCGGCAAAGCGCTGCGGCTGGACGGTAATCCTGGGCGGGCCGGAAAGCGCAAACTACTCCGTGGAGTATCTCCACGCAGGCGCGGATGTCGTTGTGATCGGCGAAGGCGAGACGACATTGCTGGAGTTGCTCCCAGCGCTCGAACGCAACGGACCTGGCCGACTCTCCGACATTCTCGGCATCGTCTTCAAGAACGAAGCCGGCGAGCCGATCCGCACCCCGGAGCGTGCCAGGCTTCCGGATCTGGATGCTCTGCCCTTTCCGGATCGAGAAGCCATCGATCATCAGAAATATCTCGACGTCTGGAGACAGCACCACGGCGCCAGCAGCATCAATCTGATCACCGCACGCGGCTGTCCCTATCGCTGTACATGGTGCTCGCACGCGGTCTACGGGTTCTCGCACCGCCGTCGCAGTCCGTCGAATGTCGCCGAGGAAGTCGCGTGGATCATCGATCGCTACGATCCCGATCAGCTTTGGTACGCCGACGATGTGTTCACGATCAGCCATCCCTGGCTGCATCAGTACCGCGCCGAGCTGAAGGCGCGAGGGCTGCACAGGCCCTTCGAAACGATCACCCGCGCGGATCGTCTGCAAAGCCTCGAGGCAGTACGAACACTGCAAGAGCTGGGCTGCTACCGGATTTGGATCGGCTCCGAGAGCGGCAGTCAGCGAGTGCTGGACGCCATGCAACGCGGCGTCACCGTCGAGCAGGTGCGCAATGCCGTGAGCCTGGCTCAGCAGCACGGCATTGAAGTCGGTATGTTTCTCATGTGGGGCTATGAGGGAGAGGAGATCGAAGACATCGCGGCGACTGTCGAGCACGTGAAGCGGACCAACCCCGACGTTTTCTTCACCACGGTGTCCTATCCGATCAAGGGCACCGCCTACTTCGATCGCGTCAGCGGCCGGGTGGTGCTGCCTTTGAACTGGGCCGAGGCATCCGATCGCGACTACGTGATCATGGGACGGCGGAGCAAAGATTACTACCGACTTGCGGATGTCTGGCTGCGCAGCGAAGTGGAGGCTCATCGCACTGTCGCCACGGCTCCAGACCACGCCGCGCGTCTGTACGACACGGCGAGAAGAGCCCGAGAGGAAATGGCTCGACTGCAGGAGTAAACATGAGTCACCCGGAATCCCCTCGCCTGCCGCTGGCAACAATCCAAGCGGCGCTGAACAAGACCACCGAGGTGCTGGCAAGCGAGCTCGCCGCACCTGGCGATACTGCGCCGGATTGGAGCGACTTCGAGTGGTGTATAGCTCGCGCGACCGCCGTCATGCACGGCATCTCGCCCCTGCTGTGCAATTTGCTGCGCTGGCAAGGTCCCGAAAGCTGGCAAGCTTTTCTGAGGGAGCAACGACAGCACACGTTCGAGCGGCATCAACGCATCGATGCACTGCTGGACGATATCGGCAGCCGAGCGGCTCGTACAGGCATTCCCATGCTTGCTATGAAAGGCGCTGCGCTCCACCAGATCGGCATCTACCAAGCTGGCGAGCGGCCCATGTCCGACATCGATCTGCTGGTGACAAGCGAACACGCGCAAGCCACATCGAGATTGCTGGGGATCCTTGGCTATCGGTTGACCTACCGCACCTTCAAGCATGACGTGTTCGAGCCGCCGGCGGGACTGGAGACGAGCGGGTTGGGCGAGAACGTCGGCAATCCCATCAAGATCGAGCTGCACACCCGAGTGGTGGAGCGCCTGCCGCTGGTCGAACGAGAAATCTCGGCGCTGGTCATTCCATCCCGGCCAGTGCCGGGCCTGAATGGCTATCCGTCGCCGACGGCGCTGATGCTCCATTTGCTCGTGCATGCGACAGGCAATATCTGCACCAACGTACTGCGCCTGCTTCACCTGCATGACATTGCCCTGCTCTCACGCCGCATGACGAGCAGCGACTGGGAAACGGTGCTAGCGGTCGCGAACGGCGCGGACTGGATATACCCGCCACTCGCGTTGACGGCGCGCTACCATGCGGACGCAGTTCCCGCTCACGTCATCAGCCGAGCCGAGTCGGATTGTCGATGGCTACTGCGGCAACTGCATCGCCGTCGCCGGCTCTCGGATGTTTCCTTGTCCAATCTACGGATTCACGCGTTCCCGGGCATCGAATGGGCAAGCTCGACTCAGGAGGCGGTCCGGTATGCCATGAACCGGGTGAAGCCAGGCAAGGACGTCCTCGTCGCACGCCGCGAAGCTCTGAGAATGTACTCGGGCCTGGCAGGTTTCTCGTGGCCGCATCTTTCGCAAGGACGACGCATCGTGCGTTGGATGCTTCACCCTCAGGCCCGACCGCAATCACTCTCTTGCGTTTACGCCGCCTTGTCGCAAGCGGAAGCGCATCTGCAACTCAGCCAACGTCAGTAAGTCTTCGATAGATGCTCTGCAACTGCGTCGCGGTGTAGTCGGCGTCCTCGCCCATCACCCGCTGAGCCGCCGCGTGTGCAACGTGCAGTCGAAGATCTTCGTCCGCCAACGCGCGCCGGATGGCCGCAGCCAACTCGTTCCAATCACCCACGGGAACGGCAACGGATGCCGACGGCGACCATTCCGCAATATGCCCTACCGCCGTGCCCACCGTGGGGACGCCAACCGCGGCAGCCTCCAGCATCGCGATCGGTCCCGCTTCGTGACGTGACGAGATGACCATCAGGTGCGCCTTCATCACCAGCGGCCTGAGCTGTCGCTGCGGCACAAAGCCATGGAATTCGACACGACCTGCCAAGCCCAATGCTCGCGCCAGCGCATGAATCTCACCGTTCAATGTATCTTCGCCAACGATGTCCATATGCACGTCCATACCCCAAGAGACCAGAACGGCCATGGCTCGCAGCAACGTGCTCTGATCCTTGATCCGGTTCAGACTGGCCACGTGGATCAACCTGGCTCGCTCACGCGTATCTCGCCGCACCGGCTTTCGCGGCGGCCACTCGTTCAGATCGACACTGAGTGGGACACGATGCGCAGACACTCCCAGAGCCGCGATCTGCTCAATGATTGGAACGCTCGGCGCCGTAACGACACTGGCGGCTCGCAGCACCATGGCCTCTCGCACTCGCCCTTGCCAATTCTGCCGGCCGCCGTAGCTGATGTCAGGCAGCGCGATGAGCTCTCCACCGGCGATGTGCACCACACTTGGAATCCGCAATACTCGAGCTGCAGATACGGCGACAACACCGCACGCGCCCGACCAAATGGAGTGAACGACGTGAAAGGGCGCCATACGATGCTCGCGCATGATGGCAATGACAGTTCGCGGCCGAGTACGCTCGCCACCGATGTTGTGAACATGAGCTCCAGCGAGCATCCAATCGCCAGGCGTTGCTTCCTGCCTGAGCGCGAATACGTGAAGCTCGTGATGCATGCTCAACCGCTTAAGCAATGCCAGCAGGGCCGGTATCACCCGGTACTCTCCAGAGCGATCTACACCACCGGGGACGACTAGTGCGATCTTCATGACTCGCGCGGCAGCCGTCGTGCCACCAGGTCCTCATACGCCGCCTTCAACTTTCTACCGACCGCCGCGAACGAAAGCTCCGCGTCGAATTGCTGGCGCGTCAACACTCGCAGCTCCGGTCCAAGTCGGGAGGCGATCGACAGCAACGATTCGCGCAAACTCCGGGCATCGCCGCACGTCCACAGTCGCCCTACTCTCGCCTGGTCGGTCAACGAACGAAACGACGGAATATCCGTGACCACCGGAGGCAACCCGCACGCCAGCGCCTCGATCACCGAATAGCCGCTACCCTCGCGATGACTGCCGAGCACGAACAGATCGGCTGCTTGCATGAGCCGTTGAATCTTCTGATGAGGCACTGGCCCCAGCAGGTGTACTCTGCCCCGCAAGCGCGAGTCCCCGCGAATTCGGTCTTGGACGTCGCCGAGCAGCGGCGCCGTAACAAAGCAGCACCACAACTGCAGCTCTGGCAGCTGATCGACGGCTTCACTCACACCGTCCAGCACCGCGAGTGGATCTTTGTTGTCGTTCAAATGCCCCACCCACAGCAAGCAGGGACTGCCGTGCAGCCCCGTCATGCGGCGCGCCGCCTCTTGATCTCCCGGCACGAAGCGACTCGAAGATTCCGGAATCTCATAGATCGTGGTCTGCGGCTGCAATAGCCCGGCATCCATGAAAGGCTGCGCCTGCGCAGATGCGCAGAACGCTGCTCCTGAAAGCACCGAGAAGGCGCGCCGCCAGAAGAGTCGTCGCCAGATTCGCGGCGGCTGGTCCGCATGATCCTGCACGATGATCGGCGTCCGGGGCGCCAATCTCGCCAGCGCCTGCACATCCTCGGGGAACCCAAGGCCATGGACGTGATGAACCTGCGCGCCAAGGTCGCCAACCAGATGGGCGAACTCCCCGCTGCACGCGATCGTCGGGACCACTTCGTCGGGCGTCACAAAATGATAGTCGACCCCGTTACGCGTCAGTTGCCCGCGCCGAGCGCAGGCTTGAATGACCGTGACGCGAACACCAGCGGCCGACGCCGCCTCGGCGACATCCACCAGCGACGGCCAGTCCTGCAGCAGCTGTTCGGGCTCGCGTCCTCGTGGGTCCAGAAAGAACGACACTTGTGCCACGTGCAGCATGTCCGCACCGCTACAGGCTCGAAGCGCGCGGGTCCCGCAGCCGCACCAGTTTCTTCGACAGGTCCAGTTCCCACGGACGATGGTACTTTTGATATCGATAGCGCCAGGACGCGAGCGCACGCAGCGTCGACTTCGCCCAGGGCGGCGATCGAATGTCGGTGACGGTTGGAAACCTGCAACCCAACACGGTCGTGAAATCGAGAATGCGCCGACGCAGCTTCTCGGTGAGCCACGGCGCATCCTTGTGACACCAGTAGTCCACCCATTCCGGCCTGGCCCAATCATCCGCGGTGACTGGAAACTCCAGCGGACGACCATCACGACCGCGAATATCGAGCGCCGCCCTCGAAGCAACCTGTCGGGTGCTGTGACCCGGCGGCAGCGGCGTATAGATGTAGAGCATGATCTCGGTCGCTGGATGCATGCGCTTGATCCGGCGAATGAAGTCGAACGTCTTTTCGGTTTCACCTTCGGGGTCCTGAGGTGGCGCCAGCATGAAAGACAATTCGGGAATCACGCCCTGGCTACGACATCGCTCCACCACTTCCAGCGTCTGGTCGCGCCGTGTGCCCTTGCGAATGTCGTGCAGCAACCAGTCGCTCGGCGACTCCGCACCGATATAGGCCATGCGCAGCCGACTCTTTCCGACCAGCCCCCAGGATCGTTCCGACAGGTTCAACAAAGCATCGGAGCGAGCGAAGCACCACCATGGCAACTGATACTTCGCCAGTATTTCGAGCAACGGCACCATGTCGACTTCGCGGTCGAAGAAGTTGTGGTCGTAGAACTGGATGGCGTCGACGCCGAGTTGCTGCTTGAGAAACCGCAGATCCTGTTGCAATCGCGCGTCGCTGGGCAGCGCCGTCTTGCCGTTGAACATCCGCGCAACGCCACAGAACGTGCAACGAAAGCGGCAGCCGAAAGCAGCTTGATAGCCGGCGGTGCGGCGGCCCAGATAGGTCCTGCTCAAGTACTGCGTGGGATTGTCGAGCTTGTCGAACGGCAGCATCGTGGCGAGGCGCGCAGCGGAGAACGGACGATCCTGGTTGTGCATGACCTCGTCCTCGCGCTTCCAAGTAAGGCCCGTGATCGCACTCAGCTCATGGCGCTGGCCCGCGCAGATGGCTTCCAGCAACTCGGCAAGCGTCTCTTCCCCCTGGCCACGCACCACGTAATCAACGTACGGCGAGGTGATGCTGGGCGTGGCACAGATCGTTGGATAGTAGCCGCCCCAAATGATCGGCACGCTGGGAAACCTCTCCCGAATGACGCTCGACACCGCAATGGCAGTTGGTAACTGAGGCCCGCCCATGACCGTGATTCCGACCGCATCGACCCATTCTTCAGTGATCTTGCGCACTGTCGTCGCGATGAAATCGCGATCGATATTGCCGTCGATGATGCTGGTCGAGTAGCGGCCATCGAGCGCGCCAGCCAGACTCATGACTGCCAACGGAAAGCGCGCGCTGCGCCGAGATGTGATGGTCGGGTTGATCAGCAGAATGTGGCGTCGCGTGCTCATGACAATTTCGGCTCCGACCTGCCCCATTGCATGAGCGCCATCTCGACTGGCCAACGATAATCGTCGCGACTGCATCGATAGCGCGCCAGTTGCTGCAGCAGCCGTTTGCCAGCGGAGGCCCTTTGCCACGCCAGCTCATGGAAGAACTTGAAGCGCTCGATGAGCTGGAATTTTTCCCGCGAAACCCACGGCCCCGGCAGGCCATCGACGAAGTCGAACCCGGCCCAGGCTGCCAGCGTCTGCGGCAACTGGAAGCCGCGAGCCACTTCCTCGCTCACGATGTCGCTGCCCGGATAGGGCTTGAAATAGAAGATGGGCGTCTGAAAATCGACGCTCATCGCACGCAGCCGCTTGGCGCATACCAGCGTCGCCTTGATGCTGTCGTCGCTCTCGCCGGGGAAGCCGACGATGAAAGGAAACTGGCCAGCGATGCCGTACTCGCGCATCTTCTGCGCGGTATGGAAGACTTGCTCGATCCGGATGTCCTTGCGAATCCGCCGCAGCATTTCATCGGAACCGGACTCGACTCCGACCAGCAACCTGCGCAGACCGGATTCCTTACATCGTCGCCATAGCTCATCAGGCAGACGCACGCCTTGATCCGCGCGCATGGTGCCGGCCCAGGTGATGTTCATCCTGGCGGCGATAATCCGATCGGCCAGCGCCTTGATGCGATCGCGCCGCGTAAAAAAAGTCTCGTCCTGAAAGTTCACGTCATCGAATGCGTACCGCTCCCACAACTCTTGCAGGCGTAGCGCCATACGCGTGGGATCGAGCCCGACCCATTTGCGACCGTAAACGAAGGGGTCGGAACAGAATGCGCAGCGGAAGTTGCAGCCCTGCGACGAGATGAAGTCGAGCTGCCGCTTGCCCTTGAGCCCAAAATAACGCTCGACAGGGATCAAACCGTAATCGTGCGCGCGAAAGTTCTCGATCGATTGCAACTCTCGCGGTGGATTCCTGCAGATCGTGCCATCAGCGAGCCGCGCCGTGCAGCCTGCCACGCCAGCGAGGGACTGGCCTTCAGCAAGGCGGCCAACGATCTCCGCGAACGTTGCTTCTCCCTGCCCTTGCACGGTGACATCAACCGCAGATTCATTCAGACACTCGGTAGCGAACATGGATGGATGCCACCCGCCCCAGATGATGGGCAAGCCGGGACGGGCGCGCTTGGTAGCACGCGAAATCCGTAACGCATCTGCGATCGGTGCGCCGGTGAGCACGGTCACGCCGAGGCACAGCGCTCCGTCGAGATGAGAAAGAAGCGCATCCTGCGATTCGAGACGCCCGTCGACGATCACGACCTCGTAGATCTCCGGATCGAGCTCCGAGCCGATGGCGAGCAATGCCAACGGCATCGTGAAAAAGACCGCGCGTGGGTTGTAGAGCACCACCTTCAACCGACTGCCTGATGGTCCGCTCGTGATGATCATGCGGCTCTCCATCCCGCGGCCGAGACGTCCAAGCCGGGCTCCTGCAGCCCCGACTGCGCCCAGAGCATCGCAAGCCGCCGGTCCATGGCTTTGGGCCGGCCGTCCACGCTCACTTCGACCCACGACGAAGGCGGCGCCAGAGCGCCGGCATAGTGCCGATCCGCGTACAGCATTTTTCCTCTGCTCATGACGAGGCAAATATCCGCACGGCTGGCATCCGCAAGGGGCATTCTCGGAACAACAAGAATGTCGGCGGCGGCACCTGCACGCAGCACGCCCCGATCCGTCAGCCGAAGCAGTTGCGCGCTGTTGGTGGTCACCAGTGCTTGCAAGGTTCTATCGTCCAGCCCAGCAATTTCGCGCGCGACCTTTAGTTCGTTCAGCAAGTCCCGCGAGCCACTGAGGCGCGAATCGGTACCCAAGGCGACCCGTCCGCGCTCGATGAGATCGCCAACCTCGGCGGCATGGTCGAACAAATGCAGATTCGATGCAGGGCACCAGATCAATCCGGCGCCTGCCTCGATCAGACGCTGACGTTGCACACGCTTCAACGCGATTCCGTGAACGATCAATGTATTCTGCGCAATGCAGCCGAGCGCATCGAGCTGCTCGAACTCGGCAGTCGCTGTTTCGTCGATCCCCTCCGCGGCATGAATGATCCACGGCCACGCAGCGGGCGTCGCCTGGTACGAGCGTCGCACTCTCTCCTCGCCATCGATTAGCAATGAGTGTGACCAGCCATACTGACTCACTACAGACACCGGATATGCATCGCTGATCAGGCATCCATACAACGGATCGTGGTGAGCCACTGTAGTGACGCCACTGAGCAGGTTCTTGATGCCACCGAGCAGCACACGCTGCTCTCGCGGTACCGCCTCGAACGCCTTCAGTTGGGCGTTCGTTTGCAAGTACGCGGCCACGTCGGCGATCCAGTCCCCGACGGCTGTGTAATGCGATCGATACTTGAGACGGCCAAAATTGTTCAACTGCAGGTGATCGTGCGCGTTGATCAGGCCCGGCAACAATCGGGCATCGTGCAGATCGATGACCACATCGCCAGGTTCGGGTCCCTCGCCCACCGACGCCATTCTCGACCCGACGATGCGCAATGTGGAGGCTCCGCTCTCGATGGCGCCGTTGATGAATGTCACGCCTTGCGCTGACATGGCGCACACTTTCGAGCCCGCACGATCAACACCAGCGGCAGACCGTGCCACTGGCGATAGAAGGTGTCCGAACCTGGAAACGACTCCTGACAATCCATTCCGGCTCGCAGCTCCTGCACGACTTCAAGCGTGAGATTCGCTGCTTCGATCGCTTCGCGTTGCTCGCTCACGTCGTAGTCGCAATGAGGCAGCACCACGCTGCGGTTGTGCTCGTCCTTGAAGGAGCGTGTCAATCCGGCGCGCGCGGCCTCGGGGTGAAAATCCGAGTACAGCAGAACACCGCCGTCATCGAGCACTCGAGCGACTTCGCCCACCCAGCGGTGTAGATCGGGCGCATGACCAAGCGCGAGCCCGCAGACAACCACGTCGAACGCACTGGCAGCGAATGGCAGTTGCACCATGTTGGCGCGAACTGGCGTACCAGCCGAGACCTGCCGCAACATGGCAGTGGAGAAATCCGCTGCGATCACTTCACGCGCACCGGACCGCATCAACAAGCTCGAATACCGGCCGGTGCCGCAAGCAAGATCGAGCGCGCAACAGTCCGTCACATCCGGCCAATGAGCCAACATCGCTCGCTGCTCGATGCGCATCAAGGGATTGTGGGCCTCGGGCGGATAGCTCGCGGCCCAGCGGTCGTAAGCTTCGAGCGTCGACAATGAGCAGTTCACCGTCACGGTCGATGATCCCCCAGGCTCAACCTGGAAACATGACTCACGTCCCGCCACAACGAGCACACGCAGGTAGCGCATTCCGGGCGCCGGCCTGCGCGAATGTCCCGGCGCAGCGTCAACATGGCTTCGCTGTTCAACGCGGCCTCGAAATCGCTCGCCACGGGCGCCGACGGCCCGGCGATGAAGAAGCACGGGCTCACGCGGCCGGTCGCTTCAAGCACCGCGGAGAATTCTGGAGCATTGCAACGAACCGCCGGGAAGGGACCGAGACCGCATAGAGCACGGTAGTACTCGAGGAGGCGATGCAACTTTGCCGGACTCTCGGCAATGAAGCCGGAGCGAAATGCTTCCGCATGCTCCTGTTCCATCCGCCGCAACGTCTCCTCGAACCGAGGCAGATCGCTGGCCTGTAAAGCGATGCCGGCATTGATGTCATTCGTCCTGCCGAAGGCATGCGAATTGCGAACGTCGGCAGCAAGAAATGAAACCTGCTGAACGCCCAACTCCCGAGCCAGCGTGACGAACGCAGGCAACGCGTTGTAGTTCGAACGTTGAACGGTCACTCGTGCGCTTAGCAAAGAGCCCGAGCGCCGGGCCGCACGGATGCCTGCACAAACCTTGTCGAAGGCGTCCAAGCCACGAATCGCGGCGTACATTCGCCGATCCGTGCCATCCAACGACACGGTAATAGACTGAAACAACTCGGCAGCTCGGGCGGCATGCTTCGCCAGCGACAAGCCAGAGGTGAGCAGCCAAAGCTGCAGGCGCTGTTCTCGCAACAACTGAGCGATCTGTGCCCACTGGGCATGGAGCAGCGGTTCGCCGCCCGAGATCAAGACTGCTCGCGTGCCCAGCTCATGCAAGCTCGGCAACAAACGCGACACGGATTCCAGCGTCAGATCATCGCGGCCATGACGCCAGTAATCGCAGCTCACACACCGCGAGTTGCAGCGCTCCGTGAGGTGCAGCGTGATCAGCGGCACCGATCGAAGGCGGCCTGCTTGTGACAATTCTGGCGTCACCATCGTGACAAGACTCGACTCCGCCGACGATTCTCATGACAGTCATCTCGTCCCCGCGGGCAGACGAGCGGCCTGCAGAATGTAATGGTCAGACCAAGCCGCCAGCGCAGTCGAACGTTGCGCCAGCACCTCGAGACGCGTAAGTGCGGCCAGCGTGCGAGGCGAACGATTCAACCAAGCTGCTGCGTAACTTGGCGGCAAGACGCACCCAAGCGGCGACACGCGACGTATCTCGAAGTACGGCCCGATTGCCGCGCTTGCCTCCGCCGGCGTCGGATATGTGATCTTCAGTCCGCGCCACTCGACACCATTCTTCTCAAAGCGTCGCAGCGCCTTGCGCATATCTGCTCGCGCGAGGTACCACAGCCATTCCCAAGGCACGCGCCGGCCCATGATGACCCAGACCAATGGCGCGCCCGGCACCAGCAATCCGGCCAGGCTCGCAGCCAGGGCCGGCAGATCAGCAACGCAATTGATCGCGCCAAAATTCGAGAACACGCCGTCGAACGAACGACCGCACAGCGACGCCACAACATCCTCCATGGGTACCCGGTGGAGCTCGATGGGTTCAATGCCGGACAGGCGATTTATTTTCTGGCGGGCGACCCGAATCATCTCGGCCGAAACATCGGTCGCGGTCACCTCGATGCCCAAGCGAGCGAAGCGCACGGCGTCCTCGCCGGTGCCACAGCCAAGCTCCAGAACTTTCCTCGAGGCTCCGAAGCTGTCGGATACCGCCGACCAAACGATGTCACGCAGCACCCGGCCGACGGCTGTGTCCGTAAATTCAGAATCGTATTGCCGCGCCAGTGAGTCGAAGGCAGTCGTGGACACGCGCTGGCCTCCATATCGAGAGGCCATCAATATGCGCCCGCACGCCGCGGCAGTCGACCCCTTGTGAGCGCCAGTGGCTGGCGGTTAGTGGTTGGTGGTTAGCCCGGAAGCAAGCGCTGAGTAGCCCTCTCTGGCCAACCACTGACCACGAACCGCTAACCGCTGTCTTATGCGTCGAGCAGATATCTGACGCGTTCGGCCAGCTGGGCGCGGTTGAAAGGCTTGGTCAGCAGTTCGGCATTGGGATCCAGCTTGCCTTGCTGAAACATTGCGTCCTGCGCGTAGCCGGTGGTGAACAGCACGGGTAGCTCCGGACGCATGCGGCGCGCCTCCTCCGCCAATTCACGGCCGTTCATTCTCGGCAGACCCACGTCGGTGAACAGCAACCGAATCTCGGGGTGCGCCGGTATCAGACGCAGCGCCGATGACGCATCGCAGGCCTGCAACACGGAGAAACCCAGTTCCTGCAAACATTCCACGCTGTAGGAACGAACATCTTCCTCGTCCTCCACGACGAGTATGGTCTCGCTGCCTCTGGCTCGCGGCACATCCTTGTCACGGCCGTCGGATCGAGCAGCCGACGCGGCACTGACGCGTGGCAAGTAGACTTTGACGGTCGTCCCTTTACCGACCTCGCTCTGCAGCTTTACCGTGCCGCCCGATTGTTTGACGAAGCCAAACACCTGGCTCAGGCCCAGCCCGGTACCCTGGCCGAGGGGCTTGGTCGTAAAGAACGGATCGAATGCACGCGTCATCACTTCGCTGGACATGCCGACGCCGGTGTCGCTCACGCTGATGATTGCGTGTGGTCCGGGCTGCAGATCTCCCAGGTGCCACGTTTCCTCGGCGCCGAGCTCGACCATCTCGGTCTCGATGGTCAACGTGCCGCCAGCGTGCATGGCATCGCGAGCGTTCAGCACCAGGTTCAGCAGCGCGCTCTCCATTTGATTCGCATCGACGCTCACATGCCCCACTACGCCGCTGATCCTGGACTGCACGGCAATGCCTTCGGGCAAGGTGCGGCGAATCAACTCGAGCAACGCGGTGACCAGCTGATTCACGCTGGTGGGCTTGGGATTCAGCGACTGGCGACGCGCGAACGCGAGCAGTTGATGCGTCAGAGCAGCCGCGCGCTGCGCGCCTCGCATGGCGTGCTCCAGAGCACGTTGCGACCTCATGTCGTCCGCCGGCGCCCGCCGCTGCACGGTATCGAGATTGCCGAGAATGACGGTCAGCAGATTGTTGAAGTCATGCGCCACTCCGCCGGTCAATTGGCCGACGGCTTCCATCTTCTGCGCCTGATTGAGTTGCTCCTGCATGAGACGACGCTCGGTCATGTCGCGCGTGATCTTGGCGTAACCGACCAGGCGTCGATCGGTATCGTAGATCGGATCGATCAGCACGTTCGCCCAGAAGCGCGAGCCATCCTTACGTACACGCCAGCCTTCGCTTTCGAACTTGCCCTGAGTGGCGACCAGGCTCAATGAACGTTCCGGCAATCCGGCGGCGCGATCCTCGATGGAGTAGAACTGCGAGAAGTGACGGCCGATGATCTCGTCCGCCTCGTAACCCTTGATGCGCTCGGCACCGACATTCCAACTCGCCACCCGCCCATCGAGATCGAGCATATAGATGGCGCAATCGGCGACGCCGGCCACCAACTGCGCGAACTGCCGGTCGGGAGCAGTCAGCTCCGCGCTATGAGCCTGCCCCACGCGGTCGTGCTTCTCATTGATCACCTGCTTCAGCCGGCGTTCGATGCGGGCTCGCTCGATGGACTCCCAGCAGCGGCTGGCGACCAGCCGCACCAGGTCGATTTCTTCCCGCTGCCAGCGCCGCGGCCGATTGCTCTGGAGCATCAGCGCTGCCACCAATCGGCCTGCCTTCAGCAACGGCATACAGATGACCGCGCGCACCTGAAGTTGTCGATAGATCGCTTGCATCCCCGCCGTGCGCTGATCTGTTGCCGAATCTTCTACGACATACGGCTCGCCAGCCTGCATCGATCGCAAGCACTCGGCACTCAGATCGCTGAAGTAGTAGCGCCCGACGACGCTCGGCACGCCTTCGCAGTAATCTGCCGTGACTTCGAACGCGTCCAGCTCGCCTTCGACCTCGGCATAGGCGCAACGATTGACGCCCAGGTGACGCACGAGAAGCGCGGCAGTGACCTGCATGATCTCTGACGGGTCCGCCAAAGCGCGCGTGGCCTCGTCGATGGATAGCAGGAAGCTCGGTGCGGTCTGGAGCGGCACTTCTGTCATTGACCGCTCATATGCCATTGAATCCCCAAGCTGTGCAAGTACATGCGGCTCGAACCATGTCGGCACGAATCGCGTCGGATCGCGTCGGATGCAGGGCTCCGGCGCACCTTGCGGTGAAACTTGAACGCGGTCCAGGCGCGACAGGTTCCCCATCGACGCACTACGCCGGCGATTTCGCGAGCCGCGGCCGATATCAAGTCGTCATGTTAGTTCGTGGCTGCCGGTTGCACGTCGTAGACGACGACACGCTCCCAAAGGTGCTGACAATCCTTGACGAACTGCTGGTGAATGGGATGGACCTGATAGGCGTTCTGTCCGGCCACATCGTCGAAGAACAGGATCTCCGAGGCGCTGTAGCTCGCATCCACGACTCCGCGCTGCTCGGTGTCAGCCGGGACGCCGATGTGAATGGCGCGCACCGTCTCGATAGCCCCCAGGGTCCGCAGCCCGGTCAGCAGGCGCGCCAGATCCTCCGTGGATCGAGGGTTCTTCAACCAGAAAAATACGTGATGAACGACCGGCGGGATCGTGGCCTTGCTGGCCGGCGACGCTGCGGCTTCGGCGGTGATGCCGGCGCCCGCCAGCGTGGCGGCAGCGGCGGCAAGGACCTCTCGTCGAGTAGGGTTCGTCATGCGCGGGTTCCTTGTCCCCAGAGTCCTGAAAATGGGAGTCCTGAAGAATGGCAGTCACCAAATCGGCTTCCACTCGAGGGGAGTATAAGCCGGCGCAGGCGTTCAGCCCGCCGCTCATCTATGATTCGTCCCATGGAACGTGCCATGCCCGCCCCTTCGACGCCCGCCGAGCGCTCTTTGCCAGTGGACCTCATCCGTCAACGCAGCCTGGTCGCTGCGTTGCTCGCATTCCTGCCTGAAGACGCGGTGCTGTTTCGCGAGGAAGACACGCGCCCGTATGAGTGCGACGGCCTGACGCTGTTTCGGCAGTTGCCCATGGTCGTGGCCTTGCCGGAAACCGAAGACCAAGTGCGGCGCATCCTGCAGTTGTGTCACGAGCGGCAAGTGCCAGTGGTGCCACGGGGCGCGGGAACCGGGCTGTCTGGCAGCGCTTTGCCTCACCACAGTGGAGTCTTGCTGTCGCTCGCGAAGTTCAATCGCATTCTGTCCATTGATGCCCGGGCGCGCACGGCGACCGTGCAGCCCGGTGTGCGCAATCTCGCGATCAGCGAGGCGGCTGCCCCTCATCGTCTTTATTACGCGCCTGACCCGTCCAGCCAGATTGCCTGCACCATCGGCGGCAACGTCGCGGAAAACTCCGGCGGCGTGCATTGTTTGAAGTATGGACTGACCGTGCACAACGTCTTGCGCGTGCGCGGGCTCACCATTGAGGGCCATCCGGTCGAGTTCGGCGGTCTTGCTCCGGACGCCCCCGGTCTTGATCTGCTGGCGCTGGTGATCGGCTCGGAGGGCATGCTCGCGGTGATCACTGAAGTCACCGTGAGGTTGGTACCCGTCCCGCACATGGCCCGCTGCATCATGGCCAGCTTTGCTGACATCGGCGAGGCTGGCGACGCTGTGGCGGCGTTGATCGCCAATGGAATCATTCCAGCCGGATTGGAAATGCTCGATCAAGCCGCGAGCCGCCTGGTCGAGCCCTTCGCGAATGCCGGCTATGACCTGGACGCCGCCGCCGTGTTGCTGTGTGAGTCCGATGGCACCGCCGAAGAAGTAGCCGAGGAAATCGAGCGCATGTCGGCAGTGTTGTTGGCGGCTCGCGCCACTCGCATCCAGGTCTCCAACAGCGAGACCGAACGGCTGCGCTTCTGGGCTGGGCGCAAGAACGCCTTCCCCGCCGCCGGTCGGGCCTCGCCGGCTTACTACTGCATGGATGGCACCATCCCACGCCGCCGTCTCGGCGAAATGTTGAAAGCGATTCAGGCGCTGGAGCCCAAGTACGGACTGCGCTGCCCCAATGTGTTTCACGCCGGCGATGGCAACCTGCATCCCCTGATCCTGTTCGATGATGCCGATCCGGATTCGGTGGCTCGTGCCGAAGCGTTCGGTGCCGAGATTCTGGAGCTGTGCGTACAGATGGGCGGCACGGTGACCGGCGAACATGGCGTGGGTGTGGAGAAGCTCGACCAGATGTGCTCGCAATTCGATCGCGCCACGCTCGACACGTTTCTGGCAGTGAAGAGCGCCTTCGATCCGCCTGGCCTGCTGAATCCAGGCAAGGTCGTGCCCACCTTGCACCGCTGTGCCGAGTACGGGCGGATGCGCGTGCATGGCAGAAACCTGAGATTTCCCGAGTTGCCGCGATTCTGATGGACCCGGCACTGAATCAGCTTTGCGACAAGGTGCGCGCCGCCTCGGCGTCGCGAACGCCACTATGCATTCGCGCTGGCGGCACCAAGGATTTCTATGGCAATCCGCCGCAGGGAACATTGCTAGATCCGCGAGGTGTGGCCGGCGTCGTGGAGTATGAGCCGACGGAGCTGGTCATCACTGCGCGCGCCGGAACGTCACTCGCCGAGTTGGAGCAATTGCTTGCGGAGCATGGGCAGATGTTGGCTTTCGAGCCGCCCCACTTCGGTCCTGGCGCAACGATTGGCGGTTGCATCGCCGCGGGCTTGGCGGGCCCACGCCGCGTGTCATTCGGAACGACGCACGGTGGTGTCCGTGATTTCGTGCTCGGCGCGCAGCTGGTCGATGGCCGCGGCGAGTTGCTGACGTTCGGCGGCACCGTGATGAAAAACGTTGCCGGCTATGACGTGTCCCGTTTGCTCGCCGGCTCCATGGGTATTCTTGGAGTGATCGTGGAAGTCTCGCTCAAGGTGCTGCCCCGTGCACTATCACATCAAACGCTTCGCTTCGAGATGAGCGAGACCGTCGCTGTCGACACGCTCAATGAATGGGCCGGCCGCCCCCTGCCGCTGTCCGCATCCTTGTGGCACGAGGACATTCTGCACTTGCGACTCGCGGGCGCTCCGGCCGCGGTGCTGGCAGCACGGCAGCAGCTAGGCGGAGAGAACGTGGACAACGTGGAGGCGGATGCACTTTGGACGAGCGTAAGAGAGCAGACTCATCCATTCTTTGCCGGCGAGTTGCCGCTATGGCGAATGTCGGTGCCTTCGACGGCCGCACCGTTGAGGGTCGATGCTCCGCAGTTGATCGAGTGGAATGGCGCTCTACGTTGGCTGCGAACTGCGCAGAGCGCAGAGCAAGTGCGCGAGCGCGCAACCCAAGCCGGCGGCCACGCGACGCTATTTCGCGGCGGCGATCGCTCGGCCGGTGTGTTCACACCACTGGCTGCACCGATCGCGGCCATTCATCGGCGCCTGAAAGCGCAGTTCGACCCGGCCGGCATTTTCAATCCGGGCCGGATATATCCGGATCTCTAGAGCAAGGGGTCCTATGAGAACGCAGCTCGCCGATTTCATCAAAGACACGCCCGAAGGCAAGGAGGCCGAGGAGATCGTGCGCCGCTGCGTGCACTGCGGATTCTGCACAGCCACCTGCCCCACGTATCAGTTGCTCGGCGACGAGCTGGACGGTCCCCGCGGCCGCATCTACCTGATCAAACAAGTGCTCGAAGGCTTCGAGCCGACGCAAAGCACGCAATTGCACCTGGATCGCTGCCTGACTTGCCGCGCCTGCGAGACAACCTGCCCTTCCGGAGTTCAGTACGGCCGGTTGGTGGATATCGGCCGCGGCATCGTCGAGCAGAAGGTCGAGCGTCCCAGGGGCGAGCAACTGGCCCGCTCGGCATTGAAACATGGACTCACCAGCAAACTGTTCGGGCCGGCGATGCGCGCCGGCCAGGCTGTTCGCTCACTGCTGCCCGAGTCTCTGCGCGCCAAGGTTCCAGAACGGCGCGATGCCGGCGCATGGCCGAACCGATCGCACGCACGCAAAATGCTCTTGCCGCTGGGCTGCGTGCAGCCTTCCATGTCGCCGGGAATCGATGTGGCAACGGCTCGCGTGCTCGATGCGCTGGGAATCGAAGCCGTGAGAACGGCACCTTCGTGCTGTGGCGCCATCAAGCATCACTTGAATGATCACGCGGCTGCTTTGCTGGAGGTGAAAAGGAACGTCGATGCCTGGTGGCCGCACGTCGAAGCGGGCATTGAAGCAATCGTAATGAATGCGTCCGGCTGCGGAGTGATGGTGAAGGAGTATGCACACCTGCTGCGCCATGATCCGGCATATGCGGCGAAGGCGCAGCGTATCGTCGAGCTCACGCGGGATCTGGCCGAGTTGTTGCCGCCGCAGGCGGACGTGCTGATGAGCAAGCTCCAAGCACGCTCACCGGAGCGAGTGATATTTCATCCGCCGTGCACACTCCAGCACGGCCAGAAGATTCGCGGCGTCGTCGAACGACTGCTGCAAGACCTCGGCGCGGAAGTGCTGCCACTGGCCGAGAGTCATTTGTGCTGCGGGTCCGCTGGCACCTACTCCGTCTTGCAACCGGAGCTCAGCAAACAGCTGCGCGATCGCAAGCTGGCGGCACTGCAAGCTGCGCAGCCAGACGTGATCCTGTCGGCGAACATCGGCTGCATCACCCACCTTGCCAGTGCCGCACGGATACCCGTGCGGCACTGGATCGAATGGCTCGGGGGCAAACTCCCCTAGCTCCAATGGTGCTTAGTTGACCGTCTTTGTCACAGCGGTTCGCGGATGGCGGATAGCGGTTAGCCGGAAATGAGCCAAGTCCTGGCCTCCGTTCTGCCCTAACCGCCAACCACTGGAGGGCGCCAACTAAGTGCCATTGGGCTTAGCTCCTTGCCTTCAGCTCGCGACGGCGGCGATGCAGGATGAATTCGGTATAACCGTTCGGCTGCTCGCGACCGAGGAAGATCAGGTCGCTCGCGGCCTGAAATGCAACGCTCCCCTGCAGATTGCCAGCCATCGGCCGATACAGCGGATCGCCGGCATTCTGCGCGTCCACGACGGCCGCCATGCGCGCTAATGTTTCTTTCACCTGGGCTTCCGTGCACACGCCGTGCAGCAGCCAGTTCGCGACGTGCTGGCTGGAGATGCGCAGCGTGGCGCGATCCTCCATCAAGCCGACATCGTGAATGTCGGGCACCTTCGAGCAGCCCACGCCTTGATCGATCCAGCGCACCACGTAGCCGAGAATGCCCTGAATGTTGTTATCGAGCTCGCTCTGAACTTCCTCGGCGGTGAAGCCGGACTGAGCGAGCGGCGCGCGTAGCAAGTCGTCGATGCCAGTGGCTTGGCTCGACTGCAGCTGACGCTGCAGTTCGTTCTGAACCGCGCGCACATCGACCTGATGATAATGAAGTGCGTGCAGCGTAGCCGCGGTCGGCGATGGCACCCAGGCAGTGTTGGCGCCCGCGCGTGGATGACCCGCCTTCGTCGCCAGCATTGCCGCCATCTTGTCCGGCATGGCCCACATGCCCTTGCCGATCTGTGCGCGGCCGCGCAAGCCGGCCAGCAGACCGATTTCGACATTGCGCTTCTCATACGAAACCAGCCACGGCTGGGTCTTGATCTCTTCCTTGCGCAGCACCGGCCCGCCCTGCATCGCGGTGTGGATCTCGTCGCCGGTGCGATCCAGGAAGCCGGTGTTGATGAACACGATGCGATGTTTCACCTGCTCGATGCAGGCGAGCAGATTGATGCTCGTGCGGCGCTCCTCGTCCATCACGCCGATCTTCACGGTGTACTTGGGCAGGCCCAGCGCTTCTTCCACCCAGCCGAACAGGTCGTTGGCCAGTGCCGCCTCCTCCGGGCCGTGCAGCTTCGGCTTCACCACATACACCGACCCGGTGCGGCTGTTCTTGCCGCCGCCGCGAATGTCATGCATCGCGATGGCGACGGTGACCAGCGCGTCGAGCACCGTTTCGAAAATCTCCTTGCCCTCGAACAGTACGGCGTCAGTGCGCATGTGATGCCCGACGTTGCGCACCAGCATCAGGCTGCGGCCCGGCAACGTCAGTTCCTTGTTGCCCGGCACGGAATAGACGCGATCGGCGTTGAGCGTTCGGTTGACCGTGCCCTTGCCCTTGGCGAAGGTGGCCTGCAGATCGCCCTTCATCAAGCCCAGCCAATTGCCGTAGACCGCGACCTTCTCTTCCGCATCCACCGCCGCGACCGAGTCTTCGCAATCCTGAATGGTGGTGATGGCCGACTCGAGAATCACGTCGGCGACACCGGCTGCATCGGTCGCGCCAATCGGATGCTTGCGGTCGATCACAATCTCGAAATGCAGGCCATGATGCCGCAGCAGAATGCCTTGCGGCTGATCGTGGCTGCCGCGCCAGCCTTCGAGCGTCGCGGGAACCGCCAGCGTCGCCCGCGCTCCGTCCTTGAGCGTCACCACCAACTTGTCGGCTTCGATCGCGTACTTGGTCGCGTCCGCATGTTTGCCCGAGGTGAGCGGCGCAACCTGATCCAGCCACGCACGCGCATATGCAATGACTTTTGCACCTCGCTCGGCGTTGTACGGTGAACCGGCTGGCAGAGGAGCTTCCAGCGCATCGGTGCCGTACAGCGCATCGTAGAGGCTGCCCCAACGTGCATTGGCCGCATTCAATGCGTACCGGGCATTGCTGAGCGGCACCACCAACTGAGGACCGGCGACATGGGCAATCTCGCGATCCACGTTCTCGGTGTCAACCTGGAACGGCGCGGGCTCGGGCACGACGTAGCCGATGGACTCGAGGAACTGCCGTTGCCCGGCGATGTCCAGCGGCTGGCCGCGCTGCTGCCGCCACCAATCATCGATGCGCGCCTGCAGTTGATCGCGTTTGGCGAGCAATTGCTCGTTGCGAGGTGAGAATTCACTGACGATGCGCTGCAGGCTGCTCCAGAATGCCTGTTCCTGCACGCCGGTCCCCGCCAACGCCTGCCGCACGAAATCGTGCAGCACGGCGGCCACTTCCAGGTTCCCTACTCTGATTCTTGCACTCATCGATCGGTCACTCGCTGCTTCAACGTGCAGCGACTATAGAGTTCGAGGTCGACAAGCGCAAAGCGCGCCGCGTTGAAGAATTGACCAGGGTCAGTTCGAGTAGACCGATCCGTTCACCCGTCCGGCGCGACCAGCCGGCGCTTGCCGTCCGCGGAGCGCGCCACTCCGGGCTGATCCAGCCCTTCGCGATCCCACAGCTCGCAAGTGACTTCGCGATGGCGCTGATCCAGCGCTTCGCAGTAGTTCGTGTATTTGCACAAGCGAACCTCGGCGCCCCGCCCGCTGCGAACCTTGATGAACCAATCCGGATCGGCCAGCGCCTGGCGTGCAAATCCCACCACATCGCCCTGTTCCGAGGCGAGCACCTCCTCCGCCTGTTGGAAATGGTGGATGCCGCCGGCCGTGACCAGCGGTGTCATGAATCCCGCCGCGCGAATCGCGGCCCGGATGCGCTTCGAGGGCGCCAGGTTGCGACCGAACGGCCCGGCAGCGTCAGAGTAATAAGAAGGCATGCACTCGTAACCGCTTCGGCCCGTATATGGGTACGAGGCCTCGCCCACCTTGGGTTGCTTGGCGTCATCGAACTTGCCGCCGCGAGACACGGAAATGAAATCCATGCCGGCGCGTGCAAACTGCGTGGCGAACCAGATCGCATCCTCGACGCTACTGCCGCCGTCGATGCATTCCTCGGCGAGGAATCGGCACCCGACGGCAAAGTCCTTGCTCACGGCGGCCCGCACGGCGCCATACACTTCCAATGGCAGGCGAACCCGGCCTTCGCGCGAACCGCCGTAGCCATCCTGGCGATGGTTGGTTGCCGATAGAAACGAAGCCATGGTGTAGGCATGCGCATAGTGCAACTCCACCCCATCGAGCCCGGCCTGCTCCGCCCGGACGGCTGCGTCAGCAAACAACTGCGGCAGCGTTTCGGGAAGCTTGGCGATGTGCGTAAGCTCCATGTCGGTAACGCGTTCACGGTAGCCGTGTTCGAGCGACTCCATCTCGCGTGGCGTCAGTATGGCGCGCAAAGTTTCTTCGTCCAACGTCGTGAGGCGCGCTCGAATCTCGGATTCCGGTGCATCGCGCATGTCGAGCGCCGCGCGGTGCGCGTCAGTAATACGAAGCAGGCGCTCGAAATACTTGGCGCGCTCCGGGCGCCGTCGCATGGCGAGGAAATCGATCAACTGAATCAGCACTCTCGTATGACCGCCGCTGGCGCGGCGCACGGTCTCGGCCAATTGGCGAAGTCCCGGCAGGAAACGATCATCGCCGATGCGCAACAGCGGACCGCTAGGCACGTCTCGAATGCCCGTGGCCTCGATGACGATGGCACCTGGCCGGCCGCGAGCGAATCGCTCGTACCAGGCCAAGACATTCGGCGAGACAAAGCCATCCTCGGTGGCGCGCCAAGGCACCATCGCAGGAATCCAGGTACGCTGCTCCAGGCTCAGCGGTCCGAGCTGAATGGGACTGAATAGACGCGAACGCTCGGCCCGTTCGGCGCTTGGCCATGGACCGGACAGCGGTTCGTGACGAATGCGCTCAGGGGGGCGCCACATCGACATAGCGCTTCACCCGCCGCTGGGAATGACCGCGGTGGCCTCGATCTCCACCTTGGCTTCGCTCTCCATGAGCGCAACCACTTGCACGACGGCCATGGTCGGGAAAGTACGGCCGAGGACCTCGCGATAAGCTTGCCCGATCTGCGGCAGTTCCGCGTAGTACTCATCGCGGCTGGTCACATACCAGGTGAGGCGCACCAGATGCTCCGGGCGAGCGCCCGCTTCGTTCAATATGGCAACGATGTTCTGCAGGGTCTGGCGCACTTGCTCGGCAAGCGTCGGCGGGAACTGGTGCTCCTCGTTCCAACCGATCTGGCCGGCGACGAACACTTGCCGGCCTTCGGCAACCATGCCGTTCGCATAGCCTTTGGGTCGCGGCCAGCCGGCGGGCTGCAGCACTTGAATCGTCATTTCAAAACCTCACGCGCGATGATCAATTTTTGTACTTCGGTCGCGCCTTCATAGATTCGCAGCGCACGGATGTCGCGATACAGGCGCTCCACGATTTCTCCGTGAACTACGCCGCGGCCGCCGAACATTTGCAACGCGCGATCGATGACGGACTGCGCGCTCTCCGTCGCTGTCATCTTTGCCATCGCGGCGCTCTTGGTCACGGCTTGCCCTGTATCTCTCTGCCAGGCCGCTCGATATGTCAGCAAAGCCGCTGCATCGATGGCAGTCGCCATGTCCGCGATCGCGGCTTGAGTCAGTTGAAAATCCGCCAGCGTCTTGCCGAACATCGCCCGCTGCCGCGAGTGAGCCACCGCCTCATCCAAGGCACGCCGTGCGAATCCGATGGCAGCAGCGGCCACGGACGCACGAAAAATATCCAGCGTCCGCATGGCGATCTTGAATCCTTCGCCTTCGGCGCCGATCCGGCGTGCCACAGGAATACGGCAATTCTTGAAGCGCAGCGTCGCGAGCGGATGTGGCGCGATCACATCGATGCGCCGCTCGATCTCGAATCCAGGGTCACCCGGCTCGACCAGGAACGCAGTGATCCCTTGCGCGCCAACGGTCCCATCAGGCCGCTTCAGTCCTGGCGTCGTGCGCGCGAACACGCAATACACATCCGCGATACCGCCGTTGGAGATCCAGGTCTTGGTGCCATTCAATACATAGTGATCGCCATCGAGGCGCGCCGACGTTTGCATGGCAGCGACGTCGGAACCGGCATCGGGCTCGGACAACGCAAACGCCGTAATTGCCGTTCCGCTCGCGACCCGAGGCAAGTATTGCTGCTGCAGGGTCGATTCACCGGCGAGCGACAGCGAGCCGCTGCCGAGCCCTTGCATGGCAAAGGAAAAATCCGCCAGGCCATCGTGATAAGCCAACGTCTCACGGATCAAGCAAATGGCGCGCGAATCGAACTTCATCAGCGCTCCACCATGCTCCGCTCGAACGCAGTAGCGCGTGATGCCCGCCTGGCCGAGTCCGGCAACCAGCTTGCGAGCCTGCGCGTCCACTTCGTCGCGAGACTCGCCGTGCGACTGACCCGACAGATGCTGCGCGCTCCACGCCGATACCAGTTCGGCGGCGGTACGATGCTCCGGCGCGAAGAACGGCCAGCTCAGCCGCTCGCTCAGATCGAATTGCACGCTCATTTGCCGACGAACTCCGGCTTGCGCTTGGCCGCGAATGCATCGAATGCGCGGCGGAAATCCTCGGTCTGCATGCAAATGGCCTGCGCCTGCGCCTCGGCTTCCAGGGCCTGCTCGATGCTCATGTTCCATTCCTGGTTCAGCATGTTCTTGGTCATGCTGTGCGCGAACATAGGGCCGGTGGCGAGACTGCGCGCCAGCCGTGTCGCTTCGGCGAGCAACTGATCGGAGGCGACCAGCTGGTTGAAAAAGCCCCATCGTTCGCCTTCCTCGGCGGTCATGGCGCGGCCCGTGAGCATCAACTCGGCCGCCCGTCCCTGCCCGATCAATCGAGGCAGGATGGCGCACGCGCCCATGTCACAACCGGCGAGCCCGACCCGCGTAAACAAGAACGCAGTCTTGGCCTGTGGCGTGCCGATGCGCATATCGGACACCATCGCGATGATTGCACCTGCGCCTGCGCAAATGCCGTCCACAGCGGAGATCACGACCTGCGGGCAACCGCGGATCGCCTTGACGAGATCGCCAGTCATGCGCGTGAACGTCAGCAACTCCGGCATGGTCATGCGTGTGAGCGGCCCGATGATGTCATGCACATCGCCGCCAGAGCAGAAATTGCCGCCGGCGCCGTCGATCACGACCACGCGGATGTCCTTGTCGTAGACGAGATCGCGAAACAGGTCGCGCAACTCGGCATACGACTCGAACGTCAGCGGATTCTTCCGATCCGGAATGTTCAGGGTGACGTAGCCGACCGACTGCTCCACGCGCCACAGGAAATGTTTCGCCTGATAGTCCGACAGCTTGCGTTGAGTGAATGACATGAGTCCCCGCGATCGGCCGCTGTCCCGCCGGCCGAAATAAATCAGTTACATGATCTCGCCGCCAGCGACGGCGATGCTCTGGCCCGTGATGCTTTCGCTGCCTGGCAGACACAGCCATGCGACGGCGTTGGCCACTTCCTCGCAACGGATCAAGCGACGTTGCGGATTGTTCGCCACCAGTGCCGCCAACGCATCGGCCTCCGAGCGCTGCGTCTTCTCCTGGATGTTGCGAACGGTCTCGCGAACGATGTCCGTATCGGTATAGCCCGGGCACACCGCATTGACCGTGATGTTCCGGCCCGCCACTTCCAACGCCACTGACCGAGTCAGACCAATAACGCCGTGCTTCGCGGCGCTGTACGCGGACACATACGGATAGCCCTTCAGTCCAGCCGTGCTCGCAACATTCACGATGCGCCCGAAATCCCGCTGCACCATCGAAGGCAAAACATAGCGCATGCCGTAATAGGTACCGGTCAGGTTGACGGACAGCATCGTGTGCCACAATGCATCTTCCATCTTGTGCAAGGGTGCGCTCGTCGCCTGTCCGGCATTGTTCACGAGAATGTCGATGGCGCCGAAGCGGCTGCTGGCATCCTGGATCGCGGCCCGCATTTGGCCGCTATTGGTAACGTCGGCCGCAACGGCATATGCGTCGCTTGCGCTCAGTTTCTCGGCCACTTCGGTGACTGCTGCAAGCTGGCGCCCCAGCAGCGTCACCCGCGCCCCCTCATGCAGTAATCGCTGAGCGATGGCGAAGCCAATACCGCGGCTCGCGCCCGTGATCAGCGCATGCTTGCCCCCCAGAGGCGCTGGGGATTGTGAGCTCGTGCTCAAACGGCACCAATCATTTGCGCAGCCCGCGCGAGATTGCGTTCCAGCTGGCTCTTGCCGGAGAGATAAGGCTTCGGCCACTGCTGGCTGGCCCAGTTCTGCGCCGCGGCGGCATGCAGCGTCCACGACGGATCCGCGAGATGCGGTCTGGCCAGCGCGCACAGATCGGCTCGGCCCGCGGCGATGATGGAATTCACGTGATCCGCTTCGAAGATGTTGCCGACCGCAATGGTCGCGATATCCACCGTGTTACGCAACAAGTCCGAGAACGGCGTTTGATACATGCGGCCGTAGACAGGCTTCTGCCAGGGGACGGTCTGGCCGGTCGATACGTCGATCAGGTCCGCACCCGCGTCGCGCAGTGCGCGCGCGAATGTCACGAGATCCGCTTCGCTCAATCCACCCTCGGCCCAATCGCTGGCCGACACGCGAACGGACATCGGCTTGTCCGCGGGCCACACGGCGCGCGTCGCTTTGAAGACCCGCAACGGAAAACGCATGCGATTTTCGATGCTGCCGCCAAACTCGTCCTCGCGCCGATTGGTCAGCGGCGACAGGAAGCTTGCCAACAAATACCCATGCGCCATGTGCAGCTCGATCATGTCGAAGCTGGCCTGCTCACCCAACTGCGCTGCATGTACGAACTGCTGCGTCACCTCATCCATGTCTTGAAGCGTCATGGCACGCGGCGTCTGGCTGATGCCTTCGAGGTACGGCAGCGGCGATGCGGAGATCAATTCCCAGTTGCCCTCCGGCAACGGATGATCGGCGTGCTCCCACCCCACCTGCGTCGAACCTTTGCGGCCGGAGTGCCCGAGTTGCAGAGAGAACTTCGCGGCCGAATGCGTGTGTACGAAATCGACGATGCGTTTCCAGGCGTCGCGTTGAGTGTCGTTCCACAGCCCCGTGCAGCCCGGACTGATACGCCCCGTCGGCGACACACAAGTCATCTCCGTCACGACCAGGCCAGCACCACCGGTAGCGCGCGAACCGTAGTGCATCAAGTGCCAATCGTTCGGCACGCCATCCACGGCCTGGTATTGCGCCATCGGCGAGACCACGACGCGATTGGTCAACTGCATGCCGCGCAACTTGAACGGTAGAAACATCGGCGGCCGGGGCTCATTCACGCCCGCGCGCCGAGCGAGATCGCGCTCTACCACCTCGACGAAAGCGCCATCCCGCAGGCGCAGATTGTCGTGACCGATGCGTTGGCTGCCGGTCAGCAGGCTATAGGCAAACTGCAGCGGCTCCAGGTGAACATAGCGTGCGACGTTCTCGAACCATTCCATGCGATTGCGCGCCGCGCTCTGTAGTTTGAGCGCTTCCAGGCTGCGTTCCGCCTGATACGACTCGAGTCCTGCCCGAACATCGGCGGCATGCGCAACGTGCTTCACCAGAGAAGCGGCATCCTCCATCGCGAGCTTCGTGCCGGAGCCGATGCCGAAGTGCGCGGTATGCGCGGCGTCGCCGATCAAGACGATGTTATCGGTGTGCCAGCGCTTGCACAGTACGCGATTGAAGTTGAGCCACGCCGAACCGCGCAGATGGTTGGCATTGCTCATCAGGCTGTGGCCGCCCAGATAGCGGCCGAACAGTTTTTCGCAGAACTCGATGCTCTGCTCCGTATTGAAGCGATCGAGCCCGTGCGCCTTCCAGGTTTCCTCGCGCGTTTCGACGATGACGGTCGACAGCTCGTCACTGAATTGATACGCGTGAATCTGGAACCAGCCGTGCTCGGTCGGCTCGAAAGCGAACGTGAAGGACGGAAACTTCTGTCGGGTGCCGAGCCAGATGAACCGGCACTTGCGCACATCGATATCCGGCTCGAACACGGACGCGAACTGTTTGCGCGTGCGGCTGTTGACGCCATCGGCCGCGACGATCAAATCCGCATCGGCGAACGGCGTCAGATCTTCGATTTCATGCTGGAAGGTCTGCTGCACGCCCAGGCCGGCGGCGCGTTCCTGCAGCTTGTTCAGCAGCAGCTTGCGCGAAATGCCGCAGAAGCCGTGACCGCCCGAGCGCACGCGCTCGCCCTTGAAATGCACATCGATGTCGTCCCAGTGATGGAAGTTGCTGATGATGGCGTCGTGCGATTCGGCATCGATGGCGCGAAATCCCTCCATGGTCTTGTCGGAAAACACCACGCCCCAGCCAAAGGTGTCGTCCGGGCGGTTGCGTTCGTACACCTCGACGCTGGCGCCGGGAAGAGCTTTCTTGAACAGGATGGCGGCGTACAAACCCGCCGGCCCACCGCCGAGACAAACGATGCGCTTCATGACAACCGCGCTGGCAGAGTTGCTGGTGCGGGACATGGTACGAGCGATATATTTTAAGTGTCAACTATCAGTTGGAACCTGCATTTTTCGGGCCGCCCGTTGCCGCCGGGCTGTAACTCTTTTAGGATTGCAACCTATTGTTACGGAAGCCTCCGATGACCACCCCCAGCGCGCCCCGCGCCTTCGCCGAAAAGCTCGGCGGCGCTCCCCACAGCAAGACCTCGCTGCGCCTGTGGCTGCGGCTGCTCAGCTGCTCCATGATCATCGAGCGCCGCATCCGCAGCCGGCTCGAAGCAGAGTTTCAGACCACCTTGCCCCGTTTCGACGTGATGGCCGCTCTGGAACGCGAACCCGACGGCCTCACCATGAGCCAGCTGTCCGCGGCCCTGCTGGTCTCGAATGGCAATGTCACCGGCATCGTGAACCGGCTGATCGAAGAGCTGCTGGTAGTGCGCACCCTCGAATCCGACGACCGCCGCGTCGCCACCGTCCGCCTCACCCGCAAAGGCCGCGAAACCTTCCAACGCATGGCTCGCGCCCACGAGGCATGGGTGGACAAGATGTTTGCCGGGCTGAACGAAGCGCAGATGGAACAGCTGATGAAGTTGCTGGCAGAGGTCCGACATTCCATCGATGAGAATGCGGACTGATTGCAGCTCCGCCTCTTCCTCTTCAACCGTAACGACACCGCGACGTGTCAGCGTCGGCGGGAGTGACCTGCCTGCTCCCGGCAAATGGGACCAACAGGGATGTTGGCCCCTTAGCGCTACATGGACGTACAAGCAGCGCGCGAGCGACAGCGAAGCGCGGCGAGTGCAGCGGTGCCGGGAGCAGGCAGGTCACTCCCGCCGACGCAAGCCACCGCGCCTCTCTCTTCCGGATACTCAAGCCACCACACCTCTCGACAAGAGAGCAACGAGGGGTGACCATGCCGCCCTTCATCCTCGCGCCCCTGAATACCCGGCGGTTCAATTCCTTACCTCATGAAGTTCTGCTCCAACTGCGCCCAGCCGGTCAGCCTGTCGATTCCCCCTGGCGATCACCTGCCCCGTTACGTCTGTGCCAGCTGCGGGACCATCCATTACGAGAACCCACGCATCATCGCCGGCTGTGTGATCGAGCACGAAAGCAAGATTCTTTTGTGCAGACGGGCCATCGAGCCTCGCCGCGGCTACTGGACCACACCCGCGGGCTTCATGGAGAACGGCGAATCCGTACAGCAGGCGGCCGCACGCGAGGCCATGGAGGAAGCGCTGGCGCACGTCCGGATCGGCTCGCTACTGAGCATCGTCAACGTGCTGCGCGCGCATCAGGTACACATCATGTTTCGCGCTACGTTACGCGAACCCTCGTTCGGGATCGGCCCCGAAAGCCTGGAAACGCGGCTGTACGCCGAGGAGGAGATTCCCTGGCCCGAACTGGCCTTCCTGAGCGTCGAATTCGCCTTGCGGCGTTACCTAGAGGACCGGCGCCTGGGCCAGGAAAAACTGCATTTTCGCGACATCGACTGGCAGGACGGCAAGGCCGTGATGACCGACGGCCAGTCGCAATGACACCCTGCGGGCCGGCCCTGACCGCCCGTCATTCCAGGAAAACAGGCCGCTATGACGACGCAGCCTCGCATCCCCACGCCCCCTTTGGCACAATGCGCGCCCGCAAGCGGCGCATTTCTTGTCCAGCCGCCGCTGCCAAGGATTTCCGGAGCCCGCGATGACCTTCGTCGTCACTGAAAACTGCATCAAGTGCAAGTACACCGACTGTGTCGAGGTGTGCCCCGTCGACTGTTTCCACGAAGGTCCCAACTTCCTGGTGATCGATCCGGACGAGTGCATCGACTGCACGCTGTGCGAGCCGGAATGCCCGGCCGAGGCGATCTTCTCCGAAGAAGAGTTGCCCGAAGACCAGCAGCACTTCAAGCCGCTGAACGCCGAGTTGGCCAAGGCCTGGCCGGTGATCACCGAGAAGAAGCCGATGCCGCCCGACGCGAAGGAATGGGACGGCAAGCCCGACAAGCTGAAGCTGCTGGAGCGTTGATCGAAGATTCGGGATCGGGTGGCCCCACCATGGGCCACCCGTTCGATTGAAGGCTAGTTCTTGGCCTCGGCGCTCAGCCGATCCAGCTCTTGCACCATCTGGTCCGGCGTCAGATAGCCGCCGATATAGTCACCGCTAGTGGTGAAGATGGCCGGCGTGCCGCGCACACCCAACTCCCCCCCCAGCTGATACTGCTTCGCGACCGGCGTGGCGCACTGCTGCGCCTTGACCTCGCGGCCGGCCTTGGCGTCGGTGATCGCCTTCTTGCGATCCATCGAGCACCACACGGCCTCCATCTTCTCCCAGTCCTCCGAGCCCGGCCCGGCCCGCGGATAGGCGAGATAGCGAACCTGCACGCCGCGCTGATTCAATTGATCGATCTCGCTGTGCAGCTTGCGGCAATAGCCGCAATCGACGTCGGTGAACACGTTGATGGTGTGCTTCACCTTGGCCGGCTTGAAGATGATCATTTCGCGCTCGTCCAGCCTGGCGAGCGCCTTCACGCGGGTCTTCTGGCGGCCGGCTTCGGTCAGGTTGGTACGCGACTCGATTTCATACATCTCGCCGGCGATCAGGTAGCGGCCATCGGCGCTGATATAGGCGATATCCGTCCCCAGGCTGACCTCGTAGATGTCCTTCATGGGCGTCGGCTGCACATTGTTGATGGTCATGTCCGGGAATTTCCGTGCGAGCGTGGCACGGATTGTCGCCATTGCCTTCTGATCGACGGCATTGGCGGCGGATGCCGCGGTTTCGGCAGCGAACGCCGACGCCCCGAGCCAGGTCGCCACACTGGCGAGCAGACACATCAACAGTTTTTTCATGGGAACTCTCGTGACCCTCGCCCGATTCGACGCTGCGGCAGGCCCGCAAGTTCAACGCAGTTCGGCTTGATTGAGGAGGCGGGCGGAGTCTAGCAAAGACGCCGTCGGGGGCGAGAGAACGTTGGGGCAGTGGCTGTGGTGGGGTGAGGCGGTGACGGCCAGAGGGTCGTTCAGGTAGCCGTCCAGAAGGCGTCTCGAGTAGCGGTCCCTGGAGGCGTCTCAAGCAGCCGTCCATGGAACCTCGGCCAGCCGCTACATCCGTGTACCGGCGTTCGGCCGGTCCGAAGACACGTTAGGTGTCTTCGGAAAGGCAGCCGCACTCACCCTCTGGGGTGATGTAGCGCATGCAGTTCCTTCATGCGCTCGCGGGCCACGTGCGTATAGATCTGTGTCGTCGACAGGTCGCTATGCCCCAGCAGCATCTGCACCACGCGCAGATCCGCGCCATGGTTCAGCAAGTGGGTGGCGAACGCGTGCCGCAGCGTGTGCGGCGACAACGCCTTCTGCACGCCGGCCTTCTGCGCATAGCGCTTGATGATGTGCCAGAACGCCTGGCGCGTCATGCGATCGCCACGGCGCGTCGGGAACAGGTAGTCGGTCTGGCGCTCCAGCAGGATTTCCAGGCGCGGACCGTTCATGAATTTCTGCAGCCAGGACACCGCCTCGTCGCCCAGCGGAATCAGCCGTTCGCGATCACCCTTGCCGACGATGCGCAGCACGCCCTGATTCATGTTCACCTGACTGGACTTCAGGTTCACCAGCTCCGAGACGCGCAGGCCCGTGGCGTACAGCACTTCCAGCATGCAGCGGTCGCGATGACCCAGCGGGTCCTCGATCACCGGCGCCTTCAGCAACGCCTCGACCTCTTCCTCCGTCAGCGACTTCGGCAACGAACGCCCGATCTTGGGCATCGCGATCTGCGCGGTGGGATCTTCCTTGATGGCTCCGTCGCGGATCAGATAACGGTAGAATCGGCGAAAGCTGGACAGCTGACGTGCAGTGGAACGCGGACGCGCTCCGGCCTCGACGCGATGAGCGATGAATGCGAGCAGGTCGGCGCGCTTGGCGGCGACGCTCGATGTGCCACGCGCCTGCAGCCAGCGATCCAGCGCAGTCAGGTCAGCGCGATAAGCGGACAGTGTGTTGGGCGACAATCCGCGCTCCATCCACACGGCATCGAGAAAGCGGTCGATGGCCGCCAATGACGGCGTCTCCGGCATATCCTCGCCTGACCTCGAGTAGACTGATGCTTTGGTTACGGTGCTCATCGCCTTGTGGTGTTAACCGTGATCGCTCACGGCAGACCGGTAAATCAATGGCGGCCAGTATGGAGAGAGGGTCCGGCGGGAGACGTGATTACAATCACAGAACCCCCGCAGGGTTTACATAAAGAGACTCAGTTCACAGAAATCGACACCCGACCTATTCCATGCCGGTACTACATAAATCTCCCCGTGACATCTCTGTAGAGATATGCGTGTCGCCTCATGACTGACGCCCCGCAGCGGGCGCCGACAGTCTTCCGGTCCGTGCTCGAAATCATTTATGGCGTGTATGTCCTGCTGGTGTTCCTGGTCTTCGGCCTGAGCGCGTTCGTTGCAGTTTTACTGCCTCTCGGGATCAAGGCACGTCGGCATATTGCTCACTTTGCGGCGCGCGCGTTTTTTACGGTGGCGGGCCTGCGCATCCGCATGATCGACGAGCATCTGTTGCCGGGCGGACCATGCGTGGTCGTGGCGAATCACGCCAGCTATCTGGATGGCATCGTGCTCAAGGCCGCCCTGCCCGCACGCTTCTCGTTCGTGATCAAGAAAGAGTTCAGTCGCGTGCCGCTCGCTGGATTGCTGTTGCGGCGGATCGGATCGGAGTTCGTCGATCGCTTCAATCGACACGCCGGCGGCATGGATGCACGGCGCCTGTTGAAGGCCGCTGACGCCGGTCAGGCGCTGGCCTTCTTTCCCGAGGGCACGTTCCTGGCCGAGCCCGGGCTCGGCAAGTTTCACAGCGGCGCGTTCACTATTGCGGCGCGCGTTGATCTGCCGGTGGTGCCGCTCGCCATCCGCGGCACGCGATACATCCTGCCGTCGGGACGCTTTCTGCCCCGGCCAGGTCGCATCGACATTCACGTGTTGCCGTCGATCGGCCCGATGCACGACATGAATAACTCGGACGCCGTCACCCATACGCGCGACGTGGCGCATGCACGCATTCTTGCCGTGCTGGGCGAACCGGATCGATCGACTAACGACGGTATCGCAGCCCTGCAATCACGACGTTGAGAATAGGGATACGTGCGCACACCCGCGCGCGCCTATAATCACGGTCCGGGGTTTTCGAGGGACGGCGATGAATCTGTTCGAAGCAGTGAGCCGGCTCGGGCACGAGCAAGTAGTGTTCTTTCATCATCGCGACAGCGGCCTGCGCTGTGTGATCGCGATTCACAGCACGGTGCTGGGCCCGGCGCTCGGCGGCTTGCGCATGTGGCCGTATGCGAACGAGGCGGATGCGGTTCGCGACGTACTGAAGCACTCCGCAGACATGACTCACAAGGCCGCCATCGCCGGCCTGAATCTCGGCGGCGCCAAGGGCGTGCTCATCGGCAATCCCGAAACGGATAAAAGCGAAGCTCTGTTTCGTGCGCTCGGGCGCTTCATTCAATCGCTCGGCGGGCGCTTCATCACCAGCGAAGACGTGGGCACCAATGCCGACGACATGGAATTGATTCGCCAGGAAACGCGCCACGTAGTCGGCGTGCCACAACTCCTGGGTGGCAGCGGCGATCCTTCGCGATTCACCGCGCTGGGCACGTTGCATGGCATTCGCGCCTGTCTCGAATTCAAGCTCGGCCATGCGGATCTGCGCCGCACGAGCTTCGCCGTGCAGGGAGCCGGCCAGGTGGGTTATCACCTGGTGAAGTCATTGCGTGCCGCTGGCGCGAAGGTGTTCGTCACCGATATCAATGAAGAGCGCATCGAGCATGCGGTCGCGGAGTTTGGCGCCGAGGCGGTGCCGATGTCACAGATCTACGACGTCGATGCGGACGTGTTCTCACCTTGCGCTTTGAGCGCCGTCATCAACGAAGACACTGTGCCTCGCTTGCGC
>NZ_DASWVW010000008.1:0-3960 GCF_036406195.1 Steroidobacter sp.
TGAAGGCGGATGGGTTCGCCGAGACCACGCTGCTGGTGACCGAGGGCAAGGCGCGGCCGAGCCTGATGACGCGGGTGGCGAGAGCCAACAGGAGGGGCGCCGATCTCTTCCTGTCGATTCACCACGATTCCGTGCCCGGCATCTATGCGGAGAGCTGGGTGTTCGAAGGCAAGAAGAGTCAGTTCAACGACATGTTCGGCGGCTATTCGGTGTTCGTCTCGAAGCTGAATCCGCACTATCGGTACAGCCTGAAATTTGCGCGCCTGCTCGGCAACCAGATGGCCTCGAAAGACCTGCAATTCGCCCGCCAATACGATCAGTGGTTCATGGGCAAGTTCCAGCGGGAATTGCTGGATATCGAAGCCGGCGTCTATCGCTACGATCAGCTCATCGTGCTCAAGATGACGAGCATGCCGGCGGTGCTGCTGGAGAGCGGCTCCATCATCAACCGCGACGAGGAGCCGGTGATGGCCTCGGACGAGCACAAGAACAAGGTCGCCACGGCCGTCTCGTCAGCCACTGCGGAGTACTGCGAGACGCACGGCCCTGCGCCGCCGCAGGTGGCGCAGCCTCAGCCGAAGGCGTCGAAACCGGTGCGCCGGGTGGCGGAGCCACGCGTCGCCCAGCCGAACAAGCCTGTCTCGACGCGCAGGGCGCACAAGCGCTGACGGCCGCTTACAGCGGCATCTGCCCGTGCTCGCGGTTGGCGAGGCTTGCCTCCTCCAGATCGAGGTCGCGCTCGATCCGCCGCCGAGTCTCGTCACTTATCTTGCCGTTGCGCAGCAGGGTATGAATGCAGCGGCGTTCGATTCCGATCAGTTCGCGGGTCAGGTTGGCGCCGATGGCCGTCACCTCCTGGGCTTCGGGATCGAGCGAGGCCGGTAGCTGGCCGATGCGAATCTCGTGCCGTGCGCGCAGCAGGTTAATCACCGCTTCCGACATTTCCGGATCGTTGCTCCTGGCTTCGAGTGCCTGCAGCGCGGTAGCCAGCGCGTCGCGCCGTGCGACGATCTCGGCCTCGTGCTCGGCGGCATGCTCGCTGCGGCCGTCGCTGGCGACGCCGAGCCAGCGCACTACTGGCGGCAGGAAAAGCCCGGTGCCGACCAGCGTCACCAGGATCAGGCTGAAGGTGACGAACAGGATCAGGTCGCGATAGGGGAACGGATCGCCGTTGGCGAGCGCGAAAGGCAGCGCCAGCGCCGCGGCGAGCGACACCGCACCGCGCACGCCTGTAAACGCGATCACGAACACGGTGCGCCAGGACGGGTAGGGGTCGCGCTCGCGCAATTTTCTGCTCAGGAAGCGCGGCCCATAGGTTGCCGGATAGACCCAGGCAAAGCGCGCGATGATGACGATCACGATGACGAGGCCGGTCGCAAACAGGATGTCGTGCAGGGGGAACGCTTTCGATCTCTCCAGCAACGCGCGTAGCTGGAAGCCGGTCAACAGGAACAGCATGCCCTCGATCATGTAGATGACGAGATCCCAGAAAAAGATGCCCTGCAGCCGCGTTGCCGCCGAGATCAGCAGCGGGCCGTTCCAGCTGACATAGAGGCCGCAGACGACGGTGGCGATCACGCCGGAGCCGCCGAGATGCTCGGGAATCCAGTAGGCGACATAGGGCGTGATCAGCGACAGCGTGATCTCGACCTGCGGGTCCTGCGCGTAATGGCGCAGCCGCAAGCTCACCCAGGCGACTGCGGCGCCAAAGACGATTTCGCAGGCCACGATGGCGAAAAATGTTCCGGTCGCCTGCGGCAGCGAGAACAGCCCGGTCGAGATCGCCGCCACCGCGAAGCGATAAAGGATCAGTGCGGTCGCGTCATTGGCGAGTCCCTCACCCTCCAGCACGACAAGGATGCGCTGCGGCAGCCCCAGCTTGCGTGCGATCGCCAGCGGCGCCACCACGTCGGGCGGCGCAACGATGGCGCCGAGCAGGAAGCCCACCGCCCATGGCAGCCCGATCAGGTAGTGCGCGGCGGCAGCGACCATGAAGGCGGTGAAGATGACGCAGCCGACGGCCAGCAGGAAGATGACGCGCAAGTTGAAGCAGAATTCGCGCCAGCTCATCGCCACCGCAGCCGAATAGATCAGCGGCGGCAGCACCAGGAGCAGCACGAGTTCCGGCGGCAATTCGACCGCCGGCATGCCCGGCACGAAGGCGAGCGTGATGCCGGCGAGCAGCAGCAGGATCGCCGGCGCGACATTGATCCGGCGCGCCAAAAGCGCAGTGCCGGCCAGCACCGCGAGCAGAATCAGGAAAATCTGAAACTTGGCTTCCATGATGCTGCCAGTTCGCCCGGAAGTGGCCGCGCGGTCAATGCATTTGGCGAGCCACAGCCGCGCCTGACAATTGTAGGGCGGATTGGCGAAGCGGGAAATCTCACGGCGAAAGACCGCGGATTACGCTTGCACTAATCCGCTCTACGAATTTCTCACTCTTTCAAATCATAGCGATATGATTTGGACACGATCTTCCAGCCGTCCTTTAGCTTCATCGCCACCAGGTAATCGGTGAAATAGCGTGGCGGCAACTGGCAGCGCACCTTCACGAAGGCGGTGGAATCGTCGGAATGGTCGATGGTGACGATGAAATCCTCGCGCGGCTTGCCCTCCGCTTTCGCCGACGGGCGCTTGCGCACGCGATCCAGCCAGTCGGGCACCGTGAGCACCTGCAACTCGCCCTTCTCCAGCCAGCGCAGATCGGCGCTGGAATCGAAGATGGCGCCAAGCTTGTCGGCATCGCCTTCATAAAGACCGTCGAAGTAATGCTTCACGACGGCTTCGACGGTGGAACGATCGGTGCTCACGGCGTATCCTCCCTTGCGTCACGTTTCTTGCGTCGAATGTAGCCGCGACGCGATGAATTTCAATCGCGGCGCATGGTCCACCTCGTTTGGACGCTGGAAATGCTGCGTTCTGACGCGAGAATTCGTTGCGCTGGCGAACTCCATGGTTGTGGAGCTTCTCGCGGGCGAGATGCGGTTCTCTTGGTTGGCTAGTTCGCGGCGGTCGGAGCCGTGGCTTGCGCGGTCGTGCCCGCGTCCAGCGCAAAGGAGAGCAGGATGGTCTTGGGTGTCTGCTTGAATTCCTTGGCGATCGCCGTGCGCGTCAGGCCCGCAAGTTCGCGCAAAGGCTTGTCTTCGTACAATTTGGGGAAGCCGACGGTCACGGATATCAGCCGGCCGTTGCTCCAGCTGAAACTCACCTGGGGCTTCAGCCCAGTGGTTTGGGCGGGTTCTCGGCCGCCGTCGGGCCATCGTCCTGTGTGGGGCACGTCACGGAATGGGAACTCGGAGGTAAAATAGGCAGGTATTTGGCGAACCCGCGGAAGCCGGCGGGTACTAAATCCAAGAGGAGGCCGATCCGCCCATTGGTGATTGGCCTCACAAAGCTCGGCTTTGGTCCTTTGCTAGACTGGGCGCCAAGACGTGCCAGTTTTCCGGTGTCGCCATGACAAACCTGTTTGGACGTACAAAATTCTATTCCTTCTTCCTTGCCGCGGCGATGCTGCTGCCGCTGGGAGACCCGGCCTTTGCCGAGAAGCGCGTGGCGCTGGTGATCGGCAACGCCGCCTATCAAAACGCGCCGCGGCTGCCGAACCCCGTCAATGACGGCAGCACCATCGCCGCGACCCTGAAGGATGCCGGATTCGACGTGGTCGACAGCCGCCACGATCTGGCCGCCGCCGACACGCGCCGCGCGCTACGCGACTTCGCCGACCGTGCCCGCGATGCCGATATCGCAGTGGTCTACTACGCCGGCCATGGCATCGAAGTGGACGGCGGCAATTACCTGATTCCCGTGGACGCCAAGCTCGAGCGCGACACCGACGTGTACGACGAGGGGCTGTCGCTCGATCGCGTGCTGCTCGCCGTCGAGCCGGCCAAGAAGCTGCGCCTGGTCATCCTCGATGCCTGCCGCGACAATCCCTTTGCAAAGACCATGAAGCGCACCGTG
>NZ_DASWVW010000009.1:0-19984 GCF_036406195.1 Steroidobacter sp.
GCGCTGGGGCCCGGGCGCAGCTCGGTGCGCTCGCGCGTGTTCATGAAGAAATTCACCAGCAGGTCCGGATGATCCTCGCTGTACTTGTAACCGCGAGCTTCCATCTGCGCGGACATGGCGCTCTTCAGGTAGCTGGTGACCAGCGTCGAATAGCCGCCGCGATCGGTGCCGGTCTCCTTGGGGAACCCATAGGTGCGATACACGGAAAAGTCCGCCGACCTGTCGTAGTCGATCCGGGTCTTGGGGCCGCTGGTGGTCGCGCACCCGGCGACGAACAGCGCCGCGGTAAAGGCAAACGCCGCCGCCACACGCCCGAAATTTGTTCTGAGTGACATGATCTACTACCTCGTACTGCTTACTTGTTTAGGCGAATGGCCACCGTGGGAGTTCCTGCGCGGCGCCTTACCAAATGTTCATGACCAAACGTTGACATCGAAGCCTGGACGGATCTTCGCTGAATCTTTGACGGGAATACTTATATGGCGGCTGAATCGCCGCCCACAAGCACCCCGGCTGAAACCTGCACATCGATTCAGCGGCCGTACAGCTTCGCTACAAAGCCAACGAGCCCTGCCCGCGCTCCAGGTCGAGCAGGATGCGCTTGCGCCAGAGTCCGCCGCCATAGCCGCCGTCGCCGCCATCGGCGTTGATGACGCGATGACAGGGAATGACGATGGCGATCGGGTTCGCGCCATTGGCATATCCCACCGCCCGCGTGGCCATCGCGTCGCCGATGTGAATTGCCAATTGCAGATAGGACCACGTCTGTCCATAGGGAATCTCGCACAGCGCCGCCCACACACGTTCCTGAAACGGACTGCCCGAACCATTCCCAAAAACACCTAGCGGCACCGTGAAATTACGGCGCTGACCGGCGAAATACTCGCGCAGCTCTATCCGCAACTGATCCAGCACCGCGTTGCTGCCTTCGTGCAGCGTGGCCGCATGGCGCTCCCGCAGCACACGCAGACGCTCCGGCAGCTCATCGGGATCGCAAAACGACAGCCCGCGAAGCGCTTCGTTCGTTGCACAGGCAATCAGCGGGCCGACCGGCGAGTCATACCAGTCTACGGATCGAAGCGGCGTTGCATCGGTTTGAGGGGTCGGCGCGTTCACGCCGCGACGTTACACCAGCCCAGCGGTTGGCGGTTAGCGGTTGGCGGTTAGCGGTTGGCAGTTAGCGGTTCCGCCCTGACCCACCAACCACTATCCGCTAACCGCTAACCGCCGCGCCCGGCGTCGTCATCCGGCGACTTGGGATTGAAGCGGGCCTCGAGCTTGGCGAGCACCACCAGCACGATGAGCGCAAACACAGTGCCAATGATGGCGATGAGGTAATAGCCGGCACCGCACGCAACACCGAGCGCACCGGCCAGCCACATGTTGGCGCCGGTCGTCAGCCCGTGCACGCCGCTACGGCTTTGTATGATCGCGCCCGCGGCCAGGAACGCGACGCCCGCGGTGACGGCCTCGATGATGCGCACCGGGTCGGCGGTTCGGGTGCCGCCCACGACTGCAAATTGCTGGTGCAGCTCGAACGTGATCAAGGTGAACAACGCCGCCGCCAGCGAAATCAAAATATGAGTGCGCAGACCCGCGGGCTTTTTCCGCAATTCGCGGTCCAGCCCGATCAGGCTGCCCACGATCACGGCCATGAAGACGCGCAACACGGCTTCGAGCGGCGGCAGCACCGTGTGGTACCCGCCAAGCGTGACGAACAGGTCCTCGACCCCGCTCATGGGCCTGCCTCGAACGATACCCGGCTGAAGATATGAAACATTGCACCCGAGCAGTCGCCGCGACGACGCTGTCAGGAACCTTGACCAGGAACGTTGCGCCCTACCGTAGGGTTCCTGCCGATGCGCTGTGGGCTGTCGGCCCGCGGCAGCAGGTACCGCAATGGTCATGCGTGCCATTTGCCATTACTCTGCGTCCATGAATCGCTTCCAGCTGACAACACCGAGGGTGCTCGCGCTCGCCCTGCTGATCTTGAGCAGCGGCCCCGCGCTGGCCGCCAAGGACCCCTTCAAGAACACGCGCCAGGTCTTCAAAGAGGCCCATGCCGCCGCCACCACCCAGGCCACTGACGAAAAGGCCGATAGCGAGGCACTGCGCCGCTATCCCCTGTATCCGTATCTGCAAGCCGCCCGGATCAAGCGCGCCCTCGGCGAAGCCACGAATGAACTGGGCAGCGCGGATCAGCAGGCCGAAACCTTCGTCGAGTACTACGATCGCGAGCCGGTCGGCCGCGACCTGCGCGTTGCCTGGCTGACGAGTCTGGCGAAGCGCCAGCAGTGGCAAGCGTTTCTGAAGCACTATCGCGACGACCTGGCCAGCGACGCGTTGCGTTGTCACAGCTTCAGCGCGCGTATCGCGCTCGGTCAGACCGAAGACCTGGAGCTCGACATCGCGAGCCAATGGCTGACACCGACCAGCCTGCCGGACTGCGAACGCCCGTTCGATTGGATGCGCAGCCGGAAAGCCATGACACCCGCATTGGTCGAGCAGCGGGTGCGCCGAGCACTCGAGAACAACAATCCAGGCTTCGCCAAGCAGATCGCCGCCTCGTTGCCAGCTGACAAGGCCGCGCCGCTGCTGCGCTGGGCAGCGCTGCTCGAAAATCCGCAAAAGCAGATCGACGCGCTGATCGCGTCGCCCGCGCTGCAAGTCGAGCCCAAAGCTCAGCTTGCTGGCTGGACGCGGCTCGCTCGCGTCGATCGCGACGGCGCTCTGCGCCGCTATGACAGCTTCGTGCGCGCTCGCAAGCTCACCGAAGAAGCGGCGAGCCCGTATGCGCTGGCGCTGGCTTTGGCGCTGTCCTGGGATCGCCGGCCCGAAGCGCTCGGCTACTTCAAGCGCGTCCTGCCCCAGGATTTCGATGACAGCGCTCGCGAATGGCATGCCCGTGCGGCGCTGTGGGCAGGGGATTGGAAACTCGTCGGCAACATCATCGCCGCCATGCCGGATCAGCAGCGCTCGCAGGCACGCTGGCGCTACTGGACTGCGCGCGCGACCGAGAAGAGCGGCGACCGCAAACTCGCGCGTCAGTTGTACGAGTCCGTCCTGCTCGATGACAACTTCTACTCCATCATGGCCGCCGCGCGCCTCGACCGGCCGCTGGCGCCGCATCCGGAGAAGCTTGTGTTGGATCAGTCGCAGGTCGAGCGCATGGAACAGTTGCCGCCGATGGTGCGCGCTCGCGAGCTGTTGTTGAGCGACATGCGCAGCCAGGCGAACACCGAGTGGTCGTTCGGCCTCCAGCAACTGGCGGAGCCCGCACGCACGCAAGCCATCCATCTGGCCGCGCGATGGGGCTGGTACGACCAAGCCATCGGGACCGCAACCCAGCAGCGAGTCTTCAACGACTACGAACTGTTGTATCCGCAGCCATACGACACCGAAGTCTTTTCGGCCGCGAAGCTCACGGGACTGGCGCCGCAGCTCATCTACAGCGTCATGCGCCAGGAGAGCTTGTATCGACGCGATGCCCTGTCATCCGCAGGTGCACGCGGTCTGCTGCAGATGCTGCCCGAAACGGCCCGGCGAACCGCGAGGCAATGGAAGCGGCCGCAGCCTTCCGCGAGCGATCTGTTCGTGCCGTCGATCAATGTGCCGCTGGGCGCGGCCAACCTGCGCACGTTGGTAGATCGCTTCGGTGGCCAGACATTGGTGGCACTGGCGGGTTACAACGCCGGTCCCAACGCGGCGGCGCGCTGGATACCATCGGAATCGCTGGATCCGGACATCTGGGTCGAAAACATTCCGTATAACGAGACTCGCAACTACGTGCAGCGCATCCTCTGGCACAACGTAGTGTTCTCGTGGCTGAAGAGTGGCGAACCTCAGAAGGTCGACAGCTGGCTCGCACGCATTGCGCCGGTGACCAGCTCCGCCGTGCTCGGTCTGGCCGAAGGCGGTACCTGACTATGCACTCGCCGCTGCCGGCTGCGGCTGACTGGGAGCTTCGGTCGTCGCCGGCAGCAGTTTGTCGATAGCGACCACCGCTTCGTTCACACCCAGCACCAGACAGTCCGCACCCGCTTCGCGGAAGCGCTCGGTGGACCGCGGCATCTCGTCGTCCGTAAGCTGCGGCCGCAACACGACGATCTTCACGTCGGGCAGCGCTGCCCGAATGCGGCGGCAGTAATTGCGAAGTTCGGAGCCGCGCGTCAACCCCGCCGCGGCAATACAAATCAACGCCGGCGCTTCGCGAATCGCCGCACGCAAGGCTTCTTCCGCGGAGAGTTCCGGCGACATCAGCGCGATACGCTCCCGCCCATAAGCCGCTCGCAACATCTCTAGAACGAGTTCGTCGATCGGCGCGCGCACCGTCAACCCGATGATGCTGGCAGCCGGCGCTGTCGCGTCCGCCGTGCTGGGCAATTGTTCGACCGTCTCGGCAATCACGTCCAGCACGAACGTGGCGTCCTCTTCGGTAATCTCGTTCTGATCGCGGTGATGCTGGACCAGCGTCACTGCCGGAACCAGTATCTGGTCGATGACGCTGATGGGCCCCAGCTCCTGCAGCTTGCGCGTCACCAGCACGCCGGCTTCGTCTTCGTCGCGGGCCAGCAGGCGTTGATAAAAACGAACATACGGAGCAAGCGCGGGCTCGTCCGCGAAAATGATCGCCAGGAAGCGCAACGACCGCACGTGCCGGCCGAGCACGGCGATGCACACAGTGAGCGGCGTTGCCAGCAACAAGCCCACCGGCCCCCACACCCAGATCCAGAACAACGCCGAGATCAGCAGCGCGAACGACGAGACTTCGGTGCGATAACCAAACAGCACCGGCTCGACGAAGTACGCCGTCACCAGGTCCAGAACCAGGAACAGGCCGAGCGTCTGTAACGTCTCGGTCCAGCCTGGAAACGTCGCGAACGCCAGCGTTGCCGGCATCAGCGCCGACAATATGCTGCCGACGTATGGCACGAACCGTAGCAGCGCGGTCAAGCCGCCCCATAACGCCGCATAGGGAACGCCGATCCAATACAGGCCCAGTGCGACCAACGTGCCGAAGGCGATGTTGATCAACGTTTGCCAGACGAGGAACTGGCTGACACGGGACGCCGCCTCGTTCATCAGCCGCGTCGTCATCGTCACATTGCCGGCGCCGATCAAGCGGATGAAACGGTCGCGCAAGTCCTCTCGTTGCCCGAGCAGAAACGCCACCAGCACGAGCACGATGAACGCACTGGCCAGCGGCTCGAATACCGCCGTCGACATTTCGCGCAGCCGCTGCGTCGGCGGCAATTTCGGAGGCAGGACTCGCACAGGCTGGGCTCTGCGCTCGTCGGGATCGTTGTAGAACTGTTCGGTCACGCGATCCATGGTGCGCGTGAACTGCCGGATGGCGGCGTTATTGCCCACGCGCAGCTGACTCACCTTCTTGCGCATCGACGAGGTGTATTGGCTGATCTCGCCGGACAGCTCGGCGAACTGGTCATACACCACGTAGCCGACGCCACCGACGGCGCCCAACGCCATCACCATCGTCAAGGCGACACCGGCAAAGCGCGGCAGGCGCAGCCGATCGAACAACCGAACCAGCGGAGTGAGCACGAACGCCAGGATGACGCCCAGCGCCAGGGGCAACAGCACTTGCTTGCCAGTGACCAGAATGCCGACCACCAGCACGAGCGTGAGCAGCGAGACCCACGGACCGTTCAAGCGTGCGGGAAGAGGATTCTGCGGCACTCAATTCAGCCCCTGCGCTCTCGGGCGGGCGCCTACTCGCGGACGACGGTGCAGAAACTCCGCACGCCCGGCGCCGGTTCCTCACTACTCGTCGGCGGGGGGCCTGGCGGCTCGAGCGCCGCGTGCAGTGGAAGCCCGAAGGGTACGCAGACGCGTGGTATTGGTCTCGGCGTGCTGGGGCGGCGCCGGAGCGGCTATCATGAGTTGTTCCAGATGGTGTCGAGCCTGCTCGATGAACACCGGCACCGTGGCCGCGTTGATCGGGTGCGACACGAGATATCCCTGCACCTGCACGCCGCGATCGGTCAACAAGGTGCCCAGCTGCGCCGGCCGTTCGACACCTTCGGCCGTCACTTGCAGACCCAGGCTGTGGCACAAGCCAATGATCGAGCGCACGATCGCGGACGAGCGCCCACCCGTATCGATGGTCGCCACCAGACTGCGGTCGATCTTCACTCTGGTCAGTGGCAGACGCTCCAACGAGGTCAGCGACGAGTAGCCCGTGCCGAAATCGTCCAGCGCGATGAAGACGCCCAGCTCGCGCAGGCGCTTCAGCGTGGCGATGGTGTTCGCGCCGGTCTGCAACACATTCTCGGTCAGCTCGATCTCCAGGCATTGTGGCGGCAGGTGATACTGATCGAGCAACGACTGCAGCCTGCTGACAAAACTCGCACCGATGAGCTGTTGCGAGGAAATATTCACCGCCACTCGCGCCTTCGGCCAGGGGCCGCGGTGCCAGACAGCCGCGGTTTGAATGGCAGTGCGCAACGCCCAGTCGCTGATATCGGCGATCAAGCCGGTCTGTTCCGCGACCGCGAAGAAGTCGGCGGGCGACACCACATTGCCATCGGGCTGTCGCCAGCGAAGCAACGCCTCCACCGTGTGAGTGTCCAATGACTCGAAGCAGACTTCGGGTTGATACAGCAGCTCGAACTCGCCTCGCTCCACGGCTCGCCGTAACGACTGCTCGACTTTGAACCGCGACGCCGCCGCTTCCAGCAGCTGCGGTGCATACATGCTCGCACAATTGCGGCCCAGTTCCTTGGCACGAAACAACGCCGAATCGGCGGCACGAAGAAGTGCATGAGAGTCGGACGCGTGATCCGGGTAGATACACGCGCCGACGCTGACGCTGATCCTTAGCTCGCGACCGTGCACGCTCAGCGAACGCTGGAATTCCTCCAGCACCGAACGGCTCAACCTCTCGACGTCCCCTAGCTGATTTACTTCTTCGCAGACAACCGTGAATTCGTCACCGCCCAGGCGCGCACAGAAGGAACGCGAGAACAAGCTGTTCATGCGCAACCGCTCGCTCACTACCTGCAGCACGCGGTCACCGAAAGCGTGGCCCATGCTGTCGTTGATGGTCTTGAAATTGTCCAGGTCGATGAACAACAAGGCGAAACGCGAGCTGCGCAGCCGAGCGCGGCTGATGGCGTCATCCAAATGCGCCAGCAGGTGACGGCGATTCGGCAGATCCGTCAGCGGATCGTGATGCGCCAGATGGTTCAGCTCGCGCGTGCGTTCAACGACTCTTGTTTCGAGCTCCAGCTGATGCACGCGAACCGCGTTCTGTGCCTGCTGCAGCTGTTCGGCCATCTGATTGAAGGCTTCGGCGAGTGTATCCAGCTCACGCATGCCGCCGCGTGCGACACGCGTACCCACCGCTCCGCCCGCGAGTCGACGGGTCGCGTGAGTCAATCGTCGCACCGGCGCGGTGACACCCGTGACGGTAGCGACTGCAATGATCAGCAGCAGAATCAAGGTCGCCGAGCTGGCCCAGCCCAGGTGTCGATCGGCGCGATCGGAAGCGAGCACGGCCAGGCGGTCCGCATCGGCCAGGGCGTGCCGCGCCGGCTCGACCAACTGCGTCACCACCAAGCCGGCGATAGCGGCGGCTTGATCGCGAAACATCACCGATTGTTCATTGAGTGTTTCGATGCTCTCGAAAGCAACTCGACGGCCGGCGACCACCGCGTTGAACTTGGTTTTGACTTGAGCGAGCCATTCCTGGCCGTGCAGCTTGGCCAGTTCGGACGAATGCTGCTCCAGCCGGGTGCGAAAGGCATTTTCGCTGGCAATGATGAGTTGCGCGGAACGTGGCGATGACAGGCTGGCTGCAGCACTCACCTGCTCTCGAATGCCAGCGAGCGTGCGCGTCAGGTCCATCAGTTTCTCGCTGGCGAATACCGCGCCAGCGAACCGCACCGCTTTCGCTTGCGGCGCATTCAAGCTCGCCTCCAGCGCCTCGAAGCGCTGCCAGTAGTCGCGCATTCTCGAACGGCGCGTCACGCTGCTTCGGAGCAGCTCATCCCCGGCAGTTACGAGACTGGCGAGCTCGGCATCGAACTCGGGTGCGGGACGGTCGAGCTCGGGGAAATGCGCTGCGGCTTCTTGATACTGCCTGGCGGCATCGGTCATGCGCTGCACCGCCGCCTTCACTGGCTGCTGCGCGATAACGCTGCTCTCGCTTTGATCGATGACGGTCCGCTCATACATCGAGACCGCCGCAGCGAGCGATTCGGTGGCACGCACCAGCGGTTCGTGCTGGATCAGGAGCTGACGAACTTTCTCCTGCGCCTGCCGCGTGCTCTGCTGGGTTGAAATGTTGGCAACCACGACGGTCAACGCCACGGCGGCAAAGCCGGTGGCAAGGCGCAGGGCCATACCCGGCCGCCATTGGCGCAGGCGCGCCAATGCGGTGGCCAAGCTCGGCATTCCGTTACCGGAATCGATCTTGTCGCCGCCAGCTCGAAGCATCAACCGTCACGGGGTAGGAAAAGAGGCGGCAATGTGCCACCCCGTCGTGCGCCGGTCTGTAGGGGCTCAATCGGAATGAGCAGCAAGTCTCGCTTTGCCGGCAGTCTAAACTGGGTCTCGCGGGAGCATTTAACTTATGCGCCGTTCATCCCGGTTCGCCGGCGTTGAACTCGCTGACGTTGGGGACGTTACTGTCCGCGGCGGTGCACGGAATCGGCGATGGGAGATCACCATGGTCTACGAGCTTTACTACTGGCCCGGTATCCAGGGCCGCGGCGAATACGTCCGACTGGCGCTGGAAGAAGGCGGCGCGGAATACATCGACACTGCTCTGAAGCCCGACAGCCGCGGCGGTGGTGTGACAGCCCTGAACAAGTTTCTCGAGGGTCCACGGGTACCGCGACCTCCCTTTGCACCGCCTTTTCTCAAGGCCGGCAAGCTGCTCATCGGGCAGACGGCGAACATCCTGCTGTATCTCGGTGGCCCACTGAAGCTCGCACCGCGAGACGAGGCAGGCAAACTGTGGGTACATCAATTGCAATTGACTGTGGCCGACCTGGTGGTGGAGGCACACGATACCCATCACCCGATTTCCGCCGGGCTTTATTACAAGGACCAGAAGCCCGAAGCCAAACGTCGCGCCAAGGACTTCCGCGAAAACCGCATACCTAAATTCTTCAACTATTTCGAGAAGGTGCTCACGCGCAATCGAACCGCGGGCACCTGGCTGGTCGGCAACCGCGTCACGTATGCGGATTTGTCGCTGGCGCAGGCGGTCGCCGGCCTTCGTTACGCGTTTCCCAAGGCGACCGGTAAGGCGCTCCGCAAGTATCCACGGCTGACGAAGCTGCACGACGCCGTGTTCGACCGGCCACGCATCAAGCGCTACGCGGAATCAGGCAGGCGCCTGGCGTTCAATGACGATGATTTGTTCCGGCACTATCCGGAGCTGGATGCGTAGCGTTTTTCGGCCGTCTGGAACGGGTGGCTACGCCGGCAACAGCGCTGGCTGCAAGCCACGATCGGACAACTTGCGCAGGAACAGCGGCAGGATCTGTAACAACTGGTCGGGCCGGTTGTGCTGATTGCGGCCATCGTGCATCAGGACCACATCGCCGCTCTTTACCGCGTCCAACCGCTTCGCGATGCCCTCGGCGGCACCGAGCGGGCCCCAGTCGACCGCACTGATATCCCAGAGCACGACCTGCTCTCCGCATCGCTGTGCTTCATCGCTCATGCATGCGCGCTGGCGCCCATGCGGCGGACGATAGAATCGCGGCGCGACACCGAGCACGTCACTGAGTGCATTCGCGCCATCACGAACCTGAGCCCGAGCCGTTCGCTGCGACATGAACCAGGGATGGCGATGACTGAATGTATGATTGCCGACCGCATGACCGGCGGCATGAATCCGCCGCATGAGGTCCGGCGCGCGCTGCGCATGCTGACCGATCGCGAAGAACGTCGCCTTCACATGCGCCTGCTCCAGCACATCGAGCACGCGTGGCGTCCATTCCGGATCCGGCCCATCGTCGAATGTGAGGTAAACCCGATCCGTGCTCACGGCTAGCCGACCTTCAACTTGTCCACATTGCGCGACAGCGCCTCGCGAGTGAGCCAATACAATCGCGGCTCAGCCTGCTCCCGATTGCGGATACGAGCGGCGGGCGCAAATACCCACATCAGCATCTTGAAGTGCAGCGACAGCAGCTTGGTCTTCCAGGACTTCGGCAACGGCGTGCTCACAAATCCCACGACTTCGCCATGCGCCGGAATCCAGGTCGTTCCTTGGAACACCCGAACATCGGCAAAGGTCGGATCATTGTGCGCGGCTTCAGCCAGCTTGCGCAGCGATTCGCGCATCAGCTTGGCGAAGCGGAAGCCGACGCGATGCATCGACCCTTCGCCCAGTGCGGCGATACTCGCGTTGTTGAAGTGCAGCCGGCCGATGTAATCGTTGTCACGCAGCAGCGTCCCGTCCTCGAACCGCATTTCGGGGCCGCGATATTGCGCCCGACCGATGAACAGCACCGGGCCCAGCGTTTGCAGTTTGTAACGCCGGTAGTACCACGCGTCGACCACGCCGAGCGCGCGTTGTGCGAGCCGATGCAGAAGTCTCATCGAGATTGCGAAGCCACTGCGCGATTGATGGATGCCAGATCGAGGGCGAGCTCCGCCACCCTCGCCGCGCCATTGCGCTGCCCGAGCAGCCAGGCGCGACGCTGCATATTCTGCAACACCTCGCGATCGCCGAGTAGCTGGTCCACGCGATTCGGCAACTCGCCATCCGCAACCAATCCACCCACTTCATGGCGCGTGAGGAAGTCTACGTTGAAGCCTTCTTGCCCGCCGAGCGACCGCGTCGCCAACAAGGGCCGCCCGCACGCAAGCGCCTCGGCCACCGTGATACCGCCGGGCTTGCCGACGACGATGTCGGCGGCACGCAGATAGACATCCATGCGATCGGTCCAGTCGCAAACCTTCAGGCGCTGCGGATGCTTTGCCGCTAGCTGATCCAACGTGGCCCGCGCCTTGTTGTTCTTGCCGGGCATGACGATGACGTGCGTCGACGCCGGCCGCTGCAGCAGCGACACCGCCGCCGTGTCCACGCTGATGCCCAGCCCGCCCCCCAGCACCAGCACGACCTGCGCGTCTTCGGGAATGTTCAGTTCCCGCCGCGCCTCCGACTGCGAGGGAGGAAACGCAAAAGCCGGCATCAATGGCACACCGGTCACGACGGCGCGCGACGACGTCGACGGCGTGTCGCTCTCCAGGATCGATTGATGCGCGACGCAATACCGATCGATGCCGCGCTGTTTCCAGAAATCGTGCACGCCAAAATCGGTGAGCACGCCGATCATGGAGGCCTGCACCTTGCCGCGTTCCTTCAAGTAGGACGCCATCGCGGCTGGAATCATCTGCGTACTGACGATGACGTCGGGGGCGAACTTGCGAATCGCGGGCTCCAACCTGCGGATCAGCCGCAGCCACGTGAATTTCCACAACGCGAGCCGTGCGCGCACGCCATTGCCGGCGAGACTGTCACCGTCATACGGCATCGAAGTGCATAGCAACGAATAGAGCAGTTTGTCGGATGCGTAACGCCCGCCCCGCGGGATGCTCGCCCCCTCCTTGATCGCGACCGACGCAATGAGTTGCAACACTTCGAGCACCTCGCGCGGCGGGCCCGAACGGCTTTCCAGCACCTGGCGCCAGGTCACCGCCTCCAGATGATAGAGACGCTCATACAAATCAGAATGGTTTTGAACCAGGTCGAGGTAAGTCGCATGGATGGCGCGGGCCGCGCTGGCGTTCATCAGGGACCAGAAATCCACCGTAGTGACTTCCGCCCGATCCTGCAGTGCCGCCGCTACAGCCTGTGCCGCGCGCACATGCCCCAATCCCAAGCCGGAAGTCAGCAGCAATACCCGCAACGGCGGGCCGTTGTGAGAGACGTGCTCATCGTCAGCAGAAAATACCAACGCTTCTCGAGATTGCTGAGAGCCTGCTGAGCGAGGTAGGTCGAGGCGCATGCCTTTTGTCCGATGTCCGGGCGCACCCGGACGTACGAGGAACATTTACTCCGTTGAATGCCCCATGTTAGTCGTCAGTTCCGGATTGCGCACGCCCGTATTGTTCACCCTCCATCACTTCATTGTTGCCCCGCCCCCGGCCGTTCAGCCAGCGGCGGCATCACCCACATATATATGCCGTCCGAACCTAACTTGACCTCACGATCCGGCGGCCAGTCCTTCCCCATGTCGAAGTCGTGCGACACGACGCGCGCGCCGGGCTTGAGCTCGGCAAACAATTTCGGCTTCAAACGGCGATTCAGTTCCGGCAGGAGATACAGCAGCAAGACGTCCGCTTCGCGGATATCAGTCTCGAACATATCGCCGACTCGGAAGGTCACGAGCTGTTCGACTCCGGCCGCTTTGGCATTCGCACGTGCTTCCTTGATGCGCGACGGATCGAGATCCACTCCCACCCCGCGCGTGCCGTACCGCTTGGCGGCGGCGATGACCATGCGACCGTCGCCGCAACCGAGGTCATACACGATATCGGTGGGCCGCACCTTGGCCTCGTCGAGCATCCGGTTGACCACTTCGTGCGGCGTGGGGACGTACCAGACATCGAGCTTGCGAGCCGGCCGGCTGGGTTCGGCCTCCGAGGCGCCGGCGATTTGCCCAACGATATGCCCAGACGCCAGCAGTAATAGTCCTGATAGCGCAAGTGCACACTTTGCCCTTGCTGCGTTCGCCATCGCGACTCCCGCCGTGTTGGATGCCGCCTTGATTTTTTTGCGTGCCACCGTTCCAGACCGGGAACAATGACCCCCTCCGCAACCGTTGCATTGGATTGAGCCCGTGTTGATCAATGAACGACCAATCCAACGCTCGGGCCATGATCCGCCGCAGATGCGCGAAGTCAAGCCTCGGTTATGCAGAAGTTATCCACCGCTTCTGTGGATATCTGGTTGAAGCAGCGACTCGGGCATCCTGCCACTCGCGCTGCGGGCGCAGAGAGGAAAAGGCGCGACTTTTCTTCCTGCGCTCGCCGCCGGACGCGGCGGGCACATCCCTGTGCCTGGGGGGGCAACGGACAACTCGCTGTGCGACCGGCCGGCTGCTAGAATCCGTCTCGATACGATATGGGCCTGTAGCACAACGGTTAGTGCAGGGGACTCATCGAAAAAAGGTGCCTTCGTGCGCGAAAGCCACGAAGTGGACGGGATGAATTCAGGGAACCCTTCCGCCTTACCCCGACCTCGTGACGGGAACGGCGTGGCAACCCTGAGCCAAGCCGGCGGTACACCGCCGGAAGGTGCAGAGACTACCTGAGGGCTTCGGTTCGATCCGGCGAGACTCGGTCTCCCGGCGCGACCCGGCAAGCGCCCTTGATAACAGGCTTCGAGCGTCCCGCACCCCACCGAGCGCGAGCACTCATGTGCTCACCCGCGGGTGAAGAGATAGTCCACTCCCTTTGGAAACATCGGGGCAGAAGTGAATCCCTTGGTTGCAGGTTCGAATCCTGCCGGGCCCACCATTTCGTCGGCGCGGGTGATGCATGCCAGAATAAATGATCCGAAATCGGACGAACTATGACTTCCGGAAAGCATAGTCTGGCCACGTTGTCACCAGCACCACACAGCCCATCGCCGCTATCGATGTTCCGTCTTCTATTTGCCCATTTACTCAGGGCACGCTGAAACAACTCTTTAAACGATCAACGGTGTACTGCCAGCGCTCATCCTTCGGACGAGCAACAGTGTGCTGTACACCAAAAAATCCGCGCTCCTTGACCGCTTTGCTCGTGGGCACTGTGACATCCCATCGCATGCGGACAACGTACTCTGCCTTCTCTGCATCGACTGTACTCGGTAAGGACTGAGCGATGTCCAGATCAGGAATCTGAGTAATCGGGACCTGTTGCCCTTCAGCATTCGGCACCAAAAACTCTTCAACTGGCACAACGGTCTCTTCAACTCGCCCCACCCCGACGTACCCAGTACCGGGGATGTTTACCCAAACGCGGTCACCAACGTTCAAAAGCGCCAACGTCTGACTGTAAAACCTGCCACCGCCACCGCTGATGAAACCGTATTTCCTAGCCTCCTCCCAGTTTCGACCTCCCCCGAAAGAACAGTAGAACTCTCCATTCCACTTCTTCTGTGCGCCCGAGTCGGCTTCAAGTGTTGACTCGATCGGATCTCGCATCCAGACGCGCGCGAGATATTCGCGCTCATCATCGCCAAACACTCTGAAGAAAATGGCGTTGATCGCTACGCCATGAACCTCGGCAAGGTAGTTAACAATGCGCTCGCTGGTAGCATCGAATTGGGATGCAACAACGACAAGCTGATGCGATTGATTTAAATCCTCCGGCAGCTCGCGTTGATTGAAGCGTCGGCAGAAGGCCTGCTCAAATGAGAGCTGGTCTTTGTCTGGGTGATATCGCTCGACATACTTGCGCCAGATCACGGGAAGATCTTCCGATCGAAGCTTGCTTACCCAAGCTCCGTATTCGAGGACCTGGGCTACAACTTCGCGTGGAGTTTGATCACGCTTGAGTTCCAGCACTACAAGATTACCCAACGCATCGATCGCTAAGAGATCCAAACGCGACCCGAACCCTGTATCGATCTGGCGTCCAACGATCATCCACCCCGGATCCGCAATGCCGATGTCGCGATCGAGGAGATCCTCTAGTCGCGACTCAAGATTCAATACTGTGGGCGTTATGGAGCTGAGTCCGTTATCGATGCGCCAGAGCGCCAGTTCAAGAGGCATATAGGCTCGTATCCTTTATTGCTTATCGTGAAGCAAATTTGGTGCAGGCCGACTGCACCAACCTCACCGACTGCCGTGCCCGAGTCTCGAATACCGGTCGCAAGCGCGGTCCTTCAGCGGCGCTACCAGCGGCAATCCCGGCTGCGATCCAAATAGCATTTCCGACGACTGGATCGTAACGTGGGCACGAAATAGCCGCTGAGGCGCGCGTCTCAATTGCTATGACTTTGATTTCCCTAACTATAATTTATTCAGTACACTTCCGGTCGCCCGGCCTGACGCCCGCAACGTCGTTGCGCCAGAGACAGAGGCGAAATGAATAAGTCCCACCTCAGCGAACGCGACATCTGCACGAAATTCATCACGCCCGCCCTGCGCCAGGCCGGATGGGATGAGATGCTGCAGATCCGTGAGGAAGTCAGCTTCACGAAAGGCCGGATCATCGTGCGCGGCAAACTGGTCAGCCGCGGCAAGGCCAAGCGCGCGGACTACCTGCTCTACTACAAGCCGAACATCCCGCTGGCAATCATCGAAGCCAAGGACAACTCGCACAGCGTCGGCGACGGGATTCAGCAGGCGCTCGAGTACGCGACTACGCTCGACATCCCGTTTGTGTTCTCCTCCAACGGCGATGGCTTTGTCTTCCATGATCGCACCGTGACTGACGGCACGATCGAGACGAATCTCGCTTTGGAGGCCTTCCCCTCACCCGATGAGCTGTGGGCCCGTTACAGCAAATGGAAGGGCCTGACACCAGCAGCGGAAAAAGTGGTTCTGCAGGACTACTTTGACGACGGCAGCGGTAAGTCGCCGCGCTACTACCAGGTCAATGCCATCAATGCCGCGATGGAGGCCATCGCCAAGGGGCGCGATCGCGTCCTGCTGGTAATGGCGACGGGGACCGGCAAGACCTACACGGCTTTTCAGATCATCTGGCGCCTGTGGAAAGCCGGTCGGGCCAAACGAATCCTTTTCCTGGCTGACCGCAATGTGCTGATCGACCAGACGATGGTGAATGACTTCCGTCCGTTTGGCTCGGCAATGGCGAAGCTGTCCACACGGTCCAAAACCATCGAACGTGACGACGGTTCGAAGATCGACGTGACCCTGGCTCTCGACAAGAAGCGCCGCATCGACACGGCCTACGAGATCTACCTTGGCCTTTATCAGGCCATCACGGGGCCCGAAGAGCGCCAGAAGCTCTTCCGAGAATTCTCACCCGACTTCTTCGATCTGATCGTCATCGACGAGTGCCACCGCGGCAGCGCTGCCGACGATTCTGCCTGGCGCGAAATCCTCGATCACTTCTCCAGCGCTACGCAGATCGGCCTCACTGCAACGCCGAAAGAGACGGAGTACGTTTCCAATATCAACTACTTCGGCGAACCCGTGTACTCGTATTCACTGAAGCAAGGCATTCGAGACGGCTTCCTGGCGCCGTACAAGGTGGTGAAAGTTCACATCGATCGCGACATCGAAGGCTATCGGCCGCAGAAGGGGCAGGTTGATCGCGACGGCGAAGAAATCGAGGACCGTATCTACAACCAGAAGGACTTCGACCGCACGCTCGTACTGGACGAACGCACGAAACTCGTAGCAAGGAAGGTGACAGAGTTCCTTAAGGAAAGCGGTGATCGATTCCAAAAGACTATTGTCTTCTGCGTGGACCAGGAGCATGCCGCGCGTATGCGGCAGGCGCTGATCAACGAGAATGGCGACTTGTATGCCGAAAACAGCCGGTATGTCATGCGTATCACGGGCAGTGATAACGAAGGTCAGGCCCAGCTCGGCAATTTCATCGACCCTGAATCTCGCTACCCGGTGTTGGTCACCACGTCGCGCCTGCTTTCAACCGGAGTCGATGCCCAGACCTGCCGGCTCATCGTGATCGACCGTGAAGTCGGCTCCATGACCGAGTTCAAGCAGATCGTCGGCCGCGGCACGCGCGTTCACGAAGACACTCACAAGTACTACTTCACTCTCATCGACTTTCGCGGCGCGACCAATCACTTCGCCGATCCGGACTTCGATGGTGAACCTGTACAGATCTACACCCCCGGTCCCGATCAGCCGATCGACCCTCCGGTGCCTGAACCTGGCGAAGAAGATCTCCCCGGGGAGCCCGGCGGTACGGTTCTGATCGACCCGTGCGTTCCGCCCGGCGGCACCACCAATGGCGAAAAGCAGAAAAAGATCTATGTCGATGGCGTGCCAGCAAGAATCCTTGCCGAGCGTGTCGAGTACCTGGACGAACACGGCAAGCTGATCACAGAGAGTCTGCGTGATTACACCAAAAAAGCACTGCGTAGCCACTTTGCCAGCCTTGATGACTTCCTCAAGCGCTGGAAGGCCGCGCAACGCAAGCAGGCCATCGTTGAAGAACTCGCCGCCGAAGGCCTTGAACTCGACACGGTGGCGGAGGAGCTCGGCAAGGACCTGGATCCCTTCGACCTGATCTGCCACATCGCCTTCGACCGCAAGCCGCTGACCCGTCGCGAGCGGGCAGAAAACGTGAAGAAACGAGACGTGTTCACGAAGTACAGCCCGCAGGCACGCTCAGTGCTCGACGCGCTGCTTGCCAAGTACGCCGATGAAGGCGTGCTCAATCTCGACGATACCAATGTCCTGAGAATCCCTCCCCTCAGCACCATGGGTAGTGTTGTTCAAATCATCAAGTCATTTGGAAGCAAGGACGGGTATGACCAAGCCGTTCGCGAGCTCCAATCTGCCCTCTATCGAGATATCGCTTAAGAAATGTCCGTTCGAAATATTGTCAAGTCCATTCAAGACATCATGCGCCAGGACTCTGGCGTCGATGGCGACGCCCAGCGCATCAGCCAGCTCTGCTGGATGTTCTTCCTCAAGATCATCGACGACCAGGACCAGGAGTTTGAGCTCACCCGCAAGGAGTACAAGTCACCGATTCCGAGGAAGTACCAGTGGCGCACCTGGGCCGCGGACCCCGAGGGAATCACAGGCGAGGAACTGCTGACCTTCATCAACGGCGAGCTGTTCCCGGCCCTGAAGACGCTATCTGTTTCGAACAAGGCCGGCGACCGGCGCCGCGTCGTCAGAGATGTATTCGAGGACGCCTACAACTACATGAAGTCGGGCCAGTTGATGCGGCAGGTCATCAACAAGATCAATGGCATCGACTTCAACGATCTTTCCGAGCGCCAGCACTTCGGCGACATCTACGAACAGATCCTCAATGACTTGCAGTCGGCCGGGAACGCGGGTGAGTACTACACACCGCGCGCCGTCACCGCCTTCATGGTTGATCGCATCGATCCGCATCCCGGCGAAACGCTGTTCGATCCCGCATGTGGCACGGGCGGCTTTCTGACCTGCGCCATTCGTCACATGCGCGACAAGTATGTGAAGAAGCCACAACAAGAACGGGCGATGCAGGACGCACTACGTGCGGTGGAGAAGAAGCAGCTTCCACACATGCTTTGTGTGACGAACATGCTGTTGCATGGCATCGAGGATCCGAGCTTTGTCCGTCACGACAACACACTCGCGCGCCCGTACATCTCGTGGGAGCAGAAAGAACGCGTGGACATCGTGCTTACGAATCCGCCTTTCGGCGGGCGTGAAGAGGACGGGATCGAATCCAACTTCCCACAGCATTTCCGCACGAAGGAGACTGCCGACCTATTCCTCGCGCTGATCGTTCGACTACTGAGGCCCGGCGGCCGCGCCGCAGTTGTCCTGCCCGATGGCTCGCTGTTCGGCGAAGGCGTGAAGACACGCCTTAAGGAACATCTAATGGAGGAATGCAATCTCCACACGATCGTTCGCCTGCCGAACTCCGTGTTCAAACCGTATGCGTCGATCGGTACGAACCTTCTGTTCTTCGAGAAGGGATCGCCGACAAAGGAGATCTGGTTCTACGAGCATCAGGTGCCCGCAGGTCAGAAGGCGTATTCGATGACGAAGCCCATTCGCTTCGAGCACCTGCAGCCTTGCATTGATTGGTGGGGCGGCGCGAAGCGAAAGGGACGCGAAGAGACTCCGCTGGCGTGGAAAGCGTCTGCCGAAGAAGTGAAGGCTCGCGGCTATAATCTGGACATCAAGAACCCGCACCGAAGCGATGATGACCTTGGCGACCCACAAGCTCTACTATTGAGAATCACGAAAATAAGTGACACTTTTTCTGCATCTTGCTGTCCAAGGGCCCCGAATGTTCTGATACGGGGCCTCGATGAACGACACACAGCGAATGCAGGAGATGAAGCGCCGCCGGGTCAAGGGCGCACGGCTGCTCAAGGCCGGCAAACGTCCGGCGGAAGTGGCACGATTGACCGGCGTGTCGCGCCAGTCGGTGATGCGATGGCAGCGCGCGTTAGCAATCAAAGGGTTAGCAGAGATTGCGCAGGTCGGGCGGCGTGGTCGGCCGCGCCGCTTGAGCGATGCGCAGCTGAAGGAACTGGCGCGGTACCTGAAGCAAGGTGCATTGGCGGCCGGGTACGCCACGGACATTTGGACCACACCGCGCATAGCCGAACTGATCGCCGAGAAGTTCGGCGTGCGTATGCCGAGTGGTTCAGTGTGGCGAGTACTACGCGAGCAGATGGGCTGGAGTGTGCAGCGGCCCTCCGGGCAGGCGCGCCAGCGCGACGAGCGGGCGATTACCACCTGGAAAAAGAAGAGGTGGCCGGAGCTAAAAAAATAGCTGCGCGACAGGGCCGGCTCATCGTTTTTATCGATGAGTCGGGATTGTCGGAACGTCCCTGCCGCGCATCCACATGGGCTCCCAAAGGCCAGACCCCGATCCTGCAGTACAGCTTCAGCTGGAAGCAGCTCTCCGCGATTGCCGGGGTGAGCGTGCATCGCTTCTACTTTCGTCTGTTCCCCGGGTCGATCAAAAGTCCGCAAATCGTTGAATTCCTGAAGGCGCTCTCGGCCACGATCGGCCGGAAGATATTGATCATCTGGGATCGACTGCAGGCGCATCGATCGAAACTCGTCAAGAGCTTCGTCGAGGCTCAGCGCGGTGCGATCGCGTTGGAGTACCTGCCTGCATACGCTCCCGAACTCAATCCAGTGGAATACATCTGGGCCTATCTGAAATCGCACGCGATGCCGAACTTCTGCGCCAAAGATCTCACCCATCTGAAGCAACACGCCAGTTCCAGACTGCGATCGATGCAGCGTCGCTGCACGCTGGTCACTGCGTTCTGGAAACAGGCCGAGCTGTTCTGAGCTGTCACCCATTTAAGTGATTCTCAATA
>NZ_DASWVW010000010.1:0-256393 GCF_036406195.1 Steroidobacter sp.
TCGACCTATGTTGAGGACTCAAATATGTGGAGCCGGCGGACCTCGACATCGGTTTCGCACGGAGAAGCTGGATGATGCACTCCACATATCTTTAGAGTCTCCGAAGCCAGGGAATGAGCTCCGCGCCGTTGATCATCAGCCGCCCACCTTTGGGAGGTGGCAGCGCATCCGGAAACACTTGGGACAGCGCCTGACGTTTGAGATCAATATCCGCACGAGCGTAGCGCATCGTCGTATTGAGGCTTGCGTGCCCGAGCCACTGGCTGATCGTGGCGAAATCGACCCCGGACTTCAGAAGAGCGATCGCGGTTCCGTGCCGCAGAGAATGCGGATGGAGATGTTTGCTACGAAGTGTCGGCGCTGCATGGCTTGCCGCGGCGACGTATTTGCGCAGCAGATATCGTACTCCGAAACGAGTGAGCTGTTGACCGCGTGCATTGGTAAACAGAAGCGCGTCGGAAGGATCCGCATCGGATGCTGGGCGCAAGCTAATCAGGTCACGCAGAAGCCGCGCTGTAGCTGGCCATAAGGGACACAGGCGTTCCTTACTGCCCTTCCCCAACAGCCGAACTTGGCAAGGCGCATCGAGTCGAACATCGCGACGGCGGAGATTGAGGACTTCCTGGACGCGGGCGCCGGTGTTGAACATCAGCGCGAACAGTGCGTAGTCGCGCTGACCTGCCGGCCGAGTCCGATCAATGCTCTCGAGCAGCGCGTTCATCTCTGCACCGTCCGGGTACTCGATCGGTGCGTCACGCGCACCGCGTTTGAATGGTAGGTTGATCACCCGTTGTAGCGTAGCCAAATGTTCTGGTCGTTCGAATGCGAGGAACCGCGCGAGCACGTGAAGAGCGCCGAGGCGGGCATTCCGCGTCGCTATGCCATTGTGTCGATCGGTCTCAAGGAACTTCAGGAACTTCAGGACACGCTCGGCGGTAAAATCCCTGATGCTCAGCTGCTCGACACCGCGACGACAGTCCCGTGCTGAGAATTGCAACATCAGAACCACCGCGTCACGATAGCTGCGAATGGTGTGCAAACTCATCCCACGCTGCTCCGGAAGATACTCTTCGAAGAAGCGCGTGATGCTGACGCCCAGATCGGCAGAACGAGGGCGCTTCATGAGGCACCTCCCGTAATTATCGCCGCGTACGCGCGCGCGAACCGCTCGTTCGCGCGCATGGTGACGGTCGGCATTTGCCGCAGGTAGTAAGCCGTCGAGACGATCGAAACGTGCCCCATGTACAGGGCCAGCTTCGGCAGGCACGACTGCACATCGGCGCCTGCTTCGTACCAGCGCAGCAGCGCGGAGACAGCGAACGAGTGTCTCATGCTGTGTATGCACGGACGTCGACCGCTGCTGTCGCGAATGTCTGCCGCTACGATTAGACGACGGATGGTGTGACCCAGCGCCGCTCCGGAACAACATCTGGAGTTGCGTCTGCCGTTAAAGAGCAGTGGCGCCGTCGGGCACGTTCCATTGTGCGTTCTTCGCCGAAGCGCCAGGTACCGATGCAGTTCCTCTCGGGCACTACGCGACAAAACTATCCACCGGCTTTTGTGGAACTTTGACTCACGGATGCGCAAGGCGCCTGACAACAGGTCGACGTCGTTCATCCGCAATCGAACGACTTCGCCCCGACGCAACCCCGCGGTGTAGAGCAACACAATCGCGAGTCGGACAACATGTGGGCGCAGCGGAGAGTGGCTGTGCGGTGGCAATGCCGAAGCCCTGCACAGGAGTTCGGCGATCTGCGCCGGTTCAAATAGCACGGGCAGCACATGTGGGCGAGTTCGTGCGAACGACAGCGGGTCTGGCACAAAGCAGCGCGGCTGCGTCCGGCGTCTATAGCAGCAGAATTTGTAGACGGCCATCTCGCGCCCGCGTTGGGTGTTAGGGCTGAGATGCCCCAGGGTCTTTCGCCATTGATCGAAGACGCTCTGGTCGAGATCGACGGCGCGCCGGGCCACGAGGAACCGGCGCAGTGTGCCCAGCATCCACTCCTCCGAAGCATAATGTCGTCCGAAGGCACGGCGGTTCGCGAGGTAGGCGGCGACCGCGGCATCCCAGCGTCGCAATCGTTTGACGTTACGCATGGCACCCTCCGTCGTTCTCGCCATTATCATTAGGTGCCGGCACTTCGAGCGCCACGTCACGCAAGGCGTCGATGTCCAGGCGCAGATAGACGCAAGTGCTCTCGAGATCACGGTGGCCGAGCACGTCCCCAATCGCCTTGATGCCAACACCGCGGCTCAACAGACGCATGGCGAATGCGTGGCGCAGGGAGTACGCGGAGTATCGCGTCGGGTCCTGACCACTCTCCTTCAGACGCTTGGCGAAGATCTCGTAGACGCCGGTGTTCTTGAGCGGACCGATGGGGCAGCGTTCCCTCAAGAAGAGCGCCGTCTGCTCACGGGCTTCCTGCCGTCGGTCACGATCGCGACGGAGATATCGGCGCAGAGCATTCACCGTCGCTGGTGCGAGAGGTAGCACCAAATCAGACTGCGTCTTCCGTTGCTCGACTCTTAGCGTGGTGCTCGTCCAGTCGATCGAGTCGAGACGCAGCAATGCGATCTCTGATGGCCGCAGACCGTAGTGAGCCATTAAATGAAGGATCGCGTAATCGCGCTCGCCGGACTTACTGCCTCGATCAATGGAGCGCAGTAGTGCTTGGACCGCGGACCAATCGAGCGCTCTGGGTGGCAGTTCACCTCGATAGGTGCGGGGTGTATCGATAGCATCGAGCTGTGCGGGAATCTCGCCGAGATCGTGGCACCAACGCAGGAACGCTCGCAGGGCGGCAACCGTATGCTGCAGCGTCTGACGGCTTACCTCCGCGCCCCTCACGCCGACGAAGTGCTCAATGTCGGTCCCGGTGAGAGTCCGGAGCCGCTGTCGAGGACGAAGTCCTCTCTCGAGAAAATCCGCCACTGCCGTGCTGTGATGTGCCAGGGTCGAACGAGCAAAACCCCGCACCTCCATCAGATAACGTTCATACCGTTGGCGTAAATCTGCGAATCGACAGTCGCCGGTCTTGTCTTCCAACCGTCCTTGCGACCGCAGAAACCGCTGATATGCATGCTGTGTCCCCCGATACCAGATCAAGCGGGAAGCCGGTCTGCGGTGTTTGCCGAACGCCGTTTGCAGCTGCGTTGTCGTGAACGTCGCGCCTGGAGCAGCTCCCGGCATGCTCCGAAGCGTCCGATCCAGCCGGACCACGTGCCGACGCCGGATCACCGTTGTGTAGTGTGCGGCCTTGAGCCAGTCGGCAAAGTCCTCCAACTCACGGCGAAAAGGCGATTGCTGAAGCGGTCGGCAGCGCCATGCCGCTCCACTGCGAAAGAGATCGTTCAACATGTTGCTCTCCCAGTGACATATGACGGAGAGCAACGTAATCGATGCGGCGATTAGTTATGTGGACAAGACACCGTGATATACCGCCCATTACCGCGCGATAGCCGAGCAACTCCACATATCTGAGTGCTCAACATAGATCGATATACGTTGTGCGCAACGTACATCGATGAGCTGGGCTACTTACCCTTCGGTCGCGATGAGGCCAACTTGTTCTTCAACGTCGTGGCTAAACGCTACGAGCGCGGCAGCATGATCCTCACCAGCAATCTGCCCTTCACGCAGTGGGCAACGGCACTGGCGGACGATCAGACGCTCACGGCGGCGCTGCTCGATCGCCTATTGCATCACGCCCACATCGTGCAGATCGCAGGCGAGAGCTATCGCCTCAAGGACAAGCGGAAAGCAGGATCGATGAAGCTATCAGCGAAGACTCAGTAATGGTGCCTGGGTGGGTCAAATTTACTTCGGCGTTTTCTAGCCTGGGTGGGTCAAAATTCAATCGGCGTTGACACTATTCCGAAGATATCGATCTCGTTCAGATCAACGCGGAGCCAGCCGGACCAATCATGACGGCGCTGCGTCATGTGCTCGATCCGTGGCTCGGCGAACCCAGATGGAAGCAAACGGAAGGTCGCGTTACGTTTGTTTATCGCTTCGACTCCGAAGGCGTTCCTCCCCTACGGCTTCGACTCAAAGTAGAAATCAACTCCCGCGAGCACTTCTCTGTATATGGTGTCACTGGCCTGCCGTTCTCGGTCTCGTCGCGCTGGTTCGCCGGTCAATCGGCAATTGCCACCTACGCTCTTGATGAACTGCTGGGAACCAAAATGAGAGCCCTGTACCAACGCAAGAAAAGCCGCGACCTCTTTGACCTCGCGGTGGCTCTGGAACGTGCAGCAGTCGATCCCGATCGCATCGTCGCTGCCTTCCTGCGCTATATGGAGCACAATGGCCATCGGGTATCGAGGGCGGAGTTCGAACGGAATATCGACGCCAAGTTGTGTGATCCGCAGTTCCGCGGTGACATTGGACCCTTGCTTGCCGCCGGTTTTGAATGGGACAGCGACAGCGCCGCAGCTATCATAAGCTCGCAGTTGATCGAGCGTCTGCCCGGCGAACCATGGCGAAAGGGATGACAGCGGACATCCCGAACTAATCCACTACTATTTCCCGATGCAGAACGTCGTGAAGATTCGTCCGAGTAAATCATCCGGAGTGAACTCACCGGTGATTTCCCCGAGACATTGTTGAGCCTGGCGGAGCTCTTCTGCCATCAGCTCGCCGGCACGCTGTTCTGTGAGTTGTCGTTGCGCTTCGTTTAGGTGTGCTTGGGCGCGGTTCAAAGCGTCGAGGTGGCGGCGGCGGGCGGAGATGGTGCTGGTGCCGGCACCTTGGAAGCCCATGCACTCTTTCAGATGTTCGCGGAGCAGGTCCATGCCTTCGCCGGTCGTGGCGGACAAATGCAGGCGAGGCGGTTGGGATTGTTCGTAGCGTGACTGAGCACCGGCAAGATCGATCTTGTTGAGTATGACGCTCACCGGAATGTCAGCGGGCAGGCCGGCCAGCTCGGCGCGCATGCTTTCGTCATCCAGGGCGCGGCTGGCATCGATGACATAAAGAATGCGGTCGGCGCGAGTCATCTCGTTGCGAGCACGGCGGATACCTTCGGCTTCGACGACGTCGGCGTCGTCGCGGAGACCTGCGGTGTCGGCGATGTGGAGTGGCATGCCATCAATGTGGATGCGTTCGCGCAGGACATCGCGAGTGGTGCCCGGAATATCGGTGACGATCGCAGCCTCGTAGCCAGCGAGCCGATTCAGCAGGCTCGACTTGCCGGCATTCGGGCGGCCCGCGATGACAACGGTCATACCTTCGCGCAGCAGCGCTCCTTGCTGAGCCTTCGCGGTAATCTGCTCGCAAAGATCGACGGCTCGAGCGATGCGTTCGTGCAAGACGTTGTCGGCGAGAAAGTCGACTTCCTCTTCGGGGAAATCGATCGCGGCCTCGACGTGCATGCGCGTCTCGATCACTGCCTCGGTCAATGAGTGCACGGCCACCGAGAACTCGCCTTGCAATGATCGCAACGCTGCGCGTGCTGCCTGGCTCGAGCCGCTGTCGATGAGATCAGCGATGGCTTCGGCCTGAGTCAGGTCGATCTTGTCATTGAGAAACGCGCGCTGTGAAAACTCGCCCGGCTGGGCAACTCGCGCGCCCAGGCTCAGCACTCGCGAGAGCAACATATCCATGACGACGGGACCGCCGTGGCCATGCAGCTCCAGAACATCCTCGCCAGTGAAAGAATTCGGCGCGGGAAAATAGAGCGCCAGGCCGGCGTCCAGCATCTCGCCATCGGCATCGCGAAAAGTACGCAGCGCTGCGTGCCGCGGCTCGGGAAGGCTCCCCAGCACCTCGATAGCAATGCTCGGCACGAGGCTGCCGGAGATCCGCACCATCCCGACACCACCGCGACCCGGCGGTGTCGCGATTGCCGCGATGGTGTCACTGTCGCCGGCGCGGGTTGTCATGGTCCGCTCAGCTCTTGTCTTTTTTCGCTTCCTCGGCGACCAGCTTGTTGATGCGCCACTGCTGCGCAATCGACAACAGCGTGTTGGTCAACCAGTACAGCACCAGGCCCGCCGGGAACCACGCCATGGTCACCGACATGATGATGGGCATGAACATGAAGATCTTGGCCTGCATCGGATCGGCGCTCGGCATCGGCTGCAGCTTGAACTGCGCGAACATCGCCCCGCCCATCAGGATCGGCAGGATGAAGTACGGGTCGCGCGAGCTCAGGTCGGTGATCCAGCCGAGGAACGGCGCCTGGCGCATCTCGACGCTCTCGAGCAGCACCCAATAGAAGGCCAGGAAGAACGGAATCTGGATCAGGATCGGCAAGCAACCGGCGAGCGGATTGATCTTCTCGCGCTTGTAGATCTCCATCATCTGACGGCCGAGCTGCTCGCGATCGTCCTTGTAACGTTCCTGAATCGCCTTGATGCGCGGACCCAGCGTGCGCATCTTGGCCATCGAACGGCCGCTGGCGGCGGTGAGCTTGTAGAACGCCAGCTTGATCAGGAAGGTGACGATAATGATCGCCCAACCCCAGTTGCCGACCACGCTGTACACCTTCTCCAGCAGCCAGAACAACGGCTCGGAAAGAATGGTCAGCTTGCCGTAATCAGCGACGCGCTCGAGCTTGGGACCGGTCTGCGCCAGCTGATCCTGCAGCTTCGGACCGACGAACAACGTTTCATTGAAGGTGTGCTTGCCGCCAGCAGGAACCGTTTCCAGCGGACCACGATACGAGAGCACGAAATCGTTGTTGCTGTTCAGGCTGAGCTGATAGTCATAGGGAGCGCCTGCGGGCGGCACGGCAGCCGCGACGAAATGGTGCTGCAGGGCCGCCATCCAGCCATTGGTGATGCTGGCTTTGAAGGCGCGATCTTCTTCGTCTTCAACGTCGAGCTTGCGATAGGCCTTGCCATCGAAGATGGCCGGGCCGCGAAACGCGTAGGTTTCGACCCTGAAATAGGACCGTTCGACGTGCTCGTAGTGACGCACGATCTGCACGTATGAAGCAGCCTTGTAGTCGCTATCCGAGGTATTCACCACGTCATAGGTGAGATCGACGCGATAGCTGCCCGGCTTGAACTTATATGTCTTGACGACCGTGATGCCCTGACCATCGGTCCAGGTCAGCGGCACGACCAGTTCCTGCTGGCCGGCAGCCAACGTGTACTCGTTTGCGGCGGATTGATAGGTCACCTGGTGAGTCGGCTCGGCGCGCTGATCGGCGGCGCGCAAGCCCGAGCGGGCGACGTAGATCGGCGGCGTGGGATTGAACAAGCGTACTGGCAGTTCAGGGCGATTCTTCTCGACCGGATACTTGAGCAAGTCGGCTCGAATCAATTCGCCGCCGCGCGTGCTGATGTCCATCGACAGGACGTCTGTCTTCACCTGGATGACGGGCACGTTCGCCGGAGGCGCCTCTTTACTAGAAGAGAGCTCGGGGGCAGCGCCCGCCGGTGCCGGTGGCGCATCGGTGCTGGCGGAAGGCAGGTCCGGCAATGTTTCAGCCGCGGGCGCGGCGCTGCCGTTCGCGGACTGGGTTGAGGAAGCCGCGGGCACAGGCGGAGGAGCGTAGTCCTTCTGCCACGTGATGAAGTTCAGATACAGGACCAGCGCGAGCGCGGCCCAGATGAATACGCGTTGGTTATCCATGGGGGACCGGCTTGGTAGCGTCAGTCGTCTCGTTAGTTATCAGGTCGTGGTGGTCGGTTTCGGGCACCGGATCGTAGCCGCCTTCGTGCCACGGATGACAGCGGAGCAAGCGTCGCACCGTTAGATAGCTGCCGCGCAGCGCACCATGTTGTTGCAAGGCCTGTTCGGCGTAGCAGGAACAACTCGGATAGAAGCGGCACGTCGGCCCGAGCATGGGGCTGAGCAGATAGCGATACGCGCGAATCGCGCCGGTCAATGCAGTCACGACTGGGCGCATTGTTTTATAACCGTGCGCCAGTGTTTTTCGAGACTGCGCAGGATGGCGGCATTGTCCGCATTGCGAGCGCCGGAGCGCGCATTGACGACGATATCCACCGCGGGCAGTTCATGCTGATGTAGTCGAAACGATTCCCGAATCAGGCGCTTGATGCGGTTACGCCGCACGGCGTTCCCTACAGTGCGGGCGGCAATCGACAATCCAAGTCTCGGAATCGAACCGCCGCTGTTGCGAGTGAGGATCGCGAAGCAGGCGTCGGTGGAACGGCGCGAGTCCCGGTAGACGCGATCGAATTCGGATTTATGCCGGAGACGTTGCGCCGGTTGAAACGGTCGGGCCGGGGCTGGCAAGTCTGCAATCGGACCCGTGCGAGCGCCGCTGCAAGGCCGACGCTCAGACCGTGAGGCGCTTGCGGCCCTTGGCGCGGCGACGAGCCAGCACCTGGCGTCCAGCTCGAGTGGCCATACGGGCGCGAAATCCGTGCGTACGGGCGCGGTGAACTTTGCTGGGCTGGTAAGTACGCTTCATGCGGGCATCTCAACGCTGTCGAAGATGGGTCTGATCGGTTGCTTGGGCCAGAACTCGCGCTAAAACAAGTACATGCTGGCGCGCATAGAGGGGCGGCAAGACTACGCACCACCCCCCTCAGTGTCAAGCGTGACAGTGCTTCCCAGCGCACAAAATTGGGCGCTTTCGCCTGTGGATAACCTGCCGTGCAACGGGGTAGACTCGCCGCCTCTCGCGTTGACCTGGCGCAGAACAATTCTTTCTTTTGACGATTAGGGGACGAAACCGTGCAGGGTTCGTTGTGGCGCCGCTGTCTCGCGCAATTGGAAGTGGAATTGCCGGAACAGCAGTTCAATACGTGGATCCGGCCGCTGCAGGCTGTGGAGGACGGACGCACGTTACGCTTGCTCGCGCCGAACCGTTTCGTCGTTGATTGGGTGAACGAGAACGTGGCCGGCCGGATTTCCGAGCTGGTCGACGCAGTTGGCGAAGAGCCCGCCCCGGCCGTGGTGCTGGAAGTCGGTTCGCGACCTTCGGCTCCAGCCATGACGCTGAATACTCATCAACCCGTACCCGTGCGTCCTGCTTCGGCCGCGCCGGTGCGGGACATCCCTGCTGTCCTGGGCAGCCGCCTGAATCCCGAGTTCACCTTCGCCAACTTCGTCGAGGGTAAGAGCAATCAGCTTGGCCGTGCGGCGGCCTTTCAGGTCGCTGAAAATCCCGGCCGTGCCTACAACCCGCTGTTCATCTATGGCGGCGTGGGCCTGGGCAAGACTCACCTGATGCACGCCGTCGGCAACATGATCAAGGCGCGCAACGACCGTGCACGGGTCGCGTATGTGCACTCGGAGCGATTCGTTGGCGACATGGTGAAGGCGCTCCAGCACAACACCATCAACGATTTCAAAACCGCCTATCGTTCGCTGGATGCCCTGCTCATCGACGACATCCAGTTTTTCGCGGGCAAGGACCGTTCGCAGGAAGAGTTCTTTCACACCTTCAACGCGCTGTTCGAAGGGCAGCAGCAGATCATTCTGACCTGCGACCGTTATCCCAAGGAGGTCGACGGCCTGGAAGAGCGTCTCAAATCGCGCTTTGGCTGGGGCCTCACCGTGGCCATCGAGCCACCGGAGCTGGAAACCTGCGTCGCCATTCTCATGAGCAAGGCCGCCGCGACTCGTGTCGATCTGCCCGAGGAAGTGGCGTTCTTCATTGCCAAGCGTATTCGTTCCAACGTCCGAGAGCTCGAGGGCGCACTGCGGCGCGTGGTCGCCAACTCGCAGTTCACGGGCCGCGCCATCACCATGGATTTTGCCAAGGAGGCGCTCCGCGACCTGCTGGCGCTCCAGGATCGCCTGGTCACCATCGATAACATTCAAAAGACCGTCGCGGAATACTTCAAAATCCGCGTGGCCGATCTACTGTCGAAGCGTCGCAGTCGCTCGATCGCCAGACCACGTCAGGTTGCGATGGCGCTGGCCAAAGAGCTGACGAGTCATAGCCTGCCCGAGATTGGCGATGCGTTCGGCGGCCGTGACCACACGACGGTGCTGCACGCATGCCGGGTGATCAAGGAGTTGAGGGAGTCGAACACACGCACCAGCGAGGACTACTCAAACCTGTTGAGAACCCTGGCTGGATGACTGTGGATAACTTGTGGTTCTGGCGTGGGCTTTATTTATCCACAACAACCACACAGTTTCGATACAAGCTGTGGCAAGGTTCATAGATGAGTTTTGATGGCGGTAAAGCGCTGGTAGGACTAGGAAAAAGTGGGTTATGCACAGCCATTGCGGGCCTTCATAATCATCATAATTTCTTTAAATACTTAATCACTAATTAAGATAGCTCAAGGTGACCACGATGAAGTTCAGTGCCGAGCGGGAAAGCATCCTCGCACCACTGCAGGCGGTAATCGGCGTTGTGGAACGCCGCCAGACCATGCCGATCCTGGCCAACGTTTTGATCGCCAGTCGTGGCGAGGAGCTGTTCATCACGGCCACTGACCTGGAAGTGGAGCTGGTGGCCAAGGCCAACGTCACCGTGCAGCAGGGCGGCGAGATCACACTGCCTGGCCGCAAGCTGCTCGACATCGTCAAAGCGCTGCCCGAAAAAGCGCAGGTCGCCGTCGCCATCGACGGCGAGCGGGCAACGATTCGCTCCGGCAAGAGCCGCTTTACGCTGGCGACCCTGCCGGCGAGCGACTTCCCGACCGTGGAAGACATTCGAGCCCAGAAGGCGCTGCTCATTTCGCAATCCGCCCTGCGACGGCTGCTCGACAAGACTCACTTCTCGATGGCGCAGCAGGACGTGCGTTACTACCTCAATGGCATGTTGCTGGAAGCGGATGGGAAAACGCTGCGAACGGTCGCGACTGACGGCCATCGTCTTTCATATTGCGAGGCTACGCTGGAGCACGAGGCTGGCGCGACTCAGCAGGTGATCGTGCCGCGTAAAGGCGTGTTGGAATTGCAGCGATTGCTGGCCGGTGAAGGCAATGTGGAGTTGGCGATCGGAACCAATCACGTTCGTGCCCAGATCGGCGATATTCGCTTCACATCGAAGCTGATTGACGGACGTTTCCCGGAATACGGGCGGGTCATTCCGAGCAATCCGACCAAGCGCGTCAATGCCGACCGCGATGTGCTGCGCTCGGCCCTGCAGCGAGCGGCCATTCTTTCGAACGAAAAGTACCGGGGAATCCGTTTGGCGGTTCGACCCGGTGTGCTGGTCCTGCAATCGCACAACCCCGAGCAGGAAGAGGCAGAGGAGGAGTTGGAGATTAATTACTCGGGCGATGAGCTCGAGATCGGCTTCAACGTGAACTATCTCCTGGATGCCCTGGCGGCGGTGGATGGCGGCGAGGTGGTCCTCGGCCTGACGGACGCGAACAACAGCTGCTTGCTGAGCTCGGACAGCTCGCCGGAAGCCAAGTACGTCGTCATGCCCATGAGGCTCTAAGGAGCGAGCAATGACTGGCTGGCGCCCGTGCTGACTGCGATCACAGTCGACAACTTTCGTTGCATCGAACACGCCAGCCTCGATTTCGATTCGCGCTCGACCGGCATCATCGGTGACAACGCCTCCGGCAAGACCAGCTTGCTGGAGGCGATTTACTTTCTGGGGCATGGCCGGTCTTTTCGAAGTGCCCAAGCCGACAAGCTCAAGCGAACCGGCACCTCCTTCTTCCGAGTGGTTGGCCGCCTCGCGACTCATCGCGGTCTGTTGACCGCCGGACTTGAACACAGCCAAGGCCGCACTCAGGGCCATCTGGCTGGCCAGGGGATTTCGGGCATCGCTGACATCGCCGAGGTCCTGCCCTTGCAGATCATCGATCCCGGGGTTCATCGATTGGTGGAGGAGGGTTCCGCCCGGCGGCGGCGACTCATGGACTGGGGTGTGTTTCACGTGAAACGTGAGTTCCTCGGTTTCTGGCGTCGCTACCAACGCGCGCTGTCCCAACGGAATGCCGCGCTCCGAACCGTGCAGGCCGAGGAGCTGATTCATGCCTGGGAGGCGGACTTTTGCGCGGCCGGTTTAGAGGTCGATCGATTGCGCGCCCACTATGTCGAGGCGCTACGGCCTCACTTCGAGGCTCTGGCAGAGCGCTTGGTCGGGCCGGGCACGACGCTGACCTACAGGCGAGGTTGGCCCGCGGACGTCGACTTGCGACAGGCCCTCTGCGACTCCATATCTAGAGACCTGCGGCTGAAGACAACTCACGTGGGTCCCCACCGCGCCGACCTTGGCTTCCTGGTCGAGGGTGTGCCGGCGAGGGATCGGGTTTCCCGCGGCCAGCAAAAGATGCTGGCGGCGGCCTTCATCCTTGCTCAGCTGCGTTGCCACACCGCCCTGGGCGCACCGGAAACGACGCTGATGTTGGATGATCCAGCGGCCGAGCTGGATGTGGATAACTTGGGGAAACTTCTTCTGGCGATCGCCGAGATCCCCAGTCAATTGATCGTCACCTCGGTGCATGAGCGCGGGCTGAGGGGCATCGATATAGGCCGTAGGTTTCACGTGAAACAGGGCCATTTCGAGCCAATGGTATAATCCCGCAGCTCCATTTTTAGGCCGGACTATGTCAGAGAAAGACGTCTACGATTCAAGCAAAATCAAAGTCTTGAAGGGCCTCGATGCGGTCCGCAAGCGACCCGGAATGTACATCGGCGACACCGATGATGGCACCGGTCTGCACCACATGGTGTTCGAGGTCGTCGACAACTCTGTCGATGAAGCGCTGGCGGGACATTGCTCACAAGTGACGGTCACCATCCATGCAGATCAGTCGGTCACGGTGTCCGATGACGGCCGTGGAATACCTGTGGATATCCATCCGGAGGAGGGTCGTTCGGCGGCCGAAGTCATCATGACCGTGCTGCACGCCGGCGGTAAGTTCGACGACTCTTCCTACAAGGTCTCGGGTGGCTTGCACGGCGTGGGTGTGTCGGTGGTGAACGCCCTGTCCGAGTACCTGCACCTGAGTATTCACAAGAATGGCCGGCTGCATCAGCAGGAGTATCGGCTGGGCGAGCCGCAGGCGCCGCTGGCGGAAGTCGGGCCAACGGACAAACGGGGCACGACGATTCGGTTCAAGCCCAGCGCGGAAATCTTCACCAACATCGAGTTCGACTATTCAGTGCTGGCCAAGCGGCTGCGCGAGCTGTCGTTCCTCAACTCCGGCGTCCGGATCGAGCTGATCGACGAGCGCGACGACAAGCATGAGACCTTCCACCACGAGGGTGGCATCAAGGAGTTCGTCCGCTTCCTGAACCGCAATGCCCAGGCCGTCCACGACACCATCATCTGGTTCCGGACGCAGGAAGGTCCCATTACCGTCGAGCTGGGCCTGCAGTGGAATGACTCCTACCAGGAGACCATGTCCTGCTATACGAACAACATCCCTCAGAAGGACGGCGGCACCCACCTCGCCGGCTTCCGTAGCGCGCTGACCCGCACGCTCAACGCCTATATCGAGAAGGAGTTCTCGGCCAAGGACAAGGTCGCCATGACCGGCGACGATGCCCGCGAAGGCCTGACGGCCATTCTGTCCGTGAAGATGCCGGACCCGAAGTTCTCCTCGCAGACCAAGGACAAGCTGGTCTCCTCCGAGATCAAGGGCATCGTCGAGTCGTCGGTGGGGGCGAAACTGGAAGAATTCCTGCTGGAGCATCCGCCGCAGGCCAAGGCCATCGCCAACAAGGTGCTGGAGGCGGCTCGTGCGCGCGAAGCCGCTCGCAAGGCACGCGAGATGACCCGCCGCAAAGGCGCCTTGGATCTGGCCGGACTGCCCGGAAAGCTGGCGGACTGCCAGGAGAAGGATCCGGCGCTCTCCGAAATGTTTCTGGTCGAGGGTGATTCCGCAGGTGGCTCGGCGAAGCAGGGCAGGGATCGTCGCACTCAGGCCATCCTGCCGCTCAAGGGCAAGATCCTGAACGTGGAAAAGGCGCGCTTCGACAAGATGCTGTCATCCGCCGAAGTGGGCACGCTGATCACCGCCTTGGGCTGTGGCATTGGCGCCGACGACTTCGATGTGGAGAAGCTCCGCTATCACCGCATCATCGTAATGACCGACGCCGACGTCGACGGCTCGCACATCCGCACGCTGCTGCTCACCTTCTTCTACCGGCAGATGCCGCAGCTGATCGAGCGCGGGCATATCTATATCGCCCAGCCGCCGCTGTTCAAACTGAAGAAGGGCAAGACCGAGCACTACGTGAAGGACGAGGCAGAGCTCAACTCCATGCTGCTCACTCACGCCCTGGAAGACGCGAAGCTGTTCGCCGATCCCGCTTCGACTGAGCCGGTGACCGGTTCGGCGCTGGAAACCCTGGCCCGCCGCTGGATGGAAGTGGCTGCGATCATCAAGCGCTCGTCTCGACGCTACGACCAGCGGGTGCTCGAGCAATTGCTCTACATGCCCGAGGTCACTCCTGCGAATCACGACCAGCTGGATTGGCTGACTCAGTGGGGTCGCACGCTCGAGACCCAGCTCAATTCTCACGACGATGCGGCGCGGAAGTACCGAGTACGCGTGATGGCCGCGGTGGATGGCGGCACACCCAGATTGCTGGTGGCGCGAACCGAGCACGGCATCACTTCGGAGAAGCACATCCATCGCGAGTTCTTCGAGTCCGCCGAGTACCGCAGCATTGCGGACCTCGCCGCGATGCTGAACGGCTTGCTCCAACCCGGTGCCTACATCGCCAAGAACGACAGCAGGCAGGAAGTCGGCAGCTTCAAGGAAGCCATCAACTGGCTGCTGGACGCAGGGCGCAAAGGGCAGGTGATTCAGCGCTACAAAGGACTGGGCGAAATGAATCCCGAGCAGCTCTGGGACACCACCATCAACCCGGAGACTCGTCGCTTGATCCAGGTCCGCATCGAGGATGCCCTGGCGGCGAACGACATCTTCGCTACCTTGATGGGGGATCAGGTCGAGCCGCGCCGCGAGTTCATCGAGAAGAACGCGCTGGCGGTCGCCAATCTCGATATTTAAGTAAATCTAATGATGGCTGCCGAGATCCGGGAATCTCGGCAGCCAAAGATCAACATTACTTCAACGATTAGCCGGCGATAGCGGGGCCGCCGGCTGGTCCGGGACGTTACTGGCGGAGCCAGGCGTCAGGGTCACCAGCTTCGTTTCAATCCAAGCCCGCACCTCCTCGTTCAATTCACGCGGGTTGCGTCCGGCCGCATCGATGGCCGGACCGATCACCATACGGATATTGCCCGGCTTCTTGACCCAGCCACGCCGCGGCCAGAAGTAGCCGGCATTGTGGACTACCGGAACGATCTTGCAGCCCGCCTTGGAGGCGAGTAGCGCGCCACTCACACCGTACTTCCGGGTCTCACCCACCGCGACGCGCGTGCCTTCCGGGAAGATCAGAATCCATAGGCCTTGCTTCAGCCGTTGTGTGCCTTGCTCGACCACCTGGGTGACGGCCGCCGCGCCGGCCTTTCGGTTGATGGCGATCGGCTTCAGGCACTTCACCGCCCAGCCCACCAGCGGAATCCACATCAGCTCGCGCTTGAGCACCCAGGCCTGCGGCGGGAAGACCGCGGCCTGCGCGATCGTTTCCCAGGCGGATGAATGTTTCCACATCGACACGTGCGCGCCGGGCGGAATGTTTTCCCGACCCTCGACCGTGTATGTGAGATTGCAGAGCTTGGCCAGCAGCCACATGTTCACGTGACCCCAGCTACGAGCGATGGCGTACAGCTTCTGGCTCGGCAGCCAGCCCAACAGCAGCACCACCACCGCATACAGCAGCGTTCCGACGAACAGGAGGGTCGTGAAAAGGATCGACCTCAACAGCTGCATGACAGTTGTCTCGTCAGCCCGGTAACCGCGACAAATCCGCCACCTGCAGGAACAGTCCGCGCAGGCGTACCAACAGGCCCAACCGATTGGCACGGACATCGGGGTCATCGGCCATGACCATCACCGAATCGAAGAAGCGATCCACATCTTCCTTCAGGGTAGCGAGCTGCGTCAGTGCGGCGGTGTATTCACGGCGGGAGAACAGCGGGTTCACGGCGCGCTCCATGGAAACAACGTGATCGAACAGCTGCCGCTCCGCCGGCTCCTGCAGTCTCGATGTTTCCACCGCGCCGGACAGATCATCGCCAGAGGCCTTGCGCAGGATGTTCGCAATGCGCTTGTTCGCGGCTGCCAGGCTGGCAGCTTCAGGCAGCGCCAGGAATCCTTCCAATGCCTGCAAGCGCACGTCGATGTCGATGGGTGAATGGGGCTTGCTCGCCAACACGGCATCGAACATTTCGGTGGTGACTGCTCGCCCGGCGGATTCCTCCAGATAGGAAGCGCGCAAGCGCTCCATGAGATAGCTCCAGATCTCCTCGCCGACATTCTCCGGTGCGGCAACCGGCTGCAACGAAACGGCGCCGTCCACGAGCTGGCGCAGATCCAGGTCCAGCTTGTGCTCGATGATCGTGCGCAGGATGCCGAGAGCCGCACGGCGCAGACCGTAAGGGTCGCGCGTGCCGGAGGGCTTCTGACCGATGCAGAAGATCCCGGCGATGGTGTCGAGCTTGTCGCCGATCGACAGGGCGATGCCCGTCTTCGTGGCTGGCAACTTATCGCCGGCGAAGCGCGGCCAATATTGCTCTTCGAGCGCGCTGGCGACTTCCGGGTCTTCGCCGTCGTGCTGGGCATAGTACTTGCCCATCAATCCTTGCAGCTCGGGAAACTCGCCCACCATGGCCGATAGCAAGTCGCATTTGCTCAGACGTGCGGCACGCTGGGCCAGGTCGGCACTGCCGCCGATGGTTTCGGCAATGCGTTGCGCGAGCGTCGCTACGCGATTGCTCTTGTCGGCAAGCGAACCCAGCTTTGCCTGGAAGGTTACTGACTTGAGTGCGTTGTACCGCGCCTCGAGCCGCTCCTTTCTATCCGTATCCCAAAAGAACGCGGCATCGGCCAGACGGGGGCGCACGACGCGTTCGTTGCCATCGCGGACCCGGTCCGGATCGCGGCTCGCGATGTTCGCGACGGTGATGAAATAGTTCATCAGCTTGCCGTCGGCCGAGCGCACCGGAAAGTAGCGCTGATGGTCTTGCATGGTGGCGATGGGCACCTCCTGCGGCAGGCGCAGGAACTCTTCATCGAAGCGACCGCACAGCGCCACCGGCCACTCCACCAGCGCAGTCACTTCATCGAGCAGCTTGTCCTCGATCACCGCCTGGCCGCCAATGGTCTCCGCCACTGCATTCACTTCGGCCCGAATGCGTTCACGGCGAGCCGAGACATCGGCAACCACATGAGCCTTTTCCAGCAGGAGCTGCGCGTACTTGGCGGGATTGCTCACCGCCAGCAGCTTCGGTCCGTGGAAACGGTGACCCTGGGTATACTTACCGGTGCGAATGCCGAGGATCTCGGCGTCGATGACGCTCGAGCCGAACAACATCACCACCCAGTGGACCGGGCGCACGAATTCCTGGGAGCCCGCGCCCCATCGCATGCGCCGCGCGATCGGCAGATTGTCGAGCGCGGTAGTCACGATGCCCGGCAGCAATGTGGCTGTCGCTGCGCCCTGCTTGGAGCCTTCGAACTGCAGCACCTTGCCCTTGGGTCCGTCGACTTGCAGCAACTGGTCGACGCTCACGCCGCACGACGTCGCGAATCCCAGCGCCGCTTTGGTCGGCTGACCATCGGGACCGAAGGCATTCGCGACGGCCGGGCCCTGACGTTTGATCTGTTGATCCGGTTGCTGGTCGGCCACGCCCGCCACGTAAACGGCGAGGCGTCGCGGCGTCGCAAACCATTTCACCTCGCCATGTTTGATGGCGGCAGTGTCGAGGCCCTTGGTGACACCCTCGGCGAACGACGCGGCCAGAGTGAACAATGATGCCGGCGGCAACTCTTCCGTGCCGATCTCGACCAGAAAATCACGTTTGCTCATGCTGAAATTCCGAAGCTCAAGCTTCCGCGGCCGCGCGATTCAGCATGGGGAAACCAAGTGCCTCGCGGGTTTTGTAGTAGGTTTCGGCGACTTCTTTGGCGAGCGCGCGCACGCGCAAGATGAAGCGCTGACGTTCGGTCACCGAGATGGCTTTGCGGGCATCGAGCAGATTGAAGGTGTGCGATGTCTTGAGCATCTGTTCGTAGGCCGGCAGCGCGAGCCCGCTCTCCAGCAGCTTCTTGCATGCCGCCTCGTGGTCGTCGAAGTGCCGGAACAGCTGCGCGGTATCGGCGAGCTCGAAGTTGTATTTGGACTGCTCTACTTCGTTCTGGTGATACACATCGCCGTAGGTCACGCGGCCGAGCGGCCCGTCCGCCCAGAGCAGGTCATATACGCTCTGCACGCCCTGCAGATACATCGCGAGCCGCTCCAGTCCGTACGTGATCTCGCCCATCACCGGCTTGCAATCCAGGCCACCCACCTGCTGGAAGTAGGTGAACTGCGTGACTTCCATGCCGTTCAGCCAGATTTCCCAGCCCAGGCCCCAGGCGCCCAGGGTGGGCGACTCCCAGTTGTCCTCGACCAGGCGAATGTCGTGCGTGAGCGGATCGAAGCCGAGCGCCGCCAGCGAGCCCAGGTACAGATCGACGATATCCGGCGGCGATGGCTTGAGGACCACCTGGAACTGGTAGTAGTGCTGCAGGCGGAAGGGATTCTCGCCATAGCGGCCATCCGTCGGCCGGCGGGATGGCTGTACATATGCCGCGCTCCAGGGCTCCGGGCCGACGGCTCGCAGCAAGGTGCCGGTATGGAAGGTCCCCGCGCCCATTTCCATGTCGTAGGGCTGCAGGATGACGCACCCCTGCTTGGACCAGTACGACTGGAGCGCAAAGATCAATTCCTGAAAGGTCCGCGGCGGGACGACGGCTTTGGGTGCGGCCATCTGGGGTCCGGTTGGTTCGTTAAAAAGCGCGCGAGTATACCGTGCGGGTTATGTTCGAAGCCGCGCAGCGCGTCGCGGCGCTGGGGCGCCCGGGCAACTGCGGCCGATTGCCGCACTTTGGTGCCCGCTCCAATACCAAAATGCACAAATTTGGTGCAATATGGGCCGCCCATGCTCCATTTTGGAGCGCCAGTTTGTAGCTTTTTCCGCCTACCTCCATCAAATCCAAGCGCTTGCGCCATCACGGTGCGCTGGCATGCTTCCTGCAATTTTCGTGGCCCAAGCCCCACTTACTCAGCTTTGGTCTGTTTTCGTCCGATGCGAATCGGCCGGACAGCCTCAACAACCTCCTGGCGTCGTAGCGGCGAGCGACCCGGGACACCTCAATCTCGCTGTCTACCGGAGGAGAACTCATGACGACCCCCGCTGAAGTCCTCAGCATGCTGAAAGAGAAGGAGGTCAAGTTCGTTGACCTGCGCTTCACGGACACGCGCGGCAAAGAGCAACACGTGACCGTGCCGGCGCACACCGTCGACCAGAGCTTTTTCGACGACGGCAAGATGTTCGACGGTTCCTCGATCGCCGGCTGGAAGGGCATCAACGAGTCCGACATGGTGCTCATGCCGGATGCGGAGACGGCCGTGCTCGATCCCTTCTTCGAGGAAACCACGCTGATCGTCCGCTGCGACGTGCTCGAGCCCTCCACCATGCAGGGTTACGAGCGCGACCCGCGTTCGATCGCCAAGCGCGCCGAGGCCTACCTGAAGTCCACCGGCATCGGCGACAAGGCGCTGTTCGGCCCGGAAAACGAATTCTTCATTTTCGATGACGTGCGCTTCGGCACCACCATGCAGGGCTCGTTCTTCGAAATCGATTCCGTCGAGGCCGCCTGGAGCTCCAGCAAGAAGTACGAGAGCGGCAACACCGCGCACCGCCCGGGCGTGAAGGGCGGCTACTTCCCGGTGCCGCCGGTCGACTCCTTCCAGGACATCCGTTCGGCCATGTGCGTGGCGCTCGAAGAGCTGGGCATGAAGGTCGAAGTGCACCACCACGAAGTGGCGACCGCCGGCCAGTGCGAAATCGGTGTGAATGCCAACACGCTGGTGCGCAAGGCCGACGAAGTGCAGATGTTGAAGTACGCGATCCATAACGTCGCGCACGCCTACGGCAAGACCGCGACGTTCATGCCGAAGCCCGTCGTCGGCGACAACGGCAGCGGCATGCACGTGCACCAGTCGATCTCGAAGGACGGCAAGCCGCTGTTCGCGGGCGATAAGTACGCCGGTCTGTCGGACCTCGCGCTCTATTACATCGGCGGCATCATCAAGCACGCCAAGGCCATCAATGCGTTCACGAACGCGAGCACCAACAGCTACAAGCGCCTGGTGCCGCACTTCGAAGCGCCGGTGATGCTGGCGTACTCGGCACGCAACCGTTCCGCTTCCATCCGTATTCCCTGGGTGTCGAACCCGAAGGGTCGTCGTATCGAAGTGCGCTTCCCGGATTCCACCGCGAATCCGTACCTCGCCTTCGCCGCCATGATGATGGCCGGCCTCGACGGCATTCAGAACAAGATCCACCCGGGCGAAGCCGCGGACAAGGATCTGTACGATCTGCCGCCGGAGGAAGCGAAGAACATTCCGGAAGTGTGCTACTCGCTGGAACAGGCGCTGCAGGCCCTGGATGCCGATCGCGGCTTCCTCAAGGCCGGTGGCGTGTTCACCGACGACGTGATCGACGCGTACATCGCGTTGAAGATGCAGGAAGTGACCAAGGTGCGTATGTCGACGCATCCGCTGGAGTTCGAGCTGTATTACAGCGTGTAACGACAGCAGTCAGCGGCGGTTCATGTTGGGCGCCGGGTGGGACGAGCCCGGCGTTCAGCTCCGAGCCAGCATTCTCGGGGCCGCCGTAGATGACTCTTTTCGAGAGACTGGACCAAGGGTGACGGCGGTCACAATTACGCCGTCACCGCTTTTGTCAGGTCGAGGCGAAGCGGCTATGCTCATTACATATGCGTACGGCGCTATATGTTCTCCTCGCACTGGCGGTGCCGGCATTCGCCGGGCAGACCGTTTACAAGTGGGTGGACGACCAAGGCGTCACTCACTACTCGGATCAACCGGTCGCCGGTGCCGAGAAAGTGGAACTGAGCGGCGGTACCAAGCGCGCCTCCACACCCGCGCCTACGTACTCTCCCCCTGCGCGGGAAGTCACTACCAAGGGCCCGGTGTATTCGCGCTTCGTGGTGGAAAGCCCGCAGCAGGACCAGGCCATCATCAACACTGGGGGTGTGGTCCGCGTGAGCCTGGCTTCGACGCCGGCGATCAACTCGGGTCATGTGGTTTCCTTGTATCTGGATGGCTCTCCGGTCGAGGGTTACAGCGGCGCGATGAGCCACGAGCTCACCAACGTGCCGCGTGGCACTCATACGGTGAAAGCCGTCGTGTCTACCCAGCAGGGCCAGAAGATTCAAGAAACGCCCGTGGTCACTTTTCATGTGCGGCAGGAATCCGCTGCGCAGCCGCCGGTCGGTCCGGCACTGCGGAACAACAAGCCGAAGCGCACGGCGGGCAACAAGATGCCCACCAAGCAGCCAACCTATGCCGCGCTCAACGGCGATACGCCTGCGATCGATCCGCGCACCAACATGCCGGTCGTGAAGCCAGCCAAACCCACGCCCGCTGGGCCGAAGGCCGGCAAGTAAAATCTTCGGTGCGCGCCGCTCGCTCGAGCGGTCGCGTCGTTCCTTCCTTTGCGGCTGGCATGGTGAAGGATACCAATGGCCGCACAGCCCTCGCCGCCAATGGCCCGCATCATGGCTGATTCCGGACGCATCCTCGACAGCCTCAGCACCAGCGTGCTCATCGTCGATGCGCATCGTTCGCTGCTCTATCTGAATGTCTCCGCCGAGACCTTGTTCGGCGTCAGCCGCAATCAAGTGCGCGGCCGGCCGCTTGCCGAACTCTTGGAAGATTCGGCCGTGCTCGATGAAGTGATCGATCGAGCGGCCACGACATCGCGCCCGTTCTCGCGGCGTGAGCTGGCCCTGCGGCCGATCTATGGCGATAGCGAGCTGATCGTCGACTGCACTGTTGCACCTTACGAAGAGAGCGGTGCGCCTGGCGCCGTGCTGATCGAAATCAGCGATGCGACTCAGCATCAGCGCATCACGCGTGAAACGGCGTTGCTGACCCAGATCGGCGGCAGCCGCTTGATGATCCGGCAACTCGCGCATGAGATCAAAAACCCGCTGGGTGGATTGCGTGGTGCTGCGCAATTGCTGGCACGACAACTCGATGACGCGTCGATGCGTGAGTACACGACCGTCATCATCAGCGAAGCGGATCGGCTGGTGACATTGGTCGATACATTGCTCGGTCCAGGACATCTGCCGCGCAAAGAATTGATCAACATTCACGAGCTGCTACAGCACGTGGGTCACTTGCTCGCCGCTGATGCACCGCCGGGTGTCGTGATCGATCGCGATTACGATCCGAGCCTGCCGCCGCTGCACCTGGATCGCAATCTCATCATTCAGGCGATGTTGAATCTGGGCCGCAACGCCATGCAGGCCATGGCCCCGGTCGTGAATCAGAACGACGGGCGTGGCGGACGGCTCGTGTTGCGCACTCGTGCGCTCACCAACGTCAACATCGGCGCACGCCGACATCGACTGGTCGCCAGCGTCCAATTCGAAGACAACGGGCCGGGTGTGCCCGAACAGCTGCGCGATACTTTGTTTTATCCGCTCGTCACGGGGCGAGCCGACGGTACTGGACTTGGTCTGGCAGTGGCGCAAGACCTGGTGAGTCGTCACGACGGCCTGATCGAATTCGCGAGCAGGCCAGGTCAAACCATCTTTACTATCCTGTTGCCATTCCATGTTGCAGACACCGGTCAAGCCTCTTAACGTCTGGCTCGTCGACGACGATGCCTCCATCCGCTGGGTTCTGGAGCGCGCGCTCCGGCAAGGCGGCATGGCTCCCACCGCGTTCGATCATGCGGACACCGCGCTGGCGGCGTTGCGTCGGGATCGCCCGGATGTGCTGATCACGGACATTCGCATGCCGGGCCGCAGCGGCCTCGAGCTGCTGACCGAGATTCGTGACAATCAACCGGACCTGCCGGTGATCGTCATGACGGCGCATTCCGATCTGGACAGCGCCGTTGCCGCTTACCAGGGCGGAGCCTTCGAATATCTGCCCAAGCCGTTCGATATCGACCAGGCCGTCGACCTGGTGCGTCGCGCGGCTCAGCAGAAGACACGCGTCGAGGAAGCGAACACCGAGGCACGGCGCATTCCTGAGATGCTCGGCCAGGCGCCGGCCATGCAGGAAGTGTTTCGTGCGATCGGCCGCTTGTCGCGCTCGAGCATGACGGTATTGATCACCGGCGAGTCCGGCACCGGCAAGGAACTGGTGGCGCGGGCCCTGCATCGTCACAGTCCGCGCGCCAACAAGGCTTTCATCGCCTTGAACACGTCGGCGTTCACCGCTGACTTGCTCGAATCGGAATTGTTCGGTCACGAGAAAGGTTCGTTCACCGGCGCCGATGCTCAGCGCCGTGGCCGGTTTGAACAAGCGGACGGCGGCACGCTGTTCCTCGATGAAATCGGTGACATGTCGCCGCAACTGCAGACGCGGCTGCTGCGTGTGTTGGCCGAAGGCGAGTTCTATCGCGTGGGTGGCCAGGTGCCGGTGCGCGTCGATGTGCGAGTGATCGCGGCGACTCACCAGGACCTGGAAGAACGGGTGAAGCAGAATCTGTTTCGCGAGGACCTGCTGCACCGGTTGAATGTCATTCGCATCGAAGTGCCGCCGCTGCGTCAGCGTCGCGAGGACATTCCCGAGCTGCTGATGCATTACTTGACCGAAGCGGCGGTCGAGCTCGGCGTCGAGCCGAAGACGCTGACCCCGGAGGCGGCCGCGGCGCTATCCAACTTCGACTGGCCGGGCAACGTCCGTCAGCTGGTGAATGCGTGCCGTCGGCTGACGGTGACTGCGCCGGGCCGCGAGATCAAGGCGGAGGATATTCCAAGCGATCTCGGCGGTGTACCCGGGCCTGCCAAATTGCAGGATGAATGGACACGCCAACTCACGAATTGGGCCGAGAAGCGTCTCGCCGCGGGTGAAACGCCGTTGCTCGACGATGCGATGCCCGAGTTCGAACGCACGCTCATTCGCGCGGCGCTGCGTAAGGCCGAAGGTGGACGCCAGGAAGCGGCGAAGCTCTTGGGGTGGGGTCGCAATACGCTGACCCGAAAGCTCAAGGAGCTGGCGATGGACGACGAATAGCCCAACAGAAGTGACTGGTGACTAGTGATTAGTGACTGGTCAGAGGAACCCCTTTCATCGTTCGGAGTCGGCCGCAGGCCGCTGGAAATCAGCTAGTTCTCCATGGTCCGCGGCCCACGCCGCCCCATGAACGAGCTCTGACCAGTCACTAATCACCAGTCACTTCATTCTTACCGAGTGTTCCACGTCATCCTTTATCAGCCGGAGATTCCTCCGAACACCGGCAACATCATCCGCCTGTGCGCCAACACCGGCTCGTCGTTGCATCTGATCCGTCCGCTCGGTTTCGATATCAGTGAAAAGGCCGTGCGGCGCGCCGGCATGGATTACGCGGACCTGGCGAATGTCCGGGCCTGGGATTCGTTGGAGGAATGTTTCCACGCGCTGCCGGTGCAGCGTTGGTTCGCGATCTCAACGCGAGGCAGAGCTCGCTATGACCAGCCGCGCTTCGCAGCCGGAGACGCCTTCGTATTCGGACCGGAAACCCGCGGGCTGCCGCAAGAACTCTTGGAAACCTGTCCCGCCGAGCAACGACTGACGATTCCCATGCGCCCCGGCAACCGCAGTCTCAATCTCTCGAATGCCGCCGCCGTCGTCGTGTACGAAGCCTGGCGGCAACTCCAGTTCACTCAGGCTTGAGCGCCCGAGTCATCAACTCTTTCACCGCATCTTTCGGCGCGACGCCTTCATACACCACACGGTAGACCTGCTCGCAGATCGGCATTTCCACGCCTGCGCGCTGAGCAACAGTACGAACCGCGCTGGCGGCAAGCACGCCCTCGACAACCTGCCCGATCGTCTTCTGCGCGGCATCCACGTTTTCGCCAGACGCCAGCGCCAACCCGAAGCGACGATTGCGCGACTGATTGTCCGTGCAGGTGAGCACTAGATCGCCGAGCCCGGCGAGTCCCATGAATGTTTCTTTTCGCGCGCCCAGGGCCACGCCCAGCCGCGTCATTTCAACAAGCCCGCGAGCGATGAGCGCAATGCGCGTGTTCGCGCCGAAGCCGAGCCCATCGGAAATGCCCGCGCCGATCGCCATCACGTTCTTGATCGCGCCGCCGACCTCGACGCCAGTGATATCGGTCGACGTATACGCTCGGAAGTTCTCTCCAGAAAAGCGCTGCGCCAGCTCGGCTGCATAGGTCGGATCGGTCGCGGCAATAGTCATTGCCGTGGGCAATCCAGCACCGACCTCACGAGCGAACGTCGGCCCGGAAATCACAGCAGTGGGCACGTGCGAGCCAAGCACTTCGCGCGCCACCTGATGAGGCAGCAATCCAGTGGACAGTTCAAAGCCCTTGGTGGCCCAGGCAACGCGCGCGTTGGATTGCAGATGAGGCGCGATCTCCTGAAGCATCCCGCGCAACGCATGGCTCGGCACAGCCACGATGATGTCGCGGCTGACCTGCAGCGCGGCCTTCAGATCAGGCTCGATGCGCAGTTGTTCCGGAAAAGGCGCGTCGGGCAGATAGCGGACATTGCGCCGGTCGCGTTGCAACTCGGCGAGATGCTTCGCGTCGCGTCCCCACAGCAAAGTGGGGAGCGCGACGCGAGACAACTGGATCGCGAGCGCCGTGCCCCAGGAGCCGGCGCCAAGCACCACGCATGTTGAGCCTTCGGGCGCCGCGATGGCGGCCTCTGGCGCGGACATGGCGAGATCAGTTCACCGAAGCGGCGCCCGGAGCATCCGGCTGCTGCTGTTGCTGAGCGCGGGCCGCGGCCTGGGCGAACAGGGCGTCGAAGTTCACCGGCGGCAGCAGGAACGGCGGGAAGCCGCCCTTCATCAGCAGATCCGAAATCACCTGGCGCGCGTAAGGCAGCAGATAGTTCGGGCAGAAGATGCCGAGCAGGCGCTGCATGTCCTGTGCTGGGACATTGCGCAGGCCGAACGCACCTGCCTGCTGCAGCTCGACCAACCACAGGGTCTTGTCATCCGCCTGCGCTTCCACGCGCACGGTCAACACGACTTCCTTCATGTCACCGCCGATGTCGTTCACCGCGGTATTGAGGTTCAGGTTGATCGTAGGGTTCGTGTTCGGATTGACGCGCGGCCCGGTCGGCGCCTCGAAAGACACGTCTTTCAGATATACGGCCTGCGGCGCGAATTGCGGCGCGTTCGGATCGCCGATCTGGCCGTTGGGCGCGGGTACTTCGTCAACCATGATGTCGAATCCTCTGTCGCGTTCGTCGAATAGTAGTGTCCGGCCGCTACCGGCCGGGCGCCCTTACCTGGGCAATTGGGCGAGCAGTTTATCCAATTCGCCGGCCCGATCGAGTGCCGCGAGGTCGTCATAGCCGCCCACGTGCCGCTCGCCGATGAAGATCTGCGGCACGGTACGGCGTCCGCCGCTCTTTTGCATCATCGTTTCGCGTTCGCCGGGGTCTTCGTCGACCTTGATTTCCCGAAACTGCGCGCCCTTGCGCTCCAACAGATTGCGTGCTCGCTGGCAGTAACCGCACCAGGCGGTGGAATAAATGATGATTTCGCTGGCCGAGGCGGCCGCTGCATCGCTTGAACCCATTTAATGCTTACCGTCTTTCTTGGCCGCGCCCTTCACCAGCGGCAGGTTTTCCTGTCGCCAGCTGTTCAGGCCGCCACTCAAGGTGACCACTTTAGTGAACCCCGAAGCACGCAGCTGACGCGCGGCTCCGGCCGAGGTTGAGCCGCCATCGCAATAGACGATGACCGGCTTTTCCTTGAATTTCTTCAAGGATTCCGCGCGGCTGGCAATTTCAGCCGCAGGGATGTGGCGCGCCTCGATGATGTGTCCAGCCTCGTAGTCCTTGCTGTCCCGAACGTCGACCACCAGTGCGCCGCTGTTCTGCAGCCGCACGGCATCTGCGGTGCCGACGCTGTTACCGCCGCGAGCGCGCTGACGCATCTCGATCACAACGGCGAGAACGGCGAGAATCGCCGCGGCGGCGACCAGGAATGGATGGTTGGTGGTGTATTCAAAGAATCGATTCATCGCAGCAGATCGGGGATTTACCCACGGGGCTGGCAAAAGGGCGCGAAGTATAACAGCCGGGCCACTCCGCCAAGTTCCCCACCCCGCTGGTCATCGGGATCTGCCACCATCGCGGCCAGTTGGCCGCACTTATCGGCGCCGGAACGAGCTGGTATTCGCCTAGCAATGTCAAATCTGCGTTTCGCCACGGCCGTTGTCGCGACCGTCCTGTGCGCCTTTGGTGGGTGGGGCAGCGGTGCTTTTCAAGCCCGGGCGGCCGCCTCGCCCGCCGCCAAGGAAGCCGAGCTCAAACGGGTTCGCAACCGGATCGACTCCATCCGCCGCTCCATCCAGGCCGAAGCCGAGCGCCGCGACGCCCTGGCCGGACAGGTCCGAGAAGCGGAGCTGAAGATTCAGTCGGCCCGCGAGCGTCTGTCCGAGGTCCGGGCCCGACGGATCGCTGCGGAAAACCGCCTGGCCGATTTGAAGACCGAACAGCAGGCCACCCAGAAGCGCATTGCGGACGAGCGCGACGCGCTGGCCGCGGAGGTGCGGGTGGCATACATGAATGGCCGTCAGGAACAGCTGAAGCTGCTGCTCAATCAGCAGGACCCGGCCCGGCTCGGGCGGATGATGGCCTACTACGGTTACTTCGGACGTGCACGTGCCGAACGCATCACTGCGATCAGCGAACATCTGGCGCATCTGGAACTGCTGTCGGAAAGCATCGCCACCGAAACCGAAAAACTGCGAGCACTCGAGCAGGATCAGGCGCGCGATGTGCAAGCACTTGCCGGCGCACGCGACCAGCGCGCCCGTACGCTCGCGCAGGTGAAATCCAAGATAAAAAATCGCAACGACGAGCTCGCGAAACTGCAGCGGGAAGCCCAGGCGTTGGAAAAACTGGTTGAAGCATTGCGGCGGGCTATCGAGGAGTTTCCCGAGCTTGCCGAGCAACCCTTCCAGCGCGTGAAAGGCAAATTGCCCTGGCCAGTGAAAGGTTCTGTGCTGGCACGCTTTGGGCAATTGCGCGCCGGGGGGCCATTGAAGTGGCAAGGCATGGTCATTGCCGCTGACCGCGGTACGCAAGTTCGCTCGCCATACTATGGCCGTGTCGTATACGCGGACTGGTTACCCGGCCTGGGTTTGCTGGTCGTGCTCGATCACGGTGGCGGCTACATGAGCTTGTACGGACACAATGAGCAGGTGTATCGCCGCGTAGGCGATCGTGTTGCCCCGGGCGACGTACTGGCCGCCGTCGGCGACGCCGCGGGCCTGGGCAAGCCCGGTCTGTACTTCGAAGTCCGCAAGGGCCGCGAGGCGCTCGATCCGGCGGCCTGGTTGATGAAACGTTAGTTGGCCGTGCCGCGAAATAGGGATCGCGAAGCAGGGTTTTAGGATTGGCTGGCACTCGCCGAGCTGGTCCGGCGGGGTCAGGCGGGCGCGGTGGGCAAGCAGCCTCCGGGCGTCCGAGTCGGGGGGCAGCCGATTCAGCGGTGAACTGATTGCGGCTGCGGGTGGCCCCCTGAGAGCCTTGGCGCGATCGTGGACCGGGGTCACAGTTCGCGCCCGGTCGCCGGGCCGGCCGGCCCTTGTTTGTCCATTCTTTGAACGGCGTCCGTGCTTCGCAACGGCGTGGGCCGCATTGTCGCCGCCGGCCGGACGTGTACTATGTTTAAAGGCCATCGAACTTGAAGTCTGATCCCCTCGGTGTCATGTCACGGGTAGTTATGCCGTTCCGCTTCGCGCTGATCCTGGGCGTTGGCGTCGTCATGGGCTTCGGTCTTTCGGTGGGCCGCACGGTGCAGGCCGAACGGGAGATCGAGCGGCCGGCGACCGCTGTGGGTGCCCAGAGCAGCCGGGCGGTGCCCTGGCAAGACGCGCGCCTGCTTGCCGAAGTGCTCGAGCACGTCCGCAATGAATACGTCGAACAGATTTCCGACCAGGAACTGATCGAGGCCGCCATTCGCGGCATGATCGCCGACCTGGACGCGCACTCCGCGTTCCTCGACCCGCAGGAGTTCGACGAGATTCGTATCAGCACCACGGGCGAATATTCCGGCGTCGGCATCGAAGTCGCGCTCGAGAATGGCGTGGTCAAAGTCGTGAACCCCATCGAAGGCACCCCGGCGCAGAAGGCTGGTGTATTGGCTGGCGATACCATCCTGGCCGTCGACGGCATTCCGGTCAGCGTCGAGAATCTCACGGACACCATCGACCGCATGCGTGGCAAGGCGGGCACGGCGGTGAAAATCAGCATCGCGCGCGCCGATCGGGAAGAACCTCTGGAATTCACGCTGTCGCGTGCCGCCGTGCAAGTTCACAGCGTGCGCGAGCAGTTGCTCGATGACGGCGTCGGTTACGTTCGGATCTCACATTTCAGCGAAACAACCGCGCCGGACCTGGAGCGCTCGCTGGCCAGCCTCAAAAAGAAGAACGGTGCGCCGCTGAACGGTCTGGTGCTCGACCTGCGCAACAATCCCGGCGGTGTGCTCGAAGCCGCGGTCGGAGTGTCGGATGTGTTCCTTGAAGAAGGCGTGATCGTGACGGCGAATGGCCGCGCGGCGGACGCCCGATTCGAGATGGATGCTCGCCCGGGCGACGCGCTCGATGGCGCACCGATGGTGCTGCTGGTGAACGGCGGTTCGGCCTCCGCATCGGAAATCGTCGCCGGCGCCTTGCAGGATCATCGCCGTGCCACGCTGGTCGGCCGCCAGACCTACGGCAAAGGCTCGGTGCAGACGGTGGTGCCGCTGTCCGACGGCCATGCCATCAAGCTCACCACCTCGAAGTACTTCACGCCCTCCGGCGCTTCGATTCACGAGAAGGGCATCAAGCCGGACGTGGTCGTCAACGACAAGGATCTGCCGACGCAGCGGGACAGCGTCGATGTGACCGAGAATTACGGCAAACTCGAGCACGATCTCGAGCTGCAGCTGGCCTTGAACACCCTGCGGCAGAAGACGCTCGGTGCCATTCGGCAGAGTCGCGCTCCGTAAGACTGCATGCGCTCCGCTCAGCCTGCAGCGGCCCAGACGCAGGGATTTGCGGCGAGGGCACTGTTGTGCCTCCAGCTGCTGACGCTCGCCATCGGCGCGCTGCAATTCGCCTTCGTGCCCGCATCGGTGAGCCAGCCCATGCTGGCGGTCGCGGCGCTGGGTCTGCTGACGTTCAGCATTCTGTTCGCACGCATCGTCCCGGCCTTGCAGCGACCGCTCGCGCGCCAACATGGCGTCGACATCACCTCGCTGATCGTTTGCATCACTTTGTTTGCAATCGCCACGGGCGCGGCGCACAGCTTCATTGTGCCGCTATATCTCATTCCGCTGGTCGGCGCGGCGCTGGCGTTCGGGCGCTGGTGGATCGTACTGCTGCTGGCGGCGGCCATCGCGGCGCTGGGCTTTCTGCTCGGCGCGCTCACACCGCAGGTCGATATCGATACACCCGAGTTTGGCGTTCGATTGCTGAGCGTACTGGCGCCCGGCGCGGCGGTGGCATTGGTCATCGCAGCCTTGATCGGTCAGATGCACAGCGCCGTGCAGAGGATCAGCGACCTGGCCTCGACGGATGCGTTGACCGGCTTGTTGAACCTGCGCTCGTTCGAAGAAATCCTGCAGCAGGAACACCGCAAGGCCGAGCGCTTCGGCCGGCCGTACACCGTCGTCGTGGTCGACGTGGACAACCTGGCGCTTATCAATGAAACGATGGGCCACGATGCGGGCAGCCAGGTGTTGGGAGCCGTGGCGGCCGCTATCACGCGTTCCATTCGCACGTCGGACGTGGCAGCTCGGCTCGGTGGTGACGAGTTCGTGGTGTTGCTGACCGAGGCGGATACGGCGATGGGCGCGGCCATCTCCACGCGCATCCGAAACAACGTGTATGCCGGCACGGTTTCGGTGGCGAACCGGTTGATCCGGGCCAATGTGAATGTCGGCACCGCCAACTTCCCCGAGGATCATCTCTATCCCAAGGAGCTGATGATCCTGGCGGAGCAAAACATGCAACAGGATCGCGCCCTGCGTCGCGCGCCGGAGTAAGCCCTACGAGGATCAAGGCTAGAGGGGCACCTACGTAGGTTTGCGCAGACGGCAACATCATCTACGCATCCCATTGAGGAAATTTCCGACCGACTCCATATCGGTCGTATCATCGCCGGGCACCGGCCGGCCTTCGTTTGCCTGCTGGCCGGACCCGCGCCGCTGTTGCGTCACGAGGATTGCGCCATGACCGGATTTTTCCTGCGAGCCGCCATCGTTGCCCTGGGGTTGTGGCTGGCCACCCAGATCTTCGACGGGCTGATTTTCGACAGTCCCTTCACCCTGCTCGCGGCGGCGGTGCTGCTCGGCATCGTCAACGCCATCGTTCGGCCCATTGCCGTCATTCTCACGCTGCCGCTGACCCTGCTGTCGCTGGGACTGTTCCTGCTGGTCATCAACGCCGGCATGTTGGGCCTGGTCGCGCTGTTGCTCGGCGGATTCTCCATCAGCGGGTTCTGGACCGCGGTGGGCGCCTCCCTCATCGTCAGCATCACTTCGTGGCTGGCCTCGGGCATGATCGCCAACAGCGGCCGGGTCGAAGTGATCTCCATGAGGAAGTAAGCGCGTCAGCCGCTGGAGTTGCTCAGGGCGTGGGCTCGAGCGCGCCGCGCCTGGCGACCCGATACAGGATCCAGCCGACCACCGCGAAGATCGCCAGTCCCAACAACTCGCCGAAGTGCAATGCCGCGGGCAGGGACAGCACGTCCGATGCTCCGCTGGTCACGATGGGAACGGCGATGAGAATGCCCATCAGCGCTTCGCCCGTGATCAAGCCCGCCGAGAACAGCACGCCTTTGCGATGAACTCTCTCCGCGGCCTCGGGGTTGTCATGCACTCCGGCCGCGCGCTCCACCAGGTGCGCCAGTAGTCCGCCAACGAAAATGGGCACCGTTAGATCGAGCGGCAGATAGATACCCACCGCAGCGGCAAGCACCGGCGTCCGAAAGTGCGCGCCGCGCTTTTTCAGGATCTCGTCACAAACGATGATCGCGGCACCGATTGCCACGCCGATCCAGATCAAATCCCAGGGCAACTCGCCACCGAACAGACCTTTCGCGACCGACGCCATCAACGTCGCTTGTGGCGCAAGCAGCGGGTCGGGATGCTCCGGCGTGGGCACGCCGATGCCATACGCTTTGGCCAGCAAGTTCAGCACCGGCCCCATCACCAACGCGCACGAGATCGCGCCGATCGCCAGCATCAACTGCTGGCGCCACGGCGTCGCGCCGATCATGTAGCCGCACTTCAAATCCTGCAGATTGTCGCCCGCCACAGCAGCGGCACAGCAAACGACCGCGCCAATCACGATTGCCGCCACCGGTCCGAGTGGGGCGTTGCTGCCCATGAGCACGGCCAGCACCAATGAAGCGAACAGGATGGTGCCGATGGTGATGCCGGATACCGGATTGTTCGACGAGCCCACCAGGCCCGCCATGTACGCCGACACCGAGCTGAACAGGAAGCCGGCCACGATCATGATGATGGTCATGGGTACGGACACGGCCAGGTCCTGGACGATGGCGTGATACAACCCGGCCAGCGGCAGCGTGAAGGCGATCAGGCCGACCAGCACCGCTTTCATCGGCAGATCTTTTTCGGTCTCCGCGACCACCTTGGCCGCTCCGGCGCGCGCCGCCTCCAGGCCGCTGCGAATGCCGGACATCAGTGAGTTGCGCAGCGAGATCAGCGTCCAGATGCCACCTACCAGCATGGCGCCGACGCCGAGATAACGGATCTGCGAGCTCCATATCGCGCCAGCCGCGTCTTCGGCGCTGGCATCCACCAAGCGAGCTGCCAGCTCCGGATTGCCGTCGAGGAAGAACGCGCTGTAGATCGGAATCGCAATGTTCCACGACAGGATGCCGCCGCCCACGACCACGATGCCGATGTTGAGACCGACGATGTAGCCCACGCCGAGCAACGCAGGCGACAGGTTGGTGCCCATGTATGCAATGCCCTTGCCGACGAAGCCACCAAACGCCGCCGAGTCCGGCACCAGCCGTAAGCCGCTCGCCGCGATCAGTTTTCCCAAACCGCCCAGGCCGGCGGCGCCGGCGAGTACGCGAATACCGCTGGCCGGATTCTCGCCCGCCTTGAGCACTTCGGCCGCGGCCTTGCCTTCGGGAAAGGCGAGCTGTTGCTCGACGATCAGCGATCGACGCAGTGGCACCGAGAACAACACACCCAGCACGCCGCCGAGGCCGGCGATTGCCAGCACCCACCAATACTTGAAATCGGTCCAATGCCCGAGAATCACCAGTGCCGGCACGGTGAAGATCACACCGGCGGCGATGGACGATCCCGCCGACGCGCCGGTCTGCACGATGTTGTTTTCGAGAATGTGACCACCGCCGAGCAGCCGCAGGACGGCCATCGACACGACGGCCGCGGGAATCGCTGTTGCAATCGTGAGCCCCGCGAACAGGCCGAGATAAGTGTTCGCGGCCGCCAGGATCACGGCGAGCACGATCGACAAAATGATCGCCCGCGCAGTCAGCTGCGGCGGGGACTGAGTCGCAGTTGTGTTCATGTTGTTACCAGCCGCAGGTTTGGCCCTTGTTCTGTTCTTCCAGCCAGGCGATCAGCGGTGCGAAATATTCGGTGATGGCCGAAGCATCCATTGCGCGCGTGCCCGTCAGTTTTTCCAGCGTGTCCTGCCAGGGTTGGCTCTGGCCGAGCGCCAGCATTTCCCGGAAACGCTGGCCCGCTGCCTCGTTGCCATAGATGGAACATTCATGCAGCGGGCCATGGAAGCCGGCCGCCTGGCACAGCGCGCGATGGAACTGGAACTGCAGGATGTAGGACAGGAAATATCGCGTGTACGGCGTATTGGCCGGGATGTGATATTTCGCGCCCGGATCGAAATCCTCCTCGCTACGCGCTACCGGTGCGGCCACACCCTGATATTGCTCGCGCAACTGCCACCACGCCGCGTTGTAATTCTCCGGCTTGATCTCGCCCGAGAACACCTTCCAGCGCCACTCGTCGATCAGCTTGCCGAACGGCAGGAACGCCAGCTTGTCGAGCGCCAGGCGCATCTGCTGATTGATCGTAGCTTGCTGGCCCGGCTTGACCGCGCCGGCCAGGCCGATCTGGTGCAAGTACGCTGGCGTCATCGACAGATTCACCGTGTCGCCGATGGCTTCGTGGAAGCCGTCATGCGCGCCGCTCTGGAACAGGTAGGGCTGGTCCTTGTACGACAGGTAATAGAACACGTGGCCGAGCTCGTGATACACCGTCATCAGGTGTTCCTGCGTCGGCTCGATGCACTGCTTGATGCGTACATCTTCTTTGCCATCCATGTTCCAGGCGCTCGCATGACATTGCACGTCGCGGTCACGCGGCTTGGCCAGCAGCGAACGTTCCCAGAATGTTTCCGGCAACTTGGGGAAGCCGAGCGAGACATAAAAGTTCTCGGCCGATTGCGTGATCCGAAGCGGATCGTATTTCTGTTTCTCCAGCGCCGCCGTCACATTCACATCGGTGGCGCCGGGATAGGGCTCGACCAGCGGATAGATCTCGCCCCATTGTTGCGCCCACATGTTGCCGAGCAATTGCGCCGGGATCGGCTTGCCCGAGGGGACGCGTTCCTCGCCGTAAGTTTTCTGCAATTTGCCGCGCACATAGCAATGCAACGAGCCGTACAGCGGCTTGACCTGCTGCCACAACCGTGACGCTTCCTTGGTGAAGTCATCCGGCGGCATGTCGTAATTCGAGCGCCACATCGCGCCCAGATCGGCGAAGCCCAGTTCGCGCGCGCCTTCGTTCGCAAGCTCGACGAACCGCACATAGTCTTGGCGAATCGGGCGCGCTGTCGAATGCCAGCCGGTCCACGCTTCGGTGAGCTCGTCGTAATTGCGACTGATGGCAAGGATGTCGGTGAGTTGAGTTTGATCCTTGCAGGAGTCCGGACCCCTGGGGCAGTACTTCGCCGCACCGTACATGCCTTCCATCTTCGAAGTGACGGCGGCCAGCTCGGCACGCTTGGCCGGATCGGGCGGCGCGGGCGCGGCGACACCGAGCTTCAGCAACTGAATGGCGCGCGCGGCCGTCGGGCTGAGCTGGTCCGGTTGATATGCTTTGGCTTGCTCGACCGCGCTGCTGAAATATTCCAGCCCACGCTCGCTGGCCTTTGCGTTCAGCAACTCGGTATCGACATTGATGAAGTTCGCATAGGTCCAGGCAGCGGCGCTCTCTTCCCGAGCACGTTCCATCAACTCGCGATTGATTCGTTCCACGAACTCATCGCCGCTCTCCGCCCGCGTGGCCGGTTGCTCTTGTTTGCGTTCGCAACCCGCTATTGCCAGAACAGCCGCGATCGTGGCGGCCAGTCGCACATAACGACGAGTCATAGCTCCTCTCCAGAACTCGTGGCGAGCGTGGCTCGCGGCAGCTTACTTCACGCCCGCCATCATCTTGCGGATGAACGGCGTCAGCACCAGCAACACCACGCCGGCGATGAAGCCCCACCAGAACAGATACAGGAACTGGCCGGGCATGCCAGGCAGGTTGTTCGGATCGATCTCGCCAGCGAACTGGCCGGCGAGGTTGTTGCCGAGCGCGGTCGCGAGGAACCACAAGCCCATCACCTGACCGACGAAGCGCGCCGGCGCCAGCTTGGTCATGGAGCTCAAGCCCACCGGGCTCAGGCACAGCTCGCCGAATGTATGCAGCAGGTAGGTGAGGATCAGCCAGGTGGGCAATACCTGCTCGCCGGCGACCACGTAGCGCGCGGCGAGAAACATCACCAGGAAGCCAAAGCCCATCAGGATCAAGCCGACCGCGAACTTGGCGGGCGCCGACGGATCGAGATTGCGTCGGCCGAGATTCACCCAGATCGCCGCGAACACCGGCGCGAACAGGATGATGAAGAACGGGTTTACCGCCTGCAGCGTGCCGGCCGGCAATTCCCAGCCGAACATGACGCGATCGGTGTGCCGCTCGGCGAACAGATTGAACGACGCGCCGGCCTGCTCGAAGCCTGCCCAGAACATCGCGCAGGCGATGAACAAGGCGATCATCGCAATCACGCGCTTGCGCTCGTCACCCTCGAGCCCGGCGAAGAACAACAGGTAAGCAAAGAACCCGGCGGCGAGCGCCACCAAAGCCCAGTTGAGTGTTTTGGAAACGACCACGGGATCGAGCTGCAGCCAACCCAGCAACGTAGCCGCCATGACTGCGATGAGCACGACCATGAAACCAACGATGGGAGTCCAGCTCGCCGTTTGGCCCATCGGCACGACCCCGGACGTCCCCAGATAATGTTTGGTGACCTGGAACTGCACCAGGCCGATCAACATGCCAATCGCGGGCAATGCGAAGCCGACATTCCAACCGAATGCGTGCGCGGCCATCGGCACGAACAAGGAACCGAGCGTGGCGCCGACGTTGATGCCCATGTAAAAAATCGAGAAGCCAGCGTCGCGGCGCGAGCCGCCTTCGGGATACAACTGCGCGACGATGGCGCTGATGTTGGGCTTGAGCAGCCCCACGCCGAGCACGATCACCAGCAGGCCGATGAAGAACAGCTGGGTGTTGCCAGTGGCGAGGCAGCCATTGCCGAGCATGATCAGCACGCCGCCCCAGAACACTGCCCGCTGCTGGCCAATGAGTCGATCGGCGATCCAGCCACCGAGCAGCGATAGCAGGTAGGTGCCGGAGATGTACAGGCCGTAGATCGCGCTGGCGGTGCGATCGTCCAGTCCCAGCCCGCCGTCGGCGATGGCCGCCGTCATGAACAGGATCAGGATGGCGCGCATCCCGTAGTAGGTGAAGCGCTCGAACGCCTCGGTGGCGAACAACGTCATCAGGCCACGCGGCTGCCCGAAGATCTGCGGGCCATGCGTGGAATCGCGTTCGACGGGTTGATTCATACGGGAAGAGTCTCCCTGCGTCTCGAAGAGGCCGAGCGGCTGTTGTTATGGAGGTCCGCGCGAAACAGGCGCGGACTGTCATGCATGACGAATGTCATGGAGGCGCAGTCTCACCGAAGAATGCGCCGCGGAGCAAGCTTGGGCGCTGCGGGCTTCGTCAGGCGGCTTCGGTGTATACCGAAGTGTTCAATCGCCTGCCGCGCGCGTGCTCGACAAGTGTTCAGGCCTGAGCCGAATCGGCGCTCTTTTGGCGCTGCCGGACCATGAGGCGCGAGCCCAGGATGCCGATCTCGTACAGCAGGTACATCGGCACCGCCATGAACGACTGCGATATCGCATCAGGAGGGGTCAGGAACGCGGCAACGACGAAGATGCCGAGCAGCACGTAGCCGCGGTTCTTGCCCATGGTGTCCACGCTCACCATGCCGGTGGACGCAAGCAGTACGGTCGCCACCGGGATTTCGAATGCGACGCCGAAGGCGAAGAACAGCAGCACTACGAAATCGAGATAGTTCGCCATGTCCGTCATCATCTGCACGCCGGCCGGCGCCGCGGTGGTGAAGAACGCGAACATCAGCGGGAACACGACGAAATAGGCGAAGGCTACGCCGCAATAGAACAACACGATGCTGGAGGCCAGCAGCGGCACCGCGAAGCGCTTCTCGTGCTTGTACAAGCCTGGCGCTACGAATGCCCAGGCCTGATAGAGCACGTATGGCATCGCCAGGAACAGCGCAACGAACAACGCCAGCTTCAACGGCGTGAGGAACGGGGAGACCAGGCTGGTCGCGATCATCGATGTACCGCTCGGCATTCTTTCGATGAGCGGCGTGGCCACCAGCGTGAACAACTCGTTGGAGTAGATCGCGCAGGGAACAAATACTATGGCGACGGCGATGACCGCACGCAGCAACCGGTCGCGCAATTCGACCAGGTGCGAGATCAGAGAGCCTTCGGCCAGTTCTTCGCGCTCGTCAGCACTCATGCGCGAGCTCACTGCACGGCTGTATCGCGTACAGCTTTATCGGGGGGCGTTTCGGCAGCCGATTGCGGCGGCGGCTCCATGCCGGAGACCATGGTTTGCAGGTCCAGGCCGCCGGTGTTGTGCGGCTTGTCGCTGGCTGCGGCATGCTCAGTCGATGGAGTCGGGTCGGTTGCCGGAGCAGACTCGGCCGGCGTAGTAGCGGAAACATCGGGCGTATACGGGGGTGTTGCGGTTTCAGGCTGCGGCGGCGCCTGCATCGGACGAGACTTGGTCATCTCATCGAGAGTGACCTCCTGTTCCAGCTGCGTGCGCAGCTGACGCGCCATGGCCCGGGCACGACCAGTCCACCGGCCTACCTTCTCGGCCAGACCGGGCAACTTTTCGGGCCCCAGCACCAACAGTGCCAGGCCCAGGATCAGCACGATCTCGGTGAAACCGACTTCGAACATCGCGACGTGAGCCGGATCAGTGCGTCAAGCGTTGGACGACTTGCTGCTGGCCTTGTCCGCGGTGGTACCGAAGTCCGCGTCCTTCTGGGGCGAGTTGAGCTGCTGCGTCTCTTTCTCGTCCTCCGTATCCATGGCCTTCCGGAAGCCCTTGACCGCGCTGCCCAGATCCGAGCCGATCGTCCTCAAGCGCTTGGCGCCGAAGATCAGCAGCGCAATGGCGAGGATGATCAGAAGTTCTTTGAAACCGATGCCCATTTGACTCTCCCGCTTCGCAAAGCCGCCGGATCATACGCCAAAAGCGGGTGACGACGTGGCGGCAGAACTGGAAAACTCTTGCCTCATCCTACGACGGCTCCCGTGCTACCGGCGCCGGTGGTACCTGTAACCAGAACGTCACGGGACCGTCGTTGGTAAGGCTGACCTGCATGTTCGCCCCAAACTCTCCGGTTTGGACAGCACCGAGCCGCAACCGTGCCCGTTCCACCAGATAATCGAACAGTCGCCGCCCTTCTTCGGGAGGAGCCGCCGGACTGAACCCCGGTCGCGTGCCGCTGCGCGTATCCGCTGCTAGTGTGAACTGCGAGACCAGCAGCAGCTGTCCGCCAATGTCCTGCAAGCTGCGATTCATGCGGCCGTCCGCGTCTTCAAAAACGCGATAGGTACAGAGCCGTTCCAGCAGCCGATCGGCTTGGGCCTCGCTGTCGCCTCGCTCCACCCCCACCAGGACCAACAATCCCTTCTCGATGGACCCGACCAGCCGGCCGGCGACACGGACTTCGGCATGGGTAACGCGCTGGAGCAGACCGATCATGGGAGCCTGGTAAGTGGGTGTGGCGGGCAAGAATAGCCGAGGCGCAGGGGTACTTTATGAAGTTTCAGTCATGGCCGTTGTTCTCCACACGAGGCCCATAAAACCTAGAAGCGAACCAGAACTGTCCCACTATTGGGCCGGAAGGCGCTGGTTACAGATGGATATGTAACAAGAGTTGCAAAAGATGCCTATGTGGAGACATTTTAGCCTCCACATAGCGTGTCTACTGTGTTTCTGGATACATGGTTATGACCAATCGGCCAATATAGCGTCTAAAGTGGGTTGCTATTGCTTATATATGGGAAATACTTGATTTACGGTGGCATTCCTGAGCCAGCTCTCGCAATTCAGCCTCCGCATCCCTTCATGACAGCTTCTGACCTGTCATGGTCCGGCGACCAAACCGGACTCCCGCTTCCGGAGCATCTTCATTTCCGAGGTCCATCTCGGCTTGCGCCCCGTACTGGTCCATCGCCGCATTCCTGAAACACAAGGTGAAGAACGCGGTGAAGTACATCGTGAACTTCCAGCTCCGCTGGCCGACGAAGCCAGGCGCCGCCTCTCGACGGCATCGTCTACTGCAACGACAGGTCGAGAGTAGCGGTCCAAACCATATGCGGCCCGTTCAGATCCGCGGCATTGCTGTTCAGGCAGGAAGAGGTGGCCAGGGGCGGCGAGATCAGGGGCAGGGAAGGTCATGGCGATGTAGCATCCGTGCCCGGCACCAGACCCGGCCGCGACGGGCCGCAGAAGTTGCCACGGGTTTGCCCGATTTCTGCCGCAAGGTCAACGGCCGGCAGTCCCGCAGCGGATGATGCACATACGAGATGAGAGCACTGAAAAGAGCACTGAAAAAGCACCGGAAGCGGATTTTCGCGGGCGCCGCCCTCGTGTTCGGTGTCGCCACCATCGCCTTCACTGTCTGGGTGTTCAGCCTCGATCGCACCATCACCAGCCAGTTCGAAGGCCGGCGCTGGACCCTGCCGGCCCAGGTGTATGCACAACCCACCGAGCTGTACGTCGGCCAGACATTCAGCGCCGACACGCTCGAAGAGGAATTGAAGCGGCTCGGCTATCAGCGCGTCGATAAAGCTCAGCATCCCGGCAGCTATAGCCGTCGCGGCACACGTGTCGATTTGATCAACCGGCGCTTCCAATTCTGGGACGCCCTGCAGGAACCGCAGCTCCTCACCATCAACACCCGCGGCAACGCCATCCAGGACATGCGCAATGGCCGCAACGAGGAGGTGCCCATCTTCCGCCTCGATCCCTTGTTGATCGGCAGCATCTTTCCCATTCACGGCGAAGACCGCGTCGTCGTCACGCCGGAAGAAGTATCGAGTCTGTTACCGAAGGCCCTGAAGGTGGTCGAAGACCGCAAGTTCGACACCCACATGGGCGTCAACTTCTCCGCGATCATCCGCGCCGCGTGGGTGAACCTTCGCGCTGGTCAGATCGAGCAGGGCGGCTCCACACTCACGCAACAGCTGGTGAAAAGCTATTTCCTCGACAACCGCCGCACCCTCGGCCGCAAGGTCGAGGAAGCCCTCATGGCCATGCTGCTGGAAGTGCACTTCAGCAAGCAGGACCTGATGAATGCGTACATCAACGAGATTTATCTCGGCCAGGACGGCCGGCGCGCCATTCACGGCTTCGGCCTCGCCAGTCAGTTCTACTTCGGCAAGCCACTCGCGGAACTGCAACTGCATGAAGTCGCGCTGCTCGTGGCCATCGTTCGCGGCCCTTCCTACTACGATCCTCGGCGACATCCCCAGCGGGCTCGGGAGCGGCGCGATCTGGTGCTGAAGCTCATGGCCGAGCATGGCGTGATCGACCCCGCGATGGCTCAGAAGGCGGCCAAGCGTCCGCTCGGCGTCGTCAGCAGCGGCACGCAGGCCGGTGGTGGTTACTACCCCGCGTTCCTGGACCTGGTGCGTCGAACCTTGCGACGTGACTATCGCGAAGAAGACCTCACCGAAGCGGGCCTGCGTATTTTCTCCACCCTCGATCCGACCGTGCAGACCAAAGCCGAGAAGGTGCTCACGGAGGAGCTCGATCGCATCGAGAAAACTCGCAAGACCAAGGCCAAGACGCCGCTCGAGGGCGTCGTGGTGGTCACCGCGCCGCAGAATGGCGAAGTGATTGCCATGGTCGGTGGCCGACAGGCGGCATTCGCCGGCTTCAATCGCGCCCTGGACGCGAAACGTTCCATCGGCTCGCTGGTCAAGCCCGTGATCTATCTGGCTGCGATCGAGACCGGCAACTACACCGCCGCGTCCATCGTCGAGGATGGGCCGGTCTCGGTGAAGCTCGACAATGGCCAGGTGTGGGAACCGAAAAATATTTCCCAGGAGTATTACGGTCCCGTGCCGCTGGTCCGCGCACTGGCGCAATCGCTGAATCTCGCAACAGTGCACCTGGGATTGGAAGTCGGCTTGCCGAAGGTGACGCGCGAATTCGTGGCACTCGGCCTGGAGCGCGAGCCGCCGAAGCTACCGTCGGTGCTGCTCGGCTCCCTCGATGTTTCGCCACTGGAAGTAGCGCAGCTGTACAACGCGTTTGCCAATGGCGGCTTCAGCACGCCCTTGCGCGCAGTGCGTGCAGTCGTCGATGCGCAGGGCGAGCCGCTCAAATCGTTCGCCCTCGAGGTCACACCTGTGGCCAGCCCGGACGCCGTTTATCAAGTGAATCGAATGATGGTCGAAGTCATGCAACACGGCAGCGGCCGCGGTGCTCGGGCCATCCTTCCGCCGCAACTGGTGGTCGCCGGCAAGTCCGGCACTTCTTCGGACTATCGCGACAGCTGGTTCGCCGGCTTCTCCGGCAGCCATCTCGCCGTCGTGTGGATCGGCCACGACGACAACACACCCACCGGGCTCACCGGTTCGTCCGGCTCGCTCCCCGTCTGGTCACGGTTGATGGCCAGTCTTGGAACAACCTCCTGGAGCGCACCGTTGCCGGAAAGCCTGGAAGAAACCTGGATAGAATTCCCCACCGGGCTGGCGGCCCGGCCCGACTGTGGCGAAGAGCCCATACCGATCGCTGTACCCAAGGGCACGCAGCTGCCGATGCAGCCGGCGTGCGAAACCAACGTATTCGGCGAATTCGGCGAGCGGGCCAGGGAATGGTGGCGCGGCATCACGCGCCAGTGAGCTTTGCCAGGAGGCGGCCCGATGGGGATTCAGGAGCCCGAATCGGTTCCCGGACGGGCGACGAACACTTTTTCGGTTGACGATGGTCTGATCACTCGTGAGAACCTGGCAGCGACACCTTTCCTGGCTCGTAACCGCCATCGCCGTTTCGGCGTGCACGGTCCCCGAACCCTATAAAACCCCGGCCCCGCCGGCCCCCGTTCCTCCCACGCAAACCGAGCCTCCGGTAGAAACCCGCCCGGTCCCGCCGCCCGAGCAACCCTCCGAGGTGCCCGAGCCGCTGCCCGCGCCCGTCGTTCGCGAACCCACGCTGAGCGCCGCCTCTCGCGCATTGGTGAACCAGGCCCAGATCCAACTGAAGTCCAAGAACTATCCCGTCGCCGCGTCCTCCATCGAACGCGCCCTGCGCATCGAACCCGACAACCCCCTGCTCTGGATCGAGCTCGGCAAAGTGCGTCAGGCCGAAGGCAACTACGTGCAAGCAGAAAACATGGGCCGCAAAGCCGCCTCCATGTCCGTCAATTCGCCCAAAGCAAACTCGTCGGCATGGAGCCTGATCGCAGAATCCCTGCGCGCCCGAGGCAAGAACGTAGAAGCGCAAGAAGCGCAGCTACGCGCGCAAGGCGTTCGCTGAAGCGCGCCAACGCTTCACAACAAGCAGCCGACACTCGCACGTAATACCGTAGCTCACGCTAACGAAAGCCACAGACGAAGATTCATTTCTTCTCTTCTTCTTCAACAGCCTACCGCCACCACCGCCGCATCGGCAGCCCCATCCTGGCGCTGCGAGCCACCGAGGCTCCGCTCCGAAGATCAGCGCCGCCAGAACGAAGGCGTAGCAATCACCAACAGCGGAAAAATCTCCAAGCGCCCAAGTAGCATCGCAATCACGCACAACCACTTCCCCGGCTCGGAAATGCCTCGAAAGTTCAACGACACCTCCCCAAGCCCGACGCCGTAATTATTCATGCAGGCCGCAATCGCCGAAAACGCCGTCGTGTGATCCGCGCCCGCGATCATCATCAACACCATCAATACGGCGAACAAAATGATGTACGCCGCGAAGAATCCCCACACCGAATCGATGATGCGCCAATCCACCGGCTTGCTGCCCAACCTCACTGGAATCTCCGCGCTCGGATGGATGAGGCGCTGCACTTCTCGCTGACCCTGCTTCCAGATGAGCAACCATCGAATGACTTTCATGCCGCCCGAGGTCGACCCCGCCGACCCGCTGATGAACGTGGCGAGCAGCAGGATGACCGGAATCGCTCCTGGCCACAGCGAGTAGTCAGTCGTGAAGAATCCCGTTCCCGTCTGCGCCGAGATCGCATGGAACACCGCCGTTCTCATCGCCTTCTCGGTCGCGTACACGTTATCGACCAGCAGCATGCCCAGCGTCAGCACGAACAACGCGGTCGCCAGAACCAGAAACGCTCGAAACTCCGGATCACGAAAGTAATCCTGCACTCGGCGATAGCGCAGCACGAAGAAGTGCAACGCGAAGTTCACGCTGCCCAGGAGCATGAACAACTGCGCAACGACCTCCACTGCCAGATTGTCGAAGTAGCCCAGGCTCGCGTCATGCGTCGAGTGACCGCCCGTCGACACCGTCGAAAAACTATGCGCGATCGCATCGAACGGCGTCATGCCCGCCATCCAATAGCAGGCCGCGCACAGCGCCGTCAGCGTCACATAAATCACCCACAGTGCCTTCGCCGTCTCCGTGATGCGGGGCGTGAGCCGCACATCCTTCGCCGGCCTCGGACTTTCCGCCTTCAGCAACTGCATGCCGCCGACACCCAGCATCGGCAACAGCGCCACCGCCAGCACCACGATACCGATGCCACCGAGCCACTGAATCTGCTGTCGAAAATAGAGGATGGAGATCGGCAAGTCCTCCAACCCGACGATGACCGTAGCCCCGGTGGTCGTGAACCCTGACACGGCCTCAAATACCGCATCGGTGAGTGTGAGCTCCGGTTTATCCGAAAGCAGCAGCGGCACGGCTCCGGCCAGGCCCAGCACGATCCAGAACATCGAGACGATCAAGAATCCATCGCGCACGCGCAGGTCTCGAATCGCCTTGCGCGCCGGCCACCAGACCAACGCACCCACGACCAGCAACGCACCGAAGGAATCGAGGAACGGCTGCCAGTGGCCGTCGCCGTAGTAGAGCGCCACGCCCACCGGCGGCAGCATGGTCACGCTGAAGATCATCAGCAACAGGCCGAGGATCCGCTGAACGGTGAGGAAGTTCATCGCGAGCGCTTATCTGGCATGCCGGCGTGGCACATCGAACAATCGCTCGACCGCTTCGACGTGGCGGCGGTCGGTGAGGAACAGGATCACGTGATCGTCGCGCTGGATCATGGTGTCGTGATGCGCGATGAGTACCTGGTCGCCGCGTGCGATGGCGGCAATGGTCGTTCCCTCGGGAAGAGGAATGTTCTCGATGCGCTTACCGATCACGCGGCCTTCACCTTGCACGCCGTGCACGATGACTTCCAGCGCCTCGGCCGCGCTTTGTCGGAGCGAGTGAACGCGCACCACGTCGCCGCGCCGCACGTGTGCCAGCAGCGAGCCGATCGTCACCTGTTGCGGCGACAGGGCGATGTCGATGGAGCCGCTTTGCATGAGCTCGGCATAGGCGGGCCGGTTGATCAGCGCCATGACCTTGTGACAGCCCAGCCGCTTGGCCAGCATCGCCGACAGAATGTTTGCTTCTTCCGCGTTGGTGACCGCGACGAACACATCGGCGCTGTCGATGTTCTCCTCGAGCAGCAGCTCTTCGTCCGCCGCGTCGCCGCTGAGCACGATGGTGTTGTTCAGCAGCTCCGACACACGCCGCGCACGGCGAGGATCGCGCTCGATGAGCTTGACCTGATGTTCCCCTTCCAGGCGCTGCGCGAGGCGGAAGCCGATGTTGCCGCCGCCGGCGATGACGATGCGACGCACCGGATCTTCGAGCTTCTGCATCTCGTTCATCACGAGGCGAATGTCCTCGCGGGCCGCGATGAAGAACACTTCGTCGCCGTGCTCGATGACCGTGGTGCCTTCCGGCTTGATGCTCTGGCCGCCGCGATAGATCGCAGCCACGCGGGCGTCACGGCCTTGCATGTGCGTCGGCAACTGCTTCAGTTGCTGACCGACCAGCGCGCCGCCCCGCCATGCCTTGACGCCGACCAGCCGGATGCGGCCGTCTGCGAAATCCAGCACCTGGAGCGCGCCGGGATAGTGGATCAATTGCACGACATGATCGGTCACCAGCTGTTCGGGGCTGATCGGCACATCGACGGCGAACGCGCGATCCTCGTGCGAGAACAGCTTGGTGTGCTTGGTGAAGTCGGCGGAGCGAATGCGCGCGATACGCGTCGCATCCTTGTTGAACAGGCTCCAGCAGATCTGGCACGCGACCATGTTCACTTCGTCGCTGTTGGTGAGCGCGATGAAAATGTCCGCATCGCGCGCGCCGGCGGCTTCGAGCACGCTGGGCTGCGTGCCGCTGCCTACCAAGGTGCGAATGTCGAGACGATCCTGCAGGTCGCGCAGCAACTCGTCCTGCACATCGACGACCGTGACTTCGTTGGCAGCTTCGCGCGCCAGGTGGTAGGCGGCGGTGCGGCCCACCTGTCCGGCGCCGAGGATGATTATTTTCATACCGGTTCCAGATTCGCGTACGCCAGCATCAGCCACTTGGTGCCCTGGCGCTCGAAATTGACCTGCACGCGCACGTGGCTGCCCTGGCCTTCGAGATCCAGCACGGTGCCTTCGCCGTATTTGCCATGACGCACGCGCTGGCCCAGCCGCACACCGCCCATGCTGGCGGGATCCTCCTGCACCCGGCCGCCCATGTTCCGGTGAGCCGAATACATGGGGCGAGAGATCTGGATGCGCGGCCGGATCTCTTCGATCAACATCGCGGGAATTTCCTTGATGAAGCGCGACGGCGTGCCATAACTGTCCACGCCATGCAGCCGACGCTGCTCGGCATAGGTGAGATACAGCTGCTTCATGGCTCGCGTAGTGCCCACGTAGCAGAGGCGACGTTCTTCCTCGAGACCCTCGACATCGCTGATCGAGCGCTGGTGCGGAAACAAACCGTCTTCCATGCCGCACAGGAACACCACTGGGAACTCCAGACCCTTGGCCGAATGCAGCGTCATCATCTGCACGGCATCGTCGCCAGCGCCGGCTTGTTCTTCACCCGATTCCAGCACGGCGTGCGCAAGAAAGCTGGCCAGCGGGGCAGTCTCGGTGTCGCCTTCGGGCTCGTAGCCGCGCGCGGCCGAGACCAATTCGTTCAAGTTGTCGACGCGCGCCTCGCCGCGATCGCCTTTCTCTTGCTGGTAATGAGCAATCAGGCCGCTCGCATGAATGACGTGATCGACCTGCTCGTGCAGCGGCAGGTTGCGGGTTTGCTGATCCATCTGCTCGATCAGCAGCATGAACGCGTGCAGGGCCTGCCCGCCACGCGCGCCAATCTCCTTGATGCTGGCGCCCGCGGCTTCCCACATCGATGTTGCGTTGGCTCGGGCGTAATTGCGCACGACATCAAGGGTCTTGTTGCCGATGCCGCGCGTGGGCAAGTTCACGATTCGTTCGAAGGAGGCGTCGTCCGTGCGGTTGAAGATCAACCGCAGATAGCCCAGCGCGTCTTTGATTTCCGCGCGTTCGAAGAACCGCAGGCCGCCGTACACGCGGTACGGAATGCGATGTGACAGCAACGCTTCTTCGAACGTTCGCGATTGCGCGTTGGAGCGGTACAGGATCGCGCATTCACTGCGCAGGCCGCCCTTCATCACATATTCGCGAATGCGATTGACGACGAAGTCCGCCTCGTCGCGCTCGTTGAATGCGGCGTAGAGCTTGATGGGGTCGCCTTGGTCGCCGCTGGTCCACAGGTTCTTACCGAGCCGGCCGCTGTTGTTGGCGATCAGCGCGTTGGCGGCAGCGAGAATGTTGCCGGTGGATCGATAGTTCTGCTCCAGGCGGAACAGCTGCACGTTGGGATAATCGCGGCGGTACTGCTGCAGGTTTTCCACTCGCGCGCCACGCCAGCGATAAATCGATTGGTCATCGTCGCCGACCGCGAATGGCAGACCGTCCGGACCCGCCAGCAGCTTCAACCACGAATACTGAATCGTGTTGGTGTCCTGGAATTCGTCGATCAACACATGACGGAAGCGCTGGCGATAGTGGTCGAGCAGCGCGGCGTTGTCGCGAAACAGCTCATAAGCGCGCAGCAGCAGCTCGGCGAAATCCACCACGCCGGCGCGATCGCACTGCTCCTGATAGAGCGCGTACAACTTGATGAACTGCCGCCTGGTAGGGTCGCCATCGTCCTTGATCTGCTGGGCGCGCAGGCCTTCGTCCTTGCGCGCGTTGATGAACCACATGATCTCTTTGGGGACCCAGCGTTCCTCGTCCAGGTTCTGCGCTTTCAGCAGCCGCCGGATGGCGCGCAGCTGATCATCCGAGTCCATGATCTGAAAGCTTTGCGGGAGGTTGGTGTCGCGCCAATGGATGCGCAGCAAGCGGTGCGCGATGCCGTGGAAAGTGCCGATCCACAGCGGTGCGCTGGGCACGCCCAGCATGGACTCGATGCGCGCACGCATTTCGCCCGCCGCCTTGTTGGTGAAGGTTACCGCCAGGATGCCGTGCGGCGAGGCGCCCTCGACCTGCACGAGCCAGGCAACTCGGTGCGTCAATACGCGCGTCTTGCCGCTGCCGGCGCCCGCCAGGACCAAGGTCGGTGCCAGCGGGGCCGCGACCGCGGCGCGCTGCGCATCGTTAAGTCCTTCAAGTAATGGGGAAACGTCCAGGATCAGTCCTCTGGGTCTACTCGGAGCCACTCAGGTCGCATGGGCGCCATGTCGGCATGGCCGAGTCGCTGTACAACAGCACATCATTCTAGCAGGCTGGCCGATTCTATATGCTGTGCGGCCAGGGTGTGCCGGGAGGCTTGTGCATGCGTGATTGGCGCGGGATGTTACTTTCCCCTTGCGCGGTTTTGCTGACGGTGGCGGGGTGCTCCAGAGCGCCCGCGCCGGAGGCCCCGGCGGCGCCTGAGACATCACTGTCACAGGCGCCGAACGCGCCTGCGGGAACACTTGCCGCAACGGAGCCGCCGGCGGAATCCGGGCTCGCCATCAAGCGCGGCATCGCCAAGATTGCCGCTGAGCGCAGCACCTTCCTTCCGTGCGGCGAGCAGCGTGAATTGCTGATGATCGACCAGACGGACGGCGTGCTCGCGCGCACCTTCGCTGGCGAGAAGGATCCCAATGCCGCGGACCAACCGCTGAAGCTGTACATCGAAGCATACGGCGAGCGCACCACCGATCTGCCGGCCGGCGAGCCAGGTTTCGCCGGCACATTTCTGCTCGAAGAAGCGCTGTATGCGGCTCCAGATGGCCAGACACGCGGTTGTGACGCACCGCCAGGGGATTACATCGTCGCGGCTCGCGGCAACGAGCCTTTCTGGGGTGTCGAAGTCACGGACGCGGCCCTGCTTTGGCGCCAGCCCGAGGAGCCGAAGGAAATTTCCATCGCCGCGCCGCAGATCCAGAATTCCGAAGGCGCCGTCAGGTACACGGCTGCCAACGAAGCGCACAAGATCGAAGTGCTGATAGAAGCTCAGGCGTGTGTCGATGACATGTCGGGTGAATATTTCGCATACGCCGCGCGAGCTTCACTCGACGGCAAGCAGTACACGGGCTGCGCGCGCGTCGGGAAATGAGGCGCTCGATCTCACCTTTCCCGCAAGGATAGGTTGCCTGGCGCGCCCGCCAACGGCTTCGGCCCGCGATGTCGATACAACGACCGAAACACCAGGCCGACGATCAGCGCCAGCAACGGATCGGTGATGGAAGCTTGCTCGGCCGGTAGCCAGATCTGCAGTATTTCGATGACCGTGGCGACACTCAGCATCACGCCGAACGCGAAATCGGTGGTCGCGCCCCATTCGCGGATCACCCATAGCAGCGCGCCGTAAAGAAACAACTTGCCGAACACCTGCACCCAATCGATGGCGGCCAGGTTCCAGCCCGAGTCGACCAATGCGAGGAACGGCCAGAAGTCGAAGCCCGCAACCTGAGGGGAGAAATCGAACGGCGCCAGCTCCTCGATGATCAGCAACGCCACGACTGCCAACACCAGCGCGGCGCGCCGGGGACGAGGCCGCAGACGATGCATCAGCACCACCATCGGCAGCAACAACAGCAAAGCCAGCAGCTCGGCGGGCACGAAAGTCTGGCTCGCCACCAGCAATCTCCCGATCAGCACTGCCGCTATCAGCAGCAGCAATGTTTCCAAGCGTCGCGGGCGGCTCACCAGCGCGGCGACGGCCTGGTTTACTACCAACCAGCAGGTGAGAAAGATCAGCACCGTCACGAAATCGAACGTGGGATTGAACAGCGGACGCAGCGCCGCTTTCAGCTTGCCCAGGTCGATTTGCGGCACGAAGGGTGCGAAGCGCCACGCCAGCCACAAGCCGATCAACAACGCTGCGCCAGGATCGCGCTTTTGTTTTTCGGCGCGGGCGGGCAGATGCATCAAGTGGCTGAGGCCCGCCCAGCCCATGCCGCCCACCGCGCCCAGGAGGGTTCCACCCGCATTCAACGCCAGGTCCGTGAGACTCGGTACGCGGGCGGACACGTATACCTGCGCGACTTCAATCCCGAATGAGAGCAACGAGCCCAGCAGCGTCGCGGCGGCTACCGCGGGGCCACGGCGAAGCCGCTCGCTCAACAGCAGGTACAAACAAAACCCGAGCGGCAGATACAGCAGGACGTTCGAGATGCGATCGCTACGCCCGGCGCGTGCCCAGGACAACTGGCTCAGCGCGGCGAACAGGCCGCCGTGCACGTCCGGCTTGAAATTGAAGGGATACAGCGAGCCGTAGGCGATCAGTGCGATCACCGCGGCGGTCAGCCAGGGAATCGAGCTTCGTGGTGTGCGCGCCGGAGCCACGATGAAGCGGCGCGGCTATGCCAGCCGTATGACTATGTAGTGATCGATCAACAGCGCGGCGAACAACAGTGCCAGGTAGGTGATCGAGAAACCGAAGGTTCGCATCGGCAGACGCGCGTCCTGGCGCACCTTGAGCTGCAAGGCGCGGAACAGGAATACGCCACCGAGGATCAGGGCCGCGGCCAGATAGATCAGCCCGCTCATGCCGGTGAGATACGGCAACAAGGTCACGATCACGAGCAGGATCGTGTACAGCAGGATATGCAGGCGAGTGAAGTCGTTGCTGTACGCGACCGGCAGCATGGGAATGCCGGCCTTGGCATATTCATCTCGGCGCGCGATGGCCAGCGCCCAGAAGTGCGGTGGCGTCCAGGTGAAGATGATCAGGAACAGCAGCAAGGCATGCGGATCGACTGAACCGGTGACGGCGGTCCAGCCGAGGACGGGCGGCGCTGCGCCGGCGGCACCGCCGATCACGATGTTCTGCGGAGTCGCATGCTTGAGCCAGACCGTGTAGATGATGGCGTAGCCGATCAACGAGCCAAACGTGAGCACGGCTGTCAGCGCATTCACACAGCCCCACAGCAGCACCATGGAGACCACTGCCAGCACCAGCGCATAGCTCAGCGCCTGACGCTCGGTGAGGTGACCAGTCGGCAGCGGGCGATTACGAGTGCGCGCCATCTGTTCATCAAAGCGGCGGTCGAGCACGTGATTGACCGCGGCCGCCGCCGAGGCCGCCAACGCGATGCCCAGCGTGCCAAAAATCAGTGCATTCGCCGGCGGGAAGCCCGGTGCCGCCAGGAACATGCCGGCAATGGCCGTGAACATGATCAGCATTACCACGCGCGGCTTGCCCAGCTCGTAGTAATCGCGCCAGGAGGCGGCGGGCTGAAGTGAAGAGGTTTCCACGGCGGACATAGTAGGGACGGCGGTGACCAGCGAGGGATTCTACAGATTAGCGGTTGGCGGTTGGTGGTTAGTGGCTAGTCCGAACAGAAAAGACCGCAACAAGGGGTCTCTGCACTAACCCCTAGCCGCTATCCGCTGGCCACTATCTGAGCAAGCGGTTCATGCGGACCGTGGCCAGCAACAACAGCGCCGCCACGGCGTTGTGGGCAGTTGCCAAGGACAGCGGCAGTGCGCGCATGACCATGATCGGGCCGAGGATGAGTTGTGCGATGAGCACCAGCCCCAGTACGACCCCTGCTGTTCGTACCGCGGGCGTGGTTCCTCGTCGCCAGGCGAGCACGCTCAGCACACCGAGGATGACGGCGGCGGCGATGGCGCCGAGCCGATGCACGAAATGAATTGCCACGCGCGCCGGATGGTTGAGCACGCCACCCTCGTAGTCGATGCCCAGGCCTCGCCACAGCACGAACGCATCTTTCATGTCCATGTCCGGCCAGTAGCTGTTCTGGCAAGTCGGGAAGTCGGGACAGGCCAACGCGGCGTAGTTACTGCTGGTCCAGCCGCCGAGCATGATCTGCAGGGCGAGCACGGCCAGCCCCACGCCCGCGAGCTTGCGCAAGCCCGCGTTGGCAGGCTGCGGACGTGCAGCAGGTTCGGGAGTATGCATCGCCAGCCATGCCAGCAGCGACAGCGTCGTCAGGCCGCCGACCAGATGCAGAACCACGATCAGCGGCTTGAGCAGCAGCGTCACCGTCCACATGCCCAGCAGGCCCTGAAAGATCACCAGGGCCACCAGCGCAATCGGCAGAGCCAGCGGCTGCCGCGGGTCCTTGCGATTGGCGATGGCCAGGCCGGCGAGCACCAGGATCAGCATGCCCAGGCCCGAGGCGAAATACCGGTGCACCATCTCCTTGATGGCCTTGTGGTACTCGAACGGCCGGTGCGGGAAGGCCTGGTTGACGGCGTCCACGTTCTCGGCCGCGCTGCCGGCGGTGAGGTGGCCATAACAGCCCGGCCAGTCCGGACAACCCAGGCCCGCGGCACTCAGGCGCACCCAGGCGCCCAGCACTACGACGACCAGCGCGAGCAGCACGCCGGCGAGCGCCAGGCGGCGAAACAGGACCAAACGTGGAGTCATGAGGCAGTTGGAGCGACGGCCGATTTTAGCGGGGCGCAATGATAATCGCCCCGGCCCGTCTTGTGTCGCCGTGGGACGCTTTGTCCCGCTGCCGGGTGCCCTATTTCACGAACGACGCCAGCCGCGTCAGGAACGTGTAATCGCCCTCGATGGCCATCAACCCGATCAGCACCAGCAGCGTCAGCGGCGGCACCAGGATGGCCATCTTCAGCGCCAGCCGCTCCCAGGCCATGTGCATGAACACCGCGACGATGAAGCTCGCCTTGAGGAACATGAAAAGCAGGATCAGCGTCCAGCGCAGCGCGCCCTGCAGCTGGAAATAATCGATCATGTAGGAGAACGCGCTGAATACGAACAGCAGTGCCCAGATCCACAGGTACAGCTTGATCGGGTGCTGCTGGCCGTCAGCGTGTGCCGCATGTCCGGCGCCCTTGGCATGGCCTGCATGGCTGGAGGAGTCGCGTACCTGCTCCGCAATGTCGTCCTGTATCACCGCCTGGTTCATAGCGATCTCCTCAAAGCTTTGTCGGGTGGCGGATCGCTCCCGAGCGATACGTCACCACAAGTAGAAAAACGCGAAAATGAACACCCACACCAAGTCGACGAAGTGCCAGTACAGGCCGGCGATCTCGACCGTTTCGTAAGTGCCCTTGCGATCGTAGAAGCCCGTCAGCACGCGGTATGCGACCACGCTGAGATAGATCACGCCGCCGCTCACGTGCAGGCCGTGAAAACCAGTGATCATGAAGAACGAGGAGCCGAACTGCGCCGCGCCCATCGGATTGCCCCAGGGCCGCACGCCTTCATCGACGATCAGCTTGGTCCACTCGAATGCCTGCATGCCGACGAAACACAAGCCGAGTGCCGCCGTTGCAAACATCAGCTGCGCGGTGCGCTTGCGATCGCGCCGATAACCGAAGTTCACCGCCATCGCCATGGTGCCGCTGCTGGTGATCAGCACCATGGTCATGATCGCGATCAGCAGCAATGGAATGTCGTGACCGGCGACCGTCAGCGCGAACACCTCGCTGGGGTTGGGCCAGGTGTCGAGCGTCGACATGCGCACGTTCATGTACGACGTGAGGAAACAAGTGAAGATGAAAGTGTCCGAGAGCAGGAAGATCCACATCATCGCCTTGCCCCACGGCACCGGGAACGCCTGTTTGTCGGCGGACCAGTCTTTCACCACGCCGCGCAAGCCGGGTTCCAATGCCGTCGGGTTGTTGCTCATGGTTGCTCTCGTTCGAAGCGGCGACTCGAGTCGACAGGCTCACGTCGATAACAGGAGGGCGAACAGCCCCAGCCACACCAGCAGCAGGTAGTGCCAGTAGACCGAGGTGAGCTCCACGCTCAGGCGCACGTCGATCAGCTCGACATCCTTACGCAGCGATCGCGTCAGCGTGCGCGCCCACACGACCAGCCCACCCACCAGATGCAGACCATGCACGGCGGTGAGCACGTAGAAGAAGGCGACGGCCGGATTCGCCGGCGAGAACAGCTCCGAGTAACGCAGCTCGCGCCAGGCCAGCCATTGGCCGATGAGAAAGGCGAAGGTCAGCAGCCCGGCAGCAAACAGCCGCACCCGAACCTGCTGCACCTGGCTGCGGGCAACCGCTGCTTTCGCGGATTGCATGGCGACGCTGCCGCAGATGAGCAGCAGGGTGTTGAACCAAAGAATCGAAGGATCGCGAATCGCCGCCCAATCGCCGACAGCGCCGGGCATGCCATGACCGGCGTGATTGCCCATGCGCATGTAGTACGCCGACACGAACAAACAAAACAGCGAAGTGATGACTGCGAGAAAAATCCAGAGCCCGATGCGCTTGGGCGAGGCCACGGGCAGGTCTGCACCCTCAGCAGTAGCTGCTTGCCTCTCCCAAGGCTTGGCGCGGAACTTCGTAACGAGCACCGCCCAGACGATGATGCCCGTAGCCAGCGCTGCATACGCGACCGTCAAGCTCATGTCGGCACTCCGTGCTCGCGACCGGCGGGTGTCTGCTCCGAGTGCGGCACATTCTGGGGAATGAAGTCTTCCGGCGCACCGGGCACGCTGTAGTCATAAGCCCAGCGATGCACTTCCGGGAGTTCCTTGCCCCAGTTGCCGTGCTTCGGCGGTGTCTCCGGCGTTTGCCATTCCAGCGTGGTTGCCCGCCATGGATTGGGATCGGCGACCGGCCCTTTGAAGTACGAATGCACCAGGTTGTACAGGAACACCAGCTGCGAAGCGGCGACGAGCAGCGCCGAAACGGTGATCCACTGATTGGCCTCGTGGATCGATGGCGGAATGAACTGGATGGCGTCGGGGTAGGCGTAGTAGCGGCGCGGCACTCCGAGGATGCCCATGTAGTGCATCGGCAGGAAGATCGCGTAGGTGCCCAGGAAGGTCATCCAGAAGTGGAACTTGCCCAGCCGCTGGTCGAACATGCGTCCGGTGATCTTCGGGTACCAGTGATAGATCGCGCCGAACACCACCAGGATCGGCGACACGCCCATCACCATGTGGAAGTGCGCGACCACGAAGTACGTGCCGGACAACGGCACGTCGACGGTCACATTGCCCAGAAACAATCCGGTCAAGCCGCCGTTGATGAACGTGAAGATGAAGCCGATCGCGAACAGCATCGGCACCGTGAGATGCACGTTGCCGCGCCAGATGGTGAGCACCCAGTTGTAGACCTTGATGGCCGTGGGCACGGCGATGATCAATGTCGTGGTGGCGAAGAAGAAGCCGAAGTAGGGGTTCATGCCGCTGACATACATGTGGTGGGCCCACACCACGAAGCTCAGGCAGCCGATCGCCAGGATGGCCCACACCATCATGCGATAACCGAAGATGTTACGGCGCGCGTGCGTGCTGAGCAGATCGGACACGATGCCGAACGCCGGCAGCGCGACGATATAGACCTCGGGATGACCGAAGAACCAGAACAAATGCTGGAACAGCAGCGGACTGCCGCCGGTGTGCACCGTCGGTTCGCCCATCGAGGAAACGGCCGGCATGAAGAAGCTGGTGCCGATCAACGAGTCCAGCGCCATCATGATCGCGGACACGAACAGCGCCGGGAAGGCCAGCAAGCCGAGAATCGTCGCCATGAAGATGCCCCAGATCGACAGTGGCATGCGCATCAAGGTCATGCCGCGGCAGCGGGCCTGCAGAATGGTCGTCGCATAGTTCAGGCCACCCATGGTGAAGGCGACGATGAAGATGGCGAGCGAGGCGAGCATGCAAATGATGCCCCAGCTCGCTCCCGGGGTCCCCGGTAACACCGCCTGCGGTGGATATAGCGTCCAGCCGGCTCCGGTCGGACCTCCGGGTATGAAGAAACCCGCGCACAGCACCAGCACCGCGAGCAGGTAGAACCAGAAGCTGAGCATGTTCAAGTACGGAAACACCATGTCCCGCGCGCCCAGCATCAATGGAATGAGATAGTTGCCGAAGCCACCGAGGAACAAGGCGGTGAGCAGATAGATCACCATGATCATCCCGTGCATGGTGATGTACTGGTAGTACTCCTGCGGGGCGATCAGCCTGAAGGTATCGGGAAAGCCGAGCTGCAGGCGCATCAGCACCGACATCGCCAGTGCCACCAGGCCGATGCTGATGGCCACCACCGCGTACTGGATGGCGATGACCTTGTGATCCTGGCTCCAGATGTACTTGCGAACGAAGCTCTGCGGATCGTGCAGGGCGTGCTCACGGTCGCGATCGGCGATTGCTACGAAGGCCATCGAGTCGCTCTCCTTCTGGATGTTGCGTGGCCGGCGATCCAGCGCCGGTTCGAGCTTCACAGATGCATTACGGTTTCATCGCAGGTCAAATTAAGAGCGTCGTTCACAGCGTCCGCACGTAATCGAGCACATCGGCGATGGCCCTGTCGTCGGTGAGCACCCGCGCCATGGAGCTCATCTGCGAGCCATGGAAGTCCTGCGGATGGCCGCCGCGAATGCCGTCGCGGAAGTTTCGTAACTGTCGCGCCATGTACCAGTCGCTCATGTTCGACAGGCGCGGCGCGTTCGTGGCCCAGATGCCCTTCGCGGAGCTGCCATGGCAGGCGGAACAGGTTTCATACAATTCCCGGCCACGCACCGGATTGCCGACCACGCTGGCGGCGGGCCGCACTTCCGGCAACGTCTTTATGTAAGCGACCACGTTGCGGATCGCCTGGTCATCGGCGAGCATGGACGCAAACGGAATCATCTGTTTGGCATACGTATCCTGTTCGTGCGCGCCGCGCACGCCACCTTTGAAGCTTTGCAGCTGGCGCACCAGGTACCAGTCGGATTGACCGCTGAGCTTGGGCGCATTCACTTCGCGATTGCCTTCGGCCTGCGCGCCATGGCACGCGGTGCAAGCAGCAAACAACGCCTTACCGGCAGCGGGATCGCCTTTGGCGGCCATGACGGTTTTCTCGAACGTGGGTTGTGCCGCGAGCCAGGTGTCGAATTGCTCTGCCGAGTCGACGACGACGCGACCTCGCATGGCGAAGTGAGCGATACCGCAGAGTTGCTCGCACAAAATGTCGAACTCGCCGGTGCGCGTGGGCGTGAGCCAGAAGTAGGTGACCATTCCCGGCACCATGTCCATCTTCACGCGAAACTGCGGCACGGCGAATTGATGATTTACATCCTTCGCGCGCAACACGAACTTCACCGGCTTGCCGACCGGGAGATGCAGCTGCGGATGAGAGACCAGCACGTCGTCCTGCCCCACCGGATCGTTCGCTTCCATGCCGAAAGGATTGTCGACGCTGATCAGCGTGTTGTCGGCCTTGCCCAGCTCGCCATCCTTGCCGGGAAAGCGATACGACCAGGCCCACTGCTGCCCGATCACTTCGACGACTGAAGCGTCTTCAGGCACCGTCACGAACTTGGCCCAGACCTGCAGTCCTGGCGCGAGCATCGCCGCGATGCCCACCGAGGTCAGGCCTGTGAGCCACCACTCGAGTTTCTTGTTCTCGGGCTCGTAGTGCGCCTTGTTGCCCTTGCGGTGGCGGTAACGAATGATCGCGTAGGCCAGAAACAGATTCACCGCGACGAACACGATGCCGGTGACCCAGAAGGTCACAGCGACGGTCGAGTCGACCATGTCCCAGTTGGAAGCAATCGGCGTGAACCACCACGGACTCAGGAAATGAAACAGCACCGTGGCCACGACGAGCACGATAATCGCGATCGCAATCACCATCGCCGATACCCCCTCTGCCGATCCTTGAGCTGTGTTGCCCTTGAGCTGTGTTGCCCTTGAGCTGTGTTGCTTTGAGCGGTAGTCAGACCCTGGGCGCAGTCACGCCGTGGGAAGGCCGCGCCACTCGATCCACGTCGGTGAATGGATTGATGACATGAGTGTCGACGGCAACCAGCTCGGCGTCGGGATGACGCTCTTCCATCATCTTGCGCACCGTCGCTTCCTGATGTTTGCGCACGTACACCAGAATCAGATATTTGCCGGCGGCAATGTCGTCGCGGAACCGGCGCAGCTTTTTGTTCTCTGTTGCAATGCCAGTCAGGCCGCCTTCCCACGCGCCGAACAGCGTGGCCGCGCCCACCAGAATGGCATACACCAGCGTGGGAACTTCCACGGTGGGGCCGAAGGGCTTGAAGTACATCAGCAGGGAAACACCGATCAACCCGACGATGAAACCAAGCGCGGCACCGATGAAGCCGTCGCGGACGATGTCGAGTGTCTCCAGGTAATTCGAGGAATGGATGTGCTGTTTGTTGAGGCCGCTCTCGTCCCTGGACACCACGTGCAGATAGAAATCTTCAACGCCCACTCGATGCAGATCATCGGCCACGTCCTGAGTGCATTTCAGCGTGGGCGACAGATAGTAGATGCATTTCATGGCAAGCCCCCGATTGCGGAACGCAATAGCTCAACCGTTACGCGATACCTCTTTGTAATGATCGGTCTGCCGCGCGAGAGAATGCCGTGGCGCACTCCCTCGCTTGCGGGGCGAGTTTGTCACAGTTATCCGATATGCGACAGCTTCAATAGCTTCTTCAAATCGGTCAACAAACCTTTCTGCGGCGCACCAGGCTCGTACTTCATCATCAGATTGCCGAGCGGATCGACCAGATAAATTCGGCCAAGCGTGCTGGCCTGTGTTGTATCGGGGAATGGTTCTAATAATGTCTGCCCCGCAGGATTGTCGATGCGCCCGAGCAACAGACCGCTATGTTCGGCATCCAGATAAGCCTGGTCGCAGCAGTTGCCGCTGACCAGAAACACTCGTTGCACACGGCTCATGTCGTCGCCCAAGGCGAGTCTCGTTTGGCGCATCAACGTAAGTGCTTCCCGGCATCGTTCGTCGCAAGCACCGTCGCCGATATAAACAATGCTCCACTTGCCGCGCAGTGCATCAGCTGCAAATGTTTGATCCGCGATGCTCGGCAACGCCACCTCCGGGAGTGTTACCGGCGGATGAATGAGATCGCCGTGGTTGGTGCTGCCATGCGGCCGGATATCCAGGCCGTAATACAGCAGGAAGGCCAGGGCCAGCGGCGCGAAGAATGCACCGATCAGAATCCAGATCTGTTTGCGTGAACGGGCTTCAGCGGGACGATTCATCTGTTGCCTTCTTGGTACGAAAACTGGTGACGATGAAAATGATCACGGCCGCGGCCGCGAGCGCGAACCACTGGACCGCATAGCCAATGTGCCGCTCGGGTGTGACCGCGATATGTGCTTCCCATGCACGCTCGTATCCGTCGGGTTGTGAAGCATCGAGCAACAACAAACCCGGCAGCAGCGCATGTCCCAACTGTTGTTCGAGTACGGAGTGCTTCGGGAAACTCAGCACACGAGGCCAGGGGGCATTCGCATCGATGGCCGGTGTGTCGAGCTCGATGCCGGCTCGCGGCAAGTCGTCGATCGTGCCCGTGATCGTTCGCTCGTCATCACCGACACGGATGTCTGGCAAATCCGCGCGCGTGCTGCCCAGAGGCAGCCAGCCGCGATCGACCAGCAACCAGCCCGCCGCGGTCTGCATTGGTGTCAGCACGCGATACCCCGGCTGCCCGGCCTGCGACGGCATGTTGTCGAGCAGGATCTGATGCGACGGATCGTAGCGACCGGACACCTCAACTCGCTGATAGCGAGCCAGCGTGTCGGCGTTTTGCGGGGTGATCTCGATCTGGGTCTGCTGACCGCGGGCATATTGGTCGAGCAGCATCCGTTTCTGCTCGGCCCGACCGAGTTGCCAGAAGCCAAGCTGCAATAGCAGCGTCGTGCCCAGTACGGTCAGCGCCGCCCCGAGCGGACTCGGGCGCCAGACGCGGCGTTTCCCCGGTGTGTCGGAGGCGCTCACGATATACTGGACTGGATCCGCCGAACCGGATCGGGAGTGTGTCTCATGATCAAAGTTTTCATCATCGCCGGCCTGGTCGCCATCGTGCTCACCATGGCCTCGAGCCTGTTCTACCTGGTGGCCGACAAAGGTCACTCGAAGAAGATGGTGAACGCATTGTCGGTCCGCGTCGGACTGTCGGTGCTGCTGTTCCTGCTCCTGCTGCTGGCGTGGTCGCAAGGAATGATCACGCCGCACGGGCTGTAAAACAAAGCCGCCGCGTTCGGATGAAGCGGCGGCTGGAGTGAGGTGTCGGAGCGCCCAACTGCGCGAGCGCTCCGCCGGGATCGATGTTGGCTGGTTATAACCAGTACACGAATACGAACAGGCCCAGCCACACCACGTCGACGAAGTGCCAGTACCAGGCCACGCCCTCGAACGCGAAGTGATGCGTCGGCGTGAAGTGACCCTTCAGGCAACGCAACCAGATCACCACCAGCATGATGGCGCCCATGGTGACGTGGAAACCGTGGAAGCCGGTCAGCAAGAAGAACGTCGAGCCGTAGATGCCTGAGGTCAGCTTCAGGTTGTAGTGCTGGTAGGCCTCGATGTACTCGTGGCCCTGCAGGTACACGAACAGGAAGCCCAGCAGGAAGGTGGCCGCCAGGAAGATGTTCAGGAGGGCGCGGTTGCCGGACTTGATCGCGTGGTGGGCGATGGTGATCGTCACACCCGAGGTCAGCAGGATCGCGGTGTTGATCGCCGGCAGGCCGAACGCGGGAATCACCTCGAAGTCGCCGCCCACGTCGCCCGGGCCGTCGGTCGGCCACGTGGCTTCGTAGTCGTCACCGCGGAGGATCTTGGTCAGGGCGCGAGTGCCTTCACCGCCGAGCCACGGCACGGAGAAGTTACGTGCGTACCACAGCGCGCCGAAGAACGCCGCGAAGAACATGACTTCGGAGAAGATGAACCACATCATGCCCATGCGGAACGAGCGGTCCACCGCGTCATTGTAGAAGCGGCCTTCGCTCTCCTTGATCACGGCGCCGAACCAGCCGGCGAACATGACCAGCAGGATGAGCAACCCGATGCTCAGCACCCAGGGACCGGCATTGGATTGGTTCAGCCACAGTGCCGCTCCACCGACGGTGGTGAACAGCGCCAGCGAGCCGACGAGCGGCCACGGGCTACTGTGTGGGACGTAGTATTTTTCGGACGGCGCGTGCGTCGTGGTTGCGTGGGCCATAGCTTTTAACGTCTGCCAGTCAGTTCAAATCCGGTTCATACAAAAACGTCAGCTCGTGCCTTTGCCGTCATACATGGCATAGGAGAGCGTCAGGCGATCGATGTTCATCGGCAGCTTCGGGTCGACGATGAAGCGCACCGTCAGCTCCCGCTCCTGCAGAGCATCGAAGGGCTGCGGTGTGAAACAGAAACAATCGGTCTTGTGGAAGTACTTGGTCGCCAGTCGTGGCGCGATGTCGGGAATGGCCTGGGCCACCACCGGCTGCACGCGCAGGTTGCGGGCGTAGAACTTCGCTTCGTACAAACGGCCGGGATGCACCTCGATCGAGCCGACCTCGGGCCGGAACTCCCAATCGCCGATTTGCGGCGAGTCCGACAGCAGCTCGATGGTCACCACCCGGTTCTTGTCCTCTGCGGCGGTGAACGAGCTGGCTTCCACCAGCTTGGTGCGATCGCCGTAACCAGTAACGTCGCAGATGACGTCGTACAGCGGCACCAGCGCGAAGCCGAACGCGAAGAAGCCGGCAGAGAAGATCCACAGCTGCCGGGTCAGCGAGCGATTGGCCTTTTTTTGCGCTGGGTCGGTCACGTCGTCTCGCGCGTCAGTGGGCTCGCATCACCGCCATGGCGATGAAGCCGAAGTAGAACGTCGCGGCGAGCAGCACCAGCCACAGGACCGTGCGCTGCACGCCACGCTTACGTTCGTTATCTCTGATCTCGCTGGCCATTACTTCACTTCAGGAGCGGTTTCGAAGCTGTGATACGGCGGCGGCGAGCTCAGCGTCCACTCCAGGCCATGCGTCCGGCCGCTGTCCCAGACCTTGTCGGTGGCCTTCTCGCCGCCACGGATGCAGGAGATCACGATGTACGCGAACAGCAGCTGCGACAGGCCGAAGCCGAACGCACCGATCGACGAGATCATGTTCCAGTCGGCGAACTGCGTGGCGTAGTCCGGGATACGGCGCGGCATGCCGGCCAGGCCCAGGAAGTGCTGCGGGAAGAACAGCACGTTCACGAAGATGGTCGACAGCCAGAAGTGCGCCTTGGCGAGCTTCATGTTGTACATGTGGCCGGTCCACTTCGGCAGCCAGAAGTAGGCGGCGGCCATCAGCGAGAACACCGCGCCCGGCACCAGCACGTAGTGGAAGTGCGCCACCACGAAGTAGGTGTCGTGATACTGGAAGTCCGCCGGCACGATCGCGAGCATCAGGCCCGAGAAACCGCCGATGGTGAACAGGAACAGGAACGAGATCGCGAACAGCATCGGCGGCTCGAAGCTGAGCGAGCCCTTGAACATGGTCGCGGTCCAGTTGAACACCTTCACGCCGGTCGGCACCGCGATCAGCATGGTCGCCAGCATGAAGAACATCTGGCCGGCCAGCGGCATGCCCACCGTGAACATGTGGTGCGCCCACACGATGAACGACAGGAAGGCGATCGAGGCGGTTGCGTACACCATCGCGTCATAGCCGAACAGCGGCTTGCGCGCGAACGTCGGGATGATCTCCGAGACGATGCCGAACGCCGGCAGGATCATGATGTACACCTCGGGGTGCCCGAAGAACCAGAAGATGTGCTGGAACATCACCGGGTCGCCGCCACCGGCCGCTTCGAAGAAGGTCGTGCCGAAGTAGTGGTCGGTCAGCAGCATGGTCACGGCACCGGCCAGCACCGGCATCACCGCGATCAGCAGGTACGCGGTGATCAGCCACGTCCACACGAAGATCGGCATCTTCAGCAGCGACATGCCCGGAGCGCGCATGTTCATGATGGTCACGATCACGTTGATGGCGCCCATGATTGAGGACGCGCCCATCAAGTGAACCGCGAAGATCAGCATCGGGAAGCTGTCGCCCATCTGCTGGGATAGCGGCGGATACATGGTCCAGCCGCCGGCCGGGGCGCCGCCGGGAACGAACAGCGACGCCAGCAGCAGCGTGAAGGCGAACGGCAGGATCCAGAAGCTGAAGTTGTTCATGCGCGGCAGCGCCATGTCGGGCGCGCCGACCTGCAGCGGGATCATCCAGTTCGCCAGACCCACGAAGGCCGGCATGACCGCGCCGAAGATCATGACCAGCGCGTGCATCGTGGTCATCTGGTTGAAGAACATCGGATCGACCAGCTGCATGCCCGGCTGGAACAGCTCGGCACGGATGATCAGCGCCATCGCGCCGCCGACGAAGAACATCAGCAGGCTGAACAGCATGTACATCGTGCCGATGTCTTTGTGGTTGGTCGCGAACAGCCAGCGACCGATGCCCTTGGCCGGGCCGTGGTCGTGGTGATCGTGCGCGGCCCCAGCGTGCGAGCTGTCGTGATGAGCGTGTGCGTTTGCCATGATCTCTTTACTCCGCGGCAGCGGCCGTCGCCGGCGCTGCATTCTCAACCGTCTCCGCCGAAGCCGCAGCAGGCGCGGCTGCCTGGCCGCCCTTCTGCTGCTCCAGCCAGCTCTCGTATTCGGCCTCGGATAGTACGTTCACGACCACCGGCATGAAGGCGTGGTCGCGTCCGCACAGCTCGGCACACTGGCCGCGATAGATGCCGGGCTCATCGGCGCGGAACCACATTTCGTTGACGAAGCCGGGGATGGCGTCCTTTTTCATGCCGAAAGCGGGCACCCACCAGGAGTGGATCACGTCGTTGGAGGTCAGCAGCACGCGCACCTTCTTGCCGACCGGAACCACCATCGGGTTGTCGACCTCGAGCAGGTAGTTCTCGATCTCGTATGGATTGGCGCCCGAGCCGGTCTGGCGGGCCGCGTCGCTGTCGCGGGCCAGGGTGGAGAAGAAGCTGACGTTCTGATCGAGATACTCGTACTGCCACTTCCACTGGTAGCCGGTGACCTTCACGGTCATGTCCGAGCCGCGCGTGTCCTCGATCTTCACCAGCGTGGCGGCGGCGGGAATGGCCATGCCGACCAGGATGGCGACCGGGATGATGGTCCAGATGATTTCGGCCTTGGTGCTGTGGTCGAAGTTGGCCGGCACCGCGCCCTGGGAGTGACGGAACTTCACGATCGAATAGATCATCATGCCGAACACAGCGACGGCGATCAGCACGCAGACCCAGAGGATCAGCATGTGCAGGCCGTGGATGTTACGGCTCAGCTCGGTCACGCCGACCGGCATGTTGAGTTCCCATGCCGCGAGCGCCGCCCCGCTGGGCAGTAACGCAGCCCCCGCTATCGAACCGGCGGCGGCGTATTTCACGATCTTCATTGGCCCTTATGCTCCCAAGTGCTTCGTTCTGCTCGCACCTCGCCCGGGTGCTCCTGCTCCCCGGACGGGACGCGAATCGTGCGTGGCCGGACGAGGTCTAACGACACGCCCGCAGTTCTACGCCGCGCTTGCGTTCAAAGCGCGGGCGTCTCGTTCATATTCCCCACCAGCTGCTTGAGACGAACCGCTAGGCCGCGGCGCTCGTCCTCAGTGAGAAACCTGCCCACCTCGCAGGCGTTACCACGCGACTCCAGGACGAGTCGGCTGGGGTGAAGCGCCGCTGGCGGGGCGTGGAGTGTAACCCTCGCCCAATGTCTAGGAAATACCGATGACTGCAGGCCACGGCGATCCCAGTGCCTGACGATTACGGAGTCCTGGGTCACGGTGATGGTTTCCCGCTCCAGTCCCGAGCGCATCGAGGCGCGAACCGCCCAGGCCAGCAAGCCGATTTCCAGGCCGGCAAATGGCAGGATGGGCCAGAATCCCTGTGCCGTGAACATCAGGGCGACCGCGAAAGTGGGAGCGGCCACCAGGGCGATGAATATGCGTGCGGTCTTGGGCGTGAGCGACCGGTGAGGCCGGAGCTCCAGCACGCGCTCCATGGGACGGGCCCCCGGTTCGGGCACCGGGGTCGGGCGAGGCGGCGGCAGGTCGACCCGAGCGTTCATTGTTCAAATTCTATTGTCAAAGCGGCCCTACATTGATTTCGTAGCTGTCTGTGTCTTTCAAAAAGATTAACGTTTTAATCGAGTCAGATTGGCGATCGGAACGCGTACTTCACCCCCCGCGCGACGCCGGGGCCGCAGCTCGCCGGCCCACGCATGACCGTAGACCACTTCCACGGAGACGGGTAGTGCGTCTTGTTCAGCGGCCGGGCGGACTACCTCTCGCAGGGACTTCAAGCGGCCTTTGGGCATCAATCCGCGAGCCCGGCCGTGGGCCAGATTGCTCGATCCGCTCGCGGTCAGTTCTTCGAGTAATGCGTCGAGGTGGGGGTAAGTTACCGTCAACCGCTCGGTGTCCATGACCGGCTCGGCCAGCCCGGCGCGAATCAGGGCATCCCCCAGGTCGTGCATGTCGATGAAGCGGTGGACATGGGGGTTCGAGTCGATTTTGCGCCAACCTTCGCGCAACTCGCCCAAGGTATCCGGGCCGAGGGTGGCGAATGTCAGTAGTCCGCCAGGCTGCAGGACTCGCCGGATCTCCGCGAACACCGCGTCGGGGTCGTGACACCACTCCAGCATCAGGTTGCTGAAGACCAGCTGCGTGCTGCCGTCCTTGATGGGCAGCCGATGGGCGTCGGCGACGACGCGGTGAAAGCGTTTCAGCCAGCCCTGTCGGCGGTCCGCTTCCACCAGCATCGCAGGCGCGAGGTCGAGCGCAATGACTTCGGCACTTCTATATCGATGCTTCAGTGCCTTGCTGGCGTGGCCCGTGGCGGCGCCGAGGTCCAGCACGACTTTCGGTTGCAGTTTGACGAGATCGAGCCGCTCGAGCAGGCGATTGCGGATTTCTGCCGGAACGACAGCTGCTGCGTCGTAGCTGCGCGCGGCGCGGTTGAATGAGCGGCGGACGCGCGCGGGGTCGAGGTAGAACTCATCGGGCATGGGGTGGAGGATATCGCGGGGCAGGGATTGTCGCGCTTCGCGCTTGCCCCTCACCCCGGCCCTCTCCCCGGTTCGCGCTCGCCCCTCACCCCGGCCCTCTCCCCGATTCGGGGAGAGGGAGACTGGTTTTTGCTTTTTTTCTGCCCCTTCGGGGCAGGAATTCGCGAACGATGCACGGCTGCTGCATTCCCGACCGAGAGCCGCAGAAGGGCAGCAACTTTGCATTCCCGACCGAAGCAAGCTGCGCTCTGTATTCCCGGCCGAGGGAACAGCAAGAAGCACCAGTTGCATTCCCGGCTGAGGGGCCGGGAATTTGTACCCTGCGCGGGTGAGCTGCGGGGCCTATCAGTTGGCGACGGCGCGCTCGTCTTCGTGCCGTCGCGAGCAGGTCGGTGCGCTCGTTTCGGTCATCGGCTCCGGAGTGATACCGAGCCTGGCGAACAGCTTGCGGTCCTGGTCTTCTTCCGGATTTTCCGTGGTCAGCAGCTTGTCGCCGTAGAAGATCGAATTCGCGCCGGCGAGGAACGCCAGCGCCTGCGTTTCATCGCTCATGCTCGATCGGCCTGCCGACAGGCGCACATGCGCGCGCGGCATGAGCAGGCGAGCGACGGCGATGACGCGCACGAAATCGAACGCATCCGGCTTTTCCGCGCCGTAGAGCGGCGTGCCCGGTACCTGCATCAGCTGATTGATCGGCACGCTGTCGGGATGCTTGGGTAGGGTGGCCAGCGTATGGAGCAGTTCCGCGCGATCCTGCTCCTTTTCGCCGAGGCCCAGAATGCCGCCGCAACACACGTTGATGCCCGCATTCCGCACGGCTTCGAGCGTATCGAGACGATCCTGATAGGTGCGCGTCGTGATCACCTTCTTATAGTGCGACTCGGACGTGTCGAGGTTGTGGTTGTAGTAGTCCAGTCCCGCATCCTTGAGCTCGTGCGCCTGTTCCGGCGTCAGCATGCCCAGCGTCACGCACGTTTCCATGCCCATGGCGCGCACGCCCTTGATCATTTCGACGATCTGCGCGAGTTGCTTGGGCTTGGGACTGCGATATGCCGCGCCCATGCAGAAGCGCGTCGCGCCGTTGGCCTTGGCGGCCCGCGCCTTTTCCATCACGTCGTCGAGATCCATCAGCGGCTCGGACTTCAGGCCCGTGTCGAAGCGGACGCTCTGCGAGCAATAGGAACAGTCCTCCGGGCAGGCGCCGGTCTTGATCGACAACAGCGTGCTGATTTGCACCTGGTTCGGGTCGAAGTACAGCCGGTGTACGCGCTGCGCGTGATAGATGAGGTCCGAGAACGGCAACGCGAACAGCTCGCGCACTTCCTCCAATGTCCAGTCGGTGCGCACGGCACCCAGGCGATCGACCAGCGTAGCGTTGCGGACGGCTTCGGAACGGCTGATATCCACGGCAAACCTCAAGTAATTCGAGCGTTGCGCCCGGCCGGAAGCGTCATGCTCCGATCAGCCGTCACGCACCATGCGGCCGAGGCTGGGAGCCTGGCCGAGGCAGGGCGGGAGTATTCGCGGCGGCCGGGAAGCCTGTCAACCTATGCTTGGAAGCGCAGTCGACATTATTGGAAAGCTGGTCGGGACCGTCGGCGCCCACCTCTGGCCCCATCAGTGCGCGCTCTGCCTGCAAGCGGGCCAGAAAGACCTCGATCTCTGTGCCGGCTGCGAGCGCGACTTGCCGCTCAACAATCACGTTTGCGAGCACTGCGCCGAGCCGCTGCCGAGTGAGTTGCCTCAGCCCACGCTGTGCGGCACTTGTCTGAAGCAACCGCCGGTGTTCGATGCCTGTGTCGCGCCTTTTCTATATGCGTTCCCGGTGGATCGGATGGTGCAGGGACTGAAGTATCGGGGCGATCTCGCGTATGGCCGCATCCTTGGCGAATTGTTGGCGCGGCATCTCGCGCTTCGTCACACGCGACCCGACCTGGTCATTCCCGTGCCGCTCGCGCCGATGCGTTATCGAGAACGCGGTTTCAATCAAGCGCGCGAGTTGGCATTGCCGATTTGCAGGGCGCTGAAGCTGACGTTGAGTAGCAGCGTGCTGATTCGTCAGCGCGAAACGCTGGAGCAAGCGACGCTGGATAGAAAGGAGCGCCTGAAGAATACCCAGCGCGCGTTTGCACTGACCGCGCCGCTGGCTGCGCGACACATCGCCATCATCGACGACGTAGTCACGACGGGCAGCACCGTGAATGAAATCTCCAAGGTGCTCAGGGCGGGCGGCGCCGAGTGGATCGAAGTCTGGGCCGTGGCCCGCGCGCAGCGCAAGTGACGTGACCGGCGCCGGTTATCTAAACGTGTATTCGAGCAGGATGCCGATGAACACCGACATGCCGAAATAGTTGTTGTTCAGGAAGGCGCGGAAGCAGTCATCGGGCTTGCGGTAACGAATCAGCATCTGCTGGTACAAAGCAAACATCGCCGCGCCGGCCAGCCCGAGGCCATACCAGAGGCCCAGCTCCATCTCGTCCCCGATCAGCCACAGGCCCAGCAGCGTCATCAGTTGCATGATGCCGATGATGAATCGATCGGCATCGCCGAACAGCAGGGCACTGGAGCGAATGCCGAGCTTCTTGTCGTCCTCGCGGTCGACCATCGCGTACATGGTGTCGTAGGCCACTGTCCAAAGCAGCCCGGACATGAACATCACCCATGCCGCTCGCGGCAGCTCGTTGGTCTGTGCGGCATAAGCCATCGGCACCGACCAGGTGAAGGCAATGCCGAGATAGGCCTGCGGCAGCGGAAAGAAACGTTTGAAGAACGGATAAGTGACCACCAGCACGCCACCGATCAGCGTCAGCAGTTGCGCCAGCTGATTCAACGTCAGTGCCAGGCCCAGCGCGATCAAACCCAGTCCGGCGCAGATCGCTATGGCTTCAGCAGGATCGACCGCGCCAGTGACCAGCGGTCGATCACGAGTGCGCTTCACGTGCCCATCGAACTTGCGGTCGGCGAAGTCGTTGATGGCGCACCCCGCCGAGCGCGTCAGCACCGTGCCGACTACAAACACGATGAAGACATGAGGATCGGGCCGTCCGCCGGACGACAGCCAAAGCGCCCACAGCACTGGCCACATCAGCAGCCAGATGCCGATTGGTTTATTCAGTCGCGTGAGCGCCGCGTATGCCCGCATCTTGGCCGCTGCGCCTGGCAGGATCTCCGTGAAGAGTACGGTGGTGGTGATCTTGTGTCCCAACCAACGAAGGCGATCGCGGATGGGTGTCAGCGGCCGGGTCGGCCGAGCGATTTCGATCTCGGGAGGCGGTGCAGGCGTCGCCGTCATCGCGACCGTTTTCACGTACTCGCCTGGCGCTGCTGGCGCAGAGATTGTCTTGGCCTCATCTGCAGGATTCGCGGCCGCTGTCGGCTCCTCGGCATGCGCCGGTGCGGCGGGTGGCTTTGGTCCTGAGATGTCGGGCGAATGCGCCGTTGTTGCTGGCGCTACTGCAGCTTCATTGCGAGCCGGCGCCGGCGAAACTGTTGTCGCTTCGTTGTGAGCCGGCGCTGGGGATGCTTTCGATCCTTCGCTGGCGGGCGCAGACGGCGCCGTAGTCGCTGACGCTATCGGCGCTTCATTTGAAACAGGAGCTGGTGACGCGGATGCCTTGGCGGCGTCGTTGTGAGGGGTCGGCTGTGGCGCCGGAGTTCTTGCGGGCGTCGCGGCTCGCTTAGGAGTGGCGCTCGTATTCGACGGCGATGAAGTCGGCGGCACGGGCGTTGCTGCAGGACGCGTTGGTGTCTTCGCGGGTTCTGCCTGCGTCGCTTTGGTCGGCGCGGGCGGTGACTTCGGCGGTTCCACGTGCGGCGGCGTTTTCAGCAGCTCCATTTGCGCAGGAGACGCTTTCGCGACCGGCGGAGCCTTATCGGAATCGGGACTCTGAGCGGGCGCTGCCGGAGGCACAGTCGATGCGACCGCCGGTGCCGCGGTCATCGGCTGCGTCTTCTCGTGGGTGTGCGCGTCTTGTGGGTTTGTCACGAAGGTAACCGTCTAAACCTTGCCGAATCGCTCGCCCTGGCCAATCCACCGCCGCAGCAGCGGCGCAATGTTGGCCTCATTTTCCCTGAGCATCAATTCCGCGACTTCCTGAACTTTCGGCAGCAGGTCCGCATCGCGGACCAGCTCCGCCACGCGCATCTGCATCAGCCCCGTCTGCTTGGTCCCAAGCAATTCGCCCGGACCGCGCAGCTCCAGATCCCGGCGGGAGATCTCGAAGCCATCATTGGTCGCACGCATGACAGCCAATCGCTCACGTGCTACTTCTGTCAGCGGCGTTCGATACAGCAACACGCACGTACTTTCAGCGGCACCGCGCCCCACGCGACCGCGCAGCTGATGTAATTGCGCCAGTCCCATGCGCTCGGCGTTCTCGATCACCATCAAGCTGGCATTCGGCACATCGACACCCACTTCGATGACCGTCGTCGCTACCAGCAGATTGATCGCACCCTCTTTGAAGCGCGCCATGACCGCGTCCTTTTCCTTGGAGGACATGCGGCCGTGGACCAGTCCGACTTTCAGCTCCTGCAGCGCTTCGGCCAGCGCCGCGGCCGTTTCTTCGGCAGCTTGAGCTTCGAGTTGATCCGACTCCTCGATGAGCGGACACACCCAATATGCCTGACGATTCTGTCGGCACGCATCACGAATTCTCAGCACCACTTCGTCGCGGCGATTTTCCGGCAGCGCCACTGTTTTCACGGGCGTGCGGCCCGGCGGCAGTTCGTCGATCACAGAGACATCGAGATCGGCGTATGCGGTCATGGCCAACGTCCGCGGAATCGGCGTGGCCGTCATGATGAGCTGATGCGGATAGCGTCCCGACGCCAGACCCTTCTCCCGCAACAACAAGCGCTGATGCACGCCGAAGCGATGCTGCTCGTCGACGATGACCAGGCCGAGGCGGCGAAACTCCACTTCCTGTTGGAACAACGCATGCGTGCCGATGGCAATCTTCGCTTCCCCCGAGGCGAGATCCGCGAGTGACCGCGCTCGCGCCGCAGCCGTTCGCTTACCGGTAATCAACGCGGGATATATCTCGAGCGGCTCCAGCCAGTTGGTGAAGTTGCGGGCGTGTTGCTCGGCCAGCAGCTCGGTCGGCGCCATTACCGCGACCTGAAACCCCGCCTCGACCGCGCGTAGCGCAGCCAGCGCCGCGACCAACGTCTTGCCGCAACCGACGTCACCCTGAACCAATCGCAGCATGGGACTCGGCTGCGACAGATCGCGCTCAATATCTCGCCACGCACGCGTTTGCGCACCCGTCGGCGTGAACGGCAACGTTTGCAGGAAACGCTCGATCAGCGGCTCGCCCACACTGAACTGCCAACCCGGATCGCGCTGAATCTCGCGCCGTAACAGTCGCAAGCTCAGTTGATGCGCCAGCAATTCCTCGAAAGCCAAGCGCCGCTGCATCGGATGCTGGCCGCTCGCCAGCAACTCCAGATCCGCATCGGGCGGCGGCCGATGCACGTAGTGGAGCGCATCGCGCAGCGGCGGCAATTGCAATTGCTTCAGCACGGCCGGCGGTACCCAGTCCTGTATCGCCCGGTTCGCAAACTCTCGCAAAGCCATCCCAGTGAGCTGCCGCAGCCGGCCTTGCTGGACACCTTCAGTCAACGGATAGATCGGCGTGAGCTGTTCTTCAGTCGAAGCCGGCGCGTCACTCGCCACTCGCCGATACTCGGGATGCACGATCTCGAGTCCACTCGGACCCCGCCGAATCTCGCCATAACAACGCAGCCTCGTACCGCGAGACATCTGCTGATGCTGCGCGTTGCTGAAATGAAAGAACCGCAGCGTCAGCCAGCCCGACCCATCGCCGATACGACACAGCAATTGCCGCCGCCCGCGAAAGGCAATCTCCGCCAACTGCACTTCGCCCTCGACCACCGCGCGATCGCCGTGACGCAGGGAACCGATAGGCACGACCTGCGTCCGGTCCTCATACCGCAACGGCAACAGAAACAGCAGATCCTGAATGGTGCTGATGCCCAGCTTGGCGAGCTTGGCCGCCAACGCATCGCCCACCCCACGCAGCGCCGTGATCGGCCGGATCTCCGGCGACACCGCCGCCGCAGGCAACTCAGTCCCCGACGGTCGTTTGCTGTTTGAAGGAGAAGGATTCATCCATCCCTAGTGTAAGGCAGCACACCGCCATCAAAGCCAGCTGCAGTCTGGCGGTTTCAAAGCCCACGAACGTATCGGTGGTGGCTGTCGGGAGGAGATCCCTCCGATAGCCACCGCGAACCACTGACGTCAGCGCCCGCCCCCTCTTAGTCGAGCTCAACAATACAATCGATCTCGACATTCGCATTCTTGGGCAGAGCCGCCACCTGCACCGTCACCCGCGACGGATAAGGCTCGCTGAAATACTCCGCCATGATCTTGTTCAACGTCGGGAATATCCCGAAGTCCAGGATGAACACCGTCGCTCGCGTCACCTGCGCGAAAGTCCCGCCCGCAGCCGTAACGATCGCCTTCAGATTATCGAACACGCGCCGGATTTCGACCTCAATCGAGCTGTTCTGCAGCTCGCCGGTGATGGGGTCGAGCGCGATCTGGCCGGAAACATAGACGGTCTTGCCAACCTTGACCGCCTGAGAGTAGGTGCCAATGGCCTTGGGAGCATTCGGAGTCGAGATGATTTCGCGCGCCATGATGAAAGACCGTTGCTGACGAGGAGCGCGGATTTTGCGCGCGTTCGCGCGCGCTGACTACTGCGACAGCGGCTTCTCGACGGGCCGCCGCCTCTAGATCAAGCGATCACTCGCGTCACTCGCAGCACTTCCGGCATCTTGCGCAGACTCTTGATCGCGTGCGCCAGATGCTTACGGTCTCGCACCTGCAGATCGAAGATCAGCGTCGAAGCGTCGCCGTCGCGCTCGTCGACCGACACGTGCTCGATGTTGGTCTCGGTGGTCGCGATATTGGACGCAATCGCCGCCAGCACACCCATGCGATTGGCCACGTCGATGCGCACCTCGACGTTGAACAGCCGATTCACATCCGAGCGCCACGTCACCGTGAGCCATTTGTCCGGTTGCTTGCGATAGTTGCGCAGGTTTCCGCACGCCTCGCGATGGATCACGACGCCTCGGCCCGTCGACAGATACGCCATGATCGGATCGTTCGGAATCGGGAAACAGCAGCGTGCGTAGCTGACCACCATGCCCTCGGTGCCCGCGATCGCGATCGGTTCGGCTTGCGAGGTCGACGGCGTTGGCTGCGGACCCTGGGTCGGCAGCAGGCGCCTCGCAACCAGCGCCGCGAGACGCTCGCCGAGGCCGATTTTCTCGAACAACTCGTCCGGCGTTTTCAGATTGAGCTCCGCCGCGACGCTCTGCAGACGTTCCTCAGGAATCTTCTTCAGCACCAGCGAGAGTTCCTGCAGCGCCTGGCCCAGCATGCGCTTGCCCAGCTCGATGGCCTCGCTCTGCTTGAGACCCTTCAAATAGTGACGAATGGCGGCTCGCGCCTTCGCCGTCACGACGAAGTTCACCCAGGCCGGGTTCGGTGTCGCGCCCTTGGCCGTGATGATTTCCACCGTCTGACCATTGCGTAGCGGCGTGCGCAGCGGCACGAGTCGACGATCCACCTTAGCGGCCACGCAATGGTTACCGATGTCCGTATGCACGGAGTAGGCGAAGTCCACCGCCGTCGCATTGCGCGGCAAGCGTCGAATCTCACCTCGCGGTGTGAACACGTACACCTTGTCCGGGAACAGGTCGAGCTTGACGCTCTCCATGAATTCTTCGGCGGAATTGCCGCTGTGAGGCATCTCCATCAGGTGCTGCAGCCACTCGCTGGCGCGGTCGCGATACGCGCGGCTAGCGTCGTTCGAATCTTCCCCGGTCTTGTACTGCCAGTGCGCGGCGATGCCGGACTCGGCGATGCGATGCATGTCCTCGGTGCGAATCTGCACTTCGATGGGCATGCCGTTCGGACCGAACAGCGTGGTGTGAAGCGATTGGTAGCCGTTGATGCGCGGGATCGCGATGTAGTCCTTGAACCGCCCGGGCATGGGCCGATACAGCCCGTGCACGATGCCGAGCACGCGATAACACGTGTCGACGGAGTCCACGACTATGCGGAAGCCGAACATATCGACGATCGACGACAGTGGCACCCGCTTGCGGCGCATCTTCTGATAGATGCTGTACAGATGCTTCTCGCGGCCTTCGACACGGCCGTTCACATTCGCCTTGGCGAGCGCGCTGCGCAGGTTATCGGCGATCTTGCCGACGAATTGCTTCTGATTGCCGCGCGCCTTCTTGAGCGCCTTCTCGATGATGCGGTGCCGGCCGGGATACAGCGCCTTGAAGCCGAGCTCTTCCAGCTCCGACTTTACGGTGTGAATGCCGAGGCGGTTCGCGATGGGCGCGTAGATCTCCAACGTCTCGCGCGCGACGGTACGCCGCTTCGCGGGCGGTACCGAGCCCAGCGTGCGCATGTTGTGCGTACGGTCGGCGAGCTTGACCATGATCACGCGAATGTCGCGGACCATGGCCAGCAGCATCTTGCGGAAGCTCTCGGCCTGCGCCTCGGCGCGGCTGCGGAACTGAATGTGATCGAGCTTCGAGACACCGTCGACCAGTTCGGCGACATCGGCGCCGAAGCGCTCGGCGATCTCGTCCTTGGCCGTTGGCGTGTCCTCGATCACGTCGTGCAGGATCGCGGCGACGATGGTCGGCGCGTCCATGTGCAGGTCGGCGAGGATCTGGGCGACAGCGACCGGATGCGCGATGTACGGCTCGCCGCTCAGGCGCTTCTGGCCTTCGTGAGCCTCGGCGCCAAATTCATAAGCGTCGCGGACCCGGTCGACCTGCGCCGGGGGCAGGTAGGTCTCCAGCTTGTTGAGCAGCTGGTTGACCCCTATCGAGCGTCTTCCGGTAGGTAGCAGGTTCAGGATGGAAGACGCGTAGTCCATAAATTAAAGCTGGGGACTTCGAGGCGCGAGTCAATCTCCGAGGCCGAGATGAGGTGCGCGCAGCTCGCCGGACATGCCTGGCACTTCGGGCTCGGGCATCAGCTCGGGCTGCGGACGCTGCTCGGCTTCCTCGAGGATTTCCGGGCCGATGTGGCCGGCCGCGATCTCGCGCAGCGCCACCACCGTGGGCTTGTCGTTCTCCCATTCCACCGTCGCTTCGGCACCGTTGGCCAGCTTGCGGGCGCGCTTGGCGGCTACCAGCACCAGTTGGAACAGGTTCGGGATGTTGTGCAGGGAGTCTTCAACCGTGATACGGGCCATGAATACCTCGAACGAAACTGCAAAACCGGGGGGATTGGCTGGGCAGTATACCCGAGGCAGTGCCCGGAACAGACCTTTCAGGTACTATTCGCGCCCCGCCGGCCACTGCCCGCGACTTGGATCTTCCGAGAATTGGGCTTCTGGGGTTTTCTGGCAAGTGTGCGCCGGCAAGAAAAAGCGGAGAGAGTGGGTTATGACGTTTCGACTGGGCCCGGTAACTGTCTTGGCTGTGGGCTTGCTGGCTGCTGGATCGCTGTCATCCACCGCGAACGCGGCCGATGCCGCCAAGGGTAAGGTCCTGGCTTACACCTGCCACGGCTGCCATGGCGTGCCCGACTACAAGAACGCCTATCCGAGCTACCGCGTGCCCAAGCTCGGCGGCCAGAACGAGGGCTATCTGGTCAGTGCGCTGAACGCCTACGCCGCTGGCGAGCGCCCGCACCCCACCATGCATGCCCAGGCCGCGACGCTCTCTGCCGAGGAGCGCGCCGATGTTGCCGCCTTCCTGAGTGGCGAAGGCGGGCTGCCTAGCAAGGACGTTGCGGGTACGCCGCCGCCGGCCACTCAGACCTGCGTGGCCTGCCATGGCGCGGATGGCGCCAAGACGGTGGCCCCCGACTACCCGAAGCTCGCCGGCCAGCCTGCCGACTACCTGTTGCACGCGCTCAAGGCCTACAAGAGCGGCCAGCGCAAGAATCCGATCATGGCCGGCATCATCAGCGGCGTGGACGAAAAGGATTTCCAGGCCATCGCGGAGTTCTTCTCGAAGCAGCAGGCGCTGTGCACCACCGATCAGGTGGTGGAGCACGGCAATTGCCAGGCCGAGTAGCCGTCCTCACGGGCAGCTAGAGACCGGCTGCGCGGCGCATCCTGGCTGAAAAACGCGAGGGCCTCTCGTCATGCAAAGCTTTCGCGCGTTTCGCATTCACCAGGAAGATCGCAAGATCGTCTCGCGCCTGGAGACCATCGGCCTGAACGACCTCAGCGAAGGCGAGGTCGTGGTCAAGGTCCGCTATTCCACGATCAACTATAAGGATGCGCTCGCTGCGACCGGCGCCGGCAAGATCCTGCGCCGTTACCCGCTGGTCGGCGGCATCGATCTGTCCGGCGAAGTGGTGTCGTCCAGCGATCCGCAGTTTCGGCCGGGCCAGAAAGTGCTGGTCACCGGCAGCGAGCTTTCCGAAACACGTGACGGTGGCTATGCCGAATACGCTCGCCTGAACAGCGACGCGGTGGTGCCGATTCCGGCCGGGCTCGACGAGTTTCAAGCGATGGCGCTCGGCACCGCGGGTTATACGGCCGCACTCGCCATTCATCGCATGGAGCAGAATGGCCAGCAGCCCGAGGGCGGCGAGATCGTCGTCACCGGTGCCACCGGCGGCGTCGGCAGCATCGCCATCGATATGCTCGCCGCGCGCGGATATCAGGTTGTCGCGGTCACCGGCAAGCAGTCTTCAATCGATTATTTGCAGCAACTCGGCGCCACGCGCGTGTTGCTTCGAGATCAGATCAATACCGGCTCCCGGCCGTTGGAAGAGGCGCAGTTCGCTGGCGCAATCGATAATCTCGGCGGCGAACTGCTCACCTGGCTGACGCGCACGGTCAAGTTCTGGGGCAACATCGCCAGCATCGGGCTGGCGGCCAGTCCCGAGTTGAAGACCACCGTCTTGCCGTTCATCTTGCGCGGCGTGAGCCTGCTCGGAATCAACTCGGTGTATACACCGCGCCCGCTGCGTCTGCAGGTTTGGGACCGGCTGGCGACCGATCTGAAGCCGCGCCATCTCGACAGCATCGTGACGCGCACGATCGACTTCGAGCAGTTGCCGGCGGCGTTCGATGACTACCTCAAGGCGGGTATCACCGGCCGCACTGTCGTGCGCATTGCTCACTGAGCATCGCGCATGGCGGATCAGACGCTCATGGCTGGTGCGGCTGAGCTGGGCATCGATCTCAGCGAGCAGCAGGCCGCGCGCTTGATCCGCTTGCTGGACGAGCTGGACGACTGGAATCAGCGCATGAATCTCACGGCGATCCGCGAGCGCCCCGCGCAGATCACCAAACATCTGCTCGATAGCTTGTCCGTGCAGCCGTTCCTGCGCGGCGAGCGGATTCTCGATGTAGGCACCGGCGCCGGCTTTCCCGGCCTGCCGCTGGCCATCGTCAATCCCTCGCGGCAATTCACGCTGCTGGACTCGACCGCCAAGAAACTCAAGTTCATAGATCACATCGTGGCGTTGCTGGAGTTGCCCAACGTGCAAACGGTGCATACAAGGGCGGAAAATTTCCGTCCCGCGCAGCGATTCGATATCGTGCTGTCGCGTGCGGTCGGTCCGGTAGAGCAATTCGTCAGATGGGCCGGTCATTTATGTGTCGGCGGCGGGCGACTGCTGGCGATGAAGGGTCGCGATCCGGGCGCTGAGCTGCAGACACTGCCCAGCGGCTGGAAACTCGCGGGTGTGCATAAACTTAACGTGCCCGCTCTGGACGAAGAGCGGCATCTTGTGGAAATCTGCCGCAGCCATGACCGGGCCTAGCTGCGCTCTGGCCGTACCGTGCCCTGGCAAATTCAGCGTTGTGCCGATTGCCTGACTCACTAACGGACTGCTCCCATTCACTAATTCCATGCATCGCATTCTCGCCATCACGAACCAGAAAGGCGGCGTCGGCAAGACCACGACGAGCGTCAATCTGGCTGCATCGCTGGCGGCGACCAAGCGGCGCGTGCTGCTGATCGATATCGATCCGCAGGGCAACGCCACGATGGGCTGTGGCATCGACAAGCGCACCGTGGAGCGATCAACGACGGACGTGCTGCTCGGTGACAGCGACGCGGCTTCGGCGATGCGCCCGGTCGAATATGCGGATTTCAAGGTGATGCCCGCGAACCAGGACCTGGTGGCCGCGGACGTCGAGATGATGGGCAAGCCGGGTTGCGAGTCGCGCCTGCGGGACGCGCTGCAGCCGGTGCTGGACCAGTTCGACATCGTGCTGATCGACTGTCCGCCGGCACTCAACATGCTGACGGTCAATGCGCTGGTCGCAGCCGACGGCGTGCTGATTCCGATGCAATGCGAGTATTACGCGCTCGAGGGGTTGTCGGCACTGATCAACACGATCGAACAGATCAAGGCCGGACCGAATCCAAAGCTGGAGATCGGCGGCATCCTGCGCACCATGTTCGACCCGCGCAACAACCTCGCCAACGAGGTGTCGGCGCAGCTGATCGAGCATTTCGGCGACAAGGTGTTCCGGTCCATCATTCCTCGCAACGTGCGGCTGGCGGAAGCGCCCAGCTTCGGCAAGCCGGCATTGCACTACGACAAGGAGTCGCGCGGCGCGCTGGCCTATCTCGCGCTGGCGGGTGAGATGATTCGCCGGGAGGAAACATTCGATGTCGGGCCGCCCACTGCCGGCGCGGTCGCGTCATAGGGGCGGCGCTCGAGCGACCGAACACGTTCGAACAGGGCGACTGGCAAGAAAATGACGACCCATGACAACCATGGCGAATAAACGACCCACTCTCAGCCGCGGCCTGGGTGCTCTGCTCGGGCAGCCTGCCGCCGCCACGTCTCCCGCCGCTGCCGCGGTAGTGACGGCGTTGCGGCCGGTCGATGAAGAATTGCGCAAGCTGCCGGTCGATCTGTTACAGCGGGGCAAGTACCAGCCGCGCATCGATCTGCGTCAGGAAACATTGCAGGAGCTGGCCGACTCGATCAAAGCGCAGGGCGTGGTGCAGCCCATCGTCGTTCGTCCCATCAACGCCGACGGCAGTTATGCGCACGGGCACCCCGACGCGCAGACCGAGCAGCGCTATGAAATCATCGCCGGCGAACGTCGCTGGCGAGCCGCCCAGCTCGCCGGACTGCACGAGATTCCCGCGGTCATTCGCCGCGTGCCCGATGAAGCAGCCATTGCCATGGCGCTCATCGAGAACATCCAGCGCGAAAATTTGAATCCGCTGGAAGAAGCCCGTGCCTTGCAACGATTGATCACTGAGTTCGAGATGACGCATGCGACTGCTGCGGAAGCAGTAGGCCGTTCGCGCGCCGCGGTTTCCAACCTGTTGCGATTGCTCGATCTCGGCGAAGACGCCAGCAGGCTGGTGGAGCACCGCGAGCTCGATATGGGTCACGCGCGTGCCTTGCTCGCCATCGAGAACAAACGTCAGCAGGCCGACATCGCCGCGCAGGTCGCACAACAGAAGCTGTCGGTGCGAGAGACCGAAGCGCTGGTCAAGCGGCTGAACTCACAACCTTCGGCGAGCTCGCAGGATGCCGCGACCCGCGCCGATCCGAACATTCGCAAACTGGAAGCCGATCTAAGCGAGAAGCTGGGCGCCAAGGTTCAGGTGCAGCATTCCTCGTCGGGCAAAGGCAAGCTCGTGATCAGCTACCACACCTTGGATGAGCTCGACGGCATCCTCGAGCACATCCATTAACGCGGCCCCCGTCCATCGGTACGCCGCCAGCCCATCAGCATGACCAGGTAAGGTTCAGATGTTACGGCGCTTCAGGGAAGTTCGTTCGCGGGAGGACCGTTCACGATGCGAACGGCGCCATTGCTGAGCTGCGCGGCGCCGCGCACTGCGATTGCTACCGTTCCGTGTGCGTTGCTGTTGACTTCTCGAGTATTGCTGGGCGAGGCGGCTGCCGCCCAGATCGTCGTCGACGGCCACATCGACGAAGCCGAATGGCAGGACGCGATCAGCTGCACCGATTGGCAACGCACCTTGCCGTTCGCGCGCGATGAGCCGCCCTACGGCAACGAGCTGCACATCCTGTCCACCGAAAAAGGCCTGGCCGCGGCCTTCGTCATCGATCAGCCGCCGGACGAACGGCGCATCAAGCCACGCACGCCGCGCGATTCGGAGCGCTTGATCGGCGACACCGTGTCGCTGATGGTGGACTTCGACGCCAACGCGCAGATCGGCTACGAGTTCACCGTGGGGCTCGGCGGCGGTATCCGCGATGGCTTGATCACCAACCAGAACAAGTTCGATCGCGATTGGGACGGCGCCTGGCAGCACGCGGTCCGCGAGACCGAGCAGCAATGGTTCGTGGAGATGTTCATTCCATGGTCCATCATCCGCATGCGCGAATCGAGCGCCGACAAGCGCACCATCGGCGTGTACGGCACGCGCTATCTCTTCGAGCGCGGCGAACGCTATGCCTGCCCCGGCATCACCAGCGAAGCCGCGGTGTTTCTATCCGATTTCCATCGCATGGAGATTTCGCAGCACGCCTCCGTGGCCAGCCTGGACTTCGTGCCGTACGGCACGGCGATTTCCGATTTCATCGACGACCACACGCGGTTCAAGGCTGGCGCCGACATCAACTGGAAGGCGTCGCCGAACCTGTGGCTGTCGGCAACCTTGAATCCGGACTTCGGCCAGGTGGAAAGCGACGAGCTGGTGGTGGATTTCTCGGCCATCGAAGTGGTGTTCACCGACAAGCGGCCGTTCTTTACCGAGAACCAGGGGATCTTCGATCTGCGCACGCCTGCCAACGGGCAACTCGTCTACACCCGGCGCATCGGTGCGGCGAGCGATGACGGCATCGCCGCGTCGGCCGATATCGATGCGGCGTTGAAGCTCACGGGTTCCGCCGGCTCGCTGATCTACGGTGCTTTCGTCGCGCAGGAAGACGAGTATCGCAATGGGCCCGGCCGCTTGTTTGCCGCGACCCGCGTCGCGTTACCGATGGAGCACGCGCGCGTGGGTTATCTGGGCACGTGGACCGATCGGCCCTTCCTCGATCGCGACGCACTGATCAATGCGTTCGACTACGAGTTGTCCTCCACCGAGGATTGGCGCGTCAGCGGGCAGATCATCCGCTCCGACATCGGCACCAGCGGCTGGGGTTCCCTGAACGATCAAGCGCCCGGCACGTCGCCATTCCGGACCGAAGGCGCCACGCACGGCTACCAATCGTGGCTGCAGGCTGATTTCAATCGCAGCACGCCGCTGATGCATACGCTGAAGCTGCTGTACATCGACGCCACGTTCGACTTGAACGATCTGGGTTACATGGAGCGCAACGCGCTCAGGCAGGTCGAGTGGGAGACCAACCATCGCGTCGCCAGCGCCAGCGGACGCGTCAGCGGCGAAACGCAGCGGCTCTATGCGTTTTATCGTGAGAACACCGACGGACAACGCCTGCAATCGCGCTTCTCGCTGTCGCGCGATGTGAGTTATGTGAGCTCATGGAAGGCGTTCCAGGAGCTGCGCTACGTGAGCAGCGGCGTGGACGATTTGCTCTCGCGCGGCAATGGTCCGGTGCGGCTCGAGGACCGCATTTCGGCGTACATGGACATGACCACGCCGCGCTATGGCGACTGGCAATTCACGTTGGGCGCGTACGTCTTCCAGCAGGGCGTGGAGAAGTACTCCGGCTGGCTGCAATTCCTCGCCGCCTGGTATCCGACCGAGAAGCTGACCCTGCGCCTGGATGTGTTGCCGCAATACTCCTCGGACTGGCTGCTCTGGGAGAACAGCAACTTGTTCGGCTCGTTCCGCGCCGAACGGCTCGACTATGACTTCCGGCTCGATTGGATTCCCGCACCGCGACACGAATTGCGCATCAAGTGGCAGTGGATCGGCATCGACGCCGAGTTGCGGCGCGCTTATCGCACCGACGCGGCCGGAAATCTGTTACCCACCAGGGATCCGATCGCGCCGTTCACGGTCAACAATCTGGGCCTGCAGGTGCGCTATCGCTACGAGATCGGACCGATGTCGGAGCTGTTCCTGGTGTACGCGCGCGGCGGATACAGCTTCATCGACAACGACGAGCGCGGCGTGCGCGACTTGTTCCGGGACATGATCGATGTGCGCGACGCCGATCAGTTCCTGATCAAGCTGCGATACAAATTGTAGAAACCGGGTGCCGCCGCTCGGTGCGGCACCGGACCGCAGGGCGCTTGTCAAGCAGGCGAGACAAAATGCCCCACCACGAGACGCTTCGTCTACGACCAAGTCACCGCCAATCTTCCTTGTAGCACTGCAAAACGCTGCGTATAATTCGCCGCCGTTTCAGGCCGGGCGGTAATCTCAAATACGTGCCACACACGTCATGAACGTGACTGCGCGCCGCGGCAAGCTCTTGGCGTTGAAATTCGCCTCGACTCAAATGGCATGCACGGCACTGGCAGCGCTCGTGTTCCTGGTGTCGAGCGGCATGAACGCGGCCCGCTCGGCTGTCGCAGGCGGGTTGATCATCGCGTTGGGGACCCTCGTGTTCGCATGGCGCTTGTTCGCCACAGACTGGCCGGCGGCCAGCGCGGCGCGCGGGTTTTACGCGGGTGAATTGTTGAAGTGGATCTGGGTAGTCGGCGCACTGGCGCTGGCATTGACTCGCGGCGGCATGGAACCGTTGCCCCTGCTGATCGGCCTGCTGGCTGGCCAGTGCGGATTCTGGGTCGCAATGGGAATCTTCAAGTAGCTCTTGTGCAGGTGAGGTGGGGTTGATGGCTGAGCATGGTGGTCCGGCGACCATGACCGATTACATCAAGCACCATCTCCACTTTTTGGAGATGCCGGTCGGCGAAGGCCGATTCATGGTGCTGCACCTGGACAGCATCTTTTTCAAGCTGCTGTGCGCCGCCCTGTTCCTGTTCCTGTTCCTGCGCGTGGCACGGCGCGCGACTTCGGGCGTGCCCGGCAAATTCCAGTGCTTCATCGAGATGATCGTCGAGTTCGTCGACACCTCGGTGAAGGAAACCTTCCACGGCCGCAGCAAGCTGATCGCGCCGCTGGCGATCACCATTTTCTGCCTGGTGTTCCTGATGAACTTCATGGACATGATCCCGGTGGACTGGCTGCCGGCGGCGGCCAGCGCGGCGGGCATTCCGTACCTGCGCGTGGTGCCGACGGCCGATCTCAACACCACGCTGGCCATGTCGCTGACCGTGTTCCTGCTGATCCAGTACTTCGGCGTGAAGCACAAGGGCATCGGCACGTTCGTCGGCGAGATGTTCACGGCGCCGTTCCATGCGCCGAATGCGATCGGCAAGATCCTGCTGGCGCCGGCCAACCTGCTGCTGCGCCTGATCGAAGAAGCGGTGCGCCCGGTGTCGCTGGCGCTGCGTCTGTTCGGCAACATGTATGCGGGCGAGCTGATCTTCATCCTCATCGCCTGCATGACGCTCGGCGCGAGCTTGAGCAGCGGCCTGACCTATGTGATGGCGCCGCTGCAGTTCGTGGCCGGCTTCGTCTGGACTGCGTTCCATATCCTGATCATCACGCTGCAGGCATTCATCTTCATGATGCTGACCATCGTGTACCTCAGCATGGCCGCCGAGCATCACTGATCCGATTTTCGTCAAGTTCGATTCGTCACTAGCGCTTTTACTGCACGCACCGGAGATACAAATGGAGAACATCACTCAGATTGCCGACGTCATGAGCTTCACCGTGATTGCCGCGGGTCTGCTCATCGGCCTCGGCGCGCTCGGCACCGCGATCGGTTTCGCGCTGCTCGGCGGCAAGTTCCTGGAAGGCTCGGCTCGCCAGCCGGAGCTGACCGGCATGCTGCAGACCAAGATGTTCATCGTGGCCGGCCTGTTGGACGCGATTCCCATCATCGGCGTCGCCATCGCCCTGCTGCTGATCTTCGCCAATCCGTTCATCGGTCAGCTCGGCGGCTAATTGACGCCGCTGAGGTTCGATCGGCGCCAGGCGGTGCGCGTGAATATTCCTCGGAATATTTATCGAGCCGCCGCAAGTGAATCGGAGTAAGCATGGATCCCACAATAACCATCGTCGTCCAAGGCCTCGCGTTCTTCGCGGTGGCCTGGCTGGTCATGAAGTTCGGCTGGCCGCACATCATCGGGGCGATTGAGGAGCGGCAAAAGAAGATTGCCGAGGGTCTCGCGGCTGCCGAGAAAGGCGAGAAGAGCCTGGCGGAAGCCAAGAGCTCGGCCAACGACATCATCAAGGAAGCGCATGCGCGCGCCGCGAAGATCGTCGAACAGGCCAATCGCCGTTCGGTCGAGCTGGCCGAGGAGGCCCGTGGCGTGGCATCGGCGGAAGCCGAGCGCCTGGTGGCCAGTGCGCGCCAGGAAGCTGCGTTGGAATCGAGCCGCGCTCGCGAGGAGCTGCGCCGCGAAGCCGCTGGACTGGCGGTGTTCGGGGCCAGCAAGCTGCTCGGCCGCGAGATCGACGCCAAGACGCACGCCGACTTGCTCGACAAGCTGGCGCTGGAGATCGAGCGCGGCTGACGCGCGCGATCTCGAACACTGGAGCAAGCTGGAGCATTCATGGCCGAGAAAGCCACCATCGCCCGCCCGTACGCTAAGGCCGCGTTCGAAGTGGCGCGTGATCACAACGCGTTCGAGCGCTGGTCCACGGTGCTGGCAACCGCCTCGTCGGTGGTGCAGGACGAGCGTGTTGCCCGGCTGTTGACCAGCCCGCGCGTCAAGCCGGAGGAGTTGTCCGGCTTGATCGCGGACATCGCCAGTGAGTCCATGGACGAACGCACGCGCAATTTCCTGGCCACGCTGGCCGCCAACCGCCGCCTGGGGCTGTTGCCGGAAATCGCCTCGATGTACGAGGCTATGCGCGCCGAAGCCGAGAACATCGCCGATGTGCAGGTGGTGTCGGCAACGGAGCTGAGCGATGCGCAGAAGCAGCGCCTCGCCGCGGCCCTGAAGAAGCGCTTGCAGCGCGACGTGAGATTGCATTGTGAAGTGGACGCATCGCTGATCGGCGGCGCCATCGTGCGCGCGGGCGATTTCGTCATCGATGGTTCGCTGAAGGCGCGCCTCGACCGCTTGGCGGCCGAGATGAGTCACTGACGCCGGCACCCCATCCGAAATAAATGTGACCGAATTGACCGAGGATTGAGCGCATGGCCATCAAGGCATCTGAAATCAGCGATCTGATCAAGTCGCGCATCGAGAAGTTCTCGAGCGCCACCGAAGAGGCGAACGTCGGCACCGTGGTGACGGTCACCGACGGTATCGTGCGCGTGCACGGCCTGGCCGACGTGAAGTACGGCGAAATGCTGGAATTCCCCGGCGGCAGCTTCGGTCTGGCGCTGAACCTGGAACAGGATTCGGTCGGTGCCGTGGTGCTCGGCGAGTACAAGCACATCGTCGAAGGCGACACGGTGAAGACCACCGGGCGCATTCTCGAAGTGCCGGTCGGCGAAGGCCTGCTGGGCCGCGTGGTCGACGCGCTGGGTAATCCCATCGACGGCAAGGGCCCGATCCAGGCTGCCCACCAGTCGCCCATCGAGCGCGTCGCGCCGGGCGTGGTGTCGCGTAAGTCGGTCAGCCAGCCGGTGCAGACCGGCTACAAGGCCGTCGACTCGATGGTGCCGATCGGCCGCGGCCAGCGCGAGCTGATCATCGGCGACCGCCAGACCGGCAAGACCGCGCTCGCCGTCGACACGATCATCAACCAGAAGAACTCCGGCATTAAGTGTATCTACGTCGCCATCGGCCAGAAGCAGAGCTCGATCGCCGGCGTGGTGCGCAAGCTCGAAGAGCACGACGCGATGAAGCACACGATCATCGTGGCCGCGTCCGCTTCGACGCCCGCCTCGATGCAGTACATCGCGCCGTACTCCGGCTGCGCCATGGGCGAGTACTTCATGGACAACGGCGAAGATGCGCTGATCATCTATGACGACTTGACCAAGCAGGCCTGGGCGTATCGCCAGATCTCGCTGCTGCTGCGCCGCCCGCCGGGCCGCGAAGCCTATCCCGGCGACGTGTTCTACCTGCACTCGCGCCTGCTGGAGCGCTCGGCTCGCGTCAACGAGGAATACGTCGAGAAGAAGACCAACGGCCGCGTCAAAGGCAAGACCGGCTCGCTCACCGGCCTGCCCATCATCGAGACCCAGGCGGGTGACGTGACGGCGTTCGTGCCGACCAACGTGATTTCCATCACCGACGGCCAGATCTTCCTGGAGGGCGATCTGTTCAACGCCGGCATCCGCCCGGCCATGAACGCCGGTATCTCGGTGTCCCGCGTCGGTGGCGCCGCGCAGACCAAGATCATCTCCAAGCTCGGCGGCGGTATTCGTCTGGCGCTGGCGCAGTATCGCGAGCTCGCGGCGTTCTCGCAGTTCGCCTCCGACCTGGACGACTCCACCCGTCGCCAGCTGGAGCGCGGCCAGCGCGTGACCGAGCTGATGAAGCAGAAGCAGTACGCGCCGATGTCGGTGGCCGAAATGGCGCTGTCCATCTACGCCGTGAACAACGGCTACATGGACAAGGTCGAGATCAAGAAGATTGGCGCGTTCGAAGCGGGTCTGCAGGCATTCGCCAAGACCAACTACAAGCAGGCCATCGACGGCATCAACTCGAATCCGGTGCTCTCGCCGGAGAACGAGGCGGCGCTGAAGAAGATCTGCGAAGAGTTCGCCCAGTCTGGCACGTACTGATGAGAGCAGCGGTTAGCGGTTGGCGGTTAGCGGTTAGCCAGAGCACTGGCAAGCTGCGGCTGTCTGACCTACCGCCAACCGCCAACCGCCAACCGCTTCTGGACGACACATGCCCGGCGTAAAAGAAATCCGCGTCAAGATTGCGAGCTTCAAGAGCACGCAGAAGATCACCAAGGCCATGGAGATGGTGGCCGCGAGCAAGATGCGTAAAGCGCAGGACCGCATGCGCGCATCGCGTCCGTACGCGGAAAAGATCCGCACGGTGATCGGTCACTTGCGCCTGGCGAATCCGGATTACAAACATCCGTTCATGGTGGAGCGCGAGGCCAATGCGGTCGGCTTCATCGTGATCACCACCGACCGCGGCCTGTGCGGCGGCCTGAACGTCAACCTGTTCAAGGCCACGCTGGCGGCGATGCGCGAGTGGCAGCAGCAGGGCAAGCAGGTGTCGATGTGCCTGATCGGCGCCAAGGGCGTGCAGTTCTTCCGCCGCCTCGGCGGCCTGCAGACCCTGGCCACCGTGACGCACCTGGGCGATCGCCCGCACGTTTCCGATCTGATCGGCACCGTGAAGGTGATGCTCGACCAGTACCAGGAAGGCAAGCTCGACCGGCTGTTCCTGGTGCACAACGAATTCATCAACACCATGAGCCAGAAGCCGGTGGTACGCCAGCTGCTGCCGGTGGTCACCGAGGATGCCGACAAGCTGCAGAAGCTGTGGGACTACATCTACGAGCCCTCGGCGGCCGAGCTGCTCGAAGGCGTGCTGATGCGCTACATCGAATCGCAGGTCTATCAAGGCGCCGTGGAAAACGTCGCCAGCGAGATGGCGGCGCGCATGGTCGCGATGAAGAGCGCGACCGACAATGCGGGCAAGCTCATCGACGAGCTGCAACTGATCTACAACAAGGCTCGCCAGGCGGCGATCACCAAGGAGATCAGCGAAATCGTCGGCGGTGCCGCCGCGGTCTGAGGAAGCGGTTAGCGGTTGGCGGTTAGCGGTTGGTCCGGACCGGCAGCTTCGAGATTCGGTTTTATCATTTAGTTAGTACAGGCAGGGAATACGGCGCAGCGAGCGCGGAACGCGGTTCTTCACCAACCGCCAACCGCTAACCGCTAACCACTGCTCCCCTGCGAGGAACGACACATGGCAAGCGGCAACACGGCAAGCGGCAAGATTGTCCAGATCATCGGCGCGGTCATCGACGTGGAATTTCCGCGCGACCAGATTCCGAAGGTGTATGAAGCGCTCAAGCTCCAAGACGTCGACCTGACGCTGGAAGTGCAGCAGCAGCTCGGCGACGGCGTGGTGCGCACCATCGCCATGGGCGTCTCGGAAGGCCTGAAGCGCGGCCTGGCGGTCAAGGCCACGGGTGCGCCGATTTCCGTGCCGGTGGGCAAGGGCACGCTCGGCCGCATCATGGACGTGCTCGGCACGCCGCAGGACGAAAAGGGTCCGGTGCAGGCGCAGAGCACGCTGCCGATTCACCGCCCCGCGCCCTCGTACGACGAGCAGGCGGGCGGCCAGGACCTGCTGGTCACGGGCATCAAGGTCATCGACCTGCTCATTCCGTTCGCCAAGGGCGGCAAGGTCGGCCTGTTCGGCGGCGCCGGCGTGGGCAAGACCGTGAACATGCTCGAGCTGATCAACAACATCGCCAAGCAGCACTCGGGTCTGTCGGTGTTCGCCGGCGTCGGTGAGCGCACCCGCGAAGGCAACGACTTCTATCACGAGATGATCGAGTCGGGCGTCATCGACACCAACGATCTCAGCAACTCGAAAGTGGCGATGGTGTACGGCCAGATGAACGAGCCGCCGGGCAACCGCCTGCGCGTCGCGCTGACCGGTCTCACCATGGCCGAGTACTTCCGCGATGAAAAGAACGAAGCGGGCAAGGGCCGCGACGTGCTGCTGTTCATCGACAACATCTACCGTTACACGCTGGCCGGCACCGAAGTGTCCGCGCTGCTCGGCCGTATGCCTTCGGCGGTGGGTTACCAGCCGACGCTGGCCGAAGAAATGGGCGTGCTCCAGGAGCGCATCACGTCGACCAAGACCGGCTCGATCACGTCGATTCAGGCCGTGTACGTGCCCGCGGACGACTTGACCGACCCGTCGCCGGCCACCACGTTCGCGCACTTGGACGCCACCGTCGTGTTGTCCCGTCAGATCGCCTCGCTGGGTATCTACCCGGCCGTGGATCCGCTGGACTCCACCAGCCGTCAGCTCGATCCGCTGGTCATCGGCGAAGAGCACTACAACGTCGCTCGCGGCGTGCAGGCCGTGCTCCAGCGCTACAAGGAGCTGCAGGACATCATCGCGATCCTGGGCATGGACGAGCTGTCGGAAGAAGACAAGCGTACCGTGTCCCGCGCTCGTAAGATCCAGCGCTTCCTGTCGCAGCCGTTCAACGTCGCGAAAGTGTTCACCGGTCAGGACGGCAAGATCGTTCCGCTCAAGGACACCATCCGCGGCTTCAAGGGTATTCTCGACGGCGAGTACGACCACCTGCCCGAGCAGGCGTTCTACATGGTCGGCGCCATCGAGGAAGCCGTCGAGAAGGCGAAGACGCTGCAGTAATTGCACTCGCGAGCGATGCTTCGGCATCGCTCGCGGCAATAGGTTTAGTGAGAGCACATGGCAACCATTCACGTCGACATCGTCAGCGCCGAAGGCCAGATCTTCTCGGGCGAAGCCGCGATGGTTTTCGCGCCCGCCGCCATGGGCGAGATCGGCATCGCGCCTCGTCACGCCCCGTTGCTGACGACGCTCAAGCCCGGCGAAGTGCGCGTCCAATTGCCGGGCGGTGAAGAGCAATTGTTCTTCGTCGGCGGCGGCGCCATTGAAGTCCAGCCCCACGTCGTCACCGTGCTCGCCGACACCGCGCTGCGCGCCAAGGACATCGACGAAGCCGCCGCCATTCAGGCCAAGCAGCGCGCCGAAGAAGCGCTGCGCGACCGCGGCACCCAGATCGAGCTCGCCGAAGCCCAGGCCGAGCTGGCTCGCGCCGTCGCCCAGCTCAAGGCGCTCGAGAAGCTGCGGAAGATCAGGCAGTAATCGCTCGCGGGCCCGGCATCGCGCCCGCCGTCATTGTGCTATTGCACCCGGAATCCATGATCCCGGGCCAGCACCGCGGCCTGGGTACGAGATTCGACTTCGAGCTTCTCGAAGATCCGGGACACGATGTTTCGAACCGTCTTCTCGCTGATGTGCAGGTGCGCAGCGATCTGCGCATTGCTGTGACCCGCCGTCAGACCGCCTAGCACGTCGCGCTCGCGAGGGGACAGCTCGCCAAAACGAGTGTCCAAACCATCGGAATGTTTCTCGGCACCGCGACCGGTGAATTCAAGCACGACTTCCTTGAATTGACCCCAGGCCGGCTCGTGCTCCAGCAGCACGTGATTGCGCGATTCGAGCTGCACGAACTCCGCGTTGGGGATCTCCGCCGCCAGTTCCCGGCTGGCACTCAACGGCGTCACCTGATCGTCCACGGGATGAATCACCAGTGTCGGCACCTGCAATTGCGGTAACAGCTCACGAACATCGATCTCCGCACGCGCCAGCATCAAGTGGGCGGCGATCTCCGGCGTCGTGGTCCGGCGGCACAGCTCGTTGAACCAATCCTGCTGCTGCGCAGTGGCGTCCGGGGCAAAGCGCGAAGTGAATACCTGGCGAAATGCGACGGTGTCCGTGCCCCAGCCGAAGCGAATCAACTCGACGATCGCCTGAAAGCGCCGCAAGCCCTGCGGATCACCCCGCTTCGCCCAGCCGGTTGCGTAACCGCCATAAAGAATCAGGTGCGATACCCGCTCGGGATGGCGCACGGCATATCCAATACAAGCCGAGGCCCCTTGGGAGATGCCAAGCAGAGCTATCGGTTCATCGCAGTGGGCCGCATCGATGACCGTGGCCAGGTCATCGGTCCACCGAGCCAGGGAAACGTCCGGAACCTCCCATTGCGACATGCCGCAGCCGCGCTCGTCGTAGCGGATGAAATGGAAATGCTCGGCGAAGAATTCGATCCAATGGCGCCACACCGGGCTTTCCAGGTCGTACTGGAGGTGGGTGAGCCAGTTCGCCGCCTTGACCAGCGGACGGCCGCTGCCGGTGGACGCCCACGCGAGCCGTACACCATCGCTGGACGTCACGTACCGGATGGACTGTCGAAGCGTGTGACTCCCCATGCGCGCCCTCTTGCAGGGTTGGGACAATTGTCCCTGTCGCCACGAACGATAATGCCTGCGATCGGGACATCCTTCATCTTTTTTGCCGCGCCCGCCGAGCCGATGCTACCCGCTTCGACACCCCTGGAGCGCCCCATGAAACGCACCCTCGTTCTTCTGTACGGCGTGACCTGTTACGCCGTGTTCTTTGCCACCTTTCTCTATGCCATTGCCTTTCTTGGTAATTTCCTGATCGGCAATTCCATCGACGCGGCGCCGTCGATAAGTGTTGGCAAGGCAATAGCCATCGATATTGCATTGCTCGCAGCGTTCGCGCTTCAGCACAGCATCATGGCGCGGCCGGCGTTCAAGCGCTGGTGGACCCGATTTGTGCCCGCGCCCGCGGAGCGTAGTACCTATGTGCTGTTCTCCAGCCTGGCTCTGATTCTGCTCTTCTGGTTGTGGCAGCCGATCGGCGCCGTGATCTGGCAGGTCGACCATCCCGTCGGCAAGGCCGTGTTGTATGCGGGCTATGCCTCCGGCTGGGTGCTGCTGTTGATCGCTACGTTCCTGATCAATCACTTCGATCTATTTGGCCTGCGCCAGTCCTGGCTGTATTTCGTCGGTCGTCCCTACACGGAAATTCCGTTCCGTACGCCCGGCCTCTACAAGGTGGTGCGCCATCCCCTTTACGTTGGCTGGCTGCTCGCGTTCTGGTGCACGCCGACCATGACGGCGGCCCATCTGCTGTTTGCCGTGATGACCACTGCTTACATACTGATTGCCATCCAGTTCGAGGAACACGATCTGACACACACCTTCCCGGAATATGCCAGCTATCGCCAAAGGGTGCCGGCGCTCATTCCTTTCACCAGGAAGCGAGGTGCCCAGCGTCTTGCCAGAGGCGTGAGACAGGCGTGATTCCCGGCGCGAGTGCTGTGGTCATCCGCGGAACGTTGTGAGACCCAGCACTCGTGGGCCAGTCGCCGAGCGACAACTCGCTGGAGCACTACATGGAGGAGCGGGAAGTCGCACCGCCCTCGGCCCGTGGCGCCGCGTCCGTGTACGATGGGTGCATGAGAATCGGCTTCCAGCATACCTACGCATCACTATCGCCTCGCTTCTTCGCGCGAGTACCGCCGACGAAGGTGCCAGAGGCGCGCGTGGTCGTTTTCAATCGTGAATTGGCAGCGCATCTCGGGTTGGACCCGCAGATGGACGACAGCACCGCCGCCGCCTTGTTCTCTGGGAATGAGATCGCTGAGGATTCCACGCCGATCGCTATGGCCTACGCGGGCCATCAATTCGGATCGTTCGTACCGCAGCTCGGTGATGGCCGGGCCATTCTGCTGGGAGAGGTCGAAGATCGCGACGGCGTCTTGCGTGACATTCAGTTGAAGGGCTCGGGCCGCACTCCGTTCTCGCGCGGTGGTGATGGCCGGGCGGCGTTGGGCCCAATGCTTCGCGAATATCTGATCAGCGAAGCGATGCATACGCTCGGCATTCCGACGACGCGATCGCTCGCCGTAGTCACAACCGGTGAGCAGGTATATCGCCAGGACATACTTCCGGGCGCAGTGCTGACGCGCGTGGCGGCAAGTCACATTCGCGTCGGAACATTCCAGTTCTTCGCGGCTCGTGGCGATCAAGACGCGCTGAAGGAATTGTTGGCCTATGTAATAGCCCGCCACTACCCGGAGGCGGCGACGGCGCAAGTACCCGCGCTTGCGGTGCTCGATGCCGTAACTCAACGTCAGGCAGAACTGATCGCCGATTGGATGCGAGTGGGTTTCATCCATGGCGTGATGAACACCGACAACATGGCGCTCTCGGGTGAAACCATCGACTATGGTCCGTGCGCGTTCATGGACCAGTACGACTCGAACACCGTATTCAGCTCCATCGATCTGGGCGGCCGATATTCCTATACGAATCAGCCGGGCATCGCGCAATGGAACCTGGCGCGGTTCGCCGAAACGCTGCTGCCGCTCATCGACGCCGATACGAGCAAGGCGGTCGAGCTGGCCACCGCGATCATCGAAGACTTCGTAGAGCGCTTCGAAGGGCGGTTTCTCGAACACATGCGCCGCAAGATCGGACTTGTTTCGGCTGAGGATGACGATGCCGACCTGATCTCCCGATTGCTGATCGCAATGGAAAAGTCTAAGGCGGATTTCACCCTGACATTCAGCGGAATCTCCCGCGCGGCAGCGATACCTGGCGAGGCTGCATCACTACGCGAGATGTTCCAGGATGCGACTGAAATAGACACCTGGTTGAGCGACTGGCGCATGCGCTTGTCACGCGATCCGCAGAGTGCCGCGGAACGGGCGGAGACGCTGCGTCTCGCGAACCCGGAATTCATACCTCGCAATCATCGGGTGGAAGCTGCTTTGCAGGCAGCGACTGCGGGCGACATGCAGCCGTTCCATGAGCTGCTCGCGATTCTGCAGCGTCCCTACGAACGCCACTCCGAGCATGAGGAATATCGGTTGCCGGCACCTCCGTCGGAGACACCGTACAAGACCTTCTGCGGAACCTGAAGAGAGATTACGCCGCGTCTTGCGCGGGGGCGGCTGAATCCGCAGAGGGACGCTCGACGCTCATTCTCGCAGGCGCATCGTTCATGCGCCGGCTGCGTTCCGCCTGACCCAGCAGTTCAAGCGCGGCAGGCGCGTTGTCTTCGCCAGCGAAGGATGCAAGGCCCGTCGACAGCCGCAGGCCGCTCGCGGCCGAGCTCAATCCCCAATGAACGAAGGCATTGCGAATCGTTTGTTCCATCGCGCTCGCTTCGCTCGCGCCGCTTTCGGGCATGACCACGACCAGCCGGCAAGTGTTGGCCGGCGCGGGCAGGCGCACGATCCAATCGAGCTTCGCACGCATCGCATCCTGCGCGGCGCCGAGCAGCGTGTGCGAAATCGTTCCCGAAACACTGTGCTGCTGAAAAGCGGCAGGATCGGCCGCATCCAATCCGATGCTCAGGAGCTGCAAGGTCTTCTTGGAGCGCTCGGCCTGCACGATCTCGGCCCGCAGGCGGCCGACCAGATGACGAGCGGTATGGGCGCCATTCTCCAGGTCGACCGTCGCCGGCTCGTGAGCGCGGCCGGTGCGGGAAGACTGGCGGCGGCGAATCGCATTGATGCCGGCTTGCACCCGGCCGACCAGCTCGGACAAGCAATTCGCGCGCATCAGGTACTGATCTACGCCCATGCAATAGCCTTGCTCATGGACACGCACGTCCGAAGTCTCCGTGAGCATGATGATGTACACCGGGGCCAGCGACAGAATGCGCAGCCGGGCCACGAATTCGATGCCGTCGACCGGAGCCACCGCACTGTCGGTGATCACCACCGGGAACCATTCGCGCGCGAACATGGTGAGCGCTTCGATGCCGTCGGCTGCGGCCGCGACTTCCAACCCCCGTAGCTTGAGCAACGCAGTCGCCGACTCGCGCATGACCGGATCGGCGTCCACAATCAGGATGCGGCGAGGCGGAGAGAAGTCGGGGGTGGCGCTCATAGCCTCGGCATTGTCATGTGATAAGGACCAGGCCCGCTGTGACCGGCGACCCGGTAGTAGCTTTGTCGGTCCGGCGGCATGGAGTTTGAGGCGACGAAGCGTGCGGTACGTCGCAGTTTGGGTCTGCGAACGGCACCCTGGCGGTCGCCGGCTCATGTCCTGATAATGCGCCCCATCGAGGCCGCCCGGCCTGCCACATCCTGTCGCCATGCCCCTGTCGATCGTCATCCTGGCTGCCGGCCAGGGCAAACGCATGAAGTCGGACCTGCCCAAGGTGCTGCAGCCCCTGGCGGGCCGCCCCATCCTGTCGCACGTGCTGGATACGGCCAAACAGCTGAATGGCGATGCCATCCACGTCGTCTATGGCCATGGCGGCGAGCAGGTTCGAGAGGCTCTGGCGGCCGAGCCGGTGAACTGGGTGCTGCAGGCTCAGCAGCTTGGTACCGGCCACGCGGTGGCGCAGGCAATGCCCGCCATTCCCGACGATCACGATGTGTTGATCCTGTACGGCGACGTGCCGCTGGTTCGTCAGCCGACGTTGCAGACCTTGCTGGGGCAATGCAATGACAAGGCCATCGGCCTGCTGACTGTCGTTCTTGCCGATCCGACCGGCTACGGCCGCGTGGTACGCGACAACGCGGGCAACGTCGTGCGCATCGTCGAGCAGAAGGATGCAAACACCAAGGAACGCGCCATTGGCGAGATCAACACCGGACTCATGGCCGTGCCGGCGTCCTCGCTGCGCAAATGGCTGGCCGAGCTGAAGAACGACAATGCACAGGGCGAGTACTACCTCACCGATATCATCGTCATGGCGGTGCGGGCGGGTTTCAAAGTCAATGCCGTGATCGCGCCAACGGAGATGGAAGTGCTCGGCGTTAACGATAAAGTGCAGCTGGCACAGCTCGAAGGCGCGCTGCGCGCCGAGCGGGCACGTGAGTTGATGATCGATGGCGTCACCCTTGCCGATCCGGCTCGCATCGATATTCGAGGCAAGGTGACGGCCGGCCGCGATGTGTTCATCGATGTGAATGCCGTGTTCGTCGGCAATGTCGAGCTGGGCGATCGCGTGCGCATCGGCCCGAATTGCTACTTGAAGGATTGCCGCATCGATGCGGACACCGAGATCCATCCCAATTGCGTGATTGACCGCGCGGTGGTCGGCCCTCGCAATTCCATCGGACCGTTCGCCCGTCTGCGCCCCGAAACGGTGCTGCACGGCGACGTGCACATCGGCAACTTCGTCGAGGTCAAGAAGAGCGAGGTCGGCGCCGGCAGCAAGGCCAATCACCTGACCTATCTGGGCGACGCGAGCATCGGTAGCAAAGTCAACGTGGGCGCCGGCACCGTCACGGTGAACTACGATGGCGTCAACAAGCATCGCACCGAGATCGGGGACGGCGCTTTCATCGGCTCCGGCTCCATGCTGATCGCGCCGGTCAAGATCGGCGCCAACGCCAATACCGGCGCCGGCTCGACCATCACCAAGGACGCCCCCGAGGGCAAGCTGACCCTGGCCCGCGCCCGGCAGGTCACCATCGAAAGCTGGAAGCGGCCTCAGAAAAGCCCGCGCAAGGAGCGCGGCTGACCGGCCGGCCGCTCTTAAGGGCGCTTCCCACGCGTCTGCCGACCTGTGAGACTTTCCTCAGACCCGGGGAACCGGGGTCGGCTACACTCTATTTTCTGTAAACCCGCGGCTCTAACGGACCTCCTATCTCCCATGTGCGGTATTGTCGGCGCAATTGCAGATCGCAACATCGTTCCCATCCTGATCGAAGGCCTGCGCCGTCTGGAATACCGGGGCTACGACTCGGCCGGTGTTGCCATCCTGAATGACACGGGCCACCTGCGCCGCCTGCGGACTGTCGGCAAGGTGCGCATGTTGCAGGATGCGCTCATCGAGACTCCGGTCGAAGGCCACCTGGGAATCGCACATACCCGTTGGGCGACTCACGGCGTGCCCTCCGAGCGCAACGCCCACCCGCATATCTCGCGCGATGGCATCGCCATCGTTCATAACGGCATCATCGAGAATCACGAGGAACTGCGCGAAGAGCTGACCAAGCTCGGCTATCAGTTCACCTCCGAAACCGATACCGAGGTGATCGCGCATCGCATTCACTTCCACAAGCAGAAGCTCGGCGACATCTTCCGTGCCGTGCGTGCCACGGTCGCCGAGTTGGAAGGTGCCTATGCACTCGCGGTCGTTTCCGAAGACGCCGCGGACACCATGATCCTGGCCCGCGCCGGCTGCCCGGTCGTGATCGGCGTGGGTGAGAACGAAAACTTCGTCGCATCCGACGTCGCGGCGCTGCTGCCGGTCACGCGCAAGTTCATTTTCCTCGATGAAGGCGATGTCGCCGAGATTCGTCGCGCCAGCGTTCGCATCGTCGACAACGAAGGAAACAACGCGCAGCGCGCCGTTCGCGAAAGCTCCTTGTCGGCGGACGCCGCGGAGAAGGGCGAATACGCGCATTACATGCTCAAGGAAATCCATGAGCAGCCTCGCGCCATCGCGCAGACGCTGGAAGAACGCGTCGCCGGCGGCAAGTTGCTCGAGGCGGCGTTCGGTCCGCTGGCTACGGAAGTGTTCCGTCGTTGCGAGGCCGTGCAGATCGTCGCGTGCGGCACCAGCTATCACGCCGGCGCCGTGGCCAAGTACTACATCGAACAGATTGCGCGCCTGCCCTGCTGGGTGGAAATCGCGAGCGAATATCGCTATCGCAATCCGGTCGTTCCCAAGAACACGTTGTTCGTGTCGATTTCCCAGTCCGGTGAAACGGCGGACACGCTGGCGGCGCTGCGCATGGCGAAGCAGTCCGGCTACCTCTCGACGCTCTCGATCTGCAACGTGCCGGAAAGCTCCCTGGTCCGCGAATCCGAGCTGGTGCTGCTGACTCGCGCCGGCCCGGAGATCGGCGTCGCTTCTACCAAGGCGTTCACCACTCAGCTGTGCGGACTCGGCATGCTGGTGATCGCGCTCGCCAAGTTCCACGGCACCGATCCGGAACGCGAGCGCGGCCTGGTGCAGCGTTTGATCGAGATTCCGGGAATGATCGAGAAGACCCTGCATCTCGATCCCGTCATCCAGAAGCTGGCCGAGCGCTTCGCCGACAAGCATCACGCGCTGTTCCTGGGCCGCGGCCAGATGTATCCCATCGCAATGGAAGGCGCGCTGAAGCTCAAGGAAATTTCATACATTCACGCCGAAGCCTATCCGGCCGGCGAGCTCAAGCACGGTCCGCTGGCACTGGTCGACGCCGACATGCCTGTCATCGCCGTCGCGCCCAACAACGACCTGTTGGAAAAGTTGAAATCCAACCTGCAGGAAGTCCGTGCCCGCGGTGGCGAGCTGTATGTCTTCGCCGATCCGGATTCGGGCTTGCAGCCCTCCGAGGGCGTGACCGTCATCACCATGCCGAAGCACGTCAGCCACTTCCAGGCATCCGCCGTCTACACCGTACCGCTGCAACTGCTGGCTTATCACTGCGCCATTCTCAAGGGCACGGATGTGGACCAGCCACGCAATCTGGCGAAGTCGGTGACGGTGGAGTAGGTGACTACTCCTTGGCGTAGGAGATGTGCGTCGAAAATAAAGTCGTTTCCTTGGTAACAAAGTCGTTTCCCCGAAAACGAAGTCGTTACCTGGTGGCTGGGTGCAGTGGAGGAGCTGGCGACCGCGGCTTGCGACGCACAAGAGCCTTATCAGATCCCCAGGTGAACGATAGAACTTTCGAACTTTCGACGACGATCTGGCTTGAGCAAATCAAGCAGGCGCACAATCGGATTGCTGCGAGCTGCTGAGGCAGATTTAGCCCGCTTTTCTCAAACGCCGTCGATATTGGATATGAGCGCAGTATCGGTTGAGTTTGTGTCGTGAAGCGCACGAAGGCGGGTGGTTATCGTGGCGAGCAGGCCGACTTGCAGGCGTAGGCATCCGCCACCGCACGCGGCGATGTTGCAGGCAACTTGGCGGCTGGAGCTTTCTGGTTCGTGGAGTGCGGCTTAACGCGCCGCCGCGTGCAAGGCATGCCAGGCGGTGTTGAACTCCGCTTGATAGGGATGGGCTGAGCTCATGGCGATCGTCACACGCCGCACGCTGAGCTTCACGAGCGCGCCGATCTTCAGCAGTTTCAGCCGGATCGTGGCGGCGGTGGCCTGAGCGAAACGCGTGGCGTGAAGCGCGCGACGGCGCAGCGACTCGATAAGCACGTAGGCGAAGGAAGCGAACCATAGCCGCAGCTGATTGGCGGCGAACAGATGCGTTGAGAGCCGATCGGTATGCAGCGAGCGCGAACACGATCAGGCGGGACATGCGCCAGCGAGGATCTCCGGGAGTGGCTATTGCTTTGTAAAATCAGGGATTTACGTTTGGGGCTCGCGCCTCCGGCGCGGCAATTTAGCATGCCGCGGCCGCCGGTACCCTGGCCGGCGGCCTACAGAGCGGCGGGCACCCTGTCCAACCAGCGGGTTGCGCCTTTAGAAACTCATGCGGAAGCCGAAGTTGCCGCGCACGCCGTCCCGTTCTCCCTCGGTCGAATGCTGATACTGCAAGTCGAGGTGCAACTCGATGCCGGGACGCACGCTGCCGGTAAAGCCGACGCTTACATCGCCGGTCGTGTCCGGAATCTCCTCGGCGATTCTCGTGGTGCCGACGGTGATGGAATCCGCATCCATGAAATCGCGCTGCGCGCCAACGGCGAAGTATGGCGATGCGTCGGTCATGCCGAGCCACTGACCCGGCGTCCGAAAGACTTGCAGCGCCACTCGGGCTCGCAACGCATCTTCATTCACCGCCGAGATGGTGGATACCTGATCCTCGAAGTCATCCAGTTCCAGGCGCTGATAGGCGAGTTGCAACTGCGGCTCTATCTTCCAGCCGGTGGCGCCAATACGAAACGCCGATCCGATCTCCGCCGACATCGTGCCGCCCCAGCCGCTCTGATGGCTGACCGCCCGGTACTGGTCGTGATAGCGATTGCGATAGTGCAGAAACTGCGCCGATAGATCGAAGTAGCCGCCCTTCGCTCCGTGACGCGTCCAGTAGATGCCGGCGCCTTGCACGTCCGACTCGACGTCACCGGTAACTCCGCCCAGGCCTGCCGAGCCACGCGCAGTGTCGAAGAACGTTGCCGTGCTCTCGCCCACACTGGCCATCAGACCAACGTGCGTGGTCGCGTCGCCGGAACCTGCACTGTAAACGTCCGTGCCGAAATGCACGGTGGTCATCTGCAGATTCTGCGCTTCAAAGCGCTTGCCGCCGATATCGATCTCGTGCGCGTACACCCGCATCCAGGCGTCGGCTGTGTGCTCGCTGCGCTCCGCATTGCTCATGCGACCCTGATCGCCAACGCGATCACGCAGGTTGCCGAGCGCAGAAAATCCGTACTCCAAGTTGGCCTGCTGCCCGAGCAGGTAGCCGGCCACGCCGGGCCGGAATGCGGGCGTCGGATCGACCGGCGCGTTGGGGTCGATCAGTTCCGAGCGCAAATACCAGTCGTTCGCGTCCGCCGCGCCGCCCTGGTGGAGCAGATATTCATATGCTCCGGCCTGTACCGGCTGGCCCAAGCGGAAGCTGTCGACCGCACTCACGCCATCCACCTGGATGATATGAATGCCATCGCCCGCCGTGGCATCCCCATTGCCGCCAGCGCGATCGACGAGCACAGCGGAACTGCCGGTCGCGTTGCCTCGAATAACGAGCCGGCTGGTTGCCGACGTTTCATCGCCGAGTTCCGTGCTGATGCGAACGGTGCCGACACCGTCGTAGTTACCCGCGATGGTCAATGTACCGAACTGATTGGCCGCATTGCCGGGCGCTACGACGCCGCCTGCTTGCGTCGTCACCAGACCCACCGTACCTACACCGGACAACGTGCCGGTTGAAGCGACCAGGATCGTGGCCGGCAATGTTCCGTCGACCTGCAAAGCACCCGCCTGAACTTCTACATCGCCCGAGAAAGTGTTGGCAGCCGACATCGCCAGCGTTCCGGTGTTCTGCTTGATGAGAGTACCGCCGCCCGACAGCACGCCATCGTACGAACCCTCGAATGCTTGATCGAAGACGACGATGGCGGCGTTGTCGATGTCGCCGCCGAGGCTGTTGCTGTCGCCGATCAATGTTCCCTCGGCCACGGTCCAGTCTCGCGCGGCGTTGCCGGCCAGCCGCCAGGTGCCGGCGCCTTCTTTGCGGAATTCATCGAAGTTCTGGAATACCGTGTCGATGAGGCTCGCGTCGAACGTATCGTCGCCAGCGCCCGCGAGCACGAACTCGTCCGCGCCGCCAGTCCCCGCATCGAAGAGCGCGCTGAAAGTCACATCCGAACCCGTGTTGATGGTGAGCACATCATCGCCACCAAGCAGGTCGACGGTGCCGCCACCCGCGAGTGTTCCAGACAATGTGAAAACGTCCGCGCCAGTGGTGCCGTTGTAGGTGCCGTCGACCAACATCGTCGCACCCGCGTCGATGACGGTCGTCTGAGGATCGACCAGCGCGCCGGCGGCCACTTCGAGCATACCCTCACGCACCAGTACGGTATCCAGCGCCGAATCCGCTGGGCCAGTGATCGTTGCCGTGCCCACGCCGTCTTTGATTAACGTTTCGAATCCGGTCGCGCCGCCCAGCCTGGCGGTCGTGGCGATGTCGATGGTCAGCGTATCGACGCCAGCGCCGCCGTTAATGGCACTCGTCAAACCGCTAAGATCCGCGCCATCGAGCAGCGTGAGATGATCGTCGCCGTCGAGCATGTCGATCGAACCCATGCCGGTCACGTTGCCCGCAACGGTGAAGCTGTCGCCACCGGCCGTGAAGTCAACATTGCCGTCGACGTCCAAGGTCGCGCCGCTGTCGACGGTAACGGTTTGTACGCCGGTCACTGTGGCACTCGCCGCAACGCCGAGCACGCCGCCTTCAACCGCGATATCTATTAGACCCGTGGTGAGGGCCGGGCCGGTGATGGTGAGTGTGCCCGTGTTGCGCTTGGTGAGTCCTTCGAATTCCTGGAGAGCACCGACGCTCGCGGTACCCGCGATGTCGTAGACGCGGGTGTCCATACCTGCACCGCCCGACACCGTCCCGGTGACAACCGCGCCATCGTGAATAACGAAAGTATCGTCACCCGCTCCGAGCGTCAGTGTGCCGCCTCCGAGCGTCAGTGTGCCGCCGCCCGTATCGAGCGTACCAGCGACATCTAGCACGTCGGCGCCATCGCCCAAGTCGCCCGTCGCGAGCAACGTGCCGCCCGTGCCCACGATCACCGTCTCGACACCCGTGCTGCCAGTGATCGCTGTCTGCGTTGCAGCCCCGGCTTGCACTGTTCCGTCGACATTCAATGTCGTGCCGCCGTTTACTGCCACGGCGCCCGTTTCCAGAACGCCATCGACGTCGAGCGTGCCTCCATCGATCGTTGTCGTGGAGTACGCGTGCGTACCGAGCAAGGTCGCCGTACCGTCGTTTTGTTTGGCGAGTTGTTCGAAACCCGCAACGCCCGTGCCCGCGAATGAGAGCGCCGATGCACTATCGAGTAACACGGTATCGGAGCCCGCGCCGCCGTCGATACGGGCATCGATGGACGCGCCGTCCTGGATCACGAGCAAATCCTCGCCCGTGCCGAGATCGATGGTGCCAGCGCCGCTGACGGTACCGGCGACTGTGAATGTGTCATCACCTGCACTGCCGGAATACGCGCCATCGACATTCAAGATTGCTCCGGCGGCGACGTTCGTGGTCTGAACATCCGCAATCGATCCGGAGGCTTCGACGTTCAAGGTGCCACCCAGCGCCGAGACTTCCTCGAAGATGGACGTGCCCGGACCGGTGAGGTTCAACACTCCGGTACCCGTCTTCTCCAGACCTTCGAAGCCCGTCAACGATCCGACCGTGGCGGTCAGATTGATGTTGTAGACCCGCGTGTCGAGACCGGCGCCGCCCTCGACATTGCCGATCACGGTCGTGCCGTCGTGGATGACGAACGAATCGTCACCATCGCCCAGCGACAGCGTGCCCGCCCCCGTATCGAGAGTGCCCGAAATGTCGAGCACGTCGTCACCGGCGCCAAGATCGCCGGTCGCTCGCAAGGTGCCGCCAGCATTGATGACGACGGTGTTGACGCCCGCGTCGCCGGTGATCGCGGTCTGTGTCGCGCCCGCAGCCTGCGCGACACCGTCGATGCTGAATATCGTGTCATCGCTCAGCACCACCGAGGCTGTATTGAGCGTGCCGTCGACATCGAGCGTGCCTTCGTCAATCGTCGCGCTGCCGTAGGTGTGAGTACCGCTCAAGCTGGCAATGCCAGCGTTCTGCTTGACCATTTCTTCAAAGCCGGTGACGTTCGTGCCGTCAAACGTGAGAGCGGCGGCGCTATCCAGCACGAGCGTGTCGCCTGTGACTGCGGTGCCCGCGTCGATCGCGATGTCGATCGTGGCGCCATCCTGGATGATGAGTACGTCGTCGCCGTCGCGCATGTCGATGGCGCCGCTGCCGGTGACGTTACCGGCGACGATGAATTCGTCCGCTCCCGTGGTGAACTGGAACGCGCCGTCGACGTTCAGAGTCGCGCCCGCGCTCACCGTAGCCGATTGCGCTTCGATACTACCGGTCGCCGTCACGTCGAGCGCTCCAGCCTGGACCTGCACCTCGACGAAATCCGATGCGCCATTGATCGCCAGTCGACCGAGCCCGGACTTGCCCAGCGATTCGAAGCCGGTGGTGCTGCCTAGAGGCACGACGCTGCCTGAGCTCACATTGACGTTGAGCACGTCGTCACCGGCGCCCGCGTCGAGCGTGCCGATCACGACCGTGGTGTCGTGAACGACTAAGGTGTCGTTGCCATCGCCCAGCGAGAACACGCCGCCACCAGTATCCAGCGTGCCGGCCACGTCGAGCACATCGTTGCCGTCGCCGAGATCGCCGGTCGCGAGCAGGTGGGCGCCCGCGTTCACCACGACGGTGTTCACACCGCTGCTGCCAGTGATCGCAGTCTGCGTCGCTCCCGCGGCTTGCATGGTGCCGTTGATGTTCAGCGTGGAGCCGTCATCGAGTGCAGCCGTTGCAGCTTGCACCGTGCCATCCACATTGAGCGTACTGCCGTCGATCACGGCGACGGCGCCTGTCAGCAGCGTGCCGTCCACATCAAGCGTGCCCGCGCTGACGGTGGTGCCCGTGGTGAACGTTTGGGTACCGGTCATCGTGGCGACGCCGCTGTTCTGCTTTACCAGCGACTCGAAGCCAGCCGTCGTACCGCCGTTAAAAGTAAATGCCGCGGCGTTGTCGAGAATGAGAACGTCCGCGGTAGCTGCCGAGCCTGCATCGATGCCGCCGCCAGTGATCACGGCCCCATCCTTCAATGTGAAGGAATCATCGCCCGCGCCCAGGCTCAGCACACCGGCGCCGGTATCGAGCGTGCCAGCGAGGTTGACGCTGTCGCTGCCACCATCGAGATCGCCGATGGCCCGCAGCGTGCCACCACCGTTGACGTCGATCGTGCTCGCACCGGCGTCACCGGTGAACGTTGCAACACCGGCGCCGTCGCCTTGCACGATACCGTTGACGTTCAACGTACCCGTGCCGTTCATCGCGATGGTGTCGGACGTGAGGCTGCCGTCGATCTCGAGGGTACCGGCGTCGACGACGGTCGCGCCAATGTCGTTATCCGTCGCGGTCAATCGAGTCGTCCCCGAACCGATCTGCGCCACGGTGCCCGGGCCGCTCAACGAGCCATTGAAATCGAAGGTGTCGCTGCGGTTGAAAGACAGCGTCGAGCCCGGCGCATCGACGATGACGTTGCCCGCTCCGGCATTGCCCGTCGTGCCGCCATTGCCGATCATCAGATTGCCGGCGTTGATGACCGTGTTGCCGGTATAAGTGTTGTTGCCGGTGAGCACCCACGTGCCGCTGTCGTTCTTCGCCAGGGCGGTCCTGCCGGTGGCGCTGGCGTCCGCAATGGTGCCGCCCATGATGTTGAGATCGGCATTGGTGCCGCCCAACGCGAGGGTGCGTGAGCCCGAGCCCTGCAAGGTCGCGGAACCGGTGTTGGTGAGCTCGATCGCGCCCGTGCCGGAGGACTCGATGTAAGTCACGCCTTGAGCCAGCGTGAACAGACGATTGGTCGAATCGCCGCTGCCCGTGTAGCGCAATGTCGAATTGTTGCCGATGACCAGGTTGGACGCCGCCGCAGAAGAAGTGCCGATGCTGCTCTGCTCGCCGCCATCCGCAAGCTTGCTGACTCCGAGCACGCCGCCGCTGATCGTGGTCACGCCGGTGTAGGTGTTATCGAGATTGGTCAGTATCCATGTGCCACCGTCGAGCTTGGTGAGCGACGTGGCGCCAACCGCGCTATTGGTGATTTGCGCCGCCAGAGTGTTGTCGTTCTGATTCGAGCCTCGCAACGTCAACGTCCGCGCGGTAGTGCCAGTCAATGCGATCGGCGCGGTGCTGGTGAATTCCATCGCGCCGGTCCCGTCGGCGTACAGCGTTGCATGGCCGCCCATCGTGAACTGCCGGTCGGTGCTGTCGCCATCGCCGACGTATCTCAACGCGGCGTTGTTGTTGATCACCAGATTGCTGGCCGCGGAGCCAGAGGCGCCGATCGAGCTGTTGCTGTTGCCATCGCTCAGGCACGCGACATCGAGCCGGCCGCCGTTGATGACCGTGGTGCCGGTGTAGCTGCTCCCGCAACCGGCAAGCTGCTGTACCGCGTTTCCGGTCTTGATCAGCCCACCGGTGCCGACAATCGTCCCGCCGAATGCGCGGTTGCCGCTGCTAGCATTGAGCGTCAGAGTCGCCGTGCCGAGATCGACAGTACCTCCCGCCGCGCCTCCCCCGGTCAAGAACGCCGCAGTGGTATTGAAATCGTTCAGATCCAGGACGGCGTCGGCGGCATTGCCCAGCGATAATCCACCCGTGCCGAAAGCATTGGTGGTACCGGCTCGCAGGATGCCGTTCGAGATGGTCGTATTGCCCGAATAGTCGTTCGTGTTGGACAGCACCAGCGTGCCGGAACCACTCTTGACCAGAGCGCCGGAACCGGTGATCAGCCCTTCGATCTCGAGTTGTGTCGCGGCTTGAGTGACCTCGATGGTGCTGCTGCCTGACTGCAGCGTCATGCCGCGATCGATGCCTACGCTGCCGCCGGCGTACGACAACGTGCCGCCATTCAGCACCAGGCTGCTCGGATCGTTGCTGGCCGCACCAATACCGCTCGCTACTCCGCCGTCGGCCAGACAGTCGACCCGCAGCGTACCGCTGGAGATCGTGGTGACGCCCTCGTAGGTGTTGTTGCAACCGACCAGGGTCTGCGTGCCGCCGCCGGTCTTGGTCAAGCCGCCAGTGCCGCTGATCGCGCCGGAGAACGAGCTGGTGCCGTCGTGCAACGTCAGCGTCGCGGAGCCAAGCGTGACGTTACCGCCCGGGCCGGCCCAGTCCGACAACGCGCTCACGGTGTTGTTGAAACCTGCCAGGTCCAGCGTGGTGCCGCCGACCAGGGACATGCGCGCGGGCGCACCGAACGCCTGCGTCGAGCCGGCGCGCAGCGTGCCTTCCCGAACGATCATCTGGCCGCTTTGTGTGTTGTTACCCGCGAGCACGAGCGTGCCCGCGCCATCCTTGAAGAAGCCCCCAGTGCCGACGACACTGCCGCTGAACGTGAGCGTGGTATCCACATCGCTCACCTCGACGGCGCCACCGCCCCCGCCACCTCCGACGACGGTAAAGCCTCGATCGATGCTTACGCTGCCGCCGGTGTACTGCAGCGTCGCGCCATTCTCCAGCAACAGATTGCCGGCATCGCTCGATGAGCGGCCGATGCTGCTCACTTCACCACCATCGGCGAGTGTCGTCACCGAGAGAGTGCCGCCACTGATGTGGGTAACGCCCAGGTAGTCGTTGGCGCCATTCGCGAGCGTCAACGTGCCCGCGCCCGTCTTGGTAAAATCGGCGCTCTCGACGCTCGTCACCACTCCGGTGAACGTCAAGTTCGAAGCGGCGCTGGTTACGTTGATGGTACTTGGGGTCGCGCCGCCTCTGACGATTGTAAAACCGCGGTCGGTAGTGACAGTGCCGCCTTCGTAGCGCAGCGTGCCGGCTTCGATCACCAGATTGGCGGAGTCCGCGCTCGAAGCGCCAATGGAACTGGCCTGCCCACCGTTGGCGATGCTGCTCACCGTGAGCGTGCCCTGACTGATGACGGTCGGGCCGCTGTACGAGTTGCTCGCGTTCGCGAGCACGACCTCGCCTGTGCCCGCCTTGGTAAAGCCGATCTGGTCAGCGCCGTTATCGACGATCTGTGACTCGATGCGGAACAAGCCGTCGCTGTTCTGCTGGACACCGAGCATGCCGCCGCCAACCGCACCGGTCAGCGAGCCACCGGTGATCTCGTTGTTGTTGGTCCCTACCGAGGGAGCGACCAGGATGTTGCCGTCGATGCCGAGCGTTTGACCGCCGTCGATGGTCACGATCGTGCTGGTCGGCGCCGTATAACGCAGGCCGCCGAGTTGCACGCTGCTGGTCACTGTTCCCTGAAAGCCCAGGTCATCGGTAATGATGTCGCCGTCCTGCCAGTTTCCCGCCTGGTCTTCCACGCGATAGTCACTGTCGGACAGCGCGGTGATGGTGCCCCCGACCACCTTCGCGTAATCGGTGCCATTGTTCACTGTCGCCCAGCCGCCAAGCGAAGTCGTGCTCGTGGTGATGGCGCCAGCCGTGGGCAAATCGAAATCCACCAGTCCGCCGCTGCGAGTGATGGCACCGAGATCGATCGTCACGCTGCCGCCGGCCCCGGAGACCGCGCTGATGTTGTTGCTGCCGCCGGTGATGTGAACGCCATCGAAGGTCTGCACATTCGTCTCGCCGGCCGCGCCGGTGACCACGAGATTGCCGCCGGACATCTGCAAGCTCGACGCGCTGGAGATGATGTTGTCGGTCGGCCCACCCGCGGCGCTGAAGTCGAGCGCCAATGTGCCACCGCCGATCGCAGTGTCACCGGTATAAGTGTTGGCGCCGGAGAGCGTCTGCGTGCTCGTGCCAAGCTTGATGAGACCGCCGCTGCCAGTGATGCTGCCGCCGTAGAGCGTGCTGCCCGAGGCTGCGTTCAACGTTAGCGTCGCATCGCCCAGAGCAAGCACACCGCCGCTACCTGCCAGCGATTGGATCTCCCAATCGTAGCCGTTGAGGTCCAGCGTGCCGCCATTGATCGTCACCTCGCGGGTGAGACCGAAAGCATTGGCGTTACCGGCGCGCAACGTGCCGCTCTGGACCGTGACGCTGCCGTCGTACGTGTTGGCCCCTTCCAGCACCCAGGTACCACTGCCATTGCTGACGATGCTCCCTGCGCCGGAAATGACACCGCCGATCGTGTTGACGCCGTTGAAGTTGCCCGCCAGGGTCAGGGAATCCGCAGGGCCGCCCGCAGTGAACGAAAGTGGACCGTCGAGACTCAACGCTCCGCTGCCATCGTTGCCGATGGTGGTGGCCCCTTGCAGAAGCCACTCACGGTCGCTCGCAACGCCGGCGCCCGTGTAGTAGACACTTCCTCCAGTGTTGACATTGATGCTCGTGCCGACACCGAAGGAGCTGGCCTCGCCGCCGTTCGCCAATACCGGTGCGAACACTGTCGCGCCGATCGCGGTCGCGCCCGAGTAAGTGTTGGTGCCACCCAGCGTGATGGAGCGGCCGGCATTGCCGTTGAAGGTCAGGTTCGCGGCGCCGCTGAGCACGCCGAGCAATTGGAAATCGGCGCTCTCGGCAACGAAGCTGGTACCGCCGTTGCTGTCGATGTCACCGGTGAGGGTCAGCGTGCCGGAACCTCGATTGCGAATCACCGCGGCCGCGCCATTGATGGACCAGTTGCGGTTCGAGCTGTGGCCGGTGCCGAGGTACACCAGGTTGTCCGAATACTGGCTCGACTGGTTGAAACGGATGGTGCCGTTCTCCACGGTGGTGGGCGCGCCGAGCGAGCTGGCCTGGCCGAGATCGGCGATGGAAGTGAACGACGTCGTGCAGACGCCGTTGCAGCCGGAAAAAGTCGTGGTCCCGGTATAGGTACTGGCGTCGTTGCTCATGGTCACGCCGGTACCGACTCGAACGCTGCCGTCGCCCATGAATCGCGCCGAACCCACGCGGGCGCCCTCGGCGATCAGTGTGCCGCCATCGCCGATCGTCACGGTGCGGTTGGTGTCGACAGCGCCCGCGATCGACAGACGCACCTGTGCTCCCGCCGCGGTCGCAATGTTGTTGCTCGATGCGCCGAGAGCGGCATCGCTGCTGGCGTAGATGCTGCCCAGATTGAGGTTGATGCCGCCGGAGAACGTGTTCGTGCCGCCCAGGTGCAGCGCTGCGGTGCCTGCCTTGGTCAACCCGGCTGTTCCGGCGATCACAGAATCGATCGTGGTGTTGCCAGCATTGGTCGTGATCGTCGGTGCCGTTCCGGCCAATTGCAGTGTGCCCGCATCGAGCGCGTAGCCGCCGACGTTGAACGTCAGATTGTGCAGACTGATCAGACCGCCGAGTGTCACGGTGCCGGCGGTACCGTTGAAAATCGCGTTATCAAGGGTTGCGTTGTTCCAGATCGTGTAGGGACCACTCACGCCATCGCCGGCGGTATCCCAAAAGGAATTCGTCAGATCCCAGGTGCCCGTGCCGCCGAGCCCGAGGCCCGTGCGGTTCACGTCCCAGTACAGATCCGCGGCTCTGGATGGCGATTGCATCGTGAACAGCGCGGTAAGGACTGCGATGCGCAGCGCTGCCGCTTGCATCGGCGTGTGCTGTCGCTGGATCCGCGGGCGCGACGTGATCGCTCTGGTGCTGCCACTCTTCCCGCCACTCATGGCCAGCTCGGAGGTGACGACCCATGCGTTACGCACTCGGGACCAGATAACACGATGGATGCGATTCAATGCGGCCTCCTGATTCACTCGTCGATTCGCCGCTCACCTGCGGCGCCGTCCTCATCACGCTGCCGCCTCTGCAGGTCTGCGCATGACAGAACGGGCGGCGAGTTTAGGTAGCCACTCAGCGTGCATTCCGGAATTCGGTCACAAGATGAAGTCGAGTAGCGGTTTACCGAATTGACTGAGCAACCGTCTTTGGCGCGCGCCTATCTCAGACTCGACGCGGCAGCGTGGCGACAATTATAGTCAAATTGACGCGAATCATCCGAGCATGCAGCTCGGCAGTGCGCGTGTTTGCGGACACCGTCTCAACAATCGCGCGCGAACACGCCATCATATTAGGCATGACAGCGGAGATCCCCTTGTCGATTCAACGTGCGCATGAAGCGCTCGCTAGCCGCGATCTGTCGGGCGCATACTCGGCCGCGCAGGCCGCGCTGCGCGCCGATCCTCGCGATCCGCAGGTTCACGCGCTGCTGGGAATCGTGCTGTCCGAGCTCAATGATCTGTCGTCGGGCGAATGGCACTTGCGCCGCGCGCTCGATCTCGATCCAGCACAGACAAACTCGCTCGTCAACCTGGCAATCAATTTGATTCGACAAGGCCGCGCGGCTGAAGCCGAGCCTTGCTTCGCGCGCGCCGATGCTCTCGCTCCCGGCAATCTGCAGGTGCTGGCTCAATGGTCGAAGCTGCACGAGATGCTGGGCAACCTGCAACGGGCGCATCAATTGCTCGACCGTGCCGCCGAGGCGTCATCGCCGCAGGATGTCGAACTGCTGCGCGTGGCGTACCTCATACGCGGCGGCGACTATCAACAGGCGTTGGCTATCCTGGAGAGCGCGCAAGATCTCAATGGCAGCGCACAGCTCGAACGCGGGCGCTTGTTCGATCGGCTGGGCCGACATCGCGAAGCCTGGCGCGACTGGATCGAAGGCAAGGCGAAGCTCGCCGCTCAAGCCGGCGGTCCTCAATACCGCGCTCAGTCCGTCGAAGCGCTGGTCCAGCGGCTCAAGCAGTTCTTCGTGCGCGCCAATCTCGATCCGCTTCCCCGAGCGAGCCTGAGGCGAGACGTCCCGCAGCCCGTCTTCATCATGGGACTGCCGCGTTCGGGCACCACGCTCGTCGAACAGGTGCTGACCAGTCACAGCGCGGTTCGCGCCGGCGGCGAGTTGACCTTCGCCGGCGAGTGGCCACAGCTCATCGGCCGCTTGTGCCCGGACGAATCCTTTCCGGACAATCTCGCGCAAACCTGGAGCGCCGATCGTCACCATGTGGCCACGCTCCTGCGCGACTATTACTTCGCGCGCGCCGAGCAGCGCCGCTTGCTCGAACCCGGCGTGCGCCTGTTCACCGACAAGATGCCCTTCAACGAGATGTGGCTACCGCTCGTGCGCATGGCATTTCCTCTTGCCAAGATCGTGCGCGTGATACGCAATCCGCTCGATGTTTGCGTGTCCATGCTGTCGCACGAGCTCACGCACGGATTCAACTGCGGCTATCGCATCGAAAGCATCGTGCACCAGGTCGGGACGATGTCGGACCTGACCGAACACTACCGGCGCGAGCTCGATCTCGCCGACCTGACCCTGAGATATGAAGATTTCGTGCGCGAGCCGGAGATGCAAACGCGCCGTCTGCTCGATTACCTGGAGCTGCCCTTCGAGCCCGCTTGTCTCGCATTCAATGAACAGCGCCGCTACTCGGCAACGCCGAGCTACTCGCAGGTGACCGAACCTCTGAACACGCGCTCGGTGTATCGCCATCGACATTACGAGGAACAGCTCGCACCTTTCATTTCGCAACTGGCGCCCAGCCTGACTGCCGGCGGCTACGCCACGAGGCCAGAACACCCATAGATCGCATTCAATTGCCGGCGCGTTGCGGCGGCACTTCAATTTCATTGACCACTTCGTGCCCAGAAACATGCAAACCAAGACCAACAAGCGCATTCCATCCCTCGTGGCCGCCGCGGTGCTCGCCGCGCTCTCATTCCCTTCTGTCGCCGAGCAGACCGAGCCCAGCTCCGGTTTCTATGTCGCACCGATCGTGCACGCGGTTCGCACGGACGACGACCGCGCCGTCGATGACGAAGGTGCCTTTACATTCGCGGTGGGTTCGGAGATTCACCCCAACTGGAACATCGAGCTCAACTTGTTTCGCGGACGCTTCGACAGTTCGCTCGGCGACGATCTGACAATGGAATCGGCCGGTCTCAACGCCTTGCGCGTTTTCCGGCGCGAGACGCGCTTTGCGCCATATCTGCTCCTCGGACTGGGTGCGCAGCGTAAAGAACGAGAGTTGTCGAGCTCTTCGACGGATGCGTATGCGGATGGCGGGCTCGGTGTACTCGCCGCCATACACCGTTCGAAGGAAGATGGCCGCGCCTTGTTATTGCGCCTGGACGGTCGTGCGCGCTACGACGATGCCGACGGAGGCAGTCGCGTCGATTATCTGCTCGGCCTGGGCCTGCAGTACGCGTTCGGGTCGAGACCGACCGCGAAGCCGTCCAACGCCGCGCCGATTCAGCCACCAGCCGCTCCTCCTCCTCCGCCGCCGGCGGACGAAGATCGCGATGGCGTGCCAGACAGCACCGATCGTTGTCCAGGCACGCCGCACGGCCAGCCAGTGGACGACAACGGCTGCGAACTCGATGGCGACCACGACAACGTCAAGGATGCTGCCGATGCATGCCCGGACACCGCGCCAGGCACGCGCGTGGACGCACGCGGTTGCGACTTGAAGGAAGAGATCCAGCTGCCGCTCGTCACGTTCGAATACAACTCGGATCGCTTGCAGCCACAAGCCTTCGCCACCTTGGACGAAGCAGTGCAGACCTTGCGCATGAATCCCGACCTGCGCATCGAGGTCGCCGGCCATACTGACGGCAACGGCTCGCAGGCTTACAACCTCACCCTGTCCCAGCGCCGAGCCGAAGCCGTCCGCCGCTACCTGGTCGAGAAAGGCGTGACCAACGCGCTATCAGTGCGCGGCTACGGCAAGAGCGAGCCGATCGCGGACAACGGTACTGAAGCCGGCCGGGAGAAGAATCGGCGGGTCGTGCTTCGGATATTGGATCGATAGCGGGAGGAGATGGTGCCGACTCGCGGAATCGAACCGCGGACCCTGATTGCGCGGATTCTCGATCACCTGGGTCGCGACGGCGAGCCAGCCGATCCGGCCAATCCGAGCCGGGCCCCGCCGCAGGCCGATCTGATGATCTGACTGCATCGTCCTCCTGTGATCACCCGCGCCGCCGTGCAGGCCGGGCGGGTTTTGGCTCAAGACGGGCTGTGCCGGGGAAAGGGGAAGATTCAGGTGTCTGAACAACGAGGGGGCGGACGGCTCCGGCCGGATGGCAAGCCTTGATCCACCGTCATGGGCCTGGCGTCAGCTCGCCTCAATGGTTTCGCTACTGCCTTCTTATGCGTGTGCGGCCGCAAGACATCTTCGACGGCCGCAACATCGGCAGAAGCGATACCGATCAGGCGCACAAAGCAGCAAGACGAATTGAAACGGTTGCGAGGTGGTGGTTGAGAATGCATAAGCAACGGTCTAATCGGGAGGACGTAGTTGGACGTACTTATTAATAAGTGTAGACGCTGAATTCCATGCGCAGGAGGAGTGCTTCCACCAACTCCCTGCCGGACTCCGTGGCGAGCAGATCTATAGGGCGCTTACCGTCTAAGCCCAGCTGGGATGAGCTGACGTCTTGGCTGCTTCCTGCGAGCCCAATATCCGAGCAGCGAGTTCGTAAACCGAGGGCACGTCATTGGAGGAACCACCGTCGGTGCTCTGAGAAAAGGAGATAGGGGGCATACTCACACCCAACGTCAGGCTGTTGGCAAGTCTAACCGCTCGCACCGGCACCGTCGTGCTCGAAATGCAACACTCTATTGGAGCTCGCGATGCTGCGACTCAATGACGGTCCGGATGGTCCCGCGGGTTATCGCGCCAAACTGCCTGTTCGTCAGCGCCGTTAAGGCATCCGCTCGAGAGGAAACAACTTTGTTTTCGTGAATCCCCGTTCTTTGTCAATGTCGCTACACGCTAGGAAACGACTTTGGCGTGCTCTAGTACTCCGCGAGAGCTCTATCTCGTTGATTTCTGGTCGCAACAGGTAACGACTTTGTTTTCAGCGCACAGGTGTAGGAGAAGAGAAACGACTTCGCCTGCGCAAGCGCCCCTTTGGCAATCGCCGTCCACACGGTTTCCGCGAACTTTGCCGGCAGGCGTTTTTCTACTGCCTTGATCGCGCCTTCGACGCGGCCTGCCAGTTCGACCATCGCCGGCCAGGCATCCGTGTCTGGATACTTCTCCGCGAGCGACCGAAAATGCCGCGGCTGGATTTCGACGATCTTGTAGTGCGCTCTCTTGCCGCGCACGGCCAGCGCGAGTTTCAGCTCGTGAACGTCGAGCTGACTGCCACCCTTTCCGACTACTGGCCAAGTCGATAGGACATCGTAGAGCGGTGTGAGAGCGAAGCTGCCGCCGCGATGGTGGTGGATCGAGAAGTTCTTTGCGTGACCGTCGGTCGCTGCGAGCACCCAGAATGCAAGCTGCGATAGCAAGAAGCGCCGCTGATCCGAAGCAGGATGCTCCGCGCGCGCGAGCTCATTCAGGATCGCGTGCATCGAAGGGCCGCCTTCGTTTTCGTATTTCGCAGTGTGTGGCCGCCCGGTGGCCTGACAGAAATCCTCTTGAGGAAGACGCGCAATCCAGGCTCGTTCCGATGGCTCGAAGCTGGCCGCGCGGGGATCGTCATCACCGACGTTCTGCCAGCGCCGGTCGAAGCGCTCCACGATGAGCACGCGCTGATCGCCAAACTGGCCGATGTCCGTGTTCGCCACGGGCAATCCCAGTTCTTTCAAGAGCGCCGCGCACAGCCATTCGTTGTCGACGGAGTGTGAAAGATCCAGCCGGCGATTGCCTGCCAGCCCCAGCGGGAGTTTCAGAATGTGTGTCGTGGGGGTCGAGCCTGCTGGCTTGTACCAATGTCGACCGATCTTCGTGAGCGCGGTTTTCTCCTGCGCGCCCGCTAGCGAAATTCGAAGATCATCGTTGTAGCCCTGATCCAGATGTCATAGCGCCGACAACTCTGGCCCGCTGAGTAGGGTGGAATCGCGGCTCTGCGCTGAGTGGCGCTCGAGGGACTTGCGAAGGCGGCGAAGGAAATTCTCGCGGAAGCGCCGCTGGATCGGAGCGAACCCCACCTGGGCCGCTTCCTCAGCAAGCTGATTCCAATCTGAACCCGGCTCGCCAAGCCCCCCTCGAGCCCGCGAGAGCCGCGCGGGCGTTTCGCTCCCCGATGGTTCATAATCCAACGTTTCGGTCACCCCCAGTATCGGGCCCTGTCATGCAAATCACCAAAGACGCCGTTGCATCGATTCACTACACCCTGACCGACGATGAGGGCAACACCATCGACAGCTCGGCCGGCGGTGAGCCCCTTGCCTACATTCACGGCAACGGCAACCTGATCCCGGGCCTGGAGCGCGAGCTGGAGGGCAAGGGCGAGGGCGACAAGCTGGACGTGAAGATCACACCCGCCGAGGGCTACGGTGAGTTCGATAAAGAGCTCATCCAGCGCGTGCCGCGCCGGGCGCTGAAGGGCGTGGGTGATCTGCATGTGGGCATGCAGCTACATGCCCAATCGGAGCACGGTGTGCGTGCGGTGACGATCACTCAGCTGCAGGGCGACGTGGTGACGCTCGATGGCAATCACCCGCTCGCCGGCAAGAACCTGAACTTCAAGGTGGAAATCGTCGGCGTGCGTGCCGCGACAGAAGAAGAGCTGTCGCACGGCCACGTGCACGGTCCCGGCGGCCACCATCACTGATCGGAGGCGCTATCGAGCCGGCTGGGCGCACTATCGCCGTGCGTCCGGCGCCGATCGTGCACCAATCTTCCAATGACCGCGTTCGGCGTCCCCTGTCCAAGCGGCGCTATCGGCGCTTTTGATCGCGATTTTGCGACATTTCCCGGTCACATCCGCACCGTAGAATAATCGGCCTCGCTGGCACACTCCGTGCTTGCTCCCGGAGTGACTGCAATCCGAGGATGTGATTCGAGGAGATGTCGATGGAATTCACCCCTGACACCTCGCCCCCCAAGCGCGCTCGCGCCAAGCCCAAGGCTACGGCCGCCGCGCCGGTCGAGACTAAGTCTGCGACGGCGAAAAAGCCCCGCACCCCTCGCAAAACACTGACGACCAAGGCAGTGGCTACCGAGCCGGCAGCGGACGTGCAAATCGTGGCGACCACGCTCGACCCGACGCCCGAAGACGTCGGCGCGATGATCGCCACCGCGGCTTACTACCTGGCGGCGGCCCGCAATTTTTCGCCCGGTCACGAGCTCGACGACTGGCTGGAAGCCGAACGCGCCATTCACGCCAGGCTGTACGGCTGATCCAGCTGTAGACGTCGCCAGTCCGCATTTTGTCGCGCGCGATTTTGGGAGTACGCTGCTCCTGCAAACAGACAGGAGGACGACGGCGATGCTACGCGTTAGTTACCTGCTTGCCTTCAAGAACAACACGGTCTGGACCATCGGTCCGGAGGAACCGGTGCTGGAGGCCATTCAGTTGATGGCCGACAAGCACATCGGCGCGCTGCCGGTGATGCGGGACGAGGAGTTGGTCGGGATAGTCTCGGAGCGAGATTACGCCCGCAAAGTGATTCTGCTCGGCCGCTCCAGCTCGGACACGCCGGTGTGGCAGATCATGTCGTCGCCGGTGAAGACGGTGTCACCCGATGCGGATGTGCACAGTTGCATGGAGCTGATGACGGAGCTGCGCATCCGTCACTTGCCGGTGATGGAAAAGAACAAGCTGATCGGAATGATTTCGATCGGTGACTTGGTGAAGGCCGTCATCGAGGAGCAGCAGCAGACGATTACGCAGCTGGAGCGATACATTGCCGGTTGAGGCGGGGCTGCGCTAGGTATCGGGCGAAGGCGGCGGGCGCGCAGTCCACGCGGACTTGATGCACTTGTTGGCTGGTTGGCTCGCGAAATTAGCCTCGCCAGTCAGCAGGGGAAAGTCGATGAAGCACTCACATCCTGTTTCGCTCTAGATCGGCCTGCCCAATTTGCCCCCACCGCAAGCCAAAACGCTCCGCGCAGTCTCGGCCGTAGCCAACTGAATAGCTTCTGGCGTCAGTTAGCTTACGACCGCAAAAAGTGCACTGCCCGGTAAAGTGCCCGAAGCTGCTCGCGTAGCGCTCAGGGTCCGCCACGACCTCGCGAAGCACTTCCACCACGGCGTCGGATCGATCAAACGGAGAAAGCGTCCCCCCTGCAGAAATGTACGCACCGACGAAACCAGGTCCAGACAGCCTAATCCGATGTTTCCCTTCCCAGTCGACCTCAAGATCCAACCCAATGTTAGAGAACCAACCTTTGGGCCGAACCAGAAGTCTGGTTTTCCTATTGCCACTAGCCGATGCGGCTGCCATAAAGCGAATCAGTTTCTTGAACTCGCCGTTGCGCGTGCCTCTCTTTTCCGCGGGCTTCATAGTGGCGACTCGACTAGATGCACCATGCACCGTTAACTACTGCACTCATTGTCTCGAGTTCTAACAGGCTGAATTAAGCCGACCCGCGAAGCGAGTTCGGCTTGAATGAAGTGTTAGGCGCCAGTATGCCCGCCGCAGCAATCAGCATGCCTTTTGCGGCCAAGGCTATTCGTTAGGCAACACAGCAACACAGGGTGAGGTAGCTTCGCGAGATGGCCCTTACACGCGCGTGCGAGGTCGCACGCGCATGAAGGTTGGCGCCGGGTTCACAGACACATACGCCGCAATCGTCGAGGACGGCGCTGAACAACGTCAGCGCGCGCCCATCAATCAGCCCTGGGCAGTGGCGACGGGCATCGCGTCGTCGAGCAGGCCGCGTTGCAGAGCGCGATTCACGGCACTGAGCACGGCGAGCAGCGAGGCGGTCACGATGTTCTCGTGGTAGCCGACGCCGAACAGGGTAGCCCGCGCCGGCGTGGTGATTTCCACGAATGCCATCGCCTTTGCGCCGCTGCCCGTACCCACGGAATGCTCTTCATACGACAGCACGTCGAAGCGCAGGCCGAGTGCATCCACGATCGCGTCGATCGGGCCGTTGCCTTCGCCATGAAGCAGCGCGCCCTGGCCGTGACACTTCAGCTTCAATGACAGGCGTTCTACCTCGTGCTGATCACGCAGCGATGTCAGTTGATGCCCGCCGTAAACGTACGCACCATCCTCGCCGAGGAATTCCTTCTGGAACAACTCCCAGATCTGCTCGGACGACAGTTCCTTGCCGGTCGCGTCGGTAACCGCCTGCACCACCTGACTGAATTCGATCTGCAAACGGCGCGGCATGGTGATGCCGTAGTCGCGTTCGAGCAGATAGGCGATGCCGCCCTTGCCCGACTGGCTGTTGACGCGAATGACCGACTCGTAGGTGCGGCCCACGTCGCGCGGATCGATCGGCAGATAAGGTATTTCCCACAGATCGGCCTCGCGACGCGCGGCAAAGCCTTTCTTGATCGCGTCTTGATGCGAGCCGGAGAACGCGGTGAACACCAGATCGCCCACATACGGATGACGCGGGTGAATCGGCAACTGGTTGCAATGCTCGGCGATGCGCGCCGCTTCATTGATGTTGGAGAAATCCAGGCCCGGATTCACGCCCTGCGTATAGAGATTCAGCGCCAGCGTGACTACGTCGACGTTGCCCGTGCGCTCGCCGTTACCGAACAACGTGCCTTCGACGCGATCGGCGCCGGCCATCATTCCGAGCTCCGCCGCCGCCACGCCCGTACCACGGTCGTTATGCGGATGCAGTGACAGCGTGATGCAGTCGCGATGCTTCACATGCCGACAGAACCATTCGATCTGGTCGGCATAGATATTCGGCGTGGCCATCTCCACCGTGGCCGGCAGATTGATGATGATCTTGCGCTCCGGTGTGGGCTGCAGCACCGCGATCACGGCGTCGCAGATCTCGACCGCGAAATCCAGCTCGGTGCCAGTGAAGCTTTCGGGGCTGTACTCGAAACGCCAGTCGGTTTCCGGCTGACGTTCCGCATGCTCGCGTACACACTGCGCGGCTTTGACCGCGATATCCAGGATGCCGGCGCGATCCAATCCAAACACCACGCGACGTTGCACTGTCGATGTGGAATTGTAGAAGTGGACGATGGCGCGCCGGGCGCCGCGCAACGCTTCGAACGTACGGGCGATCAATTCGGGGCGGCACTGCACCAGCACCTGAATGGTGACATCGTCCGGAATCAGGTTCTGATCGATCAGCTCGCGCACGAAATCGAAGTCGGTCTGCGAGGCGGCCGGAAAGCCCACCTCGATCTCCTTGAAGCCGGTCTTGACCAGCAGATCGAACATGCGGCGCTTGCGGGCGCCGTCCATGGGCTCGATCAGGGCCTGGTTGCCGTCACGCAGGTCTACGCTGCACCAGATCGGTGGCGCGCTGATGACTTTGTCCGGCCAGGTGCGGTCCTGGATGGCGATGGGGGCGAACGAACGGTACTTGGTCGAAGGGTCCTGCAACATGGCTCCATTCCTATATCGCAGCGGCTGTCTTGGCTCCTACCGGCCCGGGATGAGGGCCGCAAGGGTCGCAGTCAGTCGCTGCAAGCGAGAGTTGAATTCGGGTTTTTTCTTGGCGCCGATCCCAGATCCCATTTCAGGGGGGGGAGGCGAGAGGGTGAATTGTTGCGTCTAGCGACGCAGGTGCAGGCGCGCACGCAGCAGCCCACTGCCATGGGGGGGCAGAGCAGACATTTGCTGGTTCGTACGCATGTGCATGAATCTAGCAGGCCCGCTCCGCGGAAAGCAAGGAGTTCCTGCGACAATCCGCTACGGCGGCACATCGCCGGGCGGAACTGCCCTCCGCAGCACAGGGTTGATCAGCTATGGCCCAGTGGACCCCAGCTCTGCTTTCTCTATGCCGGACGGGCCTGATCGCGGCCGGAATGGCGCTCGCCCCCCTGGGCCCGGTGAGCGCGCAGGAGTCTTCACCGTTCCAGATCGTGTGGGTCGTCATCGGCGAGGCATCCAGCGCCTCCGAAAGGGAGCCGGCACAGGCCGGCCGCCAGCTGTTCATGGCGTCCGACCTGGTGGCGCAGAGCCTGGCCAACGTCAAAGTGGAGCAGGTGGAAGTCGAGCCCGTGATTCACCAGCTCGCTGTCGGCCAGAGACTATGCCTCACGCAATTGAACATCCGGGCCACCGGGCCTGGCAGGCAGCCTCTGGGCGGTGCGCCTTTATCCATCTCCGTACGACAGGATCACAAACACCATCTCGGCCTGAGCCGTAGCAAACGCAATATATGTTTGCGGCCGAGCGAGGCCGGCGAATATCCCGTGCGCCTCACGAGCATGTTGCCTGCGCGTGATGGCACGACGCGCGGCGCTCAACTGTACATACGGGTCAGCGGGCCAGAAAAAACACCAGGTCCTGCTGCGAACGACCATCGCTGACGCAGTCCAGCGACATTGGCCTTTGGGGCCGATCGCGAATTTCACGCGTTGTTCACGCGACTCATCACCTTGCTGTCACGAGCAGGCCGCAGAGTCTCCACCATGAAAACCAAAAACTCACTGCATGACTGCATGACCGCGTTCGGCCCGCCGTTCGAGGACACAGCTGCGATGTCACGCACGTGGGGCCGTTCTGGACAGGCTTTGCAACTGTGGAGTACGACTCGTGAACATTCATACCAGGTTCGTTGGCGCGTTCTATGCCACCATTTTGTCGCTGACCGCGGCCGTGAACGTCGCTTTGATGCTGACGCTGCTCGTTCCCTCGTTCGAGCCGCCCGAGTTGTTGGTTAAGCGCGGGACGGTGACGATCCGGCAGCTGGCGATGGATGACGCCGCTGCCGTTCGTCACATGTAGGGAAGAGTGTTGATTGCACGAGACGCCCACGGATGGGCGCCTTCACCACCGATTCGTCAGCCCAGCGAAAGTATCTTCAGCCAGTCGCGGCTGCGGTCGCCGTAAACCAGGAAGTGCGGGTTCAACAAGTCCGCCTTGGTGTTGTAGCGAAGTCGCTCGCCCTGTGTATTGACCACAGCGCCGCCGGCGGCTTCGACGACGGCCTGCGCCGCGGCTGTGTCCCATTCGCTGGTCGGGCCGAAGCGAGGATAGAAATCCGCGCTGCCTTCGGCGACCAGACAGAACTTCAACGAACTGCCCACGGCCACGAGCTCGTACGGAGCCAGCTTCGGCAGATATTGATCGAGCGTGTCGCCGCGATGCGAGCGGCTGCCGACGATGCGTAACGGGCTGCCAGCGGGCGAACGTACCCGCAGCGGCTCGGGCTGCTGCGCATCGACCTGTCGAAAGGCCCCTGCGTTGACTGCCCCTGTATAAGTGGTGCTCGTGACGGGAACGTGCACCACGCCCAATACCGGCACGTGATTCTCGATCAGCGCGATGTTGACGGTGAACTCGCCATTGCGCGACACGAATTCTTTCGTGCCGTCGAGCGGATCCACCAGCCAGTAGCGTGTCCAGTGCCGCCGCTGATCAAAAGATATATCGCTGGCTTCTTCGGACAGCACCGGCAGGTCCGGTGTCAGTGCGCGCAACCCTTGTGAAATGATCTCGTGCGAGCGCAAATCGGCCAGTGTCAGCGGCGACCGGTCGCCCTTGTTGATGACGTCGAACTGCTCGCTGTAGACGCTGAGGATGGCGTCGCCGGCGCGCTGCGCCAGCTTCACTACTTGGGCTGACAGGTCCGCTTGCGTCACGGCAGTTCCCTTACAAACCAGACAACTCGTCTGCCGGATACAGCATACCGGCGTTACGCAGCCGATTCATGATCTCCTCGGCCGCAGCTTCCGGAGAGTACAGCACCGTGCGCAGATGGATCTCGGGATTCTCCGGCGCTTCGTACGGCGAATCGATGCCCGTGAAGTTCTGCAGCTCGCCGCGGCGTGCTTTCTTGTACAGGCCCTTGGGGTCGCGTTTCTCCGCTTCTTCCAGCGGTGTATCGACGAACACTTCGAAGAACTCTCCGGGCTGCATCAGATCGCGCGCCAGACGCCGTTCGGAACGGAACGGCGAGATGAACGACACCAGCACGATCAAGCCGGCGTCCACCATGAGCTTGGAGACTTCGGCGACGCGGCGGATGTTCTCGACGCGATCCGCATCGGTAAAGCCGAGATCCTTGTTCAAGCCATGGCGCACGTTATCGCCATCGAGCGTGTACGTGTGGCGCCCCATCGAGTGCAAGCGCTTCTCGACCAGGTTCGCCACGGTGGACTTGCCCGCACCGGACAAACCGGTGAACCACAATACGCAGGCCCGTTGACCCTTCAGCGCCGCGCGCGCCGCCTTGTTCACATCGAGCGCTTGCCAATGAATGTTTTCGGCGCGACGCAGAGCGAAGCTCAGCAAGCCGGCGCCGACGGTGTCGTTGGTGATCTTGTCGATCAGAATGAAACCGCCGGTCTCGCGGTTCTCGGTGTACGGATCGAAAGCAACCGGCCGGTCGAGGCTCAGGTTGCACACGCCGATCTCGTTCAACTCCAGCTGCTTGGCCGCCAGGTGTTCCAGCGTATTGACGTTGACCTTGTACTTCGGCGCGGTGATGCTTCCCGTCACCGTGCGAGTCCCAAGTTTGATCAAGTAGGGCCGGCCGGGCAGCATCGGCTCGTCGTGCATCCAGATGATGGTGGACTGGAATTGGTCGGCGACGGCGGGCGGCGATTCGGCGGCGGCGATCACGTCGCCGCGACTGATGTCGATCTCATCGGTGAGGGTAAGCGTGATGGATTGTCCGGCGACGGCCTGCTCCAGGTCGCCGCCCTGGGTGACGATGCGAGCGACCCGGCTGGTGCGCCCGGACGGCAGCACGCGGATCGTGTCGCCCTTGCGAATCACACCGCTGGCGATCGTGCCGGCGAAGCCGCGAAAGTCCTGATTGGGTCGGTTCACCCACTGCACCGGCAGGCGGAACGGACGCTGCTGCAGATCGTCGTCGATGGCAACCGTTTCGAGGTACGACATGAGCGTCGGGCCCTCGTACCACGGCGTGTTGGGGCTGCGTTCCAGCATGTTGTCGCCACGCAGTGCCGACAAGGGCACCGGCACGATGTCCTCCAGGCCGATCTGCCCCGCGAAGTCGCGATATTCGCCGACGATGGTGTCGAAGATCTGCTGCGAGTAGCCGATCAGATCCATCTTGTTGATCGCCAGCACGACGTGTTTGATGCCCAGCAGAGACACGATGTAGCTGTGACGACGCGTCTGTGTGAGCACGCCCTTGCGGGCATCGATCAGAATCACCGCGACATCCGCCGTTGAAGCGCCAGTCACCATGTTGCGCGTGTACTGCTCGTGGCCCGGCGTATCCGCGACGATGAACTTGCGACGGTCGGTGGAGAAGAAACGATAGGCGACGTCAATGGTGATGCCTTGCTCGCGCTCCGCCGCCAGGCCATCGACCAACAATGCGAAGTCCAGCTCGTCGCCCTGCGTGCCGACCTTCTTGGAGTCGGCTTCCAGCGCGCTCAACTGATCCTCGAAGATCATCTTGGATTCGTACAGCAGCCGGCCGATCAGGGTCGACTTGCCGTCATCGACACTGCCGCAGGTGATGAACCGCAGCAGGCTCTTGTGCTCGTGCGACTTCAGGTAGGCCTGGATGTCGCTGGCGATGAGGTCGGACTTGTGGGCCATCAGAAATAGCCCTCCTGCTTTTTCTTTTCCATGGACGCGGCGCCGTCGTGATCGATCACCCGGCCCTGCCGTTCGGAACTGGTGGTCAGCAGCATTTCCTGGATGATCTCGGGCAGCGTGGCCGCCTCGCTCTCGACGGCGCCGGTCAATGGATAGCAACCCAGCGTGCGGAAGCGCACCGATCTCAGCTCCGGACGCTCGCCCTCGTGCAGTGGCATGCGATCGTCATCGACCATGATCAGCGCGCCGTCGCGGCGGACCACCGGACGCATGGCCGAGAAGTACAGCGGCACGATGGGAATGTTCTCCAGGTAGATGTACTGCCAGATGTCCAGCTCGGTCCAGTTGGACAACGGGAACACGCGCAGACTCTCGCCCTTGTTCTTGCGGGTGTTGTACTGGCGCCAGAGCTCGGGACGCTGCCGCTTCGGGTCCCAGCGGTGTTGGGCGGAGCGGAACGAGAACACTCGTTCCTTGGCGCGCGACTTCTCTTCGTCGCGGCGAGCGCCGCCGAACGCGGCGTCGAAGCCGTACTTGTCCAGCGCCTGCTTCAAGCCCTGCGTCTTCATCACGTCGGTGTGCACGGCCGAGCCGTGAGTGAACGGGCCAATGCCGCGATCGATGCCGTCCTGGTTGATGTGAATCAGCAGGTCCAGTCCCCACTCCTGGGTCATACGGTCGCGGAACGCGATCATTTCCCGGAACTTCCAGGTGGTGTCCACGTGCAGCAGCGGGAACGGCGGCTTGGCCGGATAAAAGGCCTTCATCGCCAGGTGCAGCATCACGGAGCTGTCCTTGCCGATGGAATACAGCATCACCGGCCGCTCGCACTCGGCGACTACCTCGCGCAGGATGTGAATGCTCTCGGCCTCGAGGCGCTGTAAATGGGTCAACGGCAAATGGGTCGGTCTGGTCATCTAATGAGGGATTTCCGTCAGCGGCCCGAAATTGTGCGTTAACACCCTCATGACTGCATATCGCAACTGGTACCGCGCCGCTCACATCTGGTTATAAGCAGGTCATTGTCGCCGAATCGCCAGTAAAATCACGGTCTTATCAATTACATATGCTTACAATCTTGTAACACCGCCGGAGCCGCCGGCGTGCTGAACTTCTGCCCCGGGCCGGCCACTAACTGCACGCCGCCGTGGTTCTTGCCGTGGTTCCAGCCGGATACGAGGGGGCCGATCGCTCGAATGAACGCTTCAGCATGTCAATGACGCTCGCACAACTCCGCCCGCTGGCGCCGTCGAAACCGGCACGAACACTGGTCCGCGTATTGGCGGCGTCCGTGTCCGCGGTGCTGGCCGCCACGCTCGCAGGTTGTGCCGTGGGACCGGACTATCGCCCTCCAGAGACCGTCACCCCCGACCAGTGGCACCAACTGCCGCAAACCGGCGTGCGCGTCGACTCTCCCGATGCCCCGTCGCTGGCCGCGTGGTGGACCACCCTGAACGACCCGCAACTCAATGAATTCATCGAGCGGGCGCTGGCCGAGAACAAGACGCTCAAGCAAGCCTTCGCTCGGGTGGTACAGGCGCGTGCACAACGCGCCATCGCCGGCTCGGGTTTCTGGCCGAATGTCAGCGCCTCGGGCAATGCCAGCCGCAGCGAGTCCGAAGGCAACTTCAACGAGCGGGGCGAAGCTGTCAGCACGGTGGGCGAGACGTACAGCACCGGCTTCAGTGCCAGCTGGGAGCTGGATCTGTTCGGCGGCCAGCGGCGCTCATACGAAGCCGCGACCGCTCAGCTCGCCGCCACCGAAGCGGATCTGCGCGACGTGATGGTCGTCCTGCTGGGCGACGTGGCGTTGAGCTATGTAGGTGTTCGGACGGCGCAATCCCGGCTCGACTTCGCCGAGCGCAATCTGGAGTCGCAGCGTGAGGCTTTGGAAATTACGCGGTGGCGCGCGCAGGCCGGTCTGACGACCGTGCTCGACGTCGAGCAGGCGAACACCAGTTACGAACAGACGCGCGCTCAGATTCCATTGCTCGAATCGAGCCTGGTTCAGAACATGAACCGGCTCGCCGTGTTGACGGGTCAGACACCCGGTGCGCTCAAGGCGCAGCTCGAACAACGCAAACCGATTCCAGTCGCGCCCGTCGATATCGTCGCGGGTGTGCCGGCCGATGTGTTGCGTCGTCGACCGGACATTCGCAGCGCCGAACGTCAGCTGGCCGCACAGACGGCGCAAGTGGGCGTGGCCACCGCCGCTCTGTATCCCAGCTTGTCGCTCAGTGGCAGCATTTCATGGCAATCCCTGACGGCCAGCGATGTGCTCGATGGCTTTCGTAACGAGCGCAGCGGTCTGACGTTGAGCCTGCCGCTGTTCACGGGCGGGGCGCTGCGCCAGCAGATCAGAGTGCAGAACGCGCTGGTCGACCAGGCGCTGGCGGCGTACGAGTCCACCGTTCTGGCCGCGTATGAAGAAGTGGAGAACGCCTTGGACGCCTGGACCAGCGAGCAGCGGCGTCATCAAGCGCTGGTCGAAGCCGTCGCGAGCGCGCGCCGTGCTGCCGAGCTGGCGCTGGTTCAATACAACTCCGGCCTGGTCGATTTCGAGAGCGTGCTCACGTCCGACCGGCAGCTGATCTCGCTGGAGGATTCGCTCGCCGTGAGCGACGGTGAAATGACATCCAACCTGATTCGTCTCTACAAGGCGCTCGGTGGTGGCTGGTCGGTGTTCCCGCCGGCGACCGCCGCCGCTTCCGGCAGCTGATGCCACGGCCCACCATCGCCCAGCCCAATTCGCAAGGTCGACCCGATTGCCCCATGGATACTGAAATCACCAACACCACCGATCTGGCGCGCACCTTGCGCGCAGGTCTCGAAGGGTCGCCGGCCTGGCAGCGCGCGTTGAAGTGGGGCGTGCTGGCGCTGGTCGTCATTGCAGCGGCCTACTTCACATTCTTTCGCGGCAGTGGCCCGAAGGTCACTTACACGACCCAGGACGTGGTGGTCGGCGATCTGACCGTAACGGTGACCGCCACCGGCAATCTCGAGCCGCGCAATCAAGTGGAGATCGGCAGCGAGCTGTCCGGCACCATCGCCAAGGTGCATGTCGACGTGAACGACGAGGTGCAGGCCGGCCAGGTGCTCGCCGAGCTCGACACGACGCGTTTGGAAGCGCAGGTGCTGCAGGCGGAGAGCTCGTTAGCGTCGGCGCAAGCGCGTGTCCTGCAAGCGGATGCGAGCGCAAAGGAAGCTCGCGCCAACTTCGCTCGATTGTTGAAAGTGCGCGAGCTGAGCGGCAACAAGTTGCCCTCGCAACAGGATCTGGATGTAGCCGAAGCGGCCGTGGCCCGAGCCGACGGTGAGCTCGCCGCGGCGAAAGCGGCGGTCGCGCAAGCGCGCGCCACTCTCGAAACCGTACGTACTGATTTGAGCAAGACCAAGATCCGTTCTCCCATCAATGGCGTGATCCTGGTGCGCTCGGTCGAACCCGGCCAGACCGTGGCCGCTTCGTTGCAGGCGCCGGTGTTGTTCATCATGGCCGAAGACCTGAAGAAGATGGAGCTGCACGTGTCGGTTGACGAGGCCGACGTGGGCTCGGTGGCGCTGGGACAGCAGGCGACGTTCACTGTCGACGCTTATCCCAATCGACGCTTCTCCGCGCACATCACCAAGGTGCACTTCGCGTCCAGCAATACGAGATCCTCGACCTCGTCCTCCAGCGGTACCAGCCAGGCCAGTGCCACCTCGACCGGCGTGGTGACATACGAGACGATGCTGGAAGTCGACAATCCCGACTTGCTGTTACGTCCGGGCATGACAGCCACTGCCGAGATCGTCACGACCCACATCCAAGATGCAGTGCTGGTCCCGAACGCAGCCCTGCGTTTCGCGCCAGAGTCCGCCACCCCAGCCGCTGCCGCGCCATCGCGCAGTCCGTTGTCAGCGATCATGCCGCGAATGCGCATGGGGCCACGCAGTGGGCAGCAACAGCAAGGCGCGGCCCGTCGTATGGGGCGTGTTTATATCCTCGAGAATGGCAAGCCTGTTCCGGTGATGTTCCGCGCCGGAGCGACCGATGGCCGCATGACGCAAGTGTTGCCGATCGAGCGGCCGCCGGACGTGCCCGAAGGCGCGGAGGGTGAGGGCGCGCGCACCAAAGGACCGAACGGCGCTCAAGGCGACATGGATCCGGAAGAAATCCGCAAGGCGTTCGAGCGCAAGCTGGAGCCCGGCACCAAGGTCATCGTCGATTCCGGAGTCCCCGCGTCGTGACCGGCATGCCCGCCAGCCCCACGCCGGTCATCGAGCTGTCGCAGGTGACCAAGATCTATGGTCACGGCGAAGGCGAAGTGCGCGCGTTGCGTGGCATCGACCTGCGCATCGACTCGGGCGAGTTCGTCGCTGTGATGGGTCCGAGCGGTTCCGGCAAATCGACTTGCATGAACATTCTCGGCTGCCTGGATACCCCCAGCAGCGGCACTTACAAGTTTCTCGGCGTGCCGGTGGGCAGCATGAACGCCGATCAGCGCGCGCTGCTGCGGCGGAATTATCTGGGCTTCGTGTTTCAGGGCTTCAACTTGTTGAGCCGCACGACGGCGCTCGAGAACGTCGAGTTGCCGTTGGTGTATCGGCACGTGCCGAAAGAGCAGCGCCGCGCGATGGCGCGTAAGGCCTTGCAGGAAGTCGGCCTGGCCGGGCGCGAGACACACGTGCCTAGCCAGTTGTCCGGCGGTCAACAACAGCGTGTCGCAATCGCGCGCGCCATCGTGTCGTCGCCGCAAGTGCTGTTCGCCGACGAGCCCACCGGCAACCTCGATACGGCCACCAGCATGGAAATCATGAAGCTGCTGGCCAGCTTGAACGAGCAGCGCGGCATCACCATCGTGATGGTCACTCACGAGCCGGACATCGCCGCGTGGACGCGGCGCATCGTGCGCTTCCGCGATGGTCAGATTGAAAGCGACCAGGTGAATCAATCGGTGCGGGAAGCGTAATGTTCGGTAACGCCATCGTGCTCGCCCTGCGCGAAATTCGCCGCAACGCGTTGCGCTCGACACTCACGATTCTCGGCATCGTCATCGGTGTCGGCGCGGTGATCACCATGGTGACCATCGGCGAAGGCGCCACCGCGCAGGTTCAAGCCGATATCCAGAAACTCGGCTCCAACTTGTTGCAGGTATTTCGTGGCCAGGGTTTCGGCGGTGGCGGTGGGGCGAGATCTTCTGCGCCGCCGTTCTCCATGGCCGACGTGCAGGCGATCAGGGACGAAATTCCCGGCGTCCGCACAGTGGCGCCTACCTCGACGACCAACGCGCAGGCGATCTATGGAAATTCCAACTGGTCGACGGCCGTCACCGGCACCGATGATCAATACCTCTCGGTGCGCGACTGGCCGCTCGCCACGGGTCGAAACTTTTCCGAATCCGAGCTGCGCGCGGGCGCGGCGGTTTGCATTCTAGGTGCGACCGTTCGGCGCGAGTTGTTCGGCAACGAAGATCCGCTCGGCGCCAATATCCGCTTGCAGAAGCTGTCGTGCCAGGTCATCGGTACGCTGACCTCCAAGGGCCAGTCCGGATTCGGCCAGGATCAGGACGACATGGTGCTCATACCGCTGCGAACCCTGCAGCGCCGGATTGCGGGCAACGCCGACGTGAATTCCATCATGGTCTCGGCGCGCGACGGGGTGTCGACGGAAAAGGTACAAGCCGACATCGAACGGCTGATGCGAGAGCGGCGCAAGCTGCGTCCGGGCGCCGAGAACGATTTCAACGTGCGCGACCTGAAGGAAATCAGCTCGGCGATGACGGCGACGACGCGCGTGCTCACCAGTCTGCTTGCCGCGGTCGCCGCAGTCAGCTTGCTGGTTGGCGGCGTCGGCATCATGAACATCATGCTGGTGTCCGTTACTGAACGAACGCGTGAAATCGGTATACGACTCGCGGTTGGCGCCATGGCGCGAGATGTACTGCTGCAATTTCTGATCGAAGCCGTCACGCTGGCGGCGTTCGGCGGCATCATCGGCATCGTGCTCGGATTGGCGGCTGGAGCGCTCGCCACAAAAGCGTTCAATGTGCCGTTTGTGCTGAACGCCGGCATCGTGGTGCTGTCGTTTGCTTTCTCGGCTGCAGTCGGTATCGTCTTTGGCTACTTCCCTGCGCGGCGCGCGGCGCGGCTCGATCCCATCGAGGCGTTGCGTCACGAATAACCGGCGGGGCGCGAATGGCGGCGGGATGGGTGGGAGTCATGCCATCACGGTCTGCAATCATTCTGTATGCGCTGTCGCTGTCCGCGTGCGGCACTTTGCCGGAGGGCAAAGGCTGGGGAGAAGAGGCAACGTTGCTGCCCGGCTGGAAGCGCGTGCAAACATCCGCCGTGAACGCTGCAAAGGACCCATGGACCTGGGGACCCTTGCTCGGCGCCGCGGCGTTGCAGATCGACGATTTCGACAGACGTACAGCGGACTGGGCGCGTGAACACACTCCAGTGTTTGGATCTCAGCGCAGCGCCGAGCAATGGAGCGACGATCTGCGCTCGGCATCCAGCTTTGCTCACTACGCCACGATTCTCGCGACGCCGAGCGGCGACGAGCCCGGGGAGTGGGTGCTCAACAAGATAAAGGGCACCCTGGTCGGTGCGGCCGCGGTGAGCGCGACGGGTCAGATTACCAATTACATGAAGCAGGAATTCGATCGCGAGCGGCCGAATGGCCTGACGGACGAAAGTTTTCCGTCCGGTCACACCTCTTCGTCGGCGGTACACACGCGTCTCGCCTCGCGCAATCTGCAGTCGATACAAGTGTCAGACGGAACGCGAACCGCGCTCGATGTGGGCCTGCATGCGCTGACCATCGGTACCTCGTGGGCGCGCATCGAAGCCGGCTGGCACTATCCGGCCGACACGCTTTTCAGTATGGCGCTGGGAAATTTCATGGCCTGCTTCATCAACGACGCCTTCATGGGAACGTCCGAGACGCACCCGAGCGTGGCACTGCAGGCGGTCGATGGCGGAGCCGTACTCGGCGTGCAACTGCGCTTCCAGTAGCACTTGCGCAATCGGACGGCATTCTTTGCAACGACGCCATCGGGCTGGGCCAGCGGGCTGGCGCGACATCGCGCGAAGGTGGACAATCCTCCGTTCCCGTTCCCAACTATTGTCACAAGAGCCCCATGAAGACCCGCGCCGCTGTCGCCCTTGCCGCCGGCAAGCCTCTCGAAGTCATGACCCTGGACCTGGACGGTCCGCGCGACGGCGAGGTGCTGGTGGAGATCAAGGCGTCGGGCGTGTGCCATACCGACGAATTCACCCGTTCGGGCGCCGATCCCGAGGGCCTGTTTCCGGCCATCTTCGGCCACGAAGGCGCCGGCGTGGTGGTCGACGTGGGCCGCGGCGTCACCTCGTTGAAAAAGGGCGATCACGTCATTCCGCTGTACACGCCGGAATGCCGCCAATGTAAGTCGTGTCTGTCGCAGAAGACCAATCTCTGCACGGCCATCCGCGCCACCCAGGGCAAGGGCGTGATGCCGGATGGCACCAGCCGCTTCTCCATCGGCAAGGACATGGTCCATCACTACATGGGCTGCTCCACCTTCTCGAATTTCACCGTGATGCCGGAAATCGCGCTGGCCAAGATTCGCGAGGACGCGCCGTTCGACAAGGTTTGCTACATCGGCTGTGGTGTCACCACCGGCATCGGCGCAGTGATCAATACCGCGAAGGTGGAGCCGGGTGCCAACGTCGTGGTGTTCGGCTTGGGCGGCATCGGCTTGAACGTGATTCAAGGCGCTCGACTGGCCGGTGCCAACAAGATCATCGGCGTGGATCTCAATCCGGCCCGCAAGCCGCTGGCCGAGCAGTTCGGCATGACTCACTTCGTCAATCCCAAGGAAGTCGAAGGCGACCTCGTGCCTTACCTGGTGTCGCTCACCGATGGCGGTGCGGATTACAGTTTCGAATGCGTCGGCAACGTCGAGCTGATGCGCCAGGCACTGGAGTGCTGCCATCGCGGCTGGGGCGAGTCGATCATCATCGGCGTGGCCGGCGCCGGTCAGGAGATCAGGACGCGTCCGTTCCAGTTGGTCACGGGACGCGTGTGGAAGGGTACGGCGTTCGGCGGTGCGCGAGGCCGCACCGACGTGCCGAAAATCGTCGATTGGTACATGGATGGCAAGATCAAGATCGACGAGTTGATCACGCACAAGATGCCGCTCGATGACATCAATCGCGCGTTCGATCTGATGCATTCGGGCGAGTCGATCCGTTCGGTGGTGGTTTACTGATCGAGTCACGCGATTCGTTGCGATCCAAACCAGGCTAGATCTCGTTCAGACCAGAGGAGGCGCTCGTCATGACACTCAATCTCGTTTCCGAACACGCCTGCTACGGTGGCTGGCAGCGCTTTTACACGCACGAGTCGCGCGAGTGCCGGACGGAGATGCGTTTCTCCGTATATCTGCCGCCGCAGGCCGAGAAAGAGACAGTGCCGGTGCTGTATTACCTCGCCGGCCTCACCTGCACCGAAGAAACCTTCATGATGAAGGGCGGCGCGCAGCGCGTGGCCGCCGAGCTGGGGCTGATGCTGGTCGCGCCGGACACCAGCCCGCGCAAGGCGCGCTTTCCCGGCGACGACGCCAGCTGGGATTTCGGCATTGGCGCCGGCTTCTACGTCGATGCCACGCGCGAGCCCTGGTCGCAGAACTATCGCATGTACAGCTATGTGACCAAGGAAATCCCCGAGATCGTGCAGTCCCTCGGCGTGGCGCGCATGGATCGGCAGGGCATCTTCGGCCATTCGATGGGCGGCCATGGAGCGCTGGTCTGTGCCTTGCGCAATCGCGACCAGTATCTGTCCGTTTCCGCGTTCGCCCCGATCTCTGCGCCGATGCAGTGTCCCTGGGGGCAGAAGGCGTTCAGCGGCTATCTGGGAGAGGATCGGAATGCCTGGAAGCAGTATGACGCCAGCGAGCTGATTCGAGCCAACCGTTATCCGCGGCCGATCCTCATCGACCAGGGGGCACGCGACAAATTCCTAGAAGAGCAGTTGAAGCCCGATCTGTTCGCGGATGCCGTGCGCGAATCCGGCAGCGAGCTGCAGTTTCGCATGCACCCCGGCTACGACCACGGCTATTACTTCATCTCCACCTTCATGGAAGATCATCTGCGGCATCACGCGAGGCAATTGTCGGCAGCGTGACCGGAGCCCCGCGGCAACGACTTCCCGGCTGGCTGATTCTGGTCGCGGCAATGACTGCCGTAGGACCGGTCTCGATCGATATGTATTTGCCGGGCTTTCCGGACATCGAGGCCGAGTTCCAGCAGCGCGGCGTGGAAGTCACGATGGCGGCCTTCATCATCGGCATTTCCATCGGCCAGCTGTTCTACGGTCCCATCAGCGATCGTTTCGGGCGCAAGCCGCCGCTGTACGTCGGCTTCAGTGTTTACATGATCGGCGCGCTGGGATCTGCGTTGGCCGTCAACATGACCATGCTGACGGTGATGCGGGTCGTGCAGGCGCTGGGCGGCTGTGCCGGTTTGGTGATCGGTCGCGCCATCGTTCGAGATCGTTGCGAGCCGCATGAGGCTGCGCGTGCCTTCACCACATTGACGATGATCGTGGCGCTCGGCCCGGTGCTGGCGCCGGCGGTGGGTGGTTTCGTCGTCGCGCACTTCGGCTGGCGCGCGACGTTCATGGTGCAAGCGGCGCTTGCGCTGACATTGCTGCTGACCATGCACGGAGTGCTCAGAGAGTCTCACGTCACTCCCGATCGCGCCGTGAGCTTCGGTGACATTCTGCGCAACTATGGCCGGCTGACTCGCGATCGGCGCTTCATGTCCTTGTCGTTGCTGCTCGGGTTTTCGATGGCGGCGATGTTCTGCTACGTGACCGGCGCCCCCAAGGTGATCACACAGAACTATGGTTTGTCCGCGCAGCAGTTTGGCGCGCTGATCGGCTTGAATGGTCTGGCCTTCATGTCGGCGAGCGTGCTGAACATGCGTGCGCTGCGTACGCTGACTCCTGCACGGGTGATGGCGCGCTATGTGTGGGCATCGCCGTTGCTCGGTTTCACCTTGCTGGTCCTGAGTATTCTGTTCGATCTGCCGCTGTGGGCGGTGGTGTCGCTGCAGCTGCTGTTCTTCGTCACCATTGGTCGCGTCAGCCCGAATGTTTCCGCGCTCGCGCTCGCTCCTCACGGGCGCAGCGCCGGCACCGCTTCAGCGTTGATGGGTGCCACGCAATCCGCCCTCACCGCCACTGGCGGCCTGACCGTCGCCATCTTCAACGATGGCACCGTCCACACCCTGGCCACCATCATGACCACCGGTGCCTCGCTCGCCCTGGTTTGTTATCTATTGGTACGCCGAGTCGGACTCTAGGCCGTGGCTGCGGTGGCGGCAGGTTGGGAGCTGGGTTGCGACTCGACTAGGGTAATCGTGTGCGACAGCTCGGCGGTCTTCGCCATGATGGCGCTGGCCGAGCAATACTTCTCGGTTGACAGCTGCACGGCGCGCTCGACCTTCTTGCGATCGAGCGCGTGCCCCGTGACGGTGTAGTGCATCTGAATCTTGGTGAAGATCTTCGGATCGGTCGTGGCGCGCTCCGCATCGACGTCCACGACGCAATCGGTCACGGCTTCGCGGCCCCGCTTCAGGATCAGCATGACATCGAATGCAGAACAGCCGCCCAAGCCGAGCAGCAGCATTTCCATCGGCCGCACGCCCAGATTGCGGCCGCCGGCCTCGGGCGCGCCGTCCATGACGACGGTATGGCCCGAGCCGGACTCGCCCAGGAACATCACGTCCTGGACCCATTTGATGCGTGCCTTCATCAGTTCACACCGCCGATGCAGAGGTACTTGATCTCCAGGTAGTCCTCGATGCCGTACTTGGAGCCTTCGCGGCCGATGCCGCTTTCCTTTACGCCGCCGAACGGCGCGACCTCGGTGGAAATGATGCCTTCGTTGATGCCGACGATGCCGCTTTCCAGCGCCTCGGCCACGCGCCACACGCGCGCCATGTCACAGCTGTAGAAGTAGGATGCCAGCCCGAATTCGGTGGCGTTCGCCAGCCGCATCACTTCTTCCTCGGTATCGAATTTCATCAGCGGCGCCACCGGCCCGAATGTTTCTTCACGCAGCACCCGCATGTCCGCCTTGATGCCGGTCAACACCGTGGGCACATAGAAATGACCGCCGCCTTCGACACGCTTGCCGCCCGCGAGGACCTTGGCACCCTTGCTGACCGCATCGCTCACATGCTCTTCGACCTTGGCGACGGCCTTTTCCTCGATCAGCGGGCCGACCACCGTGCCCTGATCCAAGCCATTGCCGATCTTCATCGTCGACACCTTCTCGGCGAGCCGCTCGGCGAAGCGATCGTAGATGCCGCTCTGAACATAGATGCGATTGGCGCACACGCAGGTCTGACCAGCGTTGCGGTACTTCGACGCGATCGCGCCGTTCACGGCTGCCTCCAGGTCCGCATCGTCGAACACGATGAACGGGGCATTGCCGCCCAGCTCCAGCGAAACCTTCTTCACGGTGCCGGCACACTGCGACATCAGCAGCTTGCCGATCGCCGTGGAGCCGGTGAAGGTCAGCTTGCGCACCACGGGATTGCTGGTGAACTCCCCGCCGATGGGCTTCGGATCGCCGGTGACTACCGAGATGATGCCCGCGGGCAAGCCCGCCCGTTCCGCGAGCACGCACAGGGCAAGTGCCGAATACGGCGTCAGTTCCGAAGGCTTGATGACCATCGTGCAGCCAGCCGCGAGTGCCGGTCCCGCCTTACGCGTGATCATCGCCATGGGAAAATTCCACGGTGTGATCGCCGCGCAAACGCCGATCGGCTGCTTCAACACGACGATGCGCTTGTCCGGGCCGTGGGAAGGAATCACATCGCCATAGATGCGCTTGCCTTCTTCGGCAAACCACTCGATGAACGCAGCGCCATACGCGATCTCGCCGCGACTCTCTGCCAGCGGCTTACCCTGCTCGACGGTCATGAGCACGGCGAGATCTTCCTGATTCGCCATGATCAGATCGAACCACTTCCGCAGCAGTTGTGCGCGGGCCTTCGCGGTCTGCCCGCGCCAATCGGCCAATGCCTTGTCGGCGGCTTCGATGGCTTCGCGGGCTTCCTTGGCGCCACAGTTGGGTACGGTGCCGATCAGTTGACCGTTGGCGGGATTGAAGACCTGCTTCACCTCGCCGCCGGCCGCATCCACCCAGCGGCCACCGATGAAGGCTTGCTGACGAAACAGGCTGGGATCGCGAAGGGAAAGCGTGCTCTGAGGGGCGGCGGCCATGAAATGCTCCGACTGGGGATGAGGGGTCAGCGCGGCGATTTACTCGTCGACCAACTGCTGACCTGGAAACAAAGCTTCGTTGAAACCAAAGTTGCGCAGATCGCGGATGCGCATCGGATAGAGGATGCCGAGCAGATGATCTACTTCGTGCTGCGCGACACGCGCATGGAACCCGTCCACGGTACGGTCGATGGGCCGCCCCTGCGGGTCGAAGCCGCGATAGCGCAGCTTGGTATAGCGGGGCACCAGCCCACGCATGCCCGGCACGGACAGGCAACCTTCCCAGCCGTCCTCCATCGCATCGGTCTGCGGTTCCAGGATCGGGTTGATCAATTCGGTGTACGGGACCGCTTCGGCCTGGGGATAGCGAGGGTTCTTGTCGACACCGAAGATGACGACCTGCAAGGAGACGCCGATCTGCGGGGCCGCGATCCCCGCCCCGTTCAGCGCCGCCATGGTGTCCTTCATATCCTGGAGCAGGGCGTGCAACTCGGGTGTGTCGAACTGCTCCACGGGTTTGGCAACCTGGAGCAGCACGGGATCACCCATTCTCAAGACCGGACGGACAGCCATAAAACTCGTAGCCGGGACAGCGTAGCCCGAAGATCATCGCACGGGCCAAGGGCCCAAACCATCTGACGGGCCGCGTGGCCCAAAGCATCTGACGGGCCGTTGGCCCAAAGCATCTACCGGGCCGTTGGCCCCGAACCATCTACCGGGCCGTTGGCCCGATGCGCAAGTATAGTATCCGCTTGTGCATTCATGGCTCGGGTCGGGGCGAGGAATATCAAGTGCCGGCCAGTCCTGTGCGGTAACGTTGCCCCGAATCGCCTGTCATCCATCGGTCACTGCTGACTACGCCACTGCTGACTACGCCACACTCGATGTCCGCCCCGCCTCATATCCTGGTGCTTGCCGCTGGCGCGTCGCGCCGGCTCGGCCAGCCGAAGCAATTGGTCAAATTGGCCGGCCGGCCAGCGCTGCACATCGTGGTCTCGAACGCGGTGGCGATCGCTGGTCATGCCGTCACGGTCGTCGTTGGCGCGCACGCGCGTGAAATGACTCATTTGCTGGCGCACTCGCCCGCGTCGGTGATCGTCAATCGGCACTGGGAAGAGGGCATGGCCTCATCGCTGCGCTTCGGGATCGCGTCCCTGCCGCCGGCGTGTCATGCCGCAATGGTGCTGTTGGGCGACCAGGTGGCGGTCACCACGGACGATTTGAAACGCCTGGTCGGCGCCTGGAAGGGTGAGGAAAGCATGATCGCCGCGAGCGTCTACGATCAGCGCGTCGGCGTGCCCGCCATCTTTCCTCGCCTGATTTTCAGCGAGCTGGCGGAGTTGCGCGGCGATCAGGGCGCGCGCATGGTGCTCGAACGCAATAACTATCGGCTGGTGCGAGTGCCCATGGCCAATGCCGCCATCGATCTGGATACCCCGGAAGACCTGGCGCTGCTCAGCGAACGTTTTCAGCGGCCCGAATCGGCTCCCGGAACCCTCACTCCTGGCGCTGCTGGGGAGATCTAGCGCTTGCGCATACTCATCATCCTGCTGCTCATCGCGTTCGTCGTTGCCGTGATCTGGATGCGCGCCAGGCGCAAACGCTGAGCTCGCTCGCAGGGCCGGGAAACATCGCCGGACATTCAACCGTTACCTCCGCAGTCACCGCGAAGGCGGACGGAGGTACATGTCATGCAGGAATTCTTCCAGCAGCACCTGGCGGCTGTGGTCATACTGATCGCGCTGGCGCTCGCGCTGACCGTGTTCGTGTTCCGCAAACGGCTGTTCGAACGCGGCTATCGCAAGGGCGAGGCGGCCAATCCAGGCAAGGTCAAAGCACAGAACCCGCCCGATGAGTGGAGCAAGAGTCACTGACGCCTGCGCCTCATTGAGGCGAAGGTGCCTGCACTCCCAAAGCTGCCAGCGCGCCGATGAGCATCGACGCCGTGTAGGGTTTGACCAACACACCGATGCGCTGATCGGCCGCGAACCGGTCCTTTAGCTCCCGCTCGCTACGCCCGCTGGCGATCAGAATCGGCAGGTTCTCCAGCTTGGCCCGCATCTCCGCGGCCAGCTGATCGCCGGAACGGTCCGGCAATCCCATATCGACAATGACTGCCGCCACGTCGCCCCCGCCCTGCAGCGCGGTGGTCGCTTCCGTCGCGTCACCCGCCTGCAAAACCTGAAAGCCGACGTCCTCCAGAGCGTCCACCGCAAACATTCGGACGAGCATTTCGTCCTCGACGATGAGAACCCTGGCCGATGCTGAGTGCTGACCTGTCATGGGTATGGGTAGTTACCGGGGTTGCCACCATGGCGACCTTGAGCGTCAAGCTTCGCAGTTTACTTCAGACGCCCCGATCTGCGTATAACTTGCGGTAATGACTGATAAAAGTGCGTGCATGCGCACTCTGTCTAATATTTTTGCGCACATTTGCTGGCCGTAACCGTGGCAGCGCGGAACTTTCTACATTGCCGGCGCATTGGGTGGTCTGCGCCGCGACCTGGCTCGAAACAAACGACATATCCTCGAGGTGCCGCGAGATCGGGTGCACCGGACAAGGGTGCAACCGGGCCAAGCGTGGACAGTGCTCGATCGAGGTTGACCGGGTTACGTTTGGCGCAACACATTCCGGAGAGCGGCGCGGTGGACGTGCTCATCGCACACAAATGAACTCTGATTCCTCGGCAAGCACCACCGCCTCGCGGCTACTGCGAGTATTGATCGTCGAGGACGAGTCGCTCGTCAGCCTGTTCCTGCAAGGAGTATTGCGGGACCTCGGGCACGAAGTCAGCGGCATCGCTCCCTCTTTGCGAACAGCGTTGGCCTTTGCCGCCGGTACTCCGACGGATCTGGCCATAGTGGATGTTGGCCTGGCGGGTGACGGAGGCGATGGCATTGACGCTGCCGTCGCCCTGCGTGCCCGTCATGGCATTCCTGCCCTGCTGATGACCGGTGCGCCGCTGGCATCGCTGGGCGATCGCGTCAAGGACGCACAACCACTCGGCTTCCTCGCGAAGCCGTATACCGAAGCGGATGTGGAACGAGCGTTGAACGCAGCAGTGGCCCAGCTGCCGCCGCGTGGTGCTTAGACGGGCAGCGTATTCAAGTTCACGCACGAGGGCGGCGTCGAGCTGTCCATCTATCGCGCTGGCAACGGCTGGAGTCCGGCCAATCAGCTGCTCAACTCGGCATCGTCGGTGGTGGCGTACTCGGTGCACGACACTGGCATCGGCATTCCGGCCGACAAGCTGCGCGTGATCTTCGAAGCGTTCCAGCAGGCCGATGGCACGACCAGTCGCAAGTACGGCGGCACCGGCCTGGGCCTGTCGATCAGCCGCGAGATCTGCCGCTTGCTGGGCGGCGAAATCATCGTCGAGAGCCAGCCGGGCGAAGGCAGCACCTTCACCTTGTACTTGCCCATGACGCACGATTTCTCCAAGGCGGCGGTGAGCTCCCTGCCGATCGCCTCTGCAAGAGAGCTGCTGGCCTCGCGTGTGCCGGCTCCGTCGCAGATCGTCGTGAGCCGCGAGTCGACGCCGCTGCTGGTTGCCTCGGAGCTGACCGACGATCGCCAGAACATTCAGCCCGGCGATCGTGTGCTGCTGATCATCGAAGATGACGCGAAGTTCGGCCGCATCCTGCTGGACCTCGCGCACGACCGCAGTTTCAAGGCGGTGGTGTCGGCAAGCGGCAGCGGCGCGTTCCAGGCACATCCCCATCATCTTCGTCAGCGCCATCGATCGCGATGACGAGCACATCGCGCGCGCCTATGCGATGGGCGCCGTCGACTATGTTTTCAAACCTGTCGATCCGGTCATCCTGCGCTCCAAGGTCGCGGTGCTGGTGGATTTGTATCGCAAGAATGTGGAAGTCGAGCGCAAGGCCGCGCTGGAGCGCTTCCTGCAGGAGGAGAACCTGCGCATTCGCCAGGAAAAGATCGAGGCCGAGCGGCAGTTGCGGCAGATCGAGGAGCGGCAGACCGCCATCGTGCGCTCGTTGCCCATCGCGCTGTACAGCTCGGAGGTCGATGCGGGATTCTCGTGGCCGCGCTTCATCAACGACGTGATCGCCGGTCTCATCGGCTTCGCTCCCAACGAATTCTGCGTAACCCGCAGCTTTGGGTGGACCGCATCCATCGCGACGATCGCGAGCGCGTGCTCGGTGATGTTGCCGCCATCACGGTGTTCGGCGGCATGTCGATGGAGTATCGCTGGCTGTGCGCGGACGGCTCGCATCGCTGGTTCTTGGATCGCGCGGTGCTGATTCGTCACGAGGATCGTCCGTTCGAGATCTTTGGCAGCTGCCTGGATGTCACCGATCGGCGCCGTGTCGAACAGCAGTTGATCCAGGCGCAGAAGATGGAAGCCGTGGGTCAGCTGACCGGCGGCATCGCGCACGACTTCAACAACATGCTCACCGTCGTGATCGGCAACCTGGATTCGCTGGCTCGCGCCCTGAAGGGCACCGGCCGCAATTTCGATCGTGCGCAGATGGCGTTGACCGGTGCGTTGAGCTGCGCCGAGCTCACGCGTCGCATGCTGGCTTTTCGCGTCGTCAGCCGTTGCAGCCCAGTCCAGTGAATCTTGGCGAGGTGAGTCGCAACATCACCAAGTTGCTGGGACGAACGTTGGGCGAGCGAATTCACATCGAGGTTCGCGTGCCCGACGAACTGTGGAACGTGCTCGCCGACGCCACGCAAGTGGAATCGTCCCTGATCAATCTCGCCGTCAATGCACGCGACGCCATGCCCGATGGCGGCACTCTGACCATCGAAGCACGCAATCTGGGGCGCCACGAGCGAGAAGCGGATGTGCCGGAAGGCGAATTCGTTCTGCTGTGCGTGACCGATACCGGCACAGGCATGACGCCGGACGTCCTGGAGCGCGCGCTAGAACCCTTCTTCACCACCAAGCGCATGGGGCACGGCACGGGTTTGGGCCTGAGCATGGTGTATGGCTTCGTCAAACAATCGGGCGGTCACGTGAAGATCGTCAGCGCGCCGAGCCAGGGGACGAGCGTGCGAATCTACCTGCCTCGCACCGATGCCACGCCAGCGACCGACGCTGGCGCTATCGAAGATCTGTCGTTGTCGGGCCGTGATCGCACCATTCTCCTGGTGGAAGATGACGCCGGCGTGCGTGCGGTCACCGCTGCGATGCTGAAGGAGCTGCAGTTCAACGTGATTGAAGCCGACAATGGCGACCGCGCGCTGGATATCGTCGATCGCGAATCGGACATCGATTTGTTGTTCACGGACATCGTCATGCCCGGCGGCATGAACGGCTTCGAGCTCGGTCGCCTCGCTCGCGAACGCCGCCCGCACCTGCCCGTGCTCTACGCCACCGGCTATTCCGCTTCCTACTCGCCCCGGAGAAAGGCGCCGACATGCTCGCCAAGCCCTACCGCGAGGCCGACCTCCGCAGCAAACCCCACCGCCTGCTCCCTCATTCCAACCCGGCGTGAGCGCGAAGCGCGCAAGAAATAAAATAAATATTGAAGCCCCTCCCCCGGTACGTGGGAGGGGTCGGGGTGGGGGGCAGCGGCGCATCAACATCAGCCACGGGCGCACTTGAAAATCGACCACGCTGCCCTCATTACCGACTCCGTCATGTGACCCACATGTGACCCAAGTCGCCACTTCAGCAGAATTGTTCTCGTCAACACGAGGCGATCCATGTAGAGTGCACGTCTTCGTCAGCCGCCATCCGGTCGGCTCGTTCACCCCTCGCGGTTTGTCGGCCCTGTTCGCAAGGCCCGCCTCGATCTTGTCTCCCGCCTCACTGGATCCGAAACGCAAGTTTCTGCAGGCTGGTTGAGGACTCATTTCCATGCCTTTTGCTTCCCTCGGGTTGATACCCGAACTTACGCGCGCCCTCGCCGATCGTGGCTATGCCGCGCCCACTCCCGTGCAAGCGCGAGTGATTCCCGAAATTCTCGCCGGGCGCGACGTCCTCGCGGGTGCCCAGACCGGCACCGGCAAGACTGCCGGCTTCACGCTGCCGCTCCTGCAGCGCTTGCAGAACGGGACGCCCTCCAAGGCGCCTCGTGTATTGATCCTCGTGCCGACGCGCGAGCTCGCCGCTCAGGTGAACGAAAGCATTGCCAGTTACGGCAAGCACCTTCGTCATCGCAGCCTGGTGATCTTCGGCGGTGTCAGCATCAATCCGCAGATCGATGCCCTGCGCCGTGGCGCCGACATCCTGGTGGCCACGCCGGGACGTTTGCTGGACCACGCTCAACAGAACACCGTTGACCTGTCACGTGTCGAGATCTTCGTGCTCGACGAAGCCGATCGCATGCTCGACATGGGCTTCATCGCCGACATTCGCCGTGTCATCAAGCTGCTGCCCAAGCAGCGGCAGAACCTGTTGTTCTCGGCCACGTACTCGGATGACATTCGCAAGCTGGCGCAAGGACTGCTGCACAATCCGGTCGAGATCGAAGTGGCACGCCGCAACGCCGCCGTCGACACGGTCGAGCAACGCGCGTACTCGGTTGCGAAGGATCAGAAGCGCGCCTTGTTGTCGCACTTGATTCATGATGGCGATTGGTCGCAGGTGTTGGTGTTTACGCGCACCAAGCACGGTGCAAATCGTCTCACCAAACAGCTGCAGCAGGATGGCATCGAAGCCGCGGCCATTCATGGCAACAAGAGCCAGAATGCGCGCACTGCCGCCCTGTCTGATTTCAAGAACTATCGGATTCGCGCGCTGGTCGCGACCGAAGTCGCGTCGCGCGGGCTCGATATCAAAGAGCTGCCATATGTCGTGAACTACGAGCTGCCCAATGTGCCCGAGGACTACGTTCACCGCATCGGCCGCACCGGCCGCGCGGGCGCGACCGGATTGGCTGTGTCACTGGTGTCGCCGGACGAGTCGGGATTGTTGAAGGACATCGAGAAGCTGCTGCGCAGATCTGTGCCGCAGGCGGCGGTGCCTCACTTCAAGCCGGCGCCACCGCCGGTTCGTGGCGAGTCGCGCGACGAGCAATCGTCACAAGTGCGTCAGCCGCGTGATGAACAGCGTCGAGCGCAGCCTCAACAAGGCCGGCCGCATGGCGGTCAGCAGAGCCATCCGAACCACTCTCAGCAGGGCGCACCGAATGCGTCCGGCGAAGGTCGTCGCCGTCGCAAGCGCCGTCGGGGCGGCGGCGCTGGTCAGCAGTCGTCGCAAGCTCCTCGAGGACAACAACAGCCGCGCCATGCTCACGGCCAGCGCTCATCCCGGCCGGGCGGACATGGGCAGGGTCGTCCGCAGCAGCAGCAACGCGGTTCGTTTCGCGGGCAGCGCGGCTCGGATAGGAGCAGAACGGTTTAGCAGGAAAGGACGAGAAGCTGTTGACGCTGCCGCATGGCGGCGTCGCAGCGCCTGCTCTTATCCGAGAATCGCCTCGCGCTGATACAACTTGATCGCCAGCCCGACCAGCAGCGCGCCCAATGCCAGAGTGGTGCCTGCGCAGATCAGAATGTGCGATGTCGGGATGGTGTCACCACGCATCACGCTGGTGGCCAGCAGATGCTGGCTCAAGCTCGGCACCGCCATCAACGCGGCGCTGGGCTTCGTGCCGCTCACGACCGCGAACATGATCGGCGCGATCGGAAACATCATCACGACCGACAGCCACGACTGCGCTTCTCGATTGCTTCGCGTGAACGACGCGACCACCGTCATCAATCCCGCGCCCATGGGCACGAACGTCGCCATGACCGCGAAGATCGCCAGGATCACGCGTGGCCCGAAGTTGGCCGACATGCCGAGCGCTTCGAGCGGAATGAACTGAAGCACCACGCCAAACGCCGCCAGCGTCAGCAGCAACGAGACTGACATGAACGCCGCGGTCGCCAGCATCTTGCCCACGATCAACTGCGCGCGCCGCACCGGCAGTGCCAGGAGCGGTTCCAACGAGCCGCGCTCGCGTTCGCCCGCGGTCGTGTCGATGGCAAGGTAGAAGCCGCCCACCAGCATCGACATGAAACAGAAGTAAGTCATCATGCCGAGGATCAACAGCGATCTTCCCGCCGGGGTCGCCACGTCCAACGTATGTACGCCGATCGGATCGATGATCTGCGGATTGATGCCGCGAACCATCAACCGCAAGACCGCTAGCTGATGTCCGTATGCCTGAAGCAAGTGCCTGGCGCGATCGGCACTCGGCCCGGTTCGATTGTTGGACGTATCGACCACCAGTGACAAAGGGGCCGGCTCGCCGGATTGCAGCGCCTTGCCGTAGTCCTCACCGATGAGCAGCACCATGTCCTGCTCGCCCGCGCGAACCGCATCCATGGCCTGGTCAGTGGTGAACTGCACATCCTTGACGTTGGCACCGTTCTCACGCAGGAACTGCACCAGGTTCGGTGCGTGCGTCGCGCCCGCAATCGGCAGATCGAGAGGCTTGTCCTGATTCTCCACGGCGCGCTTGGACACCATGGTGGTGGTCAGTCCGAAGATCACCGGTGCCAGCAACACGCCAAAAAAGAACGCCGACAGAATCACGCGGCGATCGCGCAGGTTCTCGAGAACTTCCTTGCGAAAGACGGTCCAGATAGCGCCCATCACGCTGCTCCATCCTGTTCGGCAGCGCGTACGAAGGCTTCTTCCAGATCCGGCGCGCCGGTAGCCTCGAGAATCTCGGCAGGCGTGCCGCGCACGACCACTCGGCCGTGCGAGATAATCACAATGTCATCGCACAAGGCCGCGACTTCCTGCATCACGTGACTCGAAAACAAGACGCAGCGGCCGGACTCGCGTAACTCTCGAATCAACTCGCGCAGCATGCGCACGGCGTTCACGTCGAGCCCATTGGTGGGTTCGTCGAGAATGATGGTTTGCGGCCGATGAATCAGGGCACGGGCCAGGCCGACTTTCAGTCGTTCGCCTTGCGAGTAGCCCTTGGCGCGTCGTTGTGCAACGGCACCGAGACCGAGGCGCTCGATCAATTCGTCAATGGCTCGTTCCAGCTCGGGACCGCGCAAGCCGTGCAGCTCGCCGTAGTAGCGGATGTTCTCGCGACCGCTGAGATGCGCGTAGAGGCCGCTGGCATGTGGCAGCACGCCGAGCGAGCGGCGCACTCCCAGCGGGTCTTTCGCACAATCATGACCATCGATCACTGCCCGGCCTTCGTTGGCGCGGATCACCGTGCTCAGAATGCGCAAGGTCGTCGACTTCCCCGCGCCATTGTGTCCGAGCAGTCCGGTGATGCGGCCGTCGCGAGCCGAAAAGGAAACATCGTGCAACGCCTGCAGCGCGCCGAAGCGCTTTTTCAATCCTTCGACTTCGATCATGGAGCCGGCGCCGAGCGTGACAGCAGGAAGGGAGCTGGGGCCACGTTTTGCAGACAGGCATCGTCGAGCGATCCCACGTCGCCTGCGGCAATGAATTCCGCCACCAGGCGCGGCATGCAACCGATGGCGATCTGGCCATGCCCTTGACCCTCCAGCACCAGGTGTCTGGCTCGCGACAGGCCCGGCAGAATCTGTTCGCCATAGTGCGCCGGTGTCACTGGATCATTGCCGCCAGAAAGCACCAGCGTGGGAATGGCGCTGTTCAGCGGCTTGCTGAAATCTTCATCGACCGGACCGCGCGGCCACTGCTCGCAGATGGTACGCATGGCCGTCATGAAACTCTCGCCGATGTAAGTCTCGGCCAGGGCGGAGTGCGAAACCGCACTCTCGTCCCAGCGTGGTGCGTCCTCGCTGCACACGACAGCGAAGTGCATGCCATTGGCGATCTGCGTGTTGAGACTGCGCTTGATCATCAGGTATTGCGCGGCCAGCGCTTGATGCTGGCCAGCCTGTGCTTCATGGATGAGCAGCGGCAACGTGGACATGGTCTCGTCGGAGTAGCTGAGCAAGCGAACCGCGGCGTTCAGCTCATCGACGCCAAGGCGCGCTTGCGTGGGCTCAGCGTTCAACGGATCGGGAATGGCAAGCGTGACTGGCTGCGCTTGCAGGCGCGAGCGCAATGTAGCGAACGTGTCCGCGATGTGCGGGAAAGCTTGCTTGCACTCGTCGCTCGATTCGCACCGCGCGAATGCGTTATCGATGGCCGCTTGAGCGTCGATGGCTATGTCGGGTCCCAGGGCCAGCTGCGCTGGCACGACGCCGTCGAGAATCGCTGCGCGAACACGCTGCGGATATCGCCGCATGTAGTGCTGCGCCACTCGCGTTCCATAGGACACGCCATACAGATCCAACTTTTGATAGCCGAGCGCCGCGCGCACTTCGTCGAGATCGCGCACCGCCACGCTGGTCGTGTAGTAGCGAGGATCGCCTGACAGCTTGGCGAGGCAGGAACGCGTGATCTTCTGAAGCTCGCGCGGATCGCTGGCTGTAAGCCCGCTCTCGTCCGGGAATTCACAATCGAGCCGGTTCGATCGCCCAGTGCCGCGCTGATCGACCACGACGATGTCGCGATCGCGGCGGATGCGCGCCAACGCCGGAGCGATGGAGATGTAGAAATCACCGGCCGCCTGGCCCGGTCCGCCAGTCAGCACGAACAGCGGATCGCCGGCAGCTTGCAGTCGCAGCGATGGAATGACCGCCACATGCAGCCGAATTCGCTTGCCGGAAGGTTGCTCGCGATTCTCCGGCACGGTCAGCCAGCCGCAGCGGGCCGCCACGCTGCCGCCGCCAGTTTCGCTCTGAAGCCGGCAGTCCTCCAGCTTCAACGGCGACGCAGCTCCGGCGGGGAGGGCAGCGCAGGCGCCGAACGCCACGGCCAGGCTCAGCGCCACAGTCGTGGCGCAACTCTTGCGAACTGTCCTCGGGTGAATCGCCGACATCCGGTTTCCGGTAGCTACCGCACTGGCGTGCATGGCCAAAGCGCGCAATGGTAATCGAGGCGGCCGTGCCGGCGGGAACCTGTGTAGGGGGTAATGGTCTGTTACATTCGCTCGCCCGACAATTGCCTCCTGAAAACGTACAAGAGTCCCCGGAGTCACCTATGCGTCCATCCTCGTTGCTCGCCGTCGCCGCTGCCGCCGCCTGCATGCTGCCGCTGTCAGGTGCCTTCGCCAAGGACGAGGCCCTGGCCAAGGCCGTGGCCTCCGAGCACCGCTCGCCGAATTTCGTGGCGCGCGACAAGTACCGCAAGCCGCAGCAAGTACTGGAGTTCATCGGCGTGAAGCCGGACATGACGGTGGTGGAGATCGCGCCGGGCGGCGGCTACTGGACCGAGATCCTGGCGCCTTACCTGAATGAAAAGGGCACTTATTACACGGCGATTACACCGCGTTCAGCCAGCGAACGCGCCGCGGCCGCTGCCGACACGTGGCAGAAGAAGCTCGAGAGCGACCCGGCTCGCTACGGCAAGGTCAAGATCGGCGACTTTGGCGGCGGCAAGTTCGAACCCGCGCCGGCCGACTCCGCCGACGTGGTGGTCACATTCCGCAACGTGCACAACTGGATGAGCCAGGGCACGGCGGAAGAAGCGTTCGCGTCGTTCTACAAGACGCTCAAGCCGGGCGGCATCCTGGGGGTCGAAGAGCATCGCGCGCCGGCCGACAAGCCGCAGGATCCGAAGGCGGCCAACGGTTATGTGCGAGAGGATTTCACCATCGCGCTGGCCGAGAAGGCCGGTTTCAAGCTGGTGGGCCGCTCCGACTTGCTGAACAATCCCAAGGACACCAAGGATCATCCCAAGGGCGTGTGGACCTTGCCGCCCACGCTGGCGTTGGGTGATCAGGACCGCGCCCGATATGAGGCGATCGGCGAGGCCGACAACTTTCTGCTGAAGTTCCAGAAGCCCGAATAGGCGCGGTGGCCGGAGCTGCAGCACGAGGGAGCCACGATGGAAGAAGACACCAAGAAATGGCTGTATTACGCGATACCCGTCGTGGTCGCTGTCGGCATCGGTGCGGCGCTGTATTACGGGCGCTCGCAGCGGCAGGCCGAACAACAGCAGGTCAGCCAGCCGCCCGCGGTGACGCAGCCTGAGACTACGCCGGCGGAGGAGCCGCCGGTGCGCAATCCGCTGCAAGAAACCACGCCGCCGAAGCCGCTGCCGCCGTTGACCGACAGCGATCCTTCCATGCAGGAGTCGCTGAGCAGCGTGTTTGGCAAGGCGCTCGATCCGTTCCTCGTGCCGAAGAACATCATCCGGCACACGGTCGTGACCATCGACAACCTGCCTCGCAAGGAAACGGCGGTGCAGATGTGGCCGGTGAAGCCCATCGGCGGCGAGCTGATCACCACTGCCGAAGGCGAGCAATACACGCTCGGTGCGGACAACTATGCGCGTTACGACCGGCTGGTGAAGATCCTGCAGGGCGCCGATACCGCGCAGCTCGTGACGCTGTACAAACAGTACTACCCGTTGTTCCAGGAAGCGTACGTCGCGCAAGGCTATCCGGACGGCTATTTCAACGATCGGCTGGTCGAGGTCATCGATCATCTGCTCGCCACGCCGGAGATCACCGGGCCGATCCAGCTCAAGCGCCCGAGTGTCAATTACGAGTTCGTCGATCCGGAGCTGGAGAACCGTTCCTCCGGACAGAAGCTGCTGATCCGCATGGGCAGCGCCAACGCCGCCGTCGTCAAGGACAAGTTGCGCGAGCTGCGCCAGGCCATCGCCAAAGAGCAGTCCGCGGCGAATTGATCACCCGCATCCAGAACGACAGACCAACGACAGACCCGAACGTGCATCATCATAGAAGACAGGAAACAAATGCGCAGCACCCTCGCCTCGCAAGGTTTGCCGCTGAGCGAGGAGGCGAGCAAGCCCATGCTCAAGGCGTTGCTCGACGTGCAGAAGCTGGAAATGCAGGAAGCTGCCGCGGCCAAGCCGACATCGGCGCGCCTGGTCACGAATATGTCGTTCGATGAGCGCGCCATGGAGCAGCAGATGGAGGCCTCCAAGAAGCGCAATCAGCGCATGCTCGACGCGATTTCGTCCTACCTGACGGTCGAGCAACGCCAGGCGCTCGAGCGACAGCAGGAGGCGCAGTTGAAGTTGCAAGAAGCGCAACTGCGCATGATGCGCGCTCAAGGCGCCGACATGTCCGGCGTCTACTTCATGAATGGCGGCACGGCCATGGCGGTGCAGGCGTCGCAGTAACGATCGCGCTGTCGCTGGGGTCACGGTCGAGTAACATGTAGCCAGATGGCGACCGGAAGAGACTTCATGCGTAACTCCCTCTCACCTTCCTTCCTGGCATCGGTGGTCGTGTTGTTCGGCTGCGCCGCGTGCGGCAAGTCGGAAGCGCCGGTGCACACTGCTGCGCCGACACCGGCACCATCATCGACCGCGGCTACCGGCGACGAGGAGTTGGGACAGCCCGCCGATCCGCGCTTCATCGGAAAAATCTGGGTATCGACCACGCCGGGCCACTCGCGCGGCTCGATTCTGATCTTCCTGCCGGATCGCTCGCTGCTGATGGATTCCTGTTTCGAGACCTACCGGATCTCCAAGTGGGGCGCCGATGGCGATCGCATTCGCTGGGTCGAGGATGCCATTCCCATCCAGGCCACGCTGTCGATGCTCGATGAGAACAATCTGAGCCTGCAGATCACGGGCCAGGACCGAGTGCAGACATACATCAGCGCGCCGGTGCCGTATGTCTGTCCCGATATGCCCAGGTAGAAGTTGCGAGCCGACTGCATTCCGCGACACCGGCTGCACGCGCTGCCGAAGCTCGATAATAGATATAACTTTCTGCGCGCGTAGACCAAACAACCCGCTGCGTTCTTGTCAGAACTTCTTTCACGCAGCGTGCCGATGCTAGTTTGTTTCTTTGCTATTGCTCGCTTGTTTCATGCGAGTGAGCGCGTTTGCAGACATGTCTGAACGTCACGACATTTTGCGCGTGAGCATTTCTTTGCTTTAACTGCCCGCGCCCACGGCGACACTCCGGCACATCGACTTGCCTCATGCATGCGATGGCCGACCATGGACGAGTCAGGCGGAACGGCAGATCGCTGCTGTGGGTGAGCGCTGCATCGCATGCGTAGCGATACAGCTCCCGTGTCATACCCGCGAGGATTGTCCATGCGCACTTCCATCAAGCGCGCGCCCGTTCTGGGTGCGCTGGCCCTTTTTATTGCGAACGTTTGCGCGCTTACCCTTTTTAGTAGTGCTGTAGAGGCGGCGCCCACCATTTCCGGCACGCCGAAGACCACCTTCGGCACCAACTCCTGGTACAGCTTTCAACCGATCGCACGCGATCCGGCCGTGAGGTCCTCGACGCTGCGCTATTCCATCGTCAACAAGCCCGCTTGGGCGAGGTTCTCGACCACCACCGGCCGGCTCGAAGGCGCGACTCCGTCGAAGACCGGCACCTGGTCGAACATTCGCATTTCGGTGAGAAGCGCGACGGGCACCGCGAGCTTGCCGGCGTTCTCTTTGCAAATCGTGCCGAAGGGCAGCACCGGTGGCTCGGGCAGCAACCGTGCGCCCGTGGTCAGCGGCACCCCGGCAACTTCGATCACGGCCGGCAGCGCGTATAGCTTCCGTCCGTCCGGTTCGGATCCGGAGGGGCGCGCGCTCACATGGTCGATCACCAACCGTCCGGCATGGGCTTCGTTCAACACGACCAACGGTGCACTTACCGGCACACCGAGCACCTCGCAGGTGGGCACATATTCCAACATCACCATCGCCGCCAGCGATGGCACCAATCGCACGGCTTTGCCGGCCTTCAACATCGCTGTCACCAGTGCCGGCAGCAACAATGGCTCGGCTACGTTGAGCTGGATACCGCCGACCACGCTTACCAACGGCGCCGCATTGACCAATCTCGCCGGATACCGCATCTACTACGGCACCAGCGCCAGCAGTCTCTCGCGCATGGTGGACGTGAACAGCGCCGGCATGACGCGTTACGTCGTCAACGATCTGTCGCCGGCGACGTATTACTTCGCCATTCGCGCCTACACGGCCAGCGGCAGTGAAAGCGCATCATCGAACGTCGTGTCCAAAGTCATTCGCTGATCGCGGGCACTGAACTACGCGGGCTACTGTTTGCGGCGGGCCAGCCAGTCGACCATGGTGTTGCTGACTGTGTCCGCCGCGTCCTGCTGCACGAAGTGGCCTGCGCCAGGGAGGGTCATGAGGGTGAGATCCTGCTCCACCCATTGCCACGTGCCATTCAGCGCACCAGGCAGCAGCGCTTCATCGTTCAATCCATGAAACATCAGCACCGGCGCGCGCACCTTGGGAAAGGTGAAGTTGGTGGGCGGGGGCGGCGCGTCGGGCTTGGGATAGTTGGCCTTGTAGTAATTGAGCATGGCCTCGAAATCGGACTGACGGAACGCCTGCAGATAGCGTTCGCGTGCCGCCGGATCGGTCACCCATTGCGCCAGGCATTCCACTGAAATCGTCTGGTGTGCGTCGGGCTCCTGGAATTTGAACGCATACTCGCTGTTCTTCTTTTGCTGCGGATTGGTGGCGACCTCGCGAGCGATTCCGGCCGGGTGCGGCAGATTGCAGATGATCAGCAGCGCGGTGATGTCGGGCCGGCGCATGGCGACGTTCCATGCCACCGAGCCGCCCCAGTCGTGCCCGACGATGATGGCGCGTTCAACCTGTTCTGCCTTGACCACGGCGGCAATGTCGCCGACCAGCAGTGGCATGGCGTAGTTCTGCACGCCCTTCGGTTTGTCGGACAGGTTGTACCCGCGCTGGTCGACGGCGACGGTGCGATAACCGTGCTCGACCAGCACTTGCATCTGCTTGCGCCACGAATACCAGAAGTCCGGAAAGCCGTGGATCATCACGACCAGCGGACCCTGGCCCAGTGCCGCATAGTGGATTTTCACGCCGCCGGAGTCGGCGTATTTGTGCTCGACCCGATCCCAAACGTCCCCGTCGTCCCGGGTCATGCTGCGTCCCCCTCAACCTTGGCTGGTGGCTGGCCGACTATATAACGACGAGCCGATCGGGCCTATGATGATGCCGTCGTACTCTCGTCGGAGCTCCGTATGTCACTTCGCGGCAAGACACTATTCATCTCGGGCGCCTCGCGCGGCATCGGCCTGGCGATTGCGGTGCGTGCGGCCCGGGACGGCGCCAACGTAGCCATCGCGGCCAAGAGCGATCAGCCCAATCCCAAGCTGCCGGGCACCATCTACACCGCGGCCGAAGCCATCGAAGCCGCCGGCGGCAAGGCATTGCCCATGCAGGTGGATATTCGTGACGAGAACGCAGTAGCGACGGCGGTGAAGAAATGTGCCGAGCACTTCGGTGGCCTCGACATCCTGGTCAACAACGCCAGCGCGATTTCCTTGACCGGCACGCTGGAAACGCCGATGAAGCGCTTCGACCTGATGTTCGGCGTCAACGTTCGCGGCACGTTCGTGTGCTCGCAGACGTGCATTCCCTATCTGAAGGAATCGGCCAAGGCCGGTCGCAATCCGCACATTCTCAATCTGTCGCCGCCCTTGAGCATGAAGCCGCGGTGGTTCGCGCCGCATGTGGCCTACACCATGGCGAAGTACGGCATGAGCATGTGCGTGCTCGGCATGGCGGAGGAATTTCGTCGCGATGGTATCGGTGTGAACGCGCTGTGGCCGCGCACCGTCATTGCGACGGCGGCGTTGAACGTCATTGCGCTGGCCGATCCGAAGCGCGGCCGCAAGCCGGACATCATGGCGGATGCAGCGCACGTGATTCTGACGCGGGATGCGCGCAGCTGCACCGGCAACTTCTTCATCGACGATGAAGTGCTGGCAAGCGCCGGCGTGACCGACCTCGATCCCTACGCGGTCACTCCCGGCAACAAAGAATTCCAGCCGGATTTCTTCGTTGATTGATGGCGACGATTGCGAGCCTCGGTGTCTGGGCGGCAATGGTGTTGATGATGAGTGGACCGGCACGAGCGCAATCTTCCCCGGACGGCGTCCAGTGGGCCACGCTGGATGGCAAGCCGCCCATCGTCATCGCGCATCGTGGCGCGTCGGGCTACCGGCCCGAGCACACGCTTGCCTCCTATCGGTTGGCGATCGAATTCGGTGCGGACTACATCGAGCCCGATCTGGTCGCGACTCGCGACGGTCATTTGATCGCTCGACACGAGCCATTGCTCGATGACACGACGGACGTGAAGTCGCGACCGGAATTTGCTTCACGCCGGAGCACCAAGACGTTGGACGGCAAGCAAGTCACGGGATTTTTCGCCAGCGACTTCACGCTCGCCGAAATCCGGCAGCTGCGCGCCGTGCAGCCCAATCCCGCGCGTTCCAAGGAGTACGACGGCAAGTTCGAGGTGCCGACGTTCGAAGAGATCCTGGATCTGGTGCAACAGGAGTCGGCCCGGCGCGGCCGGCCCATCGGCATCTATCCCGAAACCAAACATCCCGCCTTTCATCTGGCGCTGGCGCTGCCGCTGGAGGATCGGCTGATCGAGGCCCTGCAGCGCCGTGGCTTGAACGAGGCAGGCACGCCCATCTTCATTCAATCCTTCGAGAGCGCCAACCTGCAGTATCTGCGGCCCAGGACCGAGCTGCCGCTGGTGCAGCTCATGGATCAGGGTTCATTGATCTATGACCAGAGCGGGACGCGAGTGGTGGGCGTCGATATTCCGGCTTACGGCGATCATCGCGGCGGCGAACGGCCCACCAGCCTGGCCGACGTGGCGAAGTACGCGAACGCGATCGGGCCTTGGAAACGCCAGATTCTTCGCGACGTCGGGCAGCCGCGCTTGCTGACAACGACGGTGATAGAACAAGCACACGGCGCCGGTCTGCGTGTGCACACCTATACATTCCGGAACGAGCCGGCCACGCTAGCGGCCGAATACGACAACGACCCGCTCAATGAGTACCGCCGGTTCTATGAACTGGGCGTCGACGGCGTATTCTCGGATTTCTCCGATACGGCGCTCAAGGCGCGTGCGCACTATTCATCGCGCTGATCATGGCGGCGAATCGGGGCCAATCTCGGACCCAGCAGCACACGTGATCGAAGCCCTCGAGGGTGCGCTGCTGCGCTCCAGGATGGCGCACGAAGTAACTTGCGGTTGTCGTTGCTGGCACGACGGCATCGTTCGCGCCCTGCAAATGTAGCTCCGGCCACGGGTGCGCCAGATCGCTCATCGCCGGATTGAGCGAGCCCGACAGGGGCAGATACCCGTGATGTTCCGTCCATGCCTGGGTATCCAGATTGGCAGCGATGGTCATCACCGAGGCGGTGTTCTCGATCCGTTCAGCTATCAGCACCGCGAGCGCGCCACCACCACTGTAACCCACGAAAGCCACGCGCGACGCGCCTGAAGTGCGTTGCGCCTCGCGCACCGTCGCGACCATGCTTTCCACGACCTCGGCGGAATAGCGGGCGCCCGTCCAGTAGTCGACGCTGCACTTGTCCGAACGAAGTCCGTGATAGCACGGGCGCGTTATGTATGCTGCCGGCGCGGGCGAACGAATCAACAGTTCCAGCGCCAGCGGTTGCCGGGTGGTGGGGTCTGCGCTCGGCTGCCGGCCGTCGCGCCAGGGCAGTCCATCGCTCTCCAGAAAAACGGTCAGTGGCGCGTCCGCATGAGACGAGCTCACGCCACGCTTCAGATAAACCAGGCTGGGAAACTCGCCGGCCGTGACCTGAATGATTTCGAGACCCGCCGCTCGGGCTCGCCGCTCGAGCTGCTTTCCGGGAGAGGCGCAGCCGCCGAGGACGACGCTCGCGGCGAGCACGGCATTAAGGGCAATGCTGAGGTTCATGGCACCCGATTGCGACGTGCGTCACAATAGAAGTCAATCTTCGGCGGCACAGTGCGTCCGGCTGCGAGGGGAAGGCGGCCCGGGGGACGAGCGCTCGGTGAGCTTAAGGGCCATTGTCCCCGCGCGACCCTGGCTGATAAATACGCCGGGGGCGGCGGGACTCGCTGGACCACGACCCATACGAACATCAATACGAAACATCCAGTCAGGAGAGGGCGATGAAGGTGACGGCGCTGCTACGAGCCGGACGACAGTTGGTGAAATGGGCCGGCGGCGCGGCCCTGCTGGCGATGGCTCCGCTCGCGCTCGCGGTGCCGCCGAACATCAGCGGCACCCTCGCCGTGCCCATTCCCGATATCGATGAAGCCGTCGTGGTGAACCTGCGCGTGCTGGGCGTGCTCACCGGCTCGGCCTCCATCACCGTCAACGAGGCGACCGTGCTGCTCAATGGGCAAATTCCCAGCGAATTGACCATCGAGCCGTACGCCCCTGTCGGAGCGACTGGCGCGGTGTGCCTGCGGGTCTTCAACGGGGACTATACGTTCTCGACCAACGACACGCTGAGCGTGCAGCTGAGCGCGAGCAATCTGCTCGGCGAGACCTTCGACACCGGCGCTCCCGGCATCCCCATCGCGAACGTGCAAGGTCCGACAGTGGATGTCGACGACCCCGCGCAAGTGGCGGCGTGTGGCGACCCCAATTCGCCGCCCGAGGTGAGCATCGTCGGCGGCGATCGCACCGTGGACGACTCCGACCTCGCGCCCGGCGAGAGCGTCCCGTTCAGCGCGACCGTGGTGGACCCGGAAAACGATATCGGCACCTACGAATGGTATATCGATAATTCGGACAGCCCGGTGTCGACCGTGGCCAATCCCACGCTGACCCTGCCCGACGGAACCTCCACGATCAGCCTGGTAGTGACCGATGGCGGCGGTCTCGTCGGCAGCGCAACGGTATTGGTCACCGTGGCTGCCGCGCCTGGCCTGACCGCGAATGCCGGCGGGGATCGCACTGTTTCTGATACAGACGCCGAAGACGGCGCTGAAGTGACCCTCGACGGCAGCCTGTCGACCTCCACGGACGGAGCCATCGCGTCCTATCGCTGGTCGCGCTTCCTGGCGGACGAGACCGAGGTCGAGCTAGGCACCAGCAACACGCCCACGCTCACGGTGCGACTGCCGAACGGCGAGAACCTGATTCGACTGGTGGTGACCGACGGCACCGGCCGGGAAAGCAGTGACTTCGCCCTCATCACGGTGTCCGAGGGGCCGGCGATCACCACGCTTTCCGACATTCCCAATCTGACGCCGAATCAGCGCCGCATCGCCCAGGCACTGGACCGCGTTTGCGGCCAGCTTCGCGATCTGTCCAACGGTGAAGGCCCGGCGCTCACGTCGGACCAGCAGGATCTGCTGGCTCGATGCAACGGCCTGCAGACCAACAACACCGCCGCCAACCAGGTCGCCGCGCTCGAGGAGATGATCGCCGAGGACTTCGCTGTCGCGCGCACCCAGACGCTGCTGTTCGCGAACACGCAGTACGCCAGCGTGATGGATCGTTTGATGGCGCTGCGTGGTGGTGCCAAAGGTCTGAGCCTGGCGGGCCTGAACATCATCGTCGATGGCAAGTCGATTCCGCTGGCCCAACTGCAGAACATGGTGAAGGGCCTGCTTGGCGGTGGCGCGAGCGCCGACGAGCCCGGCTTGCTGAGCGACAAATGGGGCATGTGGGCCAGAGGCAATTACAGCTTCGGCGACAAGGACCGCAGCGACAGCAGCCCGGCGTTCGATGCCGATCAATGGTCGTTGGTCGGCGGCCTGGACTATCGATTCAGTGACAAGCTGGTGGCTGGCCTGTCGCTGGCCTATGGCCAGGCCAGCATCGACTTCAGCCCGAGCGGGGAAGGCAGCCTCGACACGGATACGTGGGCCTTGTCGCTGTATGGCTCCGCTTATGCGGCCCGCAACTTCTATCTCGACGGCATCGTCAATGTGGCCAACGCCAGCTACGGGGCGGTGCGCAACATCTCTTATGTCGACGGTACGGGCCTGGTGGACGTGGATGCACACGGCGATACCGACGGCATGACTTACAGCGCCGGTCTTTCCGGTGGTTATGACTTCCTGGTGGGCGGACTCACCTTGTCGCCCAACATCGGGCTCTTCTATATCGATGCCACTATCGACAGCTTCACCGAGCGCGGCGCTGGCGGCTTGAATCTCATCTACGACGAACAGTCGTTCCAATCATTCACTGGCAACATCGGCTTGCGCGCGACGTATGCGTGGAACTTGAGTTGGGGAGTGTTGCTGCCTCATGTGCGAGTCGACTATGTGCGCGAATTCAAGAACGACGCCGACGTGTTCGGCGTGCGTTTCGCGGCAGACCCGAATGCCAACAGCGCGCCTCCCATCCTGGTGGAAACCGACAACCCGGACGAATCCTACTGGCGCCTCGCGGCGGGATTCTCGGCGCAATTCATTCACGGCATCTCGGCTTATATCGAGTACCAGCGCCTGGAAAGCTTCGAGTTCATCAGCTTCCAGGATGTGAGTGTGGGTCTGCGGATGCAGCATAGTTTCTGATGAAACAGCGACTCGGGCATCACGTGCCCGGGGTGGCTCGGATTGAGTTCTCATAGATCGAGGGCGGCATTGGCCGATGGAAAACTGACATGACACATCGCCTGTCCAGGAATCTGGGTCGACTTGTGGTGCTGCTGGCACCCAGCTTGTTCGTCATCGCTGCTGCTGCCGGGCCCTCCGAGGCCGAAAAGGCGGCGACCAAAGGCATGGTGAAGCGCTCGGATCTCGAGATCGTCGACTGCCTGCTGCCCGGGCAGGTGCGCCAGCTCGGCAATCGCAGCTTCCTGTCGCAGCGGCGGCCGATTCGCACCACCGCGTCGGAATGTTCGATTCGCGGCGGTGAGTACGTCGCATACGATCGCGCCGATCTGCAATCCGCGTTGCGCATCTGGATGCAGGCTGCCGAGTCGGGTGACCTCGAGGCGCAGACGAATGTTGGCGAAATCTACGAGCGTGGCTTGGGTGTTGAGCCCGACTATGAAGCCGCGGCGAAGTGGTACCAGAAGGCAGCAGACAAAAACTACGCTCGCGCGCTGTTCAATCTCGGCACCATGTACGAGCAGGGGCTCGGCGTGCCGCAGGATGGGCTCAAGGCGCTGAATCTGTACCGACAAGCGTGGGGTGTGCCGGAGGACAACATCATCTTCACGTCCGCCGCGCAGCGCGAGCAGGAAGAATTGCGCAAAGAGCTCGATGCCGCCATCGCCGAAAAAGATGCGCAGCTCGGCCTGCTGCAGAAGCAGTTGCAGGATCTGCAGGACAAGCTGACGAAGCAGTCCGCGGCGGAACAGAGCGCCAGTAACAGCAGCAAGGAGATCGAAGCGCTCAAGAAGTGGATCGCGCAGCTCGAAGGCGAACGGCAGAAGAGCACCGAACGTCTGGCGGGCATTCCAAGAACACGGACTCCGCAAGGCGTGACCGAGCTGGTGCAGCTGCCGCCGACCGCCGATGAGCGCACTCTCGCCGGCATGAACTTCGGGCGCTACTACGCCATCGTCATCGGCAACCAGAATTATCAGAGCATCGAGAGCCTGGAGACGCCGAAGTACGACGCCACGCGCGCGGCCCGCATTCTGGCCGATCGCTATGGCTTCACGGTCTCCATTCTCGAGGATGCCAACGACATCACCATGTTGAAGGCCCTCAACGATCTCAACTCGGTGCTCAAGCCCGAGGACAATCTGCTCATCTACTACGCCGGCCACGGCGCGCGACTGCAGAGTGGCAAGAACGAAGCCGGCTATTGGTTGCCGGTGAATGCGGACGCGCCGCCGAAAGATACATTCTGGGTGCCGAACGAGCAGATCACCGGCCATCTCGGCCGCCTGCCGGCGAGGCGCGTGCTGGTAGTTGCGGATTCGTGCTACGCCGGGTTGCTGTCGACCGATCCCAGTTATTTGTTCCTCAACGACAAGGTCACGTATTCGCAGGACTACATCAAGTTCAAGCTGCCGAAACGTTCGCGGCTGTTGCTGGCATCTGGCGGCGACAAGCCGGTGCTGGATGAAGGCAGCGGTGGCAACTCGGTGTTTGCGCGTGCCTTCCTCGACGAGCTGGAGAACAACCAGGGCATTCTGTCCAGCCCCGAGCTGTTCAGCCGCATTCGCAAGCGGGTGGAGGTCGCCGCGCAGAAGAACAAATTCGTGCAGACGCCCGAATTCAAGTCCATCAAGGGCGCCGGGCACGAAGTCGGCGACTTCTTCTTCGTGCCCCGGAGCAAGAGCTAGCTCGGCTCAGCCGTCGCGGCCGATGAGGCCGCCGCCATCGATCACCAGGGTCTGGCCGGTCATGAACGAGCCGCTGGGTCCCGCCAGGAATACTGCCGCGCCGGCGATCTCGTCGGGCTCGCCGATACGGCGCAGCGGATAAGCCTTGACGGTGTGCTGGTAGACCTGCGGATCTTCCCATAGCGTTCTCGCAAAGTCGGTGCGGATCAGACCGGGCGCGATGCAATTGGCGCGAATGTTCTTCGGGCCCCATTCGGCACAGATATTCCGGGCCAGCGCCATGTCCGCCGCCTTCGACAAGCCATACACACCGAGCGTCGGGGCCCCCATCAAGCCGGCGACGGAAGAAATGATGATGACCGAGCCGCCGCCTCGTTGCGCCATCTGCGGCAGCACCATGTTGCACAACCAGAAGTTGCTGCGCACGTTGCTGTTCATCACCTTGTCGTATGCATCGTCCGGCATGTCGATGGACGGGCCGTAGTAGGGATTGACGGCGGCGTTACACACCAGCACGTCGATGCCGCCCCAACGTCCGATGGTGTCGTCGACCAGCCTTTGCAGATCTTCCTTGCGGCTGATGTTGCACGCGAGGGCGATCGCTTCGCCGCCCTTGTCCCTGATGGCCTTCACCACTTCCTCGCACGCGTCGAGCTTGCGGCTGGTGACGACGACCTTGGCGCCATGTTCGGCCATGCGTTCCGCAATGGCGCGGCCGATGCCGCGGCTCGAGCCGGTGATCACCGCGACTTTGCCGGTGAGATCGAACAGAGATGAAGTCATAACGCGTTTCCCAATGGGTCCTGTGGTCAGTGGCAGCGAATGATGCTCGTTGTCGGTGGACCGGCATCATAGCCGCATCCAAGCCACGTGATTACAGGGGCTGGTTGCGCGAGCTCGAAGCGCAGGCGTAGCTCGAGACTTGATCCGCATGTCGGAAAAGATGCGTGCGATTGTTCGCTTCTGTGCACTCTGTCGCTCAATGGCGGCAGGTTTGTGCCGATCCTTGGGACTGAGCCTGCGGAACTGCCTACGACAGCGGAACGTTCCTGAATCGAAGGTGATGTCGAGGTTGCTATGAGAACCACGCAGAGATGGGGCACACACATTCGCCGGTTGGGCGAATTGGTCAATGCCAGCTTGGATCCCACCCTGGTGTACGCGTTGCAGTGGGCGCACGATCCGCGCTGCATGCAGCAAGGTGGTAAACATCGTCGGGTCGGCGCGCCGATTGAACGTAATGCGGCGGTCTGCCGTCTGTGGCGTCGATAGCAGAGCCGGTTACCTGAAAATACGTGGCGCGAGAGGGGCTATTTCTGGGTAAATCCACTCTCAATTGATCTGATTTCCCCGGAGTGCGGCGCTACGCTGCGCTCCATGCTGACAGGAGTCTTCAAGGATCGAAGCGCGAAGGAGCGCGTCGCCAGCGAGCAAGCGCTCGCCGAGTTGCTTGCGGCCCGTGAGCTGCGTGGCTTTCCCCTGAGCCGCCAGTGCGAAATCGGCCCGTTCGTGGTCGAGTATCTGTTTCCCCGGCAATCATTGATCGTCGAGCTGGCACCCTCAGAAACGCTGGCCGAGGACTCGGCCGCCGCCCGGCGCCGGGCCGCCCGCCTCAAATTTTTCAACGACATGGGCTATGTCGTGATCTGCATCGCTGCCCGCGAGCTGGCGCGTCACCCGGGCCGAGCGCTGGCCCGTCTGCGGGCGGCATTGAGGAGTTGCACATGACCGAAGCATTGCTATGGCATTCAGTCCAGCATTGGAGTAATTTAAGCATTACTCCATTGGAGGACTTTGCCATGTTCCAGCCCCGCAGTCTCGAACACGCTGGCTTCGACCCCGACGAGTTGGGCTCCGCCGCCCTGACGGCATTCTTCAACATCACCTCGGCCTGGCAGTTGGGTGCCGAGGAGGAGCGGGTGCTATTGGGCTCGCCGCCCCGCTCGACCTTCTTCAAATGGAAGAGCGAGCGCAGCGCCCGCCTGTCCCCCGATACCCTGGAACGGATCAGCTACGTGATGGGTATCTACAAGGCGCTGCACATTCTGTTGCCCACTCAGGAAATGGCCGATGGCTGGGTGAAGAAGCCCAACCGCGCGCATGGCTTCGGCGGCAAATCGGCGCTCGAGAAGATGCTCGCCGGCCGGGTGGTCGACCTGGCCGATGTGCGCCGCTATCTGGACGCCCAGCGCGGATGACGGCCGCGCCACGCGCGGTCACGCTCCGCTGGCAAAAAAGCTACCGCATCGTCGCTTCCCGGCATCCGCCGGTGAATGTGTTCGAAAACATCCTGCCGGCCCGACAGATGGAACTGGGCTGGTTCATCGAAAGCCTCACCAACGACCGTCTGCGAGACGAAAGCGGCGAGGCCCCGGTCATGCCCGACGAGGATCGCGTTCGCGGCCCCGGTGCCAGCGTGGTGATGGCGGCATTCACTCATATTGGATTTCCAAGTCGGTTCAGCGATGGCAGCTATGGCGTCTATTACGCCGCGCACTCGCTGGAAACCGCCGTGCGCGAGACTGCCTATCACCGCGGCAAATTTCTCGCCGCCACCAGCGAACCCGCTTGCGAGATCGACATGCGCGCGTATGTCGGCCGGCCGGTGCAGCCGCTCATGGATATTCGCGGGCCCCGCTTCAATCATCTGCATGAACCAGACGACTACGGCACGTCCCAGGCGTATGCGAAGCCGCTACGAGAAGCAGGTCACTGGGGGCTGGTCTATCGAAGCGTGCGCCATGAAGGCGGCGAGTGCATCGCCGCGTTCAAGCCGCAGGCCGTCAGCATCCCGGTCGCTGCCGCGGCGCTGGCTTATGTGTGGGATGGCGAGCGGATCAGTAAGGTTTACGAGAAGTCGGAAGTGTTGTTCGAGTTGTAGCCGGGGACTTCTTGGGCTGTCCCCGCGCTCACTGAATCTTACGCCGGAAAGACTGACCCCCTCCCGTCTGGGAGGGGGGGTGGTGGGTTCCCCTGCGTCAGCTCAACGATAGCGCGCGAGGATTTTTTCCAGACCTTTGTTTCCGGGAGACAAGTGAGCGTACGGCAGCTGGTTCACCGGAGTCTCCGTTGTACCGTTCATGGCGTGAAAATCCGGACGACCGTCCTCGATGTAGATCAACCCGGTGACAAATTCGTTTTGCGCCAGCTTGTCGCGCAGGTAGTTGTAAGCCCGGCCGCGGTGAGTCGGGTCGTATGACGGGTCCAGCTTTCGTAGCATCACGCGAGTGCCATCGTGCAAGGTGACGGGCGTCGCGTCGCCCTGGGCGTATTGCGCGGTGATTTCGCTAGCGGGTGGAATGAGATCCGCATGCACGACTTCGTCGTAGTGATCGCGCACGAATTCGTAACTCTTGGTCGAGCCTTCGTGATCGTTGAATGTTACGCACGGTGACAGCACATCGATCAGCGCGAAGCCTCGATGTTTCAGCCCTGCGATGATCAGCGGCACCAGCTGTTCCTTGTCGCCAGAGAAGCTGCGCGCCACGAAGGTGCCACCGAGCGTCAGCGCGGCGAGCACCGGATCGATGGGCGGCTGCTGATTCTCCTCGCCCTTCTTGGCCTTGCTGCCGATGTCGGCCGAGGCCGAGAACTGCCCCTTGGTCAGGCCGTACACACCGTTGTTCTCGATGATGTAGAGCATGTTGAGATTGCGCCGCATGGCGTGCGCAAACTGCCCGAAGCCGATCGACAACGTGTCGCCGTCGCCCGAGACGCCGATGTAGTAGAGATCCTTGTTGGCCGCGATGGCGCCGGTGGCGATCGATGGCATGCGTCCGTGCACGGAGTTGAAGCCGTGGCCGCCGCTCACGAAATACGCCGTGGTCTTGGAGGAACAGCCGATGCCCGACAACTTCACCAGTTGCTCGGGCCGCATCGACATTTGCCAGCAGGCCTCCACGAGCGCAGCGGTAATGGAGTCGTGGCCGCAGCCGGCGCACAACGTCGACATGCCGCCTTCGTAGTCACGCCGCGTCAGTCCCAGCTCGTTCCTGGGCAGGCCGGGATGCGCCACCTTGGGCTTGGCGATGAAACTCATGATCTACCTCCCACGGCGAGGCGCTGTTCGGGCGCTGCCGCCAGCACAGCATCGGCGATCAGGCTCGACGCGATCGGCAGGCCGCTGTAGTGCAGGATGGAATGCAGCTTGGATTTCTCTACCGCCGTTTCCAATGTCAGCAGGCTGCGCAACTGCGCATCGCGGTTCTGCTCGACCACAAAGATGTGCGAATGCGACGCGAGGAATTCTTCGACTTCCTCTCCGAAAGGGAAGGCCCTCACGCGCATGTAGTCGATCTGAACGCCACGTCGACGCAGCAGATCCAACGCCTCGCGTACCGCGCCGTCACAGCTGCCCAATGAAACCAGGCCGAGGCCAGTGCCATTGCGCCCGTCGAACACGGCTTTCGGGACCAGTGTCTTGGCCGTGTCGAACTTGCGCTTCAGGCGGTCCAGCACGATCTGATATTCAGTCGAGTCTTCGGTGTAGCTGCCGTACTGATTGTGGCCGGAGCCACGAGTGAAATAGGCCCCCTTGGGATGCGTGCCCGGCAGTGTGCGATAGGGAATGCCGTTCCCATCCTTGTCGAAGTAGCGATGGAACTTGTCCAACTGCTCGATCTGCTCTCTGCTCAACACCTTGCCGCGATCCGGCTGGTAGGTGTCGTCCCATTTCAGGTCCGGGCACATCCAGTCGTTCATGCCGATATCCAGGTCCGACATGACGAACACCGGCGTCTGCAGCCGCTCCGCCAGATCGAAGGACTGGATCGCCATGTAGAAACACTCTTCGGGGCTGTTCGGGAACAGCAGCACGTGGCGTGTATCGCCGTGTGACGCATAGGCTGCCAGCAGCAGATCGCATTGCTGAGTCCGCGTCGGCATGCCGGTCGACGGGCCGACGCGTTGAATGTCGAAGATCACCGCCGGCACCTCGGCGTAGTAGGCGAGGCCGATGAACTCGTTCATCAACGAAATACCCGGCCCGCTGGTCGGCGTGAACGAGCGCGCTCCGTTCCAGGCCGCACCGATCACTGCCCCGATGGCGGCGAGCTCGTCTTCACATTGCACGATGACGTAGTTGCGCTTGCCGGTGGCCGGATCGACTCGCCACTTCTGACAAAAGCTCTTGAAGCCATCCATCAGGGAGGTCGACGGAGTGATGGGGTACCACGCGCCCACCGTTGCGCCCGCGTACAGACAACCCAGTGCTGCCGCCGTGTTGCCATCGATCATGATGTGATTCGCCGTCTTGTCCATGCGCGCCACGCGCAACGGCAGCGGACATTGAAAATGTTCCTTGGCGTAGTTGTAGCCCAGCTCCAATGCCTTGACGTTCGAATCCAGCAGCGCCTTCTTGTTGGCGTAGCTATCGCCGAGCAGCGAGCGCATGACGTCGATCTCTATGTCCAGCAGCGCGCCCAGCACGCCGGCATAGACGATGTTCTTCAGCAGGATGCGTGCGCGCACGCCCTGGAATGTTTCATTGCAGATGCGCGCCAATGGCACGCCGAGGATCGTGATGTCGTCGCGTTTCAGCAGCGCGGGCCGCGGCCATGTCGAGTCATAGAGCAGATAGCCGCCGGAGCTGACTTCCTTCACGTCCCTCGCATAGGTTTCGGCGTTCATCGCCACCATGAAATCGATGCGGCCGGAGCGTGCGACGTAGCCATCGCGCGAAACGCGTATCTCGTACCAGGTGGGCAGGCCCTGGATGTTGGACGGAAAGTAGTTCTTGCCCATCACCGGAATGCCCATCCGGAAGATCGACTTCATCAACAGCGAGTTGGCACTGGCCGAGCCGGTGCCATTGACGTTGGCGAGCTTGATGACGAAGTCGTTCAGGCGCTCGGGCACAGAGCCGCCGGCTGGAGTGGTTGAGGCGTACTGCATGGAGGGGTCTCGTCGCTCGCATAAGGAATGCGGATTTTGGATTTCTGCATATCCCACGCCGCTGTCGGGCAGCGTTCGGCGCACAGTCCGCAATGTACGCAGACATCTTCATCTTTGACCATGACACGCGCCGTATGTTGCAGCGGAGCCGAAACAAACAGCGGCTGAGTGACACGCAGGGAAGGCGCTTTCAGGCGCTGGCGCAGCTCGGTCTCGGTGCCGTTCACAGTCATGGTCAGGCAGTCGACCGGGCAGATATCGATGCACGCATCGCATTCGATACAAAGCCTGGCGTCGAACACCGTCTGCACGTCGCAATTCAGGCAGCGTTGCACCTCGGCGGCGGCCTGCTCGGCGGTGAAGCCCAGCTCGACTTCGATATCGATCTTCTTGAAGCGCTCCTTCAAATCCACGTGCGGCATCAGGCGCCGCTCCAACGGGTTGTAGTCGTTCTTGTAGGCCCATTCGTGCAGGCCCATCTTGCGGCTGGACAGATTCAGTCTACGCGGCGGCCGCTGCGTCACATCCTGACCCTGACAATATCTGTGCAGCGAAATTGCCGCCTGGTGCCCGTGCTCCACCGCCCAGATGATGTTCTTGGGGCCGAACGCGGCGTCGCCGCCGAAAAACACGTTGGGCCGGGTGGACTGGAAGGTGATCGGGTCGACCTTCGGCACGTGCCACTGGTCGAACTCGATGCCCAAGTCGTTTTCGATCCAGGGAAACGCATTCTCCTGGCCAATGGCCAGGATCACGTCGTCGCAGGGGAAGGTTTTTTCTCCGGCGACACGCTCGCCGACGATGCGCCCCCTGGCGTCCAGGTCGTATTCCATCACGTCGAAGCGCATGCCGGTGAGCTTGCCGTGCTCGATCACAAATGCCTTCGGCGCGTGATTGACGACGATCTCGACATTCTCGGCTTCGGCATCTTCCAGTTCCCATTCGGACGCCTTGAAGAAGCCGCGCGGCTTGCGAGCCATGACCTTCACATCCTCGGCGCCGAGGCGCAGCGAGGTGCGGCAACAATCCATCGCGGTGTTGCCCACGCCGATGATCAGCACGCGGCGGCCGATGGTCTCGATGTGGTTGAACGCTACCGACTCGAGCCAGTCGATACCGATATGAATGTGCGGCGCTGCTGCCGGCTCCTTGCGGCCGGGCAGGTTGAGGTCTTTGCCCTTGGGTGCGCCGCTGCCCACGAAGACCGCGTCGAACTCACCGGTGGCGAGCAGCTGTTTCAAGCTCGTCACCGGTGAGTCCAGGCGCAGGTCCACCCCCAAATCGATGATGTAGCCGATCTCCTCGGCCAGCACGCGCTCCGGCAGACGGAACGACGGAATATTGGTGCGCATGAGGCCGCCGGGCGTGCGCCATTTTTCGAATATCGTGACTTCGTAGCCCAGCGGCATGAGATCGTTGGCGACGGTGAGCGACGCCGGTCCGGCACCGATGCAGGCGATGCGTTTGCCGTTCTTGCGGGCCGGCGCCTTGGGCAGCAGCTCGCGCACGTCATCGCGATGATCGGCGGCGACGCGCTTCAAGCGGCAGATGGCGACCGGCTGGTTGTCGGGCGGGGCTTCGACCCGGCCGCGGCGACAGGCCGGCTCGCAAGGACGATCGCACACCCGCCCGAGAATGCCCGGGAACACATTGGACTCGCGATTGACGAGGTACGCGGCCGTGAACTGGCCCTGCGCGATCAAGCGAATGTATTCGGGAACGTCAGTGTGGGCCGGGCAGGCCCATTGGCAATCGACGACGCGATGATAATAGTCAGGATTTCCAGTATCGGTTGGTTGCACCGCTACTTAGCCCTCTATCACGACGAATGCCACGTCGAGACTCGTTCGACGCGGGGTTGTTTCGATCGGTCCGGTAAGGGTACACCTAAGAAGTGTGCGGCACCACCGCAGCGGGGTTCATGAACTCCGCGGTAATGATCGGTTCCAGGATGCGACGGCGGCTGTCCAACGACAGTCGATCCCAATGCACTTTGTGTGTGACGAACGCCCGCAGCTCGGCATCGGTGACCGTGCGCACGACGTCCGTGGCTGGCTTGGGACGTGTTCTCGACAGGCGAGACGTCCGTCCTTCTTTCAGGATCGCGCTGACCGCCGCCACGACCTCATTGTTATTGGTGAGCCCGCCATGAGTCTCCTGAACGAACCAGGTTTCGGCATCGTCCCAGACAGCGCGTGACAACGGCACGGTGCCATCGCCATCGCGCCGGATCGAATACTCGAACCCGTCGTCGTCGCATACGCGCACCGACGTTATGGTCTGCTGATGCGTGCCGACGATGACAGCGCAGCGTTCATCTGGCGGCGGCATCCGGCTGCGGACTCTGTATGCACGGGCCAGCATCTTCGCATCCGGTGCCAGATCGTCCTGGGGCCACTGCGCCGGATCGAACAGATTCGGTTCATCGGGCGACAGCACCGACGGCAGCATTTGATACAAGCCCGGCAGCGTCAGGAAAACCGCGCGCGCCAGTTGCTCAGCGCTGCTGTGATGATCGAGCGCCGCAATCTTGCGAACGGTTGGATATACGGCGCGCAGCGCCTGCACCGGTGCGAACGATCCATGATTGGGCGCGCCCAGCTGAACCAGCCGGTCAATGCGGCGTTCGCGATCGTGCGCCAGCGCAATCCTGGCAACCAGGCCGCCCATGCTATGCGCGACGATGTGTACCTTGCGGGCGCCGGATTTTGCGATTGAACGCGACAGTGCGCGCGCCGAAGTCTCCAGATCGGCGCGCCAGTCGAACGGATGAAACACCGGGCGGAAACCTGCGATCTCCAACGACAGTCTGAGCTTCAGATAACCTGGCAGCATCACGCCCAACGCCCGCAGCGCCTTGCCTGCCGGCAGTGCAAGTTGCGATAGCCCGCCATGGGCAATGGCCATCGGGTGCAGCCATAGCAGCGATGGGCTGCGTCGCCGCAACGAGCCGAGCCGCGATCCCATGATTCCGGGCAGCACGAACACGACTTCGCCCTTGTCGTTGCTGCGGGTCGCGGCGATCTTCGCCAGTTGCGCCAGCTCGCGATATTCAACGTCGCCGAAGTAGGCGCTCAACAGTGCGGCATGCGCTCCGGACCGCAGCAGCGCGATGATCTGGTCTTCATGCAGATCTGCGGGGCTGGGGTGGGCGGGCGCGTTTGACATCGATGTTAAACGCCCCTAACGACTGCCGGGTTCAATGACCTTGACTTGTACGGTTACCGCCCGCGCATGCTGGAATCGTAGGGTCATGGGAAAGCGCAAGCCGGCCGGCAGCGGTTGGCGCAGGCCGATCAACATGAAATGCGCCCCGCCCGGCGCGAATGTGAATGGCTTGCCCGCGGCCAGTGGCACCTCCGGCAGCGGGCGCATTTGCATCATGCCGTTCTCTTCGCTGCTGGTATGCATTTCGATGTGGTCCGCCACGGTGGTGGTCGCCGAAAGCAGCGTATCCGCTTCCCGGGCCGTGATCTGCATGTAAACGGCTGCAACCGTCGCGCCTGCCGGAGTGGCGTTGGCCCAAGCGTCCTCGACAGCGATGGGTGCGCGCGCGCCCCGGCCGCATGCGGAAGCGACGAGCGCAAATAGCAATGTGACGATGAGAGTACGTCGCGCTTCGATCATGTATCCACCAACTTATTCACGCTTGCCACTCACGCCTTCTCGCTCATGGTCGTCTTGATGACATCGCACATCGCGTCGATCGCTTGCGTGCGCGAGCTGCTCTTGCGCCAGACCGCACCCACGGTGCGGGTCGGAACCGGCCGGGCGAATTCCTTGACCGCGAGACCCTGGCCGGAGCCGAACGGACCGCGCGTTGCCAGATCCGGCAGCAGCGTGATGCCGAGACCGGCGGCCACCATCTGCCGCAAGGTTTCCAGGCTGGTGGCGCGATAATCCTCGTTCTCCTTGACATCGACACGGCTGCAGACGTCGAGCGCCTGGTCGCGCAGGCAGTGGCCGTCCTCCAGCAGCAGCAAGGTCTCGCCCTCGAGATCGTCCAGCTTGATGCTGGACTTCTTCGCCAACGGATGGTTGTTGGGCGCGGCGACCTTGAAATCTTCGTGATACAGCTCGCGCGCCTCCAGGCCATCCATCGGCACGGGCAGCGCCAGGATTGCAACCTCGATGTCGCCCTCGCGTAGTTTTTCCAGCAACTGCTGGGTTTGGTACTCGTACAACATCAGTTTCAATTGCGGCAACTGCTTGCGCAGGCGGCGCGCCACCAGCGGCAGCAGATACGGGCCGATGGTCGGGATCAGTCCGAGCTTGAGTCTGCCGGATAAGGGGTCATGTTCGTTGCGGGCCAGCGAGATGATCTCGTCGCTCTCCTGCAGGATGCGGCGGGCCAGCGGCAGGATCTTGGCGCCGGTCTCCGTCAGCGTAACGCGGCGCGGCTGTCGCTCGATCAATTGCACGCCGAGGTAGTTTTCCAGCTTCTTCAGCTGGGCCGACAGCGTCGGCTGACTGACGAAGCAGCGCTCGGCGGCTTTGCCGAAGTGCTTGGTGTCGGCCAGGGCCACGAAGTAACGCAGATCGCGCAGGTTCATGCGTGAGTCACCCGGAATGAGCCTGGAAGGGATGATTCTGCCTCATAGGCGTAGTCTATCAAAATTGCTCGAACAATCGATTGGTGATCCCAGGCCCGGCCCGCATAATTGCATCCGTCGCCCAGGTACTGACGTTCGCAGCGGTCCCGGGCACGTCTTCTCTACCGCGCCCAGCCACAAGCCAGCGCCAATTCAGTTGATGGAGGATTCTACATGTTAGGTATCGGACAAAAATTCCCGCAGTTCTCGCTGACCGGCGTGGTGTCGAACGATCTGAACAATGCGTTCCAGCCGTTCAATTCGGACAGCGCCCCCGGCAAGTGGAAGGTCGTGTTCTTCTGGCCGAAGGACTTCACGTTCGTCTGCCCGACCGAGATCGCCGCGTTCGGCAAGTTGAACAAGGAGTTCAACGACCGCGATGCTGTCGTGTACGGCGTCAGCACCGATTCGGAGTTCGTGCACCTTGCCTGGCGCAAGGACAAGGAAGAGCTGCGCGACCTGCCGTTCCCGATGCTCTCGGACATCAAGCGCGAGCTGACCACTGCGCTCGGTGTGCTCGATGAGGAAGCCGGTGTGGCCCAGCGTGCCACGTACATCGTCGATCCGCAGGGCGTGATCCGCTTCGTATACGTCACCGACTTGAACGTCGGCCGTAGCCCGCAGGAAGTGCTGCGCGTGCTCGATGCGCTGCAGACCGACGAGCTGTGCCCCTGCAACTGGAAGAAGGGCGACGACACGCTGAAGGCTGCCTGAGCCTTCGCGCGCCAAGCACTTTATTCCTCGATTGATGTGATTCGTTGATTGATGTGGACGCCGGCGCGGAGTTGTCCGCGCCGGTGTCGCACAGCCCGAAGCTCTCGGGTTCGATTCCAACTTGTGGAGGTTCGGCAATGTCTCTCGAAACGATCCGTGATCAGCTGCCGGATTACGCGCGCGATCTGAAGCTCAATATTGGCAGCGTGCTGACGCCCCAGGGCGCGCCTGGCTTGAGCGAAAAGCAGATCGCCGCCGTGGCGCTGTCCACCGCGATCGCTGCCCGCAACCCGCAGTTTACTCAGGCCATCGAGGCTTGGGCCAAGGCGTACCTGGATGATGCCTATGTCAACGGCGCACGCGCCGCGGCTGCCATCATGGGTATGAACAACATCTATTACCGCTTTCTGCACCTGGTGGAAGACGGCGAGTATTCGACCATGCCGGCCCGGCTGCGCATGAACATCATCGGCAACCCGGGCATCGACAAGCTCGATTTCGAGTTGCTGTCGCTGGCAGTGTCGGCCGTCAATGGCTGCGGCATGTGCATCACCTCGCACGAGAAGAAGCTGCGCGAGGGTGGGATCAGCCGCGAGCAGATTCAGAGCGCGGTGCGGATCGCGTCGGTCATTCACGCGGTCGCCGGCGTGCTGGAGTATCAAGCCGCGGCTTGAATATCACGTCGATCGCTCGGTAACCGGGCTGCAGCGGACCCGTCCGCTGCGGCTCGACTCCGGAGATTTAGTCCGGCCGCGCAGCTATACTCCCTTCCATGCCCCCTCGCCCCACGAGATTGTCCGCCGGCGTGGTCGTGATTCGTGAAACTCACGAGGGTTGGCTTTACCTCCTGCTGCGGGCCTACAACCATTGGGATTTTCCCAAGGGCATGGTCGAGCCCGGCGAGGAGCCGCTGGCGGCGGCGATTCGCGAGGTGCGCGAAGAGACCCTGATCGAGGACCTCGAGTTCGCCTGGGGCGAGGTGTACACCCAGACCAATCCTTACAGCCGCGGCAAGGTCGCCCGTTACTACCTGGCCAAGACGCGCACCGCTGAAGTGACGTTGCCGGTGATCGAGGCGCTCGGTCGCGCCGAGCACAATGAGTATCGCTGGGTGAATCGAGCCGAAGCGCTGCGGCTGGTCTCTCCTCGAGTGGCCCCCGTTGTCGAATGGGCGGCCAGCTACATCGAGCCGCGGCAGAGCGCATTGGACGTTGGCGAGGCTTCGGCACAATGACCGCGAAGCAGGTCGTGATCGTGGGTGCCGGATTTGCCGGCCTGAATGCCGCGAAACGCCTGGGGAACATCGACGGCATCGCGGTGACGGTACTGGATCGCGAAAATCATCACCTGTTCCAGCCATTGTTGTATCAAGTCGCGATGGCCGCCCTCAGTCCGGCCGACATCGCCGTGCCCATCCGCAGTCTGCTGGCTCGTTATCGCAACATTCGCGTTCTGAAAGCGACTGCGGAAAGGGTCGATACCGCGAACCGAAAAGTCATCACCGACATCGGCGAGATCGGCTACGACTACCTGCTGCTCGGCTGCGGCGCTCAGCATGCGTACTTCGGCCACGAGGAGTGGGAAACGAACGCGCCCGGGCTCAAGACGCTGCCGCAAGCCACCGAAATCCGCCGTCGTGTGCTGGAGGCGTTCGAGACCGCCGAGCGCGAGTCGAATCCCGAAGAGCGGCGGCGTCAGCTCACATTCATTGTCATCGGCGGCGGCCCGACGGGCGTCGAGCTCGCGGGTGCCATCGGCGAGATGAGTCGTTACACGCTCGCTCGCGATTTTCGCAGCATCGATCCACGCCAGACCCGAGTAATCCTGGTCGAAGCCGGACCCCGAATTCTCACCAGCTTCGACGACCGGCTCGCGGCGCGAGCCATGCGCGATCTGGAATCGTTGGGCGTGCAGGTCTGGACGGGAGCGCGCGTCACTGATGTAACCGATGTTGGCGTTGTTGTCGGTAACGAAAAGATCGCTGCAGCCACTGTGCTGTGGGCAGCTGGCGTGCGTGCTGCGGACATTGGCCGATCGCTAGGGGTTCCGATTGACCAAGCCGGGCGCGTGATCACCGGGCCGGATCTCACCATCGAAGGTCATCCCGAAGTGTTCGTGCTGGGTGACATGTCGAGTCGCGAAGGCGCGAATGGCAAACCGTTGCCCGGCGTGGCGCTGGTCGCCATGCAACAAGGCATCTACGCCGCCGACATCATCAAGAAAGAAATTCGCAATCGTGCGCCGGCTCCGCGCCCGCCGTTCAAGTATGTGGACCTGGGACAGATGGCGACCATCGGCCGCAGCCGCGCGATCAGCGAGTTTCGCGGCTTGAAGCTGACAGGCGTGGCGGCGTGGTGGTTCTGGCTGCTGGTGCACGTCTACCGGCTGAGCGGCTTTCGCAACCGATTGTCGGTGCTCGTGCACTGGGCCTGGTCGTACATGACATTCGGCCGCGGAGCACGTCTCATCGTCGGCAAGGACTGGCACTCGTATCCAGAGGTTTCGGCAGCCGCGGCTGCCGAGCCGAAGCGGTCGATCAATCCCTGAAGTTCGTGAACTGCAGCGGCATGTCGAACTTGGCGTTGCGCACCAGGCGAATCGCTTCCTGCAGGTCGTCGCGGCTCTTGCCGCTGACGCGCACCTGCTTGTCCTGAATCGCGGCCTGCACTTTCAGCTTCGAATCCTTGATCAGCCGCTGCAGCTTCTTGCCCAGCTCGCTGTCGATGCCTTCGCGCAGCGTCACGACCTGCCGTGCCGTCTGCCCGAGCACCACTGGCGGGTCGACCTTGGTGCAGGCAACGTCGATGCCGCGCTTGGACAGCTTGAGCATCAAGATGTCGAGCATCTGCTTGAGCTGGAATTCCGCCTTGGCCGTCAGTGTAATGACCAGGTCTTTCAGCTCGAACTTCGCATCGGTGCCTTTGAAGTCGAAGCGCGTACCAACCTCGCGATTGGCCTGGTCGACGGCGTTGCTCACTTCGTGGGCATTGAGCTCGGAAACGATATCGAACGACGGCATGGGAATCTTTCAGCGGCTGACGGGAGGCGCGGCGGGCTGCAAGTCGATCCGGCAACCCATGGCGCTGCTGGTGAGCGCGGCCTCGACGATGCGGATTGTGTCATAGGCTTGCGAGGCTGGCACCGGCACCGGCCCGTCCTCCTCGATCGCCCGACGCATGATTTCGTAAAACGTTACCCAGCGGCCGGTCTCGGGCGTCACCCCCTCGCGCTGGCCGCTTTCGCCATGCACCAGCGTGCCCCATTGTTCGGGCGGCTCGGTGCCGAAGAGCGCGTCGTTCGGCTCCATGCCGCCGCGCAGCTGCGGTTCCTGCTGGTCGAGTCCTGGCTTGAGGAACGATGCGCGCGAGCCGTTGACGCGATAGCGATAGCCGCCGTCAGCTGTCAGATAATTCACGCCGATCGATATTCGCAACGGACCCTTGCCGCACAGGATCTCGAAGCCGTCGGTAGTGGAGCCGTTCTCGCGCTGCGTGTACACGTTGGCGAACAACCAGTCGGGCGTGCCGAACAGCATCAGTGCCTGATCGATCAGGTGGGTGCCGAGATCATACAGAACGCCGTGATTGGCCGCGTCGCGATCGCGCCAGAAATCGGTGACTCGCGGCCGGAAGCGGTCCCAACGCGCATGGTAGGAATAAATCGCTCCGAGCCGGTCCTGCTCGATGAGCTTCTTGAGGGTCAGGAAATCGCTGTCCCAACGCCGGTTCTGAAATACGGTGAACTTGCGTTTGTGCTGCGTGGCCAGCTGCTCCAGATCGCTGACCTCGGCGGCAGTCGCAGCGACGGGCTTCTCGACCACCACGTGCTTGCCGGCACGCAGCGCCGCGGCAGCCTGTGGTGCATGCAGGGTGTTCGGCGATGAAATGACTACCAGATCGATGTCATTCCGCGCCATCAGTTCCTCGGCTGAGCCGAGCACATCGACTTTGTCGAGATATTCCCGCGCCGGCTCGGGCCGACTCGTTACCACCGCGGCGATGGGAATCCCCGCCGCTCGCAGCAGCGGCGCGTGGAAGTATCGGCCTGCCACCCCGAAGCCGATGATGCCTGCTCGTAAAGTCATGCGCCGAGTATAGCGCCGGCCTCACTCAGCCGGACACGCCGAGTGCGAGCAGCAGGGTCGAGAACAGGATCAGCACGAACAGGATCATGATGAGCAGCATGAACAGCCTGATCCACGTTCCGAAACGGGACAGACCGTAGGCCGCGCGCAGTTGTTTGTACAGGTGTATCGGTGGGATGACCACCAGCGCGATGCCCCAGAGGGCGCCGCTGACACCCAGCGATGCGGCCACTGAGAGCATCACCACGAACAGCATCATGAAGCTGATCGAATAGGTGATGAAGATGGCGTGGTCGTACAGATGAATGTCACGGCGCCAGAAGAACAACAGCCACAGGAATGGCACGCTCAGCGGCACCAGCGCCCAGGAATACTTGTAACCGGCGGTCTTGAGCTTGTACGCCAGCAGCGCTGGATTCGTGGAGGCCTGCTTGATGGCGGACTCGAAGCGATTTGCGGTGTCTTGCGCAGCGGTGTCGGAGGCGGCGGTCGCAGCTCGCTCCCTGGCACGCCGTTCCTGGGTCTCGAAGAACTCCGCAATCCTGTTCATGTCGCCGCTGATCATGGTCTCCATGGCTTCGCGCGTTGCTATCAGTCCGGCGAGAACTTCCTGTTCCCGCTCGCGTGCGGCACCGGTCAGGTCAGGCTCGGCGAGCCGTTCCTGTTGCGCTTCGATCTTGTCGTTCAGCTCCTCGATGTCGTCGGCGATGTTCTCCTTCCACTCCTGCCGGATGCCGAGCACGTCGGCGCCCTCCGGCAAGGACAGCGAAGAGCCGCCAGTGAAGGAGAACACCGCGAACATCAGGAATACGGCGAACAGGTACAGCGCCATGGGCGAGACGAACCTGGCGCGCTCGCCGTCGATGTAACGGCGTGTCAGGCGGCCTGGCCGGAAAAACAGTTCTGGCAGAGTGCGCCAGACCTTGCCTTCGAAATGAAATACGCCATGCAGGATGTCATGGCCTAGTGACAACAGGCTGCGATGCAGGTGCGAGGACTGTCCGCAATTCGAGCAGTAAGCGCCAGTCAGGACTGCGCCGCAGTTCCGGCAATTGCCGTGACTGTGCTGTTCGAGTGCTTCGCCCGCGGCCGGCTCGACGGCGCGTGCCACGACGCCGCCGGTGATGACATCCGCAGCGGTTTCCCCATGGTTCTCCATGGACGCGAAAGTATCATTCATCCGACCCGAATCGCACCCGGCCGTCGATCAGCGCGCTCAATTCTTGGCCTGCTTGATCTGTTCTGGTGCACAGCCGGTGAGGTCGGTATCCGGGACCACCAATCGGCGACCACCAATCGGCAAGAAAGCCCGGCGCGATGCGCTCGAGCCAGGTCGTCCTGGAAGCCGGCGTAGGCGTTGGCCGTTGTATACGCGGGAAACGTCAGCCTGACGTAGCGCTGGCGGAACCGGACTCGGCCAGCAGTTGATCTATGAGGGCGCGGAATTCCGCCACGTACTCCTCATAGTGCCGGCCGGTCGCCGGGCCCGAGAAGCCGACGTGAATGTCGCGCACCGTCCCCGATCGATCCACGATGATGGTGGTCGGATAACCGTAGATTCCAGTGAGCGTCGGCAGTGCCTTGCTGGCTTCCTCGGTTTCGGAGACGCCGGCGATCAGTGTGGTGAACTGGATGCCCAGGTCTTTGCGATAGCCACGTACCGCCTGCGCGGCGCGCTCGAATTCGCCATGGCGCTCGAACATGAGCGCGATGATCTCCACACCCTTGCGCCGATATTCTTCGTAGAAGGGCACCAGGAAAGCGGCCTCGTCGTGACAGTTCGGACACCAGCTGCCGCCGAGCGTGACCACGACGACTTTGTCTCGAAACTTCGCATCGCTCAGCGACACCTCGTTACCGTCGACATCGCGGAAGGTGAAGTCGAACTTGGACGTTGCATCGGTCAGCTCGGTGGTCGGCTCGTTACCTTCGAGCGTGGCGTTCTCGTTGCGTCGTGCCTTCACCGTGGAGTGCGAGGCCAGCCCCTGCCAGACATCGCCTTCCAGCTCGCCATCCGGGTTCACGTTCAGTTTGTATAGATATGCCAATCCGCCGGCGAACGTGGACAGCCGCGCCTCGTCGCCATGCACCTGGCCTTCCAGAAAGCGATGATCGCCGGTCGGCGTCAGTACGGTGCCGGTGACGCGGTCATGCTGCTGTTCGAAGATCGCGACCGCGGCGGTGTTCTCGCCGTCGCTGGTCAATGTCATCTCCCAGCGGCCGGCGAGATCGGCGTTGTCGGTGAGCGAGTCCTTATAGAAGCGATACTGCTCGCCCTGCCGCGCCTGGAAGGGAATGACCTGCTCCTTACCCTGCGCCTTGATGAGCGTCACGTTGCCTTCCAAGCGGTCGCGATACATCCTGGCTCGCAGCGTGTTCTCGTAGCCAGGAAACACTGCGGTCAGCTCGCCGTCTGCGACGGTCACGTTGTCGACGCGCGTACGTTCGGCGGCATTCACTAAGTACAAGACGAAGCGATTGTTTTCTTGTGCGATCTCCAGACCGAAAGGCGCCTCGCCGCCCGGCAATTCCAGGGCGGCGCGATAGGCTCCCGTTTGTGGTTCATCCACGGGCCGGCCGCAGCCGCCGAGCAGCAGCAAGCAGACCGCAAGCACATGCAAACGCCGGGAACGCGCCATTTTCCAAGCCGCTGAATCCATGAATCCTCCGCTTCGGTGGCAGCAGTGTCGGGCGTTCGCCTGCGGACTGCAACCGCAACAGTTTGTGACCGCGGCGGACTTGACACCTCGATAAAGCCGCGTCCGCAGGGGGAACCGCGTTGATGAATGGCGCGTTTTCGGACCACTGAATCGATTCGATCGATGATCAACGACGGACCAGTGGAGGCGATATGAGAATCCCATGTTCCCGGGCCGGATTGCCACTGATCGGTGTGCTGGCCGTGGGCTTGTTCGCCGGTGGTTGCAGCAGTGTTTCCGAGGTGACCAAGGAGCGTGTCGCTCGCAGCGAATCTTCATTGCAACAAGCGCAGCAGGCGGTGGGCCGTTCGGAAGCAGGCGCGGTGGAGTTGCAGCGAGCCAAGGACAATCTGGAGCAGGCCAAGGCCGCGCTGAGCAAGAAGGAAGGCGAGAAAGCCGAACGCTACGCGCAGCTGGCGCAGCTCGACGCCGATCTCGCCATGGCCAAGTCACAGAGCGCGGCGGCGCGCAAAGCTGCCGATGAATTACAGGCAAGCATCCAGACATTGCGTCAGGAAGCTGCTCGCGGCCAGGTCAACGAGCAGTAATGTCGCCGGTCAACGGAGTATCACCATGAAACGTTCATACAGTGTCTTGTTGACTGCGGCAGTCGCCGGTCTGCTGGCCGCTTGCAGCTCGACGCCGGAGCGCGTCGAAGAGCTGGAAGTCGCGCGCGCCATCGTGCCGCAAGTGGAAGCGTCGCCACGTGCAGGCGTTGCGGCCACCAACGTGTCCGAAGCGCGCAAGTCGCTCGATCGTGCCAACAAGCTCGCGGATAGCGGCGGTAAGATTGGTGACATCCAGTTCGAGGCCCAGGTGGCTTCGCGCAATGCGCAGATCGCCAATGAAAAGATCCTGGCGGCACAGGCCCAGGAAGAGATCGAGAAGGGCAATGCAGAGCGCCAGGCGGTCTTGGTCGAGGCACGTGAAGCCGAAGCGCGGCAACGTGCTCAGCAGGCGCAGTCCGCTCAAGAGCAAGCGCAGCTGGCCGAGCAGCGCGCCACGACTCTGGAACAGGAGCTTGCCGAGCTGAAAGCGAAGAAGACCGATCGCGGCATGGTGCTAACGTTGGGCGACGTGCTGTTCGACACGGGTCTTGCGACGTTGAAACCTGGCGCCTACGCGACGATCGACCGGCTCGCGGCGGTGCTCAAGGAAGCGCCGGACCGTAAAGTGACGATCGAAGGTCACACCGACAGCGTGGGCTCCGAAGATTTCAACCAGGGCTTGTCGGAGCGTCGCGCCGCAGCGGTGCAGACCGCATTGCTGGAACGTGGCGTGCGCTCGGATCAGATCACAGCGCTGGGCAAAGGCGAGGCGTTTCCGATAGCGAGCAACGATGATGCCGCGGGGCGGCAACGCAATCGCCGCGTCGAAATGATCTTCACCGACAATCAATCGCAGGTCGCCTCCGATGTGAATTGAGCCGGGCTGCGATGCCGAGCTCGCATCCGTTCTCCTAGTCGCCCCTTCTCCTGCATGCGGGAGAGGGGGCGTTTTCGTTGATCCTTGCTTTGAGGAGCAGCCATGCCACACGTACGCGTTGTCGTTGCCGATGAACGTCAAGCCAGCTTCTTCGATGCCGTGACGCCCAAATCGCCGTTGATCGAGCGCGGCTCGCTGCTCAACGAGCGAGGCGGTAAGAGAGACATTGACCTCGAAACCGATCGCCCCGGGCGGCGATTCGGCGGCACCAGCGTGAGCCACGGTGGCAGCAGCATCGCGGGTCATCATCATGGCGTCACCGGTGAGAAGAGCACCGTGCAGCACGAGTTGACCTTGTTTGCCAAGGAAGTGGCGCGGAAGATCGAGACCGATCGCGCCCGCAACGAGTTCGATCGGCTGGTGCTGGTGGCCGGGCCGAAGATGCTGGGGCTGCTGCGTCAGTCGCTGTCGCCAACGACGCAAGCGATGCTGGCCGGCGAGATTTCCAAGGACATCCTGCGCCAGGGTCCGGACGCCATTTTGAAAGCGGTGCCGATCGAAGCGTTCGAAACCTATCGGGTGTAGTAGCACAACGCTTCTTAGTTGCGCGGCACCCACAGCAAGGCGAGGGTGCGTACATCGATGTCCGATTTCCGTGGCTTCACGGAAATCTGTTCGATGCGCACCGTCGCCGGGTCCAGCTCGCTGCGCAGACGGGCGACTTCCGATTCCAGTTCTGTTTGCAAATCACTCAGTCGTTGTTGAATCGCTTCGCGACTCTCTTCAGCTCGTCCGACGTCGCCGCTTTCCTTGCCGAGCCGTCCAGCGCTGCGGGCCGCGCTGCCGACGCGTTGAGCATTGCTGACGCTGATGGCTTTGCGGCCGAGTAGGGCAGCAAGGATGGATGTTCCCACCGACACTGCCGCTTGTATCTTGTGCTGTGACAGATCCGAACGTTCGCGCTCGACGCGCTCTTCGGCGCGACGCAGCTGATCCTGAAGCGTTGCAAGCTTCGGCGCGTATTTCTTGCGCAGCTTTTCGATTTCCGTGTCGCGCTTCTCCCGCAGAGCCAGGCTGAGCTTGGATCGAAAGTCGCCCTCGCTGGTACCAGGAGCGACCGCCTGGCCGACGGTGGGGCAGTGGAAGATGGGGAGCGTAGCCGTGGAATACAGATGACTCGCCAATTCCTTCTGCCAGGAACGATAGTTCTGAGCACGCAGCATCGCAGCGGGTGTGCTCGCATACTGCGCATGCTCGGGCGGGTTGCTGGATAGCTGATCCTGCAGGTCGCCGCCGATTTCGGCGGCTTGCCAATCGACATTGGATTCGCTGTCGTCCAGGGGCGCGATCAGCGAGCGGGTCTCCCAAACATCGAGCCCGGCAGCCTTGTCGACGAAATGCAGACGAGCGATACCGAGCACGCGGGGTGAATACGTTGCGTTCGCTCGTCCAGGGTTCAAGTAGAGCTCGGTTACGCCGGCGGGAACCACAGGCTTCTCGGACATGGAGCTGCCCACGAGGGCGGAAAGACTGCTTCTTTCGGGCGGCGCCTCGACTGCTGGGGGCGAAGACGATGCTGCGGAGGATTGTGCTTGCGCGGGCGCGTTCGACAGCTTCGCGATCTCTTGCAACGTCAGCGGGCCACGCAGATACGACAATGTCCATCGCGTTCGAAACAATACCGGCGCCGCGTCGTGGACATTGCGCATGAGGAACACGCGATTGCCCAAGCTCGCCAGCAGCTTCTCCAGCTGCGCCTTGTCCAATCCCTCGCCAGCGGCACCGAGCAAGCCATCGATCACGCGCGCCTTGTCTCGTTCCGTTTGCAGACGACCAATGAACCACGTGCCCGCGTTCGACAATCCTTTGTAATCGAGATCGACGGGATTCTGCGTCGCCAGCACCACGCCCAACCCGAACGCACGCGCCTGTTTCATCAGGGTGAGCAGCGGCAACTTGGACGGCGGCAGGGCGCTCGGCGGGAAATAGCCGAAAATCTCGTCCATATATAAGAGTGCACGCAAGCTGGACGTGCCGGATTGCCGCCGCATCCACGCGACAATTTCGCCGAGCAGCAACGTGACGACGAACATGCGTTCCGCGTCGCCAAGATGAGCAATCGAAATCACCGAAATGCGGGGCTTGCCGTCCGCAGTGAACAACAGCCGCTGCACATCCAGCGGCTCGCCCTTCATCCAGGGCGCGAAACTCGGCGATGCGAGCAAGTTATTGAGCGCCATCGCCAGTTGCAGGCGCTCCTTGGCCGGGTAGAACGTCTCCAGGTCGAACACGCCGACCTGGTCGAACGGCGGCTTCTGGATACCTTGGATGAGCGCTGCCAAGGTGAGATCGCGGCCCGCGCTCCACGACTGCTCCAACAAGGTCGCGAGCAGGATGTGCTCACGACTCTGGATCGGGTCCGCTTGAATGCCGGCCAGGCCAAGCAATCCACCTACGGTGGCATTGACACGCTCTCGCAGCGCGCCGGTGTCCAAACGCTGTTCGGCGGAGGGTGCCGCGAACGACTGCAGCACGGACAGCGGGCGGCCCGCTTCACTGCCCGGGGTATAGATCGCAATATCCACGGCATCGCGAAAGCGGGCGATGCGCGCGCCATCCTGTTCCCAGTCCGCCAGACCTTTGCGCCAGGTCTCGGCGGTTTTCGCCGCCGCCTGGTCTGGCGCCAGGCCCTGTCGGGCTGCGGCGCCGGCATCGATCCAAGGCGCGAAGTCCTCGGCTCGCAACTCGGGAAAGCTCAACAGCAAGTTGCCCAAATCGCCCTTGGGATCGATGGCGATGGCCGGCACGCCGTCGATGGCGGCCTCTTCCAGCAACGCCAGGCACAGGCCCGTCTTGCCGCTGCCCGTCATGCCCACGCAGACGGCGTGAGTGGTCAGGTCGCGCGAGTCATAGAGCAACAGGTCCGGCCGGTCCGCACCGCGCTCGGCGTCGTATTCACGGCCTAGATAAAAGGAGCCGAGGGCTTCGTAAGAGGGGAGGGTCGTCATGAAAAATGCTCGCTGCTCGGGTCGCGGCTAAGAACTTTTGGCCATGACAGGCCGTCGTTCGCTTCTGACGTTATAACCGTTTTGTAACCGGTCGATTACTGACCTTATCACTGCTGGCCGGTAAGCTCCCGGCCCCTATGTCCATCACGCTCGATCAAGTCACCAAACGGTATCAGGGCTCGCCGGTTGTCAACGACGTCTCCCTCGAAGTCGGCGAGGGCGAGTTCTACGTCCTGCTGGGCCCGAGCGGCAGCGGCAAGAGCACCTTGCTGCGCGCCATCGCGGGTTTGACCGGCGTCGATCATGGCCGCATCGCCCTGCATGGCCACGATGTTACCCATGTCTCGGCCCGGCAGCGCGGCGTCGGTCTGGTGTTCCAGAATTATGCGCTGTTCCGCCACATGACGGTGGGCGAGAACATCGAGTTCGCGCTCAAGGTCCGCCGCATGAAGGCGGCCGAGCGCCGCGAGCGTCGCAAGGAGCTGCTGCGATTGGTGGCGCTCGAAGGCATGGACGACCGCTTGCCCACCCAATTGTCGGGCGGCCAGCAGCAACGAGTGGCGGTGGCCCGCGCTCTGGCGCACAAGCCGCCGGTGCTGCTGCTCGACGAGCCCTTCGGCGCGCTGGATGCCAAGATCCGCGAAGAATTGCGGCGAACCATTCGCCAGGTGCAGCGCGAGCTGAAGATCACCACGGTGCTGGTGACTCACGACCAGGAAGAAGCTTTCGCGCTCGCCGACCGCATCGGCGTGATGAACCTGGGCCGCCTGCTCGAAAGCGGCAAGCCGGACGAGCTGTATGCGCGGCCGGCGACTCGCTTCGTCGCGACGTTCCTCGGCGCCGCGAATCTTCTGCTGGCACGCCAAACGGAACAAGGCATTCGCTTTGGCGCGGCTCCGTTCAATGCGCGAGGCGTGGAGAAGCTCGACGCCGGCCGCGAGCAGGAAGTGGTCGCGGTGCTGCGTCCCGAAGAAGTGGAGCTCGCTCCGACGCGGGACAATCTACGAACCAATTTCATCGCCAACGGCGTCGTCGAAGAGGCCGTGTTCACGGGCGCGCTGGAACGCATGCGCGTGCGGCTTGCCGATGGCGCGGCCAATGCTCAGATCGCAACCACCCATACGAATGGCAACAGCGCGCCGGCCGCTTTGCTGGACGTCACGCGTACTCAGTACGAACAGCGCTTGTTTCCTGTGACGATCGGACAGACAGTGGCCATCGGCGTGCGCCGAATTCACGTACTGCCGACGCCGTTGTCGAGCTATACCGCCTACGGTGCGGACGAAGCTTCGTGTGAACGCCTGGCTCAGCATCCGCTGCTGGTCGAGCTGGCGAGCCGCATGAAGACGCGCATCATCAAGCGCAGTGATGCATCGCTGGCCGCGTGCGATGCCCCGGCCAGCGCGCCGGTGTCGGGCGTAGCCGTGATCGGCGCCGGGCCCAAGGCCGCCGATCAGTTGCAATGGCTGTTACAGAACGGTGCCGGTGAAGTCTTGGTGTTGCCATCGCACGCCGCTTCTCCGCAACGTGTGTTGATTCATTGGGCGGAGGACGCGGCGCGTCGCTCCACTTTGGCAGTCGCCGCGAGTCTGTTACGCCACGTTGCCGCTGAAGCGGTTTACGTTGGCATCCTGCCCGAAGGCACGAGCGGCGAGTCGCAACGTCCCTTCGGTGTGCGAACGCTGCTCGACGCCCGTTCCGAAGCACAGGCAGTGCATGGCCTGGAAATGCGTACCGAGTTGCGTTTCGGCGCCGCGGCCGAAGAGCTGCAGCGCCAGTTGAACGAAACTCAGGATCAAATGCTGATTCTCGGCGTTTCCGATCCCGCCCAGCTGCGTCACACGTTCGGAGCGCTGTTCGCGCCCGGCGTGTCCTATCCCATGATGGTCGTCTATCGGCCAGGCAAGGACAGCGAAGGAGCCGCCGAATGAGCAACTTCACCAAGAACCTGTTCGCGGCATGCGTCGGCCTGCTGCTGCTCGCCGGCTGCGGCGGTGGCGATGATGCGGGTCGCGTGACCTTGCTCAACGTCAGCTACGACCCGACCCGCGAGCTGTATCGCGAATTCAATGAAAGCTTCGCCCGGAAGTGGGAGCAGGAGCACAAACAACGCGTGACCATCAAGCAGTCGCATGCCGGCTCGGGCAGCCAGGCGCGAGCGGTGATCGATGGTCTCGATGCCGATGTGGTCACGCTGGCGCTGGCCTATGACATCGATTCGATCCAGGCGAAGGGCAAGCGTCTCGGCGCCAACTGGCAGAAGCGGCTGCCTGACAACAGCTCTCCGTACACGTCGACCATCGTGTTCCTGGTGCGCAAGGGCAATCCCAAGCAGATCAAGGACTGGCCCGATCTGATTCGCGACGGAATCTCCGTGGTCACGCCGAATCCAAAAACGTCCGGCGGCGCGCGTTGGAATTATCTCGCCGCGTGGGGCGCGGTACTGCATAAGGAGTTGGGCGGCGATTGGTCGAAGCTCGACGACCCCGCCGCCGAGCAGGAAGTCGCGGCTGCGCAGAAGAAAGCGGAAGAATTCGTGTCGCAACTGTACAAGCACGTTCCAGTGCTCGACAGCGGTGCTCGCGGCGCGACCAATACGTTCGTGCAGCGAGAGATCGGTGATGTGCTGCTCGCCTGGGAGAACGAGGCGTTGCTCGCCATCAAGGAGCTCGGGCCGGACAAGGTCGAGATCGTCATGCCATCCACCACCATCCTCGCCGAGCCGCCGGTGGCGATTGTCGATACCGTGGTCGATCGACGCGGTACGCGTCAGATCGCGGAGGCCTATCTGCAGCATCTGTATTCGCCGGAGGGCCAGGAAATCGCCGCGAAACATTACTTCCGGCCGCGCGATGCCGCCGTCCTCGAGCGGCACAAGGATCAGTTCCCGGCCATCGAGGTGTTCACCATCAACGAGGTGTTCGGCGGCTGGGCCGCGGCTCATGAACAGCATTTCGCCGACGGCGCGCTGTTCGACCGCATCTACGGCAACGGAAGTCCCGGCAGATGAGTTTCCGGCAGCCTTCCATCCTGCCGGGCTTCGGCCTGACGCTGGGCTTCACGACGTTCTTTCTGTCGGCCATCGTGCTGGTGCCGCTGGCGGCGCTGGTCATGAAGACGGCCACCATGGGCTGGGACGACTTCGTTCGCGTGCTCACCGACCCCCGTGCCGTCGCGTCCTATCGTTTGAGCTTCGGCGCGTCGTTGCTGGCCGCCACCTTGAACAGCGTGTTCGGCTTCATCATCGCGTGGACGCTGGTGCGTTATGAGTTCCCGGGACGCAAGCTGATCGATGCGTTGATCGACATGCCGTTCGCTCTGCCGACCGCGGTGTCGGGCATCGCCTTGACCGCGGTGTTCGCCGACAACGGCTGGATCGGCCAGTACCTCGCGCCGTTCGGCATCAAGGTCGCCTATACGTGGATCGGCGTGGTCGTGGCGCTGACGCTCATCGGCTTGCCGTTCGTGGTGCGCTCGGTGCAGCCAGCCATCGCCGAGGTGCAACGCGACCTGGAAGATGCGGCCGAAACGCTCGGCGCCGGCCGCATTACGATTTTTCGCCGCATCGTTCTGCCGACGGTCATGCCGGCGCTCGCAACCGGCTTCACTCTCGCGTTCGCGCGCGCCGTGGGCGAGTACGGTTCGGTGATCTTCATCGCCGGCAACTTGCCGATGCGCACCGAGATCACGCCGCTGCTCATCGTCATCAAGCTGGAGCAGTTCGATTACGCGGGTGCGGCGGCGCTGGGCTTCATCATGCTGACCATGTCGTTCGTGATGCTGCTCTCCATCAACCTGCTGCAAACCTGGGGCCGCCGGCGACTGGTCGCCGCGGGACGCTGATGGCGGGCGGTCCTTCAAAAGAGCTTTTGGCGGAGATTGCGAGCCGGCCGGGCCGCGACACGATACTCGCGTCGCTGGCCAAGTACGTTTTCATCCTGCTCTCGCTCGGCTTCCTGGCCGCGCTGCTGTTCGCGCCGTTGGCCACCGTGTTCATCACCGCCTTGAGCAAGGGCTGGGAGATGTACTTCGAGAGCTTCAAGGACGAAGACACATTGGCTGCGATCAAGCTGACATTGACCGTGGCGGCGATCGTGGTGCCCACCAATACCGTGTTCGGCATCGCCGCCGCCTGGGCCATCGCCAAGTTCGAGTTCCGGGGCAAGAGCTTCCTGATCACCCTGATCGATATTCCCATCGCCATATCGCCGGTGATATCGGGCCTGGTCTATGTGCTGCTGTTCGGGGCGCAGGGCTGGTTCGGGCTGTGGCTGCAGGAGCACGACATCAGCATCGTGTTCGCGGTACCCGGCATCGTGCTCGCGACCATGTTCGTCACGTTCCCCTACGTGGCGCGCGAGCTGATCCCCCTGATGCAGCAGCTGGGCAACGACGAGGAAGAGGCGGCGATTACCCTTGGCGCCGGTGGGCTCATGACCTTCTTTCATGTCACGTTGCCGAAGATTCGCTGGGGCCTGGTTTACGGCGTGATCCTCTGCAATGCCCGCGCGATGGGCGAGTTCGGCGCGGTATCGGTGGTGTCGGGCCATGTCCGCGGCTTGACTACGACCATGCCACTGCACGTGGAAATCCTATATAACGAGTACAACTTCGTCGGCGCGTTCGCGGTGGCTTCGTTGTTGACGCTGCTCGCGGTCGTGACCCTGATCATCAAATCCTTGGTGGAGTTGAAGAGGAAGTGATCGATCGCTTCTTCTCATACGTGGTCGATCGCACCCAGCAGTTCATCGATGGACTGCAGATCGATACCTCGCGCGCCAGTCTCGGGGTGTGGATCGCCGCCATCAATGTCGCGATTGTGCTGCTGTTGGTGGGCGGCATTTCCGTTTCGGCCATCGGCTCGTTGCGGGACCTGGCGGACCAGCAGGGCAAATCGCGCGTGCAGCTGGCGGGCGCCATGGCCCGCGAGGATCTGCGCCGCTATGGCGAGGACGCGCTGACGCACGCCAAGAGCGTCGCCGAGCGCCAGACCTTTCAACGTTTGCTTGCCGATCGACGCGCCTCGACCATCGGGCCGTATCTGCGCCGTTCGTGCAATTCGGACACCATTGCCTCGTGCGCGGTGTTCGAGGGCGGCACGCTCGTGGCTCAGGCGGGCGTGCAATTGCCTTGGGAGTCGATCGCCACTTCCGCCGCCGAGCAGGGCGAGCGCTTCATGGCCGTGCCATCGGGCTCGCAGTACGCACTGCTTGGCGCGTCGGCGCAGGTGGGCGGCGCCACCGAGCGGCGCGTATTCGTCGCGCGCTTGCTCGATCAGCGCATGGCGGATCTGCTGAGCGAACGCGTCGGCACGCACATTCGACTGATCAACTACCGGCTGTTCATCGAAGATCGCAAGAACGACGCCTTCACGCGCTTGCATTCGGCCGGCTTGTCCGATGGACGGTCCGCGGTGGCGCGGCTCGACGAGCAGGATCTGTATGCCGCCAGTTTCCCGATCTTCTCGGTCTCGGGCGAAGCCATCGCTTTTCTGGAAGCCCGGCTGCCCTCATCCGACATCGACGCATCGGTGGGCGGACTCGCCAAGCGGCTGCTGGTCACGGCTTTGATTCTCGCGGCGCTGGCCGTGCTCGCGGGCATCATTCTCGGCCGGCAAGTCACCGGGCCGGTATCGACGCTGACGGATGCGGTGGAAAAGCTCGGACAGGGCGATTTTTCCACGTCCATTCCGGTCGGCGGCACTCGAGAGGTCGGCAAGCTCAGCCGCACCATTGAAGACATGCGCAACAATCTGATCGAGCTGACGGGTGCGTTGCGGCGTCGCGAAGCGGAAGCGCAGGCCGTGCTGACCGGCATCGTCGAAGGCGTGTATGCAGTCGACAAGTCTCGCGTCATTCGCTACTTGAACCCGCAGGCGGCGCAGCTGCTCGGCGTCCAGGCGCACGAAGCCATCGGCCGCTTCTGCGGCGATGTGTTGAAGCCGTGTCGCGATAGCAACGGTGTTCGTCCGTGCGAAACCGATTGCCCCATCGTGCGGGCACGCGTGGAAGGCAGCTCACAGGCGACCGAACGTTTGCAACTGAGCGAAGGCGCGCCACGCATCACCATCATCACCAGCTCCAGCCCGGTGGATGACTTGCAGGTGCAGGTCATTCGCGACGAGACCGAGCTGGAAGGTGTGCGCCGGGCGCGCGACTCGGTGCTGGTCAATATTTCGCACGAGTTCCGCACGCCGCTCGCGGCCCAACTGGCATCGATCGAATTGCTGCGCGAAGGCTTCGACACGATGACTACGGAACAGCAGAAGGAGCTGGTGCTATCGTTGGAGCGCGGCGCGCTGCGCTTGACGCGGCTCATCGACAATCTGCTGGAGAGCGTGCGCATCGAATCCGGCCAGCTCAGCATTCGCCATCAGGCCGTGGCGCTGGCCGAGGTGATCGAGGACTCCGAAGCATTGGTCGGTGCTTTGCTCACCCAGCGCCGGCAGCGCTTGGAGGTTGATCTGCCCGAGGACCTGCCCAATGTCGATGGCGACGGGCCGCGCCTGAACCAGGTGTTCGTCAATTTGCTGGCCAATGCGAGCAAGTTCGCACCCGAGGACACTGTGATTCGCATCGGCGCGGAGCACACGGGCGAGTTCGTAACCGCTTGGGTGGAAGACGAGGGTCCGGGCGTGCCGGAGATCGAAAACAATTCGATCTTCGACCGGTTTTATCGCAGCGCCGGTCAGGAACCCGAACCGGGTGGCCTCGGTCTTGGATTGTGGATCGTGAAATCTATCGTCGAGCGGCACGGAGGCACGATTGCCGCACGGCGCACTGCCGAGGGACGCACGCGATTCGAAGTGAAGTTACGACTGACTGCCGAGTGACCCTGCATGAAGATTCTATCCGCGGACGATGACAAGGACTTGCTGGCGCTGATCGCCTTCACGCTGTCGCAGGCCGGCTACCTGGTGGTCAAAGCCAGCGATGGCACGCAGGCGCTGCGAGCTTTCCAGAGCGAGGGGCCGGATCTGGTGATCCTCGACATCAACATGCCGGGCATGACGGGCTTCCAGGTCTGCGAAGCGATTCGCACCAAATCGCGTGTGCCGGTGATGATGCTTACCGTGCGCGGTGAAGAGGAAGATCTGGTGCGTGCACTGGAGCTTGGGGCCGACGACTATCTGAGCAAGCCGTTCAGTCCGCGCACGTTGCTGGCACGTGTGAAAGCATTGCTGCGCCGGGCGGGCATGGAGAATACCGCACCTCTCGCGGCTGGCCGCATCCGGCTGGACGTCGATGAGCATACGGTTCAGGTCGGTACGAATGCACCGCTGCGGCTGACCAAGCTCGAGCTGCGTTTGTTACAAATGCTGATCGCCAACGCCGGGCACACCGTGAGCTCCGATCGCTTGCTGATGCAGGTGTGGGGGCACAAGGGCTCGGGCGACCGGCAGTTGCTGAAACAGCTGGTGCATCGGCTGCGCCAGAAGATCGAGGTCGATCCAGCCGCACCGCAGATGCTGCAAACCGCTCCGGGTGCAGGCTACAAGCTGGTCGTTGATTGATCTGCCCTTACCGAATGTGGCTGCCGCATGCAGGCGGAAGCCCGACATACCGGTGACAAATCGGTTGTAGATTCGTTCCATCCGTTGCGCCGTTTCGTGACTGCCAAGTTACAGACTTGATACCGCCGCTCGCCTAGTCTTTCGCTGTCATCATGTGGGAGCGACGATTTGGCGGGATTGCTTCGAACCATAGTCATTGTTGGCGGCGGGTTCAGCGGCACGGTGGTCGCTGCGAATCTGCTGCGCCGTCCGCCGCCGGGTCCGACTCGCCTCGTGATGATCGAGCGCGCGAGCGAGGTGGCGCGCGGCGCGGCCTACGCCGAGCGCGGCCTTCCCTACCTGCTTAATGTCCCAGCCAGCCGCATGTCGGCAAACTCGGCTGCACCCAAGGAATTTCTGGAGTTCGCGCAGCGTCGCATTCCCAAAGTGACCGGCGAGGATTTCCTGCCGCGCTCGCTATACGGTGAATACTTGAACGAGGTGCTACTGGCCGCGCAGTTGAGCGCACCCGGAAACATCCGCTTGGAGATCGTCAAAGGTTCGGTGGCGAACCTGCGTCGCATCGAGCGTCACGTGCCGCTGCAAGTGGAGCTGGAAGACGGACGACGCTTTACTGCCGACGACGTCGTGCTGGCGCTCGGCAATCCCAAACCCGCTTCGCTGGCTCCGACCAGAAGCGTGCTGAATCATCCGGCCTACGTTGCCGACCCATGGTCCGTCGATCTCAAGTTCCATCGTGATCAGGACGTGCTGTTGATCGGCACTGGTTTGACTGCCGCCGACATCATCAATGTCGCATCGGCGGACCCGCAGCGTCTGCCGACGTTGCATGCGTTGTCGCGGCACGGGCTGGTGCCGCCACGGCAAACGCCGTTTCGCCCCGATGCCTTCAAGGGTGATGGCAATGCACTGTTGCTGGCGGCATCGTCGTCGCTGCGCCGGCTCGTCAGCTCGGTGCGGTTGCTTGCTCATGAAGCCGAGCAGATGGGTGGCGACTGGCGCGAGGCGATCACATTCGTTCGCAATATGGCGCCGACCATCTGGCAACGGTTGCCAGAACGGGATCGCGTGCGTTTCCTGCGTCACGTGCGCGCTCATTGGGATATCTATCGGTATCGTCTGCCGCCGGAGATGATCCAGAAGATCGATGCGCTACGTAACACCAAGCGGCTGACGATTCATGCCGGACACATCAAAGAGGTCATTCCGCGCAACGATCGAATCGAAGTGATCTGGCGGCCGCGCGGCACACAGCGTCTGCGCGCCCAGCAGTTCGATCGTGTCATCAATTGCACCGGACCGGATTACGCCATCGCGCGCTCATCCGATCCGCTGTGGCGCAGTCTCGTGCAGTGTGGGCTCTGTGTCCCCGACACGCTGGGGTTGGGTTTGCGGACGGGACCGAATGGTGCGGTCATCGATGCTGATGGCTGGCCAGGTCCTCATCTGTTCTATGTCGGGCCGATGCTGCGTGCCGATCATTGGGAGGCAACGGCGGCTCATGAACTGCGAGGCCATGCAGAAAAGCTGGCCGCACTGCTGGCTACCGAGCGGCGCTGATGCCATGAGAATACTGGTTGCGGACGATGATGCCGATTTGCGTGCACTGATCGGATTCACCTTGATGCAGGCCGGGTACGATATCTGTACTGCGGTGGACGGCGAGAGTGCCTTGCACGCGTTTCATCGAGATTCGCCCGATATGGTGCTGCTCGACATCAACATGCCGGAGCCAAACGGGCTGAAGGTATGTCGCGAGATTCGTGGGCGCTCGCCCGTGCCCATCATGATGTTGACCGTGCGCGATGTGGAGGAAGATCTGATCGAGGCGTTCGACTCCGGCGCGGACGACTACGTGCATAAGCCGTTCAGCCCGCGCGCACTGCTGGCGCGAGTGCGCGCTTTGATTCGACGTTCGGAGCCTTTCGATTCAGCGCCGGTGACGGCGGGGCAGTTGCGGCTCGATCCGGAGCAGCGAACACTGCAGTTCGGTGCCGCCGCGCCGATCAGGCTCACGCCGCTCGAGCTGAAAGCATTGCAGATGTTGATGGTGACACCAGGCCGCACGGTCACCGCGGAAAAGTTGCTGCTGCATTTGTGGGGCCGCGCTACCGCTCGCGAGCGGCGCACGCTCAAGCAGCTCATCTACCGGTTGCGCAACAAGATCGAGGTCGATGCCTCCGCACCGGAATTGCTGCAGACCACGCCGGGAGCGGGCTACAAGCTCGTGGCCGAGTAGTCCGATAGATCATGTCGCTATCTGCTCATGCAGAGTGACCCGATATCCGGCTGGCCCGCCGATATCTGACCGGCCTATCACCGAGCGGCGACTGACGGCATGACTGGTGCTCGCTAAAGTGCGGACAAGCGATACGGCGACAGACAAGGGTCAGCGTATCGTGGGCTGCTCGCCGCTCATCCCCCTGGCACGCAGTCTGACTACCCTCTCGTTCCGACTGTCACCGGCGGCGAGAGGGTTCTTTTTATTCTTTTCTGCCGGGCTGCCGTTCGCCTTGCTCATACCTGGCGACCAGCTCCTGGCTGGGGCCGACCCGCCGTTCCAATTGCGCCCGCGTGAGGCCGGCGCGCTGTCGTGCCCGTGCCAGCATCTTCAGCAGCTGCCCGGACGAGGGGATTCGCAACAATTTCATTCGGGCGACTCCAGGATCGCTCGTCATGCGAAGGAATATCCCAATTCGAGATACTCTAGCACTTCACGAAACGAAGTGAGCGGGCGGAGCGGCATCGGCGCCGAATCATGAGGAGGGGTTCATGGACGCACACCGCGGCGGGAACACGCCCGTTCCCTGCGGTCGTGTCAATAACGTAATGTCTGGCCGAGCGTGGCACGGCAGAATGCCGTCCCAACCGATTCGAAAAGGAACGATAGATCGTGGCCGAGGCAGAGGGCGGCGGCTGGGCAAGATGGCGTATCTGGTTGATTGCGGCCGGCGCCGCCTTGATCAGCCTGTTGCTTTACGACGCCTTTCGCGTGCTCCTTGCCGAAGTGCACGCCTCCGAGGTCATGCGGCAGATGGCGGCGGAGCCGCCGCAGAATCTGTTGCTCACGTTGCTTGCCACCGTCGTGAGCTATGTCGTGCTCACGGGCTACGACCTTTCGGCGATGAAGTACGCCGAGGTGAAGATCCGGCGTTCCACCGTTCTGCTGACTTCCTTCATCGCCTACGCCCTGGGTAACACCGTTGGCTTGGGAGTGCTGACTGGCGGCGCGGTGCGCATGCGCTTGTACACGGCGGCCGGCGTTGAAACCAACAAAGTCGCGCAGGTCATCGCATTCAATGCGAGTGCGTTTACCTTTGGTACCGCAGCCTTCGGTGCGGTGGGTCTGTTGTGGGGCGCCGAAGGTGTGGCCGAGCTTGCGCACATGCCTGCATGGCTGCTGCGAGTTGTCGCGGCTGCCGTCCTATGCGCGGTTCTCGGGTTCGTCGCTCTTTCAGTACGATGCCGCGAAGTTCTGATTGCCTGGCGTTGGAAGCTGCGATTGCCGCCGGCGAAGCTGGCCGTGCAGCAGCTGGTGATATCGGCGTTGGACCTGCTGGCCTCGGCGGCGGCGTTGTGGTTTCTGTTGCCGTCCGGTGCGGTCGATCCGGCGGCTTTCATCGCCTGGTACTCGATCGCGCTGGTGCTGGGAATCCTGAGCCACGTTCCCGGCGGCCTCGGTGTCTTCGAGGCCATCATCCTGCTGGCTTGCGCCGATCGCGCGCCGGTGGCGCAGGTTCTCAGCGCGCTGGTGCTCTATCGCGTCATCTACTACCTGCTGCCGCTCGTTCTGGCAGCGGTGCTGCTGGCGGCTTACGAAATGCGCTCCGGCATCGCAGCGCCGATTGGCCGGGCGGCAGTCCGTTTGTCACCCATGTTGCTGGCGACCATGACTTTCATCGCTGGTGGCTGGCTGCTTGTGTCGGGCGTGACGCCTGCGTCCGCTGGAGCGACGGACCTGCTGGCATTGCACGTGCCTTTGCCGCTGGTCGAGGCATCGCACTTCCTGGGCAGTGTCACGGGGTTCGCGATGATCGTCATCGCGCGAGGTTTGTTGCATCGACTCGATGCCGCGTGGTGGGGTGCGTTCGTACTGGCGATCGTCGCCGCGATTCTTGCCATGCCCAAGGGCTTCGCACTGATCCAGGCGTGCTATCTGCTGTTGCTGGCTGCTTTGCTGTACATGTCGCGGGCGCAATTTGATCGGCGCTCGGCGTTGTTCTCGACGCCGCTGCGTGGCGTCTGGCTGATCTCCGTCGTTTGGATGGTCGTGGCAACGGCGTTCTTGCTGCTGTTCGTCTATCGCCGAGTCGACTTTTCGAGCGAGCTGTGGTGGCAGTTCGAATTCGATGCCAATGCGCCACGTTCACTGCGAGCCATGATGGGTGTGGTCGTAACAGGCTTTGGTGTCGCGCTGTGGCAGTTGTTGCGCCCCTCGCCTGGTGCGCCGTCGCTGCCAACCGAAAGTGAGTTGGAGCGCGCTAGCAACATATTACGTTCGGAGCCATCGGCCGAAGCCAACCTGGTGCTGATGGGGGACAAGCATCTGCTGTTCTCGGCCCAGGGCGACGCTTTCATCATGTATGGACGCCAGGGACGCTCCTGGATCTCGCTGTTCGATCCAGTGGGCCGGCCAGCGCAGTGGCAGGAGCTGATCTGGCGGTTCATCGAGCTGGCGACGGATCACGGCGGCCGCGCCACTTTCTATCAAGTGCGCGGGGATTCGCTGCCGCTGTATCTGGACGCGGGATTGCGTGCCTTCAAGCTGGGCGAGTATGCCTACGTACAACTGCAGGAGTTCACGACCAAGGGCACGAAGCGCTCGCACTTGCGGCAGGCTCTAAATCGCGGCGAGCGCGATGGCCTGGAGTTCTCGATAGTTCAACCGGTCGAGGTGCAGGCGCTACTGCCCGAGCTGCGTGCGGTATCAGACGCGTGGCTTGAAGAGCACGACACGCGAGAAAAGGGTTTCTCGCTTGGGGCATTCGATCCGGCCTATCTAACGCGCCAACCATTCGCATTGGTGCGTCAGCAAGGAACCCTGGTGGCGTTCGCAAATCTGCTGTGCACGCATCTGAAGAGCGAGGCCAGCATCGACCTGATGCGTCAGTTGCCGCTCGCTCCGCCGGGCACCATGGACTTCATGTTCACCAAGTTGATGCTGCACTTCCAGGCGGAAGGCTACCAACGCTTTGGTCTGGGTATGGCGCCCATGTCGGGCATGGCGAATCACGAGCTGGCGCCGCGCTGGCATCGCTTCGGACGCTTGTTGTTCGATCACGGCGAGACGTTCTACAGCTTCCGCGGCCTGCGTAGTTTCAAGGACAAGTTCGATCCGGTGTGGGAGCCGCGCTACCTCGTCACTGGGGGCGGGTTGTCGCCGTTGATCACGTTGGCCGATGTGGCGGCATTGATCAGCGGCGGCCTGCGAGGAATCCTCGCGAAATGAGCTGCTGGTGAGAATGAAAGACGTTCTCGCTTTGTGGGTGTATGGCGCAGATCACACACTCAATGTGTGTCAGACCGGAAGCCAAATCGCTGCAGCAAGTGCCACTTAGCCGCTGCCGTCACTGCAATACGACTACGTGCATCAGCCGTCGTTGCACTTGAGCCACATGCATTGCAAAAGGCCGGGTGGTCGCGTGCTACAGGCATGCTGTACGCTGCGTCGGCGGATTCCAGTGACGGGAACTGCAGACACCCTGAAGCGTTACTTGGCGCGCGGGCGCTCAGCGGCGCTTGACCGGAATCGATCCGGGGAGCCAGCGACATGATGAACAACAACGCGGATACGCAGACCTGGTTTGAGTGGCAACAAGCTGTGGTGAAGCTGATTCGTGAAGACTTCAGTGAAGTGCTGACAGAGGTGAAGGAGGAGGACGTGGACTGGGACGCGTGGCGCCCTCTCTACGAACAAGGATTGTCGCCGCGCGACGCGGTGGCTGATGCATTCCTGCTGTTGCCGGCCTGAAGCACTGTTTTGTTAGTTTCGCGCGAACCACGCGCACAATAAAGAGACAGCCCGATGTGACCATCGGGCTGCCTGTGCAGGTGGCCGGGCGGTGCTTGAAGCGACTGCCCTGACCGTGCCGGGCGACGGGTTAGCCGCCGCCCTGACGTTCCTGCAACTTCGCCGCGACGCGCTCGCGCACGTCGGCATTGGCCGTCATCGTTTCTACGATGTGATTGAACTCATCCACCTTCAGACCTGACTTTTCGACGGCAGCGATCATGTCGGATTCGGCTTTCGCCTTCACTTGATCGGCCTGCGCGGGCTCTGTAGCGGTCTGCAGATCGTTCGCGGCTTTTTCCTGAATGCCCTGCACCGCGATGTACGCGTCCGCGAACTGCTCGATCTGCTGATCGCTGATGTTCGCCGACGATGCCGAGTCGCTCGGCATGTCACTGACAGGCGGTGCTTCTTGAGCAGGTGCTGGATATTCCTGAGCCGGCGGAGCAGGTTCTTGCACCTGCGCCCATGCCGCGGGGGCTACTGCAACACTCGCAGCGAACAGCGCGGAATAAAGTAGTCGTAAACTCATGAGGCTCTCCTCGTCTTGCGGCAATCTCACGTTGCTGAATCCCGCCGATGCATACGAGGTTCCGCGTGCGCGGACTTTTTAGAAATGGTGTCGTCAGCCGCCGACGTGTCGGCGGCTGACGGACGGCGCCATCAGCGACGGATCACGCGTTCTTGATAGAGCTGCGATAGTTGCGGCGTGCCTGCTTCGCCTATCTTCACGTCTTGCGTGCGGCCGCGCGCTGCTGGCTCAAGGCCACGCCGCCCAGGATCAGCGAGCCGGCGACGGCCATGCTCACGGTCAGCGGCTCGCCGAGGAATACCCAGGCCCAGATCACGCCGAACAGCGGAATCAGATAAGTCACCGTCGAGGCCCGCGGCGCGCCGATGCGATACAGCAGCCTGTAGAAAAGGAAATACGCCAGGCCGGTGCACAGCGCTCCCAACAAGACTGCCGACAGCCAGGAAAGTGCCGGAACCGGTGCGCTGGGCCACGTCGCTGCAGCGAGCGGCGCTACCACGATGGATGCACACAGCACTGTCCCTGCGGCCGCCGCGCTGGGTGGCAGATCGTGCAAATACCGCTTGCTGAAGTTGCCGCCGAAGCCATACAGAATCGACGCGAATACGCCGGCGAGCGCGGCTGGCACCACGCTGCCGCCGGAAGTCTTGTCGCTCGCCAGCACGATGACGCCGATGAAGCCGGCAATCAATCCGAGCCCGCTGCGCCGGCTGATTTTCTCTCCATACAACAGGAATGCCACCATGCTCGTGAACATTACCGCCGTCGCGTTGGTGATGGCGACAATGCCGGCAGGCGCACGCTGCGCGGCCCACGCGAAGAGCACGAACGGCGCAGCCGAGTTGATGATGCCGATGCCCAGGAAACGCAACCAATGCGATGCGGTCAGCTTGTCTTTGACGGGCAAGAGAAACGGCAAGAGGGTCAACGCACCCAGCGCCAGTCGCATTTCGACCAGTGCGAACGCGCCGAAGTCCTTGGCGGCGATGCGCATGAACAGGAACGAGCCGCCCCAGACGGCGCCGAGCAGCAACAACTCGGCCGGCGTGAGCCAGGCATTGGCAACAATAGGAGTAGCCGCGGCCATGGGCCGCACAGTGGGTTCGGAGCTGGACATTTCAGTCAACCGGAGCGGTAGGCGACGCGTCGCTGGTCAGCGGGCGCTGGCTGGAAGCCATCAACACACAAATAACATCCGCCCTTCAGGCTGTCACGGTGTTTGCCCGAAATCGGCCCGCTCTGTACCGGTCCATGGCGATTGTCCTAGCGATAGCCTTTGGCTTGTAACGAGAACAGGTGCGAGTAATGACCGTTCAAGCGCATCAGCTCGTCATGACTGCCGCGCTCGATGATGCGGCCGTTCTCGATCACCACGATCTGATCGGCCATGCGCACCGTGGAAAAGCGATGTGAGATCAGGATGGCAATGCGCCCGCGCGTCAACGTGCGGAAGTGTTCGAACACCGTGGCTTCGGCGCTGGCATCCATCGCCGAGGTGGGTTCATCCAGCACCAGGATGTCGGCGCGCGAGCGCATGAAGGCGCGAGACAGCGCGATCTTCTGCCATTGTCCGCCGGAGAGCTCGCGACCATCGTTGAACCATTTGCCCAGCGGCGTGCGATATCCGCCCGGCAATGTGGCCACGATCGGCGCGGCCATGCCTTTCTCGCCTGCTTCGCGCCAGCGCGTTTCGTCCTCAAAGTGGCGCACGTCGCCGGCGCCGATGTTTTCACCCAGCAGCAACTGGTAGCGCGTGAAATCCTGGAAGATCACGCCGATGCGATCACGCAAAGCGGCTTCGTCCCATTCGCGCAGGTCCTGGCCATCGAGCAGGATGCGTCCCGTGGTCGGTTCATACAAACGCGTCAGCAGTTTGATGAGCGTGGTCTTGCCCGAGCCGTTTTCGCCGACCAGCGCCAGCGATTCACCCGGCCGGATGTGCAAGTCGATGTCGATCAGCGTCGGTTGTTCGGCGCCGGGATAGGTGAAGCCTACTTTCTCGAAACGTATGCCGTCATCGGGCTTCGGGCCGCGCACGGCCACGCCCTTGGTGCCGTTGACGGGCGTTTCCAGATAATCGTAGAGCGTGGACAGATACAGGTTGTCCTCGTACATGCCACCCACGGCCGACAGAATCGCCGACACTGCCGATTGCCCCTGACGAAACAACATCAGATACATCGTCATCTGGCCGAGAGTGATGCGAGTGGCGATGGCGGACAGCGCAATCCACGCATACGCGCCGTAGAGCGTCAGGGTGGCAATCAGGCCGAGGAAGAAGCCCCATGTGTCGCGGCGAATGGTGAGATTGCGATCCTCGCGATAGAGCTTCGTGAAAATGTCGCGGTAGCGCTGCAGGAACAAGGGGCCCAGACCGAACAACTTCACTTCCTTTGCATGGTCTTCCCGAGCCAGCACTGTCTCCAGATACAACTGCATGCGTGTTTCCGGCGAGCGCCACAGGAACAGGCGGAACTTGTCGCCGGAGAATTTGGCTTCGGCAAGAAACGCTGGCAGACCGGCGAGGATCAACAGCACCACGGCCCACGGCGAGAACTGCAACAGCAGCGAGCCGAAGCTCAATAGCGAGACTCCGTTTTGCAACAGGCCAAATGTGCGTGTCACCAGCGACAGCGGCCGGCTCGAAGCTTCACGACGGGCGCGTGTGAGCTTGTCGTAGAACTCCGAGTTCTCGAAGTGAGACAGCTCCAGTGTTACCGCCTTTTCCAGGATCATGACGTTGACGCGCTGGCCAAGTTGCGCGCGTAACAGCGACTGGCAAAGGCTGATGCCGCGTTGAGCGCCGGCGATGGCGGCGACCAACGCCCCTTCGGCCGCGACCAGCCACAACGCGTGGTTGGCAAGTGTTTCCCGAGTTTCGGGCGTGCCCTGGATGGCGGCGACAACTGCATCGACGATCAGCGCGCCAACATATGCGACAGCAGCGGGCAATGCGCCGGCGATCAACGTCAGTAACGCAAACGCCAGGGTCAATGGACGGCTGGTGGTCCACACCAATTCCAGTGCGCGGCTGCTGTAGGCGAAGACCCCAGCGAAGCCTCGCGCCAGCTCAGGCTTGGTTTGTATGGTTCGGTGACGCGGGCTCATTCGCGACTTGCCGACATTTGTTTTGTCATTTGCAGCAGAACAGAATCCTCCGCATTCCTTCAGTCACGCAACGCGCGTCATGAACGAGCCGAGAGATGAATCATCCCGGCAGCCGCCCGCATCGATCGCGCCGGCCTCAGTCGAACCCGCGGCGAGCAGCTCGCCGGCCGCCGACAGCAGGCGCTCGGGGCGAATCGCCTATGATGAGCGCGGCAACTCGATCTGGGAATGGCAGCTCGAGACCGGCGTCTACAGCCGCGACATCACCACGCAGCGACTGAAGAAGCTGGACTTGAACGACCTGTCCATCGCCGAAACTGCCACGCATCCTCGCCCACCCGGGCTGACTGGTCCGCATGGTCGCAAGCCCCGCGAGCGCATGCCCGGTGGCGGCTTCAATCCTTACGACAATTCCACGACAGGCGGCGGCAACATTGCCAGTGATCCTTACAATAGTGGCGGCCGAGGCACTCTCAAGCCAGGGCAGGGCGCGCGCCGGCGCAAGCCGGCCGATCTGAAGAAGCTGCAGGAATGGATGGAGCTGCGCAAGCGAGTGGAGCAAAACAAGCGCGAAAATGGCGACGACTGAGGCTCAAAAAAAATGCCCTCTCCGTCGCCGAAGAGGGCATTGCCGCGGTCACTGCGCCGCTGACGGGGGCGGCGCCGGAGCCGCGATTCGAGTCAATCGCGAGCTATTGTGGCGCGTAGATCTGGTCGAACACGCCGCCATCCGCGAAGTGCACCTGCTGCGCCTTGGCCCAACCGCCGAAATCCGCAATGGTGACCAGCTCCAGCTTCGGGAAGGTCTTGGCGTACTTCGCCGCCACGGCGGGATCGACAGGCCGGTAGAAGTTCCTGGCGATGATCTCCTGGCCTTCGGGGCTGTACAGATACTTCAGGTACTCCGTCGCCACATCGCGCGTATTCCGCCGCAACACGACCTTATCGACCACAGTGACCGGCGGCTCGGCGAGAATGCTGAGTGTCGGCACCACGATCTCCACCTTGTCCGGACCCAGCTCCTTGATGGACAGGAACGCTTCGTTCTCCCACGCCAGCAGCACATCGCCGATGCCGCGTTGAACGAATGTCGTCGTCGAGCCGCGCGCGCCGGTGTCGAGCACGGGAACGTTGCCGTACAGCTTCTTCGTGAACGCCTTCGCCGACGCTTCGGTGCCGCCCGGCTGCTTCAACGCCCAGGCCCAGGCGGCGAGATAGTTCCAGCGTGCGCCGCCCGAAGTCTTGGGGTTCGGCGTGATCACCGACACGCCCGGCTTGACCAGGTCGCCCCAGTCCTTGATCTGCTTGGGATTGCCCTTGCGCACCAGGAACACGACGGTCGAGGTGTACGGCGAGGAGTTGTGCGGCAGGCGGGATTGCCAGTTGACCGGTAGCAATTTGCCGTTGTTGACCAGCGCATCGATGTCACCCGCCAGCGCCAGTGTCACCACGTCCGCGGGCAGGCCGTCGATCACGGTGCGCGCCTGTTTGCCCGAGCCGCCATGCGATTGCTTGATCGTGACCTTGTCGCCGGTCTTCTTTTGCCAATAGGCGGCGAACGCCTTGTTGTAGTCGTCGTAAAGCTCGCGGGTCGGATCGTAAGAAACATTCAACAGGCTGACGTTGCCGGCCTGCGCCACCGGGCCGGTCAGCGTGCCCGTCAGCGCCAGGCCGGCGAGCGCGAGCCCGGCCAGCCTGCGCCGTGAAATCGGTTTGAAACGTGTCATGAGTCCTGCTCTCTCCCGGAAACCACTCGGAAACGGCCGCGTAGCTGTGGGCCGTCCGCGGACTGACCGGCCATGCTAGGAGGGGCCAGGTGAAGGATCAGTCGGTGGCGCGTGACAATCGGGTTGCAAGCGCCGGCTCGCGAGTAGCAGTTTCGGACCCGGCCGGAGCCAGCCTGCCCGGAAGGAGATGGCCGGATTGCATACGAGGAAGTTGACGAGCCCTCGGCCGGCCGGTAATACTTCCGCTCATGGCTCAATCGCTTGCAGCTCATCGCTGGTGGTGGCGCCCCTCACAGGAGAGGGCCGCTGGAGCTTGTCGGGCGCAATAAACACACACTAGCCAAGCATCCAAACAAACCCATCTCCGTGCAGCGTTCCGGAGATGGGTTTTTTATCGCCCTCGCCGGACCGAAGAGCACGGTTCATGCCGAGGACAGATCAGTGGAACCACCTTTCGACATCGCCGCCGACCTGGACACGCCGGTGTCGGCGTATTTGAAGCTCAAGCCGTTCAAGCCGCGGTTTCTGCTGGAAAGCGTCGAGGGCGGCGAGCGCCTGGCGCGCTACTCGTTCATCGGCTTTGGCGATTGCCTGGAAGTGCGGCTGGACGAGCGGGGGCTGAGCATCGATGGGCGCCCCGGACCGCCGCCGCAGACTCAGGCCGAGCTGCTCAGCGCGTTTCGCAACGCGTTGGCCCGCGCACCGCAGCCCAGCCCGCAGATTCCGGGCGTGCCGTTACCGGGCGGTTTGGTGGGAGCGGCGGGTTACGACCTGGTCCGGCGTTTCGAACGATTGCCGCCCCGCACTGCCCTGACCGAACCCACACCTGAAGCCCACTACCTCGCCCCTCGATCCCTGCTCGTATTCGATCACCTCACTCGCGGCGTCGCCCTGCTGCATGCCGGCAGCGAGTCAGAGCGCATCGCGCTGCGCCGGGAAGTCATAAAGGCCCTGCGCGGCGGCATTCCCTCCAGCGATCGCAAGATCAAGTATTCACCCGCGGTCGGCAGTCTCACCGAAGAGCAATTCATTCACGGCGTCGGGCGCGTGAAGGAGTACATCGCCGCCGGCGATGTTTATCAGCTGGTGCTTTCGGTGCGCTTCTCCGGCTTGTGCGATCTCGAGCCGTTCGAGGCCTATCGCGCGCTGCGCCTGCTGAATCCCTCTCCTTATATGTATTACTGCGAGCTGGGCGATTCGACCATCGTCGGCTCCTCGCCCGAGGCGCTGGTCAAATTGTCGCGCAATCGCGCGTCGATGCGTCCCATCGCGGGCACGCGGCCACGCGGCCGGGATTCGGTCGAGGACGGCCTGTTACAGAAGGAGCTGCTGGCCGATCCGAAGGAGAATGCCGAGCACATCATGCTGGTCGATCTGGCGCGCAACGATCTGGGGCGCGTCGCGAAAGCCGGCTCGGTGAATGTGAATCCCTATCGCAGCATCGAGCGCTACAGCCACGTGATGCACATCGTCAGCGGCGTGAACGGCGAGCTGGCGCCCGGCAAGGATGCGTTCGACTTGTTTGCCGCCGCGTTTCCCGCCGGCACGCTGGTCGGCGCGCCGAAGGTGCGAGCGATGGAAATCATCGACGAGCTCGAGCCGGTGCGCCGCGGCTTCTATGGCGGCACCATCGGCTATTTCGGTCATGGCGGCGACATGGACCATGCCATCACCATCCGGACCATGGTGTTCCGTGGCGATACCTACAGTTTCCAGGCAGGTGCGGGCGTGGTTGCCGACAGCGTGCCCGCCACCGAATATCAAGAAGTCCTGGCGAAGAGCGCCGGCGTGCGGCGCGCTCTGGCGCTGGCGGAGGAAGGATTGTGAGCAATCATCACGAAGCGGTGCGGCTGCTGCTCATCGACAACTACGATTCCTTTACATACAACCTGGTGCAGGCCTTCATGGTACTGGGCGCCGAAGTGCTGGTTCATCGCAACGACAGCATCACGCTCGATCAAGCCAAGTCGCTGCAGCCGACGCACTTGTGCATTTCGCCGGGCCCCGGCACGCCGTATGACGCGGGTGTATCGATGCGGATGATCGAAGCCTTCGCGGGCGAGATTCCAGTGTTCGGCGTTTGCCTCGGCCATCAATCGCTGGTGGAGGTTTTCGGTGGCAAAGTGGTGCGCGCCGGCCGCCTCATGCACGGCAAGACCTCGCTGGTGCATCACGATGGCCGCAGCATCCTGCAGGACATGCCGGAGCCCTTCGAGGCGGGTCGCTATCACTCGCTGATCGCGCAACCGGAGTCTTTGCCGGACGCGCTCGAAGTCTCGGCGCGCACCGATGAGGGCGAGATCATGGGCGTGCGCCACAAGACGCTCAATGTCGAAGGCGTACAGTTTCATCCCGAGAGCGTGCTGACACCGCAGGGCCCGGTGCTGATGGGCAACTTCCTGCGGCAGCGCTCCGGCAAGCGAGCGGCATGATCATGCGCCAGACACTGGAACGATTGCTCGATGGCAACAACCTGAGCGAGCAGGAAGCTGCCGAGTTGCTGGTCGCGTTGACCGATCCGACTCTCTCGCCCGCGATGGGCGGTGCGGTGCTCGCAGCATTGAGAGCCAAGGGCGTGATTGCCGATGAAGTGCGCGGCTTTGCGAAGAGCATGCGCAAGCTCGCGCGGCGTCCGGAGTTGCCGGCCGGTGGACCGTTGGTCGATATGGTCGGCACGGGCGGCGACGGCTCGGGCAGTTTCAATCTTTCCACGGGCGCGGCGCTGCTGGTCGCGTCGATGGGAATTCGCGTGGCGAAGCACGGCACCAGCTCGGTTTCCAGTCGCAGCGGCAGCGCCGATGTGATTCGTGCGCTCGGCTTGAGCTTGCCGCTCGACGAGCGCGCCGCTGGCGAATGTCTCGGCGACACCGGGTTCACATTCTTCTTCGCGCCTCATTATCACCCGGCGATGAAAGCGGTGATGCCGATCCGGCAGGCGCTGGGCGTGCGCACCGTATTCAATATTCTCGGTCCGCTGTCGAACCCGGCCGAACCGGACTTTCATCTGATCGGTGCGTATAACGTCGATATCGCGGCGCTGATGGCGGACACTCTCGCGGGCATGCCGTTGCAGCGCGCTTACGTCGTGCACGGTGCCGCGGGCTGGGACGAAGCGACGCCGATTGGCCCGTTCACGCTGTTCGATGTCACGCCCGGCAAGGTGGTGCGTCACACCCGTAGCGCCGAGGAGTTCATGCTGCCCCAGTGCAGTGTCGACGATCTGAAAGGCGGCGACGCTGCATACAATGCCCAGCACCTGCGCGCCGTACTGGAGGGCCGGGAACAGGGCGCCCATCGCAACGCCTTGATCCTTCAAGCAGCACTGGTACTCGAATTGCTCGGCAAAGCGGCTTCGGCGCAGGATGCGGCGCACATGGCCCAGGATGCCATCGAGAGCGGCGCCGGCCGGCGCCTGCTGGAAAAACTGACGGCTTTCGGCCAGAAGCAAACGGCCGCGAGCCAGGGGCGCTGAAATGTCCGGACTGCTTGCTCAAATGACTCAATCGAGCCTGACGCGGCTCGAAGCAGCGCGTGCGCGCGAATCCGAAAAGGCGTTGTGGACGCGTGTTTCCGATATGCCGCCGGCACCAGCTCTGCGTCTGTCGCCGGAAGGGTTCGACATCATCGCCGAATGCAAACTGCATTCGCCCTCGGCGGGGGACTTGTCCGCCAATACCAGCGATGTGGAAAGCCGCGTCACTGAATATGCGTGCGGTGGTGCGTGCGCCGTCTCGGTGCTCACCGAACCGTTGCGATTCGGCGGCCAACTCGAACATCTGACTCGCGCCGCGCGCGTGCTCACGCCGCACAACGTGCCTGTGATGCGCAAGGACTTCCTCATCGATCCCTATCAAGTGATGGAGGGCCGTGCCGCCGGCGCCGGTGGCGTGCTCGTCATCGTTCGCATGCTGGACAAGAGCCGCATCACGGCGCTGCTCGATTGCGCAGCGATGTTGAAGATGTTTGTTTTGCTGGAAGCGTTCGATGCCGCGGACCTGGAGATCGCTCGCGACGTGCTGGCACAACGGCGCCGCCACGACGAGCAGATCCTGGTCGGGCTCAACTGCCGCGATCTCGACAAGCTCACTGTCGAGCTGTCGCGCCTGTCGGAGCTGGCCGAAAGCATGCCGGCGGGATTTACGCCGGTCGCCGAAAGCGGTGTGAACACGGTGAACGATGTCGGCACCATCGTGCGCCTGGGCTATCGCGTCGCCTTGATCGGCACGACGCTGATGAACTCGCCCCAGCCCCGTGAGCTGCTGGGCAGGATGTTGTCCACGGGCCGCCAGACCGCGATGAGCATGGCAACTCGCAAGCTGCGCATTGCCAAGGGCGAAGTGCGCGAAGAATGACGAGCTCGAACATTTCCGTGTCGCTTGCTTCGCGCGAAGGGTTGTTGTGAGCGGGCTGTGGATCAAGGTGTGCGGGCTGACCACGGCTGATGCCGTAACCGCAGCGCTCGATGCGGGAGTGAATGCCGTCGGCTTCGTATTTGCCGAATCGAAGCGCAGGGTCACCGCAGAACGGGCGGCGGAGCTTGCGCGAAACGTGCCGAGCGACATCGCCCGCGTCGCTGTGATGTTGCATCCGTCGCAAGCGGAGCTGGATGAAGTGTGGTCGCAGTTCCGGCCCGACGTGCTGCAAACCGATATCGATGATCTGGCGACATTGCGAGTGCCCGAAGGGTTGCAAGTGACTCCGGTCGTTCGCGCCGGCCGTGAATTGCCGACGGTGTTGCCGACGCGGTTGTTGTTCGAAGGTCCGGTCAGCGGCACGGGTGAAACGACGGATTGGTCGGCCGCTGCAAAACTGGCGGCGCGTGCGCAGCTGATCCTGGCTGGCGGATTGAAGCCGACAAACGTTGCGGACGCCATTGCCGCCGCACGGCCGTTCGGAGTGGACGTGAGCAGCGGCGTCGAAGCGCGCCCTGGCGTGAAGGATCCGATGAAGATTCATGAATTTGTCCGTATCGCACGCGCGGCGGGCAGTGGAGCGATCAGATGAAACATTCCTTGAGCGAGAGCGAACAGCAGACGCTGCTGGCCAATGTGCAGCAGGATGCGTATCCCGATGAGCGCGGCCGCTACGGCCCGTTCGGCGGCCGTTACATTCCGGAAACGCTGGTCCCGGCGCTCGACCGCCTGCAGGCCGGCGTCGACCGCTATCTGCGCGATCCGGAATTCCTGCGCGAGTTTCACGATGAATTGAACAACTGGGTGGGACGCGCCACGCCGCTGACCTTCGCGCGTACGCTGTCGCAGAAGTGGGGCGCGGAAGTCTGGCTCAAGCGCGAGGATCTGGCGCATACCGGCGCGCATAAGATCAACAACTCGATCGGCCAGGTGTTGCTGGCCAAGAAACTGGGCGCAAAGCGCGTGATCGCGGAAACCGGTGCGGGCCAGCATGGCGTTGCTTCCGCTGCCGCATGCGCGCGCCTTGGCATGCCGTGCACCGTGTACATGGGATCGATCGACATGGAGCGCCAGGCGCCCAACGTCGGTCGCATGAAACTGCTCGGTGCCACGGTCGTGCCGGTCACGAGCGGCGACAAGACCTTGCGCGCCGCGGTCGATGAAGCCTTGCGCGACTGGGTGTCCGATCCGAACGGTACTTATTACTGCCTCGGCTCGGCCATCGGCCCGCATCCTTATCCATACATCGTGCGTGAGCTGCAGTCCGTCATCGGTCGCGAGGCTCGCGTGCAGATTCTCGAACGCACCGGCAAGTTGCCGGACCTGGTGGTCGCCGCCGTCGGTGGCGGATCGAACGCCATCGGCATGTTTCATCCCTTCGTCAAGGACAAGGACGTGCAGATGCTCGGACTGGAAGCCGGCGGCATCGGCAGCGGCCTGGGCCAGAACGCGGCTTCGGTCGCTTACGGCAGCCCTGGCGTGTTGCAAGGTTGCTTCTCGCTGCTGCTGCAGGATGAGAATGGCCAGATCCAGGAAACGCACTCGGTGTCGGCCGGTCTCGACTATCCCGGCGTCGGCCCCGAACACGCGCTGTTGGCAAGCATCGGCCGCGTGAAGTACGAGGCAGTGAACGATGAGGATTCGCTCGCTGCCCTGGCCGAGTGCTGCGCCGCTGAAGGCATCCTGCCTGCCATCGAATCCGCACACGCACTCGCTGGCGCGAAGCGCTATGCGCTCGCCCATCCGGGCAAGCGAATCCTGATCTGCCTGTCCGGCCGCGGCGATAAAGACATGCCGACCCTGCAACGAACTCTGCTGAAGGATGTGCTCTGATGCCCGCTCGTGATTTGGTCAGTACCGCGATCCGCAACCGGCGCGCGACGGGTCAGCCCGCACTGATTGCCTATATCACCGCCGGTTTCCCCACGCGCGAAGGTTTCATTCAACAGCTGAATGCAGTTGCCGCGGCGGCCGACGTAGTCGAGATCGGCGTACCTTTCACCGATCCCATGGCCGACGGCACCACCATTCAGCGCTCCAGCCGCGTCGCCTTGGAACAAGGAGTATCGCTGCGCTGGATTCTGGAAGAGCTGACGCGCGCCGAAGTGAAGCCGCAGGCGCCGCTGCTGTTGATGAGCTACCTGAATCCGCTGCTCGCCTACGGCATCGACCGCTTGCCGGAATATGCGGCGCGCGCCGGCATCGCGGGCTTCATCGTTCCCGATCTGCCGTACGAGGAAAGTCACGACCTGCGTAACGCATTGGAAGCGCGTGGCCTGGCGCTCGTGCAATTCGTAACGCCGGTGACGCCGACCGAGCGCATGCGAATGTTGTGCGAAGACAGTGGCGGGTTCATTTACGCCGTTACCATGACAGGCACCACGGGCAAGAACGTCGCTGTGCCCGAAGAAGTGCTCGAGTATTTTCAGCGCGTCAAGCAGCTCTCGCCGGTGCCGGTGTGCGCGGGCTTCGGCATTCGCAGCCGCGAACAGGTGCAGCGTCTTGCGCCACACATCGATGGCGCGATCGTCGGGTCAGCTTTGGTGGAGGTTCTGGAGCGCGGCGAGGACCCCGCGAAATTCCTTCGCTCGCTGCGAGAATGAACGCACCGTCGCAAACGCACGACAGTAAAGATTTCCAGTCGAATCGCCGGAGCTGATCGGCCCGGCGTGGGCCCATTGTTCAGTTGTCTGCCGTGCGCGCGGCAGGAACAATTCGCTGCGTTGTTTCTTACGTAACGTCAGCGGGTGTGATGCCGCGCCAGACGTGAGTCAAGGCAGAAGCGATGGTCACGAAGACTGGTTGGTTTTCGAGTTTGTTCGGGGGGAAGAAGCCAGCCACCGTGCGCCCGGCCGCCCCGACCAATCCGTATCACGCCGTGTCGGTTTTGCCGGGCCCGGATGCGTGTGCCGCGGCTTATCGATTTTCCGGTCAGCGCTTCCTGTCCCGTCAAGCACCACGCTTGCCGCTGCCCAGCTGCGACGCCGAGGTGTGCAACTGCCGTTTCAAACATCACAAGGATCGCCGCGCCGGCCCGCGACGCAGCAGCGATGTGGGCATGTACACCGCCGATTTCTCCGGCCACGAGCGCCGTCGTTCTCGCGGCCGTCGTGCCGGCGACCAATATTAGTTTTACATTGGCCACCGCCAGGCACAGGGATGTGCCCGCCGCCGCAGGCGGCGAGCGCGGGGGGAAAGTCACGCCTTTTCCCCTCTGCGCCATAGCGCGAGTGGCAGGATGCCCGAGTCGCTGTTTTATAAGCTGTCGCGAGAGAACGCGGACAGCCGGCTCTGGGTGCGGAGCATGTCCGCCTCGGTCAGCTCCGGGAGCTCAGATCGCATTTTCTGTAGCAGCGCCTCGAACTCCGGCGCCGGTACCGCCGGACTGCAAAAGAACCCCTGATACTGGTCGCAGCCGAGCTCGCGCAGGAAGTTCAGTTGCTCGGCGGTTTCGACGCCCTCGGCAACCACGCGCAGGCGCAAGTTGTGCGCAAGCGAGATGATGGCTTTGACGATGGAGGCATCGTCCGGGTTCGACATCAGGTCGCGCACGAAACTGCCGTCGATCTTGAGCTTGTCCAGCGGATAGCGGCGCAGGTGGCTCAGGCTCGAATAACCGGTACCGAAGTCGTCGATGGAGATGTGTACGCCCATGGTGCTGAGAATGCCCAAGGTCGCGGCGGATTCCTCGGCGTCGTCCATGATCGCGCTCTCGGTGAGCTCCAGCTCGACGTAACCGGGTTGTAGTTGCGCGTCGTCAATGGCCGAGCGCACGATCGCGACCAGGTCGACGTGCCGAAATTGCCGCGCCGAGAGGTTTACGGCGACACGCACTGGCGACATTCCCGAATCGATCCACGCTCGCACCTGCCGGCACGCCTCGCGCAATACCCATTCGCCGATCTGAACGATCAAACCGGTTTCTTCGGCGATGGGAATGAAGACATTCGGTGGCACCAGTCCGCGGGTCGGATGGTGCCAGCGCAGCAGCACTTCAGCACTGCGAATGCGATTGGTGGCGATGTCGACTTTGGGCTGGTAGTGCAGCTCCAGCTGCCGCAGCTCGAGCGCTCGGCGCAGATCGTTCTCCAAGGCCAGACGCTCGTCGGCGGCGTTGGACATCTCCAGCGCGTAGAAACGGTAGCCGCCGCGACGCTCGGCCTTGGCACAGCGCAACGCCATCTCGGCACGTCGCAACAGCAGCTCGAAGGAATCGCCATCCAGCGGATACATGCTCACGCCCATGGTCAGCGACGTATGGATGTCGAAGGAAGCGATCTCGAACGGGTGGCGCACCGCTGCGACGATCCGATCGACCAGTGTCTCGGCCTCGCTCGGGCCGCGCAAGCCGCGACCGATGATCGTGAATTCGTCGCCGGCCAGTCGGGCCAGCACATTGTCGTTGCCGATGACCCGGCGCAGGCGCTCGGACAGCGCCAGTAACAGCTCGTCGCCGGCCTGATGACCGAGCGAATCGTTGATCGACTTGAGCCGGTCGACATTGAGGACGATGACGGCGACTTCGCGGCCGGCGCGCTGCGCATCGATGATGGCCTGTGCGGCCACGGTGGCGGCTGCGCGGCGCGTGGGAAGCGCCGTCAAATAGTCCGCACCGTCACGCCGTCGCAGGGCCCGCTCACGGTGCAATTGGAACGCGAACCATGCGGCGATGAGCGTGGGCGCCGCGACGATCGCGACGACGGGCAGGTACGCTAACCAGTATTGAAGGGTCCCTTGCATGTATACCGAGCGTCATGTCCCGTGTGCACGGAACGTGTCTTGAACATATCGGGCACGGGTCAGCTCGCTTGAGCGCCCGGTGTACAAAGAACCCCTACACCCGCCGCTCCAGCCCCGAAGTGTGCACTGTGTCGCGCTTCCCGTCGCTTCGCTTTACGTAATGGCGGCTCAGTTAAAATCGCGCGATGCGCTCCATTTGTGTTTTTTGTGGTTCCAACCCCGGCAATCGTCCCGAGTACCTGCAACTGGCCCGGACCACCGGGCGGCTGATCGCCGAACGCGGGCTGAGCCTCGTCTATGGCGGCGGCAAGGTGGGCCTGATGGGTGCCGTGGCGGACGCGGCGCTGTCCGCCGGCGGGCGGGTCGTGGGCATCATTCCCCAGATGCTGCTGGATCGCGAAGCGGGTCATCCCGGCCTCAGCGAGCTGCGCGTGGTGACCACCATGGCGGAGCGCAAGCTGATGATGGGCGAGCTTTCCGATGCGTTCCTGACCTTGCCGGGAGGCATTGGCACGCTGGACGAGATGTTCGAGGCGTGGACCTGGACCCAGCTGGACCTGCATGACAAGCCGTGCGGGCTGCTGAACTACCGGGGCTACTATGACTCGCTGATCCAGTTCCTGGACCTGGCGGTGGCGGAAGGCTTCCAGCGGCCCCGGCACCGCGCGGCGCTGCTGGTCGACAGCGAGGCGGAAGCGCTGCTCGATCGCCTGCAGGCGGCGGCCCGACCCGGCTGACAAGCCCGGCAAATGACGGGATTTCGGGCGGATTTCGCCTGAGAAGCATCTGCTTGACACTGCTGGCCCCAGCCCTCAGCCTTTCGGCCGCCTGACGGACCGGCCGCCCATCGTGGCCGTCCGCACGGGCGGTTTCATCGTCCAGCGCCAGAGGATTCTCATGCTTCGTACCATGCTCCAGGCCAAGCTGCACCGGGTTCGCGTGACCCAGGCCGATCTCGACTACGAGGGCTCCTGTGGTATCGACGAGGCACTGCTGGAAGCGTCCGGGCTGCGTGAGCATCAATACATCGAGCTGTACAACGTCAACAACGGTGAACGTTTCTCGACCTACATCATCAAGGCGCCGCGTGGCTCGGGGGCAATCTCGCTGAACGGCGCCGCGGCTCGTCGCGCGATGGTGGGCGACCTGCTGATCATCTGCGCCTACTCGCAATATTCCGAAGCCGAAGTCGAACAACACCAGCCGATCGTGGTGCTGGTGGACGAAAACAACCAGCCACGTGTCAAGTCGCTGCGCGCGGCCTCCTGAGGCGGCGGGCGCATGGAGCTGGTCACATGGTTCATCGATTTCATCCTGCATCTCGATGACCATCTCATCGAGCTCATCGCCGCTTATCACTACTGGGTCTACGGCATCCTGTTCCTGATCATTTTCTGCGAGACCGGCGTGGTGGTGACGCCGTTCCTGCCGGGAGATTCATTGCTGTTCGCGCTGGGCGCGCTGGCGGCGGTGGACCAGACGGGCACGTTGAATGCGCCGGCGCTGTGGGCGTTGTTGATGATTGCAGCGTGGTTGGGCGATGCCACGAACTACCGCATCGGCAAGGCGATCGGGCCCAGGGCGTTCAGCGGCACCATTCGCTGGCTCAAAAAGGAATATCTCGATCGCACGCATGCCTTCTACGAGAAGTACGGCGGCAAGACCATCGTGCTGGCGCGCTTCGTGCCGATCGTGCGCACGTTTGCGCCGTTCGTCGCCGGCGTGGGAGCCATGAATGGCGCGAAGTTCTTCACCTACAACCTGCTGGGCGGGTTCCTGTGGGTGACGATTTTCATCTGGGGCGGCTACCTGTTCGGCAACGTGCCGCTGATCAAGGAGAACTTCGGCATCGTGACCATTCTGATCATCGTGGTGTCGGTGATGCCGGTGCTGTGGGAACTGCTGAAGCCGAAACCGGCTGGCGCATAACGCCGCCGCAGGTTTCAATTCTTTATTGGCCTGCGGCCGCGCTATTTGCGGAGCGTCAAAAGTCCCACCACGCTGCCCGCTAGCAACGCGTAACCAAGCCATTCCGGCCCGGCTCCCGTCGCAAGCAACACAATCCCGCCCAGCATCCCGATCGAGCTCACCAACGTCACATCCCGGCGCCGGCCATCGTCTCGGATGGTCTGCTGCAAGCGCTCGATCTCCTTGTTATCCACCGGCACACTGAGCCTGCCATCCGCGGCGCGCTGAATCGCGTTGGCCATCAGCGGCGGCAACTGATGCAACGCCTGCAGCATGTCCGGCAGCTGCTTGCGAACATCGCGCGCGAGGGCTCGCACGCTCCAGCGTTCCGCTACCCATTGGCGCAGCAGCGGCTGTGCCGTCTTCCACAGGTCCAGATCGGGATACAGCTGCCGCCCCACGCCCTCGATCTGCAGCAGGGTCTTCTGGATCAGCATCAGCTGCGGCTGCATCTGCGCGTCGAAGCGTTGCGCTGCTTCGAACAGGCTGATCAGCACCTGGCCGAACGAAATCTCTCGCAGCGGCTTGTTCGCGATCGGCTCGCACACGGTACGCACCGCCGACTCCAACTCGTCGACGCGAACGTGCGCAGGAATCCATCCGGAATCGATGTGCAATTGCGCGATGCGGCGATAGTCGTGCTCGAAGAACGCCAGGAAGTTCTCTGCGAGGTAGTGCTGGTCGCGCGGCGCCAGCGTACCGACGATGCCGAAGTCAACGGCGGCATAACGAGGATGATCGGGATCGTCCAGCAACACGAAGATGTTGCCCGGATGCATGTCGGCGTGGAAGAAGTTGTGACGGAACGCCTGCGTGAAAAAGATCTCCACGCCGTTCTCGGCCAGCCGCTGAATGTTCGCGCCGCGGCGCTGCAGCTCTTCAATATCGTTGACCAGTACGCCCTGCACGCGCTCCATCACCATGACGTTGGGGCGCGTGTAGTCCCAATACACCTCGGGCACATACAGCAGGCGCGAACCTTCGAAGTTGCGCTTCAGCTGCGCGGCATTGGCCGCTTCGCGCTTGAGATCCAGCTCGTCCATGATGGTCTTTTCGTACTCGCGCACCAGCTCCACAGGCCGCAGCCGAGGTGCGTCGCTCCAGTAGCGATTGGCCAGGTCGGCCAGCGCATACAAGACTTCGACATCGCGCCGGATGAGCCGGCGAATGCCGGGCCGCACGATCTTGACGACCACTTCCTTGCCGTCTTTGAGCTGCGCGCCATGCACCTGAGCGATCGTCGCGGCCGCCAGCGGCGCGGAGTCGAAGCGAGCAAACACATCGGTAGTCGGACGCTCATAAGCCGCTTCGACAATGGCGCGCGCGGCTTCGTTGGAGAACGGCGGCACACGATCCTGCAGCTTCTCCAATTCGTCGGCGATGTCTCGCGGCAAGAGATCGCGACGCGTGGACAGCGTTTGACCGAACTTCATGAAGATCGGTCCCAACTCCTCCAGTGCCAGCCGCAGCCGTTCGCCGCGTGACAAGGAAGCCTTGCGGCGGAACCAGGTGTTTGGCGAGAGATAGAACGCGAAGCGGATCGGCCGGAACAGATGCGTGGCCAGAATGATCTCGTCCAGGCGATGTCGCACCAGGACGCGTTGAATCTGCAGCAGCCGGGAAAGAACTCTCAGTTGCATGCTTCAGCCGCGCTTGCGTTCGAGCAGCCCCAGCCGGGCCTCGAAGCGATCCACATCGTCGCGCAATTTGTCGACGCCGCTGATGAGCTCATCCGCCTCGGTGCGGCTGGGAGCGTCGCGGCCTTCTTCCTGCAGGTACTCGGACAGGTTTTGTGCAAACGTATCGGCCGCTTTTTTTGCGAAGCCGATGGCCGAGCGCGCGACGTTGCCCACCTGATGAGCGGCAACATCGCCGATGATTCGCGACAATTCTTCCTCCAGGTCGGGCCGCGCCTGCTTGAGCAACTCGCTGAAGGTCTGCGCGACTTCAGCGTCGCCGTGAATGTGCACGGAGCCGGTTCGCAGTGCTGCTTCGGGCGCGGGGCCGGCCATGCGCAGCAGCGACAAAGGCGTTCCAGACAGCGTCGCGTGCGGCGTGCCGTCGTACTTGGTGTCGAGCGACATCTGTTCGCCGTTGGATCTGAAGTAAATGCTCAGCGGCATGCCTTCGACGTGCAGCGCCAGCACCTTTGCGTCCAGACGCCGGCACAGCGCGCGTGCCGCCGATGAGGCGGCAATGTTTCGATTGAGCAGCGATTCCAGCGGCGACAGGCGCATATCAGAAGCGGTAGCCACGGTGCAGGGCCACGATGCCGCCGGTGAGATTGTGATATTTGCAGCCTTCCAGGCCGGCCGCCTGCATCATCTCGATCAATTCCTGCTGCTTGGGAAAGCGTCGAATGGACTCGGCCAGGTAACGATAGCTGGCTTCGTCGCGCGCCACGACCTTGCCTAGCCATGGCAGCACCGAGAACGAGTACGCGTCGTACAGCGGCTTCAATCCCGGAGCGACGGGATGCGAGAACTCCAGGATCAACAGCTGTCCGCCCGGCTTGAGCACGCGCTGCATGGAGCGCAAGGCCGCGGGCTTGTCGGTGACATTGCGCAGGCCGAAGCCGATGGTCACGCAATCGAAGCTCTGGTCCGGGAAGGGCAGGCACTCGGCATTCGCGATCGAGAAACGCACGTTGTTGACGAAACCGCGATCGGTCATCGCGTCGCGGCCTTCGGCCAGCATGGCGGTGTTGATGTCGGTGAGGATCACCAACCCCTGGTCGCCCACCTGCTTGCACATGCCGGCGGCCAGATCGCCTGTGCCGCCGGCCACATCCAGCGCCCGCTGACCGGGGCGCAAGCCGGTCTGCGACAGCGCGAAGCGCTTCCACAGCCGGTGCGTGCCTGCCGACATGAGGTCGTTCATCAGGTCGTAATTGCTTGCGACCGATTCGAAGACGGCACGAACCCGCGCCTGCTTTTCCGCGACCGGCACCTGCTGGTAGCCGAAGTCGGTGGTGGAGGGCTCGGGGGTGTTGGAGGGCTTGGCGGTCATGGTCGTCGCTGGCGGTGACGACGCATTTTAATCAGGTTCGATACTGCATGTATCGCTTTCGACACCTGCGCACAGTGCCACAGCTGACCCGCGCCATGAATCCAACTGGAACCGCTCCAAGGCACACGGGCTCGGCGGTGCCTTTCAGCGAAGCAGCACAGGATGTCCGAGTCGCTGTTTCTTACTGGCGCTGCGGCGGTTTCAGCGAAAACCCGGCCGACTTTTTCGGCAGCACGGTGGGATAGGCGATGCCCAGCTCCTCGAGCCGATCCAGATAGCTTTGCCACTTTTGCGGCCGGTCGCGACCCAGCTCGTATAAATAGGCCCAGGTGTAGAGGCCGGTGTTGTGGCCATCGTCGAACACCAGCCTGATAGCGTAATTCCCCACCGGCTCGACCTGCGTGACGAGTACGTCGTGCTTGCCCAGTTGCAGTTGCTCCTGCCCGGGGCCATGGCCTCGGACTTCTGCTGAGGGCGAGAAGACACGCAGATATTCATACGGCAGCTCGAAGACGGCGCCGTCGTCGAAGCTCACTTCCAGCAGGCGCGACTTGGTGCGGGATTTGATGTTCGTCGGATGCGGCATGACCTCGCCTCTCGAGACAACAGGACCATGGGGCGCTACAGGATGTAGCGCGTCAGGTCCTCGTCCTTCACCAGCTCGCCGAGGTGCTTGTCGACGTATTCCTGGTCGATGGTGAGACTGAAGCCATTGCGATCGGCCGCTTCGTATGACAACGCTTCGAGCAGCCGCTCCAGCACGGTGTGCAGGCGGCGGGCACCGATATTCTCGGTGCGCTCGTTCACCTGGTACGCGACTTCGGCAATGCGCCGGACGCCGCTCGGGTCGAAATCGAGCGTCACGCCTTCAGTGGCCAGCAGCGCCTTGTACTGCGTGCACAGCGAGGCGTCGGGCTCGGTGAGAATGCGAATGAAGTCCTCGACCTTGAGCGCATCCAGTTCCACGCGGATCGGGAAGCGGCCCTGCAGCTCGGGAATCAGGTCGGAAGGCTTCGACATATGGAACGCGCCGGAGGCGATGAAGAGGATGTGATCGGTCTTCACCATGCCGTGCTTGGTGCTCACGGTGCTGCCTTCCACGAGCGGCAGCAGGTCGCGCTGCACGCCTTCGCGGGAGACGTCAGCGCCATGTGTTTCCTGGCGGCGTGCAATCTTGTCGATCTCGTCGATGAACACGATGCCGTTCTGTTCCGCATTTGCCAGCGCGCGCAGCTTCAGATCTTCCTCGTTGATCATTTTCGCGGCTTCTTCATCCGTGAGCAGCTTGAACGCTTCACTAACTTTCACTTTGCGCGTCTTGGTGCGCGCGCCCCCCAGATTCGAAAACATGCTTTGCAGCTGCTGCGTGAGGTCTTCCATGCCGGCGGGTGCCATGATTTCCACGCCGACGGGTAGGGCACGCACTTCGACTTCGATCTCGCGGTCGTCGAGTTGGCCTTCGCGCAACATCTTGCGGAATTTCTGGCGCGTGTCGCTGTCGCGAGGATTCGGTTCCGGCTCGGTGGTGAAGCCAAGCGACTTGGGTCGCGGCAGCAGGGCGTCGAGTACGCGCTCTTCCGCGGCATCCATGGCGCGATGACGTACTTTCTCCATCTCTTCTTCACGCGTCATCTTGACGGCGACGTCCATCAAATCCTTGATGATGGAATCGACCTCGCGGCCGACGTAACCGACTTCCGTGAACTTGGTGGCTTCGACCTTGATGAACGGCGCGCGCGCCAGGCGCGCAAGGCGGCGTGCGATCTCGGTCTTGCCGACGCCGGTGGGACCGATCATCAGAATATTCTTCGGCGTGATTTCGGCGCGCAGCGCCTCGTCGACTTGCATGCGGCGCCAACGATTGCGCAACGCAATGGCCACCGCGCGCTTGGCCGCACCCTGCCCGACGATATGCTTGTCGAGCTCCTGAACGATTTCTCTGGGAGTCATGGACATACAAACCGGAAGTGAATGATGACTAATGAATGGTGACTGTCGGACGGTGGCATGGGCCTGCCACGAGGCCCGCTATGACTATTCATTAGTCATTAGTCATTGGTCACCAGTCACTTCAATTCCTCTATCGTGAGATTGCGATTGGTGTAGATACAAATGTCGGCGGCGATGTGCAACGCCTTCTCGACGATGCTGCGGGCATCGAGCTCGGTGTTCTGTAACAACGCGCGAGCCGCGGACTGGGCGAACGCGCCGCCGGAGCCGATCGCCATGATATCGTCTTCGGGCTCGATGACGTCGCCGTTACCGGAAATAATGAACGAGGACTTGTTGTCGGCGACGCACAGCAGCGCTTCGAGCCGGCGCAGGCTGCGATCGCTGCGCCAGTCCTTGGCCAGCTCGATGGCGGCGCGAGTCAAGTTGCCATATTGCTGCAGTTTCGCTTCGAAGCGTTCGAACAGCGTGAAAGCGTCGGCGGTGCCGCCGGCGAAACCCGCCAGCACTTTACCGTCGTACAGGCTCCGCACCTTGCGGGCGTTGCCTTTCATCACGGTGTTTCCTAACGAGACCTGACCGTCGCCGCCGATGCAAACGATGCCGTTGCGGCGGACGGAGAGGATGGTAGTTGCGTGGGGTGATTCGCTCATTGTCTCTTGCGGATGCTGGGGGCGCCTCGTTGCGGCGCTCCTATGGGGCTGATCGTGCTTCGGCCAAGGATACCTCAGCGCGGCAGCGACAGACTCTCCCTGGCGGACCTCTCAGCTCTTCCGGCGCGCCCGAGGGTGAGCCGCATCATAGATCTTGGCCAGGTGCTGGAAATCAAGGTGGGTGTAAATCTGAGTGGTTGCTATGTTGGCGTGGCCCAGCAACTCCTGGACGCCGCGCAGGTTCTGGCTCGATTCCAGCAAATGCGTGGCGAAGGAATGCCGGAACATATGGGGATGAACGTGAACGCCGAGGCCCTGGCGGCGGGCCCAGGCGGCAACTTGCTTCTGGACGGAGCGGGGGCTGATGCGCTCGCCGCGCACGCCGACGAATAGCGCGGTATTTCCTACGCCGGCGAGCTTGGTGCGTTCCCGCAACCAGCGAGTGATGGCGTCCGCAGCGTGGCGGCCCACCGGGACGACGCGAGTCTTGCTGCCTTTGCCGAGTACGCGGACCGTGCGATCGGCAAGGTCGATGTCCGTCAGGTCCAAGTTGACCAGCTCCGACAACCGCAAGCCGGAGGAATAAAACAATTCCATCATCGCCTTGTCCCGCACGCTCAGCTCTTCGTCGGTGCGGAAGCTCAACAGGCGCGTCATCTGATCGACGTCGATGGTGGCCGGCAAACGTTTCTTGGCCCTGGGCGCTTGCACCTCGATGGCTGGATTCAACTTCACCACGCCTTCGCGCAGCAGATAGTTGTAGAAGCTGCGAAGCGCGCTCAGCCGCCGCTGAATGGTGCGGGGCGAGGCGCCCTGGCGATGCTCGGCGGCGGCGAAGGAACGAACGTGCTGGCCATCGACGCGTTGCCAGTCGCTGACGCCATTGCGATCGCAGTGAGCAACGAAGCGCCGCAGGTCGCGCCGATAATTGCTATCGGTGTGCGGCGACATGCGCCGCTCCACCGACAAGTGCTCGAAGAACTTTGGCAGCCAGGCGAGTGACGGCTCGTCCATCGCTACGCCCGATACGGCCGCATGATCAAGCGGCCGCGACGGCCTCGCTCACGAGATCGCCGATGCGCGCGAGGAAGTCGGTGCTCATGGTGGGATGGAAGCGCTGCGCGTCCGGGCTGCCGATCGCCAGCAGGCCGAAGCCCACCTCTCGGCTCAGAGGCACGAGCGCGGCGGAGCCGATCTCGATGGTGCCGGCGCCGAACAGGAAATCGCGCTGACTGTCGCGGATCTGTCCACAGCGCGGCCGAGCCGATTCGAACAGCGTCTCGAACATCTTGAGCTCGGTCGCGGCGGGATCGATCAGGCGCAGGTGGCGGCTCTCGATATCGGCGAAGCCGGTTGCGCGAGCGGGCGCAAGTAGCAGCAGCCATTCGGAGGCGCCGAAGTCCTCGCGCAACGAGGTTTCCATCGAATCCAGCAACGTGACTGCATTGCGTGCGCGCACCAGGCGGCAGGCGAGCCGATGGATCTTGGCGGCGAGCACATCGTTGCCGCGCGCGACATCGATCAACTCGCGTAGCCGCGACTCCAAGGCTTGATTCTTTTCTCGCAGCGCCGACACCTGGCGCTCGACCAGCGACACGGTCGCATTGCCACGGCTGTGCGGCAACTTGAGCTTGGTGAGCAACGTGGAATGGCGCTCGAAGAAGTCGGTGTTGTGCTGCAGGTAGTCGGCGATCTCGGCGTCGGTGGGACCGGGCCCGCCAGCCTCCGGCTTGCCGTTCACCGCGGGGCCGAGGTTCTCGGCGTCGACGCCACGGACCGGTTGCTTGCTCATTGGAATGCCTCGATCAACGAATTCTTGTCCGCACTGCTCAAACTTCCACCGTGCCTTCGAACACGGTGACCGCCGGGCCCGTCATCCACAACGCCTGGCCCGGCCCGGGCCAGCGGATGATGATGCGGCCTCCCAAGGCGTCCACCTGCACTTCCTCCTGCAGCAGACCCCAGCGCCGTCCGATGGCCACCGCCGCGCACGCTCCGGTGCCGCAGGCCTGCGTCTCGCCGACGCCGCGTTCGAACACGCGCAGCTTGATGTGAGTCGGGCTGACGACTTCCATGAAGCCGACGTTGGTGCGCTTGGGAAAGCGGGCGTGATTCTCCACCGCGGGCCCCAGCGTGTCCACGGGAGCATCGCTCACCGAGGGCACCTGCATGACGGCATGCGGGTTACCCATGGACACGGCGCCGATCTGCAATTCCTTTTCGCCGACGCGCAATGGATAGACTTCGGCTTCTCGTGAAGCTTCGAACGGCAGCGACGCTGGCGAAAAGTTCGGCACTCCCATATCGACGGAGACCAGGCCATCGTCCCTCAGCACGCCAATGGTCTTGCCCCCGGGGCTGTCCATGCGCACGCGTGCCTTGCCGATCCTGCGAGCGACGAGGCTGGCGATGCACCTGGCGCCGTTGCCGCACTGTTCGACCTCGGAGCCGTCGGCATTGAAGATGCGGTAGTAGACGTCGAAATCGCCCTGTTGGGGCGGCATCAGCACCAGCGCCTGGTCGAAGCCAATGCCGGTGCGGCGATCGGCGAGGCGGCGAAACACGTCGGCGGAGGGCAGGTCCATGCCGGCGGGGGCGTCGAATACGATGAAGTCGTTGCCCAGGCCATGCATCTTGGTGAAAGACAGGCGCATGCGGCCAAGCATACGTGAATCCGCGGCCTGAAGCGTAGCCGAGGCCGTATGACGGGGAGTCGTGACATTTTCGAGTCGGGCCTTTAACTTACCGGCCACTCGTTCACAACAACGCGAAATCGCGCACAGCCCGACTGCGCGCCCAGGATCAGGATCCTGACTTTTCCGGCGAAGCGAGGATTTTCATGCGCCATGTGATGGTAATGAACTCCAAGGGCGGCAGCGGCAAGAGCACGCTGGCGACCAACATCGCTTGTTACTTTGCCCGGCAGGGGGCCAAAGTGACTCTGGCGGACTACGATCCGCAGAGCTCCAGCCTCGATTGGCTGTCGCTGCGGCCCGACGATCTGCCGCACATCGGCGGCGTGCCGGCCTTCGATGAAGGCATACGCAGCGTGCCCCGCGACACCGACGTGCTGGTGATCGACGCCCCGGCGCGAACCCACGGCTCGGAGATGAACGAGCTGGTCCGCCGCGCCGAGACCATCCTCATTCCGGTGATGCCTTCGCCCATCGACATGAAAGCCTCGACCCGCTTCATGGAAGAGCTGCTGGAGCTGGGCAAGGTACAGCGTCAACAGGCGAGGCTGGCGATGGTGGCCAATCGCGTGCGCGAGAACACGCTGCTGTTCGACGAGCTGGAGCAGTACCTGGAGAAGCTGAAGGTGCCGTACCTCGGCCAGCTGCGGCAGTCGACCAATTACCTGCGCGCCTACCAGCGCGGCATGAGCATCTTCGAGCTGCCCGAATATCTGGCCAGCCCGGACTGGGAGCAGTGGAAGCCGATCACCAAGTGGCTGGACAGCAAGAAGAGCCAGCCGGCCTAACTCTTCAAGCTGGCGCGGACGCCGGCTGTCAGGTCGGCGTAGCGCAGCTTCACGCCCAGGTGTTTGAGCATGCGATCGTTGCCGACCCGGCGCGATTCGTTGAGGAACGAGAGCCGTTCGGGGCTGAACGTGAGCTGTGCTTCTTCCATGGACACTCGCGGCGGGCGCGGCAGGCCGGCGAGGTCGGCGACCATGTCCATGAACGTTGTCGAGCTGATGGAATTGCCGTCGGTCACGTTGTAAACGCCACGCGCTTCCTTGTTCTCGATGGCGGCCTCGCAGGCCGTTACCAGATCGTCGACGTGGATTCGGTTGCTGATGCCGGCGTCCTCCGGGCGCACTACTGGCTCAGACTTGCGTAGCCGCTCCAGCGGCAGCCGCTCCGGCCCGTAAATACCCGGCACTCGCAATACAACCCGTCGAACGCGTCGTTCGTGGCACCACACGCGGGTCATCTCTTCCGCGCTGACGCGCCGCCGCGCTCGCTCGGTCAATGGCATCACAGGCGTGCTTTCATCGACCAGCTCGCCGCCGGCATCGCCGTAAACCCCAGTCGTGCTCATATAGACGAACGCCTTGGGCGGAACGATCGCCAGATGCAGAAAGCGGTCGAGCCGCAGATCGCTCTCGCCCGCGGCGGGCGGCGGAGCCAGATACACGATGGCTTCCTGATCCAGCCGCTGCGGAAGGCTCGCGCCGGCGCGCACCCGATCCAGATCGATGACCAAGGTCTTCAGGCCCTGCCGTTCCAGCGCCGCGGCCTTGTCGTTCGAACGAACCAACGCAGTGATTTCGTAGCGCTCGCGCAAGCGGTCGGCCAGCCGCTGGCCCACATAACCGCAGCCGGCGATCAGAATGTACGGTCGGGCGCCGCTCATGCGCGGCCCCATTCATCGGCGTGGCCATCGGCCGGGCCTATCGGATTGACAAGGCGTCGGTGCATATTTAAATTTCAGAAAATACAGAAATTACCGATGTGTCGATCATGAAGCTTACGCCGACCATGCAGCGCTGCGTGCTCCACTGGGGCGAGATGGCCGGCCGCTGGGGCGTCAGCCGCTCGGTGGCGCAGATTCATGCCTTGCTGTTCCTCGCTCCGGAGCCGCTCACCGCGGATACGATTGCCGCGACGCTGAATGTGGCGCGTTCCAACGTCAGCGTCAGTCTGAAGGAATTGCAGGCGTGGGATCTGGTCAGCGTGACTCATCAACTGGGCGATCGGCGCGATTACTTCCAGGCGCGCAAGGATATCTGGGAAGTGCTCACGATGATCATGGATGGCCGCAAGAAGCGCGAAATCGACCCGACCTTGCAGATGCTGCGTGAGTGCTCCGCCGACGCCGCGAAGGATCAGGAGACACCGGAGCAGGTGAAGCAACGTATCGCGGACATGCTCGAGTTCCTCGAGGAGCTGTCGGGTTGGTACGAGCAGATCCGCGGCATGCCGCGGCCGACGCTGTTGAAGCTCATGCGCATGGGCACGAAGGTGGCGAAGATCGTGACATGAGCGACCATGACCAGCAACGCGTTTCGGGCACGACGCTGGTCACCGGCGCGACCGGATTCATCGGTCGCAAGCTGTGTCGGCGACTGTTGGCCGATGGTCATGGCATTGTTGCGCTGACGCGCGATGTAGAGCGGGCACGCCAGACGCTGGGCTCGCAAGTTCGCGCCATCGCTTCGCTCGATGAGATCGAGGCCGGCGAGCGCATCGATGCCATCGTGAACCTCGCTGGCGCGCCCATCTTCACTCGTCCCTGGACCAACGCGCGTCGCGCTGAATTGCTCGAGAGCCGGCTGCGCACCACCAACAACATCACTCAGCTGATCGCGCGCCTCGAACACAAGCCCGAGGTGCTGATCAGTGCGTCCGCGATCGGTTATTACGGTGTGCGCGGCGACGAAGAAATCACAGAAGCGGCGCACGGGCAGCCAATATTCCAGTCGCATCTGTGTCAGGCGTGGGAACTGGCGGCGCAAGCTGCCGAACAGTACGCAGTGCGTGTGTGCCGCTTACGCTTCGGCATCGTGCTTGGCATGGAAGGCGGCGCGTTGCCTGGCTTGATTCGTCCAGCTCGTCTACGGATGCGCGTGGTGCTGGGTTCCGGCGAACAATGGCAGTCATGGGTGCACATCGATGACTTGCTGGGCCTGGTGCTGTTTTGCATGAAGCATCCGAACGTGAGCGGAGGCATCAATGTCACCGCGCCGCATCCGGTTCGGCAGCGACAGTTCGCCGCGATACTCGCCAGCCAGTTCGGTCCTTCCATCCCACTACGAGTGCCGGCAGTAGTGTTGCGGACAGCGCTCGGCGAAATGTCACAGCTGCTGTTGGAAGGCCAGCGAGTAGTGCCGGCGAAAGCGCTGAGTCAGGGGTTCGCGTTCCGCTATCCCGATCTGGACGCGGCACTGAGTGATCTGCTGCGCTCTACAGATCCTGCGCGGGCATGATGTTCTTGCCGAGCTTGGCGAGCACATCGGGCGCGTAGTCGAAGGAGTCGAAGAACAGCTGCTCGGGCGGCAGTCCGCGCTGTGTGAATTCATGACGGATGGTTTCGACCATCACCGGCGGACCGCTGGCGTAAACATCGAACAGTGACAGGTCGGGATGATCTTCCAGCGCGGCTTCGTGCACCCAGCCGGTCCGTCCTTGCCACTGATCTTCCGGCCGCGGCGCCGAGAGCACGGGCACGTAGTGAAGATTGGGATGCTTCACGCACAGCGCTCTGATCTCCGCATCTTCATAGAGATCGATTGCCGCTTGCGCGCCCCAGTAGAGATACAACTGCCGCCGATCGCCGACCTCCAGCAGGCTGTGCAACATCGAGCGCAACGGTGCGTAGCCCGTGCCGCCACCGATGAGCAAGGCGGGGCGCGGCGATTCGCGCCGGAACCAGAATTGGCCGAGTGGCCCTTCGATCCGCAACAACGATTTTTCCAACGAGCCATCGAACAGCTGCTGCGTGAACTCGCCGCTGGACACGCGGCGTATGTGCAGCTCGAGCTGCTTGCCGTCGCCGGGCGTGCTGGCAATCGAAAAGCTGCGCCGCCGGTTCTGCGGCAGCATGATGTCCAGATACTGGCCGGGCACGAAGTGGAAATATTCGTTGGCCGGCACTCGCAGGAACACCGCCATGATGTCCGGTGTGAGGCGCTGCAAGCGCTCGACGCGACACGGCAGGCTCTTGACGGTGATTTCCGGGACCGGCGGACGAATCTCGCGAACTTCGATGATCAGGTCCTCACTGGCCGCGTGCGCCTGGCAGAGCAGGGCGTAGCCGTCGCGTTCCTCGTCTTCCATCAATCCCAACGGCCGGCCCAAAGGATAACTTACCTGGCCCTGGCGAATGCGGGCGCGGCACGATGAGCAATGCCCGCCTTTACAGCTGTGCGGCAGATTCAAGCCCATGCGCAGCGCGGCGTCCAGGATGGTTTCGCCGCGTTCGACGGTGAGCACCTGCTGCGAAGGCAGCAGCGTGACGCGGGCATAGGGCCGGGCGGCGGACATGTGAATACCTAGCTGCGCCGCCGATCGCCTTGTCTGCGCTCGAGCCAACGGCGCGCACGGATCTTCGGCAGATTGGTCTTGCGGCCGAGTGCAAATGCGAGCGCGTCATTCAGCGCCTTCACGGCGCGTTCGCGTTCGCCGAGCTGCTCCATCAGGTTCGCGAGCAGCTGAAAGGCTTCCAGTCTCGGGCGAATGGCAATGCTGGTTTCGAGGAAACTGCGAGCCTTGCCATACAACTCGGCACGTGTTGCCAGCTGCGCGCAGGCGAACAGCAACACTGGATCATCGCCGTGCTCTGCCAGCCAGGCTTCCGCGCGGTCGAGCGTTTTCAGCGGCTCGCTGGTTTCCAGCTCGCCATACGCCAGTACAGCTTCATCGTTCCATTGCTTGTTGATGCTCTCACGCAGCGCCACTTCCGCGGCCTCGTGATCGCCGCAGGCCATCGAGGCGCGCGCATAGGCGACCACGATCTCCGGGTGCTTGGCCAGCGACTTGGATGTTTCTTTCCAGGCCGCGCGCAGCTCGGCAAGATCGCACTTGCTGCCTGCGTCCTTCAATCGATCAAGATGTACCTGTGCGACGGTTTCATCGACCATCGCCGCAGTAATGCCGCGAGTGCTGCGCAGCCGGGGCTCCAATGCCTGCAGCTTTTTCCAATCGCCCATCTGCCGATAAACCCTGGCCAGCAGCAGCAAGCCACGCGCGTTCTGCTCCTTGGTCGCTTCCAGCTGCTCCAGCGTGGCCAGTGCCGCCGGCAATTGCTTGTGCTTCAGGAGCACTTCGGCCTGCATGATGAGCGCGGGCGCGCGGCGGTCGCCGGAGACTTCCAGCGCGCGAGCCAGCCATTCATCCCGTCGTTGCGCGGCGCCTTGCAAGTCAGCTGCACGGGCCGCGGTCAAATAATGAGCAGCGGGATTCTCCGCTTCGCGCGCGTTCTTCGTCAGCGTGTTCTCCGCCGCCTCCCAATTGCCTTCGGAAAGCTCCAGGATGCCTTGCGCGAAGCTGCGTCGCGCACGCTCGTGACGACGCGCTTCCTGTGCCGTTTTCCAAGAGCGGCGTGCATAGATGAGTTTGAGCAGCAACCGCACGGCGAAATAGGCCGCGGCCAGCACGAAGACGAAGGTCACCGCCGACATTTCGATCAGGCGGCCCGCGAAGCGCAGCGCCACATAGCCCGGATCGCCCAACACGATGTTGGCGAGCAGGCCGGCGACGATCATTGCCGCAGCGATATACAGGCCGCTTCGCATCGCTTACTCCGGCCCCCGGCGCGATGGCACCATCCGGCGCAGCGCATTGATCGAGGCCGTCACGGTGGGCAGGGCTGGATCGATGTTCACCGGCTCCAGCGCCTGCACTTCGTTCAACAGCGCTTGAGCTGCGGGATGGGAGAGGTCGAACGATTCACCGAGCGAGCGTCGCGCGGCCGCCAAGGCTGTGCGATAGGCCTCCGCATCGTGACGTGCCACGGCCGTGCGTGCGGCGAAAAGTAGCAATTGCAGATGCTGACGCCGCAGCAGTGCTTCTTCAGTGCTAATCACACGCCCCGACAAATCGTCCACTCTGCGCACCACGATCAGGTTGGATAGCGTGCGGCCGATGATGGCGCGCGCCCTTGCAAACATTCCGTCCGGCAAGGTGCTCGGGTCGCGAGCGTCCCGTTCGGTGAGCAGGATGCCCTTTACTGGTGCTTCGGCCGCCTGTTCTTCGGCACTGACGAGGCGTGTGAGGATGCCGGTGGTATCGGGCTGCTGCACGGCTCGCAGCGCCTGCAGTTCCTTCGCGATCTCCTGGCGAACACCGGTGAACGCCGGATCGCGCAGCGAGGCGATGCGCAGGTCCGCCGATTCCAGCGCGACGATGGCTGTTTCGACGTCGCGTTCCAGGGTGAGTCGCCGCTGTGCCAGCTCCAGAAGAAACAACGCTTCGGCACGCGACCACGCGCGTTCCGGGCCTTCAGCTCGACCGCGCAACTCTTCGACGGAAGAAGCGAGCTCCTGCAGCTGTTGAGGTGCGTCTTTGAGCTCGTCCAGCCGCCGGTTCAGATCGCGATGTGCCTGGCGTTCGCGACTGGCCTGACTTCTCAGTTCCGCCCGCAACAACTCTTTATCGGCATCGGCGGCCGCCACGGCCGCGTTGGCGGTGTCCAGCTTGTCTCGAACCGAATCGAGGCGCACCAAGGCATAGCCCGCGGTTGCCAACGCCAGTACGGCAATAGCGGTGGTCAATCGGCTGTAGGTGTGCGCACGGCGATCCCTCGACGAAGCGTCGGGAACAGGCGAACTGATGCTTTCGGGACCGGTCTCGGCCATAAATGAGGCGCTGCTTGCGACGAGCGCCTATCGTAGCACGCAGCGCTTTCAGGCGGTCCGGGCGCGCGTGCGCCAGCGCGCCAAAGTACCGATCATCGACGCATCGTCAGCGGCTTTCGCGACCAGTACCAACCCGTTCAAGCCCGCGGTCTTTGCTGCCTCGGCAATTCTTGGGCTGACGACCAGCAGCGTGGTTTCGCGCAGTAGCGCGCGACCACGCTCGGACAACATGGCAATCAAGTTGTGCAGAGTTTCAACGCTGGTGATGGTGACTACGTCGATGCCCTCACTTGCCCAGCGTTCTTCGATGGCATTTCGCGTAGCGTCGTCGATGGTCGGCCGGACGCGCTGGTAGACCTCACGCGTTTCGACGACAAGTCCACGCGCGGTAAATGTTTCACGTAGCAATTCTCGTCCGCCGGAGCCGCGCACTATTAATACGCGAGCGTTATCCGGCAATGTGAGGTCCGGATGCGCCAACAGGGCTTCGCTGGTGAAGCCGCTTTCGGGAACGATATCCGCGGGCAAAGAAGCCTCGGCCAGGGCCGCGGCGGTGGCTTTGCCGATGGCGGCGATGCGAGCCGTGGGGCTCTTGTCGATCAGGTGTGCACCGTGCGCGACCGCATTGACGCTGACAAATATGATGAGGTCGTGGCCGCTGGCGCGGCTGGCGGCCTGCGGAGCGATCTCGATCGCCGGAAATGCGATGGGAGTGCCACCTTCTCGCGCGATTGCTTCGCAGAGTTGCGCGGCCTGTTGTGCCGGTCGCGTCACCAGCACGGTCAGCTCCGCCAGTGGCGGCATGACTTTGGGGATCATGTCGATGGCTGCCGGAGACGTTCGAGCAATTGCTCGGCGCCGTCTTTCAGCAGTTCTTCCGCGAGGCGCACACCAATCTTTTCCGCATCGGCACCGTTGCCGATATGCGAGCCTCGATACATCTCCAGACCATCGGGCGAGCCGATGACGCCATGCAATTGCAGCTGATCGCCGTCGAGCGTTGCGAACCCGGCGATCGGCGACTGACAGCTGCCTTCGAGGCGATGCGCGAAGGCGCGCTCCGCCGCACAACACTGCCAGGACTGCGCATCGTTCAGGGCGCGCACGAGAGCGATGCTGCGCGCGTCGTCGCTGCGACATTCGATGCCGATGATGCCTTGGCCAACCGCCGGCACCGACTGCTCCGGACTGAAATATTCCGTGATGCGACTCTGCAATCCGAGGCGCGTCAGGCCCGCCGCCGCGAGGATGATGGCGTCGTATTCCTGCTCATCGAGCTTGCGCAAGCGCGTGTCGACGTTGCCGCGCAGAGTGATCAGCTCCAGATCCGGGCGCGCATGTTTGAGCTGGCACTGCCGTCGCAAGCTCGATGTGCCAACGCGGGCGCCGTGCGGCAGGCTGGAAAAATTCTTGAATCGCGAAGAAACAAATGCGTCGCGTGGATCGGCGCGCGGCAGCATCGCTGCCAGGGCAAATCCCGGCGGCATCTCGGTCGGCACATCTTTCATGGAGTGCACGGCGATGTCGGCGCGATGCTCGGACATGGCGTGCTCCAGTTCTTTGATGAACAGCCCCTTGCCGCCGATGCTGGCGAGCGGGCGGTCGAGGATGCGATCGCCCTGCGTGGTCATGGGCACCAGCTCGATGTTCAAGCCCGGATGCTTGTTCCTGAGCAGCATCGCGACATGCTCGGCCTGCCACAGGGCGAGGCGGCTATGGCGCGTGGCGATGCGCAATGTATGGTCGGAAATACTCATTATCTTTCAACTATGGAGGCAGAACGTCTCTGCTCACGAAGCAGGCTTGACGGGTTCGGAAACTGCCGACAGGGCCATGGCTTTTTCCGCGCGCCGCATTTCCAGCCGGAAGCGGATCAAGGCAATGATCAGCGCCAGCACGACCGGTCCGAGGAACAGGCCGATCGCGCCGAAAGCGGCCAGCCCGCCCAGCACGCCGATGAATACCGTCAGCGTACCGACTTTGGCGCGGCCCGACACCAACATCGGTCGCACCACGTTGTCGACCAGCGAGACCAGCACCGTACCCCAGATCAACATGAAAATGGTCGCGCCCCATCGTCCCTGGATGGCGAGCACCACAGCGGCCGGGCCCCACACCAGCGCCGTGCCGCCGAACGGCAATAGTGCGACCAGCGCGGCGATCACGCCGAACACCACGGGTGAGGGCAGACCGACGAACAGGAAAGCCAGGCCGGTCAGCATGCCCTGGATCAGCGCCGTCATACCGGTGCCGTACACCATGGCGCGCGTGACCGCGGCCAGATGATCGAACAGCTTGGCTTTGTGAGCTTCGGGCATCGGAATCAGCTCGCGCGCGGTCGCCACCATCTCCGCGCCATCGCGAATGAAAAAGAACAGCATGAACTGCATCAGCACGAAGCCCACCGCCGTGCCCACCGCACCCATGAAGACCTTGCCGCCGAGCGATGCGAGCGATTGCAGCGCCTGGCGCGTACCCTGTGTGAACCAGCTCTGCACCTGCGCGAAATCGACGTCCAGGGTGTCGTGGAGCCAGTCCAGCACCTGGCGCACCCAGGGAACATTCGCAAGATTCAGCACGTTGCCACTGGTCTGGTCGGCATACTTGTCTTGTACGATCTGCAGCAGGTCGCCCACCTGTGCCGCGAACGCCGCGCTCAGCCCGGTCAGCGGGCCGAGAATGACGACGAACGTGAGCAGGGTCAGCAAGGCCGCCGACCATTGGGCTTTGCCACGCAGCCGGACGACCAGCCGCACATGCAGCGGGTACAGCAGAAACGCGATGAATATCGCCCACAACAGCGGCCCCAGGAACGGCTGGACGATCTTGAACAAGGCCATGCCCAGGACCAGGCACGTCACCAATGCGAACGTGCGCGCGTAGAACCGGTCGTTTACCGGTGCGGCGCGTTGCTGTTGAGTCATCGGACGTTCCATTTCGCGTGGCCGCGGGCATGCGGCAAAGGCCACCATGCTAGCACCGCGGCAGGCTTGCCGGTTCGCGGCGGCGCCGGTCGAGGTCCTACGCAACCTGGAGGCGCCGGCCGCGCGGCGTTACCATCACAGCTCAAGCTCGAGAGGAACGACTCATGAATGCCCAACCGGAAGTGAACACCGACCAGCTGGTCGCCGATCTGAAGACGGTCATGGAGGATGCGGAGGCGCTGCTCAAGGCGACCTCGACGCTGACCGGCGAAAAGATCCAGGAAGTGCGCACACGCGCCGAGGAGTCACTTCGCCAGGCCAAGGTGCGGCTCAGCGCCGTCGAGGAAGAGGCCATGCGCCGGGCGCGTGAAGTCGCGCATGCCACCGACGAGTATGTGCACGAGAATCCGTGGCAGTCGGTTGGCATTGCCGCAGGCATCGGCCTGGTGGTGGGCTTGCTGCTGGCTCGCCGCTGACGGCTCGTTCGCCACACGCCATGGCCGTGGAAACACACGATCCGCATTCTGCCGCCGGTCCGCGACCGGTGGCGGGCCTGCTGCAATCGCTGAATCATCTGCTGGCGACTTTCATCGCCATCGTGCATACCCGGCTGGAGCTGCTGACCACCGAGTTGCAGGAAGAGGTGCGGCAGGTCGGCGCCATCCTGCTGTGGGCGTTCCTGGCCGCCTTCGCGGCCATGATGGGTTTGTTCCTGGTGGCGCTGACGGTGATCTTCGTGTTCTGGGATACGCACCGCCTGGCGGCGTCGCTCGCGATGGTCGGCTTGTTCGTGCTGGTCGCGGTGCTGTCGGGCCTGATGCTGAAGCACAAGCTGAGCACCAAACCGCCCTTGCTGGACGACACGCTGGCGGAGCTTGCCAAGGATCGAGACCAGCTGAAGGCCCGGTTGTGAGCGCATGCAGCGAGCGGCACGCGTGAGTAGCGAACGTTTCAATCAGCTGGCCGCCAAACATTCCCAGTTGCGCCTGCGCGCGGCCATGCAGCGCCGTGAGCTGGGTGCGACGATGAGCCAGATCGAGCATCATCTCAGCAGCGTGGATCGGGGCATCGATGCCGCACAACGCTGGATCAAGAATCCAGTCGTGATCGTTGGCGGCGTGGCGCTGGTAGCGTTGGTGGGGCCGAAGCGGCTGATGCGTTGGGCGAGTCGCGGCGCGCTGTTCTATTCGACGGCGAAGCGCTTCATTCGCTTGCGTCGCTCGATCTGAAATCTACAGACGCTGGCAACCTGCCAATCAGTGGCTCTCGCCCCGAATGCGCCTGAGCAGCTCGGAGGCGTGACGCCGGCTCACTTCCAGCACATCGCCACACTCGCGAACCCTGACGACGTATTGACCGGAGTCGGTGCGCTCCACGGCGGAAATGTATTTTTCCGCGATCAGGGCATTGCGATGGATGCGCAGAAAATCCGGTGCGAACTCTTCCGCCAGCGACTTGAGCGATTCATCGATCAGGCTCTCGCCGCCCTTGTGCCGCACGGTGACGTACTTCTGGTCGGCGACGAAATAATAAATATCCCCCAGCGGAATCAGTTTCAGCGTTTCGCCCAGGCGCGCGCAGATCTGCTCGCGGCGATGCTCGAGCCGCGCCGACTCGGCCACTTTCACCAGGCGATTCGGAGAAATGCGCGCCGCGTGGCGCAACGCATGCGCGAGCTTTTCCTTGCGCACGGGCTTGAGCAGGTAGCCGACGGCCTCGGTTTCGAAGGCTTCGACGGCGTACTGATCGTAGGCCGTGGTGAAGATGACCGCCGGCGGATCTTCCAGTGAATCGATGTGCCGCGCGACCTGGATTCCGGACAGGCCCGGCATGCGCACGTCCAGCAGCACCACGTCGGGGCGCAGCTCGCCGCAAGTCGCCAGCGCCTGCTCGCCGTTATCGGCCTCGCCGACGACTTCGCAATCCTCGATTTCTTCCAGCAGCCGCCGCAGGCGTTCGCGCGCCGGCGACTCGTCATCCACGATTAACAGACGCATGGGAAAGCGGTTAGCGGTCGGCGGTTAGTGGTCGGCACGGACCGAAACTGTGGAAGTGGATGCTGCTGTTCTCGAACATGCCCGATTCCTCTCAAGCGCAGCTGGGGCACTAACCCCCAACCGCTAACCGCCAACCGCTTCGTCGCCAGCATACGGAAAGATCAGCCGCGCGCAAAATTCCCCTTCACTTTGCTCGGTTTCGACCCTGGCGCGGCCGGGCCAGGCCAGCTCCAGGCGCTGCCGGATGTTCTCCAGAGCCATGCGATTGCCTTCGCGGTTGGCATAGCCGGACTGGGCCAGGATGGGATTGCGCACTTCGATGTGCACCTGGTCGTCGTGGCGGCGGCCGACAATGGAAACCTCCCCGCCACGCGGCAGCGTCTCCACTCCGTGATACACGGCGTTCTCGAGCAGCGGCTGAACGATGAGGCTGGGCACGAGCGTGCGCATCGGCAGATCGTCGACGTCCCAGTGCACCGTGAGCCGATCGCCCAGGCGCAGTTGCTCGATGCGTTGATGAGTGCGCGCAATCTCCAGTTCGTCCTTGAGTGAAATGCGTGCGCTGGCATCGCTCAGGCTGGCGCGGAACAAGTCGGCGAGATCCTCGACAGCTTGCTCGGCTCGCTCCGGGCTCGAGCGCGTGAGCGCGGCAATGGTGTTCATGCTGTTGAACAGGAAATGCGGACGGATGCGAGCCTGCAAGGCGCGAATGCGCGCAATCGCTTCCTGTTCGATGCTGCGTTTCCATTCGGCGCTGACATAGAAGTAACGCAGCGCCAGCGCGCTCACGATGAAGCCGACGGCAATGTTTCTAAGGACGAAGCCCGCGTGCTGGTGCGGGAAAAAGCCCAGCCCGGCCCCCACGTCGGGATTGCCATTCCACAACCGGCCGACTTGAAAGACGATCTCCGAGACCACGCCGATGGTGACCACCAGCAAGGCATTGGCGATCATCGCTGCTCGCGGCGCGGGCATGGTTTGCAGCCAGGGCCGTGCGCGGCACAGCACGGCGGCGCAGGTGAGCCCGAGCCACAAAAGAAACAACGAGCCGCCGGCCAGGTCCGTCCAGAAGTTGTCGTGCAGGGCCTGACGGGCGAGGGCGATCACCAGCGCCACCAGCTCGGCGATCAGTACCACGGCGAACACCGCCGGCCAGGAACAGAAATCCGGCAGGAAAAAGGTGGGCGCCTTGGCGGCGGGCGGTGCAGGCGTGGCGCGAGTTTCGGAGGCGGACGCCACCATGGGCTTACGATCGATTAAGGTTTGTTTCCCGCCGTGCCGCCGTCCCGGGCCGCGGCGAACAGCGCGTCCTTGAGACGGAACAGGGTCGAGATGTCCTCATCGCCATGACCCTGCTCGATCAGGCGCCGGTAGTGAACCAGCGTCATCTCGATCAGCGGTAGCTGCACACCGTGGCGTGCCGCCATCTCGCGGCAGATCTTCAAATCCTTTTCGTGCAGGCGCACGCGAAAGCCGGGGGGATAAGAGTCACGCAGGATGTTCGGCGCGCGATTGACGAAGTACCAGCTGGAGCCCGCGCCCTTGCCGAGCGTATCGATCAGGCGATCCAGCGGCAGATCCTCGGACTTGGCGAATGCCATGGCCTCGGCCACGGCCTGGATGACGCCGGCGCACATGATCTGGTTGGTGGCCTTGGCCGCCTGTCCGGAGCCGCTCGCGCCGAAGTAGGTGACGGCCTTGCCCATGGCTTGCAACACGGGCTGGGCGCGCTCGAAAGCCTTTTCGTCGCCGCCCACCATGATGGCGAGCGTGCCGTCGCGGGCGCCTTCGGTACCGCCGCTGACCGGGGCATCGAGGAACTGGGCCCCTGCGGCACGGAGCCGGTGAGCCGCCGTGCGCGCCGTGTCGGCGCTGATGGTGGAACAGTCGATGACGATGGTGTCGCGCTTGATCGCGGGCAACAGCTCATCGATCACCGCGAGCACATCGGCGTCCGCCGACACGCACGTGACGATCACGTCGCACAGCGCCGCAAGGTCGGCAGGTTTGTTGACGGCTGTGCAGCCGGTCTCTTGCGCGAGAGCCGCCGCCTTTTCAGCGGTGCGGTTCCACAGCGCGCTCAACAGGCCTTGTTTGTGGAGATTCCGGGCCATGCCCAGGCCCATGGCGCCCAGGCCGACAAATCCAGCACGCAGGGTCACTGACACATCACTTCCATTGAAGCCTTGGCCGAGGCGCGGGCCGCATCGATCTCGTTGGCGTCCAGGTAGCGGCGTTCGCCGTCCTTGCCTTCTTCAAAGAGCCTGCGCGTGTTCATGTAGCGATCGTAGCGCTCACGCGCTTTAGCGCAACGCTCGGCTTTGTCCTTGGCGTTGGCTTCCTGGGTGGCGCGTTGATCGTTGCGCTGCTCGGCCGCCTTGCGTCGGCTCTCGTCCGACTTGGTAAACGCCTGCTGTTCCTGTTTCTGCCGCTCCTGCACGGCCACAACGTCGGTGCGCTGGGATTTCACACTGAGCCGTTCGGCAGGCAGCGATGGCGGCTTGTCCGTGTACTGGGTGTTGCCCTTCTCGTCGGTGTACTTGTACACGTCGGCAAACGCACTGCCCGCGACCAGCGGGGCCGCGGCCAGAGTCAGCAGCAACAACGGTCGGAACATGGCTGTCTCCACAACTTCAAATGGCCCGCGCGTCGGTTTCGCCGGTGCGGATACGCACCGCGTGGCGCAGGGGGATCACGAAGATCTTGCCGTCACCGATCCGGCCGGTGTTGGCCGCGGCGACGATGGTTTCCAGCACCTGGTCGACCCGGTCGTCCTCGATCGCCACCTCGATCTTGCACTTGGGCAGGAAGTCCACGACGTACTCGGCCCCACGGTACAGCTCAGTGTGCCCGCGCTGGCGGCCGAAACCCTTGACCTCCGTCACTGTTACGCCGGCGACCCCGGCTTCCGACAGCGCCTCGCGCACCTCGTCCACCTTGAATGGCTTGATGATGGCGATGACCAGTTTCACGCCGCGCTTCCCAAAAAACCCCGGTGAGGGATCCTATGTTAAGAGTTTCTATGTAAAGAACCGGCAGCAGTGTAGCAGGACGAGTCCGGAGCGGGGATTAAGGCAGTCCCTGGCATAGCCCAGGACTGCGGACTACATCACACGTTGCCGGGCGACCCCCGGGAAGCGGTACAGGGCCGCAGGGCAGGCTGCGGATGAGGAAACGGGCGCCGTAGCGCCCGTTTCCAACCCATGCCGGGCCGGCGGTCGTGCCGCCGGCTCTGTTGTTGCTCAGAGGTTGTAGCCGCGCTCGTCGTGCAGCGACAGATCCAGGCCCTCTTCTTCCTGCTCGGCGTTGACTCGCAGGCCGACGATCGCATCGACGATCTTCAGGATGATGGCGGTGGCGATGCCGGTGTACACCAGGGTGAACAGCACGCTCTTGGTCTGCACCCACAGCTGGCTGGCGATGGTAGCGCCCTCGCCGGGCTCCCACACGCCGCCCATGCTCGGGAAGGCGAAGATGCCCGTCAGGATGGCACCGACGATACCGCCGACGCAGTGCACGCCGAACACATCGAGCGAATCGTCGTAGCCGAGCGCGCGCTTCATCTTGGTGGAGGCGAAGAAGCACAGCACGCCCGCGGCGATACCGATGACCAACGCACCGGCGGGACCGACCGTGCCCGCGGCGGGCGTGATGCCAACCAGGCCGGCGACCGCGCCGGACACGATGCCGAGCAGTGAAGGCTTACCGTGAGAAATCCACTCGGCGAACATCCAGGCCAGCGCCGCGGTGCCGGTGCAGATTTGCGTTACGAGCATCGCCATACCGGCGCTGGAGCCCGCGGCCACCGCGCTGCCCGCGTTGAAGCCGAACCAGCCCACCCACAGGATGGCGGCGCCGATCATGCTCAGGCCCAGGTTGTGCGGGGCCATGCTCACAGTGCCGTAGCCCTTGCGCTTGCCGAGCAGCAGCGCAGCGACCAGACCGGCGATACCCGCGTTGATGTGCACGACCGTGCCGCCTGCGAAGTCCAGCACGCCCCAATCCCACATCAGCGCGCCGTCACCGCTCCACACCATGTGCACCATCGGCGCGTAGCAGACCGTGAACCACAGCACCATGAAGATCAGCATGGCCGAGAACTTCATGCGCTCGGCGAAGGCGCCGACGATCAGCGCCGGGGTGATGATCGCGAACGTCATCTGGAAGGTGGCGAACACCGACTCGGGAATCGTGCCGGTGAGCGAGTCGAGCGTGAGTCCCGCCAGCATGAACTTGTCGAAGCCGCCGATGAACGAGGACAGGTTGGTGACGCCCGCCTCCATGCCGGTGGTGTCGAACGCCAGACTGTAGCCGTAGACCGTCCACAGCACCGTCATCAAGCCGGTGATGGCGAAACACTGCATCAGCACCGACAGGATGTTCTTGGAACGCACCATGCCGCCGTAGAACAGCGCCAGGCCCGGAATCGTCATGAACAACACCAGCACAGTGGCAGTGAGCATCCAGGCGGTGTCACCCGTATCCAAAGTCGGTGTTTCCTCGGCAGGCGCTGCTTCGGCCGCTTCTGCAGGGGCGGCTTCGGCAGCCACGGCTTCCGCGGCTGGAGCATCTTGCGCTAGTGCCATCTCGGGCACTGCGACTATCGCGAACGCGATGAGCGCGAGGCTCCACAGGTAAGTGAGCACGCGGCTCGTTGCCAAGGGTCTTTTCACTGTCGTTCTCCTACGGAAGAGATAGATCGTTGTTGCTGCCAGGTGCTGCTGTTGCTGTTGGAAACAAATCTCACACTGCCTCGACGCCGATTTCGCCGGTGCGGATGCGCACCGCCTGTGCCAGGTCGATCACGAAGATCTTGCCGTCGCCGATTTTTCCGGTGCGCGCGACGTTGGTGATGGCCTCGACCACCTGCTCGGCGATCGAATCGTCCACGGCCAGCTCGATCTTGGTTTTGGGCAGAAAGTCCACGCGGTACTCGGCTCCGCGATACAGCTCGGTGTGCCCGCGCTGGCGCCCGAAACCCTGCACCTCCGTCACCGTGATGCCTTGAACCCCGATATCCGCGACGGCCTGTCGGACGTCATCCAGCTTGAAGGGCTTGATGATCGCGGTTATCAACTTCATTGCATTCCGGCTCCGGGTTCATGGGCGCGGCTATCGGGCTGGTCATCACTGGTCGTAGTAAGCTCCCCGCTCCCCGAGCGCGCCGCATCGGAAATGCATCTTCTGTGCCACGAATTTGTGCAAGCAAACGAACGCGGCTCGAGGTGCGGAGCCGGCCGCGACGCACTCTGCTGGTGCGAAATTTCTGCCCGTTTGCTTCAAGTCGGAGCAAAATGGCTCGGACGGCTGCCCCGAAAGTGGACTGCGAGCACGGATGGGGCGGCCCGGGCCTGGTTGCCCGATGCGATTTGGATGTTCAGGAGCCTGTCGTGGACCCCCGCTCACTCGATGAACTTGCCCGCCGTCTTGCCTCCGCCGTGCCGCCCGGCGTCGCCGCCCTGGGCCGCGATCTGGAGGCCAATTTCAAAGCCATCCTGCAGGCCGGGCTGAGCAAGCTCGATCTGGTGTCCCGCCAGGAGTTCGATGTGCAGGCGGCCGTGCTGCGCCGAACGCGCGAGAAGCTGGAAGCGCTGGAGGCGAGGCTCGCGGCGCTGGAGGCGTCGGAAAAGAACAATCCCTGAGTGGTCGATCGCGGCGGTGGCCGCTCCTTAACTCATTGTTGATGTCGCTGCCGAGCTTTCTCGCGGCAATTCGCTTGCTTGATCGCAGCTTATACGTCGCTCCTGTGTGATCGAATCCGGCGGTGTTCGCCGGAAACGTTCAAAGGAGCGCCAGGGAATGGGATGTGCGACGGTGTTGAGTCGCGCGCAGCACGGCATGGAAGCGCCGCTGGTGCGCGTCGAAGCGGATCTGAGTGGTGGCCTGCCGCGATTCTCCATCGTCGGGCTCGCCGAAGCCGTGGTGAAGGAGAGCCGCGATCGCGTCCGCGCCGCGATCATGAACTGCAACTTCACCTTTCCCGACGGGCGAGTGATCGTGAATCTCTCTCCGGCGGATCTGCCCAAGGACGGCGGGCGCTACGATCTGCCCATCGCGCTTGCCATCTTGCTCGCATCCGAGCAAATACCCGCCGATTCACTGCGCGACTGCGAGTTCTACGGCGAGCTGTCCCTGCACGGCGAGGTTCAAGCGATTCAGGGGACGCTGCTTGCAGCGGTCGCGGCGGCGCGAGTCGGACATTCGATCGTCGTGCCTCTTGCGAATGTTTCTGAAGCCGCGCTCGTCACGGGATGTCGCATTGCCATTGCGACCAGCTTGCCAGGCGTAGTAACTCATGCGGTAGGAACCAAGCGCTGCGAGATCGTCATCGGCTCCGCGCCTGCGACGATAGCGAATGTCGCGGCAGATCTATCCGAAGTGCGCGGTCAGGAGGGCGCCAAGCGTGCGCTGGAAATCGCCGCCGCCGGGGCGCATTCGCTGTTGTTTGTCGGCCCGCCCGGCACGGGCAAGAGCATGCTCGCGCAACGCTTGCCTGGACTGCTGCCGTTGATGACGGAGGAGGAGGCGCTTGAAGTCGCTGCGGTTCGCAGCGTGGCTGGCATGCCGATCAATACATCGCAGTGGCGTGTGCGGCCATTTCGCTCGCCGCATCACTCGGCTTCCTCGGTCGCACTGGTGGGTGGCGGCTCGAATCCGCGGCCTGGCGAGATCTCGCTGGCTCATCACGGAGTTTTGTTTCTGGATGAGCTTCCCGAGTACGAGCGTACTGCGCTTGAAGTTCTGCGCGAGCCGTTGGAAACCGGCGTTATCACGATCTCGCGAGCGGCTCGGCAGGCGGAGTTTCCGGCATCGTTTCAGTTCGTCGCCGCCATGAATCCTTGTCCTTGCGGCTACCTGGGTGACGCGCGCGGCGTCTGTCACTGTACCGCGGACCAGGTTCGTCGATATCGGCAGCGGCTGTCGGGTCCGCTGATCGATCGGCTCGATATGCACGTCGAAGTGCTGCGCATGCCACACGAGATGCTGCGCATGCCGAACGTGAATGCTGAAACGAGCGCGGTGGTAGCTTCGCGGGTCGCGCGGGTTCGCGAGTTACAGTTCGCCCGGCAAGGGTGTCCGAACGCGCGACTGTTGACGCGCGAGGTCGAAAGACTCTGCAGCCCGACGAGTCGCGCGCGGCACTTGCTCGATCAGGCGGCAAACAAATTCGGGTTCTCAGCGCGCGCCTATCATCGAATTCTGAAAGTGGCGCGCACCATCGCCGACATAGCAGAGGTGGAGCAAATCGACACCGCGCAGGTGAGCGAGGCGCTGATGCTCAGGAAGCTGGATCGCAGCTAAAAGAAGTCGAGGCGGGGTGGTGGAGGTCGCCGCGACGGCTCGCGGCGACCTGCAATGGCGGGATTACTTCGAGCCGGCGACCATGTAGTCGACCGCATTGATGATCGACTTGTCGGAGAGATCCGCGCGGCCACCCTTCGGAGGCATGAAGCCGGCGCTACCCTGGTAGCCCTCGATGCCGTGCTTGTGCAAGGTATCGATGCCCTTGGCGATGCGCGGCGCCCAGGCCGCCTTGTCGCCCATCTTCGGCGCGCCAGCCACGCCTGCGCCGTGGCAGGCCACGCAGGCCATGTTGAACACTTCCTCGCCCCCCATGTCCGCAGCCGGCGCCGCGGCTGCCGACTGAACGGGCGCCAGCGCCGAATTGTCCTGGCCGGCAATGGCCACCTTGGCCACCGGGGCGATGCGCTCGGCTACCACCGCCTGGTTGGTGGGGTCGCTGATCACGTGCTTTTCCTGGGTATTGGCCGCCACGATGCGCGCCAACACATATAGGAGGATCGCAATGCCAATCAAAATGCCGAGTACCAGCATGAACGTGTCGAAAAACTTCTTATCGTGCTCGGCGCTCACTTCGGCTCCAACAGGCTACAGGGGCGGAAATGCCACATGGCAAAACGGCGCGCAGTATAGCGGCGTAGCCTTCCCCGATAAACTGACTGGCTAACTCCCTGATGCACATTCAGTTCCGGGGCCGCTCTTGGGGCGGGCGGCAAGGCCGGCTATGATTCGCGCCCCGCGGCCGGGACCTGCTCCATGAACCTGTCCGGCCGCTCGGGGCCGCACCTCCGGTCATCCGGGCCCCGACTTCACCGGCGCTCGGGCACACGCGCCCCGGTGGCGGCTGTTACACTTCGTGCCCACGACGCGCCCGTAGCTCAGCTGGATAGAGTACTGCCCTCCGAAGGCAGGGGTCAGAGGTTCGAATCCTCTCGGGCGCGCCATTCCACTTTTTCGTCCTCCGAAACCCGCTAAAGCCTTGAAGGGCAAGGCGAGATTGGCGGTTCGAAATCCTCCGTTTCGCGAATAGGCGAGTTTGTCGGTGAAGGTGAGTTTCAACACCGCGCGCTTGTGCTCCAGATGCTCTGAAACCCACAATTTATAGGGGTTTTCGAGAAAGCCGAACGCGGTTCGAACTGTCTCGTCGAAGCTGCGCAGCGGCGTGCCGCAACTGGCGATTTTTTCGGCAACGATGATCCTTTGCTCTTCGAGCTTGCCGATGCGCTTCTCGTAGGCTTGGCGGATGGAGGGCATCTCGGCTTCGGCGATCAGGTCGAGGAAATGCTCCGTCTGCTTTTCGATCTTGATGAGGTCGGAGCGAAGCGAGCGCGCCCTCTCCGCGCCGGTAGCCATGCGATGGCTCCATAAGTCTTCGAGACGCATCCTCGCGACCCGGAGCACGCTGGCCTTCGGCTGTATGGCCTTGAGCAGTGTTTCGAATTCCCCTTCGATGTTTTCGCGGCGGATGGATTTGCGGTAACTCTCGCATCCCTTCTTGAAACAAAGATAGTAGGGATGGAGGCCCGTTCTTCCCTTCGACCAGCAGGCCGTCAGCGGCCCGCCGCAATCGCCGCACAGGACTGCGCCGCGCAGTGGGAACTCGGCATCCAAATCCTTCCGCGCGGGTGTACGCGCGCCGCCCTTGAGCCGTTCCTGGATTTTCTGGAAGGTCTGGGCATCGATCAGCGCTTCGTGATGGCCCTTGCGGCGCGTGATGCCCCACTCGGGCGCTTCGACGAGCCCCGCATAGACCGGGCGCGTGAGCAAATCCGTGACTTTCTGGTTGAGGACGAAGCCTTGCGTCTTCGGGAACTCGGGCTGTGCCTCTAAAAAGCGTTTCACTTCTGCCTGGAGCTGAAAGCGCCCCGAGGCGTAGCCGTCCAGCGCTTCGGCGATGATGCTGGCCACCGGCTCGTCGCGCACCAAGAGCCTGCCGTGGCTGCCGACCTTCTCGTAGCGATAGCCGATGGGGCAGGCAAACACGTAATAGCCGCGCTCGATGCGCGCCTTCATCTTCTGCAAGGTCTGGCGGCGGTTCTGAAGGCGCTCTAACTCGCCTTGCGCGGCAATGACGGTCTCGACGAACTTGCCTTCAGGTGTGTCCTCGAACTTGAAATTCAGGCACTCGACGGTTGCGCCGTATTTGGCGAGCTTCTTGCGTAGAGCCAGGTGAAACTCCGTATCGCGGGCAAACCGCTTGAGGTCATCGAAGATCACCACGTAATCGTCGGTGTGCTCCTTCAGGTAACGCAGCACTTCGACCATGCCGGGGCGGCTCATGAAATCGCCGCCGCCGCTCCGGTCATCATGAAACGCGGCTTCGACTTCATAGCCGCGCGCTTGCGCGTAGTCGCGGCAGCGGTGCTCCTGGCTGTGCAGCCCGTCGCCATCCAGCTTCTGCTTCGTGTTCGACACGCGGCAATAGATGATGGCTTTCTTGTTCTTCCTATCGGGCATTTGAATCATCCTTCTCCGCCTCGCGTGCGGCGGCCCTGTTGAACGGCGGTGTTGGAATAGTTTGTTGTACCGCGCCGGAGTCCTCATGCGAAGAAAATTCAGCCAAGGCCGGAATAAACTTCTGGACAGAATCCACGCCCCAGCCGAGATCGACAAAGCTGCGCAGGATGAAATCCAGTGTGCGCAGGAATTCGGTAGCCTGTTCTTCCGTAATGTCGAGGTCGCCCAGCTCGTCGCGATATTTCTGCGCATCGAACGGCGGCAGCTCAGAGTCCGCCGCGCTGGCGCTGTCCGTATCTTTTAATCCTCTATCTTCTCCGCTCATTAGCATTCTCTAATCTTCTCTTTCTTCCTGAATGTTTGGTGAGAACAAAACAGGAACGTATTCCTATAACGGGAATCGGCAAGGGCGGGCAAGAAAAATCGTCATCGCGCCCGCTCGAAATCACGGCTCGCCACTTCACGCACGCGCGAAACCCCGAACTCATGCGTGGCATGGCCGCGTGTTTCCCGGAATCGCGCTTCCATTTGCGTAATGCGGGTCTCGCGTTCTTCGCTCACGCTCCGGTGAACGGATTGCTCGGCGGTTCCGCCAATCGTGTAGTCGCGCTCAAGTGACGGCGGCTCACGCTGAGCACGAAGCGCTTCAAGCTCACGCAGGAAGGCGGGCCTGGGTGCGGCGGCGCTGGATGCGCCGCCGGGTGTTGTTTCCACGCTCATGATGACTAGCGCTCGCGCGACGTATCGCGTGACCGCGTGCGCGAACTTGCGCGCTCCTGTTTCGGCGGTTCCTGCTGCTCTTCCCTGAGCGCGTTTATATCCCGCACGAAATACACGCCGTCCTCGCGCGGCGTGTGATCGAAGCGCAGGATTCCCTCGCCGGGGCGGTCCTTACGCTCCCAGATCGCACCGATCTCTCTGGCGTTCCCGAGCTGGCGCTCGCCGTTTTCGTTAGGCTCACGCTGGAAGGCCGCGAACGAAACCCGGTGCGTGGGACCTTTTCTCTCGTCACTCATTGTCGTTTCTCCAGTTGCGGGCGATAGCCCTCGATGTAGGACCAGAGGCCGGAGGCGTATTGCGGATATTCCGCGAAGCTTTCCGGCACAGGTTCGGTGATGACGCGGGCGATCTTCATGCGGGAGCGCCCCATGATCCGGGCATGAGCGCCGCCGCCGAAGTAAGGGTTCGGCAAGCACCGGCCCGCAAGCTCGCGGTGCAGGAAGTACGGCTTGCGGTAGGCCGCGATAGGAGGACAGCTAACCCCGGAGACGAAGAGGATTTGCCGATCCTCCGGCATCCGCAGGATTTCATCGGCGCTCATGAGAAACCGCGCCATCTTGCGCCGATCAACGGCAGCTCTCGCCTGCTGCGCATAGTTGAGCCCGGCGTCAAACGGGTCCGCTCCGGCGAGAAGCTCGCGAACAATGTGCGCCTTGTTTCTCCGCGCGGCAGCCTGGTCGAGATCGGGATCGAAGCTCAAGGTTTCATGGCCGAGCATCTTCGAGACCATCTCGGCGGTCTCCAGATCGCGAACGCCGAAAAACTGGCGCACCTGCGCCGAGCCTAGAAACGTTTGAACGCCTTCGCGCCCGTAATGGCGCGCAATCTGGCCCAAATCCTGGAACACGGCCTGGCAAAGAATTCCAGCGCCGCGCCCGAACGTCATCGCGCGGAGCAAGAATTCCGCGTGGCCAAGCTGGCCGCACTCATCCAGCAGGAACACGACGCGCGGGCGCTGGGGATTGCGCTGTTTGTAGAGCATCGCCACGCCGACCAGCAGACGCAGATATGGCGACCAGATGCCGATATATTCAGCCGGGATGTTTATGTAGACGTTGCAGGGGCGCTCGCAGAGGATGGAGAGCGAGAACGATGGCGACTCCAGCGCATGAAGGAACGATGGATCATCGAGGAACGACAGGCTCTTGCGCATCTCGCCCGCGATGCCGCTCCATTCCTTCGGCGCGTCCCGGTACTTGTAGAACATCGTCCCGGCGGTGCTGCGCACATGCTCGAAACCACTCGCGCCCATCGCTTCGAGAATGGATAGAAACTTGTCCTGGTCGCCCTCGATGGCGCAGATGATCCGGTAAAGATTCCCAAGGCTCCCGACGCCGCGCTTCTCCACGTCGGCGACGAGCAGCGCCTCTAAACAAAGCCGCGCTGTTTCCTCGAAATGCTTGCCGTTGCTGGAGCCGGAGAGCGGCACGAGCATTTCCGCGATCATCTTCGCATCGGGCACGAGCGCCAGTGTGTCGCGCTTGAGAATATCGAGCGGATCAGTTGAATGGCTGGGCAGAAAATCGGGAAGAAGCCGCGCGGGGTTGACGCAGTACGCGTACTTTCCCATGGCGGCCTGCGCCGCGAGCGATACTGCGGCGATCTCGCCCTTGAAGTCCGCAACCAGCATCGAGCCGGGATAGCAGCAGGCGTTGTACATGATGGACGTGAGTGCCTTGCCCGCGCCGGAGCCCGCAACCATCAGCGCAGGTCCATCGCTCGGGTGGCGCAGGATGCGCCCTTCATTATCCAGGCCCAGATAGAGCGAGCCGCGATGAAGAAGCCGCATCTCGTTCGGCTCGGCCCAACGCGCCGAGCCGAACCGGAATTCTTCGTTGAATGCGGCCATCTTTACGTTCCCGGAAAACGCCGTGCGGCCAGCGCCGCTGCGCCCCAAGTGATGCTGAGGACCACGGCGAGCTTGGTGACGACATAGATGACAATGGCCAGCACCACGGCCATCGCGAGCGTGAGCCAGCCGCCGAGTGTCGGCCCCCAGCTCGCGGTGAGATAGGAGAGGAGCGGCACGCGCATGGCGTTAAAGAGCGGCCATGTGAAGAGAATTGCGCTTCCTACTCCGAGCGCACCGCCCAGCAGTGCGATGGCACGATTGAAGACCGAGCCCTTGGAATCTGTCGGACGCGGCTGTTGATTGAACATGGCTGGCTCCTTACTCGGTGATGGCTGTGAAATTCGCGCCCGCTGTGTTCATCCATGCGGTCCATGAGGCGCGCAGGCTCTTGGCCTGCTCGCGCGTGATCGCGCCGTCCTTGCTGCGCGCTAAACCGTAGATGACGACTTCGCACCCCTTGAGGATGCCGGGCTCCGGCGGCGGTAAAGGTTTGCCTGCGAGCAAATCCTTCTGGCGCACGCCGGGTGAGGACTCGAGCGCGTCACTCACGATGACAACGAGAGAGTTCTGATCGCACCTGAACTGCGATAGCTCCAGATAAGCCAATATCTGTGTCTCTTGCTGTCCCTGGAGCGGCTTCGAGGGCAAGGACGCGATGTAGCTTCCGATCTGGAAGGCGACGGTTTCGGGTTTGTGTTTCCGCCCGAGCCGGATGCTCCGGCTCTCCACATGCGCGGCGCTCCGGTCGCCGAAGGTGCGGATATGCACTTCATCGCCGGGCGCAAGCGCGGCGACGATGCCGCGCACGTAGTTGCCGGCGACCTTCGCGGAAGCCTCATCGATCACAACCGGGTTCGACTTCGAGACATCGATGCCGATGAAGACGGAGCGCGCGAATGCTGGCGCGGCGAGCGCAGGCATCCAGAGCATCAAAACAAGAATGAGCGCTTTCATTTCTTCTTTCCCTCATGTGCAAGATTGAACGCGGCGAAGATGTGATCGCCGGAGAGGTCCAACGGTGCGGCAAGCTTCGCCACGCCCGGAACATTGAGTTCCGGCTCATCCTGGCTCTCGACGACGCTTGGGGCTTTCTTCTTCCAGATCGTCTCGGCATTGACGACGCCGACGACCGAGCCGCGAAGCTGCTGGAGGAGCGCGGCAAGATCGTTCGCGAATGAGCGTGAGGCTTCCGGCTCCAGCTCGCGGAGAAGCATTCGCCGCTCGGCTTCGAGTTTTGAGAGGCGGGATTCCGCTTCGTTGATTGCATCCATGAGCGCCCTGGTCTCGCCTGCAAGAGCGCGGCGGCTGGTGAGGCGCTTGATCCGGCTCCAGAGCAGGTCGGCTATGCGCTGGCTCAACCAGAAGCTCGCCACCGCAAGGCTCGCCAGACCTGCGCCAAATGCGCCGATGGCGATCCGGTCAAAGAGCGACGGACCCGGCGGAACCGCTTCTTCCGCGAACAAGTCCGGCGGCGGCGCTTCAGCGCCGAACAGCGAAATCCCCGCCATCTCCAGAACACTGCGCGCCGCCATCAGCCCCATGGAGCAGATAAATCCAAGCACCAGCCAAGGCACGCATTTGTTCAGCAACCGTCCGGCGAGCGCGTCCGGGTGCTTCATGAGATAGACGTGAAACGCGGCGGCAGCGAGCGCTGTGCTAAGCGCCATCACGCCCGCCGGGCCATGCGCGGGGTCGCCCGGCACGTCCGGCGCGAAGAAATCCGAAAATACGCGGTAGGCGATCACGCCTTCGGTGATAAGGCTCATCGCGCCTGCGGCGGCGAGCACCGCGATGACCGCCGCATCGAGCGCGTTCCGACCGCGCCCCTGTTGCGCCAGGTTGAAGGCGCTTTCGCTCCCCCGTCGATCCCGCTCCGGCAGGGGCGATGGGTTCATGGCCGCCCCCACTTGCCGACGAATGGGAACGAGACCGTGTTAGCGACGGGCTCCGGCGGCCTCAGAGCCGGAGGGCTGCACAAGGAATCGAGCCGCCGCGCATTCGCGTTCCTGCGCGTCAGCGTCTCTTCCATCTCGCACTCAATCTCGGCGAGCCGCGCGCGGATCGCCGTCATGCGCCTGTGCTCCGCCCCGACCAGAACCGGAAGAACCGCCGATGGTCCCCGGAGCTGCTGGACGAGCGGCGCTATCGCTTCCCGAGCCTCCACCAGCAGGGACTTGCGCAACTCTTCGATTGAAAGGGACATGGGAACCTCCTTCGCAAAGGCCCGGAATTCCGGGCGGAATACGCCTTAAAGCGCTTTGCGGGAGGTTTCAGGGGGCAGGAAAAGAGTATCAAGATGGTCAATAGCTGTACCATCGAATGTAGGAAGCAGAGGCTCAAAACGATGTACTCGAACCCGCAGCTTGTACGGCAGAAAAGAGTCCTGGTTTCAAGGCACATAGACGGGATACGTCGCCATCAGGACAAAATCCAAAACCCGTACTTCCTTCATTCGAAGTTGAGCACGTTCCGGTTCGAGAAAATCCTGCGCTCGTTCGCGGATGATGTGCCCGCCGTGCAGACTGCAAAGCGCTCGGGAGTTGCAGTTCGATCCGTCAACGAAGTATTTCAGATGCTTCGGGAGCGCATCCGCGAAGAGACAACGGGATATGGGAACTGGGTCTATTTCAACCTGGCAGGCTACCCTCTCCACGATTGGGAATGGGAAGAGGAATGCGCACGGGAAGAATGTTCCATCGAGACAGTGGGGCGTGAAATTGGACGTGAGATTTCGCTTGATGGGAATCCAGATCAATATCTGCTCTTCGCGCCCTTAACAACAGGCGATGTGCTTCAGATAGCGGCCCGCCGGCGCAAGGCGACCGGGCAGGAACCACCCCTCCTTTTCGGCGGACTACCTAAAGACGTGTTTCGGCATGAATCGACGAAACGAAATGAGTTGCGCGCGAAAGCTTTCAAACTACGTGTCGTTGGCAGACTTTGGAATGTGCGCATCGCAAGGAGAAAGCTGCCTAAGAAGCACCGCGACCTCCATTTGACGGAGATGTACGTGCGCGAGATTTGCAGATGCAGGCACATACGAGAGTACCTTCGGAAAAATGATCTACCCTATGGCTCTCACGCCGAGGGGCACGTGCTTGACTTGTTCAGCGACAATTCGCTCGGGCGAAGCGCGCGCGCATCGAGCAATGACCTGTTCTATCGCGAACTGAGACGGTCGCTGCTTGAAAGGCCGTTAGGGGTTTCTTTCGAGCGCATCAACGACAACACTGCATAGCCATGCGTTTTGCGAAATGTGGGCCGCTTTGCTTGCTGCGCGAACTCTATCTCTGACAAATGGATGTACGTTGATGCTGAGCTGAACACGCGGGACCAAATCGAGACCACTCAATGTCTGCGACCGCGGTACGAACCTATTGTAGTGCGCATAGTCTCGTTCTCTCGACATTCGTACGATTTCGATCTGCTGAGTTTGTTTCTGTAAAGCATCCACTACGACATCACACAGCCATTCGTTCGCCGCTATGTCTCGTCTATCCGCCGCTTCATGAATCTTCTCTCTCACGAACGCATGAGCATTAAAATTGATCTGAACGCGGGAGATGGGAACGGCGCCTGTGGCTTCGATCCGAAATCTCTCATTCAAAGGAACATACTGGTCGTACTTCTCATAGGCCATCTATCCCCGCCTTTCCGTAACAGAGGCATAACCTGCCAGCCTGCAACCGCTCAAGAAAATTCCTCATCGCTTTGGAATCACTTGCTGATTTGGCTTTGCCGGAGGGCGCGGCTGAGCGTCCGCGTGCAGACGCGCAAGCGCCGCGCGATTTGCTTCTTGGTTTTCCGGTTGCGCTTCCTACGCAGTTCTTTGCGCGCCCACGCGATCTGCTTCTTGCTGAGTTTTCTCTTCTGCCCGAATTTCTTCCCGCGCCGCTTGGCGGCGGCCATCGCCTCGCGCGTGCGGCGTGAGATAAGTCCGCGCTCATACTCGGCTTCGTTCGCTTTGCTGATGTACCAGCGGCGGCCTTCCAGCGTGCGCGGGTCGATGTTCTCTTCGAGCGAACGGAACGCGATGCCGTGCGCGGTCAGATCATCGAGAAAGGCGATGGCCTCGAACGTCGAGCGGAACGCGCGGTCAACGGCGACGACAACGAACGTGTCTTCTTGAGGCTTTAATGATTTTCGGATGGCGAGCAATGCGGGGCGGTTCTTCGCCCGCGCATTGACGGCCCTATCCTTGAAGATGCGAACGCAGCCAGCAATGCGAAGCTGGTCGCATTGTTGGCGCACCTGTTGCCGATCCGTTGAACATCTGACATAGCCGAGCAGCGCCATTCGTGACCTTGCATTACGTTCCGCGTCAACCGGGCGACTTCGCCCCGTTGACTCAAGGGAACCCTTCTTTCACGCATGTCATCGTCCTCAACTGCCGGAACAGCCATACATGGAATCCTGTAGATCAGCGCATCGCTTGCATTCGCTGCGCGTTATGAAAATACTGTGACACAGGGGTTCCCTTCAGTCCTATCCCGAGACCCGGCAGCGCCGCAAGAAGAAATCATCCGCTGGCGCGGGAAGTCGCGCGCATTCTGGGCAACTACCGCAGGCGCGCGGGGCTGAGCATTCAGAGCCTCGCCGAGCGAAGCGGCATTCCCGAGATCGACATCCGCCGCTTCGAGCGCGGCACGCACGCGCCCGACATCGCGCAGCTCTTGCGGCTTGCGGCGGCATTTCATGTGCCCGCGTGGAGGATCGCCAAGCGGATCGAAGTGTTCGCGCAGTGGCGTGAAGGCGAGACCACGCCGCAGCAGGCTACGCCATGACGCGCCGGACGGTTTGGCCAATCGGGCTGAACGGAAGTTTTCGAAGGCCGCTCACTGATGAGCATCCCCGCCGCCCTCGCGCCAAGACCAACGGCATGAGCATAGCCCACAAGGCGACCATGCCGACCAAACAGGAAAGCCGCGCCTATTTCGACGCTCTCGGCGCGCATATTGGTTTGCTGCGCAAAGAGTATGGGATGACGCAGGCGGAACCGGCTCGCGCCATCGGCGTGTCGCAACAGGCCGTGTTTGCCTATGAGACCGGTGAGCGCCGCGTATCCATTCCTATCATGCTCAGACTTTCCAAGGTGTTCTCGGTTACGCTCGAACAGCTCACTGGCATGGAGTCGCCGGTTCGCGGCAAGCGGCGGCTGTCACCGCGCGCAGCAAGGCATGGTGAGCGCATACAGGCGCTCTCGAAGACGCGGCAGCGTTTTCTCGTCCGCATCATTGATCTGCTCGAAGCAGAAATGCGGCCAGCGCTGACCAGCGAGGAAGGCAAACGTGCCGAGCGCGTCAGTGCGGTCCGCTCCACCACGCTCCAGCGCCCGAAACAGAACGAGACCTCACATGAGCGCCACTGAAATCGAGCCAGGCGCTCAGCCCGCCAGGGAAGGGAATCCGGTGCAGCTTATCGAGGCGCAGCGCACGCAGATCATCAAGGCGATGTCGATCATCGAAGCCTGCCGCATGGGGAGCGATTCCATGCTCGCGCCGCTTGGCGGCGTGGACGAGCCGGACTTCGAAGGCGCGCTCGCCGCCGCGCATGAGATTCTTGATGATGTCGCGGACGAGCTTGAGACCGCCGTGAAGATGATCGCTCCGCAGAAAACTGGCTGAGCCGGGTGCGCATGTCGGCACATCATGAGAAGCGAACCTGTCCGATGCCGCCAAGCCTTCGGCGATGTCTTGAGCCGGGTGCGCCAGCATCGCCACTTGACTCCGGCGCAGCTTGCCGCGAACTCCGGTGTGCCGCTCTCACGCATCCTGCGCATGGAGAGCGGCATGAGCGAGCCTACTTTAAGCGAGTTGTTTCTTCTGGGGCAGGCGCTCCGCGTCAAGCCGTCCTCCTTCGTCGAAGGCGTCGAGCTTGTCATGCACGGCGCATTGCACGGCGTGCGCGCGCGGAACGGCGACGGGCGGAGCGAGCCGCCCGCTACGGCGCCGGAATCATGAACCCGGCGGCGCTTTCGGCGATGGTCGGACAAGTGAGCGCCGCAACGTGCGCGGCGAGACGCGAAGCGCTCGGGCGATTCCCGCCTTCGTCTGCTCCGGGCATTGAAGCGCCTCATGCGCCCAGGCGATGTCACAGCGCGAAAGCTTGCACCTTCGGCCCGGATGCTTGCCGCGTCTTCGCGCCGCCTCCAACCCTGCCTTCGTGCGCTCGCTGATGAGTTTTCGCTCTAACTCGGCGAAGACGTTCTGGATTTGGAACATGGCCTGTCCCATCGGCGTGGACGTATCGATGTGTTCGGTCAGCGAGCGGAAGGCGATGCTATCCCGCTGGAAGCGCTCCATCGTCTCCAACGCCTGCCGGAGCGAGCGGAATGCGCGGTCCATCTTCCAGATGACGAACGTATCGCCAGAGCGGAGCGCGGCGAGCGCTCCTTCAAAGCCCGGTCGGCGTTTGGCGATTGCCGAAACGCCCAGGTCTTCATAGATGCGCGCGCACCCAGCCGCGCGCAGGGCATCCCGTTGCAGGTCGAGATGCTGCTCGGATGTCGAAATGCGCGCATAGCCGATGATCGCCATAGCCTCTTGCTTTGACAGAAACGAACGTTTGAGTCCACGCGGAAAATATTCCTCGTTATTGTTCGCAAAGCTTTCATTCTTCGAGACTCCTTGTTGGGAACGGGCGGGATTTACGCTGGTCTGAAATGCTAGGCGTAAACGTTCCTTTTCGCCTACCCGGAGCCGTCCTCCTCGCCGCGCTTGCGCTTCTCGCCTTCACGCATACAGGCGCAGTCCGTGCCGCCGAACCTACGCAGGCCAACAGCTTCCTGAAACTTACGCCGGAGCACCGCTACTGGTGGGTCAACGGCGCGGTCCTGACGACATCGCACCTGGTCGCGGTGCGTGACAAGGCCAAGGGTGATTGCATTGCGAAGTGGTATCTGGATGACCGCGCCGCGAAGCAAAAGCTCATCGAGGCGACGATAGCGAAGTACCCAAACGAGGGTGAGACAACCGTGGTTCTCGGCCTGCTCACGCAAGCCTGCGGCGAGCTGCTGTCAGCGGCCAATCGTTAACGGATTATTAACTTCAGAAGCGCATAATTTATCCAGCCGAAATCAACGGCTGGAGGGTGTATTGACTGGTGTGCGCAACGACGACCTAGCCCGGTCCGAGGGAATTGCTCTTGATTCCCTGCCGAAATGGCTGCGCGACCTCATCGACATCAATGATGAAATGGCCGGTCGCGATACCGGGAGAGCGAAGCGCTTTCTCACATCCTCCGATGAAGACGGCTTGGATTCCGATAAGAAAAAGGAAGAGCGCCAGTTCAGCGCGCTGATGCGCCTCCTGCAAGACCCCGAATATGCGCGCCTTTATACGCAGGCCGCAAATGCGATCAGCGACATCGAAGACGCCGCCGCGCGGGCGTTTGCGAAGCTGGAGATAGAAGGAGAAGCTGCCGCGCAGAAGCTGGACGAGATCAAGGATTCCGCCGCGACGCTGCCCGATGGCCGCCGCGTGTACCAGACAGACGATGGGCGGCTCTTGACCGAAGACGGCGAAGACGTATCGGCGCGACGCGGGGACGTGCGCGGCTTAAGCGAGAACGCGCTGAGCTGGGAAGATTACAAACGCGCAAAGGATTCGCTCGAAGACATCGAGCGCCGCAAGCGCGAGATCGATGATTACATGCGGGATGTCATCGACCCGCTCAAGCGCAGGCTCGCCGACCCGAACAATCCGCCGAGCAAGGAAGAGCTTGAAGAAATCTTACGCAAGCTCAGGGAAAGCCAGCCTGCCGACATCGCCCGAGCCCGCGAGCAACGTGAGCCGGACGAAGCGAAGAAGTTTGCCAACACATCTACTCCTGCGAATTCCGCAGCGGCAGACGAGCTTGTACCTGCCAAGGGCGTTTCCGCGCCGGATATGTTCGCGCAGTTCCGTTCGGCCAGCAGCGTCGTGAGCAACACCGATCCGTTCGCGCCGATGCCCGGCTCTTCTCCGAAAGCCAGCTAGGAATCCTTTCTCGTGTTCAGGCGGTTGAGCTGGCTCACGCTCGCGTCGTCCGTACTGGCCGGTGCGTGCCAGGGCCGTACCAATCTCGGGAGTTGTGCAGTCTCTCGCAGTAAATCGCGGGCTCTCCGCGTCACCATTCTCATTCTTGACGCGGCCCCACGCGGCCCTTAAGCGTAGAGGTCGGGGGAGGCTCATATGAGCATGACCAAGAGAATGATGGAATCTGGCGGCGGCGGAGCCAGGCGCGATGGCGATGAAGAACGGATGGCAGCGATAGCGTCTTTCTTTGAGCGCACGCGGCCCTATCACCATGCGTTCCTCAAAAGTATGCAGCGCCGGAAAGCATCGAGCATCTACGCGATGCTGTTTCCGTACATGAAGCCTTCGCAATCGACTTTCGCCAAGCACCGCAAGGAGGCGGGAAGCATGTCGGCGTACCTCACGCACTATTTCTTCGGGAACGTCAAATCCGTGCTGGAGCGTCTTGGCCTGCCTCCTGCCGAGGTGGATGACGTGTGGAGCAAAGCCACGTGCAACTACGTGCTGAACTTGCACGAAGCCTCCCGATTCACGCCGAGTGATGCGGAGATCGAGAGAACTTCCAGCATCCAGCCCAAGGCAAGGAGCTTCCGGCATCACAGCCGCGCCTTGCCGAGCATCATGCACGACAAAGCCATCCATGAATTTTTCACCGGCATCTACAGAAAGAACGAAGTCTTCTACAAAGCCAATCCTGATGCGCTCTTCCGAGCCGACCTCCTGGACTACGAGGACTACCTTCAATCGCCGTTCTGGTTCCTGATCCGAAACGTCGTTCTCTTCCGCGACGGATTCAAATGCCGCGTGTGCGCGGCCAAGGCAAGCGCGGTCCATCACATTTCTTACGAGCCTGGCGTGCTCTACGGAATGAACCTGGAGCCGCTTGTATCCATCTGCGATCCCTGTCATGAGCTGATCGAGTTCGACGAAAACGGCGTGAAGATCACGGACCTTGATGTGAAGCGTCAGCGCTATGAAACCCTGGCCCGGAAGGCGGGCTCCAGCCAGAGCGGCAATAGGCGGGATCCATGAGAGGGAATGTTGAAGACAAGCGCATCTGCGCTGGCTGTGTCGGCGAGAAATATCTCAAGGGACTGGTCGCCAAAACCGGCGTGCGTGAGACATGCGCTTACTGCGGCAAGAAAGGCAAGACCCTTTCCATTGGCGAGCTGGCGGAGGATCACATACGCGGGGCGTTTGAGCGTCACTACAGGCGCACGCCGCTTGGTCCGCCCGAAAGCGAAGAGTATATGTACCGCGAATCCGATATCGGTTGGGAGAGACCTGGCGATCAAGCGGCTTACGCGATAGCGGATGCGGCTGGCTTGGGCGACGACGCAGCAGAAGACGCTCGCTCGGTACTGGAAGAGAATACGTTTGTTTCTCCAGACGACTATTTCGATAGCGACGGCGAAGGTGAATTTTCAGAGGAATCGCAGTACGAGGAGATAGATGCCGACGCGACGGAGCTCTATCAGGATTGGCTCTACTTCCAGAAGACCCTCAAGACGGAGACGCGGCTATTCAACAGCGCGGCGGCGGCAGTGCTCCATTCAATCTTCGATGGATTGGATGGGCACGCGACGCGAAAAGGCGGCAAGGTCGTCGTCAATGCCGGGCCGGGGGAAAAGCTTTCGGCTCTGTACCGCTCGCGCGTGTTCCAGTCCGATGCCAAGCTTGAGGAGGCACTTAAACGGCCTGACTTGGGGCTGGGGCCGCCACCTGCGAAGGTCGCCACCGCAGGGAGAATGAACGCGCGAGGCATCGCCGTATTCTACGGGGCCACTCATTCGGATGTGGCGATCTCCGAGACGCGGCCCCCGGTCGGAAGCCGCGTGCTTGTCGCGCGGTTTGAAATCATCCGCCCGTTGAAGCTCCTTGATCTGGTCGCGCTGCGCTCGATTTTCGTCAAGGGAAGCATCTTCGACCCGCTGCACCTGGCCCGCCTCAAAAAGGCAGCCTTTCTTGCAACGCTGGGCGATCAGGCGACGAAGCCCGTCATGCCTGACGACGAGCCTTTCGAGTATCTGGTCACGCAAGCGATTGCCGACTACCTCGCCAATCTCGATGATCCGAAGTTGGACGGCATAATCTATCGTTCCGTTCAGAACGGCAAAACGAAAAACAACGTCGTTCTGTTTCACAAAGCGTCGAGCGTTAAGCCGCTCGACATTCCGCCAGGAACAGAAATCAGCGCACATCTGTTTGAGCATGACGAAGATGGCGTCAGACCGGACTATTGGGTGTTCGAGAACGTGCCCGGGCCGGAAGATGAAGATGATCTCGGTTCGGATTTTCCGGTCTTAGGCTTGCCCAATCTACGTCACCGCAACGATTCACGCGATCCCGCGCTCAGCATCGATATGGCCTCGCTCCGCGTTCACCACATCGAGCGGGCTCAGTATTCCTCTACGGCGTTTACGCCTACGCGCCACCGAAGCCAGCGTAGTAAAGGCATCAAGCGCGTGAAGCCGATACTCTGAATCTTTGGCAAATCCGGCTGTGCCGGACCGGGCTCTACTCCGCGCGCGTCCGTTCGCGCTCCGCCGGGCCAACAGGAATTGTCCCGGCCCATTCGGGTAACGATCCCTTTTGCTTGCAGAGCCGCGCCTTCGGCGCTCCCTGGGGGGAAGAGGAAAGGGGCTTGCCTGTTTCATTTGATCGTACCACGGCGTTCTCGCGTTCAAGACCCTGCGCGCGGCAAGAGCCGTGCTCGGCGAGTTCTGCGCTGGCGCTTGAAGTCTTGAGCGCTGCGCTTTCGCCGTGGGGGCGGACCTCCGACAGGCAATCCCGCCTGAAGGAGACTTCCATGACACACGAAATAAAAATCTACGTCGCTTGCCTTGCTGCCTACAACGCCGGTCATCTTCACGGCGTCTGGATCGATGCGGGCGCGGACCTTGAAGACATCCAGGCGCAGGTCAACGCGATGCTGAAAGCCTCGCCGGTCGCGGGCGCGGAGGAATACGCCATCCACGATCATGAAGGGTTCGACGGCTACAGCGTCGGTGAGTATGAAGGCATTGAAGCCCTGCATGACATCGCGCTGTTCATTGAAGAGCACCCGGAGTTCGGTGGCAAGCTCCTGGATCACTTCGGCGATCTCGACGCGGCGAGACAAGCAGCGGAGGAAGATTACTGCGGCTGCCACCGCTCGCTCGCGGATTACGCGCAGGAGCTGACCGAAGAGACGACGCAAATCCCGGAGAGCTTGCGCTACTACATCGACTACGAAGCGATGGCGCGCGACATGAAGTTAGGCGGCGACGTGTTCACCATCGAGGCCGGACACCAGGAGGTTCACATCTTCTGGAACCGGTGAGTGAAATCGAAAACGAAGGCGGGGTCATCGCGAAGATGACTCCGCCTTTTTTCATGTCTTGCGGCAAATGCGAACGAACGACAACTGACGGTGCGCCGAATACAGCGGCAGGTTGAATTTCAGCGGTGGATATAAGCCTTTAGGTGTAGCCGCATAAAAAATTCAAATCAAGTCTTTTTCTTCCGAACTATTTCCGGTACTGCTTGTGTGTTGCGTGATTCTGCGTTTGGTGGGGACCATAAAGCAGGGACTATTCCCTTTGAACACAAACAATACGAACACTGGACTCTCTCGCTCGCCGATGCCATCCCGTATTGGAGGACCAGCTCTCAATATGAAGGATAGTTGAGATGAAGTTTGCTTTTGGTGTCATCGTGATGGCCCTTGCCCTGACGGGTGGCTTTGTCGCCGCATATGGAAATGAAGCGCTACAAAAGAAAGATAAGGTTCCCGTGAACAAGGAGTGGACGAAATTCCCGGACGATCCTGATGCGATGCCCGGACCCGACGAGACAAGCCTCGATATTCCGCGTCTGTCGGCGGCTAAGTCTCTGCAAGAAATCTACGATCTCGCCAGCAGGATGAAGCCCGGCTCGGCAAGCGACACCATCGTCCTCAGCCGGATCGTCACCGACTTCCTTCAGTCATGTTGCTCGGACTACGAGAGCGCCATGGCGGTGCTTGATGAGGCCGGATTCAAGGATGTGAGCGACCTTACGGAACGCGCCCTGAGACGCCCCAAGGAATTTCCGCGACGACCGCATCAATTTGACAAAGTCATTTACTCCGAACAGAACGCTGGCCGCCAACTATTTGGTCTTTTGTCTGGGGTTACCTTCTACAGAATTTGTTTGTTCTTCGACGACGGGCGCCTCGTGAAGGCGGACGCTAATGTGTTTTCCGATGCGGCGTTGTGAAATATAGAAAGGGAGAATGAGTCATGGCTGACGAGCAGATTGTCTACTACTACAAGCCCCTAGCAGGAGGCACGCATCACAAGTACGTGCTGTATCTAGATTCAAATGGAGATGTAAAAGGCTGGGCGCGCTTGGGATCAAGCGCCTACGATACAGCGTCGATGCCGTCGATCAACAAGGCGAGCCCTGCCTCCGTGGACTATCCACAAGGAAAACTCTACGGCGCCTATGGAGATGAAAGCACGTGGAATCAAAGCGACAATCCAGACTGGGATTCCAGCCTCCAGCAGGGCGGAGCATCAAGCCGCGGATCGTTCGTTGCAGGGGAAGCTCCCGACCTTTCGAACGAGTGGGACCAACTCACCGCCAACATCGACGCCCTTGATGCGGCAGAGTACGCATACAATCCGTTGACCGTAAACTGCAACAGCGGCATGGACACGGCTATAAGCGGCATAAGCACCACCGCCTATCCAGATGGGCTCAATCTGCCCGATAACGATGACTTGGGCTTCGGCGAATATTGGTCGCCGGGCTCAGATATTACGATCAGCGGACCGGGGGGAGGCTTGGTGTCATGGCTCGTATCGGAGTATCTGGGATTCGTAGCCGATCGGATTTTTGACGGCTGGAGCGCGACTTCGCCACTCGTATTCGATCTTGATGACAGCGGTACAATTGAGCTAACGAGCCTCGCCAACAGTACGACCTTCTGGGATATCGACGCCGATGGTTTTGCCGAAAATTCCGGCTGGGTTACAGGCGGCGATGGCCTGCTGGCCATCGACCTGAACGACGACGGCATCATCAACGACAACACGGAACTGTTCGGCAATTCAACTGGCTTTGCTAACGGGTTCGCGGCGCTGGCGTCCTACGATCTTAACCACGACTGGCTGATTAACGCCGAGGATGCGGCCTATGAAGACCTCATCATGTGGGTTGATGCCAATGAAAATGGCTATAGCGAGGAGGCGGAACTTTATTCGCTTGCTGATCTCGACATCGTCAGCATCAATCTTGCGGCTTCTGAAGTCAGCCAGCTTAACCAGGGCCACACGGTTACGCATACGAGCACATTCACCGTCGATACGGGCAGCGGCCTTGACACGCGCGCCGTCCACGATGTGTGGTTCCAATATGACAGTGCTAATACGTTCTATACGCAGACAGCTCCACTAGACGAGGACGTAAGTCTATTGCCAACAGTTCGAGGGTATGGCGATCTGCCGGATTTGCACTTCGTAGTGTCATCGGATGACACGGGTACTGGAAACCTCAGACAGCTCGTAGTTGACTTCCTGGCGCTCGATATCGACGACATCTTCACTGATGATTCCGCTGCACTTGATGATGTGAAGGACATTCTCTTTCGCTGGGCGGGAGTCGATGGAGTTTCGCCAACCTCGCGCGGGCCGAACATCGATGCACGGGAGCTTGGGTTCCTGGAAGCGCTGACCGGCGAGGACTTCTTTCAGCTCGGCTATTACGCCAACCCTTACTACTTCGCGGCGCAGCCGCTGAAGGAGGCGTTCCATGTGGCGCTGAATAGCATCGCGACGCGGCTGATCGCGCAGAGCGCAGGCAAGGCATTGTTCGAAGGCGATGTCTTTTACAACGTAAGCGTTAACTCCGAGGCGTTCTTCCGATCTATTCGCGCGTGCGGACAATGCCGCTCCAGGTCAACCACCACTGGAGTGAGCGATGCAGACGATGCAGACGAT
>NZ_DASWVW010000011.1:0-125475 GCF_036406195.1 Steroidobacter sp.
CGCCTCGCCTCCGGCAGCTCCGGCAGGCCGCGGCGCAGCTCTTCGACCAGCTTCTCCTCGACCACGAGGGGCAGCAGGTCGGGATCGGGAAAGTAGCGGTAGTCGTGCGCCTCCTCCTTTGTGCGCATCGACCTGGTTTCATCGCGCTCCGGGTCGTAGAGGCGCGTCTCCTGCTCCACCCTGCCGCCGCCTTCGAGGATCTCGATCTGGCGCCGCGCCTCGTACTCGATGGCGTGCTCCATGAAGCGGAAGGAGTTGAGGTTCTTGATCTCGCAGCGCGTGCCGAGCTTCTCTCCGGCCCTGCGCACCGAGACATTAGCGTCGCAGCGAAACGAGCCTTCCTGCATGTTGCCGTCGCAGATGCCGATCCACGTGACCAGCCGATGCAGGGCCTTGGCATACGCCACCGCCTCCTGCGCGCCGCGCAGATCGGGCTCGGAGACTATCTCGAGGAGCGGCGTGCCGGCGCGGTTGAGATCGATGCCGCTCATGCCGCGGAATGCTTCGTGCAGCGACTTTCCGGCGTCCTCCTCGAGGTGCGCCCGCGTAATCCTTATTTTTTTGGGAATTTCGAGGAACCCACCCTGCACGATCGGCAACTCGTATTGGCTGATCTGGTAGCCCTTCGGGAGGTCGGGATAGAAGTAGTTCTTGCGCGCGAAGATGGAACGCGGCGCGATCTGCGCGTCCACGGCAAGACCGAACTTCACAGCCATGCGCACCGCTTCGCCATTCAGCACCGGCAGCACGCCTGGATAGCCCAGGTCGACCAGGTTCGCTTGCGAATTCGGCGCGGCACCATACGCAGTGGCGGCGCTGGAAAAGATCTTGCTGCGCGTTGCCAGCTGCGCGTGAATTTCCAAACCGATGACGGTTTCCCAGCTCATCATTCGTAATCCTTCGGAATGGCCCGGTGCCAGGCCGTCTCTTTCTGGTAGCCGTGCGCTACGTTCAGCAGTTTCGCCTCGGCGAAGTGCGGACCGATGATCTGCAAGCCCACCGGCAGATTCGTCTCGCCATTGGCCACCATGCCACATGGAATCGACAGGGCCGGCAGGCCCGCAAGGTTGGCACCGATGGTGTAGATGTCGTTCAAGTACATGGTGATCGGGTCGTCGACCTTGGCACCGATGTCGAACGCGGGCGTCGGTGACGTCGGCCCCATCAACACATCGACCTGGGCGAAGGCGCGCGCGAAGTCGTCGGTGATCAGGCGCCGCACCTTCTGTGCACGCAAGTAATAAGCATCGTAGTAACCGGCGGACAGCACATACGTGCCGGTCATGATGCGACGCTTCACTTCGGCGCCGAAACCTTCGCCGCGCGAGCGCTTGTACATGTCGAGCAGGTCTTTCGGATTCTCGCAGCGATGACCGAAACGCACGCCATCGAACCGCGACAGGTTCGACGAGCACTCGGCCGGCGCAACCACGTAGTACGTAGGCACGGACAACGGCAGGTTCGGCAAGCTCACTTCGATCAGCTTGGCGCCCATGCGCTCGTACACCTGCAGCGCGTCGCGAATCAGCTTCGCGGTGGAGGCTTCCAGGCCTTCGAAGAACTCCTTGAGCAGGCCGATCTTCAAGCCGCCGAGCGGCTGATCCAGCGTCGCGAGATAGTCCGGGACCGGCGTATCCACGCTCGTCGAGTCGCGCGGATCGAAGCCAGCCATGTCACGCAGAACCATCGCGGCATCTTTCGCGGTAAAGGTCAGCGTCCCCGCCTGATCGAGACTGGAAGCGAACGCGATCATCCCGTATCGGGATACGCGCCCATAGGTCGGCTTCAACCCCGTGAGGCCGGTGAGCGCGGCGGGTTGCCGAATAGAGCCGCCGGTATCGGTGGCGGTGGCAACCGGCGCCAGGCGAGCAGCCACGGCCGCGGCCGACCCGCCGGACGAGCCACCCGGCACCTTCTTCAGGTCCCACGGATTCTTGACGGGCCCGTAGTAGCTGGTCTCATTCGACGAACCCATCGCGAACTCGTCCATGTTCGCCTTGCCGAGCATCACGACACCGGCTTGCGACAGCCGCTCCACGATGGTGGCGTCATAGGGCGCGACGAAGTTGGACAACATGCGCGAGCCGCACGTGGTCAATACACCGTCCGTGCAGAAGATGTCCTTGTGAATCAGCGGCAGACCGGCCAGCGCACTGGTGGCCTCGCCCGCGGCCAGCAGCTCGTCAGCGCGTTGCGCCTGCGCGAGCGCCTGCTGGCCGGTCACGGTAATCAACGCGTTCAGCGTCGGGTTCAGGCGCTCGATGCGCGCCAGGTAGTGCCTGGTCAGCTCGACGCTGGAAAAGCGGCGTGCCCGCAGTCCCTCGTTGAGCTCGGCCAGGGTCAGGTGGTGCAGTTCGGTCATGCTGGAACCGGAAGTGAATGGTGACTAGGAAAAAGCGGTTGGCGGTTAGCGGTTGGTGGTTAGTCAGACACGGAAGTCGGCTCCCGGTCCGCTGTCCGCACCAACCGCGAACCGCTAACCGCTAACCGCTGCCGGAGGGTCATTCGATGACCTTGGGCACCAGGTACAGGTCCGCTTCGACGCGCGGCGCGTTGCGCTGGTATTTGACGTGCTGGTCGGTATCCAGCACTTCATCCGGGCGCAGGCGCTGCACCTGATCGGCGAGCGGGTGCGCCATCGGCTCGACCGAAGCGGTGTCCGCCGCATCGAGCTGCGCAACGAAGTCGAATATCTTCGACAGGCTGTCGACGTACACCGGCAGCTGTTCCTCGCTGAGCGCGAGGCGCGCCAGGTGCGCGATGTTCTCCACATCGTGACGAGTAAGACTCATGAGGCGAATGTTTCCGATGAAAGACCGTGAATGAAATCGCAGGCCGTGCCGCTCGAGTTGGCACCCGCCATGAGGCGAAGCACTAACGAAGCGCGCAAAGACCGCGAAAATCCCTGGAAAAATGCGGGCCAATCATACACCTGAAAGCTTGTGCTATGTGAAACCCGTTGCTAGAGTACCGCAACTTTTTTGCCCCCCTTTCTCGCGCCTGTCGACCCGTACGCTCGACGCACAACAACCATGTTTAAAAACCTCCGCGGGTATTTCTCGAACGATCTGTCTATCGATCTGGGCACCGCCAATACCCTCATCTATGTGCGCGGCAAGGGCATCGTGCTGAACGAGCCCTCGGTGGTCGCGATTCGCGAGGAGCCGGGCCGCGCCGGCAAGAAGATCGAAGCGGTCGGTCAGGAAGCGAAGAACATGCTGGGCCGCACGCCCGGCCACATCACCGCCATCCGTCCGATGAAGGACGGCGTGATCGCCGACTTCACCGTCACCGAAAAGATGTTGCAGTACTTCATCGAAAAGGTGCACGGCAATCGTCTGATGCGCCCCAGCCCGCGCGTGCTGATCTGCGTGCCTTACGGCTCCACCCAGGTGGAACGCCGCGCGATTCAGGAATCGGCCGAAGGCGCCGGTGCCCGCTGGGTACGCCTGATCGAAGAGCCGATGGCTGCGGCGGTCGGCGCGGGCCTGCCGGTGCACGAAGCCCGCGGCTCGATGGTGCTCGACATCGGCGGTGGCACGTCGGAAGTCGCGGTGATTTCGTTGAACGGCATCGTCTATGCGTCATCGGTGCGCATCGGCGGCGATCGCTTCGATGACGCCATCATCAATTACGTCCGCCGCAACTACGGCATCCTGATCGGCGAAGCCACCGCCGAGAAGATCAAGATCGAGATCGGCTCGGCCTACCCCGGCCAGCAGGTGAACGAGATTTCGGTCAAGGGCCGCAACCTCTCCGAAGGCGTGCCGCGCAGCTTCACGCTCAATTCCAACGAAATCCTCGAAGCGCTGCAGGAGCCGCTGGCCGGCATCGTCGGTGCGGTCAAGGTGGCGCTGGAACAGACCCCGCCGGAGCTGGGTGCGGACGTGGCCGAACGCGGCATCGTGCTCACCGGCGGCGGCGCGCTGCTGCGTGATATCGACAAGCTGCTGATGGAAGAGACCGGCCTGCCGGTAGTCGTCTCCGAAGATCCGCTGACCTGCGTGGCCCGCGGCGGCGGCCGGATGCTGGAGCTCATCGACGAGCACGGTCCGGCACTGTTCAATCTGGAATAGCCCGCTCGAGACTTCTGCGCACGGGCCGAGAAACCAACGGTACGGGACTCGCGAATTTCTGCCTAATCATCCATCACCAGTCACCAGTCACTTTTGCCCATGGTGACCCTCAGCTCCGATAGCCGGAACATCATTGGCCGAGGCCCGCCGCTCGGCGCCGGCTTGTTTTTCCTGGGCGTGGTGTCGGTCGCCGTCATGATGCTCGACCACCGCGGCCATTACCTGGAAACGGTGCGGCTGTGGATGGGCGCGGCCGCTTCGCCGATCTATACGGTCGTGCAGGCCCCCGGCCAGCTCTGGGGCTGGCTGACCGGCAGCTTCGCCGACCGGGCCCGGCTACGGGCGGAAAACGCCGAGCTGACCGAAGAATTGCGCGCGGCACGCGTGAAGCTGCTGCAATTCGATTCGCTGCGTGAAGAAAACCTCAGGCTGCGGGCAGTCCGCGAGGCGTCCGCCGGTGTCGGCGGGCGGACCCTGATCGCCGAGATCATGCGGGTCGACGTCGATCCGTTCCGTCACCGCATCCGCATCAACAAGGGCGCCGACGACGGCGTGTTCAGGAATCAGCCGGTGCTGGACGCGTTCGGCATCTTCGGCCAGGTGGTTCAGGTCGACAAGTTCACCTCCACCCTCATCCTGATCAGCGACGCCGAGCACGCCATTCCGGTGCAGGTGAACCGCAACGGCATCCGTTCGATCGCGGTCGGCACCGGCGACCTGAACAAGCTCAGCCTGCCGTACCTGACCGTGGAATCGGACGTGAGGACTGGCGACCTGCTGGTCTCCTCGGGCCTCGACGGCATCTTCCCAGCCGGTTATCCGGTGGCCCGCGTGACCCGAGTGGAACGCAACGCGGCCGATACTTTCGCGCTGGTGGAAGCCAAGCCGCTGGCTCAGCTCGACCGCGATCGCGAAGTGCTGTTGCTCTGGACCGATCAGCCGCCGCCGGCCGAAGCGCCCGCCTCGACCAGCAAGCCGCCACCGGCGAAATCCTCGGCGGCCGCTCCAGCAGCGGCGCGCCCGGCCGCAAGTCCGGCGACGACTTCGAGTCCGCCGGCGCCAGCCACTCAGCCACCCCAAGAATGAGCCGGATGAGCCATCGTGAGTGACGGTCGAATCAGCCGTTTGAGAGTCACGCTCACGGTCGTCGTGGCGGCCATCTTTGCGGTGCTGCCGCTGCCCGAGCCGATCAACGCGGCACGGCCGGACCTGCTGCTGTTGCTGGTGATTTACTGGGCCTTGAGCGCACCCCGCATCGCCGGCCTGATGTTCGCCTGGTTTTGCGGCCTGGCCATCGACGTGCTCAAGGGCATCATCCTCGGCCAGCACGCGCTCGCGTTCCTTGTGGTTGCTTACATTACGCACAAAAACCAGCTGCGCTTCCGGGTCTTTCCGATGTCGCAACAGACTGCGACTGTGTTCATGTTATTGGCCGTGTATCAGTTCATCGTCTTCTGGCTGGATGGCATCATCGGCCAGCCGGTCACGACCTGGATGCGCTGGCTGCCGGTGATCAGCGGCGCGATGTTGTGGCCGATTCTGGTCGCCGTTCTGGACACCTGGAACCGGAGGACCCGGTAACTTCGCCACCGGCTAGCAATGGCTCGCTCCGTCCGCATCAAGGATCACGTCTCCGAAACGCAGCTGTTCGAACAGCGTGCGGTGATCGCGGCCGTGCTCATGGTGATCGCGATGGGTCTGGTGATCTCGCGGCTGGTGTGGCTGCAGGTCGCCAAGTACGACTACTTCGCCGCGCTCTCGCAAGGCAACCGCATCCGCATCGAGCCCATTCCCCCCAACCGCGGCCTGATCCTCGATCGCAACGGCCTGCCGCTGGCGACCAACGCGCCGTCCTATCAATTGGAGTTGACCAAGGAACAGGTCTCCGATATCGACGCGACCTTGCGCGGCATCGCCGCGATCGGGCTGATCGACGAGGACAACATCCCCAACATCAAGCGCGATCTGCGCGGGCGGCGCAGCTTCGACGCGGTTCCCATCAAGTTGCAGCTCACCGAGCTGGAGCTGGCGCGGTTCGCCGCACGTCGGCACCAGTTTCCAGGTGTCGAGATCCGGCCGCGCCTCACTCGCTACTACCCGCTGGCCGAAAGCAGCGTGCACGCGATCGGCTACGTCGGCGCGATCAGCGAGGAAGACAAGAAACGTCTCAACATGGACGACTACGCCGGCACCACGCTCACCGGCAAGAACGGCGTCGAGTACGCGTATGAGAACCAGCTGCACGGCAAAGCCGGCTTCCAGCAGTTGCTGGTGAACGCTCAAGGCCGCAGTGTCGAGCGCATCGGCAACGAAGCTGCCAAGCTGGAGCGGCGCGAGCCGGTCGCCGGCAACGATTTGTTCCTCACTATCGACCAGAGAGTGCAGCAGGCGGCGGAAGAAGCATTGCGCGGTCAGCGTGCCTCGGCCGTGGCGATCGATCCGGCCAACGGCGACATCATCGCCTTCGTCAGCACGCCGGCCTTCGATCCAAACCTGTTCGCTCGCGGTTTGACGCGTCCGGAATACCTGGCGCTGACCGAAGATCCCAACCGGCCCATGTACGACCGCGTCATTCGCGGCGTGTATCCGCCAGGCTCGACCGTGAAACCGATGATGGCGCTGGCCGCGCTCGAGTACGGCATCGTGACACCGGCGCACTCCGTGTTCTGCCGCGGCGCCTATCGCATGCCCGGCGTCAGCCGGCCCTGGCGCGACTGGAAGCCCGGTGGCCACGGCCACGTCGACATGCGCAAGGCACTCGCCACTTCCTGCGACGTTTATTTCTATGACGTCGCCAACCAGATGGGCGTGGATCGCATCCACGACTATCTGTCGCAGTTCGGCATGGGCCAGCTCACGGGCATCGACATTCCCGGCGAAAAGAACGGCCTGTTGCCATCGACGGAATGGAAAAGAACCGCGTTTCGCCGCAAAGAAGCACAGATCTGGTTTCCCGGCGACACCATCAGCATCGGCATCGGCCAGGGCTACATGACGGCCACGCCGCTGCAGCTGGCGCACGCCACGGCCACCATCGCCAACCGCGGACAACGCTTCAAGCCGAGACTGGTACGCGCCGTCCGTAACGTGACGACGGGCCAAGTGACCGAATTGAAGCCGTCGCCGCTGCCTCCCGCGCACGTGAACGACCCAGCCGCCTGGGACGTTGCGATCGGCGGCATGTACGACGTGGCCAATGCTCCTTACGGTACCGCGCGAGGCGCGACTGCGAACGCGCAGTACAAGATTGCGGGCAAGAGCGGCACTGCGCAGGTGTACACGGTGGCCGCCAACGAAAAAATGAAAAAGGCGGGCGAGCTCGCCGAGCATCTGCGCGATCACGCCCTGTTTGTCGCGTTCGCGCCGGTCGAGGCACCGCGCATTGCGGTCGCGGTCATCGTCGAGAACGCGCCGGGCGGCGGTTCGGCGTATGCCGCTCCGATTGCGCGCCGCATCCTCGATGCTTATTTGCTGACTCCCGAACAGCTGGCGGAACAGGACGCCAAGCGCAAGCCAGCGCCGCCCGTGGCCAGACCGCAACCAGGAGAGACCGAATGAGCCTGGACGCACTGGAGACATCGCGCACTCAGCGCACGCTGACGGGCACTGCACGCCTGCTGTTCGCGCTGCATCTCGACGGTCCGCTGTTCATCGCGCTGTGCATGGTTGGCGCCGTCGGCAGCATCGTGCTGTTCAGCGCATCGGGCAGCAGCCTGGACATGCTCGAAGCGCAACTGGCGCGCTTCGCACTCGGCCTGGTGGCAATGATCATGCTGGCCCAGGTGCCGCCTCGGATCATTCGCAACTCCGCTCCGGTGGCGTATGTGGCGGGATTGATCATGCTGCTGCTGGTGATGGTGACCGGCGACATTGCCATGGGCGCGCAGCGCTGGCTCGATCTGGGTATCGTGCGCTTCCAGCCTTCCGAGCTCATGAAGCTCGCGGTACCGCTGGCGTGCGCCTGGTTTCTGCACGAGCGCCCGTTGCCGCCGAGCCTGACATCGCTGCTGGTGCTGGCGCTGGCCATCGGCATTCCCACGTTGCTCATCGCCGAGCAGCCGGACTTGGGCACGTCGCTGCTGGTCGCCTCCGCAGGCGGCATGGTCGTGCTGCTCGCGGGGCTGCAGCTTCGCTACATCCTCGGGGTGGTGAGCTTGCTGGTGCCGGTCGCCGTGGTCGCGTGGCACTTCCTGCTGCACGACTATCAAAAGCAACGTGTGCTCACTTTCCTCGATCCACAAAGCGATCCGCTCGGCTCGGGCTATCACATCATCCAGTCGCAGATCGCGATCGGCTCGGGCGGCATCTTCGGCAAGGGCTATCTCAACGGCAGCCAGGCGCAGCTGGAGTTCCTCCCCGAACGCTCCACCGACTTCATCTTCGCGGTGATCGGCGAGGAATGGGGACTGATCGGGCTGATCACCGTGATCCTGTTGTTCCTGTTCGTCATCGGCCGCTCGCTGTATCTGGCAGCCACCGCACACGACACATTCTCGCGGCTGGCTTCCGGCAGTCTGGCGCTGACGTTCTGCGTGTATGTGTTCGTCAACACCGGCATGGTCACGGGCCTGTTGCCGGTGGTGGGCGTGCCGCTGCCCTTCATCAGCTATGGCGGCACTGCAATGGTGACCCTCATGGCAGGTTTCGGTATTCTCATGTCCTTGTGCGCGAAGCGGAAACTCGTGAGCCGTTGAGAATGTCCCTGTCGTCGATAACCGACTCGTTGGCCGCCTCGCGGGTTACAAGCTGATCGTGCTGAAGAATCTACAGTCCCTGGCGCTGCTGTCCCCCATTGTTTTGTTGGCCGCGAGCGCGCCGGCGCAAGCCTTCGACATCAAGCGTCCCGAGGTGCGCTCCTTCATCGAGACCATGACGCGCGATCACGGTTTCGAGAAGGCCAAGCTCGAAGCGCTGTTGAAGAGCGCCGAGACCAGGCAACCCATTCTCGATGCCATCAGCCGGCCCGCCGAGCGCGTGGTGCCGTGGCACGAGTATCGCGATCGTTTCCTCACCGAGAAGCGCATCAATCAAGGCGCGGACTTCTGGCTCGCGCACGGCGAGAAGCTCAAGCAGATTCCCGACCCGCAGCTCGCGGACGTCGTCGTCGGCATCCTCGGCGTGGAAACCTCGTTCGGCCGCATCACCGGGCGCTACAAAGTGCTCGACGCGCTGGTGACATTGGGCTTTGATTATCCGCCGCGCGGCGCCTTCTTCCTGAGCGAGCTGCAGGAATTCCTGCTGTTGTCGCGCGAGGAAAAAGTCGATCCGGCCAGCGCGCTCGGCTCCTACGCAGGCGCCATGGGCGCGGCGCAGTTCATTTCTTCGAGCTACCGCAAATGGGCGGTGGACGGCGATGGCGACGGCCATCGCGACCTGTGGAACAGCTGGGACGACGTGGTGGCCTCGATCGCCAATTACCTGACCGACCACGGCTGGGTGAACGGCCAGCAGGTGGTGGTGAACGCCACGCTGAACGACCCGGACATGTCGCGGTTCGACGTCAAGTTGGCTTTGAACGAGACCGTGCAATCATTACGCGACAAGGGCGTGAGGTTTGAGACTGAGCTGCCGCCGGACGCGCCGGCGATGCTGATCGTGGCACAGGGCAAGGAGGGACCGGTGTACCGGGTAGGCTTCAACAACTTCTATGTCATCACTCGTTACAACCGCAGTCCCATGTACGCGATGGCGGTGCATGACCTGGGCGAGGCCATTCAGAATTTCATGATGGACGCCGAGAGATGAGAGTGCAGGCCGGACCATCCTCGACACTGCCCTCGACACTCCCGACCGCGCTGAATTGGCTGCCCCTGGCGCTGGCTCTGATCCTCGCCGGTTGCGGCATCTCGCGGCCCATTCAGCCTCCCAAGCACCCGTCCCTGCCGCCGCCGTCGCCCATTCCGGCGGAGATCGACAACATTCCCGAGCCCGTGCCGCGCAGCGAGCCCAAGTCGGCTCGCGGCAATCCGCCCTTCTACACCGTGCTGGGCAAGCGCTACTTCGTGCTCGATAGCGCTGAAGGCTATCTGGAGCGAGGTGTCGCCTCGTGGTACGGGCCTGGCTTTCACGCAGCCAGCACTTCCAACGGCGAGCGTTACGACATGTACGCGATGACGGCGGCGCATAAGACGTTGCCGTTGCCCTCGTATGTACAAGTCACCAACCTGAGCAACGGCAAGCACGTGATCGTGCGCGTCAACGATCGCGGCCCGTTCAAGGATGGGCGCATCATCGATCTGTCCTATACCGCGGCGGCCAAGCTCGACATGCTCAAGGCGGGCACGACGTTCGTGGAAGTACGCGCTCTGACGCCGATGCAAAAAGCCTCGCCGCCGCCGGCACCGACCGCCACGTCGGATTTGTATGTGCAGGCTGGCGCGTTCGCAGCCGAAGCGAATGCCGCGCGGCTGCTGGGACAGTTGCGCTCCAAGGGCGTCGACAACGCGTTCGTGCGAGAAGACCAGGTCGGCGGCAAGACCCTGTACCGCGTGCGTGTCGGGCCCATTCCGAGCGTCAACGAATTCGATCGTGTAGTGCAGCGCCTGCGCGCGCTCGGCGTGTCCGACGCTCGCCTCGCCGCCAATTGATCCCGCAATCCATTTCCGTGTGCCCGGCGGCGGGCACACGATTGCCACAATTCGCCTACTTTCGCGCGGCCTCGCTCGGTAGAATTTGCCTCGCACCTGCGCTTACGACCTTGTCCACTCAATCGTTCACATCGTTCATGGGCCGAAACCATGCCTGAAACCACGCCCGTCCCGCTGAAGCTTGCCGCCACGCTGCTCGTTGCGTTGTCGCTGGTCGCCTGTTCAGAATCCGAATCGCCAGTAGCTGACCGCGCCATCGCCGCACCGCTGCCCGATGTCACTGCACTGAGCAATGCTTCCGGCGTCAAACCGCCGCCGATTCCGGCGCCCCCGCAAGTGCAGGCCCGCGGCTACATCCTGCTCGACTACGCCAGCGACCAGCCACTGACCGCGAGCAACGAGAACGAACGTCTCGAGCCCGCGAGCCTCACCAAGCTGATGACGGCATACGCCGTGTTTCATGCGCTCAAGGACGGCCGCATCAAGCTCACCGACATGGTGACGATCAGCCCGCACGCGCGCGCGCAGGAAGGCTCACGCATGTTCGTCGACGTGGGCACGCAGGTCAGCGTGGAGAATCTGATTCAGGGCCTGATCGTGCAGTCCGGCAACGATGCCACCGTCGCGCTGGCCGAGCACGTCGCCGGCAGCGAGCCGGTGTTCGTGGATTTGATGAACAGATACGCGCAGCAGCTCGGCATGGTCGGCACGCGCTTCCAGAACAGCCCGGGCATGCCCCACCCCGAGCACTACACCACAGCGCGCGACATCGCGGTGCTGTCCCGGGCTCTGATCAAGGAATATCCGGAATATTACAAGTGGTACTCGCAGCGGTCGTTCACCTGGAACAAGATCACGCAACCGAATCGCAACGGCCTGCTCGATCGCGACCCGAGCGTCGACGGGCTGAAGACCGGCCACACCGAGTCCGCCGGTTACTGCCTGGTCTCGTCGGCGCAGCGCGATGGCATGCGCCTGATCTCCGTGGTGATGGGCTCGCCGTCGGTGCGTGCGCGTGAAGACGCCAGCTCCGCCCTGCTCAACTACGGTTTCAACTTCTATCAAACGCGCCAGCTGTACGCGAACAAGGCACCGGTGATGACCGTCAAGGTCTGGAAGGGAGCAGCGGACGAAGTGCCGCTGGACGTGACCCAGGACATCTACGTGACCATTCCTCGCGGCCAGGAGAATCTGCTGGGCGCGGCCGCCGACGTGCCAAACCCGCTGTTCGCGCCGTTGTCGCCATCCAAACCCGCTGGCCAGTTGCGTCTGACGCTGGGTGACAAGGTGATCGGCACGTACCCGCTGCATCCCGCCCAGGAAGTGCCGGAAGCCGGCTTCTTCGGCCGCCTCGCGGATGACGTGAAGCTCTGGTTCCAATAGTTCTTCTCTGACCAGTCATCAGTCACCAGTCAGTTCTTTCTTGAAATGGCCGAGCCACTTCCGCAGTGCTACCTCAATGGCGAGTACGTAGCACTGCGCAATGCCCGCATCTCGCCACTGGACCGGGGCTTCCTGTTCGGCGACAGCGTGTATGAAGTGCTGCCGGTGTTCGGCGGCCGAATGTTTCTATTTTGCGAACACTTCGACCGCCTGGCTCGCAGCCTGCAGGAGATACGCCTGGAGAACCCGCACTCTCACGCAGCGTGGCAGGACATCCTCGAACGATTGATCGCGCGCAATGGCGGTGGCGACATGTACGTCTATGTGCAAGTCACGCGCGGCATGGAGTTCGGCCGGAATCACGCGTTCCCCGCCGTGGTCAAACCCACTGTGTTCGCCATGGCATCGCCGCTGCCTGTATTCACAGAGGCTCAACGTGCAGCCGGGCTGAGTGCCATCACCGTAGAGGATTTTCGCTGGGGTCGTTGTGACATCAAGACCACGGCCTTGCTGGCGAATGTTCTGATGAAACAGCAAGCCATGGATGCCGGTGCGAACGAGGCCATCATCATCCGCAACGGTCAGGTGCTCGAAGGCGCGTCCACCAGTATTTTCATCGTCCGCGATGGCGTGCTGATCACACCGCCCAACAGTCATCGCATCCTCCCCGGCACGACTCGCGATGCGACCCTGTCGCTCGCCACCGGTGTGATGCCCGTGGAAATTCGCGACGTTCCCCTCGCCGAGCTGCGCGCGGCCGACGAGGTATGGATCTCAGCCGCAACCCGCGACGTGCTGCCCATCACCTGCGTCGACGGCTCCCCCATCGGCACGGGCCTCCCTGGCCCCGCCTACCTGCGCCTGAGCGAGTCCTTCGAGAACCTGCGTCAGCGATTGGCCGGCACCCCGGCGTATACGCCAGCTTGACTTGCTGGCGCCACGGCCGCATATCGTGCCCATGACCGACGCTTCCGACACCCTGTTCAAGTTCCCCTGCGACTTCCCCCTGAAAGTCATGGGCCGCCGCACCGACGACTTCCGCAGCATCGTGCTCGGCATCATCCAGAAGCACACCGGCCCCATCGAACCCCACAAGATCGAAGAACGCCCCAGCACTAGCGGCAGCTATCTGAGCCTCACGTGCACGTTCACTGCGCACAGTAAGCAGCAGTTGGATGATTTGTACCGAGAGCTGACGGCGCACGAGCGAGTGATGGTGGTGCTCTGACGCACTGCTGACAATCGCCGCGCCGCCAAGAGGTTTGGCAAGGAAAAAAAAGAGGCCACGCAGGGCAGACTACTTCTTATTCTTGTTTGCTCGGTCGTACCGCACACGTATCGGCAGCGGGAGGCTCAGGTAGGTCCTCCCGGCAGCCTCGATCCAACATGGATGTTGGTCGGGGCAGCAGCCATACGGGCTCGGCGGTGTCTTTCAGCGAAGCACTGCTTCGCTCCGCCGAGCGGGTGTACATGGATGTACACCCTGGGCTTGCGAGGAGCAGGGACTGCGCAGCGCAATGTGCAAGCAGCGCCGACCGCGATAGCGGGCGACGGCGGGTGCGCGGTGCCGGGAGGACCTACCTGAGCCTCCCGCTGCGAGCCACCGCGCCTCTTCGCGAAGCATCAAACGCCAAGCGCTTTCAATCCGCGGCGACCCGAATAACAACCTTCCCCGTCGACCGCCGAGTGTTCAGAACGTCGAGTGCTTCAGTAAACCGATCGAGCCCTGCCAACTCCGTGACATGAGGCTTGATCTTCCCGTTCTCGAACATTTCAAACAGGGTCTTGAGGTTCTCCGCGTGTACCGCCGGCTCTTTGCGCGTATGCGCTCCCCAGAACACGCCCACAATTGAACAGCCCTTGAGCAGCGGCAGATTCAACGGGATCGCCGGAATCTTCCCTCCAGCAAAACCGATCACCAGGTAGCGTCCATTCCACGCCATCGACCTCACAGCCTGTTCCGCGAAGTCCGCACCGACCGGATCATACGCAACATCGATGCCTCGATCCCCGGTGAACTCCTTCACCTTCGCCTTGATCGTCTCCTGCGTGTAATTGAACACCTCGTCCGCGCCATGTTGCTTCGCCAGCTCCAACTTCTCCGGCGTACTCGCCGCCGCCAGCACTCTCGCACCTAGCGCCTTGCCAATCTCGATCGCAGCCAAACCCACGCCGCCAGCCGCGCCCAGCACTAGCAATGTTTCACCCGGCTGAATGTTTGCTCGCTGCTTCAACGCGTGATACGTGGTGCCGTAGTTGACGAGAAACCCCGCCGCAGCCGTCATGCTCATCGACTCCGGGAGTGGAATGAGCACCTGCGCCGGAGCGATACATTGCTCGGCCAGGCCGCCGCCCTGCGCCAGCAGCGCCAACACCCGCTGCCCCGGCTTGAACTCCGTGACATCAGCGGCGACGTCAGAGATCACGCCCGCCACTTCGGTGCCCGGCGTAAACGGCACCTCCGGCTTCACTTGATACTTGCCTGCCACCATCAACGCATCGGGAAATCCGAAGCCGACCGCGTGCACGCGCAAACGAACGTGACCGGGCTTCAATGTCGGCGCAGAGATGTCCTGCACCGACATGACAGGAGGCGACCCATAGCTGCTGAGAACGACTGCACGCATGTGACTATCCTGAAACGTCGCGTCCTGAAGCGACGCGCACTGACGAAGATGGAAGAAGATCAGCCGACGCTCGGCGTCAGCCGCAATGATGCAAGTAGCCGCGGTGCCAACGCATCCGCAACTTCCTGCACACCTGCGTTCACGCCCAGCGAGCGCAGATCGATCACTTCCAGGCCACGATAGCCGCAGGGATTGATGCGCTGGAACGGCTGGAGATCCATCGCAACATTGAACGCGAGCCCATGATAGCTGCTGCCCCGCCGGATCCGCAGCCCGATGCTCGCAACTTTGCGCCCGTCCACATACACACCCGGCGCCTCGCGCCTGGCAACCGCGGTGATGTTCCACGATGCGAGCAGATCGATGATGGCGTTCTCCAGTGCCGTCACCATCTGACGCACACCGAGGCCGGCTCGCTTCACATCGAGCAATGGATAGACCACGAGCTGTCCCGGCCCGTGATAGGTGACCTGGCCGCCGCGATCGATCTGCACCACGGGAATGTCGCCGGGCGCGAGCACGTGCTCCGGCGCGGCATTCATGCCCAGCGTGAAAACGGGAGGATGTTCGAGAAACCAGATCTCGTCGGGCGTGTCCGGGCCACGTTCGTTGGTGAACGTTTGCATCGCTCGCCACGTGGGCTCGTAGTCGACGCGGCCCAACCAGCGCACCAGCGGTTGGCGGTTAGCGGTTGGCGGTTGGTCCGGAACAGAAATGAGATCGGAGGATGGCACGATGGTCGTCAGTGATTGTCTTCACCAACCCCTAACCGCTAACCGCCGGCTTCAACCCCGCATTGTTTCTTTCCAGCGCCCGCTCGGCGCGATAGCTGGAACGCACCAGCGGGCCCGACACGCACTCCAGGAATCCCTTCTCCAGCGCCCACTCGCGATAACGCTCGAACTCCGCCGGCGTGACCCAGCGCTCGATAGCCAGGTGATTCGGCGTCGGCCGCAGGTATTGGCCGAGCGTGAGAATATCCACGCCCTGCGCACGCATGTCGTCCATCGCGGTGGCGATCTCTTCATCCGTTTCGCCGAGGCCGAGCATCAGGCTCGTCTTGGTCAATACATCGGGACGGAATCGTTTGGCGTGGCCGAGCACGGCCAATGTTTGTTCGTAGCTGGCGCGCGGGTCGCGCACCGGATGAGTGAGGCGGCGCACCGTCTCGACATTCTGGGCGAACACGTCGAGACCGCTCGACACGACCGTCTCGACATCCTGCATGACACCCTGGAAGTCCGGGGTCAGCGCCTCGACGGCGGTATTCGGATTGAGGCCCTTGATCTCGCGCACACACGCCGCGAAGTGGGCAGCGCCCCCATCGGGCAGGTCGTCGCGATTCACCGAAGTGAGCACGACGTATTTCAGCTTCATCAGCTGCACGGTGCGGGCACTGTTGGCCGGCTCGTCCGCATCCAGCCAGCCATGAGGGTTGCCGGTATCGACGGCACAGAAGCGGCAGGCGCGCGTGCAGACCGCGCCCATGAGCATGATCGTGGCGGTGCCGGCGTTCCAGCATTCGCCGATGTTCGGACACTTGGCTTCTTCGCAGACCGTGGCGAGCCGGTGTTCTTTCACCGTGCTCTTGACGGCATCGAAGCCGCGGCCGGCCGGCATCGGGGCGCGCAGCCACTGCGGCTTGCGGCCGAACTCGATGGAGCTGGACCCCGCAGCCGCCTTGATGCCGTCCTTGATGGCGCTGAAGCCCTGCGGTGTGCGGTACTTGTCGCCGCTGCGGACGATGGGAATGCCTTTGAATTCGCTCACGCTGGGGACTCGCTCCGACGGTCAGTGCTGGGGGCTCGCAGGCTGGAATTCTAGCCTGAATCGCCGTGCGGGCGGCCCAAACGACAAAGCCCGGCCAAGGCCGGGCTTTGGGAAACGACGTTATGTCGGTTCAGATCAGGTCAGGTCGACTATCAGGCCGACTGGGTACGAATGACCCACAGGTCGGCCAGGTCGTTCCACTTGGAGTCGTTCTTGACGGCGTCGAAGGCCTTGCGAGCCTGGTCCTTCTGGCCCTTCTTCAGGTAGGCGATGCCAAGGCTGATCTGGGCCTCGTCGATGTCGGTGACACCGGGCATGCCCACGCCCTTCTGCAGGGCGGCGATGGCCTTGTCGATCTCGCCATAGCTCAGGTAGGCCTGGCCCAGCGCTACCAGCGCCTGGCCCGAGGTGGACTTCTCCGCCGCGGCAGCCAGCTGCCCGAGCTCCGCCTTGTCGAGATCCGACTGCTTCTTGGCACCGGCCAGCAGGCGGTCATAACGGCCCTGCTCGGTCTTGTCGCCGCTCTTGAGCGTGCCGGCGTTCATGCCCTTCTGCACCACTTCCTGGGCTTCGCCGGGCACGCCCGCGTCCATGGCGAGCTGCGCCATTTCGACCATGTCACCCTTGTCCTTGAGCACGCCCACCTCGTTCATCAGGCGGTAGTAGCCGAGGGTCATGCGGTCGCCCTGGGCCTTGCGGCGATAGATGTCCAGCAGGTTCTCCCAATACTCGTCCTTGGGGTAGTAGCGAACCATCTTCTTGAGCGCTTCGCCGATGCCGTCCCTGTTATCCAGCTTGAAATGCGAGCTCATGACGATCTGGATCCAGTTCTCGTCGGGCTTGCGGCCGGCTTTCTCGGCATTGTTGATGACGTTGGTCATGGTGGCCGCCGCGCCCTTGAAGTCGTTCAACAGGTACTGCGACTGGCCCAGCAGGATGCCCATGTCCTCGGTGTTCGGATGTTTCTCCAGCCACTTCCGGGCCCATTGCGCGGCCTTGCCATAGTCCTTCACCTGGAAGTACAGCTGCGCCACCGTCTTGGTGCGCTCGTCGACCTGTTCGGCCGGCACCATGCCGGAGTTGAGCATGCGCTCGAACACCGGGGCCGCTTCGCCGAACTTCTTCTGCTGAATGAGCACGTAGCCCATGAACTCGTCGATCTGGTAGGCCTCGAACGGGGTCTTCTTCTCGACCGCGGCGGCCTTCCTGATTTCGCTGAGTGCCGTGTCCCACTGCTTCTTCTGCATGGCCTCCTGGGCGGCCTTCAGCGGCGTGGCGACCGCCTTGGTGGTGATCTTTCTTTCCTGCTCGGCGGCCTGTGCCGCCGGGGCCAGCAGGCTCACCGCGGGGACAGCGGCTCCCAGGGCGAGAGAAAGCGCGACGGCAAAACTACGTACTCGAGTCATATGGTTTCCCGATCTATTACAAAGGGTGCGAATCAACCACATTCACTTCCGTCATGGCCGCCGAGCCGGCCATGCACGGTCTTGCGTCCACGATCGTCGACCCAGGAGTCGAGGCGATCATGTACGTTCTTGATTTATGACCGCCGGTGCGGCCATAAATTCGCCGGCCACCATATCCGTATGGCACCCTGAACCGCTAGAGCTCGTGTGGGTCGCTGACTACAAACGGTCGGCGGCGGGAATTGTTCGACTCCCGCCGCCAGCTGGTTTTCAACCGTGATCTATCCGGGCCATCGTGTCCGGCCCGCCTGAACGCGGGCTGAACACGATACGACATTACTTATTCGCCCAGGAATTGTTCGTTGCCGACGAAGCCGATGCGCTGCATGCCGTTGCGCTGGGCCAGCGCCAGCACCTTGGCCACCGTATCGTAATTCGCCCGGCGCTCCGGACGCACGTGCAGCTCGGGCTGCGGATTCTTGGCCGCTTCGACGCGGAAGTAGCTTTCCAGCTGGTCCAGCTGCACCAGCGTGCCGTTCCACACCACGCTGCCGTCCCAGTCGATGTCGATGCGGATCGGCTCGATCTGCACCTGATTCTCCGGCGGCGGACGATTGGTCTGGGGCATGTCCAGCTTGACCGCGTGGGTCATCACCGGCAGCGTGATGATGAACATGATCAGCAGCACCAACATGACGTCGATCAACGGCGTCGTGTTGATGTCCATCATGGGTTCGTCTGCGCCGCCCCCGCCTACACTCATTGCCATGGCAAATACCTCTTCTGGTTGGCGCGGGCGTCAGCGAGAGACGGCGCCAGTGGGGCCGGGTTCGGTGATGAATCCGACTTTCTGGATACCGGCGCGCTGCGCGGTAAGAATCACGCGGCCAACGTACTCGTAGCGAGTGGCCTGGTCGGCACGGACATGCACTTCCGGCTGCGGCTTGAGCACCGCCGAGCCCTTCAGGCGCTCCAGCAGCGCGTTTGTGTCCGGCACCAGGGTCTGGTTCCAGTAGATCTGGCCGTCCTTGTTCACCGAGATATTGATGTTCTCGGGCGCGGTCTTGGTCGCCTCGTTACGCACCTTGGGCAACTCGACCGGAACGGTGTGCGTGATCACCGGGATGGTGATCATGAACACGATCAGCAGCACCAACATGACGTCCACCAGGGGCGTCGTGTTGATCTCCGACATGGCTTTCTCTTCATCCTCGCCGGTCGGCTCGGAGTACATGCCAGTTTGTGAACTCATTGAACGATGCTCCGGTGAGGAGAAGGGCTCCGGCTGGACACCGGAGCCCCCTCACGATTACTTGCGAGTCACCGCGGCAGCAGGCGCGGCCGCCGCCGGACGGCTGACCGGAGTGGTGCTCTCGACGCGGGCGCCGCTCACCAGGTAGGCGTGCAGGTCGGAAGCGAAGTAACGCAGCTTCTCGATCAGGTCCTTGTTACGGCCCAGGAGCCAGTTGTAGCCCCACACCGCAGGCACGGCGACGAACAGACCGATGGCGGTCATGATCAGCGCCTCACCGATCGGACCGGCGGTCTTGTCGAGCGAGGCCTGGCCGGCGAGGGAGATCTGGATCAGCGCGTTGTAGATGCCCCACACCGTACCGAACAGACCGACGAACGGCGCGGTGGAACCGGTGGTGGCGAGCACCGACAGGCCGGTGTTCAGACGCTTGCTGATGGAATCCACCGTGCGATACAGCGACGCGGTGATCCACTCGTGCAGCGGGATCTGGTCGGTCAGGCGGCCTTCGTGATGCTGGGCGGCGCGCATGCCGTCTTCCACCATCATGCGGAAGGCGTTGTCCTTGCCACTGAGCTTGGCAGCGCCGTCACGCAGGTTGCCGGCGGTCCAGAAATTCTTCTCGACTTCCTTGTACTGCTTGAACAGGCGCCGCTGGTCCCACGCCTTGGTGAGAATGATGTACCAGGAGGCCAGCGACAGGATCACCATGATGATCAATGTGCCGTGCGCGACCACCCCACCCTGCTCCCAGAGAGCTTTTAGGCCGAAGGGGTTTTCGACGTTTTCGGTGTTCGGAGCCATGGAACGATGTCCTCTACGATTAAATCAATGACCTTGGTCAGTGGGTGGAGTTCTACTTGCCGTCTGCCGGGCCCGCGCCTGGCAGGCCCTTCGTCACGCGATGCACGCGCCTCAGTCCGTGAGTTTGAATGTGACGGCGAACTGCCCCCACATCGGAACCGGTTTGCCGTTCTCGGTGCCCGGGACCAGGCGCCAGGAACGCTTCACTTCTCGCATGGCCGCCTCGTCCAGGCGAGGGTAGCCGCTCGACTGCTTCACCCTGGCTTCGCCGACCCGGCCGTTCTCGAGCACATAGACCTCGAGGATGACCGTGCCCGCTTCACCAGCACGACGCGATGAAGGTGGGTACTCGGGCTGCGTCAACGGGCGACGCGCATCCGAGCGCGGAGCCGTACGCTGCACCGGAGGCGGAGCGGCCACCGGCGGCGGGGCGGTCGGCTTGACCGTGGTGGTCTGCTGAATCGCCTTGGTCGGCGGCGCGTCGGCCGGGATGTCGATCGAGATTTCCGGCGGCGGCACGAACGGCGGCGGGGTTTCGATCTTCGGCGGCGGCGGCGGCGGCGGCTCTTCCTGCTTCGGCGCCTCCTCGATCATGCGGGTCTCGATCGGTCCCAGCACCACATCGATGATCTGATGGGACAGCCCGGAGTTCAGCAGATAGAACATCCCGACATGCAACAGGATGATGGCGGCGAAGACGAGGCCGCGGCGGGTGAAAAACGAACTGTCCGTGGCTGGTGCGTAGGGCATGCTTTGCAGCTCAACAAAAATAAGACACGGGACCTAGTGCTCAGCCCCGCATAGTTAGTGCGCAACCGTTAGTGGTCGTTCGATGCGTATGCTCGCGGGCATACAACCCCCGTTCCTGCCGGCCTCCACGCGCGTCGCCCGATCCTCAGATTGAGCCTGAGACAGCCTGAGATTGGCCGAGTGAGTCCGTAAATTCCGTATTGACGCGCTGTCCTACAGACCGCAGAAACGCCGCGCAAGGTATAAAGTTTCTGCGAGGAAGGCAAGCACTCCGAAACAGAATCTACCTACCTGTAAAGTAACTTTGCTGATAAGAAACGCGCCATCAAATCCCCTTGCGCACCATGGAGGTGCTGCCGTTCAAGGCATTGCTGCACCATCGTGCGAGACGGCTCGTCCTGCTCTCCTCGGCACATCAGGCAACGGTCGCCGTAGTCGATTGTTCCACTCGATGATGAACGAGGCACCCGTCGCTGGCGGGGGCAGTAAGTCTGTGACAGCGGCGAGGAGAAATAGTTACGCCGAACCCCGATTTAATGCGAATTCGATGGGTATCAGTACCAGGGCGCGGCGCGGCTCGCCGTCTTCGACATAGGGCCGGAAGGCGGCACGCAAGACTGCATCGCGCGCGGCGTCGTCCAGGCGTGCATGCCCGCTGGACGTTTCTATTTCGATGCTGCTGGCCGAGCCGCGTTCATCGATGACGACTCGCAGGACCACCAGGCCCTGCTCTCGCAGCCGGCGTGACTGCGGCGGATATCGAGGCGCAGGCTCGCGGACATATTCAACCGTCGAAACCAGCTTCGGTGTACTTCGGTCCGCAGATTGCGCAGCCGGCGGCGGGGGCTGCAAGGGAACCGTAATGGCGCGCGGAGACCGTGGCGCCTCATTGGGAATGTCGATCTGAGGCAGGTCGGGAATCTGCACCAATCGTTGCGGCGTTACCACGGCGACCTGTGGCAACGGGCGTTGAGGCGCAGGTTCAGGCGGCGAAACAAACGTCACCAGCAGCGGCACTTGCGCAACAGCCTGCTTCAGCTCCGGTACGACGTTGAGCGCCGCGTACACTCCCGCCACGTGCACGGCGGCGATGGCGGCGGCGATCACCAGTCGTCGCGAATGATCTTCTGCGAACACGGCAACCTCTCTCGCCCGATCTCATGCGGTCGTCCACCGACCCCGGCCAACCCGAGCCAGCCTCGACAACCCAAGGCAACAGCACTGACGACATGATGCCTCGAAGAACACCCGGTTGCAAATGAGAAGCTTTCTCACCTAAAGTCGCATTCCACAAGAAGGACCAATGCAGCCAGCCAACACGCCATCACGGATGGGTCGTGTCGCCAGCCAGACGTCATCGCCGTTCCTAACGAGGGAGACTTCTCGCCATGCGCGATTCGATACTCGCATCCAGACGGGGCCGCTGCTCCACGCTCGCCGCGACCATTTTCACTGTCCTGCAGACGGCAGCGCCGGCATTGCAGGCTGCCGATGACGAGCCACAAGCGCTTCCGAAGATCTCGGTGGGTGCCGAGGAAGAATCGCTCAAGGCCGACGTTGCCTCCTCGCCGAAATTCACCCAACCCCTGCTCGACACGCCGCAGACCGTCCAGGTAATTCCTCAGGCGGTGATCCGCGACCGCGCGGCGACCACCTTACGCGACGTGTTGCGCAACTCTCCAGGCATCACGTTTCAAGCGGGCGAAGGCGGCGGCGGCCTGCCCGGCGATCAGAACTTTTCCATGCGCGGCACCAGTGCGCGCAACAGCCTGTTCGTCGACGGCGTGCGCGACACCGGTCCGTACACACGTGATTCGTTCAACTTGGAGCAGGTCGAAGTCATCAAGGGGCCGACCGGCACCCTGGGTGGCCGCAGCACCACCACCGGCGCCATCAACCAGGTGACCAAGGCGCCGCATCAGGGAAACTCGCAGGACTATTCGCTCGGTGTCGGCAGCGACGATTACAAGCGCCTCACCAGCGACATCAACCTGGGGCTCGGCGACAGCATGGCGTTCCGGCTGAACGCCATGTATCACGACGCCGAAGTCGCCAATCGCGACGTGGTGGAAAACCAGCGCTGGGGGATTGCGCCCTCGTTCGCGCTCGGTCTCGGCACGGCCACGCGCTTCACCGCCAGCGCGCTCTACGTCGATGAAGACAATATTCCGGACTACGGTCTGCCGTGGGGCCCCTACACTGCCAACGGCGTGTCCTACCCCACCGGCGCGTATGAAGCGACGCCGCCGGTCGATCAAAGCATCTTCTATGGTCTGAAGAACTACGACTACGAAGACATCGAGACCAAGAGCGGCACGCTGCAGCTCGAACACGATTTCAGCAGCGCCATCACCGCGCGCAACGTGTTGCGCTATCTGGATAGCGAACGCTCGTCGGCCATCACGGCGCCGCGTCCGCCGAATCGGCAGCTGCAGCGGCGTGACATGGAAATGGAGAACATCACCAACCTCACCGATGTGACCCTCGAGCTCGCCACCGGCGCGATTCGACATAGCGTCGTGACCGGCTTGGAACTGACGCGCGAGACCACCAACAGCCGCAACAGCTCGCAGTCCACCAACCAGCCGCCGCTCACGGATTTCTTCAGGCCCGATCCGAACGAGCGGCCACGCGGCCCGATGCCCGCCAACAGCGGCGATCCGTCGCAGACCGAGATCAAGAACGTCGCGCTCTATGTCGTCGACACCATCAAGCTCACCGATCAGTGGGCGATCACCGCCGGCGTGCGCCGGGATGCCGTCGATGTGGACTACCGGCTGCGCGATCTGGACACGGGCGTCGTGACGAACTTGTCGCGCTCGGACGAAGAGATCACCTACCAGGCCGCGGTGACCTTCAAGCCGGTCGAAGAGGGCACGCTGTATGTCGCCTACGGCACCGGCTTCGATCCCACGGTCGATGCCGGCAGCGCCGGCGCCGGCTTGAGCAACAATCCGGCGCAAGCTAACAACGTCAATCTGCCGCCTGAGGAGAGCAACAACCTCGAAGCCGGCGTGAAGTGGGAACTGCTCGATCGCCGCCTCGCGTTGAACGGCGCGGTATTCCGCACCGAGAAGACCAACCTGCGCACGCGCAATCTCAACAGCGACCCGTTCATTCTCGACGGCGAGCAGCGCATTCAAGGCGTGGAATTCTCAGCCACGGGCGCGATCAGCGACGCGTGGTCGGTGTTCGCAGGCGTGAGCTTCCTGGACACCGAATACAAGTTCTCGGCCAACGTGCTCGATCAAGCCCAGGAACTGCCGCTGGTCCCCGAAGTGTCGGCCAATGCCTGGACGACCTATATCCTGCCGTTCGGACTGACCGTCGGCCTGGGCGTGCAATACATCGACGACATGGTCCGCTCGCGCAACGCGACGTTGGGTGAATTGGTGGTCGATGGCGCTGTGCTGGTCGACCTGATGGCGAGCTACACCGTGAACGACGCGGTGTCGCTGCGTCTCAACGTTCTCAACGTGGGCGATGAAGAGTACGTGGACCGGTTCGGCGGCGGTCACTATGTGCCCGGCGCAGGCCGCACCGCGCAGCTCACGGCGTTCCTCAGCTTCTAAGTCGATCGCGAGCTGCCGGCGCTTGTGCCGGCAGCTCGCATGGGCCCGCTCCCAGCAACCTTCTTTGTAACCCTCTTGCAGCCATGTTGCTCCACATTCCCAATGTGCTGACCGCCGAGCAGGTCGCCGAATGCCGCCGCCAGCTCGATGCCGCCGATTGGATCGACGGCCGCGTCACTGCCGGACATCAATCCGCCAAGGCCAAGGACAATGCCCAGTTGCCCGAGGACTCTCCTGTCGCGCGGCAACTGGGGCAGATGATCGTTGCCGTGCTGGAACGCAATCCGCTGTTCGCCGCCGGCGCGCTACCGCTGAAGATCTTCCCGCCGCTGTTCAATCGCTACGCTGGCGGACAATCCTTCGGCAATCACGTCGACAACGCGATCCGGCAGGTGCGCGGCTCGCAAGGCGAGCCAACCCAACAATGGGTGCGCACCGATCTGTCGGCCACGTTGTTCCTCACCGGGCCGGACGAATATGACGGCGGCGAGCTGATGATCGACGATACGTATGGCTCGCACAGCGTGAAGCTGCCGGCGGGCGATCTGGTGCTCTACCCTTCCACCAGCCTGCATCGAGTGCAGCCGGTGACGCGTGGCGCGCGCGTGGCCTCGTTCTTCTGGATTCAGAGCATGGTGCGTGACGACGGGCAGCGCACGTTACTGTTCGATCTCGATCTGGCCATCCAGCACCTCGGTGCCGATGCGGCCGGTCATCCGGCGCTGGTGCAGCTCACCGGCGTTTATCACAACCTGCTGCGGCGCTGGGCCGACGCTTCCTGATCGAGCCGCCGCAGCTGTTCGGGCGTGCCGACGTTGTGCCACACGCCGCGATACAACTCGCCGCTGACCCTGTCCTTGCGAATCCAGTCGAACATCAGCGGCGCCAGCGGAAACCTGCCAGGCTGGCAGCCGGCGAAGAACTCCGGCCGGAACACGCCGATGTTGGCATACGTGTAACGCTCGCCACTGTCGACCAGGCGGGCGCCGGCAAGCCCGAAATCGCCCTTGGTGTGAAAGTCGGGATTGGGCACGAGCACGAAATGCGCCACGTCGTGCGGCGCCAATTTGTTCACACTGTCCGCGAGCGGATACTCGGTCCAGATATCGCCACTGACCACGATGAACGGCTCGGCGCCACTACCGCCGGTGAGTAACGGCAGCGCCTTGAACACGCCGCCGCCGGTTTCCAACGCAGCATCGCCTTCGTCGCTGTAGTGAAGGCGCACGCCGAGCTGCGAGCCATTGCCCAATGCCGCAACGATCCGTGCTCCCAGCCAGGCAAGATTGATGACGATGTCGCTCACGCCGGCCTTCGCCAGCGCCTCGATGTGATACTGGATCAGCGGCTTGCCGGCGATTGGCAACAGCGGCTTGGGCGTGTGGTCGGTCAAGGGGCGCATGCGTTCGCCGCGCCCCGCCGCGAGGATCATCGCGCGCATCGTTTGTTCCTATACCTTGGCCATCGCCGGGACGATGCGCTGCTCGATGAAGGCCGTGAGGAACTCCAGGTCGCGATAGTTCTTGGTGACCTGGCGCACGTAGCTCAAGGTCCGCGGCAGATCCTTCAAATACCCGGGCTTGCCGTCCCGATGATAGAGGCGCGCGAAGATGCCGAGCACCTTCAGCTGCCGCTGCACACCCATGAGATCGAACCAGCGCTGGAATTGCGCGGCATTGGCCCCAACGTCCACGCCGCTGCGCTGGGCGCTGCCACGAAATTGTTTGATCCAGGCGCGCACGCGTTCCAGCGGCCACGCCACATACGAATCCCGCAACAGCGACACCAGGTCATAGGTCACGGGGCCGAGCACCGCATCCTGAAAATCCAGAATGCCGGGATTGGGCCCTTGCCCGCCCGGCGTCTTGCTGGTGCTGTCGGTGACCATGAGATTGCGGGAGTGGTAGTCACGATGAACGAACACGCGCGGCTGCGACAGAGCTTCGGCCACCAGCGTGTCGAACGTATTCGCCACGCCCACTACTTCATCTTCGCTCAATTCCAGGCCCAGATGCTTTTTGCAGAACCATTCGGGGAACAGTCCCATCTCCCGGCGCAGCAGCGCCTCGTCATAGGGCGGCAACTCCCTGGCGAGCTTGCCAGCCCGCGCTTGAATGGCGACCAATGCCTCGATGGCGTCGCGATACAGGCGCTCGGCGTCACCGCCCTCTTCCAGCTCGGCGAGATAGGTGCGCGAGCCCAGGTCCGTGTTCAGCAAGAAGCCCTGCACTTCATCCCGATGCAACACCTTCGGTGCATTGACGCCCACCTCGGCCAGCATCGCTGCGACGTGGATGTATGGGCCCATGTCCTCCTTGCCGGGCGGCGCATCCATTGCAATCCAGGTCTGTCCCTGGCGCGAAACACGGAAATAGCGGCGGAAGCTGGCATCGGCGGAGGCTGGAGCGATGGTGAAATCGCGCGCGCCGAACAGACCGGCGAGCCATTGCTCGAGCTGCTCGAGGCGCAGGTCACGGACCGGATGACCGTCGTGTGAAGGTGATGACACGCGAATCGCGCTCCCAGAATCAGAACGGGTGGGCCAATTGTGGACGTAAATAGACGGCCAGCGGCAAACGACGCTCATTATAATCGCCCCCCGATGCACCGAACTGCGACACCTCCAACACCCCTCCGAATTACCATTCGAGCCACCCTCGGAGTCGCCGTCGGCGTCGCGCTGGCCGCCTCGCTCGCGATGCCGAGCCATGCGGCCGAGAAGCAGAGCGAGACCGAGACCGGGCAGTTACCGAAGTGCCCGGCACCCAACACCGAAGCCACCGCCAGCGCGCACCGCGCCCCCAGGCAAGCCATCGAGTTGCCGCAAGAGATCGAATTCGAAGCCGACGGCGTCGAAGGCACACGCGATGGCGAGCTGAAGCTCACCGGCCATGTCGAGATCCGCCAGGGCGAGCGGCGCATCCAGACCCGCGATGCCACCTACAACCCGCAAGACGAAAGCTTCAGGGTCAATCAGGGCGTCGAGTACAGCGATGGCGCCGTCACGGTGCGCGGCGCGGGCGCGCACATCGATCGCGCAGGCGGCGCTGTGTTCGAGGGCGCCGAGTTCGAGCTGACCGATCGTAATGGGCGTGGTTCGGCCGATCGTATCCGGGCGACTACCGAGGGCACATTGTCGTTAGACAGGGTGCGTTACACCACCTGCCCGCTCGGCAACGAAGACTGGATGCTCACCGCATCGGATATCGACATCAACCAGGGCGCCGGGCTCGGCATTGGCCGCGGCGTGCGCCTGGACTTCAAGGGTGTGCCGCTGCTGTACACGCCGTTCATTTCCTTTCCGGTGGGCAACCAGCGCAAGTCGGGATTCCTGTTTCCGACCATCGGCACGTCCTCGCGCAGCGGCTATTCGCTCTCGGTGCCCTGGTATTGGAACATCGCGCCCAACTACGACGCGACGTTCACGCCCACCTACTACAGCAAGCGTGGCACCAAGCTCGACACCGAGTTTCGCTATCTCAACTCCGCCGGCGCAGGCGAGCTCAACGTTCAATATCTGCCCGACGACCGCGAATTCGGCGCCGAACGCAGCCTGGTCCATTTCCTCGATCAATCCGATTTCACGCAGCGCCTGCGCCTGAACATTGACGCCGCCAACGCCAGCGACGACGAATGGTTCGAGGACTTCGGCATGGGGCCCGAAGGCACCAGCGTCACTTATCTGAACCGTTCCGCCAGCCTCACGTATCTAGACGATCGCTGGCTGGCCATCCTGCGCGCCCAGAATTTCCAGACCATCGACTTCCCGACCGACAACCGCTTGCCGATCGCACCGGCGGACCGACCGTACACCATGCTGCCGCAGCTGGCGGTGCGCGCCAACTTTCCCGACCAGCCCTTCGGGCTCACCTATGCCCTGGACCTGGAAGTCGCCAGCTTCGACCACAACGTCACAGGTCTGGCCACGGGCTGGCGCAGCGACTTTGCACCGCAGATCCGCATGCCGCTGCGTGGCGCGGGCGTGTACATCGAGCCAGCGGCGAGTTGGCGCTACACGCGCTACAAGCTGAGCGATGTCGGGCGGAACGATGGTAACGACGATGAAGACACCTTCTCGCGCTCGGCGCCCATCCTGAGCGTCGACGGCGGCATGGTGTTCGAGCGCCTGTTCGGCGCGCGCCAGCAGCGCCTGAACACCATCGAGCCGCGCTTCATGTATTTGTATGTTCCCTATCGCAACCAGGACGATCTGCCGGTGTTCGACACCAACCCGGCCGATCTGAACCTGGTGCAACTGTTCCGCACCAATCGTTATGTCGGCGCCGACCGGCTGGGCGACGCCAACCAGGTGGCCATCGGCTTGACCTCGCGCTGGCTCGATGCGGACACGGGCGAACAATACATCGCGGCCACCGTGGGCCAGGCCTACTACTTCGATCGGCCGCGCGTGACGCTGCCTGGCGAGACGCCTGAAGACCCCGAGACTTCCGACATCATCGCCGAGCTCGATCTGCGGGCGTACGGCAATTGGAACATCAGCGGCGGCATTCAATGGGACCCCAGCGAGACGCGTTCGGAGCGCGGCCAGATCCAGCTGCAATACCAGCCGCGCTACGACCAGGTCATGAACCTGGGCTATCGATTCCGGCGCGATCGGCTGGAGCAGGTGGATGCCTCGGTGGCCTGGCCGATCAGCCGGGACTGGAGCGTCTATGCACGCATGGTGTACTCGCTCGAGGACGATGCCATCGACGACACCGCCCCCATCGATCCCACGCAACCCTCCGAGGGGACCGTGCCGCGGCGGGACGAGAAGGGCGTGATCGACCAGTTCGCCGGTCTGGAATATCGCTCCTGCTGCTGGCGTTTCCGTGTCGTGGCCCGCCGTTACGTCAGCGACCGCACCGGCGACCTGGACACCAGCCTGATGCTGCAGCTTGAACTAAACGGCCTGTCCAATGTCGGAACCGGCGCCAATACTTTTCTGGAGCAGTCGATTCGGGGATACTCGCTCCGCCCTCCCGAGGATGAATGAGGCCCGGCTCGCCCATGCGGCGGTGGCCCGGCCCCGGGCGACAACAGCTCCGGCAACGAGACCGGCCCGCGACACAACTGGTAACCCATGAAACTGCTCCGCCCTATTTTCGATGCGATCCGTGGCAGCCTCGTTGGCGTGGTCCTGCTGGCGGTGGCCGGCGGCGCGCTGGCTCAGACACGCGAGCTGTCCAGCAACGGCGTATTGCTCGATCGCATCGCCGCCATCGTCAATGACGGCGTGGTACTGAACTCCCAGCTCGAAGAGCAGACCGAAGAGATCACCCACCGGCTGCGTCAGCAAAATACCGAGCTGCCGCCGCGCAATGTCTTGCGCCAACAGATCCTCGAACGCCTGGTGATCGAGGAGATCCAGATGCAGCGGGCCAACAAGCTCGGCATTCAGGTTTCCGACGAAATGCTGAACGGCGCGCTCGACGACGTGGCCAGGCGCAACAACATCAGCTTTGCGGATCTGCCGCAGGCCCTGGCGCAGCAAGGCATCGACTACCGCACATTCCGCGACGAAATTCGCCGGCAGATGACGTTGCAGCTGCTGCGCCAGCGCGACGTGATCGCCCGCATCAACGTGTCGCCGCGCGAGCTCGAGCAATTCCTGGCCCGGCAGCAGAACACGCCCGACCGCAATGCCGAGTACAACGTGTCGCACATCCTGATCTCGGTGCCGGTGAGCGCCTCGCCGGAGCAGATCGAAGCCCGCGAGAAACGCGCTCGCGACGTGTTCGAGAAGGCCAGCAGCGGCGAAGATTTCGCGCAGCTCGCGGTAACCTATTCGGACAGCAGCACCAACATCGAAGGCGGCTCGCTCGGCTGGCGCCGCGGCTCGCAGCTGCCGTCCATCCTCGCCGAAAACATCGCCAAGATGAAGCCGGGCCAGACGTCCGAGCCCATCCGCACGCCCAGCGGCTTTCATTTGTTCCGTTTGAACGAAGTGCGCGGCGGCGTGCAGCAGTCGGTGGTGTCGCAGGTCCATGCGCGTCACATCCTGCTGCGAACCAACGAGCTGGAAGATGACCAGACCGTCGAGCAGAAGCTGAACGACATTCGCCGGCGCGTGCTGGAAGGTGGCGAAGATTTCGCCGCGATCGCCGCGGTCACCTCGCAGGACCCGGGCTCGGCCGCCGACGGCGGCGACCTCGGCTGGGCCGGTCCCGGCAGCTTCGTGCCGGAGTTCGAGAAACAGATCGACGCGTTGAGCGAGAACGAAATCTCCAAGCCGTTCAAGACCCAGTTCGGCTGGCACATCGTGCAGCTGCTCGGCCGCCGTCAGCACGATTCGACCGAGGACCTGCGCCGTCAGCGCGCCTTCGCCGAATTGCGTGAAGCCAAGGCGGAAGAAGAAACGGAACTGTGGCTGCGGCGCCTGCGCGACGAAGCCTTCGTGGAATACAGGATGTGACCGCCGGAGCCCTGCGGCAGACCGGTTTGAGCAATCCGAAGACACCGCGGCTCGTCGTTACCTCGGGCGAGCCTGCCGGCATCGGCCCGGATCTGTGTCTCGCCATCGCCGCGCGCGAATGGCCTTGTGACGTCGTCGTTGCAGGCGACATCGAGTTGCTGCGAGAACGTGCCCAGCAGCTGCATCTGAGCATTCGTTTGCTCCCCTACGTCAGCAGCACCGTCGTGCCAATCCATCAGCCAGGCACATTGCGCGTGCTGCACGTTCCTACCGCTGTACGTGTGCGGCCCGGAACACTGGACGTTGCCAATGCGCGCTACGTGTTGAACCTGCTCGACGCCGCCGCCCAGGGATGTCTGAGTGGCGAGTTCGATGCGATGGTCACGGCGCCCGTACAAAAGAGCGTCATCAACGACGCCGGCGTACCGTTTTCCGGACACACCGAATATCTCGCCGAACATACCGGCGGCGCCCACCCGGTGATGATGCTCGCCACCGATACGCTGCGCGTCGCGCTGGCCACCACGCATCTTCCTTTGCGGGAAGTCAGCACCGCAATCACCGATGAGCTGCTGACCCGCGTGATCCGCATCATCAATAAGGATCTGCACACTCGGTTCGGCATCCCGACGCCACGCATCCTGGTGTGCGGTTTGAATCCGCATGCGGGCGAATCGGGTCACCTCGGCCGCGAAGAAATCGAGGTGATTGCGCCGGTGCTGGAGCGTTTGCGCCAGGAAGGTTTGCAATTGGTGGGACCCGCGCCTGCCGACACGGCCTTCACTCCCCACATGCTGCAGCAGGCCGATGCCGTGCTCGCGATGTTTCATGACCAGGGCCTGCCCGTCATCAAGTTCGCGGGCTTCGGCGAGGTGGTGAACATCACGCTGGGCCTGCCCATCGTGCGCACTTCCGTCGATCACGGCACCGCGCTGTCACTGGCCGGTACCGGCAAGGCCGACGCGAGCAGCCTGGTCAAATCCATGCAAGTGGCCATACAGATGGCGCTGCGAACGACTCATGCACCGACCCCGCAAGCGATTCGGCCAGCATTTCCTGCATGACCCGGGGGTGATCGGGCGGATCGTCGCCGCGATCGCACCACAGTCGCAGGATCGAATGGTCGAGATCGGGCCGGGCCTGGGCGCGCTCACGCTGCCATTGCTGGAACGGCTCGATGAATTGCACGCCGTCGAGATCGACCGCGACGCCATCGCGCACCTGCGCGAGGTCACCCTGAACGACCCGCGCCTGCACATCCACTCGGCCGACGTCCTGACGTTCTCTTTCGCACATATATATGAGCAGGGCGGCGGCCGGCCGCTGCGGCTGGTCGGCAACCTGCCCTACAACATTTCCACGCCGCTGCTGTTTCACCTGATCGAGCAGCGCCAGTACATCCTCGACATGCATTTCATGCTGCAAAAAGAGGTGATCGACCGCATGGCGGCGGCGCCGGGCTCGGAGCACTACGGCCGGCTGACCGTGATGCTGGCGCCGTGGGTGCGGGTCGAGCCGCTGTTCGATATCGGACCGGGCGCCTTCCGGCCGCCGCCGAAGGTGATCTCGACCGTGGCCCGGCTGACGCCACACGCAACGCCCCTGGACGTTGGCGATGCTCGACAGTTCACCGCGGTGGTGGCGGCAGCCTTTTCCCAACGGCGCAAGACACTGCGAAATGCGCTGAAACCCTTGCTCGACGCCGAGGACATTGCCGCCGCCGGCATCGATCCGGGCCTGCGTGCCGAGGTTCTGTCGCCACCGCAATTCGTCGCGCTGGGCCGGCGACTGGCCTCCAAGTGACCCCCCAAAAGTGAGCTCGGGCTACGCGCCGGGTCCACAACCGCGGCGGCCGGCCTATAATCGATCCGCATCCTTTGATGCTGGCCTGGGGGACGGCGATGCGCGACTACAAGAACATTCTGTTGGTGGTCGATCTTTCCGAGGACAGCCGGATCATCGGCGAGCGCGCCAAGGCCATCGCCGCCTGCTATCAATCCGAGATCACGCTGTTGCACGTCGTGGAGTACGTGCCGGTGGAGCCCATGGGCGAGGCGCTGTTGCCATCGGTGCAGATCGAAGGCGAGCTGGTCGAGCGCGCCAAGCAGCGGCTGAAGGAGCTGGCAGATACCTTGTCGCTGTCGAACAGCCGGCAGCTGGTTGAAACCGGTGGGATCAAGGCCGAGATCATCCGTGCCGCACAGCGCTTGAAGAGCGATCTCATCGTCCTCGGCAGCCGCGAGCGGCATGGCCTCGCCATCCTGCTCAACTTCACCGAGGACACCATCCTGCACGCGGCGCCTTGCGACGTGCTCGCCGTCCGGCTGCATTAGCCGCCGGCCGAAGCGACATTCCCCCGTCTGCATGCAAGTCGGCATGCATGTCGGCATGGGAGTCGACATAAGACTCGAAAGCGCGCGCCGCTGCGCCGTGCAGCGTTTTACCGGCATGATCCAGTCGCCAGACTCGCGGAGCGGTCTGCTAGAATCGTTGCGCACCAGCCAGTATCGGATATGACAGATACCACGTCTCCCAAAGGTCGCACCTCCACCCCGGTCCCTCCGGTCCGCGATGCCGAGCCTGCGTCCGATCCGCTCCACAAGATCCGCGTCGACGTGAGCGCCAACTATGTCGGCGAGCAGTCGAAGCCGGACGAGGGGCACTATGCCTTTTCCTACACCATCACCATTCGCAACGAAGGCCAGGTGCCAGCGCGCCTGCTGACCCGCCATTGGGTAATCACCGACGCGAACGGCAAGGTGAAAGAAGTGCGTGGTGAAGGCGTGGTCGGCGAGCAGCCGTATCTGCTACCGGGCCAGGGCTTCCGCTACTCCAGCGGCGCGGTCCTCGAAACACCCGTGGGCGCCATGCAGGGCAGCTATCAAATGCTGGCCGATGACGGCTCGCACTTCGACGCGCCGATCGCCCCCTTCACCTTGGCGATGCCAGGGCTGCTGCACTGAGTTGGACACGGCCGTTGCCCCATGGCCGTCTATGCGATAGGTGACATTCAGGGCTGCGATGAGGAATTTGCGCAGCTGCTGAGCCAGCTCGGCTTCTCCCCTTCTCGCGACACGCTGTGGCTGGTCGGCGACCTGGTCAATCGCGGCCCGCGCTCGCTCGAAGTGTTACGTCGTGTGAAAGCGCTGGGCGATGCCGCCATCTGCGTGCTCGGCAATCACGATCTGCATCTGCTGGCGCTGGTGTTGTCACCGAGCGAACCCATCAAATCCAAGGACACCCTCCAGGCCATCCTCAGCGCTGCGGATCGCGACGAGCTGATTCACTGGCTGCGGCACCGGCCCATGCTCCATCACGATGCCGCGCTCGGCTACACCATGATCCATGCCGGATTGCCGCCGCAATGGGACCTGGCGATGGCGCAAGCGTGCGCAAGCGAGCTAGAAGAAACATTGCGCGACGACCAGCGTTGCCGCAACTTGCTTGCTCACATGTATGGCGACAAGCCGGATCGCTGGTCGGATGATCTGCGCGGCACCGATCGTCTGCGTTTCATCACCAATTGCCTCACGCGCCTGCGCTTCTGCCGGGCCGACGGCAGGCTCGATCTCAAATTCAAAGGCCAGGTGCAGGACGCGCCCGGGGATCTCATGCCTTGGTTCAAAGTGCCGGAGCGCCGCTCACGCGACATGCGCATCGTCTGCGGCCATTGGTCGGCTCTCGGGTACTACGACAATGATGGCGTGCTCGCCATCGACACGGGTTGCGTATGGGGAGGAAAACTGTGCGCTGTGCGGCTCGACCAACCCGCCGCAGCGCCAGTATTCGTGCCCTGCTCTTCTTCCGGACTCAGCATCGGCAGCGAATGATTTCGCAGGGAATGACTCAAGTCCCCTGCTGCTTGCTGGCCGCAGCGTCCTCTGCCTTGTCATCGGGTTGCGGCAGCTCTACCAATGCCTCCACTTCCAGGCGCGGCTGACCCAACGTCAATTGATTGGGCGAGCACTGCACGTCGTCATTGACGATGCGCACGGCCAGCTTGGGCAACACTTTCTTCTTGACCTCTTCGATGAGCTCGCAGTCGCCCGGCTGCAGGTCCAGCCGGCCCCTCGTCAAGGAGACGCGGCGCCATTGCGCCGGAAATTGTTCCAGGCTGTCCAGCCGATGATTGCTCTTTCCCCGCACGCGCTCGACCAGCTCTCGCACGCTCTTGTTCTTGTCACGCTCCGCCAGCGCTTCAGGTGTCGCCTCCACCGGCGCCACGACGTTCATCACTACGCGCGGCATGCGGGCCACCGACGCGGGGCAATCGGCCGAGCGCACCTTGACGCGAGCATGCACACCCAGCTCGCGCATGATGCGCTCCAGTTTGCTCTCCAGCCCGGTGCACGAGTAGAAGGTCGTGAAGCTTTGGAAGTAGAAGGAGATTTCCTGATGCTTCCAGATGGCCTGCACGGGATCGGCCGCCGTCGCCGTGGCCTCGGCGGGCGCGGGTTCGGTCGCAGCGACCGCGGGCAGGCCAATGGTCAGCGCCAGCCATACCAGCGCCGCTGAAGTTACGCATTTCCGCGACATGAGCGGTGTCCTCTGCAATTGACGACAGCATGGTCTGTACCCCGGGCGGACGCAAGCCAGGGCCCATCTGTTCGGCATTGCGCGCCACTGCGCGTTCGCGCCGGCCACAGCAGCATTCGCAATAGGTATACTGGGGCCCCGCGGAGAAACTGTATGAGCCCGCTCAAAGCCTTCAATTTTCGCGACTGGATCGACCGGAACCGCGAATCCCTCAAACCCCCGGTGAACAACCGGCTGGTGTTCCGCGAGTCCGAGTTCATCATCATGGTGGTCGGTGGCCCCAATTCACGCACCGACTATCACGAAGATCCCGGCGAAGAATTCTTCTATCAGCTGGAAGGCGACATGACCCTGCGCACCATGCAGGAGGGTGCCCGCGTCGACATTCCGATTCGCGAGGGCGAGATTCTGCTGCTGCCGGCACGTGTGCCGCATTCGCCGCAGCGCTACGCCAACACGGTCGGGCTGGTGATCGAGCGCAAGCGCCGGCCGGAGGAGCAGGACGGCTTTCTCTGGTTCTGCGAGCACTGCTCCTATCCGCTGCATGCCGAATATCTGCATGTCAGCGACATCGAGAAGCAATTGCCGCCGGTGTTCGAGCGCTTCTACGGTTCCCTGGAAATGCGTACCTGCCAGGCGTGCGGCGCAGTGGCGCACAAGCGCTGATTTGCATCGTTGGATGCGTGACTCCTCCGCCGCCGCCAGCATGTTAGCTATCGAGATTGCCGGCCGACGTTGGCGCGTTGCCGCTCGCGGCCACGATATTTCCATTCCGTTGCACTTCAACGAGGCGCAGCCGACTTTCTTCGGCGCGCCAGCGGCCAGTGCCGAGGCGATCACCGCGGGCTCATTCGTCGGCGACGTCCGTCACGGCGGTAGCTGCAACTGTTCGGTTCACACGCTGACGCCTCATTGCAATGGCACCCACACCGAGTGCGCGGGCCACATCACTCGCGAGCGTTTGAGCGTGCGCGACCTTGCCATTCGGCATTTCAGCGCAGCATTGCTGATTTCGATCACACCCGAGCCCGCCAGCGATCTGCCCGGCGATCGCATCATTTCACTGGCGGCGCTGCAGGCAGCGCTTGGCGGCGCGGCGCTGAGCGATTATCCGGCGCTGGTCGTCAGGACGTTGCCGAATGATTCGTCCAAGCTCACACGTAACTATGACGCCGAGGGCGACAAGGGCGCGTTACCACCATACTTCTCACTCGATGCCATGCGACATATCGTTGAGCAAGGCGTCGATACTCTGGTGGTAGACCTGCCTTCCATCGATCGGGCACAAGACGGCGGCAAATTGGCCGCGCACAGAATCTTCTGGGGCATGCCGGCGGGCAGCACTGCGGCGGAGACTGTCACTCGCAGGCACGCCACTATCACGGAGATGGCGTTCATCGATAGTGACGTTGCCAATGGCGCGTATTTGCTGAACCTGCAGGTCGCGCCCTTCATGATCGACGCCGCGCCGAGCCGCCCGATCCTGCTGCCCCTGTCACCCGCATGAACGTTGCCGTCGAGCGCTCGTTCGCCGAACAGCAGGATGCAGCCGATTCCCTGGCGCATCTGCGCTGCGAATTTCTCATTCCGCAACATGCAGGCGGCGAAAGCGTTTATCTGTGCGGTCACTCGCTGGGACTGCAGCCCCGTGGGGTGGCTGGCGTGCTCAACGAGGAGTTGCAGCACTGGGCCGAGTTTGCGGTCGAAGGACATTTCGCATCCTCACGCCCGTGGCTGCCGTATCACGAACAACTGACGAGCTCGCTCGCGAGACTCGCTGGTGCGCAGCCTATCGAAGTGGTCGCGATGAACTCGCTGACCGTGAATCTGCATTTGATGCTCACCAGTTTCTATCGGCCGCGTCCCGGGCGGGACGCCATCCTGATCGAACAGCGCGCTTTTTCGTCGGACCAATATGCAGTGGCGTCGCAGATTCATCAGCGAGGCTTCGATCCGGGTTCCGCCTTGATCGAGATCGGTCCACGCGCGGGTGAAGATGTCATTCGCACCGAAGACATCTGCTCGCTGATCGAGCGCGAGGGCCCGCGCATCGCGACCGTGATGTTGAGCGGCGTTCAGTATCTCACTGGACAGCGATTCGACATCGAGACAATCACCCGCTGCGCGCAGCAGCAGGGATGCACGGTGGGATTCGACCTGGCGCATGCGATCGGTAATGTACCGCTGCGGCTCCATGATTGGGGCGTCGATTTTGCAGTGTGGTGCAGTTACAAATATCTGAATGGCGGACCAGGCGCGATCGGCGGATGCTTCGTTCACGAGCGTCACGCACGTGCATTCGAGCTGCCGCGCTTCGCCGGCTGGTGGGGCCACGACAAGGACAGCCGCTTCCAGATGCCGGCGAAGTTTCAGCCCATTCCAGGGGCGGAAGGTTGGCAGCTGTCCAATCCGCCCATCCTGTCGGCCGCACCGTTGCTGGCTTCGCTGCCGCTATTCGAGGCTGCCGGCATGGACCAGCTCCGCGAAAAATCGCAGCGGTTGACCGGGTATTTGCAGTCGTTGCTGCAGGCCCGTTTGGCTCGGGCGTTGAGCATCATCACGCCCAGCGACCCCGCAGCGCGCGGCTGCCAGCTCTCGATTCGTTTGCATCGCTCTCCCAGCGACGCGCGGGCCGTATTCGATTCGCTTGCGTCGCAGGGAGTGTTTTGCGACTGGCGCGAGCCCGACATCATCCGGGTCGCACCCGTACCACTGTATAATTCCTTCATCGACGTTTGGCGATTCGTCGCCGCGCTGGAGCAGGCGCTGCAATGAGCGATGGCATGGGCAATGAGCCCATTTCAATAATCGGCGCGGGCCTGGCGGGCGCGCTGTTATCAATCACGCTGGCCCGGCGCGGTCACCGCGTGCGCCTTTATGAACGCCAGGATGACATGCGGCGCGTCCAGGTCGACGCGGGCCGCTCGATCAATCTTGCGCTGGCTGCACGAGGTATTCGTGCGCTCGAGCTGGCCGGCGTGATGGACCGCGTGCAGCCGGAACTGGTGCCCCTGCCCGGGCGCATGCTGCACGACCTGGACGGCGCACTGACTTTCGTTCCTTACGGCCAGCGCCCTGAGGAAGTCATTTATTCAGTATCCCGTGCCGGGCTCAATTGCATTCTGCTCGATGCTGCCGAGGACGCGGGCGTCGAGTTGTTGTTCCGACAGCAAGCGATCGGTGCGGACTTCACGCGCCAACGCGTCGTGATGCAATCCGACGATGGCGCACGACAGACGCACGAAATTCCCATGCATCGCGTGTTCGCAACGGATGGCGCTGGCTCGGTGCTGCGCCGAGCGATGGTGGAAAAACTCGGAGTCGCGTGCACCGAGGACCTGCTCGTACACGGCTACAAGGAGCTCACGCTGCCGCCATTTCCAGATGGCACGCCGCGTATCGACAAGCATGCCTTGCACATCTGGCCGCGCGGCGGCTTCATGCTCATCGCCTTGCCCAACGTCGACGGCAGTTTCAACGTCACATTGTTCCTGGCCCTGACCGGTCCGGAGAGCTTCGAAACTCTCAACTCGCCCGACAGTGTCGACGCATTCTTCGCACAGCACTTTCCCGATGTGCGGCATTTGATGCCCGACCTGGCGGCCGAGTTCCTGCAGCATCCCACCGGCATCATGGGCACGGTTCGCTGTCAGCAGTGGTCCGTCGACGACAAGCTATTGCTTCTCGGCGACGCCGCCCATGCCATCACGCCGTTTCACGGCCAGGGCATGAACTGCTGTTTCGAAGACTGCCGGGAGCTCGATGCATTGCTCCGGGACAGCCAGGACTGGGCACGCAGCTTCCGTGAATTCGAGAGCTGGCGCCGCCCGAACACCGGCGCTATTGCAGACATGGCGATCGAGAACTATCTGGAGATGCGCGACACGGTGCGCCATCCCAAGTTCCATCTGCACAAGGCATTGTCACTGGAGCTGGAGCGGCGTCATCCGCAACGCTTCGTGCCGCGTTATTCGATGGTGATGTTTCGCGACGATATTCCGTATGCGCTGGCTCATGAGCGCGGCCGCATTCAGAACGAGATCCTGGATGCGCTGACCCAGAACGCCGACACGCTGGCGGCCGTCGATTTCGACGCCGCGGCGCGCATGATCGAAGCCCGGCTGGCGCCGTTGCCACTGCCCACTCGTTGATCGCGGCCGGCGCGCAGCAAGCGCCGCGATCTGTGCCCGGCATCCTCGTGCCGGACTGTGCATTTACCTCCTCGCCGGCTGCGCTTACAACGGCGCATCACTCACGAGAAGTTTCATGCGCTCACTGAACTTTCGCATCGTCAACGTGTTCACGTGCAACGGCGGCACGCTCACCGGCAATCCGCTGTGTGTGTTCGAAGACGGCTCCGGCCTGGACACGGCCACCTTGCAGGCACTGGCGCGTCAGTTCAATTTATCTGAAACGACCTTCATTCAACCTTCCAGCTCGGCCAACGCTCACGTTCGCATCTTCACGCCCAGCTATGAAATGCCGTTCGCGGGGCACCCGACTCTCGGCACTGCTTTCGTCTGTCGCGCGCTGGGCCTGGGTGGTGACGACCTGCGCCTGGAAATGAAGGCCGGCATCATTCCGGTGCGCGCGCAAGGCAACCGCTGGACCCTGCAGGCGAATCAACCGACCTGGCGCGAATGCGAGGCACCGCGCGAAACATTGGCGAGCATGTTGGGACTCGAGGCCAGTGACATTGGCGAACGACCGTTGTGGATCAAAGCCGGCAAGGAACAACTGGTCATTCCCTTGACCAGTGAGGCGGCAGTCCATCGCGCCCGACCCCGGCCGGAAATCTTCCCGGATGTCCGCAGCGAAGATGGCCACAGCATGGCCTATATTTTCGCGCCGCCGGCCAACGGCCGCACGCTGGCCCGTTTTTTCTTTCCGGACACCGCCGGCATTCTGGAAGATCCCGCGACCGGTTCGGCCACCGCCAACTTCGGCGGCTGGTGGCTTGCGACCGGACGCCCCTTGCCGTGCCAGTTGGAAATCTCACAAGGCGAGTACGTCGCACGCCCCTCGACGCTGTTCCTGCAAGTGACTGCCGAACGTCAGATCTTCGTGAGCGGCGAAGTGATCGAGATCGCCCGAGGCACGCTGCAGTTGTAAAGCGCCGCGTTCGCCTCTACGAATCTCACGGAAACCCCGCGCAGGTGCGCCCCTTGAGATCAATGGTGCTTAGTCAACCGCCTTTGTCGCAGCGGTTCGCGGTTCGCGGATAGCGGTTAGCCAGAAATGAGCTAAAGCCTGGCCTCCGTTCTGCCCTAACCGCTAACCGCCAACCACTGCAGGGCGCTAACTAAGTGCCATTGCCCTTAAGATCGCTCCAAACTCGGAGCGCCGGGGGGCCCTATTCGGCCTTGGCAGGCTATAGCAGCGCTATCGCTTCAATCGCACCGGCTTGCTGAACGTGCGCTGGACTCCAGCGGGCGCCCGGCCGCACTGAGGTTGGCTGCTGTTCGCCGCCGAGCGGAACCATCTGCCGCTCCAGGACATCTACTTGTGAAAGATTGTCCCTGGAAATCTCGAGATGACGTCGCGCTCTTCTGGTGCAGCCCTCGCCTCGCACTACGACGACATGCCCTTGTCGCTGGTGCTGTTTCGCTATTTGTGGCCGTTCTGGTTGTTCAAGGACGCGAGCCGCGGCGATCGCCTGGCCCGCGCGGCCGCCTATCGCCACAACCGCAGCATGCGAATCTATTTGCCCGGCTACCTGATGAAATGGATGTTCAATTGCGTGGCCACGTTCGCCATCACTGCGGGTTTTGGCTCGCTGTCGCCGGCGCAGGCCGCCGCCCCGGGCAGCCTGGACGTGTTCGGCCTCATCGCTGCCGGCTGGGGAATCATTTTCGCCTGCAGCCTGTGCGTGCTGTTCGTCACCAGCTACATCTATTTCTACCTGAGCCGCAACGACGCCTGATCGGCGCCCCCTGAGCGGTCCTCTGGTCCCCTAGCGGCCCCATGCTGTTCCCGGAACGGCAAGCAGGGTTATTCTTGCCCGAATTCGGGCAGGAATGTTGGGAAATGAGCCGCGAATCGGCAGACTTCGGCTCCGCATCGATTTCAGAGGGAGCGCAGGACGAGATGGGAGAGCTGGTCGACTACCTGGCCCGCTCCAGCCGCCTGACACCCCAGGAAGCCGCCCGGCTGGTCCAGGAAGTGCTCGCGTTCATGAGCGAAATCCCAGAGGACTTCATCCGCCGCCGCCACCTAGCCCTGCAGGCGCAGGGTCTTTCGAATCGTGCGATCTACCTGCAGATCAGCGAAGAGCTGGCGCGGCGCCGTTTTCGTGCGCCGGAGTACAGCGAGCGCCAGATCCGCAGAATCATCTACGGTTGAGCGGAAGCAATTCAGCATGTGCGGCATCGTCGGCTATATCGGCAAGCGCGAAGCGGTCCCCATTCTCGTAGACGGCCTGCGCCGCCTGGAATATCGCGGCTATGACTCCGCCGGCATCGCCTGCGCCCGCAACGAGAAGCTCAGCATCTTCAAGACCCGGGGCAAAGTGCGGGACCTGGAACGTTCGCTGCCCGAACGTTTGAAAGGAACCACCGGCATCGCGCACACGCGCTGGGCCACTCACGGCGAGCCCAACGATCGCAATGCTCATCCGCACACGGACGGCAGCGAGCGTTTCGCCATCGTTCACAACGGCATCGTCGAAAACGCCGCACAGTTGCGCGCGAAGCTGCAAGCCAGTGGCGTGACCTTCCACTCCGACACCGATTCGGAAGTGCTGGTCCACCTGATTGCAGCCATGCCTGCCGGTAGCCTGGAAGACAGAGTTCGCGGCGCGCTGCGACTGGTCACTGGAACGTATGGACTTGCGGTGCTCGACGCAGAGCGGCCCGAAGCCATCATTGTCGCCCGCAATGGCAGCCCCGTCGTGCTCGGCATCGGCGAACGAGAAATGTTCATTGCTTCCGATCCTGCCGCGTTGGTACGACATACCCAAAGCGTGGTGCACCTCGACGATGGCGAGATCGCAGTGGTGCGCGCCGATGGCTTCGAAACGTCGACGCTCGACGGCGGCGCGACCGCCAAGAAACCTTCGACCATTGCGTGGACCGTCGAGTCCTTCGACATGGAAGGTTACTCGCACTACATGCGCAAGGAGATCGCCGAGCAGCCGGACTCCATCCGCCGCACGCTGAGCGGCCGCCTCGACAATCGATTCCACACCACCCATATCGGCGGCCTGGAAATGGCAGCGCGCGAGTTGCTGGAAATCCGTCGAGTGAAGATCCTGGGCTGCGGCTCGGCCCACATCTCGGGCTGCATCGGCGCGCACTTGATCGAACAGCTGGCGCGCGTGCCTGCGCATGCCGAGCCCGCATCGGAGTTTCGCTACCGCAATCCCGTTATCGAGCAGGACACGCTGTATATCGCTGTGAGCCAATCGGGTGAAACATTCGACACCCTCGCCGCGGTCCAGGAGATCAAGCGCAAAGGCGGACGCGTGCTCGGCATCGTCAACGTCGTGGGTAGCACGATCGCTCGCGAATGCGGTCGCGGCATTTATCTCCATGCTGGGCCAGAAATCGCGGTCGTCTCGACCAAGACGTTCACGTCGACGGCGGTGGCGTTTGCATTGCTCGCCATTCATCTCGGCCGCATTCGGGATATGTCCACCTCGCACGGCGCTCGCCTGCTGAAGGCGCTGGAAGCACTGCCGGCGCAGGTGGAGGACATTCTCGCGATGGAACCTCACATCGCCAAGCTCGCGCAGGAGCTAGCAAAGCGCGAGAACGCGTACTTCGTCGGCCGCGCCAGTGGCTATCCGGTGGCAATGGAAGGCGCGCTGAAGCTGAAGGAAGTCAGCTATATCCATGCCGAGGCATATCCCGCGTCCGAGCTGAAGCACGGTCCGCTGGCGCTCATCAGCCCGGAGACGCCCACAGTCGTCATCATCCCGCGCGACGACCTGTTCGCGAAAAATGTTTCCACGCTCGAGGAAATCCGTGCGCGCAGCGGCCCACTCTACGCCATCACCCACAGCGGCGAGCCGCTGCCGGTCGCGGTCAATGGCGTCATCGAAGTGCCCAAGTCCGAGCCCGAGCTGGACCCGTTGCTGATGAATATTCCGCTGCAGTTGCTGGCCTATCACGTGGCCCTGGCGAAGGATCGCAATATCGATCAGCCACGCAATCTGGCGAAGTCGGTGACGGTGGAGTGACAGCGGGCCGCTGCCTCAATGGCAGACTTTGTTTCGTCCGCTGCGCTTGGCTTTGTACAGCATCTCGTCCGCGGCCCGGTACAGATCGGCGACGCTCATGCCTTCCTGTAATGTTCCGGCGCCCACCGAAATGGTGACGCGAATGTGTTTGTCTTCCGCTACGAAGGCATGCGCCTCGACCAGCGAGCGCAGGTCTTCGCCAATCTTGGCGGCATTGTGCAGCGAGGTTTCGGGGAGGATGACGCAGAACTCTTCACCGCCATAGCGGCCCAGCCGGTCGCCGGGACGCAGGCGCCGCTGCAGGATGCTCGCCAGGCCACGCAGCACCGAATCGCCGGTGAGATGACCGTGCGTGTCATTGATGCTCTTGAAGTGATCGATGTCGAGCATCAGTAGCGACAGTTCGCGACCATGGCGTCGTGCGCGCGGAATCTCTTCTTCCAACACCGAGTCGAGCAGCTTGCGGTTGGCCAGGTCGGTGAGGCCGTCGGTCACCGTCATGCGGTGAATGATCTCGTGATACTGCAGCTCGATGTCGGAGCCGGACAGATATTTGAAGATGGTGTCGCCGATCTTCAGCCGGTCGCCCCGCTGCATCTGGCGCTCGCGCACCGAATGCTCGTCGTCGTTGATGAAGGTGCCGTTGGTGGACGCCAGGTCGACCACGAACAACAGGCCGGCTCGTTGCTCCAGCCGGGCATGACGGCGGGACACGCAGTCGCTTGGCAGAACGATGTCGTTGTCGCGACCCCGCCCCACCGTGGTCGTGCTCTTGTCCAGGACATAACGCCGCCCCAGGTCGCTTTGCACGGGCGCATAGATGACGACCAGGCACGCCTCGCCGGGGCGCCTGACTCGGAGCTCATCCAGCCCGGTGACGCGGGTTTGTACGTCGTAGTCTGAGTCCACGGCGCGCAAGATACTGTGTGCGCAGCAATAACGTCCAGCGGCACTCCATAAAACTGCGCGCCGCGCAACCTGCCGCGCCCCCGATGCGAACGGAGCTCGAATGTGGCCTTTTGCCGCTACCGGCACCCGGGACGCAGTGCCGGCAAATATAGAGGAGTATCCAGGTGCCCGAGCGCCCGCAGCCTCGGACGAACGGTCCGACCGGCGGTCGCTAGAAGTTGAATCCGGGCTTGTTGGGCAGCAGGCCGCGCACCTCGCTGTCTGACAATGTGCGCCACTGCCCCGTCTTGAGGCCGTCCAATGTCAAATTGATGATCCGCACGCGTTGCAGGCGCAACACCTTGTAACCGAAAAACGAGCACATGCGCCGGATCTGGCGATTCAAGCCCTGCGTGAGGATGATACGGAACGTGGCCGGGCCGACGCGTTTCACCCGGCAGGGCCGCGTGACCGTGCCGAGAATTCGCACTCCGCTGGCCATGCCGTTGAGAAAGATCTCGGTCACGGGCCGATCCACCGTGACGATATATTCCTTTTCGTGGGCGTTCTCGACGCGCAGGATCTCGTTGACGATGTCACCGTTGTTGGTAAGCAGGATCAGCCCCTCGGAATCCTTGTCGAGGCGGCCGACGGGAAAGATGCGCTCGGGGTAGCCGACGAAATCGGTGATATTGCCGGGAATCTCGCGGTCGGTGGTGCAGACCACGCCGACCGGCTTGTTGAGCGCGATATAGACGTGCTTCTGGGCGGCGCCGACCGGCTTGCCATCGACGCAAACGACATCGCCGTCGTTGACCTGCATGCCCAGCGTCGCGACCACGCCATTGATGGTCACGCGCCCCGCTTCGATTCGCGCATCGGCCTCGCGCCGCGAGCACAAGCCAGTCTCGCTGATGTACTTGTTCAGCCGCATTTCACACGTTCACACGCAGCGCATCCGCAGGGCCGCTCGCTCGACACGGCAACCTCATGCCGAAGGGATGAACTCGTCGTCGCCCTGGTGCTCGCGTTCGAACTTGAGGAACTCGTGATAACCGCAGCGATTGCCATATGGATACTTGCGACAGACATTGGGCCGCGCCTCGTACACGGTGCAGCGGCGCTCGTCGGTGTCGAAGAACCGGCAGATGGTCTTGTAGATGTGGTCCTTCTGGTGGCGCAGGATGCGCTCGTCCACTTCCTTGGTCTTGTAGTTGTAGGTGAACTTCCGTTTCGCCTCGTCATGCGACAGGCCGAAGTGCTTGGCCAGGCGTGCGATATCGAACTCGCTCACGGCAATGCGCGAGTGACTGCAACAATACCCGGGACAGGTCGCACAGTTGTAACGCACCTTCATGGGGCAACTCGCTCTAGAGTGCTGAACGTAAACGCATGGGCGTGCCGCTCGTCGGCGGGATGATACTCCTGCGCGATTTCGCGCCACTCGTGCTCTTGCAGCTCGGGAAACACCACGTCGCCGGCGACTTGGGCGTGCACCCGTGTCAGATGAATCGTCTGGACCCGAAACAGAACCTGTCGATAGATATCCGCTCCCCCCACGATCACGATCTCCGGCACTGACGGGTCGGCGGCACGGGCGGCAGCCAGCGCCTCGTCGATGGAGGTCACGACACGGCAACCGGGAATATCCAGGCCGGGCTGGCGCGAGATGACGATGTTCAGCCGGCCCGGCAACGGCCGGCCGATGGAATCGAACGTCTTGCGGCCCATCACGATGGGTTTGCCCAGGCTGAGCGCCTTGAAACGCTTCAAGTCATCGGGCAGCCGCCAGGGCAGCTGATTGCCGCTGCCGATGACGCCGTTGTCGGCCACCGCGACGATGATGCTGAGCATGACCAATGAACCGGCCGCGGCTACTTGCGGACCGGCTTGCGGGTTTTGCTCTTGGCCTTCTGCTGGGCCTTCTGCTGGGCCTTCCGCTGGGCCTTCCGCTGGGCCTTGCGGCGGGCAGCGGCTTTCTCCTTCTCGGCCTTCTTGTCGATGGGCTCCTTGTCCAGCATGGTGCCGCGGCATTGCTTGGCGCCACAGCGGCAGGCATACAACGCGAGCTCCTCCGGCTCGTCGGTGCTCTCCCAGGTGAGCTGGTAGTCGTAACCCAGCTCCTCGCCCGGCTTGATGTTGCGAATCGCATCGATGAACACGCGGCTGTTCTCGATCACGGTCTCGCAATTGGGATTGCAGCTGTGATTGATGAAGCGCGCGTCATTGCCGTTCACGCCCGCGTCGATCACCGTGCGATTGCTGGCGATGAACAGAAACGTGTGGCCATCGTCGTCGCCTTTCTGCTCATAGCGAGCATCGGCTTCACCGTGCGAGATGCGCTCGCCGAGATATTCGATGATCCGCGTACCCTTCTTGATTGGCGCAACGGCGTACACGCCGCGACCGTGAATCGCCGAGTCACGGGCTTCGACGAGCGGCGAGCTCGCCAGCGACACCGCCCGTTTCTTGGGCAGAGGCCGGCGCGCCTTGCGTACCGATTTCTTCTGCGAGCGAGACTGGCCGGACGTGCGCGCCTGGTTGCGTGACCGGGTAGACGGCTGAGTGCGACGATTCTGCTTGGGCATGTGAGGTTTGAAGAGTGATGAAACCGTGCTGAAACGGCCCGCTCGCGCTGTCGCTCAGACTGCGATGGGCGCCTTGATGGACGGATGAGCCTGATAATCCACAATCTGGAAATCGTCGTAGTCGTATTCGAAGATCGACGGCGGCTTGCGCTTGATCGTGAGCTTGGGCAGCGGGAACGGCTCGCGCCGCAACTGCTCGTCCGCCTGCTCCAGGTGATTCGAATACAAGTGACAATCGCCACCGGTCCAGATGAACTCGCCGGGCTCCAGATCGCACTGCTGCGCGAACATATGCGTGAGCAGCGCGTAGGAGGCGATGTTGAAAGGCACGCCCAGGAACACATCGGCGCTGCGCTGGTACAGCTGGCACGACAGCTTGCCGTCGCCTACCCAGAACTGAAACAACGCGTGACAGGGTGTGAGCGACATCTGTTCCAGCTCGCCCACGTTCCAGGCATTGACGATGATGCGGCGCGAATCCGGGTTGCGGCGGATCAGATCGACGGTGCGGCTGATCTGGTCGATGCTCTTGCCGTCCGGCCCCGACCAGGAGCGCCATTGCTTGCCATAGATGGGACCGAGCTCGCCATTCTCGTCGGCCCACTCGTCCCAGATGGACACACCATGGTCCTGCAGATATTTGACGTTGGTATCGCCCTTCAGGAACCACAGCAGCTCGTAGATGATGGACTTCAGGTGCAGCTTCTTGGTGGTCACCAGCGGGAAGCCCTGCGACAGGTCGAAGCGCGCCTGATAACCGAACACCGACAAGGTGCCGGTGCCGGTGCGATCGGTCTTGCGCACACCGTGCTCACGAATGTGACGCAGCAGCTGCAGATACTGGATCATGACGCGGTCGCGAGCTGCTTGACGGCGTAGTTGCCGCTGGCCTGCTGCGAGCGGTAAGCCCACGCCATCAGGATCGCACCCAGAACGATCATCGGCAGCGACAGGATCTGGCCCATGGTCACCCAATCGAACAGCAGATAGCCGCGATTCTCGTCCGGCACGCGCACGAACTCCACTAGGAAGCGGAACACGCCATACAGCATCAGAAACAGTCCTGCCGGCGCCAGGCGCGGCCGCGGCTTGCGAGTGAACAGCCAGAGCACGACAAACAGCACCAGCCCTTCCAGCAAGCCTTCATAGAGCTGCGAGGCATGCACGTGCAGCACGCAAGGATCGACGCCGAAGCGCTGGCACAGGCGAGTGGCCTCGGCTTGTTGCACCGGATAAAGCGGCGCGGGGTCGACGATGAAACCCCACGGCACATTGGTAGGCTTGCCCCACAGCTCGCCATTGATGAAGTTGCCGATGCGGCCGAAGAAGATGCCCAGCCCCGGCAACGGCGCGAGAAAGTCCAGTACGTCCGGGAAGCGGCGCTGGCGCTGCCGGGCGAAGATCAGCACGGCGATGATCACGCCGATCAAGCCGCCGTGGAACGACATGCCACCGTCCCAGATGCGGATGATGGTCAGCGGATCCTGCAGGACCTGCTCGATGCCATAGAACAGGCACCAGCCCAGCCGGCCGCCGGCGATCACGCCGAGGGCGGCGAAAAAAATCAGATCGTCGACATCGTTGGGCTGCCAGGTCGAATCCGGCCGCGCCGCGCGCCGACGCGCCAGCCACCAGGCAGCAGCGAAGCCGGCCACGTAAGTGAGCCCATACCAGCGCACGGCCAGCGGGCCCACCGAGAAGATGATCGGATCGATCGCGGGATAGGGAATCATTGCCGGCGGAAGTATACCAATGCCATTACCTCACCCGCCCGGCCATGCCCAGGCAACCCACTCAGGCGACCTATTCGGTCACGATGCGGCAGAAAAACGCCTTGAGATAGCGCGTTTCCGGAATCGCCGGATGAATCGGGTGATCCGGCGACTGCCCGCCGACCTCCACGACCTGGGCGAATTTGCCGAGATGACGCGCGCCCCGCTGAATCGCCGCGAGCAGGTGATCCGGCTCCAGATGATACGAGCAGGAGCACGACACCAGGATCCCGTCTCTGTCCAGCAACTGCATGGCCAGCTGGTTGAGGCGTTTGTAGGCCGCCTCGCCCTTGGGCACATCCTTCTTGCGCTTGATGAACGCCGGCGGGTCGATGACCACCACGTCGAAGCGGCGCCCCTCGCCATGCAACGACTCCATGACATCGAAGGCATCGCCTTTGAGCACCGCCGGCTTCAGTCCGTTCGCGGCTGCGCTCGCCTGCAGTTGCTCCAGGGCCGCGGCCGAGGAATCGACGCATGTCACTTCAGTCGCGCCCGCTTTGAGCGCGCCCAAACCCCAGGCGCCGAGATAGCTGAAAACGTCGAGCACGCGCGCGCCGCCGACGTATTTGCGCAAAGCGAGACGATTCGCCGCCTGATCGAAGAACCAGCCGGTTTTCTGCCCGCTGCCGAGCGGCACCTGGAAGCTCACGCCGCCCTCTTCGACCACCACCGACTCGGGAGCTTCGCCGAACACGGTTTCGACGTAATGCGGCAGCCCCTCCAGGTCGCGCACGCCGGCATCGTTCTTCCAGACCAGCGCCGCTGGATTGACGACTTTTTTCACGGCCGCTTCGATCTGCGGACGCAGCGCTTCCATGCCGGCGGTGGCGATCTGTCCGACCAGCACGTCGCCGAAGCGATCCAGCACCAGCCCGGGCAGGCCATCGGACTCGCCGTACACCAGCCGGTAGAACGGCTTCTCGTATAGTGAACGCCGCAGCGACTGCGCGACTTGCAGCCGGTGCACGAACAGCGATTTATCTGGCGGATGGGCCGCGTTGCGGCCCAAAATGCGCGCGCTGATCAGCGAATGCGGATTTACATAGGCGTAACCAAGGAAGCGGTCCCGATCGGAGACGACTCGGCATAGCGCGCCCGGCTGAAAGGCCGTGAGCGGCGTGCGCGCCGTGTCCACTTCGTTGGAAAACACCCACAGATGGCCAGCGGCCAGACGACGATCCTCGCCGCGCTTCAGGCGCAACTCCGGCAGGTCGGTGGGCGTGGCGAGGGCAGCCGGTGTGTTGGAGGTGGTGTTCATTTAAAGTGGCGCATTCTATGCACGAATCATCACAGAGCAACCGCCCGGGCAATCGCCTGGCGGCCGAGACCAGCCCCTACCTGCTGCAGCACGCGGCCAATCCGGTCGACTGGTACCCGTGGGGCGAAGCAGCCCTGGAGCGCGCGCGGCGCGAAAACAAGCCCATCCTGCTGTCGATCGGCTATTCGGCTTGTCACTGGTGCCACGTCATGGCGCACGAATCCTTCGAGGACCCCGCCACCGCGGCGGTGATGAACGAGCTGTTCGTCAACATCAAGGTGGATCGCGAGGAGCGGCCCGACCTGGACCGCATCTACCAGATCGCCCAGCAGATGCTCACCCAGCGCGGCGGCGGCTGGCCACTGACGATGTTTCTATCGCCCAAGGACCAGCGTCCGTTCTTCGGCGGCACCTACTTTCCCAAGGAGTCGCGCCACGGCCTGCCCGCGTTCACCGATCTATTGCGGCGAGTGGCGGCGTTCTATCACGAGCGTGGCGAGGACATCGCGCAGCAGAGCCAAGCCTTGCAACAGGCATTCGAGCAACTGAATTCGCCACCGGCATCGGACGACACGCCACTGACGCTCGCGCCCGCACGCGCGGCGCGCGAGCAATTGGCGGCTGCTTTCGATGCGGAGTTCGGCGGTTTCGGGGGCGCGCCGAAATTTCCGCACCCGGCCAACATCGAGTTTCTGCTGCGACAGTGGCGAGCGACGGCGGGCGCCGAGGAGCCGGATCTGCATTCGCTATACATGGCCACGCTGACCCTGAAGCGCATGGCGGATGGCGGCATCTACGATCAACTGGGCGGCGGCTTCGCCCGCTACAGCGTCGATCAGTATTGGATGATTCCGCACTTCGAAAAGATGCTCTATGACAACGGCCAGCTGCTGCGCAGCTATGCGAACGCCGCGCTGGCCACCGGCGAGTCCCTGTTCAGCCGCATCGCCGGCGAAACCGCCGACTGGCTGATTCGAGACATGCAAGCGGCCGAGGGCGGCTATTGGTCGGCACTCGACGCCGACTCCGAAGGCCACGAAGGCAAGTTCTATGTATGGCAGCCCGAGGAAGTGTCACGCCTGCTCACGGACGACGATTACGCGGTGTTCTCGCGCCGTTTCGGGCTCGACCGCTCGCCCAACTTCGAAAACGAAGCCTGGCATCTGCATGTGTTTCGTGACGAGGAAGACATCGCCGGCGAATTGCATCTCGAGCCGGCGGAGCTCGAAGAACGGCTCGCTCGCGCACGACGCGTGCTACTGGAGCAGCGCAATCGCCGCGTGTGGCCGGGCCGCGATGACAAAGTGCTCACTTCGTGGAACGGACTTGCGATCAGCGGACTGGCGGTAGCTGCCCGAGCCTTGCGGCGGTCCGACCTGGCGGATGCTGCCTGCCGCGCCGTCGACTTCCTCCGCCAACAGTGTTGGCGCGATGGCCGGCTGCTGGCTGCATATAAAGACGGACGAGCGCGGTTCCCCGCTTACCTCGACGACTACGCCTTCCTGCTCGACGGCCTGCTGGAGCTGCTGCAAACCCGCTGGCGCAGCGCCGACCTGCAATTCGCGATCGGCCTGGCGGAAGCACTGCTGGCGCACTTCGAGGATCGTCAGTCCGGTGGCTTCTATTTCACCGCCGACGATCACGAGCAGCTCATGCATCGGCCGCGCTCGTTCAGCGACGAGGCGGTGCCGGCCGGCAACGGCATCGCCGCGCAGGCTCTCACTAGACTGGGGCTGTTGCTGGGCGAGACTCGGTATCTGGATGCCGCGGCGAAAACGTTACGAGCCGCCTGGCCGGCCCTGCAGCACTACCCGCACGCTCACTGCGCGCTGCTGGTTGCGTTGGAAGAACATCTGGAGCCGCCCGAAATCGTCATCGTGCGAGGCGACGCGAACGAGACCGCCGAGTGGCGCGATGAGCTCGCAAAGGTGTACGCGCCGCGCCGGCTGGTGTTCGCGATTCCCGCCGACGCTACGGATCTGCCCGCCGCGATCTCGGACAAGAAACCCCTGCAGGAGACCGCAGCTTACGTGTGTCGCGGCATGACGTGTTCGGAGCCGGTGCGTTCTTTATCGTCGCTGGTGGCGTTGACGCGCAGCTAGTGTTAGCGGTTGGCGGTTAGTGGTTAGTGGTTAGTCAGAGAACTGAAGCTCCGGCGCCAACCGCCAACCGCTAACCGCCAACCACTATTTCTTTTCCCGCTCGCGCTTCTTCGCCTGCTTCATGTGGCGCGAGCGCTCGATGCCGGCCATCTGTTTGGCGCGCGCCGACTCGATGGCCGCGGTCAGGGCGCGCTGCCCCCAGATCCTCAGCTGCTCGGCATCGTTGACGATCTCCGGCGGCACCTCGTGGTGATCGGTGGTGAGATCGAACGCGTTCGGATACGGCTTGAACTGCTGCATGCCGCGCCCGACATAATCGTCGAGATTGCTCTTGTCCGTATGCAGATACAGCTTCTCGCCCATCACGATGGCGAGCAGGCGCTCGTCGATGAAGACACCGACGCCGCCGAAAATCGCGCGACTGGAAATGCGCCCAAGCGGCGCTAGTTGTTCCGCGACGTAACTGGCCAGGCTCGACTTGACCCGCATATCGAGCTACTCACTCTTCCTGAATGTTTCCAAGCAGCGCACCCGTTCATGGGAGGGCGAGTGTCACTGAAACTGGCGCGAGGACGCACGCGCACGAGAGCGGCGCGTCGTTGCGATTCCTCCCCGGGACTGGAGTTTACCTCGCAACCCCACCCTGTAAACCCGCGGCCGTCACCGGGTGGCGACACTGTGCGCCAGTCGACAGGCTCCCGGCACGTAAATTTCCAGGGGAAACCGCTCGCGGCGTGCGACGGAAAAAATTATGGGGCGGCGCCGGACTGCGCCAGCTGCCGGCGGATTAAGTCACGCAGTGGCGCATGCAAGCGGGCATCGAACAGCGGCGCCTGCTGCCAGTCATAGCCCCAGGGATTGTTGGTGCGCATGGCTTCGGGCTCGTCGGCGTAACGCGGATGCACGTGAGCATGCAGCGCCGGCTCGACGTTACCGAAGATCGCGTAGTTGATTCGCAGCGCACCGGTCGCCGCCAGCACGGCATCCCCCAGCAGGCCCAGCTCCGACATGAAAACGTCACGATCGGCGCGCGCCAGTGCGTTCAAGTGCGGCACGACAGGATCGGGCAATAACAGGCAATAGCCCGCCAGCACCTGCCGCTGCCCCATCACCGCCCAGCCCGAGCGCAGCCGCGCAATGACGGTGGGATCGTTCCCCTGGCGGCAGTGTTCCACCAGTCGATGAATGGCTGTGCTCATTTGCGAAACACAAAATACACCGCGCCGAGCATGCACAACGCGGCCCATAGGTAGTCGAGCTTGAGCGGCTGGCGCATGTACACCAGCAGGAACGGCACAAACACGGTGAGCGTGATGACTTCCTGCAGGATCTTCAACTGCGGCAAGGTCAGCACCGTGTAGCCGACGCGGTTGGCTGGCACCTGCAGCAGATACTCGAACAGCGCGATGCCCCAGCTGATCAGCGCCGCCACGATCCAGGGCCTCTGATTGAGATGTTTCAGGTGCGCGTACCAGGCAAACGTCATGAACACGTTCGACAAGGTCAGCAAGGAGATCGTACGGACCAGCGGGTTCATGACGAGAGGGGGACGTCGATTCTCTTCAGCCGCTTCGGCAAGTGCCCGGTGGGCGGCTGCACCTGCAGGACAAAATCGAATTCGTCCACGCGAGTGCACCGTTCGAAATCGCCCTCCGGTGCCCAGTCGCAGGCCGGATCGAAGAACTTCTGCGCGCTGGACGCCTGGCGCAATCGTTCGCGAATGCCCGCGACGGGCATTGGCTCGCCCACCAGGCGCGAGCGCAACAGCTCGGCGCACAGATCGTCCTCGTCGCAGTTCTCGCGAGCCTCATGCCCCATGCGTACCAGCGTCACGATCTCCGGCTGCAGCGCTTGCAGATAGCGCACGATGGCGCCGGCGTTCACGAGTGCACCGGTGAGCGTTTCAACTGAAGCCGGCACGGCGGTGAGTCCCTGAGTGCCCGCGTGCGTGGTGTGAATGATCGTGCGGCCGGCCACGTCGAGCTTTTCCAGGTCGGTGGGCGAATTGCCGCAATCGAATCCCGGCAGCGGCCGAGCGTGGCGCTCGCCGATCAACAGCCAGTCCGGGTGCAGGCGCTTCAGCTCGCGGGCATCGTCGACGGCAGCGACGGGAATGACGGTCGCCGCCCCGCGCGAGAAGGCGTAGGCGGCGACCGAAAAAGCACGGAACACATCGATGACGACCGCGACGCCTTGCGCGGCCCGAGCGCCAGCGACGTGATCGACGACGCTAACCTTGATGTTGGCCTTCATGTTGGCCTGCACTTGTCGACATCACAGACGACTTCATGCAGGCCGCCTCGATCAGGCGGCCCGGCCTCTCCCACCGGCAGCCTTGCGCTGCAGGCGAACCACACGCCGCGCGTCGGCCGTCTCGTTCATCACGACCACCTTGGCGCGCTTGAAGAAGTTGAAGTCGGTGGCACTGGCCCAGGTGTAGGCGCCCATCATACGGCCCACCACCAGGTCGCCCACTTCCAGCTCCGGCAGCATGATGTTTTCGTCGATCACGTCGATGGAGTCGCAGGTCGGGCCGGCCAGCACGCTCTCGTGCAGCTCGCCGCCTTCGCGCAGCACCGACACCGGATACTTGGCGTGGTCGAACATCTGACCGCTGTACGAACCGTACACGCCGTCGTCCAGGTAGTACCACCAGCGGTCGTCACGCTTGGCCTTGCCCATCACCGACGAGACGGCGATGGCCGCCGGCGCCGCGATGAAGCGGCCCGGCTCGGCGATCACGCGCACGTGCGGCGGCAACTTGGCGAGCGCGACACGGATCGGGTGGCAGAACTCCTCGATCGGCATGACGCTGTCGTTGTAAGCCACCGGGTAACCGCCGCCGATATCGAGCACATCGAGCGACGGCAGGCCCGCCAGCACGGCTTCCGCCATGACGTTGGTGCACGCCTGAATCGCTTCGACGTACTTGGCCGGATCGGTGGCTTGCGAGCCGACGTGGAAAGACAGACCCTGCACGCGCACGCCGAGGCGGCGCGCCTGCTCGATCAGACCGAGCACGTCCCCGGGAGCGCAGCCGAACTTCTTCGACAGGTCGCAGACCGCGGTCGGGCTGCGGAACGACACACGCAGCAGCACTTCGGCACGCTTGCGATAGCGCACGAATTTCTTCAGCTCGTCCGGGTTGTCCGCCACGAACGTGGTGACGCCATAACGGAGCGCGTCGCGGATGTCGCTATCGCGCTTGATCGGATGCGTGTGAATGCAGCGGCTCGGAGCGATGCCCTGCTGCTTCACCAGCTCCACTTCGCCGGTGGTGGCGAGGTCGAAATAAGCACCTTCGTCGCGCAAGCACGATACGACCGCGGCGTGCGGCAGCGGCTTGAGCGCATAATGCAGGTCGACGCCCGGCAGCGCGGCCTTGAGCGAGCGGTACTGGCGGCGCACCTGCTCGCAATCGACCACCAGCAAGGGCGAGCCGAACCGGGCGACGAGCGCACGGATCTCGGTTTCCGTCAGCGTGGTGGAATCGAAGGCGTGGGCCGGAGAAACGGCGAGGGATTGCTTGGCTGCGCGGGGCAACACCTGTTGGGCACCTCTCAAAGCTGCGAACACTTAACCAACCAACAAGAGCGACAGATATCGTAAACGTCTGAAGCTCTCACAAGTTCTGGTCGAGCGGCACTGCAGCTTACGCGTGGTGCTCTCTTACACAGGCCGGCGCGAAATGTAGCAAAAATGTCCGGCGATGCAAGAAGCGCGTCACAGAATTTGCTCCCTCGGAGGAAAAAAATCCGGGACGCGCGAACCACGGCTCGAGCATGAGCGCGCGATGCTGGCCTCTTACGTACCAAGGACAGAATCAGATTCACCACATGACCGCCACGATCGACACGCGCCGAGAGCTGGAAGCGCTGCTGAAGAGCCGCGTGCCGCTGATCGTCATCGAGACGCGAGACGAGCCGCGCGCGCTCGCCCTGCTCGCCTCGCTGGCGCCCAGGCTGGCCGCGTCGAACGCGCATACGCCGATATTTCAGTGGACTGTCACGGAAGGATTGCGTCGGATCGACATCAACTTGGGCGGCGCTCAGCAACACAATGCGGACCCGGCGGCGGTGCTGAAGTCGATGCGTGCGACGCCGACTGCCGGCGTCTACGTGCTGCTCGACTTCCATCCGTTCCTCGCCGATCCGGTGAACGTGCGGTTGCTCAAGGATATATGTCAGGACTACGACCGCGTCGCGCGCCACGTCGTGCTCATCAGTCATGAGATTCAGCTGCCGCGTGAGCTCGAACACTTCTGTGCGCGACTGAACCTGGCGTTCCCGGATCGCGCCGAGCGGCACGCCATCGTCGAGCGCGTCGCCGCCGACTGGGCGCGTGCTTACGGCAAACGTGTAAAAACAGATCGCAAGTCTCTGGAGTTGCTCGTAGAAAATCTCGGCGGACTGTCCACCAGCGACACCGAGCGACTGGCGCGGAAGGTGATCTTCGACGACGGCGCGCTGCTGCCGACGGACTTGCCGGCGGTGATGCAGGCGAAATATGAACTGCTGAACCGCGGCGGCGTGCTCGCGTTCGAGTACGACACCGCGCAATTTGCCGATCTCGGCGGCATGACCCGGCTGAAGGATTGGCTGCGATTGCGGAAGCCCGCATTCGACGGCAGCGCCCCTCACCTCGATGCTCCCAAGGGCGTACTGCTGCTGGGCGTGCAGGGCTGTGGCAAAAGCGTTGCCGCGAAAGCCGCTGCCGGAATCTACGGAGTGCCGCTGCTCCGGCTCGACTTCGCGACCATCCACAACAAGTACATCGGTGAGTCGGAGCGCAACCTGCGAGAGTCGCTGGCGACGGCGGAAACGATGTCGCCGTGCGTGCTGTGGATCGACGAGATCGAAAAAGGCGTGTCGGTCGGCGACGGCGACAACGGCACTTCCCGGCGCCTGCTCGGCACCTTCCTCACCTGGCTGGCCGAAAAGAAATCGCGCGTGTTCGTGGTCGCCACCTCGAACGATATTGCCACGCTGCCTCCGGAACTGGTGCGCAAGGGGCGGCTGGACGAGATTTTCTTCGTCGACCTGCCCAACTCAGCGGTTCGCGAAGACGTTCTGCGCATCCACGCCAAGAAGCGCAACGTTCCGCTTGCCGACAACCACATCCGACAACTTGCCGTCGCCTGCGAGGGTTTCTCCGGCGCCGAGATCGAGCAAGCTGTCGTCTCCGCCGTCTACGCCGCCCACGCATCAGGCACGCCCGCAGGCGCGCAGCACATCCTCCAGGAGATCCGCTCGACCCGGCCGCTGTCGGTCACGATGGAGGAGAAGATCTCGGAACTCCGGTTGTGGGCGGCGGAACGTACCGTGTCGGCTGACTGAGCGCCCTCGGTTGATCTATTAGCCGGGGAACCCACCCCCTTGCCCCCTCCCGTGCCCGGGAGGGGGAATTGGGTTTTTATTTTTTTTCTTTCCGGAATGGAGCGCGCCATCGCTGTGCTCCATCTGCTTTCGCCACAGAACATAGCGCCGCAACCAAGGCGACTCAGACTCCCGCTCACACCTTGACGCCTGGCATTCACGGCAGCTCGCCGCCTTCCGCTAGGCGATGACATTCCGTGGCCCGCCGATGCTCCGGCAAGAGAAAAATTTTGCTTCCCCCTCCCGGCACGGGAGGGGGCAAGGGGGTGGGTTCTTCCGGTCGGAAAATCAAACCGGGCGAGTCATCACTGCACGTATCCACGGAAACGCGCCGCCGTTTCGGCAGGCGCTGACATTTCCTGGCCCGCCGACACTCCGGCAAGAGAAAAACAAATTTTGGTTCCCCCTCCCGGGCACGGGAGGGGGCAAGGGGGTGGGTTCTTCCGGTCGGAAAATCAGCCCGGCGGGCCGCCCTCTTCGCCGAAGTCGGCAACCCAGGCGGCGATGTCCTGATCGTAGGTAACGATGTTCTCGGCGGTGGCCGCGCGGCGCAGGCGGTCGCGCACGGCATCCCACTTCTCGCCTTCGGGAACCTCTTCGACGAGGATGATCTTCGCGCCTGCCTTATCGAGCGTACGCAGATTCGCGTACAGATTGCGCGCGTAGATGTCAGGCCGAATGCCTGCGTTGATCCATGTCATGAAAGGATTCGCCGTGCCCGGCGGACGTTGCGCGAGCACCGCCACTTTCTCGTGGTTGGCGGTGAACTCATTCATGACGGTTTCGAGGCGCCGGCTCGGCACCACGTTGACCGGCGTGGTCGGCGAGTAGTGACGCGACGTCGAGCCCGGCACGCGCGGCGCAGAGGGATTCGGCCCCATCTGAATCGTCGGCACCACGGCCTTGAGCTGCGAAAAGCTGATGCTCCCCGGCCGCAACACGCGCGGACCATCGGCGAGACAGCTGATGATGGTGGACTCGAGACCGACCTTGCAGTCCCCGCCATCGAGCACGAACTTCACCTCGTCGCCGAATTCCTCGCGCACGTGCTCCGCCCGCGTCGGGCTCACATGACCGAACCTGTTGGCTGAAGGAGCAGCGATGCCGCCACCGAAAGCGTTGAGCAACTGCTGCGCGACCGGATGGTTCGGCACACGAATGGCCACCGTGTCCTGCCCGCCGGTAATCACATCGTTGACGGCAGGCGCTCGCTTCGCCACCAGCGTCAACGGGCCAGGCCAGAACGCATCGGCGAGCTTCTTCGCTTCCGGCGTCATCTCGCGGACCCAGCGCTGCAGATAACGCGGATGGTCGATGTGGACGATCACCGGATGAGTGGACGGCCGGCCCTTGGCGCGGAAAATCTTACGCACCGCGTCCGGATTGTTGGCGTTGGCGCCCAGGCCGTACACCGTCTCGGTAGGAAACGCCACCAGCTCGCCGGCGCGCAGCGCTTCGACGGCCTCCTGGATTTCCTGTTGTAGAACTCGTCCTATAGCCATGGGAGCAATGATAACAAGACCGCCGCGGCCCGCCCGCGAGCGCAGGCCGTTATTGCCAAATCATTCAGACCGTCGTTTCCAGCCCGTCATTTCCGGGCCCTCATTCGAGGGCCGTCCGCACCCAGCCGTTTGCTGCGCGGCGCAGCTCATAGGTGGGCCAATATCGCTTGTCCAGCTTCAGTGTTATGACTTCGACCGAGCCGTTCCAGGTCACAGTCCGCAATCTGAGCGAGCTGCGATCCTCGCGGCCGCTGACCGCCTGGATGAAGGCATCCAGGTCAGCCACCGGCTTGCCGTCCACCTCGACGATCCGGCGCCCCGCCCACAACTGATAGCGTGTGGCCGGCGAGCCGTAAGAGAAATACGCGACGAACACACCACTCGGCTCGATGCCGCGCTGAGCCGCCAGCGCACGGTGTGGCTTCTGCAACACCGCGCCCGCCCACACGACGATGCGCTCCAGATCGCGGCCATCGAGCTCCACAGTGGGCACCTCGATGACCAGCTCGTGTTTGTCACGCCAGACGGTGACTCGCACCGACGGCTTCTGCACGCTTCGCTCGACCTCGCGGAAGCGATTCACGATGGCGCCATCGATATCGAGGATCAGATCGCCGGAACGCAGCAGCCCGTCCGCCGGCGAGCCGCCAACCGTGCGCACCACGCTGAGCACCTCACGGCGCTCCGGGCTGTGTTGTTCCAGACGGCGGATCCATTCGTCCGGCAAGCTCTGCTTGCGCGCAACCGCCAGGGGCAAGGGCTGCAACTCCGCTTCGAGCGAATGCAGCGGCCGCCCCTCGCGCACCAACGGCAGCATTTCCTGGATCAGCTCCGCGGAGACGCCACGATTCTCCTGCACGACCTGGCGGCCAGATTCATAAGCGAAGCTCGCCCACGTCGCGACCACAGCGCCGCTCTTGTCGACCAGAACACCGTCGTAATCGGCGGGGCCGTTCACGAGAGAAATGGTTTCGAGATTGGAGTCGCGGAATTGCAGCGTGCGCGACAACGGGAATCCCACAGGGTCCACCGACGCAACCCTCGCCGAGCGCGACTGCACCTTGCCATCCGGGCGCATGCCGACTGCCCACAGCTCCTGCCCCGGCCGCACATCGACGGTCTTCAAGGTCGCCGCCCTGGCGGGCGTCGCGCCGATCAGCTTCGGGTCGTAGGAAACGGCCGCGAGGTTGTGCAGCGGATGGATGTATTCGACCCGCCCCGGCACCTCGATCGAGCCCGCGAATGTCAGCCGCACATCGCCCAGCGGCACCGGCACGGTATTGCGATCGACGATCACCAGGCCGCGCGCGGCATCGACGATCAAGCCCGTGCCGTAATAGCTGCGCTCTGTGATACCCGACACCGAATACGGCATGTCGAAGTTCACCAGTACCAACGACGGCGCCAGCTTGTTGATCAGCGGATCGGAGGTTTTCGCGAATGTGGTCGTAGCCGGCTCCGGCGGCTTCGCCACGCCATCCTCGCCCCACGGCGTGCACGGCCACGTGCCGGCCTTATCGTCGCGTTTGCAGACGCGCGCCGGGAACCAGCGGCGATCCATACGCACGCTACGCCACTGCGCGGTCTTTGGATCGTCGATCGTGAAATAACGCAGCGTGATGCGCTCGCCGTCGCCGAGTTTCGACAACGCTTCCTCCAGATCGCCCAATCCCTTGATGTCCTGGCCGCCCGCTTCGCTGATCACAGCGCCGCGCGGGATGCCGGCCGCGCCGAGCACATAACCGGGGTTGGCCACGTACACACCGCGGATAGGAACATTGATGTGACGCGCCTGCTGCCACGACAGGTTGTGCACGATCGCGTCGCCGAACTCCAGGAACTCGTCGGGCATGACTTGATACATGTCCTGGATGGGAAGCTCGCGTTCCAGCGCTTCCCCGCCGCGCTCGATCGACAGCTTCACGGTCTTGCCGACGCCATCGTCGAGCGTGCTCGCCAGCAACGAAAAGTCGACGGTGAGCTGGCCGTTGATCCTGACCAGGACGTCACCGGGCTCCAGCACACCCTCCGCCGCCGAGCCGCGCTGCACTTCCGACACGACCAGCATGCCCGTGGTGTTCGGGAATTTCTTGCGCACTTCGATCTCGGATTCGTTGCGCAAACCCAGGCGGCGCAGCTCATCGAACGGCGTGTAGACGAATACTGTCTGCAAGGTGCCGCGATCAACTGGCTTGCCCTTCTGGATGGCATCCAGAGCGCGCGTGACGCGATCCAGCGGCAGATAGAAGCTGGACGCCGCCGCGGAGCTGCCGCCAGCGTTGAGCGCCAGCACGCGGCCATCGATGTCGATCACCGGCGAGCCGGACGAGCCGCCCGACGTGCTCGAAGCCGCTTGGTAATAGAACGTATTGAAGTCGTTGTACTTGCCCAGCCCGTAATTGGGTGCCTCGCGATCCAGGCGCGCCAGCGTGCCGGCAAGGATGGAGAGCTGCTCGCCGGCGTCGTTGCCGATGACGCGAATCTCGCGTCCGACCTGCGCCCCTTGCGGATGCAGCTTCAGCTCGGTGGGCTTGATGAAACGCAGCTTGGAAGGATCGTAGCGATAGAAACCGAAGTCGTGCACCGGATCGCGATACACCGGATACAACGTGACTTCCTCGCGATTCAGAAACACCGCGGTGGCAGTCACCGGCCCGGGTGTGACCACGTGACGATTGGTGAGAATCAGGCCGCGCTGCGCGTCGACCACGAAACCCGTGGCCTGACTCGACATGTTCCACTCCGTATCGAAGGCACGCGCCAGGTCCACCTGAATGGTGACGACGCCGCTGGCGACGCGCTCCAGGGTGCGAGTCCAGCGTGAGTCTTCCACGTCTGCCACCGGCACGGTGGTCGGCGGCATGGCAGTGGCGGCGGGAGCGGAACCGGAAGGCTCCTGAGAATGCGAAGGCAGGCAGGCGAGCAGCAGTAGTCCGGCAACGGCGAAAGTTCTATGCATGAGGGAACCGTATGACCAAGCTGTAAGGAGCCGCAGGTCTGGGCCAACTCATGCCAACGCCCCGCAGCCATCTCGTGTTAGTGGCGCGCGGAGCATCGAGGTTCCAACGTCGGGCCGTTCAGCCCAGCAACAGGAACCCCCAGATCACGACCAGGACGCCGAAGGATAACAGCACCGCGGTCGAGCCGACGTCCTTGGCCAGCCCCGACAGCTCATGCCGCTCCAGGCCGATGCGGTCGACCACGGTCTCGATGCCCGTATTCAGCAGCTCCACGATCAGCACCAGCAATACCGAGCTGACCAGTAAGGCTTTTTCGACGGGGGTCCGCCCCAACCAGGCGCCCAGCGGCAGTAACACCACCGCCAGGGCCACTTCCTGCCTGAACGCCGCTTCGCTGCGGAACGCGCCCCTGAACCCCTTCCATGAGTTGACAAAAGCCAGTACCAGCCGGCGCAGGCCGGCGAGCTTGGGGCGCTCTGTTGTGGTCATTCCGTACTTCTCATTCCATAGGTCAGATCGAGTTGCTTGGCGGCGCGCACGTCATCCAGACGCCGGACCGGCAAAGTATAAGGAGCGCCCTTGACCTTGGCTGCATCCTGCTCGGCCTCGGCCTGAATGGTGATCATGGCGTCCACGAACGCATCCAGCTCCTCCTTGGCTTCGGTCTCGGTGGGCTCGATCAACAGGCACTCCGGCACCAGCAGCGGGAAATAGGTGGTCGGTGCATGGAAGCCGTAGTCGAGCAGCCGCTTGGCGAAGTCCATGGCATTCACGCCCAGCTCGCGCGCCTGGCGCTTGATGGTGATGATGAACTCGTGGCTGGCGCGCCGCTCCGGATACGCCGGCTCGAAACCCGCCTTCTTCAACCGAGCCAGCAGATAATTGGCGTTGAGCGCCGAGAACTCCGCAACCCGATGCATGCCTTCGCGGCCGAGCATGCGCATATAAACATACGCACGCAGCAGCACGCCGGCGTTGCCCATGAACGCGGACAGGCGGCCGATGGTCTGCGGCAGATCTTTCTCCTCCAGCCAGCGATAGGCATCGCCTTCCTTGCCGACCGTCGGAATGGGCATGAACGGCAGCAGCCGCTGGCCCACGCCGACCGCACCTGAACCGGGCCCGCCGCCGCCGTGCGGCGTCGAGAAGGTCTTGTGCAGGTTCATGTGGATCACATCGAAGCCCATGTCGCCCGGGCGCACCTTGCCGAGAATGGCATTGAGGTTGGCGCCGTCGTAATAGAGCAGCCCGCCGGCGTCGTGCACCAGCTTCGCGACTTCTTGAATGCGTCGCTCGAACACGCCCAGGGTGGACGGATTGGTGAGCATGATGCCGGCCGTCTTGGGACCGAGCGCCGCTTTCAGTGCCTCGATATCGATGTCACCGTTGGCGAGCGAAGGAATCTCCACCACCGTGCAACCACACATGGTGGCCGTCGCCGGATTGGTACCATGCGCGGCATCCGGCACGATGATTTCAGTCCGCTGCAAATCATTACGAGCGCGGTGATAAGCACGAATCATCGCCACACCCGCGAATTCGCCCTGCGCACCAGCCATCGGCGTCAAGGACACGCCTTTCATGCCGGTCACGGCCTTGAACATTTCCTGCAGCTCGTAGAGACAGGCAAGGAAGCCCTGGCTCACCGACGCCGGCGCCAGCGGATGACGGCCGAGAAACTCGGGCAGCATCGCGAACGTATTGCACGCGCGCGGGTTGTACTTCATCGTGCACGAACCCAGCGGATAGAAATGGGTGTCGATCGAGAAGTTCAACTGCGACAGCCGCGTGAAATGACGGACCGCTTGCAGCTCCGACACTTCGGGCAACGCCGCGCGCTGACGGCGACGGAATTTCTCCGGCACTGCCGCCGATGCGCCTTGCGGATACTGGCCGACGGCACTGCGCCCCGTGCGCGAATGTTTGAAGATCAACGGTTCAGTGATATTGCTCACGGCTTGCGCTCCAGAACCTCGGCCAAAGCCCGGGCATAGGCATCCAGATCCGCATCGGTGCGCATCTCCGTCGCGCACACCAGCAGCGCGTTGCCCAGCTCGGGATAGAATTTCGACAGGTCCAATCCACCGACGATGTTGCGTTTGGTCAGGGCGTCGAGCACGTCGCTCACCTTGACCGGCAGCTGTAACACAGCTTCATGAAAACGGTACCCGTCGAACACGACTTTCACGCCGGCGATGGCGGCGAGCTTCTCGACCAGCTTGGTGGTTTGCCGTTGAGAAGTCGCGGCCACCGCTTCCAGGCCCGCGGCGCCGAGCAGCGACATATGGATGGTCGCGGCCGTCACCAGCAACCCCTGGTTGGTGCAGATGTTCGAGGTCGCCTTGCTGCGGCGGATGTGCTGTTCGCGCGCCTGTAGCGTGAGCGTGAAGCCCTGCTTGCCATCGAGATCGATGGTGCGGCCGATGATGCGGCCCGGCATCTGGCGCACATGCTCCATGCGCGCGGTCATGAAGCCGAAGTACGGACCGCCCGAAGACAGCGGCACGCCCAGCGGCTGACCGTCGCCGACGACGATATCGACGCCTTTGGTGCCCCACTCGCCCGGTGGCTTGAACAGCGCCAGCGACAGCGGATTCACTACCGCGATCACCAGCGCATTGTTGGCGTGCGCCCAGTCGGTGATCGCATCGACGTCTTCCATCAGGCCGAAGAAATTCGGCTGCTGGATGACTACGGCGGTGATGTCCTCGCCCTGCAGCGCTTCGAGCTTCGAGAACTGCAGCGTGCCCTTGCCGGACTCGTAGGGCAGCACGTCGAAGCTGAGGTTCTGACCTTCCGTGATCGCGCGCGACACGGACAGATACGTTGGATTGAGCGTGGCTGGCACCACGATGCGCGCCGACTTCGATTTGCGATGCGCACGAACCGCCATCAAACATGCTTCCGCGAGTGCCGAAGCTCCGTCGTAGAGCGAGGCGTTCGAGACTTGCATGCCCGTCAGGCTGCTCATCATCGTCTGGTACTCGTACAGCAGCTGCAGCGTGCCCTGGCTCGCTTCGGCCTGATACGGCGTGTACGCGCTATAAAACTCGCCACGCGTCACGATCGCCCAGACCGCGGCGGGAATGTGATGTTCGTAGGCGCCGGCGCCCAGGAAGTTCAACGGACGTCCGTCCTGTTGGGCGCGCTCCTGCATGAGGCGCCCGACTTCCATCTCGCTCAGTGCATCGGGAATCGCGTCGAGCGCTTTGGTACGCAACGCCGCCGGGATTTCGTCGAACAACGCATCGATGCTCGGCGCGCCGATGGCGGCCAGCATGTCGCCGATGTCGGTTTCGGTATGAGGAATGAACGGCATGGTGGCACTCTAGTAAATTGGAAGAAGTCGCCTGCGGCGCTTTTTCAGACAGCAGCTTTGTTGCCGCCGGCAAAAGGCGTGACTCTTGCCGGCTGCCTCGTATCGGTACAGGTGTGTCATGTAGGTCCGACAGCTCAGTGGGCGTCCGCGACGACCTTTTCATAGGCCTTGGCATCGAGCAGCTGCTGCAGCTCGGCGCTGTTGCTGGGCTTGATCTTGAACAGCCAGCCCTCGCCGTATGGATCGGAATTCACCAGCTCCGGCGAGCCGCTCAACGCCTCGTTGGCGGCCACGACTTCACCCGACACCGGGCTGTAGACATCGGAGGCGGCCTTGACCGACTCGACCACCGCGGCCGCGCCGCCTTTGCTCAGCGACTTGCCCACCTCCGGCACTTCCACGAACACCAGGTCGCCAAGCGCGCCCTGCGCGTGATCGGAAATGCCGACGGTGACCGTGCCGTCGCTTTCGACGCGGGCCCATTCGTGGGATTCGAGATATTTCAGGTCGGCGGGAATGTTGGACATGACGAAGCCCTCGTTATTGATTGCAAAAACAGAAATAGATCAGGAAAACGCGAACTCGCGAAAGCTGCGACAGGCGCTCAGGAGACCAGCGGCTTGCCGTTGCGCACGAACGGATATTTGACGACGTGCGCCGGCAGCAACTTGCCGCGAATATCCACCTCGACCCGGTCGCCGGCGGCTGCCGGCACGCGTGCGAAGCCGATGGACTTTTCCATCGTGGGAGAGAAGGTGCCGCTGGTCAGCTCGCCGTCGCCGGCCGAAGTGACAACACGCTGATGCCCACGCAGCACGCCGCGCTCATCCAGAATGAGACCGACGAGCTTGCGCTTCACGCCCGCGGCACGTTGCGCTTCGAGCGCTTTACGGCCGACGAAATCGCGTTCCGGCGGATCGAACGCCACGGTCCAGGTCAGGCCGGATTCGAGTGGCGAGAGATTCTCATCCATGTCGTTGCCGTAGAGATTCATGCCCGCTTCCAGCCGTAGCGTGTCGCGCGCACCGAGGCCACATTGCGCAACGCCCGCTGCTTGCAAATCGCTCCAGAATTTCGGTGCGTCCGCGACCGGCAGCGCGATCTCCCAGCCGTCCTCGCCGGTGTAGCCAGTACGAGAAATAAAATATTTGCCGAATTCGCGACCGACGAAAGGCTTCAGCTGCAGAGCTTCGTCCGCGTATTGGCCGATGAGTGTCGCAGCCTTGGCGCGCGCGTTCGGGCCTTGCACGGCGATCATTGCAAGATCAGTGCGCGGCTCGATCTCGACCTGGAACTGATCGGCAAAGCGCTTCATCCATGCAATGTCCTTGTCGCGCGTGCCGGCATTGACGACCACGCGGAACCAGCTGTCATTGATGAAATAGGTGATGAGATCGTCGACCACGCCGCCCTGCTCGTTCAGCAGGCAGCTGTACAGAGCCTTGCCCGGCTCCTTCAGCTTGGCGACATCGTTGGCGAGCAGGTAACGCAGGTAATCACGAACGCGGGCGCCCGTGACATCGACGGCCAGCATGTGGGAAACGTCGAACATGCCGGCGTCGCGACGTACCGCATGATGTTCTTCGATCTGCGAGCCATAGTTGACCGGCATGTCCCAGCCGCCGAAATCGACCATGCGCGCGCCCGCGGCGACGTGGGTGTCGTATAGAGGAGTCTTGAGGCCCATCGAATGCTCCGTAGATTGGTCGGGTCAAAAGCAATGCGCCGAACGCGGTTACGTTCAACGCCCCTCTGTCCTGCGACCTGAGAGATCCGGTGGCGACCCCCGTCTGGCATCGGGTCGCAGCCTCTCCCCTTCGGTGAACCGCCGACGTGAACCGATCAGGCACACGACGGCAACTACTCTCCAGAGCCCGCCGTGTGGTGGGCGGATGAACCGCCCGATCCACAGTGCACGCCGTTCATTTGCCTGAGCGTTTCCGGGCGGTTGCGCCTTCGGCGGCGGGGTGGGTCCCGCTCTCTCCGGCCGTGCCTTGCGATGGGTCCGCGTATGTTAGCCGAAGCCAGTGGCCAGCGGTTAGCGGTTAGCGGTTAGCGGTTGGACAGAGGCGGAGAGGTTACAATGGCGCCTCTATGCGCCCCATCCGACGACATTCAATTCCAGTCCGCATCGGCTCGGTCACTGTCGGCGGCCCCGCGCCGGTCGTCGTGCAATCGATGACCAACACCGACACCGCCGACATCGAGTCCACCGTGGCCCAGGTCAAAGCGCTGGCACGGGCCGGCTCGGAATTGGTGCGCGTGACCGTCAACACCGACGAAGCCGCCGCTGCCGTCCCGCACATCCGGGACCGGCTCGCGCAGATGGACGTTCATGTGCCCATCGTCGGCGACTTCCATTTCAATGGACACAAGCTGCTCAAGGCACACCCGGCGTGCGCCGAGGCGCTGGCCAAATACCGTATCAATCCTGGCAATGTCGGCCGCGGCAGCAAACGTGATCCGCAGTTCGCGGAAATGATCGAAGTGGCGCTTCGCAACGACAAGCCAGTGCGCATCGGCGTGAACTGGGGCAGCCTGGATCAGGACCTGCTGACGCGGCTCATGGATGAGAATTCCAAGTCCGCCGAACCAATGGATGCCCGCGATGTGACCCGCGAGGCGCTGGTCGTCTCCGCATTGGAATCCGCCAGGCGTGCCGAGGAGCTCGGGCTGGCGTCCAACAAGATCGTGATCTCGTGCAAGGTCAGCGGCGTGCAGGACCTGATCGCCGTGTATCGCAATCTTGCCAGGCGCTGCGATTACGCGCTGCACCTCGGTCTCACCGAGGCCGGCATGGGATCCAAAGGCATCGTCGCCTCCACGGCCGGCATGGCCGTGCTGCTGCAGGAAGGCATCGGCGACACCATTCGTGTGTCTCTGACACCCGAGCCCGGCGGCGATCGCACGCAGGAGGTCATCGTGGCGCAGGAGATGCTGCAGACCATGGGGTTGCGTTCGTTCATGCCCATGGTGGTCGCCTGCCCCGGCTGCGGCCGCACCACCTCCACGTATTTCCAGGAGCTGGCGCAAAAGATTCAATCTCACATCCGTCACCAGATGCCGGAGTGGCGCCAGCAATACGTCGGTGTCGAGGACATGACCGTGGCGGTCATGGGCTGCGTGGTCAACGGCCCCGGCGAAAGCAAACATGCCAACATCGGCATCAGCCTGCCGGGCACGGGCGAGCGGCCGGTCGCCCCGGTGTATGTCGACGGCGAGAAAGGTCCCACACTCAAGGGCGAGCGCATTGCCGAAGAGTTTCAGGCCCTGGTGGAGGAATATATTTCCAGGACCTATGCACGGCGCCAATCGGCATGAAGTAGCCCGCACGAGGCACCCAGCATGAGCGCATCTCTCACCGAACAACGCTGCAAGCCCTGCGAAGGCGGCGTCGCGCCTTTGTCGCTGGACGAAGCCCGGGCGCTCATGAAACAACTGAGCGATACCTGGCAGTTGGCCGCGGACGGCCTGAGCATTCGCGGCGAATGGCAGTTCCGCAACTTCTATCAAGCCATGAGCTTCGCCAACGCGGTGGCCCACATCGCCAACACCGAAGATCACCATCCCGACCTGGAAGTCGGCTGGGGCTATTGCCGCATGACGTACCGCACTCACGCCATCGGCGGGCTGTCGCAGAACGATTTCATCTGCGCCGCCAAGGTGGACGCCTTGCCCCGCCCTTGAAATCGAGCGCAGCAGACGGAACCCAGCAGGTCGAACATTGCGTTAAAGAATCGTACCTCGCCGGAGATTCTCCATGCGCCGCGCTACATCGGGTCGATTGCTGCAACGGTCGCGAACCCGGGTCAGTCTCTGGGTTTGCTGCTCACTGCTGGCGCTCTGCTACAGCACGGCCGCCTCGGCCATCAGCGTCACCGCGCTGCGCTATGACGCGGCGAAGGATCAACTGGTCATGACCATCGCCTATCGAGGCACGAACCCGGACCACAAATTCTCGGTGCAATGGGACGAGTGCAAACGCCTCGACGACGAGCGCTCGCAGATCCTGGGCCTGCTGCTCGACAGCCAGCCCGACGACCTCGCCCGACAGAACTTCACCACGTCGTTGAAGATCGACCTGCGCGATTTCCCCTGCCGCCCCGCGAAAGTGACCATCCGAACATCCGCCGGCTTCTTCATGTCGGTCGACGTCCCCGCACCACCCGGCGATGGCACGCCGGACTCGCCCAGCGCCGAAGCCCGCAACGCGCCCTGATCCCTCAGGCGCTCTGGCAGCCTGCCTGGATCATGCGGCGCATGGCCGTGCTATGGGCCGCATGTCACCGGCCCGACCGGATGCCGAAACTCCTGCTTGGCAAACGCGATGCGCTCTGGCGCGGCCGCTGCAAAGTCCGCCTTCTGGTCGCAGATCTTCAACCGGCGCAGCAGACCTTGCCGGTTCGCGATCTGAATCGCCAGTCCCGGCCTCGCATTCAACTCGAGCACCAGCGGCCCGCGGTCCCGGTCGAGCACGATATCGACCCCGATGTAACCCATGCCCGTCAGCTCGTAACAACGCGCCGAAATATCCAGGATGACATCCCAATCCGGGATCTTCAGCCCGGAGATCGCATGCGTCGTATCGGGATGATGCGTGACGACCTGCGTCCCCACGACACCATCCAATGTCACACCGCTGGCCAGATCGATCCCCGCGCCCACCGCGCCCTGATGCAGATTCGCCTTGCCATGCGACGCGCGCGTCGGCAGCCGCACCATGGCCATGATGGGATAGCCCCGATACACGATGACCCGGATGTCCGGCACGCCCTGGTAACTGATGCGTTCGAACAGCGGCGAGAAGCGCACCATGTACTCGACGATCACCACATCCTGCACGCCGCCCAGGCTGAACTGCCCGTTGATGGCGTTGGAAAGATGGTGTGACAGGAAATCGTCATCCAGCAGCGTGCCGCTGATGGTGCGGTAACGCGAGGAGCTGCGGCCGGAGATGACCACGATGCCGTCGCCGGCACTGCCGTGCGCCGGCTTCAAGACGAACTCGGGATGATCGCGCACGATCTCCGGCAGGCGCCGGATGTCGTGCTGCGTCTCGATCACGCCATACAGCTCCGGCACGGCGATGCCCGCTGCCAGCGCCAGCCGCTTGGTCCTGAGCTTGTCGTCGACCAGCGGATACAGCCGGCGAGGATTGAATCGCAGGATGTAATCGCCATTGCGCTTGTTCAGCCCGAGCACACCTTCATCGCGCAACATGCGATAGCGCCCCAACATTACGACGCGCTCCGCGATGGCAGCAGCGCCTTGAAGCGTCGCAACTCCAGCAAGCGATAGCCGGTGTAGCGACCCGCCAGCAGCGACATCGCGATCACCAGCAACAACAACTCGGGGAACACGAAGATGAGATGCTCCAGCCAGGCCTGGCCCATGACCACGTAGGCCAGCGCCGCGACGATGAGACTGCCGATGCCCTCCTGCAACGCCTCGGACGCGCCACGCTCCTCCCACACGATGGACATGCGCTCGATGGTCATCGCCAGGATGACCATGGGGAACAAGGCGATGGACAACCCCGGCTGCAGCTCCAGCTTCTGGCTCAGCACGCTGATGCCAGCCATCAGGATCACCACTACCGTCAACACAGTGGTCAGACGCGGCACCAGCAGCAAGCGCAGCTTCTCCAGATAAAACCGGATCAACAGGCCCAGCGAGACGATCACGGCGAACAGCACGATGCCCCACAGCAGCCGCGTCTCGCGAAATGCCAGCGCGACCAGCACCGGCATGAAGGTACCGAAAGTTTTCACGCCGATGAAGTTACGCAGCAGCATGATCACCAGCGCGCCCACCGGAATCATCATCAGCACCGCATACACGGCCTGAGTCGCGATCGGCAGGGCGAACAGCGAGAAGTCCATCGCGTGCGAGCCGGTCAGCTCGGCGCGGCGCTCGGCGACCACCAACGAATCCAGCAGGTTCTGCTGAACCGCCAGGGTCACTTCCAGATTGCCGCCGCCTTCGATGCTCGCGATCGGATCGTCGCCGCGCCACCAGATCAGGAAATCCGGCGGCAGGCCCTGCTCCAGGGTCATGGGATCGAAGTACAGCCATTGCACGCCGTCGTGCACTTCCAGCAGCTGCTGGGCCTGCACCGGTCCAGGAGCATTCCGGAGCGGGATGCCATGCGCGATGCGCGCCGGAATCTGCGCGCCGGCAAGGAAGATGGTCGCGAGCTTGGCCTTGGCCTGATCCGAAGGCGCGTTGCCGCGGCTCATGAACAAACTGACGTAAGGATCGCGCTCGGCGTAATTGATGTGACGAAGCAGCTCGGTGGTGAAGCTCGCCACGTCGGCCGACTGACGCCGCACTTCCGCAATCAACCCTTCCATGGCGATGCGCGACGGCTCATCGAGCACTGGCTGCTCAGGGAACGGCGGCGTGGTGTCCTCGGCGATGCGGGTCGGATCTCGATAGACCTGCGCGCGGTAGTAGAGCGTCTGCGGCCCCGACGCCTGCCGCAGGGTCCATTGCGACTCGCGGCCCGCCGGCACGTTGCGAATCGCATGACCGAAGCCGCGCGAGATGAAGTTCTCGTCGAGGATGGAATAGCCGGGCGTGAGACTGGGAACGCGCAAGGTCGCCTTCACCGCCGCCGGCCCCGGATCGAATCGCACCGCCGCCTCGATGGTCCAGACCCGCGTCTGTTCCTGCGGCTGCAAGGGAAAGCCCAGCACCTGCGCCTTGTACGCGAACAGCGCCAGGCCGATCAGCGCCAGCACCGCTGATAGCACATAGATGTGACGATTGTTCATTCGATCAGGCGGGCGGACTCTTCGCTATTGATATCGACCAGCAAATCCAAGGGCGCGGCGGCGAACCGGCAAGCGGCGGCCATGTCGCCCGTTGTCGCAGTCGCTCCGGCGTGCTCGATCAGCAGTGCCAGCTGCAACGCGCGTCCCAGGGTCATCGCCACTCTGCGGGCATTGGCTTGCAGCCGCCGCGGATCGTTATTTTGACTCAGCCAGCGTGTCACGTGTTCGATGGCTTGCACAGCCTGGCGACCCGCCGCGCTCAAACGTGCATCGCCGCCCACAGCGTCGCCCGCGATCGCTCGTTCGATCCGCGTCCGCAATGCAGGCAATCCGACGCTCAGCTCACCGCGCAAGACTGCATCCAGTGCCAGCACATTGGTGGTTCCTTCCCAGATCGGCAATACCTGCGTATCACGTAACAGCAGCGGCAGACCGGTGTCTTCGACATAACCTGCCCCGCCGAAGGCTTCCATGCATTCGCTCACAACCGCGACCGCCTGCCGGGCAGTCAAAAGTTTGGCGATGGGCGTGACCAGTCGCAACAGCGCCTGCTGCTCGGCGGTGATCTCGCCCGCTTCCTGGCGACCCATCAGCTCGACCAGCTCGAATGCCAACAGGAAGGCCCCCCGCGTCTCCACCTCCAGGGCCGCGAGCGTATCGACGTGCAGCGGCAAGTCTTCGAGCTTCGCGCCGAACGCACGACGCTCGCGCGCATACGACCGCGCCAACATCAATGCCCGGCGCATGAAGCTCACGGAAGTCACGCTGTTCCAGGCGCGCGTGACGGTCAGCATCGGCTCGATGCTTCGGGTGCCGTGCCGGGTGTCGCCCACCAGTTCGGCACGCGTGCCTTCCAATGTCAGCTCGGCGGTCGGGACCTTGCGCGTGCCCAGCTTGTCTTTGAGGCGTTCGACGCGGATGCCGTTCAAGCTGCCATCGGCGTCGTGCGTCTCGACGTAGAACATCGCGAGTCCGCTGCCGCCCGGCCCATTGCCGTCGGGGCGCGCGAGAGTCAACGCCATTTGTGACGTAATGGCCGAGGTAAACCACTTCTTGCCAAACAGGCGCCAACCGCCCGATTCGTCGCGTGCCGCGCGCGTGAGCGAAGCGCCAACGTCCGATCCACCGGTCGACTCGGTCATCCATTGGCCGCTGGTCCATGCCTGCGCCGGATCGCGGCTCGTCAAGCGCGCGACGGCCCGATTGATGAGAGCCTGATTGCCGGAGACAGTCAGCGTGCGTGCGGCCCCATCGCTCATCGCGAGCGGACAGGTATAGACATCGGTCGAGGGATGAAACAGGTACACCGCCGCGAACTGATGGATTCGGCTGTAGCGGCCGTGCCGTCGCTCGTACGGAATGGCAACGAGCCCGTGAATGGCCGCGAGATCCGCCGCACGACGCCACAAGGGCGAGACTTCGATACGGTCGATGCGATTGCCCCAGGCATCCCATTGGGTGAGCGTTGGCTCGTTGAGCCGGTCCTGCAACTGCAGTCGATACAGCTCGCCGCCGGCCAGCGCGCCCAGCTCGGTCAGCGACGGCTCGATGTCGGCAAGCACATCCGCCGGCAACCGCCGCTGCAGATAGCTGCGCAAGAACGTGTCATCGCCATACTGGTTGCCCAGCACTGGCGGGGACTGGATGAAGAGCGTGCTGTGCATCCCGACCCCTGCCCCCTGTGTGATAGTCGTCCGTCAGCTTACGGACGATGTGCGCGAACCAATGCCGGCGCCGCGCCGCCGGTGCCTAGCGCGCGCCCCATCAGGAAACGTTTGGCCAGCATACTGCCATCGAGCATGCTCAGGCCCGTGCGCCGCGCCCAGCCGAGCGTGCTGGTGCGATTGCCGAACAGCTTGTTCAAGCCATCGACCAGCCCCAGCGCCACCGCGTTCTCGCTCTTCCGCCAGCGCTCATAACGCCGCAGGATTCGCCGCTCACCGAGCGCTGCGGGCGCTATACCGCGCTCCAGTTCCTCGGCCAGCACTTCGATCAACGCCGCGCTGTCCAGGAAACCGAGATTCACACCCTGCCCCGCCAGTGGATGGATGGCATGAGCCGCGTCGCCGACCAGCACGAAACGTTCGCGGCAATAGTCCTTCGCATGGGTGAGCCGCAAAGGAAACTGTCCACGCGGACCGTCCACTTCGACTCGGCCCAGCGCGCCGTCGATCGCCAGCATCAACTCTTTCGCGACTTGCTCGGGAGTCTCCACCACCAGCCGGTCGGCGTGCGACGGCGTCGTGGTCCATACGATCGAGCTGCGGCCATCGGCGAGCGGGAGATAGGCGATCGGTCCGTCCGGCAGGAAGCGCTGCCACGCGGTCCGGCCATGAGGGTGTTCGGTGCGAACATGCGTCACGAAGGCGCGCTGCTCGTACTCCCAACCGCGGGTCTCGATGCCAGCCAGCTTGCGGCTGGCGGAACCGGAGCCATCCGAGCCCACGATCAAAGCCGCTTCGATACGGCGGCCGTCGCTCAAGATGGCCGCTGCGTGATCGTCCTCGAACTCCAGTCCCGTCAGCTCGCCGCGCAACAGCGTTACGCGATTACGAAACGAGGGGCTGTCATAGATCGACCACAACACACGCCGGTTCTCGACGATGTAGCCGAGGTTGGGCTCCCCCGATTCGCTGCCGGAGAAATGTATGGATCCGGAACCCCGCGGCTTGCCTTCCGCGTCCCAAACGATCATGTCGTCGTAGGCGCAAACATGCTGGGGCGATAGCAATTGCCAAGCGCCAATCTCCCTAAGCACGCGCTCCGATGCACGCGAGAAAGCCGAGACACGCAGATCGACGTCGCTGGCGGCCGCAGGTGGCGGCAGCGTCGGCGGATTGGCTTCCAGTACGGCGATACGCAGATCGGCAAAGTGACGGTTGCTGGCCGCCAGCGCGGCCACACATGCGCCCACCATGCCGCCGCCAATGACCAGAATGTGAAAGCCCGTCTTCATCGCCCAGCTCTCTTCACTGTTGCAAGGGAGCGCCGCGTGCGAGCCGGGGCACTCGGCCAGCCGCTCCCAGCGACAACTGCGACAATCCATCCTTGGCCGCCGGCAGGAGATCCAACGCCAGCATGCCGGCGTCACGCAGCAGCTTGATCGGACCCAACGGCTGCGAGAACAACCGCACCAGGCCATCGGTGAATCGCACGATGTTGCTCCGGTCAGCGGCACGCCATTCGCGATAGCGCTGCAGCCACATGCCGTCGCCCGCATCGAAGCCGGCACCGGCCTGAGCGCGGCCATCGGCGAGTACCTCGGCCAGGCTCACGGCGTCACGCAAGCCGAGATTGAACCCCTGCCCCGCGATCGGATGCAGAGTCTGCGCCGCGTTGCCGACGATCGCGAGCCGCTCGGCGACGTATTCGTCGGAACGAGTCAACGACAGCGGATACAGCTGGCGGGCGCCGACGCGGGTGAACCGGCCCAGACGAAACCCGAAAGTTTCCTGCAACCGGGCCAGGAACTCGGCATCGCTCAGCGCCGTCACTTCTTTGGCGGTCTCGGGCCGGAAGGTCCAGACCACGCCCAGGCGGCCTTCCGTGATCGGCAACAACGCCAGCGGTCCAGCCGGCGTGAAGCGCTCATAGGCGACGTGATTGTGAAAGTGCTGGGACAGGACGTTGCTGACCAGCGCGACCTGCTCATAGTCCCAGCTGCTCGAGCCGATACCCGCAGCTTGCCGCAAGGTGGAACGAGCGCCGTCCGCCGCGATCGCAAGCTTCGCCTCGACCACGCGCTTGGTGCCATCGCTCAGCTCGCATTCGATGTTCTGCACCTGCTGTTGCAGTTGCATCGACTGCACCTTGGCGGGTGCCAGGATGGTGATGGCCGGCTCGGCATTGAGCCTGTGCCACAGCGCCGCACCCATGACGCGATTGATCACCACGTAGCCCAGCGCATTCAGGCCCTGCTCCTTGGCATCGATGCGCGTGAAGCCGAAGCGGCCTTGATCCGAGACGTGAATGCGTCGAATGGCGGTAGCCTCGCGCTCGATCAGCGGCCACACTCCCAGCGCTTCGAAAATACGCCGGCTGCCGTTGGATAAGGCGGTGCTGCGATCATCGAAACTCGGCTGGTCGGCGGCGCCGAATGGCACCGCCTCCAGCAACGCTACGCGCAAGCTCAATTGCGCCAGCGCGAGCGCCAGGCTCGCGCCCACCAGCCCGCCGCCGGCGATCGCGACATCGACAACCAGTCTGTTATCGCCGCCGCTCATGACTTGTCGCTCTCATGCATTCATCAACCGTTCGATGCCGTCGGCATCCTTGACCAGCGCCGCGGTGAGCACTTCGTGGCCATCCTTGGTGACGACCACGTCGTCCTCGATGCGCACGCCGATGTTCCACCAGCGCTTGGGGACACTTTTGCTGCCGGCGGGAATGTAGATGCCCGGTTCCACCGTCATCGCCATGCCGGGTTCGAGCACGCGCCATTGGTCGCCGATCTTGTAATCGCCCACGTCGTGGACATCCAGCCCCAGCCAGTGGCCGGTGCGGTGCATGTAGAAACGGCGATATTCGCCGTCCTTGATCAGATTGGCGACCTTGCCCTTGAGCAGTCCGAGCTTCACCAGGCCCTGAGTGATGACCTTCACCGCCGCCTCGTGCGGGTCGTTCCAGTGATTGCCCGGCTTGATCTTCTCGATGGCCGCGTGCTGGGCCTCCAACACGACTTCATATACCGCCCGTTGTTCGGGCGTGAACCGGCCATTCACGGGGAAGGTGCGCGTAATGTCCGAGGCATACAGCTCGTATTCGCAGCCGGCGTCGATCAGCAGCAGATCGCCATCGCGCAGCTCATCGGAATTCTCGTGGTAGTGCAGGATGCATGAGTTGGCACCACCGCCGACGATGGGATGGTATGAGATGTCCGCATCGTTCATGCGGAACTCGTGCAGCAGCTCCGCCATCACCTGGTATTCCTTGCGGCCCGGCTGGGCAAACTGCATCGCTCGCTGATGAGCCGAAACGGCGATACGCGCCGATTCACGCATGGCTTCGAGCTCGGGACGCGTCTTGAACAGCCGCATGTCGTGCAACAGGTGATCGAGGGCCACGAACTCCTGCGGCGGATGCACGCCGGTGCGCGCCTGAGACTTGAGCGAATTCACCCAGCCGATCACGCGTTGATCGAACTCCTGATGCAGGCCCATCGTGTAGTAGACCCGCGAGCAGTGTTCCATCAATCCCGGAAGGATGTCGTCGATGTCGTTGATGGGAAACGCATCGTCGGCGCCGTAATCGCGCACCGCGCCTTCCGGTCCGGCACGCTTGCCATCCCACGTCTCGCGGGTCGGATCGCGTTCGCGAGTGAATAGCACGTATTCGGCGGCCGCGCGTCCGGGAATCAGCACCGCCACCGCCTCCGGCTCGGCAAAACCAGTCAAATAGAAAAAATCGCTATCGGGCCGGTAGTAATAGCTGACGTCGCTATTGCGGGTCTTTTCCGGAACGGCAGGCAGGATGGCGATGCCGCCGCGGCCCATCATTTTCATGAGCTGCCTGCGGCGGCGGGCAAATTCGTCTTTGCGCATTGGGTAATGCTGATCGTCGGGCGTCAGTGAAGGGTGGGATCGTGATCCGGAGCGTCGTCGAGACCGTCGGCGCCTGTCTCATCGTCCACATCGCCGTCCTGGCCGGAACCCATGTCGATCCGTTGCGCCGTGGCTGGAATCAGTTCATCGTGGATGAGCTGCACGCCGACGCGCACGTATTCGACCACTTCCGCGTAGGCTTCTTCTTCGCTCTCGTCGCCGTCACCTTCGAGCTCGACGCTGGCGCGCCCGATGTGGGTGAGATCATTGAGGATTTCATTGACGTTGCCGGGCAGCTCTTCGGGCTTGATGGCGTTGGCGCCCGAGCCGGTGCCGAACCCATACAGGAATCCCTGGCACCACTGCGACAGGCCGCCGGCACGCGCCGCGAGCGACACATCGTCATCGGGCAACAGGGCCTCGAATTCCATGTCCTCGCCGCGCAGCGCATTCAGCGTGTCCGAATACAGCAGATGCAGTGTCTGCTGGCCATCGTCATCGCCGCGGCGATCCTGGTCGGGAATGATTTCTTCCAGCCAGCGCTCCATCGGATAGTCCGGCGAAGTGCACAGCGCTCCGACCAGACAACCGTGCGCTTCCGCGGCCGGCACCGACGAGCCCAGCCCCTCCAGGACGCGCACCATTTCCGCGAATGTGACTTGCAGCATCCCGCGTATCTTAGCACTGTGACCCCGGCTATTGATTTGCAATCGATTCGCGGCCCGTCCGGCGAAGATCCCTCGGAAAGACCCAGGGTTGGGCCGGCGCTGGTTTGACCGTGTGGGGGGCCGGACGCATAATCGCCGCATGAATCCCACGCCCTCTCGAACCGAAGTCGATCAGGAGCTGCGACAGCTCGAACGGCGGCTGGAAGAGCTGGTCGCGCTGGTGGCGCAATTGCAGGAAGAGAACCGTGCATTACGCCAGCGACAGGATTCGATGATGACGGAGCGTGCCACGCTGCTGCAGAAGAACGAGCAGGTGCGCGCGCGGGTCGAAGCGATGATTGGCCGCCTGAAGGCGATGGAGCACAACGCATGAGCGACCGCATGGTCCGCGTCAGTGTGCGCATCCTGGAAAAAGAGTACCAGGTCGCCTGTCTGCCCGAGGAGCGCTCCGAGCTGCTCGACTCGGCGGAATATCTCAACGGCAAGATGCGAGACATCCGCGATGCCGGCAATATCGTCGGCCTGGACCGGATCGCGGTAATGGCGGCGCTGAACCTTGCGCACGAGCTGCTGAAGCGCAATCGCAGCGACGCCATCGAGAGCGAAGTCAGCGAACGCGTGCGCCAGATGCGCGAGCGCGTGGAGTCGGCATTGAGCCGAGGCCAGCAGCTGCCGCTTTGAGCCACCTCGCCTCGATATCGACCCCGATATCCAGTGAGGATATCGAGGCGAGCCATTGAAGCGGGACGAACCGGCCAGATATCGGCCAGCAGTGAGTCGCACACGGTCATCCCTGAGGTCATCCATTGGGGCCGGTGATGCGAATGAACTTGGGACTGCGGATGCGCGTTACGGACGCAGACTCAGAATCGATTTTGTTATGGCGCTGCCTGCGGTGTTCGACGTGTGTCGGGTTACCTCTCGACCCTAACGTTAATACCCCAGGGATTCGGTTACGTGGTAGCGGTGTGCATGTCCGTCTCGAACGGGAAGCCTTAGCTGCCACGGCTGCGTCCCACCTATTGCTCCGTGTCGAGAGCAATGGCTCATGACGGCACAGGCGGGTAGCGCCTCCTCTCCTTCTCCCGCGTCGGCGACACTGCTGGATGTCCAGCAGCTGCGCCGGCACATGCGGCGTCAACGCCGCCTGCTCTCCCCCCATGCGCGTGCCGAAGCTCATCGGCAGTTCGCACGTGCGCTCGCACGCTTGCTGGTACCAGGCCGCCGCGTGGCGGTGTACTTCGCTTACGGTCACGAGGCCGACCTGCGACATGTGATCGAAGTCGCACGCCGCCGTGGTTGCCTGCTCTACTTACCCGTGATCACCAGCTTTCGTCATGGCCGCATGCGCTTCGTGCGCTACCACCCCGATAGCGCGATGCGCGTAAACCGGTACGGCATCGCCGAACCCGATCCGCATCATGCCGAAGTCGCTGCCGTGCGCCGGCTCGACCTGGTGTTGTTGCCGCTGGTCGCATTCGATACGCAGGGTTGGCGACTGGGCAGCGGCGCCGGTTTCTACGATCGCAGCCTGCAGCACTTGCGCGAAGGCCGCCGCTGGCGGCGGCCCAAGCTCATCGGCGTCGCTTATGAGTGCCAGCGCGTCGCGCGTCTGCAGCCGAATCGCTGGGACGTGCCGTTGGACGGCGTCGTGACTGAACGCGGCCTGCAGCGCTTTGCTCGCTAGCGACGGCGTCACGCTCTGTCACCCACCGTCATCAAGAACAACGACCATTCACTGTCATTTGCGGAGCCGTCATGAACTACTGGTTGATGAAGTCCGAGCCGTCCGTGTTCGGCATCGAACAGCTGGCGAAGGCCAAGAACAGCACCACGGGCTGGGATGGCGTGCGCAATTTCCAGGCGCGCAACTACCTGCGCGCCATGAAGAAGGGCGACCTGGTGTTCTTCTATCACTCCAGTTGCGATGTCCCTGGCATCGCCGGCGTTGCCGCCGTACAACGCGAGGCCTACCCCGACCCCACGCAGTTCGACAGCAAGAGCGATCACTACGATGAGAAAAGCGATCCGGAGAACCCGCGCTGGTACATGGTGGATGTGAAGCTCGTCAGAAAGCTCGACCGGGTCATCTCGCTGGACGAGTTGCGTAAGCACGCCGCGGGCAAGCTCAAGGACATGATCTTGCTCAAGCGCGGCAATCGACTGTCGATCACACCGGTGACCAAGAGCGAGTGGAGCTTCATCGAGTCGCTCGAATGAGCGCTGCTCATCCATCTCGATGGGGTCGATGGGTGGGATCGAGGACACCTGCGAGACGCGAATGAGGGTTGCGATGTGGGGTTGCGATGAGAACGGGCACAACAAAATCGCACGCACCTCTTGCTTGCCATTTTTAATTTATGTATATACTGCGCCCGGACTAACTCGACATGGAGATCTAGTATCATGGCAACTAAAGCAAAGAAGTCTGCGAAGAAGAAAGGCGGCAAGAAGAAGGCTGCCAAGAAGAAGTAAGTTCTTCTGAGTAGATGATGATGAAGACTGTGCCCGCGAAAGCGGGCACAGTCGTTTCCGGCCCTAGGAAAATAGGCATTTTCTCCTTCTCCCCTCGAGTACCGAGCACCATGAACGCCGATCAGCTCAAGCAGCAAGCCGCCCTCGCCGCCCTCGCCCACGTCGAGGAGGACACCATCCTCGGCATCGGAACCGGGTCCACGGTCGATCACTTCATCGACGCACTGGCTGCGCAAAAGGTGCGCATACGAGGCGCAATCTCCAGTTCGGAGCGCTCCACCGAGCGTTTGCGCCGCTACGGAATCGACGTACTCGACCTCAACACCACCGGCAACCTGGACCTGTACATCGACGGCGCCGACGAGTCGGATCGTCACCGACGCCTGATCAAGGGTGGTGGCGGCGCGTTGACGCGCGAAAAGATCGTCGCCGCCGCATCGCGGCGCTTCATCTGCATCGCCGATGAATCCAAGCTGGTCGACGTGCTCGGCAAATTCCCGCTGCCGGTGGAGGTGATTCCCATGGCGCGCTCGTATGTCGCCCGACAACTGGTTGCTTTGGGGGGACAACCGGTCTATCGCGAAGGCTTCGTTACCGACAACGGCAATCAGATCCTCGACGTGCATGGGCTGAGCATCGTCGATCCGGTGCAGCTGGAGAGCGAGATCAATCAACTCGCCGGCGTGGTCACCGTTGGCTTGTTCGCGCGGCGGCCCGCCGATCTGCTGATCCTGGGCTCGCCATCGGGCGTCAAGACTTTGTGAATGCCGCTACCGCCGCGCGAATCTCGGTAACCAGCTTGGGACCGCGATAGATCAGGCCGGTGTAGATCTGAATCAGGTCTGCACCTGCCTGCAAGGCAGCAACCGCCGCTGCACCTGAATCGATACCCCCCACCGCGATGAGCGGTATATCGCGCCCCAGATGCTCGCGCAGGATGGGGATGCTCTGGAGCGCCAGCGGCCGCATGGGCGCGCCGCTCAACCCACCCTGCTGTTCGCTGTTGCGCACGCCCTTCACCACTTCGCGGGTGATGGTGGTGTTGGTGGCGATCACTCCGTCGATGCGCAACTCGCGAACCAGCCGCGCGATGGCGGCCAGATCTTCACTCGCCAGATCGGGGGACACCTTCACCAGTATCGGCAGATGCTTGCGCGAGCCCGAGACGAGCTGCGCACGAGCTTCGAGCAGCGCATCGAGGATGGGGCGCAGCTGATCGACCTGCTGCAGCTGACGCAGGTTGGCGGTGTTCGGGGACGACACGTTCACCGCCACATAGTCCGCATGGGGCGCGACCACGCGAAAACATTCGACGTAATTTCGCGCGGCATCTTCCAATGGAGTCGTCGCGTTCTTGCCGATGTTGATGCCGCACACACCCCGGAACTTACGCTCTGCGAGACGCCGAGCGATCACTTCGGCGCCTTCGTTGGGGAACCCCATGCGATTGATCAATGCGCGCGCCTCGGGCAAGCGAAACAGCCGCGGCTTGGGATTGCCTGGCTGCGGCTGCGCAGTCACGGTACCCGCCTCGATAAAACCAAAACCCAATGCACCGAGCGCGTCGATGTGCCGCGCATTCTTGTCGAGCCCCGCCGCGAGCCCGACCCGGTTGGGAAAGTGCAGCCCCATGAGAGTCACCGCATCTTCCGGCCGCGACTCACGCTTGCCGAGCAGACCCAGTGCATAGGCCATGTCCAGCATCTGGAACGTGACCTCATGCGCCCGCTCGGCCTCCATCGAGAACAGCAGCGGGCGAAGCAGCGGGTAAAGGGAGTCGATCATGGAGGCGTCGCGGCGGCGTAGATGTGGGGCGTAATTATCATGCTTCTCGACGCCGCCCGCGAATCCAGCTTCAAGCGGGCGCCGGCATCGTCCGCTTGCGAATGATCAAATCCAGGTAGGGTTGGAAAAAGCCGGGATGAATGTCCGGCCGATGGCAAGCCAGGGTGCGTTCGAGGCGCGACCTGCGTTTATACCGTCGCGCCAATTCCCGCAGACCCAACACCCCGCGCCGCCTCGACCAAAGGGGCAAGCTGCTGACCACATCGAGCGTCGACGTCTGCGCCATCGCCAGATCGAACTCGTGAAAACTCACTCCTCGACCATGGCGCAGAAAGCTCTCCATCTGGTCCGCCGAGAGCCCACGGTAAGAGCTGCGAAATGGCTCGCGTGGGCTGAAGCGTGAATAAGCAAACGCCAGCTCGTCGGGCAGCCAGTTGAAGAACGGCAGACGCGAGGTGTGATCGTCGAAGTACCACAGCCGGTTGGGCGTTTCGATCACACACCACAACGCGCCTTCCGGCAACGCCTGCCAGGTGTCGCGCATGGCCTCGATGCGCTCGGCATGCGTCATATGCTCGAGGCAGGCGAAGAAGATCACGAAGTCGTAAGGCTCGCGATCCAGGAACTGTCTGGCGCCGGCGCCATTGGCCAGCACCAACTCGCACTCGACATTGTGAGCCGCGCAGCGCTGCTCGGCCACGCGCATGCTCGGTTCGTCGATGTCGATCGCGGTGACCTTCGCGCCCTGCTCGGCAAGCGCCACCGTCGAGGCGCCGGTGCCGCAGCCAATCTCGAGAACCCGGGCACCCAGCAGCGGCCTGGCCGAATCGAGCCAGGGAATGACTTTGCTGCGAAAGGAATTCAGCCGTCGATCGAGATGATCCTGCAGGTCCTCGCGCCCTTCGGCAGTCGCAAGCCATTGCTCTGTCGAATACGCCACTTCACCCCAGATCTGCCGCGGAAAGTAGTGCTGATGAAGCGCTCGAACGATGGATTCGGCAGCCGCTGGCGAAAGCCGGGTGAATCGCTTTGACAGGTGCGCGGGAATTCGCGTCTTCGACATCCAATTCTCTCCGTGAATTCGATGAGTCCAAAAAAGCAAACAGCCACTTGGCGCGTTTGCCAAGTGGCTGTCCGAGATTGGTTGGGGGACTAGGATTCGAACCTAGGTTGACGGAGTCAGAGTCCGTAGTCCTACCGCTAGACGATCCCCCAAGAACCAGGGATTAGCGCTTCGAGAACTGGGTGCCGCGACGCGCCTTGCGGAAGCCGACCTTCTTACGCTCGACCTCGCGGGCATCGCGGGTCACGTAACCGGCATCGCGCAGCGGCTTGCGCAGGGTCTCGTCGTACTCGATCAACGCCCGGGTCAGGCCGTGGCGGATGGCGCCGGCCTGGCCAGTGATGCCACCGCCCTTGACCGTGACTTCGACATCGAAGTTCTTGTCCAGGTTCACGGCTTCCAGCGGCTGGCGCACGATCATGCGCGCGGTCTTGCGGCCGAAGAACTCATCGAGCGAGCGCGAGTTCACGTTGATGATGCCGCTGCCCTTGCGCAGGAACACACGGGCGGTGGAGGTCTTGCGGCGGCCGGTGCCGTAGTTGGTCGAGGTGGCCATGTTCGGAATGCGTACCTTAAAAATTGAATCTCGAGCGTCGGCTTAGATATCCAGAACTCGGGGCTGCTGCGCGGTGTGCGGGTGCTTGTCGCCCGCGAACACGTGCAGCTTCTTGAACATCTTCCGACCGAGCGTGTTCTTCGGCAGCATGCCCTTGACCGCGAACTCGATGGCGCGCTCGGGGTGCTTGTCGAGCAGCTTTTCCAGGCTGGTGCTCTTCAAGTTACCCATGTAGCCGGTGTGGTGGTGATAGAACTTGTCGGTCAGCTTGCGGCCGGTGACGCGAATCTTGCCCGCGTTGACGATGACGATGTGGTCGCCGGTGTCGCAGTTGGGCGTATAAGCCGCCTTGTGCTTGCCGCGCAGACGCGACGCCACGGTCGAAGCCAGACGGCCCAGGGTCTTGCCCGTGGCATCGATCACGTACCAGTCACGACGGACCGTTTGCGCATTGGCGAAGACGGTACTCATTGAATTCTCCGGGAAAACTAGCGCGCCCCTGCCAGCCAGGGGGCGAAAAGGCCGGCAAGTCTAATGGAGCAGGCAGGTCATTGCAAACGCAGTAAGCATCGGATTCTGGAGGACTTGGCCGCCGGCCGGCCGTGCGGCCCGTTGCCCGGCCGGCAGCCGGCCGCGACATATATAATGAATCCGCCATGACCACCCCCACTCTCGCCCCGGCTGCCCCGACCCAAGCCGCGTCCGGCCGCCGCTATACCCTGCTCGACCGGCTGCTGACGCCAGCCGACCAGACCCTGCGGACACTGTTCGCCGCGCATGTCGCCGGCCGCCCGAATCCGGCCGAAAACCGGCCGGAATCGCCCCAGATCGCCGACAAACCCGACGCCCGCCGGCATATCGCCGCGCTGATGCGGGTCAACCATGCCGGCGAAGTGGCTGCTCAGGCGCTGTATCAGGGACAGGCGTTCGTGTCGCGAGCCGATGCAACCAGGGCTTCGCTGATGGAGGCGGCCCGCGAAGAAACCGACCATCTCGCCTGGTGTGCCGAGCGCATCAAGGAGCTGGGCGGCCGCACCAGCATGCTCGACCCGCTGTGGTACGCCGGCTCTTTCACCATCGGCGCGCTGGCGGGGCTCGCGGGCGACCGCATCAGCCTCGGCTTCGTAGCCGAAACCGAGCGGCAGGTGGTGGAGCACCTCGACGGCCATCTACAGCGCGTGCCGGAAGAAGACGCGCGCACCCGCGCGATCATCCAGCAGATGCGCGCCGACGAAGAACGTCATGGTCACAACGCCAAACTGGCGGGTGGTGCCGATTTGCCGGGGCCGGTGCGAGCGTTGATGCAGCTCACTGCCAAGGTGATGACGCGGACCGCCTATTGGATTTGAGTGATGCGCGCCGCCGCGGCGAGCATGAATGACGCTGGGACGGGCCGTCAAATAGTCGACGTAAAGTTTTGCCGGGCAAGGAAAAGCTTGCCCTCTTGGGTCATAGTGTATTAAAAGGCGCGGCAAGACATATTGTCGTCAAGTTCATCCCACTAAAGTCATTTAGTTACAAGCACAAGGCGCATAGGGGCGGGTATGGAAGAGGGCGCAAGGCCATTGAGCGACATTCCGGCGATCAACCGGTTTCTGAGTTACTGCCGCATTCGCACGGTGCCTTCCAAGACCGTCGTCATTCATGCCGGCGACCTGCCCGACGTGCTCTATTACATCGTGAGCGGCTCGGTCGAGGTGATGATCGAGGACGAGGAAGGCAACGAGATGGTGCTCGCCTACCTCAACAAAGGTCAGTTCTTCGGCGAGATGGGCCTGTTCTACGAACAACCCACCCGCAGCGCGTGGGTGCGCACTCGCCAGCAGTGCGAGCTCGCTGAAATGACCTATCCCCGCTTCCGGCAGCTCGCGGCTGAAAGCCCTGGCCTGGTGTTCGAGCTGGCCACGCAGCTGGCCACACGCCTGGATCGCACCAATCGCAAGCTCGGCGATCTCGCGTTCGTCGACGTCACCGGTCGCGTCGCGCACGCCATCATGGACCTGTGCAGCGAGCCCGATGCGATGACGCATCCGGAAGGCATGCAGATCAAAGTGAGCCGTCAGGAGCTGTCGCGCCTGGTCGGTTGCTCGCGTGAAATGGCGGGCCGCGTGCTGAAGGTGCTGGAAGATCAGGGCCTGTTGCGCGCCACCGGCAAGACCATTGTCGTGTTCGGCGCGCGCCCGAAGATGAAGACCAAGCCGCCGCTGGCTGCCGCCACCGGCCGTGCTGGTGCCGCTACTACCGCCGCGTCTCCGGCAAATCGTCGCGCCGACGATGACGACGACGACGATGATGATGATTTCGACGACGAGGACGAAGAATAAACATCGTCCTCCGAGTCAGACAGACTCTCGACAAGAAGGCCGCGCAAGCGGCCTTCGCTGTTTCCAGCGACCGTTACTTGGTCGCCTTGGCGATTTCCGCCCGCATATCCGCGATGGTCTTTCGATAGTCCTTCGAACCGAAGATTGCCGAGCCCGCCACAAACGTATCGGCACCCGCAGCGGCAATCTCGCCGATGTTGTCGACCTTCACTCCACCGTCGATCTGCAAGCGAATGTTACGGCCGCTCGCGGCGATCATCTCGCGCGTCTTGTTCAGCTTGGCCAACGCGGACGGAATGAACTTCTGGCCACCGAAACCGGGGTTGACCGACATCAACAGGATCATGTCGACCTTGTCGAGCACATAGTCGAGCACGTTCAGCGGCGTCGCCGGGTTGAGCACGATGCCCGGATGACAGCCATGCTCGCGAATCAAACCGATGGTGCGATCGACATGCTCGCTCGCTTCGGGATGAAAGCTGATCCACGTCGCGCCCGCGGCCGCGAAATCCGGCACGATGCGATCCACCGGTTTCACCATCAGATGCACATCGATGGGTGCGGTGATGCCGTGCTTGCGCAATGCCTCGCACACCAGCGGTCCGATGGTGAGATTGGGCACGTAGTGATTGTCCATCACGTCGAAGTGAATGGTGTCGGCGCCTGCGTCGAGCACCGCCTTCACTTCCTCGCCGAGCCGGGCGAAGTCGGCGGAGAGAATGGATGGCGCGATCCAGGATTCATTTCGAGCTGACATGGCAAACCTCTGGGGCAAACCTCGGGTGGCTATCGCATCGCGCGCGCTTCGCGCAGCACTTCATATGCCGCGCGGACCTGCCGGGTTTTTTCCTCGGCGACTTTCATCATGGACTCGGGCAAGCCGCGCGCGACCAGCTTGTCGGGGTGATTCTGATTCATCAGGCGCCGATATGCCTTGGTGACTTCCGCATCGGACGCCGTGCTGGTGACGCCGAGCACTTCATACGCCTGAGCGACCTTGTCGACCCTGGGCGCCTGCTGCCCGGGCGGTGGTTGCCGGGTCGACTGCTGCATGCGCAATAGCGCCTCCATCTGCACGACTTCGTAGGCAGACACGCCCAACGATGCCGCCACGCGCGCCATCACCTGGCGAGCCGCGTGCGTGAAGCTGCCGCTCAATAGAGCAGCCTGCAATTGGATCTGAATGAACATGCGGAGCACATCCGGGCGCCCCGCCAGCTTCCTGCGCAGCCGGCGCAGCGTCGCTTCGAGCGGATAGTCCAGTTCCTTGCCCTGCGTGAACAACTGGATGGCGAGCTGGACCTCGCGCTCGCCGAGACGGAATTCCGTCATGATGGCGCGGGCGGCACGAATCTCATTTTCCGAAACGCGCCCGTCCGACTTGGCAACGTGCCCCATCACCTCGAAGGTGGCGCGAAAGAACGCCTCCTGGACACCCATCGACGCGGCGGCATCGTCCTCGGTGTCGGTGTCATCGCCCCATTGCTGGCCCAGGCGGCCAGCCAGCCCGCTCTCGGCCTGCACGTCGAACAGATGGCCGATGAAGGTGCCGAACAGCGCGCCCACGGGACCCGCTGTCACCCCGCCGATCAGCGCCCCCAGTGCTTTACCCTGCCAGACCATCGACCCTTGAAGCCCTCGTCACCCGCTGCGACAATCGCGGTTTATCAAATTGATACACGGCCCAATGGTAGCAGGCTCCGGCGCTGGCACCATTTGTCGGGTCGCGTTAACTGCAATTCCTCACAGTCATCACCGAGATACGCCGTGGCTCAGCCCTCACCTCCCATGCTCGAGTCGCGCCTGAGCGGCCTGCAGCGCATTCACCAGGGCAAAGTTCGCGACGTCTACGCCATCGACGAGCGGCAGATGCTGATCGTCACCACCGACCGGCTCAGCGCGTTCGACGTGGTGCTGCCCGACCCGATTCCCGGCAAAGGCGCGGTGCTGACCCGGATTTCGCGTTTCTGGTTCGACCGTACCAAGCACATCGTGCCCAATCACATCCTCGATACGCCGCTGGAGAGCGTGGTCAGCGATCCGACAGAGCGCGCGGCGATCGCCGATCGCAGCATGATCGTGAAGCGCCTGAAGGCGTTGCCCATCGAAGCGGTGGTGCGCGGTTACCTGATCGGCTCGGGATGGAAGGATTACCAGCAGACCGGCAAGGTATGCGGCATCGACTTGCCGAAAGGGTTGCGCCAGGCGGATCGCCTGAGCGAGCCGCTGTTCACGCCTGCTACGAAAGCGGAACTGGGCGAGCACGATGAGAACATCGACTACGACCGCACGGTTGCACTGATCGGCCGCGGCCTGGCCGAACAGGTGCGCGCTACTGCGCTCGCGTTGTATCGCTTTGCGGCCGACTACGCACTCACGCGCGGCATCATCATCGCCGACACCAAGTTCGAGTTCGGCCTCGACGACGCCGGTCATCTGACGTTGATCGACGAAGCATTGACGCCCGACTCCTCACGCTTCTGGCCGACAGACACCTATCAACCCGGCACCAGTCCACCGAGCTTCGACAAGCAGTTCGTGCGCGACTACCTGGAAACATTGACGTGGGACAAGCGCGCGCCCGGACCGAAGCTGCCCGCCGAAGTGATCCAGAAAACGGCGGAAAAGTACGCCGAGGCCGAACGCCGTCTCACCAGCTGAGCCGGCCACCCTCCCGGTCAAACGCATGCCACAAACGATCGCATTGATCTATCTGGCGGCCGGGGCGCTCTGGATCTTCATCACCGATCGCTGGCTGGAATGGCTGGATCTCGATCCACGCACCCTGCAGCTGCTGCAAACCAGCAAGGGCTGGCTGGCGATTCTCGGCTCGGCCATCCTGCTGTACATCCTCTTGAAGCGGCACAAGCGGCGTGACGACGCAGCCGTGTCGGCGCTGCTGGAATCGCAGCGTGAGGTCCAGCTGATGAACGCCGAGCTGGAAAAACGCGTCACGGAACGAACGCGCCAGTTGCAGGCGGCGAACCGCGAGCTGGAAGCCTTCGCTTATGCGGTTTCTCACGACCTGCGCGCGCCGCTGCGCAGCTTGTCCGGGTTCAGCCAGATCCTGCAGGAAACGGCCAGCGATCAGCTGGATGAAAAGTCGCTGCATTATTTGCGTCGGATTCACGACGCCAGTCAGCGCATGTCGGGACTCATCGAGGCGCTGCTGAGCCTGTCGCGCATCAGCACGGCCGAGCTCACCATTCGGCCCGTGAATCTCACGCAGATCTGCATGGACGCGGTGGCCGCTCTGCGTGAGAAATATCCCGGGCACACGGTGCAAGTCGACATTGCTCCCAACATGCATGTCGAAGGCGATGCGCGGCTGCTGCGCATGGCGATGGATTGTTTGCTCGGCAACGCCTGGAAGTTCACCATCCGCGCCGCACAGCCCACTGTGACCGTCGGTGTGCAAACCGGTGTCACCGGCGGCCACATCTATTTCGTGCGCGACAACGGCGTGGGCTTCGACATGGCCTATGCGAACAAACTGTTCGTGCCGTTTCAGCGCCTGCATGCGGACGCGGAGTTCCAGGGCAGCGGCATTGGCCTGGTCACGGCGCAGCGCGTGATCGCGCGTCACAGCGGCCGCATCTGGGCCGAGGGGCAGGTCGACCAAGGCGCGACGTTCTATTTCACGATCGGCCGGCCGCTCGGCGCCACCGTCGAGCCTCGCTGACAACTCATCGCTGCTGCGCCTGCCAGGCGTTGAAGATTCTGTGAATTTCGCTCACACCCTCGGTGAGCGCCGCCGGACCCGGCTGCAGGATGATGGATGATTTGATTTCGTGCAGCTGCCCATTCGCGACCGCAGGCACGGCGCTCCAACCCGGTCGAGCCGCGACACTCGCCGGCCGGAACTTCTTGCCGCACCAGGAGCCCAGCACGATATCGGGCGCGCGGCGCACGACCTCCTGCGGATCGGCGATGATCCGATGCTTCGCCAGCGACTGACGCGAGTTGTCGTCGAAACAATCGTCCCCGCCCGCAACACCGACCAGTTCCGACACCCAGCGGATGCCCGAGATCATCGGCTCGTCCCATTCCTCGAAATAAACGCGCGGCCGCTTGCTGAACTGCGCCGCGGCCGCGCGAATGCCTTCGAGATTCTCCGCCAGCCTGGCACAAAGCTGCGCTGCCTTGGCCTCACAGCCGATCATGCCGCCGAGCATGCTGATCATGCCGAAGATCCCGGCGATGTCGCGGTGGTTGAAGATGTGAACGTTCAGCCCGTGCTTCACCAGATCGGCGGCGATATCGGCCTGCAGGTCCGAGAAGCCGAGCACCAGGTCGGGCTCGAGCTCGCGGATGCGGTCGACCTTGGCGCTGGTGAACGCGGATACCCTCGGTTTCTCCCGCCGCGCCCGCGGCGGCCGCACCGTGAACCCCGAGATGCCGACGATGCGCCAGTCCTCTTCCAACAAGTAGAGCGTTTCAGTCGTCTCCTCGGTGAGGCAGACGATGCGGGAGGGGAAAATGCCGGACGTATAGCTCATGACTCACCCAATCGGTACGGCGCCAGGCACGGATGTGCCTTGCCGCATGCGGCCCTGCGACGGACCGAGCTCGGTCCCGGCGCAATTTTCGCCCGCCACCGCGCGCTTCGTGACAGGAGCCCGACCACGCGCATTAGAATGCCGCATGATCGCACCTCTGCTAGCGCGCCTGGAACACTGGCTGTTCGAGCCGCCGGAATCCATCATCGGCCGGCCGTTGTGGAAGCTGACGCGCATCCTGCGCTATCCGTATGCGCTGATTCGGGACATCACTCGCGGCGAGCTCACCTTGCGCGCCATGAGCCTGGTGTACACGACCTTGCTGTCCGTCGTGCCCATCATCGCCCTGTCCTTCTCGGTGCTCAAAGGCCTGGGCTATCACCGCGAGCTCGAGCCGGTCCTGTTCAGCTTCCTGGAGCCGCTCGGCGACCGTGCTTATGAAATCACCGCACAGATCATGGGCTTCGTCGACAACGTACGCGGCGGCGTGCTCGGTTCGCTCGGTTTGATCTTCCTGCTCTACACGTTGATCTCGACCGTGCAGAAGGTCGAAGAGAGCTTCAATTTCGTCTGGCGCGTCGAGCAGCCGCGCAGCATCGGCCGCCGCTTCAGCGAATACTTGAGCGTGATGGTGGTCGGGCCCGCCGTCATCGTCGCGGCGTTGGGCTTGATCGGTGCGCTGGCGAGCACGACTTTCATGCAAACGCTGTCGCATTATCGGCCGTTCGATACCGTGCTGCTGGTGCTGGGCAAGATCACGCCATACGTGCTGGTCTCGAGCGTGTTCACGTTCATGTACGGCTTCGTGCCGAACACGAAGGTGCGGCTGAGCGCGGCGCTGATCGGTGGTGTCGCGGCCGGCGCGGCCTGGGCCTTCAGCGGCATGGTGATGGCGCGCTTTGTTTCGGGCGCCACCACGACTACGGTCATCTATGCCGGCTTTGCCATCGTCGTGGTGACATTGATCTGGCTGTATATCTCCTGGCTCATCCTGTTGCTCGGCGCGCAGCTCGCGTTCTATGTGCAGAACCCCCAATACCTGCGTCCCGGGCGTGGCGTGATCGCTTTGAACTCCAGCCTGCGCGAGCGCGTCGCGCTCTCCATCATGTATCTCATCGTGAACGACTACAGCACCGCACAGCATCGCTGGACCGCGAATCGCCTGGCCGAGCATCTGGATCTGCCAGGCGCCGCGCTCACGCCCATCTTGGATGCGCTGGAGCATCGCAAATTACTGCTGCTCGCCGAAGACGACAGCTGGGTACCGGCGCGCGATCCTCATGCGATCGAGCTGAATGATGTGCTGGATGCCGTGCGCCACGACACCGCCGGCCCGCGGCTCGGCAAAGTCAGGGATATCGCGCCTGCAGTCGAAGCGGCTCGGGTTGCGGAGCAAGCACTCTTGAACAGTCTGCGAGGCAAGACGATAGCCGCGCTGGTCGAAGAACATCGCCGCGAACAGCGGTTGGCGGTTGGTGGCTAGTGGTTACTGAAGAGGCTCATTTCTCTTCTCCGACCAACCACTAACCACTAACCGCTAATCACTACTCGCCGGCGATGGTCATCTTCTCCAGCAGCACCGATCCGGTTCGAATGGCGCCGCGCGCATCGACGTCGTTGCCGACGGCGACGATCTCGCGATACATGTCCTTCAAGTTGCCGGCGATGGTGATCTCGTTCACCGGATACTGAATCTCGCCGTTCTCCACCCAGAAGCCGGCGGCACCGCGCGAGTAATCGCCGGTAACTCCGTTGATGCCCTGGCCCATGAGCTCGGTGACCAGCAGGCCACGATGCATTCTCTTCAGCATCCCGGCGAAATCGTCCGGTCCCGGGGAAACGATGAGATTGTGAACACCACCGGCGTTGCCCGTGGTGCGCAGGCCGAGCTTGCGCGCCGAATAAGTGCTCAACACGTAGCCGGTCAGCACGCCATCCTTGACCAACTCGCGATCGCGCGTGGCCACGCCTTCGGCGTCGAACGGCGCGCTGGCCAGCGCCTTGGGAATATGCGGCCGTTCGGAAATCTGCAACCACGAGGGAAAGATCTGCTGGCCGGCGGCATCGAGCAGGAACGACGCGCGTCGATACTGGCTGCCGCCGCGAATCGCACCGAGGAAATGTCCGATCAGCCCGCGCGCCAGCTCTGGAACGAACAGCACCGGCGCAGTCACGGTCGCGAGTTTCCTTGCATTCAGACGCCGCAGTGCGCGTGCTGCCGCGGTCCTGCCGATGGACTCGCCATCCTCCATTTCGCGCCAGTCGCGCACCGAGCTGTACCAATAGTCCCGCTGCATCTCGCCGTTTTCCTGAGCGACGACCACGCAGCTCAGGCTGTGCATGCTGCTCGGATACCCGCCGAGAAAGCCGAGTGAATTGCCGAACACGCGCAAGCCCTGATGACTCGACAGCGTGGCGCCTTCGGAGTTGCCGATGCGCTTGTCGGCCCGGAGCGCGGCCGCTTCGCATGCCACCGCCAGCTCGCGGGCCTCATCCGGCTGGATGTTCCATGGATGTGACAACTGCAGGTCCGGAATCTCGCGCGCCAGATCTTCCGGATCGGGCAGACCTGCGCACTCGTCCTCGGCAGTGAATCCAGCGATGCTGAAAGCCTTGGCCACAGTCTCGCGGATCGCCTGCGGCCGCAGGTCGGCGGTGCTGGCCGTGCCCTTGCGCTTGCCGCGATAGACCGTAATGCCCATGCCGCGATCGCGCTGATATTCGAGCGTTTCGACCTCCCCCAACCGCGCCGTCACCGACAGGCCGGTATCGACGCTGACGCCCACCTCCGATTCGGTGGCGCCCAGCCGGCGCGCCTCCTCGATGGCAAGGGTAACCAGGTCCTGCAGGTCCTGTTGCGAGTGGCCGAGCTGGTTGGAAGCGTTGGTAGAGACTTGTGCCATGGCGCCGATTGTATTGCATTGGCGCGACTTGCATGCGAAGGCCGGGGCCCGCATCCTTGCGCCCCCGTATCGTTCCTGTCCTGACATGACCGACGACGCCGACGACGGCTATCAAGACGAGCGCCCCAGCAAGAGCGAGCGCAAGCGCCGCAGCGACGACCTGCAGGCCCTGGGCGAGGCGCTGATCGAGCTGTCGGACAGCGAGCTGGACGCCCTGCCGTTGCCCGAGCAGCTGCGCGACGCCGTCGATCTGGCGCGCCGGATCACCGCGCATGGCGGCCTGTACCGGCAGAAGCAGTACATCGGCAAGCTGATGCGCAAGATCGACGCCGAGCCGATCCGCGCCGCGCTGGATGCCAAACGCGATCGTGAACGGGTCGAAGCCCTGCGTTTTCACCGCGTCGAGCAGTGGCGCGACCGCTTGCTGAGCGAAGGCGCCGCAGCGCTCGCCCAGCTGCTGGCTGAAGTGCCAGGAATCGATGGCGCCGCGCTGGGCAAGCTGACCGAGCGCGCCCGCAAGGAACAGCGGCAGTCCGGGCAAAAAATTACAGCCGCCGGCCGTGAGCTGTTCCGCATGTTGCGTGCGGCGCTGACCCAGGAAGACCGGGCACAGCAAGAACAGTCAGGCGAAGCGCCCCCGACATAATTGCTACACTCCTCCCCCTTATGAAACCGTTAGTTGGCATCATCATGGGCTCGAAGTCCGATTGGGAGACTTTGCAGCCCGCTGCGGACACTCTGCAGCGCCTCGGTATCGCGTTCGAGACGCGGGTGGTCTCGGCGCATCGCACGCCGGACCTGCTGTTCGAGTACGCCGAAAAGGCGCGAGAGCGCGGCCTGGAGGTGATCATCGCGGGCGCCGGGGGTGCCGCCCATCTGCCCGGCATGACGGCCGCGAAAACCAGCCTGCCGGTGCTGGGCGTGCCGGTGCAGTCGAAGATGCTGAGCGGCATCGACTCCTTGCTGTCCATCGTGCAGATGCCGGCCGGCATTCCGGTGGGCACGCTGGCCATCGGCCAGGCCGGTGCCACCAACGCGGCGCTGTTCGCCGCCTCGATCCTGGCCAACAAATACGAGCCGGTGCGTGCTGCCCTGGATAAATTCCGGGCCGAGCAGACCGCCACCGTGCTCGCCAATCCCGACCCCTCCGTCAGCGCCGTTCCCCGTCCATGAAGATAGGCATCATCGGTGCGGGCCAGCTGGGACGCATGCTGGCCCTGGCGGGTTATCCGCTCGGTTTGCGTTTCGTGTTCCTGGATCAGAGCAGCGATGCCCCCGGCGCGCAGGTGGGTCGCATCATTACCGGCGCGTTCGACGACACGGCCAAGCTGCTCGAGCTGGCGAATGAAGTCGATGTCGTGACCTTCGACGTCGAAAACGTGCCGGTGACGGCGGTCGAGCCGGTCGCCAGGCAGAAACCGTTCCTGCCGCCGGTCAAGGCGCTCGGCGCCTCGCAGGACCGGTTGCACGAAAAAACTTTGTTCCGACAGCTGAAGATTCCGACGCCGCCGTTCGCGGCGGTCGACTCGCTCGAGGATCTGCAGGCCGCCGTGGAGAAGATCGGCTTGCCTGGCGTGCTCAAGACGCGCCGGCTCGGTTATGACGGCCGCGGCCAGTTCTATCTGCGCAAGCCCTCGGACATCGAGACTGCCTGGCAGACGCTCGGCACCGTGCCGCTGATCTACGAGGGATTCGTCGATTTCTCGCGCGAGGTATCCATCATCGGCGTGCGCAGCACACGCGGCGAAACGGCGTTTTATCCGCTGTCGGCGAACACACATTCGCAAGGTATTTTGCGCTACTCAATCGCGCCATATCGCCACGCCTCGTTACAGAAGCAGGCGGAAACATACATGCGCCGCCTGTTGAAACATCTGGACTACGCCGGCGTGCTCACCATCGAGTTCTTCGTGCGCGGTGGCAAGTTGATCGCCAACGAAATGGCGCCCCGCGTGCACAACTCGGGTCACTGGACCATCGAAGGCGCGCAGACCAGCCAGTTCGAAAATCACGTGCGCGCCATTCTCGGCCTGCCGCTGGGGAGCACGCGCCCCAATGGCCACTCGGCGATGATGAACTTCATCGGCAGCATCCCCGAGCTCGGGAACATTCTGCGGGTGTCCGGCGTACACTTTCACAGCTACGGTAAAGAACCTCGGCCCAACCGCAAGCTTGGACATTGCACCATCAATGCACCGTCGGCGGCGGCCCGGGACCGGGCATTGCAGCAGTTGCTCCGGATGAAGATGTAACTCGAGCCGCCCCCAGCACCGGACTGTGGCGACAGATTCTGGTGAATCGAGGGGTTTTTGTGTCCGGCTACGGTTCTTGCGTAAACTGACGGCCCCAGACGAGCGGCCGAGACCGGCCGTACCCCGAACACACCGCCAGAGACCTGCTTCACACAGATCAGTCGGAACAGATCACACCCCGCATGTATCTCGAACTGTTCAAGCTGCACGAATTGCCGTTCCGGCTGACCCCGGACCCGCAGTTCCTGTATCTGTCCAAGCACCATGCGCGCGCCAAGGCGTACATGGAGTCCACCATCTGGTTCACCGACGGCTTCGTGGTGATCACCGGCGAGATCGGCTCGGGCAAGACCACCCTGATCGAGACCTTCCTGAAGGAACTGGAGAAGGACGTGGTGGTGGCGCAGATCAACCAGACCCAGGTCACCGCCGTCGAATTCCTGCAGAGCGTGCTGGTGCAGTTCGGTTTTTCGCCGTTCCGGATGAAAAAGGCCGAGCTGCTGTCGACCCTGAACGAATTCCTGGTCGAGCAATACGCCAACGGCCGGCGCGTGCTGCTGATCGTCGATGAAGCCCAGAATCTGTCAAACAAGGTGCTGGAAGAGATCCGCATGCTCTCGGGCGTGGAGACCACCAAGGAGAAGGTGCTGCGTATCATCCTGGCGGGCCAGCCGGAGCTGAACGACAAGCTCAACTCTCCGGGCCTGGTGCAGCTGGCACAGCGCATCCGCCTGCGCTTCCATCTCACGCCGCTGTCCAAGACCGATATGGCGGCCTACATCCAGCATCGCCTGGAAGTGGCCGGCTCGCAGGGCCGCGAGATTTTCGATCCGGAAACATTCCCGCTGATCTATCGCTATACGGGCGGCATTCCGCGCCTGGTGAATACGCTGGCCGACACGTCGATGATGTCGGCGTTCGCGCAGGATCGCGCCAACGTCACGGTCGAGGATGTAAAAGCCGCGATCGAAGAGCTGCAGTGGGTCGAATATGCCGAACGGTCGGTGAAGCTGCAGGCGCTGCACGGCATGAACATCGGCTCGCATGTCGGCTCTCCGGGCAGCGCGAACGGCAGCGAGCCCAACGAGCGCCGCATCGTGCTCGGTCGCATCCTGGTCGGCTTCAACGGCCAGACCATCGCCGAACGCGAGCTCACGCCGGGCCGCTTCATCATCGGCCGCACGCCGGACAACGATCTGCAGATCGACAGCAAATACATCAGCCGTCATCACGCGCAGATAATCACCTCGATCCATACCTCGGTGCTGGAGGATCTCAACAGCACCAACGGCATCTACGTGCGCTCCAAGCGCGTCCGCCGCCGCATGCTCAACGACGGCGACGTGGTGCAGATCGGCCAGCACGAGATCATGTATTTCGACGAGCGCACCAATCGCAGCCGTACCGCCTTCCATGAACTGGACGACGATGCGCAGTTGCTGCATGAAGGTCCGGATCGCGGCCACGCCGCCACCCTCGCCCAGGACGACAGCGAACCGCTCGACGAGCGGGACGAGCAAGACGAAGAAGAAGAGCAGCGGGCCAACGAATTCGGCTCCAGCCGCTGAAGCCCCCGACGATCAGACCTTATCGTCGAGCGAGCGGCTGTCGTATTCGGCTTGTTTGGTTCGGTAGTCCTTGCGCCGCAGCCACAGCACCAGGCCGCCCATCAGGCTCAGCGCTCCGACGGTGAAAAACACGCTCGGCCAGCGCTCGGCCTGGACCAGCCAGGCCGCGGCCAGCAATGCCGCCCCGGCCAGCATGTACAGGTATGGCAGCAATTCGTAGATCGGACGGGAAATCCACATAGCGAACAATCACGGCCCGGGACGCCCCAATCCTACTACGTTATGGCCGAAAGAACCGCCGTCGGACTAGGCCGCCGTGCCGCCGACGGTCAGGCCGTCGACACGCAGCGTCGGTTGGCCGACACCCACCGGCACGTCCTGCCCTTCCTTGCCGCAAGTGCCCACACCCTCGTCCAGCTTCAGGTCGTTGCCGACCATGGACACGCGGCGCATGACCTCCGGGCCATTGCCGATGAGCGTGGCGCCGCGCACCGGCGCGCCGAGCTTGCCGTTCTCGATCAGATAAGCCTCGCTGGCCGAGAACACGAACTTGCCGGAAGTGATATCCACCTGGCCGCCGCCGAAATTGCGGCAGTACAGCCCCTTCTGCACCGAGCCGATGATTTCCTGCGGATCGTGTTTGCCCGCGAGCATGTATGTATTCGTCATGCGCGGCATGGTCATGTGCGCGAACGATTCGCGGCGGCCATTGCCCGTCGGCGCAACTCCCATGAGCCGCGCATTGAGCTTGTCTTGCATGTAGCCGCGCAGGATGCCGTTCTCGATGAGCGTCGTGCACTGAGTCGGCACACCCTCGTCGTCGATGTTCAACGAGCCGCGACGCGAGCCCAGCGTGCCGTCATCGACGATGGTGCACAACTCGGAAGCTACTTTCTCGCCGATGCGGCCGGAGAACGCGGACGTTCCCTTGCGATTGAAATCACCTTCCAGGCCGTGACCCACGGCCTCGTGCAACAACACACCGGGCCAACCCGGGCCGAGCACGACAGTCATCGTGCCCGCAGGCGCCGGCACGGCATCGAGATTGACCAGTCCACTGCGCACCGCCTCGTGCACCAGCTCCTTCCAGCGATCGTTCTCCAGGAATTTGCCGAAGCCATAGCGCCCGCCCGTGCCGGCATAGCCCTGCTCGCGCCGGCCATCTTTTTCGACGATCACGGAAACGTTCATTCGCACCAGCGGCCGAACGTCGGCAGCGAAGGTGCCATCGCTGGCCATCACGAGCACGACCTCGTGCGAGCCCGACAAGCTCGCCATCACCTGTTTCACTCGTGGATCGATACGACGTGCTTCCCTGTCGATGCGCTCCAGTAATTGCACTTTATCCGTGTCACTCAAGCCCTCGAGCGGGTCCATGGGCAGATACAACTGATGGCCGGCGGCCGAATGCCATGCCTGCACCGATTGGTTGGCGCCACTGCGTGCAATCGCGCGAGCTGCCAGTGATGCCTCGGTCAGCGCGGGCAGCAGGATTTCATCCGAATAAGCGAAGCCGGTCTTCTCTCCCGCCAGCGCACGCACGCCTACGCCCTGCTCGATGCTGTGCGAGCCGTCTTTGACGATGCCATCCTCGATCGACCACGACTCCTCGCGGCTCAGCTGAAAATACAAATCGGCGTAATCGACGCTGTAGCCCATGACGGTGCCGAGCACGCTGGCGATGCGATCCTCGTCGAGCCCCGAGGGCGCGAGGATGGCCTGACGCGCCACATCCAGCGGTTGCGAGGCGCTGAACGCCTGGGGCAACTCGATATGCAGACGGTCGCGAACGGAGGTCGAAGTGATGCTCATGATGGGTCTTGCAGTCCTGGAATCCTGGCAGGCGCGGCGCGCAACGCGATTGTAGACGCCGCTGCTGTCACGGTCTTGGTACGGGTGGCGCGATCGAAAAACGCCGATGCGACAGGGCCGGAAATCGCTCGCGCAGCTCGTGTTGTACAGTGCGGTCGATTTCCGCCACTGCAACCCCGGGCCCAGCCTCGGTGACGCGGGCAACGACCTGGCCCCACGGATCCACGATCAGCGAGTCTCCCCAGGTCTCCCGTCCATTCGGGTGAATACCGCTCTGAGCCGGGGCCAGGACGTAGCACAGATTCTCGACCGCCCTGGCGCGCGTCAACAACTCCCAATGCGCCTTGCCCGTTGGGGCGGTAAACGCCGAAGGCAGACTGAGGATTTCCGCCCCCTGCTCCTGCAGCGTGCGGAACAACTCGGGAAAGCGCACGTCGTAGCAGACCGCCATGCCGATATGCCCAAGCGGCGTGGGCACTACGCACGGCCGACTGCCAGGAGCGACAGTGGCAGATTCCCGATAGCTCTCGTTCTTGTGGGACCCGCCTCGATGGGGAATGTCGACATCGAACAGGTGGATCTTGTCGTAGCGAGCCACGCAGCGGCCGCGCTCGTCGAATACCAACGATGCCGCCGCCACACGATTCGGCTCGCCCTCGACGCGCAAGGCAATGGTGCCGCCGATGATCCACATGCCCAGCTCGCGCGCGCAGCGCCCCAGGAACGCCTGGATCGGCCCCTCGCCTGGCATCTCGGCCACGGCGATCTTGTCGGCCTCCTTGCGTCCCATGATGGCAAAGTTTTCAGGCAGCGCCGCCAGACTGGCGCCCTCCGCGCGAGCGCGTTCCAACAATACTCGCGCCGACGCTAGATTTGCTTCGACCTCTGGCACCGAGGTCATTTGCAGTACAGCCGCTCGAGTCGGGCGCAGCTCGCGCCCGTCGGCCGCGACAGCGCCGCTCTTGATCGTATTTTCAGCCACCCGATGCTTCTGCCTTGGCGTCCGCCGCGTCCACCCGCTCCACCACTGGGTCATCCCAGGGTCCCGTGATTCGATAGTAGCCGCGGGTGATGCCTTTGAGGGGCTCCTTGAACACTTGCGAGAAGAGCAACACCGCCGCTCCCACGACCGGACCGCCCGCCAGCGCGCCCGCCACTGGCAGCGACGCGCCGAGATTGCCTGTAACAACCGCGGTCTGATCGTAGTCACGCGTGCCCAGCCCGGTGCGGCCCGCAATACCGATCTCCGCCGCCGGTCCTCGCAACAGCAGATTGCTGGTGTAAGCATTGCCATCGCGCAGCTCGAAGTCGCCGTGCACCGTATCGAATGCGAGACCCTTCTCGGTGAGATCGCTGAAATCGAGCGCCAGGCGGCGTGGCAATGCGCCGACGCTGAACAACCCAAGCACGCGTCCGGCGCCTGGCTGCAAATTCACGATCTGGCCGGTCTCCGCTTCGACGCGAATGGCGCCCGACGCATGCACGAGAATGTTGTCGTCGTAGCCGCCAGGCCAGGCCAGGTTCGCTTTGATGGCGCCCCGCTTCGCTTCGATGAACGGCGTGTAGTTCAAGGATCGCAAAGTGGCTGCGACATCTTTGCTCTCGATGGTCGCATTCAACGTGGAGTGCGGACCCTCCGCCGTGTCGAGCCATTCTCCCTGCGCATCCATACGGGCCGACTCGGCGAGAACGGTCGCTTGGTCGAAGCGAATACCCTGTGGCACTCGCGTTGCCTTCAGCTCCACGGCGCCGATAACCCGCGAGCCCACCCGCATGTTGCTCACGTACACCTGCATGTTCGGCAGTTTGCGAGGATCCAGGTCTTCGTCTTCTCGTCTCGGAGCACCTGTCGCTCGCGGCGCCTTGTTGATGACCAACTGTTCCATGGTCGCGCGCAAGGGCTGCGAGCCGGTGAATGTTTCTGGAATCAGCACCTGTCCCGTCGCGCTCTCGCCGCTCACGTCGACGCGCCAGCCGCTCTGCGTCGCCTGCAACACGCCGCGCACGTCGGGGAATCGGTAACCGAACAACTGGAAGTCGGCGACACGCACGTTGGCCGCCTCCAGATAGTCCGAGAGTTTCTTGCCGCCGTCGGCTTGGGCCGGGCCCGCATTCGCATTGGCGTGCAACGCCAGCCAATCATCCAATACGAAACGTTGCAGGCTGCCCTCGATCCGCAAGCCACGGTGGCCCGGCAACGCCGGTGCCACGGCATCCGCACGCACGCCGCCGCGATCGAGCGTCCATCCGCCCCGTGCCTGCCGCATGCGAATCAATGCGCGCACGTCGCCATACGAGGTACGACTCAGCATCTGCTCATCATCGATTTCCAGTGCTACTTGTAACGCTCGCCGCTCGGCAGTGCCCTTGCCCAATGGCTCCGGCAATGCGATGCCCAGGCCGCGCAGATCGGACTCGATCTTGATATTGCGGCGGCGGGCCGCCTCGGTATCGGCGCTCGCGATGGGCATGCTGACGTGATAGTCGGTCGCTCCCTCCAGCTGCAACGCCGCCGGCAAAGAGAACAGTCTGTGCAATTCGGCCGAGCCGGCGCGGCCGTGCGCATCGAGCTGCGCGGCAGTCGCGCTCTGTTGGTCGATCTTCACTGTCAACGGGCCGCCGAGCCAGGCGCCTTGCAGGTTGGCTCCGGCGATGAGCGTGTTCTTCACCGTCAGCTCGCCGGTCAGCGACTGCACCGGGACAGCGACATCTCGCATCGTCACGCTCGCATTGGCGAAACGCGCGGTAACGTCGATCTCGCGATCGTCGATGTGCTTCAACGGCAGCGCGAGCTTCACATCCGCGATCATCGGGCCGCGGCCACCGAGGCGCGCGAATGTTTCTCCCAGCTTCGGGCCAATCGGACTTTCACGCAGAAATGCGAGTCCGGCACCGAGATCGCCGGCCGCCGCGGCCTCGATCGCCAGCTCGCTTTTCTTCAAGTCCGGAATCCGCGCAGTGGCGCGATCGACGCGAACATTGCCGATCGTGCCGCCCGTGGCGCGCACTGTCATGCCTTCATTCCGAAATTCGACCTCCGCGGCCAGCTCGCGTGCCGGCTGCCAACCGGGCTGATAGTCGAACAGCGCGTTCTCCACTTGAGCACGCGCCAGGAAGATTCCCTCGTTGTTACGGAACGGGAACGAGCGCATCGGCCCCTTGTATTGGAACTCCGCGGTGGCGATACGGCCGTCGAGCAGCGCGCGATCGAACCATTCCAGCGTTTTCGGACCGATCTTGTCGGCCGGCAGATACTTGTAGGTCGAGCTGACCTTCAGATCCTCGCCTTGTGCGAACAGGTCCAGCACCGGCGAGCTGCCGTCGTTGGGCAACGTCAAGTGCATGCGAGCGACGGCGCGGCCGTCATCGCCGTGCACCCGAAGCTGATCTGTGCTCACGATCAGGCCCGCGTCGGTCCGCTGCCACGACACGACACCATCGGCGGAGGACGCGATCAGCACGTCACGAAACATGCGCGGCAGATTGAATTCGATCTGCTGCGATGACAGTTGCAGCTGCCCTGCCTCTTGGTTGGCGTCCAGCGTGCCGCTGATGCCGCTGAGCCCGGGTGTGCGCTCCACCGGTGCGAACGACACTGCATCGAGATTCGCCTCGACGGAATAAGCGACCGGGACAGCCGCCGCCGGCCGGGACAGCGAGAATTTCACTTCGGTCAGCTCGCCTTTCGCCTCCATGGCGCGCACGCGGGCGAGCGCTTCGCTTTCGGGCAAGTACGCAAGTAACGGCCAGATATTTGCCAATGCCAGGCGATCCATTTTCGCGTCGACCTCGAGGGCACCCTGCGGGTTGCGCGACCAGCTGGCCGAAACTTGTTGCGCTTGCCACGAGGAATCCGACCGAGTCGCATCCAGATCCGACAGCGTCAGCTGCCACTGGTCATTGGTCTTCTGCGCGTTCAGTGTGAATGCGAGACGCGAGTAGCTGAGCGCTTGCGGCGCGATTGCAGCGGGCTCTTGCTCCGCGACCGGCTCCGGCTCGGGATAGGGCTCGATGGGGTACTTGGGCCGGCGCTTCGGCGGATCCTCGGGCGAGGCGGGCGGCACCAGCGGCGCTGCGGTGGGCAACGGAATGGTCCACGCCGGCAATTCTGTGGTGAGCTGTCCCACGTCGATCTTGGCCGAGACTTGCAGCAACTCTGCGCCCTTGAACGCGCCGCTGACTTGCACCGCGCCGTGACCGCTTTCAGGCGCGGGCCACGCGTCCGGCAGCAGATCGGCCCAGCCGGCCAGGTCGAGTTTTTCTCCCTCGACCTTGAACGTGGACAACAGCGAGCCCGATTCTTCGATCCGGCCCTCGGCGGTCGCCGCAAATTTCAGCTCGTGTCCCAGCGATGGCGGCAGCGAGGCCGCCCCTTGCAGTTGCAAAGAATCGCTGCTGCGCGTGAGATCGAAACTCACCCCGGAGAGCGACCAGGGACCGCGGCCGGTGATTTCATCGCGAAAGCTCACCAGCGCGTCGTGCACGACGAAGCGGCCGGTGGGCAGCTGCTCCAATGCAATCGGCTTGATGTCGCGCTCGGGCAGCGCGCTCTGCCCGAGCAGTTGAATCTTTCCCTCGCGTGTGCGGATCAGCGCGATCTCCGGCGCATCGAGCGCGAAGCGTCCCGCTGTCAGGCGGCCGTTGGCGATGGAGTTCCAGAGATCGAAACCGACGCTGCCGCGCCTGGCCACGAACAGCGTGCGAGTGCGATCCGGCGTTCGCACCACCGCGTCATCGAACACCAGCTCCGGTCCGTACAAGCGCAGCCGCGCGCTCAGTGTCCGGAATTCGACGATGAGGCCGCTGCGTTCGCCGATCCAATCCTGCAGCTGTACTCGATACTCCGGCACGCGTCCGACGATGAAGCCGAAGGTGGCGAACAGCAGGCCCACGACAATGGCGAGCGCCACCAGGGCGCCGAACAGCCATTTAAAGAGTTTTCGTGGGGCGACAGGCATTACTAGCGGTTAGTGGTTGGCGGTTAGTGGTTGGACAAGAGGCGCGGTGGATGATCCAGCCACTCCGACTAACCACCAGCCGCCAACCGCCAACCGCTTCTTCATCACATCAGCACCACATCGTACTGGTCCTGCTGATACAGCGCCTCGGTCTGAAGGCGGATGGGCTTGCCGGTGTGCACTTCCAGCTCCGCCAGCGCTGCCGATTCCTCGTCCAGCAGCCGCTCGATCACGTCCTGATGCGCCAGCACCATCAGCTCCTGGAACTGGAACTGGCGCGACTGTCGCAGAATCTCGCGAAAGATCTCGTAACAAACTGTTTCGGTGGTCTTGACGAAGCCGCGTCCCTCGCACGTTGGACACGGCGAGCACAACATGTGTTCAAGACTTTCGCGCGTGCGCTTGCGCGTCATCTCCACCAGCCCGAGCGGCGACACCGAGGAGATGTGATTCTTGGCGTGATCGGCGGACAATGCCTTCTCCAATGCCTGCAGCACCTGCTTGCGGTGCTCCTCTTCTTCCATGTCGATGAAGTCGATGATGATGATGCCGCCCAGGTTGCGCAGGCGCAGCTGGCGCGCGATCGCCACCGCCGCTTCCAGATTGGTGCGAAAAATCGTCTCCTCCAGCGAGCGCTGGCCGACATAGGCGCCGGTGTTCACGTCGATGGTGGTCATCGATTCGGTCTGATCGAAGATCAGGTGACCGCCGGATTTCAACGGCACCTTGCGCTCCAGCGATTTCTGGATTTCATCCTCGACGCCGTACAGATCGAAGATCGGCCGGTCGCCGCGATACAGCTCGATGCGCTCGGTCATCTCCGGCATGAAGGTGCGGGCGAACTCGATCATGCGCTGATGCGTCTCCGGCTGATCGACGCTGACGTGCTCGATGCCGCTCGACACCACATCGCGCATCACGCGCACCGGCAGCGGCAGGTCTTCGTGCACCAGATTCCCCGGACGGGTGCCGGCCGCTTTCTCACCGATCACCGTCCATAATTTCTGCAGGAACATCATGTCGGCGCGCAACGCGTCCGGCGTCGCGCCCTCAGCAGCAGTACGCACGATATAACCGCCGGGTTCATCGGGCCGGACGAACAGGCTGGCGGCTTCGCGCAGGCGCTGCCGTTCTGCTTCATCTTCGATGCGCGCGGAGATTCCGATGCCACGGCCTTTCGGCATGTAGACCAGATACCGCGATGGAATCGTGATGAACGTCGTCAGCCGCGCGCCCTTGGTGCCGAGCGGGTCTTTCAACACCTGCACCAATATTTCGCTACCTTCGCTGACCAGAGTCTGAATATCCGGCGTGCGCCCCTCGTCCACCGGCTGGTCGGGCTTGCCGTTCTCGCCCACCGCCGGATGCACGATGTCGGAGGCGTGCAGGAAGGCGGTGCGCTCGAGCCCGATGTCTACGAAGGCGGCCTGCATGCCCGGCAGCACGCGCGACACTCGCCCCTTGTAAATGTTGCTGATGAGACCTCGTTTATTGGCCCGCTCGAGGAAGATCTCCTGCAGTACGCCGTTTTCGACCAGGGCGGCGCGCGCTTCGCGCGGGCTGATGTTGATGAGGATCTCGGCCGTCATCCTTGAACCCCAGTGCTGATGCCAGCGCTGATTTCATTGCTGATGTGGTGCGCGGCCAGCAGCTCCGCGGTCTCGAACAACGGCAGCCCCATGATGCCTGAGTAACTGCCGGCGATGTGCTTGATGAAGATGGCGCCGCGGCCCTGGATGGCGTAGCCGCCGGCCTTGTCCGCCGGTTCACCGGTTCGCCAGTAGGCGCGCATTTCGGCGTGACTCAAAGGCCGGAAACTCACCTCGCTCACGTTCAACCGCACTTCGCTGCCAGCGGCGCTGCGAATCGCGACGGCAGTGTGAACCTGGTGAGTGCGCCCGGAGAGCAGTTCCAGCATGCGCACGCAGTCGCTCTCATCAGCGGGTTTGCCGAGGATGCTCCGATCGACCACGACAGTGGTATCCGAGCCGAGCACCGGCAGCCGCTGCGCTTCGGGCAGGCTTTGCCAGAGGGTGTCGGCTTTCAGCGCGGCCAGCCGGGTGACGTAGTCTTCCGGCGCCTCGGCCTCTGCCACCGCCTCGTCGACGCAGACCGGCGCGACCCGGTGCGCCACCCCGATCTGGGCCAGCAACGCGCTGCGCCGCGGGGACGCCGAGGCCAGGTAGATCAACGGCTTGGCGGAAGAAGTTGGAAGTACTGACATGCGCCGAAGGATACAGGCCGGAGCGTGTCAGGAACATTGTTAAGGTCCTGAATTAACCCCAACTGAATCTCAAATTGACGAGCGACCGGCCCGGATCCCACTGCAAGGGGACCGGGCCATCCGGGTACCGGGATGTAGTCCGCCGCCCTCGGGCGTCAATCAGAACTGTTGGTTGGCCAGGAAGACGTCCAGGTCGGCGTCGCAGAAGAACACCAGCGACACTCGCTCGATGGCTTCGTTATTGGCCAGGGCCTCGCTGATGGCGCTGGAGGCCACCGCCGCCGCTTCGTCCTTCGGATAGCCATAGGCCCCGGTCGAAATGGCCGGGAACGCCACCGAGCCGAGCGAATGATTGGTCGCCAGCGCGATCGATTTCTTGTAGCAGGACGCCAGCAACGCATCCGGCTGCTGATCGCGGCCCCACACCGGCCCGACCGTATGAATGACATAGCGGGCCGGCAATTTGCCGGCCGTGGTCAGCACCGCCTCGCCCGCCGGCAAGCCCCGCGGATAGCAGGATTCGCGCAGTTCCTTGCAAGCTTCGAGGATTTCCTGGCCGCCCCGGCGATGAATGGCGCCATCGACGCCGCCGCCGCCCAGCAGGGAGGAATTGGCGGCGTTCACCACGGCGTCCACGGACAGCCCGGTGATGTCGCCGGTGCGCACTTCCACCCGGCCGTTCAGGAATTCATGACTCATGCTCGCCCCCGGACGATCCTCGCCATGCACCCAGCGCAAGGCCGCGGCCGGCTCTTCGAACATCCGCAGCTTGATGTCGGCACCCACCGCCTCGCTGATGACGATCAATACGTGGGTGGCGGCGGCCAGGTTGCCGGGCTTGAACAAGGCCGCCCAGCGCACCTCGCAGGGCACGGCAATATGCAAAATATAGTCGCGAAACCGCTGGATCTCGCTGTAGTCCCAATTGCCGAACGCTTCACGGTAATCGGCGATGGCATGCATGCCGGGGACGTAAAGCGGATCGGAGCGTGCGCGATTCAGCAACTCGATCAACGATTCGGCGGTCAACTCGCCCCAGACTTTGAACCAAATCAGGTTCGCGCAGCCGTCGATTGAGTAGCTGGACTCCATGACTGTCGCCATTGCTTCGATCCCGTCCTGGCCAAGGCCGTGGCCGGTTCCTATCATAACCTCGTGGCGCGCCTTTGCACCTCTACGGTGGCGGGCAGCCACTCAGGGAATCAACTTAGGATGTTCCATACATTGACGCAGTCGCTCTTCACGCACTCGAATCGCTCGATCTGCAATGGGCCGATCTGGAATGAGTCGATGCCGGTACGGCCACTTTCGATGCAACCGATGCACAGTCAACCGTTCGTGCCGACGAGCGCAAAGTAAGGTCACGGATGAGCCCCGACGACAAGCGATTCCCTGGCAGCCGGCCGCGCGCGGCCTTTCCGTCCATTCCCGGCTACCGCTTCCTGCAAGCCATCGCACGCTCGCCGAAATCGGAGGTGCACGTCGCTCTGTCGGAGGAGTTGGGTCACAACGTGGCAGTCAAGGTGCTGCGCACCGGCCCGCTCTCCAGCCTGGAAGCGGGCGAGGAAGAGCGCTTTGAGCGCGAGCGCGAGCTATTGATGCGCATCAAACATCCGGCCATCGTCGACGTTTACGACTGGGGCCATGGCAAGGACTTCCGCTACATCGTCACGGAATATTTCCCGAGCGGCAGCCTGGAGCTGCGCATCCGTAACTTGATGACAGCGAAAGACAGTGTGGACATCTTCCTGCAGATCGCCGCGGCGCTGCAGGCATTGCATGCCGCGAACATGTGTCATCGGGACCTCAAGCCCGCCAATGTGATGATGCGGCCGGACGGGCGCATCGTGCTCATCGACTTCGGGCTGGCCAAGCACCTGGACACGGCCCACACCAACGCCGGTGAGGTTCGCGGCTCGCCCTACTACATCAGTCCTGAACAGGCCGAAGGCGCGGAAGTCGATCAGCGCAGCGACATCTACAGCCTCGGGATCATGTTCTACGAAATGCTCACCGGCCAGCGGCCGTTCCGGGGGCCCTCGGTAATCGCGATCATACAATCACACCGCAACGACCCGATTCCCGTGCTGCCTGCTTCGCTCGCGCGCTTCCAGCGCCTGATCGACGGATTGCTCGCGAAGGAGCCGGGCGAACGGTTTCCTACGATTGCGTCCGCGGTGGCGGAGTTGGCCCGGCTGAAAGTCTGAACTTTCCGGTTCAGCAGCCAATCAGGCGCGGTGGTAAGGATGGCCTTTGATGATCATCAGCGCGCGATACAAAGCTTCGGCCAGAACGACACGCGCGAGCGCGTGAGGTAACGTCAGAGCCGACAGCGACCATTTGAATTCGGCGCGAGCATCGACTTCGGGCGCCAGGCCCTCCGGCCCGCCGATACAAAACACGACGTCTCGACCATCCCTCGCTCGAGCTTGTAAGAACTGCGCGAGTTGTTCGCTGGAGAGGGAACGGCCACCGACCTGCATGGCCACGACATAGGCACCTTGAGGAATGGCGGCGAGCATCTTCTCGCCCTCCTTGGCGATCGCCTGAGCGGGGGAACTGGAGGCGGCGCGTTGACCGAGCGCGATCTCCTTCAATTCGAGCTTGTAGTCGCGCGTGAATCGCCCGGCGTACTCCTGAAAACCGGCGTTGACCCAGTCCGGCAATCGCGTGCCCGCTGCGACGACGATCAGTCGCATCGCCGGCCGGCATCGTCAAGGGCAAGCAACATCGTCGGACACGGCAACCGGGATCAGGCGCTCTGCTCAGCCGCTTCGCGGCGCGCAGCACTCACGTCCCACAGGCTTTCGAGCCGATAGAACTCACGTACCTTGGGCAACATGATGTGCACGATCACGTCCTGCAGATCAACCAGCACCCACTCGCCGTCGCGCTCGCCTTCCACGCCCATGGGCCGGAAGCCCGCCTTCTTCGCATGCTCGACCACGCGATCCGCGATCGAACGCACGTGACGATCGGAATTGCCGCTGGCAATGATCATCGTGTCCGTGATGTCGGTGAGCTTGTTCACCGGCAGCACTCTCACGTTGACCGCCTTCATCTCATCGAGCGCGTTCTCCACGACGCCGACCACCGGCTGCCTGGCGGGCACGGCCTTGGCCGCACTCTTCGCCGCCTTCTTCTTGGCGGCAGTGGCCGGCCCCTTGCTCGCCAGCTTCTTGCGGGCGCTGCTCAGCCTGGTGACCTTGGCTTTGGCAGCCTGTTTGGCCGGGCTCTTGCCGGCGCCGGATTGTCGTGAAGTCTTTGCTCGCTTGACGGCCATGCTCACCTCTTGGCTTGCGATTTGTAACAGCCGGTCTGCTCGATGATGGCCCGGACCGAATCGGGCATCAGATAACGCGGGTCGCGACCCATTGCGATCAGCTTGCGCAGTTCCGTGGACGAGATTTCCAACTGCGTCACCGCATGGATGTAGATGCACCCGGCGCGCTGCTCGTGCAGGTCGTTGATGCGGCCCGTGCCGCGATCGACCAGCAACTCGCCCAGCGGCCCCATGCTCGGCGCACGCCAGCCCGGCCGATGCGCCACCACCAGGTGCGCCAGCTCCAGCAGTTCACGCCACTGATGCCATTTCGGCAAGCCCAAAAATGCGTCCATGCCGACGATCAGGCACAGCGAGTGGTCGGGAAAGTCCGCTCGCAAGGTCCGCATGGTATCGACCGAATAAGACAAGCCTTCGCGGCGGATCTCGCGATCGTCGACGGTGAAGCCGGGCTGGCCCTCGGTGGCGGCCCTGACCATGGCCAGGCGCTGCTCCGCATCAGCCACCGTGGTGTCACGATGCGGCGGATTGCCGGCAGGCATGAAGCGCAGCTCGTTGAGGCGCAGTTCCTGCAGCAGCTCGAAAGCGGTGCGCAGATGTCCGAAATGAATCGGATCGAACGTGCCGCCGAAAATGCCGATCGTGGTCATGGTCGTCATGCTGCAAGCGTCATGCTGGAGGTCGGCATGTCACGCGGCGCTGGCGAGCCTGACGCCGGCGAGTCCCGCCACCAATCGCTCGAATTCCAGCCAGGGATCGCTGCGGATCACGCCCTTGATCATGCGGTCGGCGCGCTCGGCGCTGAGCAGCAACTCGCGCACCGCGCGAGGCTTCAGACGTGTCAACGCTTGTTTCATCGCAGGCTGACGATTGCGCCACACGTACAGCGCGTTCATGGCGCTGTCGGCGCTCTGGCCACGACGCATCAAATGCTGGCAGCGCGCGATCCACTGCAAATCCTTGTTCAATGCCCACAGCACGATGGGTGGCTCGACGTCCTCACCGCGCAACCCTTCCAAAACGCGCAAGGCCCGCGAGACGTTGCCTTTCATGGCCGCATCACCCAGCTGCAAGACGTCGAAGCGCGCGCTGTCGGCGACTGCATCGACGATCGTGTCCGCGGTGACCGGACCGGGTGGCAGCAGCAACGCCAGCTTTTCCACTTCCTGATGAGCCGCCAACAAATTGCCTTCGACGCGCTCGGCGAGCAGCGATGCCGCTTCGGCATCCGCTTTGAGATTCTGTCGGGCCAGGCGATCGCGAATCCACGCCGGCAGGCGCGCCAGCTCGACCGGCCAGATCTGCACCACCACGCCATGCTTCTCGATGGCGCTCACCCAGCGCGAGCCCTGCACGCGGCCGTCCATCTTGCCGGTGATGATCAGCACCAGGTTGTCGGCCGACGGCTCGGTGGCCAGCTCGATGATGGCGTCGGCGCCCTGCTCGCCCGGCGTCGGATTGGTCATCCGGATCTCGATGATCTTGCGCTCGGCGAACAGCGACATGGCCTTGCTGTTGGAAAGCAGGGCCTGCCAGTCGAAGCCGCGCTCCACCACGTTCAACTCACGCTCGGTGAACCCCTGGCTGCGGGCACGCGCACGCACTGCGTCGGCCGCTTCATTGACCAGCAGCGGCTCGTCGCCCGAGATCAGATAGATCGGCGCCAGTTGACGGGACAGGCTGGCCGCGAGGTTGTCGCCGGAGAGTTTCACAGCGACGGGCCGTTCGGGGGGAGAAAGGTCGAGAGCACTCGCGCCAAATTGACTTGCGTGACAGGACGCTGCCTGAAAAGGATGGGCGGATTATGGCCCAAGCCGGTCGACGGGCGCCAGCGAGGGATTCCGCCACCGAGGCAGCCGCGGGGCCGAAATCCCGCCGGGCCAGGACTCCGTCAGCAGGGCCAGCTAGGCTGCTTTGCAATGGGCCCCGTCCTCCGTTAGCTTACGGCAGGCCTGCGGTCCTCGTCATACGATCCGGCGATATGTCTATTCTCCACCTGGCGCGCAAATCCATTGCCCGGCCCCCGGCCTGGCTCCGGATCGCGCTCGTCGGCCTGCTGCTGGCGTTCGCGGTGGATTCGGTCGCCCATGTCGTGCACCAGCATGACAACACGGTCAAAACCCTGGGGGCACACGCCCCGGCCTGCGGCTACTGTGCCGCTTTCGACGGCCTGATCGACGCGCCCAAGCAGAGTTATTCCGCCACCACCGCGATGGTGTTCGCCGGGTATGTAGCCCCGGTCGCCGTTCGCGCCGTTTCCTTACGTCCCATCCTCGCCGCGCAAGCGCGCGCTCCGCCTCGATAACTCTCAGTTCGTCGCCATGCCTCGCCCGAGCACGGTGAGGTTCACCTCGTGCTTCGCATCCCTGGTCAGGGAGCGGCGCACGAGCTGACTGCAGTTATTCAGGAATGTTTCGTCATGCGCTCATCTCATTCATTGCGGCTCGCCCTGGCCGCGATGCTGCTCAGTCACTCGGCTTTTGCCCAGCAATCCAAAACCGAACCCAGGCCCGAGGAAGTGGTGGTCACTTCCACGGCTCTGCGCGAGAACCCGCTCGAAGTCGCACAGCCCACCACCGTGGTCGCCGGCGATGAGCTGCGCCGTCAGATCGCGGCCAGCATCGGTGAGACGTTGTCGAGCGAGTTGGGCGTCAGTTCCACCTACTTCGGCCCCAGCGCCAGCCGGCCGGTGATTCGCGGCCTGGGCGGCGATCGCGTGCAAGTCCTGCAAGACGGCCTCGCCGCGCTGGACGTTTCCAGCCTCAGCCAGGATCACGCGGTCACGCTGGAGTCGGTGGTGTCGCAGCAGATCGAGATCATCAAGGGCCCGGCCGCGCTGCTCTATGGCAGCGGCGCCGCCGGCGGCCTGGTGAATGTCGTCAGCTCTCGCGTGCCCACGGAAGTGCCAGCCAAGGTGCTCACCGGCGCAGCCGAGGTGCGTACCGATACCGCCAGTGAAGAACGCACCGGCGCCTTAAGTCTCGATGGCGGCGCGGGCAACTTCGCTTTTCACGCCGACTATTTCGATCGCGACACCGACGACGTGGAGATTCCGGGCTTCACCCAGTCGGATGCGCTGCGCAGGCAGCTCACCGCAGCTGGCGAGGAACCGGACGACGTGCGCGGCCATATTCCAAACACGGCCGGCAAGGCCAGCGGGGGCGCGATCGGCGGTTCGTATATTGGACAGAACGCGCTCGGCGGACTTTCATACAGCCGTTACGAAACGACCTATGGCATCCCGGGCGAAGATCAGGCGTTCATCGACATGAAACAGGATCGCGTCGACGGCAAGGCCGAGCTCGACCTCGACGGCGCGATCGACAAGCTGCGTCTCACGGGGGCGTACAACGACTACACGCACACCGAGTTCGAGGCGCCGGGCGAGCCCGGCACGATGTTCAACCAGGATGCGTACGAGTTGCGCTTCACGGCCGATCACGAGCTCGGGGCTGGCTGGCGCGGCAGCGCCGGTCTGCAGTATGTCGATGTGGATTTCCAGGCGATCGGCGCTGAAGCGTTCGTGCCGAGCTCCACCACGCAATCGCTGAGCGTGTTCGCCTTCGAGGAAAAGCATTTCGATGCATGGATGATTGAGCTGGGTGCGCGTGCCGAACGACAAAAGATCGACGTTGCCGCGGAGCTGCCCGACTATGACGAGACCGCCGTCAGCTTGTCAGCAGGTACGGTGTGGCAATTCGCCGATGAGCACGCGATCGCGTTGAACGTCACGCGCACTCAGCGCAATCCGCAGGCCGCCGAGCTGTATGCCGACGGCCCGCACGTCGCCGCGCAACGCTACGAGATCGGCGACGCCAATCTGGATCAGGAAACATCCTTCACCGCCGACGTGTCGTTGCGCCATACCGGCGGCGGTATCACCTGGACATTGAGCGCCTACTACAACGACTACACCGACTACATCTACGCCTCGCCCACCGGCGATCTCGAGGATGGCCTGCCGGTGTATGTTTATTTGCAGAACGGCGCCAGGTTCCACGGCTTCGAAGCGGAACTGAATGTGCCGCTGATCGACGATGGCGGGCGCCATCTGGGACTGCGGCTCGCCTCCGACTATGTGCGCGGCAAGCTCGACAACGGCGAGAGCCTGCCGCAGATCCCGCCGCTGCGCTTCGGCGCCGGCCTGCACTACGATCAGGACCGATGGCATATCGGTGCGCAGGCGTTCTACTACGACCGGCAAGACAAGCTCGCGCAGAACGAGTTGCCGACCGGCAGTTTCACGCTCGCCGAGGTGGACGCCAGCTATCGAGTGCCTGTTGGCTCGGCCAGCGTGTTCCTGTTCCTGAAAGGCACCAACCTGCTGGATGAGGACGCCCGCCAGCACGCATCGCCGCTGAAGGACATCGCGCCGCTACCGGGAAGGTCGTGGCACCTGGGAGCGCGGGCGGAGTTCTGAGCGACAGATCGGGACGCATGCGCCGATAGCGGGTAAACTGCGCGGATGCGTTTCGATCTGACCGATCTCAGACTGTTCCTGCACGTGGTCGAAGCCGGCAGCATCACTGCCGGTGCGGAACGCATGCACCTCGCCGTCGCGGCCGCCAGCACCCGAATCCGCAACATGGAGATCGAGCTGGGCACGCCGCTGCTGAATCGAGAGCGCCAGGGCGTTCATCCCACGCCCGCGGGCCGCACGCTCGTCCATCACGCGCGACAGATGCTCCAGCAGGCAGAACGTATGCGCGCGGAGCTCGGCGAATACGCCGATGGCTTGAAAGGCCACGTGCGATTGCTGTCGAACACCAACGCGTTGACCGAGTTCCTGCCCGAGCCGCTCAGCAATTTCCTGACATCGCATCCCCAGGTGAACATCGACCTGGAGGAGCGCCTGAGCGATGAGATCGTCGCCGCCATCGCCGACGGCAAGGCCGACATCGGCATCGTGGCCGGCACCGAGGACGTGACCGGGCTGGAAGTCTTTCCGTTCCGCGTCGATCGTTTCGTGCTGGTGACCTCGCCCAATCATCCGCTGGCGGACAAGCAAAAAATCGCGTTCGTGGAGGCGCTGGACAGCGACTTCGTCGGCCTGGATCGCGCCAGCTCGCTACAGCGGTTTCTTTCCGACAAGGCCGAGCGCATCGGCCGCCGGCTCAAGCTGCGCGTGCAGCTTCGCAGCTTCGACGCCGTATGCCGCATGGTCGAAGGCAACGTCGGCGTCGGCGTGGTGCCCGAAACCACCGCCGCCCGTAACAAGCGAACCATGCAGTTGCACGTGATCGAGCTCAGCGACGAATGGGCGCTGCGTAATCTGACGATCTGCGTTCGCAGCCTGCGCGACCTGCCCATCTATGCGCAGGATCTGGTGAAGTCGCTCGCGCAGCCGCCCGACATGCAAGTGTGGGTGGCGAGCTGAGCCTCACGCCGTGACGGCCGCCGGACGCTCCGAGCGGCTGGTGATCCACACCCCCAGCATCACCACCAAGCCGCCGATGATGGCGCGCGTCGACAGGGGCTCGCCCAGCACGATCACGCCGGTGAGCACGCCCACGATGGGAATCAAATTGGTGTAGACCCCGACAGCGCTTGCGTCGAGGTGTTGCAACGACGCGTTGTACAGCAAATAAGCCAGCCCCGAGGCGACCACACCGAGAAAGAGCAGACTCAGCCAGCTCATCAGCGGCAGCGGTGCCAACCCCTTGCCAGCCATGTGCGCCGTAATGACTTCAAAGCCAGCGAGCGGCAATAGCAATATTGCGCCGGTGCCCATCACGGCGACGGTGACCACCAGCGAATCCAACTCTGTCACCCGCTTGGCCAGCGCCGTATACAGCGCCCAGCAGATCACCGAAGCAAACATCAGCAGGCTACCGAACTGACTGGATTCGCCGCCGTTCGAGTCGCTGCCCGAAAACACGATCAGCACGCCGGCAATCGACATCGCGATGCCCAGCCAGCGCAATCCGGAAGCACGTTCGCGCAGCCACAAGACAGCGACCAGCGCGGTCATCGCCGGTATGGACGCCTGAACCAACGCACCTTGCGAGGCGGAGACGTAAACCAGGGCCAGATTGAACACGAGGTAGTACAACGCCACGCCCAGCAGTCCCATCAGCCAGAGTGTCGGCCAAGGCAAGCGATTTCCTGTGCGATGACGGGAAATCGCCAGCGGCAACAGCACCAGGGTGCCGAGAGTGACGCGCACGAACGCCAGCGCATACGGCGGCCACAGCGCGATCAGCTCCTTGGTCACCATGAAGGTGCTGCCCCACACCACCATGGGGATCAGCAGCAGGAGCATGAAACGGGTCTGGGTCGGGCGGCTGGCGGGCATAGCCTGCGATTGTCGCATGCCGGGCGCTTCCCTAACGGCCCGCGACGGCCGAAAATTCCCCCGCCAGATCCGCCTCGATTTCTTCAGTCCAGCTGCCTTGCTCCGGAGCACGAATGGCCACCAAGAAGCGCAAGACGACCCGTCGACCGGCCCGATCCGCCCCCGCCAGCAAACAGCGTAGTCACGCCCGTCATGCCGTGCTCGCCAAGCGCAAGCGCTCCGCCAAGACCGTCGGCGGCCTGCGCACGCTCTATCCGGCGGTGAAGCCTTACAAGAGCGGCATGCTGCGCGTCTCGGATGTGCACGAGATCTATTACGAAGAATGCGGCAACCCCAAAGGCAAGCCGGCGGTGTTCGTGCATGGCGGCCCGGGCGCGGGTTGCGACAGTCGTGCGCGCAGCTTCTTCGATCCGGACGCCTATCGAATCATCCTGTTCGATCAACGCGGTTGCGGCCGAAGCAAGCCGCACGCCAGCCTCGAGGACAACACCACCTGGCACCTGGTCGAGGACATGGAAAAGTTGCGCACGCACCTCGGCATCGAACAATGGCTGGTGTTCGGCGGCTCCTGGGGCTCGACACTGGGTCTGGCGTATTCGCAGACTCACCCCGAGCGCGTCAGCGAGATCGTGCTGCGGGGAATCTTCACCCTGTCGCAATTCGAGCTGCGCTGGTTCTATTACGAAGGTGGCGCCAGCGCGCTGTTCCCGGATCACTGGCCAAACTATGAAGCGGCGATACCGCCGGCCGAGCGCGGCGACATGATCAAGGCGTTCTACCAACGCCTCACCAGCGAAGATCGCGACACGCGTGTGAAAGCGGCGCGCGCCTGGTCCATCTGGGAGGCGGCGACCAGCTATCTGCACATCAACGAAGAAAACCTGCACAAGTGGGGCGAAGAGGATTTCGCGGTCGCGGTGGCGCGCATCGAGTGCCACTACTTCATCAATCGCGGCTTTCTCGAAACCGAGGATCAGTTGATTCGCAATGTGGACCGCATTCGGCACATTCCGGCGGTGATCGTGCAAGGCCGCTATGACGTGGTCTGTCCGATGCAGACGGCGTGGAAACTGCATCAAGCATGGCCGGAAGCCGAGTTTCATATCGTGCCGGACGCCGGGCACTCGGCGTTCGAGCCCGGTAACACGCATCAGCTGATCCTGGCCACGGATCGATTCAGAGATTAGTGGCCAGTGGTTAGCGGTTAGGGTTAGCGGTTAGGGTGGTTAGTAGAAGTTCTTTCTAGCCACCAACCACTAACCGCTTCGCTTTCGCCAGGTCGGCCGCGCGCCATCGTCGATGATGCCGCGGTCGATCAGCCAGGCGCGCGCGTCCTCCGCATCCTGTTCGAACCAGACGCGCGCGGAACCAAGACGAAACGTATAGCCCCACGCATCCATGTCCTGGCACATGCGTTCGCGACCGACGCCAGCCAGCTCGCCAGCCAGCAGGATCTGCAGGTAACAGACGCCATTCTCTTCGTCGTAGTCGCCGCCCGCGTCCTCATGCAACTGCGAGCGTCGCTGGTCATCCATGCAAATGAAATGACTGGCCTCGTGCAGCAACGAATGCAGCGGCGTGTCGGGCCGCCAGTAGATGCGGGCGCCGATCAACCCCGCTTCGCTCTCGCCCCAGTACGAGCCGGGAATGACAGCATCGGCGGCCAGCGCGACGCACTCCAATCCATAGCGGCTCAGCATCTCGGCCACGACGCCGGCGCCGACGTCAGTGACTTTCAACACATCCGCTGTGGTCACAGAGAGGCCAGACGCCGCACCACCAAGCCCGCCAGATCGCGCGCCAACGCCTCGCGAAGAATGGCTTGTTCCTTTTGTTTGGCGAGCACCGCGCGCTCGTTGTAGCTGTAGTCACGCGTCAACTCGACTCGTTGCGGCGGAATCAACTCTTCGGTGCGCCCGTCGACGGCGTACTCGATCGAGTAGAACACCTCGTATTCCTCGGGCGTATTGCGGCCGGAAACCGTCAACACCCGCTGCCCGCTCTCATCCTTGATGATCCGCACCACCGCGGTAGCTTCGTTCTTGTTGTTCGCCACGCGCGCGCCCGACGCCTCCAGGCTGTCGCGCAGCGCGCGATTGAAATCGGTATAGCGATCGTCGGTCTCGATATAGGTCGTCGCCATGACCGGCGACAGCTTGCTCGTGCCCTGCAAACGATAGCCGCAGCCGGCCAGCGCGGCGGCCAGAAGTACCGGCAGCAACAGCCAACGAGCGCGGGAAAGAGAGATCGAACAGGTCACGGGCGGCACTCTTGGAGAGCAGGAAGGGCCGCAATGTTCGCGGCCCCCGGCCGTGCGGTCAATGTCAGCGTCAGCGGACCGCCGAAGATGGCTGCGGCGACCGCATGGTCACGGGACTTTTCAGCACACATTGGCTGTCGACCACGTAGCCGTGACGGCAAACGATCCCGGCATGGGTGGCCACGCTGCGCTGAACGGCGGCCAACTGCTCGTTGCCTGAATGGCCAGGGCAGCGCCGGCAGTGCTCGGCAACGTCGAGCATGTCGGCGGGCTCTACCGGCGCACTGTCATTGCCATCTCGCTCCAGCGCCGCAACTCCGTAGCTGAAGGCCAGGCGCACTGGCGCGCTGCTGGCATGACGCGTCAAGCCCGCCATCATGCGGTCCTTGATCAAGGGCGCTTCGGTGATGCCCGCTTCCGGCAGCACTATCGCAAACACGGCGCCGACCGGCGATTCCAACCGGCCGATCCAATCGACATGGGCGCGCACTGTGGCATCGATGACCTGGGCGATATTCTTCAAGACCACCGCATCGGGAACGGACTCGCTGACCGGCGCGCCTTCGATGCTCACGCCCAGCGTAATCACCGCCAACTGCCGCCCGTAGCGCTGGCCTCGGCGGATCTCGGAAAGCAGTCGCGACTGCAACTCCGTGGGAGAGAACGCGCCCGACTCCACATCGATGCTGACCGACTGTTCCATCGCCGCTTCCTGCGCCTGACGTAAAGAGCGGCGCAACGCCAGCGTATTGAACGCGGCATGGATGCGAGCGAACAACTCGGGATCGGAGACCATCTTGGTGAGATAGTCGTCGACGCCGGCGACGTAACCCTGCTCGAAGTCCGTGCTGGCATCGCGCATGGTCAGCATGATGATGTATGTATCTTCGGCGCCGCGCTGGCGCAGCGCCTGCGTCAACGCCAGGCCGTCCATCACCGGCATGTGCCAATCGGTAATGACCAGCGGGCACCATTGCCGAGCCAGCAAATCCAGCGCCTCCTGGCCATTGGAAGCATGCTGGACTTCGAAACCGGCGGCGGTCAGCCGCTGTGTGAGTAACTCGCGCTCCTGGGCGTCGTCGTCGACCACCAGGATGCGCGCAGGCAACGCACGCGTCAGTACCGACAACCGCGTCGCCATGACACCCGCTTTCATCCCCGTTTCCCTAACGACCGTACAAATTTTGTTATGCCGTTGCTTTATCATTCGGCTGTGAATGAAGCAACCGCGACTTGTACGTTGTTAGCGGGAACATTCCCGATAGCCAGGAACCGGAAGCTCAGATCACGACGTTGACCAGCTTGCCCTTCACTACGATGACCTTGCGCACCGGCTTACCCTCGATCCACTTCTGAATCGTGGCATTAGCCAGCGCCGCGGCACGGATCTGCTCCTCGGTGGCATTGGCCTCGACCGTGACCTGGCTGCGCAGCTTGCCGTTGACCTGGATGACGACATCGATGGAGTCGCGCACCAGCGCCGCTGCATCCGGCTGCGGCCAGGGATGATCGATCAATGCATCGTCGTGGCCGAGCGCCTGCCACAGCACGTGCGCGGCATGCGGCACGATGGGCGCCAGCATCTGCACCACGAGCTCGAGTGATTCCTGGCGGACCGCGCGGCCCTGCGGCGAGGTATCTTCGAACTTCGACAGTGTGTTCATGAATTCCATCACCGCGGCGATGGCGGTATTGAACACGCGACGGCGGCCGAGATCGTCAGTGACTTTCTGCAAGGTGCTGTGCGCGGCGCGGCGCACGTTGCGTTGCTCGTCGCTCAAGTCGCCGCTGACATTCGCACTCACGAGTCCAGCGCTGACATGCTCGTGCACCATGCGCCACAGGCGACGCATGAAACGCGACGCGCCTTCGACACCGTCATCGGACCATTCGAGCGTGTCTTCCGGCGGCGATTTGAACATCATGAACAAGCGCACGCTGTCGGCGCCGTATTTCTGCACCAGCTCGGTGGGATCGACGCCGTTGTTCTTCGACTTCGACATGGTGCGCATGCCTTCCCACTCGACCGGCTTGCCGTCGCTCTTCAAGATCGCGCCGATGCGCGCACCCTTGGCGTCGACCTGTACCGTCACGTCGGCGGGATTGAAATATTCGATCGCGCCCTCGCCGGTACGACGCGAATAGATGTCGTTGAGCACCATGCCCTGGGTCAGCAGGTTCTGGAACGGCTCTTTCACTTTGACCAGGCCGAAGTCGTGCATCACGCGCGTCCAGAAGCGTGCGTACAGCAAATGCAGGATGGCGTGCTCGATGCCGCCGATGTATTGATTGACCGGGCACCAGTAGTTGGCGCGCTCGTCGACCATGGCCTCGTTGTTGCCCGCGGACGCAAAGCGGAAAAAATACCAGGACGAATCGACGAACGTATCCATGGTGTCCGTCTCGCGGCGCGCGGGCCCGCCGCACTTCGGACACTTGCAGTCGAGGAACGAGGGCGTCTTGTTGAGCGGATTGCCGCTGCCATCGGGCACCAGGCCCTCGGGCAGCACCACCGGCAGGTCCTTTTCCGGCACCGGCACGACGTCGCACTTGGGGCAATGAATCAGCGGAATCGGGCATCCCCAATAACGCTGGCGAGAGATGCCCCAATCGCGCAGGCGCCATTGCACGTGCTTGTCGCCGTAGCCTTTGACCTCGAGATCGGCGGCGATGGCGTCGACGGCCTGCTGATAGTCGAGCCCGTCGTACTTGCCGGAGTTGATCAGCGTGCCGTATTCGCCGTACTCCGGACGCCATTCCTTGTCGGAGAACGGTGGCACGTCGCCGGGCGCTTGCACGACTTGCTTGATCGGCAGGCCGTACTTGAGCGCGAACGCGAAATCGCGCTCATCGTGCGCGGGCACGCCCATCACGGCGCCTTCGCCGTAGGTCATGAGCACATAGTTGCCCACCCACACCGGCACGCGATCGCCCGTGACGGGATGGGTGACGAACAGGCCCGTGGGCATGCCCTTCTTTTCCATCAGCGCGATTTCGGCTTCCTGCGCCGTGCCGCGTTTGCATTCTTCGATGAATGCGGCGAGCTGCGGATTCGACTGCGCGGCATACGTCGCAAGCGGATGTTCGGCGGCGACGGCGGCGAACGTCACTCCCATGAGCGTGTCGGCGCGAGTCGTGAACACGCTGAGCAAGCGCTGTTCGCCCTGCAATTCATACGGAAAGCTCAGGCGCACGCCTTCGCTGCGGCCGATCCAGTTGGCCTGCATGGCGCGCACGCGCTCGGGCCAGCCCGGCATGTCGTTCAACGCATCGAGCAGGTCCTGCGCGTAGTCGGTGATGCGCAGGTAGTACATCGGGATTTCGCGCTTCTCCACCGGCGCGCCGGTGCGCCAGCCGCGGCCGTCGATCACCTGCTCGTTGGCCAGCACGGTCTGGTCGATCGGGTCCCAGTTGACCACGCCGGTCTTGCGATAGGCGATGCCCTTCTCGAGCATCTTCAGGAACAGCCACTGGTTCCAGCGGTAGTACTCGGGCTGGCAGGTGGCCAGCTCGCGATCCCAGTCGAGCGCGAAGCCCAGCGACTGCAGCTGGCCCTTCATGTAGGCGATGTTCTCGTAGGTCCACTTCGCCGGCGGCACCTTGTTCTTCATGGCCGCGTTCTCGGCCGGCAGGCCGAAGGCGTCCCAGCCCATGGGCTGCAGCACGTTGTAGCCCTGCATGCGCAGGAACCGCGTGATCACGTCGCCAATGGTGTAGTTGCGCACGTGCCCCATGTGCAGCCGGCCACTGGGGTACGGGAACATGCACAGACAGTAATAACTGGGGCGGTTGGGATCTTCCTTGACGGCGAAGGCCTTGTGCTCGTTCCAGAATGCCTGCGCCTGCGCCTCCACGGCCGAGGGATCGTATTGGGACTGCATCGTTGTAACGGAGTATGGGGCCCGGCGGCCCGCTGGATCGGTTGAAAGGCGCGAAGGATACCAGAGAGGTCTCTTTTTCTCCGGTGGCCGCCTTTTTCGGGCGCGCTGCAGGTTGTTTTTGGGCGGAAGAACCCACCCCCTGGCCCCCTCCCGTGTCCGGGAGGGGGAAGTGAATTTTTATTTCTCTCAAGAGAAAGAAGCGCGACCGCCCAGCACGGCCGGGCTGTTCACCGGCTCCCCGGGGCGGCAGCGCCCCCGCTAGTGCGTACTCCCCAAAGGAAAAATAAAAGACCAGTTCCCCCTCGCGGGCACCGGAGGGGGCCCGGGGGTGGGCTCTTCCGCGAACAAAGCGAACCCAAGCTGGAACAGGCTCAAGTCATCCCACGCAAGGTAAACCGGAACTCCGCCCCTCGCCCCGGGCTGGCGTCAGCCCAAATGGCGCCGCCGTGGCGTTCGACGATCCGGCGGACCGTGGCCAGGCCCACGCCGGTGCCTTCGAACTCATCCTGCCGGTGCAGACGCTGGAACACGCCGAACAGCTTCCGGGCGTAGCGCATGTCGAAACCCACGCCGTTGTCTCGCACGAAAATGTAGCGTGTACCGGGCTTCGCGGTGGTGCCCGTGTCCCCCTCCCTGACCACGCCGGTGCCGATTTCGATGACGGCCTTGGGCCGTGGGCGGGAGTATTTGATGGCGTTGCTGATCAAGTTGGCGAACACCTGCTGCATCAACTCGGGATCGCAGCTGACCTTGGGCAGCGGCTCGATGCGCCACTCGATGTCGCGCCCGGACGCCTCCTGGCTCGCGCGCTCAACCGCGTGCTTCACCAGAGAATCCAACGCGCACGGCTCGCGTCGCATCTCGACATGACTCACCCGCGACAGCGCGAGCAAGCCGTCGATCAGCGCGCTCATTTCGCGAGCGCCACGCTGAATCTGTTCCATGTGGATGCCGGGTTCGCGCGCCCCCGGCGGACCCTTGTATTCGCGAAGCATCTGCACGTGCGCGTGAATCAAACGCAGCGGCGCCCTCAGATCGTGCGCGACCGAATAGGAAAACGCCTCCAGCTCGCGATTGGCGATTTCCAGCTCGGCTGTACGCTCGGCGACGCGCCGCTCCAGGTCCTGATTCAGCCGCCGGATCTCGCGTTCCATTTCCGCGCGCCGCTCGATCTCGTTCTGCAGCGCTTGATGCTGGCGCGCATTTTCATAGGCCACGGCGACCTGCGCCGCCATGCCTCGCGCCACTGCCAGGTCTTCCTCGGTGAATCCCGGCAGGCCGATGCGATTGAGCACGCACAGGTATCCATAGGAATTGGCCACCGACGCGATCGGCACCCCGAGCATGGAAACGAAATCACCGCGCTGAAACGCCCCCACGTTGGCAGCCGATTCATCCGGCGACATGGGATACAGCGCCGCGCCACCGCTCTCCAAAGATTGCAGCAGGTCGCGATACATGCGCGAGCTGAACAACCGCTCCATTTCCTCCGCCGACAGGCCGCTCGACGTCGTGCGCTCGCTCGATCCATCGCTGGCAACAATGACCAGCTGGGCGACCTGGGCGAGCAGAATGTCACGCGCAGCGTCGCAGGTAGTCTGCACGATGGCAGCGGGATCGGTTTGTCCGAACAAGCGCCGGCTGAATGTCACCAACGCGCTCAAGCGCTCCTGCGCGGCGCCCAGCACAGCAGGCGTTTCGTTGGTGGGCTGCGCCGCGCCAGACGGTTTGGTTGCCAGCGCGGCGCTCACCGTTTCGCGGACGATTTCCAGGTCGTAGGGTTTGGATAGCGTGTTGCGCACTCCCAGCGTCCGCGCCATCTCGCGTACTTCACGCTCGTGGTAGGACGCCGAGCAAAAGATCACCGGGGTGCTGGACATGCTCTCGTCCTGGCGCAGCTTGCGCACCAGTTCATAACCGTCCATCCGGGGCATCACGATGTCGGTGATCAGCAGGTCCGGATGCTCGGTGCGCAATAAATGCAGAGCTTCGATCCCGTCAGCAGCCTGCAGCAGGTCATAGTCGCCATCGGCGAGCGACATTATCAGCAGCTCGCGAGCCTCGGCGTCATCTTCCGCAACCAGTATCTTCCCGGCCTTCGCCACGTTCCGATCTCGTTCTGGCCGATCCATTCGGCGTTTTAAATTCCTGACACGCTGGCGCGCGCAGCCAGGGAACGCAATCAGTACGTTTCACTGCACAACCGCGTTCCTCATCTTTTCCTCTTATACGCGGTTCAGGCGATCCCTCAATCACCACGAAACGTGACTGAGGGAACATTTTCAGCGGGTGGGGCGGCGACCTGACAGGTCGCCGTGAAAAGATCAAGTCAGAATTCCTGCCACGCGCTGTCATCGCCCCTCGACCAGCGCGCCGAGGGCGGTCAATCGCCGAGGGCGGTGCGCAGCGCGCTGATTTCTTCGGCGCAATCCCGCATCACATGCACGCACTTGGCGTTGTCCAGGCCGAGGCGCCAGAACGATTTCACGCCCTGCATGTTCAATTCGAGGTCGGCCTCGTGACCGAAGAAGCCGGCCATCATCACGGCCACGGTAAGCACGTCGGTGACATCGCGCTCCTCGTTGACGCGCTCGATGTTCTCGTGCTCGCCAATGGCTTCGGCGATGTGCTCGGGGAAGCCCCAGTTCTCCACGATGGCCTTGCCGACATTGGCGTGCCAGTCGCGCAGCAACTGCTGCAGGGTCATCGGCTCCCGGAAGAAAGGATGTTTGTGAGCCCGCGCCAGGATGTAGATCTTGCCGACGTTGTGCAGCAGTCCGGCGAGCATGGACTCGTCGGCATTCACGTTGGTGCGCGAAGCGACCGAGTAGGCAAGCGCGGCCACCGTGGTCGCCTCCTGCCACAGAGCTTCGAGCTCCTTGGAGATATGTTTCAACTCGCTCGCCTTGCGCAACTGGGCAATGGCGAACGACACCGCGGCGGTGCGCACGTTGTTGTGCCCGATGCGGTTCACCGCCGTCTTCAGGTCCGACACGGCGCGGCCGCTGCGATTCAATGCCGCGGAATTGGCCAGCGTGAAGACACGGGCGGCGAGTCCCGCTTCGGAGCCGACCACACGCGCGATCTGATCGTTGGAGACAGACTCGTCCACCAGCACCTTGCGGACACGCACGGCGACATCTGGAAACGAAGGCAGCTCCACCCTGCCTTCAGACACTTCCGCGGCAAGCTCGGCGACGAAGGCAAACGCCGATGCGTCATGGCCGCC
>NZ_DASWVW010000012.1:0-9069 GCF_036406195.1 Steroidobacter sp.
CGGGAGAAGGCTCATCGCGCGCCGATGCTGCTGGTGGCCGTTGCCTGCCTGGGCTCACGCGAGCCCGACATCCCACCGCTGGAGCGCATGGTGTCCATGGGAGCGGCAATCCAGAACGTTCTTCTGGGAGCGCATGCCATGGGCTTCGGGGCCGGACTCACAAGCGGCCAAGCCATGGGTTCGCCGCGAATGCGTTCGCTGCTTGCGTTGGGCGAAGGCGAGGAGGCGGTTTGCTGTGTGAACCTAGGCAGTGTCACGAAAACCAAGCCGATCCGTTTGCGCCCAATGCCGGCGTCGTTTGTCAGCACGCTCTGAACGGTTCGGATCTGTACTTCCTGGTGGATGCCAGGCCGGGGGCCGCAACGACTCCATCGTCGCGCCTGATTCCTAGTCCAAAGGAGCCTGAGATGAAAGTCGATGCCCTGATTTTCGACCTGGATGGAACGCTGGCCGATACCGAAGAAGGCCATCGTCTGGCATTCAACCTCGCGTTCGAACGCTACCGGTTGGGCTGGACGTGGTCTGCCGACGAATACCGCGGTCTGCTCAAGACCACCGGCGGAAAGGAGCGGCTCGGTGCCTATATCACTCAACTCCCGGTGAGCGAGGTCGAACGAAGCCGGCTTCTGGCCCAGGTGCCCGGGATTCATGCCGAGAAGACCAAGTTCTACAGCTCGGTGGTGAACGACGGTGCGATTCCCTTGCGCCACGGGGTCGCACGCCTGATCGAGGAGGCTCGTGCGGCTGGATGTCGTTTGGCTCTGGCGAGTGCGACCACCGCCGTGAATGTCGACGCGCTCCTGATTTCGAATCTCGGCAAGCGCGGCCCGGACCTGTTCAGCGTGGTTGCGTGTGGCGACCAAGTGGCGCACAAGAAGCCGGCGCCCGACATTTATCAACTGGCTCTGCGGCGCTTGGACCTGCCGTCCAGCAGGGCGGTGGCCTTTGAGGACTCGGCGAATGGCTTGTCCGCCGCAGTCGCCGCCGGTTTTTGGACCGTGGTCACGCCAACGTACTGGACCGAGGACAGCGACTTCTCGGCGGCGGGCTTGGTGCTGCCTGGTCTTGGCGATCCTGCCCATCCGCTTGAAGGCGAACCTGGTCGTGCGCTCCGGTCGGCGCCATGGTTGACCTTCAATGAATTGCTCGAGCGGGCTGGAGAGACCAAGCCCTCCTTGGCGAACCAAGCGTTGCACTGATGGCGATCGGACAGACTCCTCATGGCTGAACGTGTGATCCCGCTGTTTGATCATCGCCTGAAGACGCGGCGCGCGGCAGTGCCATCTGACCATCGAGGCCCGACGGGTCGACTCGTCGATACGCGCGGCCGCGTGCTCCGCGACCTGCGTATCAGCGTGACCGACCGTTGCAACTTTCGCTGCAGCTACTGCATGCCCAAGGAGGTGTTTGACGCCAACCACACCTACTTGCCGCACTCCGCCTTGCTGAGTTTCGAAGAAATCGCCCGGCTGGCACGCGTCTTTGCCGCCCAAGGGGTTCAGAAGATACGTTTGACCGGTGGTGAACCGCTCTTGCGGAAGAACCTGGAAGTACTCGTCGAGCAACTGGCGCCACTCCGCACGGTAGACGGGCGGCCGCTGGACCTGACGCTGACAACGAATGGCTCCCTTCTCGCACGCAAGGCACGGCAGCTCCGGCACGCCGGACTCCAGCGCGTCACTGTCAGCCTCGACGCTCTCGACGACAAAGTGTTCCGGCGCATGAACGACGTGGATTTCCCGGTGGCCGACGTGCTTCGAGGCATCGAGGCGGCCCAGGCCGAAGGTCTCGGGCCGATCAAGGTCAACATGGTCGTCAAACGCGGTACGAACGACCACGAGATCGTGCCGATGGCGCGGCACTTTCGCGGCAGCGGGGTTGCATTGCGTTTTATCGAGTACATGGATGTCGGGGCCACGAACGGGTGGCGTATGGACCAAGTGCTGCCGGGGGTCGAGATCGTCGACCTGCTTCGCGCGCAATGGCGGCTCGTCGCTCTCCCACCGTCTTCCGCGGGGGAGACTGCGCAACGATGGGGCTACGCAGATGCCGCCGAGCAATACGATGCGAGCCTGGGTGAAGTCGGATTGATCAACAGCGTCACGCACGCCTTCTGCGGCGACTGCAACCGTGCTCGCCTGTCGATGGACGGAACCCTCTACACATGCCTGTTCGCTTCGAGCGGTCACGATCTGCGTTCACTGTTGCGTGGCGATGGAATCAACAGCGGTTCCTCTGACGACGATCTGGCTGCGGCCATCGGCGAAATCTGGGAACACCGAGGCGACCGGTACTCGGAGCTTCGGGCTGACACGTCTTCACATCAGGGAAGTGGTCGGCGGCGGGTCGAGATGAGCTACATCGGGGGCTAAACGTGGACGAGCGGGGCGCATCTATCCCGTCGCACACGAGGGTGACCGTGAAGTACTTCGCCTCCATCCGCGAAGCCATCGGCTGCAGCGGCGAAAGCGTTGATACCCGTGCGTCCACATTGGGCGACCTGCGCGACGAGTTGATCGCGCTAGGCGGCGCGCGGGCCGAGTCCTTGGCACGCGGGAGAGCGGTGCGCGTCGCCCTGGCCCATGTGATGTGTGATGAGTCGGTTCATCTGATACCAGGGTGCGAAGTGGCCTTCTTCCCTCCGGTGACCGGCGGATAGACCATGGCCGAACTCTCGGGGGGACAGGGCCCGACCGATATGGTCAGCATTCAGTTCGAGGACTTCGACCTGACGAGCGAAGTGAAAGCCTTGCGCGCAGGCGACGCGAGCGTGGGAGCTGTCTGCTGCTTTGTCGGGACGGTACGTGATCGAAACGATCAGCAATCCACCGCGACCCTGGAGTTGGAGCACTACCCAGGCATGACCGAAAGGTGCATCGGTGCATTGATCGACGATGCTCGGGAGCGCTTTGGCATCTGCGCGGCAAGAGTCATCCATCGAGTCGGCGAGTTGCAGCCTCTGGACCAGATCGTGCTGGTCGCGGTGACGTCAGCCCACCGCGGTTCAAGCTTCAACGCTTGCGAATTTCTGATGGATCGCCTCAAGACTGAAGCACCGTTCTGGAAGAAAGAGCACACCGCACAGGGACCGCGGTGGGTCGATGCGCGCGTAAGTGATCACGCCGCTGCCGCACGTTGGCGAAATTAAGGAGATGCTGATCAATGAGCCCCGCACCGCGGGTTGAGCAGGACGCGACGCGAAGCCGGCGTGAAGTCGGTCGTATTCGCTCTGCTCAGCACCGTTGCCGGGCCTGTTGAGCCTCTTGCGAGGCTGCTTTGCGCGTTCAAGACGCACCTCGGGCATGGAGATCCAACAGCGGCCTCTTCGCGATCACGAGGTTGGCCAGGCCGAACAGGCTGAACAGCTGCGCCTCGTTCTTGGCCAGGCCCTTGTAGCGAACCTTCCTGTGCCGAAACAGGTTCTTGACCACGTGGAACGGATGCTCGACCTTCGCGCGCACGCCGGCCTTCAACTGCTCGGCCTGCTCGAGCAGCCGCGCCCACTTGAAAGACAGGTTCAGCTGCTGGCGCTTGCCCGGCTTCATCGCCACGTGCCACTGCGGCCCCATCGCCTCTTCGCGCTTGGCCACGCCCTGGTAGCCCGCGTCGCCGAAGGCCGCCGTCTCCTGGCCGTGCAGCAGCGCGCCGGCTTGCGTCACGTCGCCCACGTTGGCCGCCGTGCCGATCACCGTGTGCACCAGGCCCGACTCGGCATCCACGCCGATGTGCGCCTTCATCCCGAAGAACCACTGGGCTCCCTTCTTGGTCTGGTGCATCTCGGGGTCGCGCGCCTTGCCCTCGTTCTTGGTCGAGCTGGGCGCGGCGATGATCGTCGCATCGACGATGGTGCCCGCGCGCATCAGCAGCCCTTGCTCGCCCAGGTGCGCGTTGATCTCGTCGAACAGCGCCCGGGTGAGGTCGTTGGCCTGCAGCAGGCGACGGAACTTCAGCAGCGTCGTGGCGTCGGGCACCGACTCGCGCGACAGATCGATGCCCACGAAGTCGCGCAGCGCCTGGCTGTCGTACAGCGCGTCTTCGAGCGCCTCGTCGGCCAGGCCGTACCACTGCTGCAGACAGTACATGCGCAGCATGCGTGCAACACCGATGGGCTGGCGGCCGACTCGCCCGCTCCTCGGGTACAGCGGCTCGATCACCGCGATCAGACGGGACCACGGTACGACGCGCTCCATCTCGGCGAGGAACTTCTCGCGCCGCGTGCGCTTCTTCTTCATCGCGTACTCGGCGCTGGCAAAGCTGCGTTGGCTCATGGTCGTCATGCTGCAGTTTTCGATGCCTTCACGCATGCATGGGGCATGCCTGATGGGGCCTATTGATCAGCATTTCCTTAAGGGATCAAGATGAAACTGACTGGATCTGGATGGACTCTGCGGACGAAAATTTCTGCCGTGATCGCGGCCGTGATTTTCCCGGTCTTCTTCTTGCTCGGCTGGTGGGGGAGCGTTGAGATCGAGCGGTTCGTGGAACTCGAAGCTGCCAAAGGGCTGATGAACTTTGTAGACGCCAAGCAGCAGGGCGTCATCCGGTTCCTCGGACAGAATCGAAAGTTGGCGGCAGTCTTCTTGGACGTTGGTCCTGCGTTGTCGCCCGAGGCAATGCGAGCATTGCTTCGTGCCGCAGTGGCTAAGGATGTTTTCCGACCCGAAGATCACAAGTTCAAGAAGGAAATCGACGCCGGAACGCGGAAGATCGCGGCATGGAATGCCTATCACCGGATCGACTATGTTCGTGACGGCACGATTGTCGTCTCAACAGACACAGCCGTCGAAGGGCTTCCTCCGTCAATTCGCAAGGAACAGTTTCCGAGAGGCTATTCCGAGGTTTACGAAAAGGACGGCAAGTTCTGGTTGACGTTCATTGCGGGCAAAGGTCGCGACGCCGTGCTCATCCACGCGAACGCTCGGATGCTCGACAACATCGTCTCGGGCGAGATTGGCAACCTCGAGACCGGCATGGGTGCGTATTACCTGGCCGGTGTGGGCAAGACCTTTGACTACTACATCACCAGCGCCGACAACATGCTCATCACATCGAGTCGAGTCAAAGGCGATGGCGCCTTGCTGACGGACATCGGAAACAAGGCGCCCTGGTCTATCAGTCGCGGTCGCGAGCCGAGCGTATCTTGCAAGGATGATGTCTATGTGACCAACGTCGGAGCCACGACAGGCTGCCGGGAAACCATGGGTCTTTACACTGCGAACGACGGAAGCAAGATGCTCGGCGTCTCGATGCCCTTCTACGACTCCGACTGGACGATCGTGGTGGAGCAGAAGGCCGAAGAGCTCCTTCAGCCGTACGGCGAGCTGAAGACGAAGTTGATGGTCGTGTTGGGCGTGGTGACGCTGCTCATCTTCCTTGTACTGCAGCGGCTCGTCAGCATGTTTGTCAAGCAAACGCTGCGCGTCAGCATATAGCCTGGGCTGACAACGTCGCCATGACAACGCCTGACAGCGCAACCGTCTACAAGAAGACCGAAGCCGGCACCAAGGCGATTGCCAGCCGGAATGCCGCGCTGTCCCCCAGGCTGCGCCATCTGCTCATCTTGATCAACGGGTTCGAGACGGCCGGGAGCCTTCTCCAGAAACTTGCCGTGCCGAATTTCGAATCCACGATGTTCGACCAGTTGGTCGCTCTCGGCTTTGTCGAGGCGGGGCACGGCAAGGTGATGTCTTCGCATGCGGCTGCCTTGCATGATTCACTCGAGCCGGCGCGATTTCTCAAGGCAAAAGCCTACATCCTCGATGTGACGCGTTCGCTGCTTTCCGACGATTCGCATCCCATCGTGAAGTCTGTCAAGAGTGCCGAAGACGAAGCCGCCTTGGTGGTGTGCGTCGACGCCTGCCGCAAACTCATCGTCACGCTGAGTGACCGCGCCACGGCAGACAATTTCGCAGCCAAAGTGCGATCGATTCTGGACTGAGGTTGTTGGTGCACCCGCGCACGGTTCCGGGTTGGCGAACGAGCTCGCCCGCTGCCGTGCTGCACCCGATGCGGTTGTTGTGGGTGATTCATGCCCTGTGCGCCGTAGGATTCGCGCTCGCGCCCCTGGTCAGGCAAGGCGACTATCTGGTAGACGCGTTGACACTGCATAAGTACTGGGGCCTGGGCCTGACCAATCTCGCGCCGCTGGCGGCCTGTGTTGTTGGCTTGTCGTCGGGGCTGGCTGGTTTGCTCTGCCCGCGGTCGCGCTTCATCTCCGCAGCGCGGGACGTGGGAGTCCTCTTGGGAATGCTGCTTGTCACGCTCACCTACCTCCAGGCACGCCAACATGTCCTGATGTTCGGCAGCATTTGCGTTGCAGGCGGCGGCATCCGTCCTGACCCCTTGGCACCCATTCTTCCCATGTCGGTATGGTGGGCTGCAATGCTGACCCACGGCATGCTCATGGCCGCGACCTGGGTCACACGCGAAGCCGTTGCTGGTAAGCGGCATGGATCGATCTGAGGGCGCAGCCTACCTCGACCCGTCGGACAGAACTGGCTGGGCATAGAGCCCCGTCTCTTTGCCGATGATCTTGATCGTGCCTTGTTGGCCGACACCGTGCCATCGGACCGCACATCCCGAAGAACACCGCGCGAGTCTCGTCCGTAGCTTCGAGTTCGCGGTCGAAGGACGGATCGAACGGCAGCGACGAGTTCGACACGTCGTCACGGGATGCCGACCGTGAATCGAGACGGCGGCCTGGCATGCGCGAAGCCCCCCTCTGGTAAGCATCGTGGATCGATCTGAGGGCGCACATGTCGACGCGCGCCGCTGCCTTCCGACGTCTCTGGCAGCACCGGGGTGCCCGCTCCTCCGAGATGCGCGGCACCACGCCGCACCGCCAGCGTGCCGGACATCGGCGATAGAGATGAGCTACATCGGAGGCTGACCCACGAGGCCTCGCGCTTGGGCCTGCGCCGCTGCGGAGACTTCAGCGCGAAATCTGGTGGCGCAGCCGATCCCGCGAGATCATGGGCGCGCACCTCTGGCACCAATTCGCAGAATAGGCAATCTTTTCGCTCAACCTGGCGCCCGTGCGCCCGATATTCCAGCGTGCCTGTGCATTCGCGCCTGGCTCGCATATGGAGGACGAGCGCCATGAATCGATATTTCGCGACACTTCGCGCAAAGACAACACTGCTGGTCGTCGCACTCATCGCGGCGTGCCTATTGGGCTCCACCGCGTACTTCGCCTATTCCACATATTGGCTGGAGGTGAAGACCGCGTTGGGCGGCTTGATGAACTTCGTCGACGCGAAGCAGCAGGGCGTGATTCGCTTCCTCGGGCAGAACGCCAAGCTGTCGCGTCAGATGGCGTCGCTGATGATGGACAGCGGGCCGGACGTGGCGCGCAAACACTTCGCTGCCATCGTCGCAAGCGACGTCTTCGACGTCAAGGACCATCCGTTCAAGGATGAGATCGCAGCCGGCAAGCGGACGCTTCCGACGCTCAAGACCTATCACGCGATCGACTACGTCGAAGGCGGTGTGATCAAGGTCTCCTCGGATCCGCGGCGCGAAGGCAAAACGTGGTCTGGCAAGGTCGACGCCAAGCGCACCTACTCCGGCGTCTACATGGATGCCGAGACGCCCATCCTGACGTTCGCGACTCCTGCCGGCAAGGGTCAGGTGCTGGTGAACGTGGATGCGAGGATGCTCACCGCCATCGTGAACGGCGAAATCGGCAACATGGAAGGCGGGATGGGAGCTTTCTATCTGGCCGGCGTGGGCAAAACCTTCGACTACTACATCGTTGACGAAGAGAACCGCTTGATCACCGAGTCGCGGACTCGGCCGGGTCAGATGCTCAAGGGCAAGGGCAGCGAGATGCCGTGGAAGCTGACGCAGATGACGGCAGGCGTGACCTGCGGCTCCGACGGCAAATATGCGACCAGCGGTCAATGCACGACGGGTTGCCGCGAGGCCATGGGTTTCTACACAGGGATCAATGGCCAGCAAATGCTGGGCGCATCGATGCCGTTCTACGATTCCGGCTGGACGATCGTCGTCGAGCAGGTCGCGGAGGAACTTCTCGCGCCAACGTGGCTGTCGCTGCTCAAGGTCATGTTCTTCGGCGTCGCGATGACGGTGGCTGCGGCAATGCTGGTGATGTGGCTGATCGGCCGCTATACGCAGCGGTCCGTTGCGCCGCTGCTGGCCTCGCTCTCCCGGTTGAGCGCCGGCGACCTCACCCAGCCACTCGTAGCGCGCTCGAATGACGAGCTCGGCAACGTCGCGGTGGCGATGGAGTCATTCCGACTCCGACTGGTCGAATCGCTGGCGACGGTGCGAAGCAGTGCCGACCGTGTCGTCAGCGCCAGTGCGGACATGGCCAGCGGCAACTCGGACATCTCGCAGCGGACCGAGCAGCAGGCCGGCGCCTTGCAGCAGACGGCCGCTTCCATGGAGCAACTGGGCGGCACGGTGCGACAGAACGCCGACAACGCGCAACAGGCCAATCAGCTCGCGCTCGGGGCGAGCACGGTGGCCATTCAAGGCGGCGAAGTGGTGGGCCAGGTGGTCGACACCATGAAGGGCATCAACGAGAGCTCCAAGAAGATCGCCGACATCATCAGCGTGATCGACGGGATCGCATTCCAGACCAACATCCTCGCGCTGAACGCCGCGGTGGAAGCTGCTCGCGCAGGTGAGCAGGGGCGCGGCTTCGCAGTGGTGGCCTCCGAGGTTCGCAACCTGGCGCAACGTAGCGCGGAGGCCGCCAAGGAAATCAAGACGCTGATCACCACGAGCGTCGAGCGGGTCGCGCAGGGAACGAGGCTGGTCGACCAGGCGGGCGGCACCATGGCCGAGGTCGTCAGTTCCATCAAGCGCGTCACGGACATCGTCGGCGAGATCAGCGGCGCGAGCAGCGAACAAAGCACGGGCGTGGCGACCGTCGGCAAGGCCATCAGCCAGATGGACCAGGCTACGCAGCAGAACGCCGCACTCGTCGAACAGAGTGCGGCGGCCGCCGAAAGCCTCAAGGTCGAGGCAGATCAGCTGGTGCGCGCCGTGTCCCGATTCAAGTTGCAGGCGGACGGCGTTGCGGCGTAGTGGACTGCCGGGCCA
>NZ_DASWVW010000013.1:0-81200 GCF_036406195.1 Steroidobacter sp.
ACCATGGCCGAGGCTGTCCATCGGCTCGGTCAGGAATGGACCGAAGCTGCGCTGCGCGTACAACGTCATGGATGGGATGACTGAATGATCACTTCCGCGCTCTCATCCCCAAAATGAGGCGGTTCCACGTCACCGTCAACAGCGGCACGCTGATCGATGAGAACGGCGATCCTGTGGAAGCGTCCGGTATCACGGTCGAGATGTTTGAGGACGTGACCAGTTCCTTTGGAGAGCCCGACCAGACTTTGACGGATCAGAGTTCAGATGCCAGCGGCAACTTCTCCTGGGAATTCAGTATCGGCGAACTGACGGGCACCGAAGCCGTATTCGTACGCTACACCGAGCTTAACCCTGGCAATCCGCCGGCACGGTTCGGCGCTGGGGTGTTCACGCCGACGTATGAATGAAAAAGCCCGGTCGCGAGCACCGGGCTTGAAGTGGAAAGGGTAGTCTGAATTCAGACGAACCTATTTCGCCGATTCGCACCGGGGCTTGCAGGTGGGCCAATTGGCACGGCTGCCTACAACGTGCCTCCCGTCTTCATCCATTCCGCCTTAAACCAGCGCTCGAACGCTCCCAAGCGGCCGGCGGGGTTCTCGGCCGCGACGCTGCGGATAGCGTCCTCGAACGCGTCGTGACGGGCCTGCGCGATCCGTGCGGCGATGACTCTCTTGAGCCGGCGAGTGCGGGCGGCGCGCTTCGCTGCATCGGTGCGCTTTCTCATGGCGCGGCCCTCCGCAGTCGGAGTTGCAGCCGCTCATTCGGCGATAGCCCGGTCCACACGCGGCGCAGCTGTTCGGGTTTGAACCAGACAAACCGATCAAGCTCGCCATCACTGCAGCGGATCTTGCGATCAAGGGATTGCGCCAACCAGCAGTGCCGCGAGCTTGGATCGAATTTGGTGATGAGCACGCGAATGCCGTCGTTTTCAGGCTTGTCGCGGCTACCAGCGACTTCGGCGAGGACGCCCACCTTGAGCCGGGAGTAGTGCTTGATGTTCGCGACGCCCCGAGGCAGCCGACCGCGGCGCTTGCTCCGCTCGGGCGCCTTGAACAGCGAATGCGGGTACATCCGCAGGACGTTAGCGGCCATTGCTGCCTCCCTGGCGCCGCAGAAAGGCGACGAGCTGCTGGCAGGCAGTGCCGGCGGCGTTCACCCGGGCTTGCAGTTCGGGATCGTTGGGCGAGAGCGCTGCGACCGAGCGCAGGTGATTGGCGAGCATTTGGAGCATCTCAACCTTACGGACAGTATCTCGTGACACATTTGCAAGTTCGGCAACCGACTCATCGGTGCGAACTGGTTTTGCTTCGTCAGAATTCTGACGAAGCAATGTGCCGCCTTGCCCGCCCTGCTGACGAGCGAGACGACGGGAGCGGGAATCGGTTCCGCAGATTTCTGCAGAACCGGTATCTGTTCCGGCAGAAGTGGGTACGGATAACAGAAACGCCGGGGCGCACCCGGTATGCTTAGAGTCAGGCATGACAGCACCTCTATCTCAGGTGAGGTTGTGCTTAGGGCCGTCGCGGTGCTCTAACACTGCGGCGGCCCGCTCTGTCAGGTGACTCAGTGGTGACTCAGCAAACGCTGAAAGTGCTCAGAATTGCTGAAAATGCGGGAATTTGCTGGTGCCGGCTGAGGGACTCGAACCCCCGACCCTCTGATTACAAATCAGATGCACTACCAACTGTGCTAAGCCGGCCCGGGAGAGGGGCGGCATTGTATGCCAGTTCGGGGCTGGCGGCTACCGGGGTGGGGCGTGTCAACGGTAGCGGATGACGTAGAGGTCGGCGCTGCCGGCGCCGGCTTCGAGCGCTGGCTGGAGAAAAAAATTGCACGCTTGCTGGTACCCCGATCCGGCGGCGGCTCGACCCACTCGCCGAGGAAAGCGTCGGCTTGTTGCCTCCGCCTGACGATGCCATGCTTCGCGTTTGCCCGCAGAATTGGCGCGTGACGTGGTGTCATCGGTGGCGCATGCGCGCGTCCTCTAACGAAGGAGAAAATGAATGAAGCACTCATCATCCATGGCAGGGGCATCGGCGGCAGGGCGCCTCGCGCAAGTGTCAGCGCTGGCGATATTCGCTGCGCTTGCGGCGTGTTCGAAACAGGAGCCCGCAACGCAGGCGGCCGCCGAGACTACGCAGCCCGCGGCCGCCGATCCGTTGTCCGCCAGCATTGCAGGCGAGTGGCGCAGCGCCGAGGACAAGGCGCGCGACGAATATCGTCATCCGCAAGAAGCGCTGGAGTTCTGGGGGCTCGCGCCGGGAATGACGATTCTGGAGGTGCAGCCTGGCGGTGGTTGGTGGAGCGACATTCTTGCGCCATATGCAAAGGCGACGGGCGGCAAGTACTACGCGACCGCAGCCGACTTGGGCAATCCCGAGTTGTCGGAGGCCGCAAAGCAGAGCCGTGCTGAATTCGCAGCGCGCTTCGCCGCCAAGCCCGATGTGTATGGCACGGTGGAGCTGGTGAACTTCGGACCGAAGTCTGCTCCGCTGCCGGAGAACACGTTTGACTTCGCGTTGACCGCACGCTCGTTTCACGGCTGGATGGGCAGCGGCGTTACCGAGAAATATCTCAATGATCTGTACGGCGCGCTCAAGCCCGGCGGCATTCTCGCGATCGAGCAGCATCGCGCCAATCCGGGCGAGCAGGATCCGAAGGCCACCAGCGGCTACGTCACCGAGGCGTACGTCATCGAGCAGGCACAGAAGGCCGGCTTCGAGCTGGTGGAGAAGTCCGAGATCAATGCCAACGCGAAAGACACCAAGGATCACCCGTTCGGCGTGTGGACGCTGCCGCCGACCAAGCGCACGAGGCCCTACAGCGAGGGTCCGAATGCGCACGATCCGAATTTCGACCGCACCAAGTACGATGCGATCGGCGAGTCGGACCGCATGACGCTGAAGTTCCGCAAGCCGCAGAGCGCCACCACCTGACGCCCGCACTCGCGCGAGCTGCGGACCGTCCGCCGAGCCCATCCCGGTGGCGGGATGCAGACAAAGCCAGCCGAGCAATCGGCTGGCTTTGTCAATTCAACGATTTGAATTTGGCCGCGGCGTTCAGATCTCGTAGTCGAGCACCCAACGCTCGGCTACCCGCGGAGCCATGAACTGCTTGACCGGCACGTGCAGCGGATGCTCGGCATATTCCTCCAGCGCTGCACGATCCTTGAATTCGGTGTACACGCCCAAGTCCACCGGCGAGCCCTCGGCGAAATTGATTCCGACTTCCAGGCTCAACAGGCAAGGGATTTTGCCGCGCATGCCTTCCAGCTCCTGCTTGATGAGCGCCGTGTCGGCCTTGTTCTTGAGCCGCCAGAGAACGATGTGTTTGATCATGCCTTGCTCCGCCATCGCGAGATAAAAAAACAGGTGCGCGATAGTACCAACTTCGAATATCTAGAGCGCGGTGGCGAGGTCGCTGCGGCGTAACGCGAGATACGCGGCCAGCAGAATCGACCAGCACACCGTCAGCAGGATCGGAACGAGCTCCAGGCCCAGGTGCTGTGCCACCAATCCACATAGCGCAGGCAGCACGGCCAGGCCGACGGCGGCAATGGATATCTGAAAGCCGACGGTGTTGGCGGTGTGGCGTGGTCCTACACGCGCCGGCGTGGTTGCGATCAAGGACGGGAAAATGGGCCCCGCCGCGAATCCCATCAGCGAGATGGCGACTGTATCCACCAGTGGATGCAGATTCAGGGCAAGCGTGACTACGCCGCCGAGTGCGGCGATGAGACAAAGCCGGATCACCGCGTCGGGGCTCGTTGCGGCCGGCAGGAATGCATAACCCAATCGGCTTGCAAACAATCCGCCCCAGTACAGAGTGACGGCGGTGCCCGCGGCAGCTGTCGCGATGTCGCGCGACTCGAATAGCAGCGAGAAAACCCAAGCGCCGGCCGCCGCTTCACATCCCGTGTACAGGAAGAACACGAGAAGCGACAGCTGCACCTTACCGAGCCGCAATGTCTCGACCAGGCGTGCGGGGCGGCGATGTTCCTCGTGATGGACTACGGGCGGTGGCCACTGCTTGCGCGACAGGACGAAGGCGATTGCGAGCGCGATCTCCACGCCGACAATGATGCGATAGCCGAGTTGCCAGTCCTGTCCCGCCGCGAGAACGGCCGTCATCAGCGCCGGACCTGCCGCGGCTCCTACGCCATAGAAGGCATGCAGCACGTTCACGAGCCTCGCTGAATAGCTCGTGGCCGCGTAAGTGTTGATGGCCGCGTCGATCGCGCCGGCGCCGAAGCCGGTCATCAACCCGAGCGTCACCAGCACGATCCAGGAAGGCGCGATGGTGTAGCCGAACAAGCTGAGCGCCGTGATCACGCAGGAGATCGTCAGTAACTCGCCGATGCCGATGCGGCTCAGGATCGCGCCGGTGGCCATGCTTGCCATCACCGAGCCGACGGTGGCGGTAATGAACAGGGCGCCGAGCGCATCCTGGTTCAGATCGAAATGAGCACGCAGCGCCGGCCACGCGACACCGATGACGGCATCGGGCAGGCCGAGCGCAATGAAGCCGACGAAGCTCAGTGCGAGCAGCAGCTTGTTGGTTTTTGACATGGAGCTGAACGCACATCCGAGCGGCTGGCAAGTATTACCTGACAGCCCGGCCAGCAAAAGTGCTGACGACGACCGGCTGGCCAAAGTGTCCGCATGCTCCTACTCTTGCCGCATGCCCAACATCAGCATCAGAGCAGTCATCCTTGCCAGCCTCGCCGTGCTCGGCGTCGACTTCGTTTCCAGCATGGTGCTGACGCAGATGTTCGGCGGCCCCAGCTTCGGTTCAGGGATGTCGCAGGAGCAGATTCGCAGCGCCTACCAGGTGCTGCTCCAGGACGTGCGCTATCTCACGTTGGGGTTGATCCTGGGCACGGCATCCACCGTGCTCGGCGGCTATCTGGCGGCGCGGCTGGCGGGCAGCGTGCCTTACTTCAATGCGCTGGCGTTTGGCGTGCTTGGTTTGCTCCTGAGCATGATCGGCGCGGGCGAACTGCCGACCTGGTTCAAGGTCATCGGCCTGCTGTTGACCCTGCCGGCCGCGCTGCTCGGCGGGCATCTGGCCAAGCTGCACATGAGCAAGCCCGTGTCATGAGCCACTGCCCTATGGGCGCATGATGCGGGGGTGCGGGATACGGCCCGTTCGGGCTGTAATCCCTTTCGAGCTATAACGTCGGGGCTATAACCAAGGATAGCTGAAAGATAGGCAATCCCACCGTAGCCCGTGCCGGCGCGGCTTCGTATCCTCGGGATCCTTTGCACTTCGAGGAGCTTGCCATGCCGCGTTATCTCATCGAGCGTACTTTTCCCGACGGCCTGGGTCTGCCCGCCAACGCCGAGGGCGCCAAGGCGGCCGCCACCGTGATCGGCAACAACGCGCAGGAAGGGGTGACCTGGATTCATTCCTACGTCACGCCGGATCGCAAGAAGACCTACTGCATCTACGATGGACCCTCGCCCGAGGCCATCCGGTCGGTCGCCGAACGCAACGGCTTGCCCGTGGATCGCATAACGGAAGTGCGCGTGCTCGATCCCTATTTCTTACATTGACACGCCATCCCGCGCCGGCGCCGCCCGCCGGCGCGCATTCGCGTTGGGCGCGCTGAGAGTCGTGACGATTCCGCTACGCGTGCTGCTGCGCAACGCCGCCGAAGGCCAGTTTTGTTGCGCCCGCTACGATCAAAGCGCGAGCATGCGCAACTTCCACCACTTGGGCAACAGCTCGCGCACCTCGCGACGCGCGTAGCGATCGTCGATCAGATACAAGACACCGCGATCGTTGCGTGTACGAATCACTCGCCCTGCGGCCTGAATCACTTTCTGCAGGCCGGGATATAAATAGGTGTACGCATCGCCGGCCTCGAACAGTTGATCCATGCGCAAGCGCATCTGCTCGGTCACATCGTTGAGTTGCGGCAGGCCGAGAGTGGCAATGAATGCCCCAATTACGCGTTCGCCGGGTAGATCGATGCCTTCGCCGAATGCGCCGCCCAGCGCGGCCAGCGCAATACTGCGTCCGTCCGGCGCGAAGGCATCCAGAAATTCCTGGCGCTCGCTCTCGGTCATGTTGCGGCTTTGCAGGCGATTGGGAATGTGCGCAGCGACGCGGTCCAGTTGCTCGGCAATTCTCGCCAGGTAGTCGAAGCTGCTGGCGAACACGAAGTAGTTGCCGGGCAGCCGTTCGTACTGCCGGACGATCAGCTCGACCATGGGCGCAATGGAATCGTCGCGATGCCGATAGCGCGTAGAAATGTGCCGCACTATCCACACCTCGAGCTGCTCCGCCGAGAACGGTGATTCCACATTCAGCCAACGGGTCGTCTCCGGCAGTCCCAATAGATCCAGATAGAACTCGCGCGGTGTGAGCGTGGCCGAGAACAGCGCCACGCAATGCGCATGAGTGAAGCGCAATTTCAGGAAAGGGGCGGGCACGACATTCCTGATGGTGAATGTCGCGTGTTCCGGATGGGTGATGTCGAACAACGAGTGCTCGGCGAATTCCTGAGCGAGCCCGTTGAATGCCAGCGCATCGAAGAACAGCCGCTCCAGGCCATCGGGCAGCACCATGGCTTGATCGGCCAGCGTGGTGTGACGATCGATATAAGTGTCCAGTGCTTTCAGCAGCGACTTGGGCACGGCCTCATAAACCTGATAAGGCTCCGACTGCGCGTTTGCTATTCGCTGGAATTCACGGCTCAGTCGCTGGGTCGCGCCACGGAGCATGGGCGGCGCTTGCTTGCGAGCCTGCCGCAGTGTCTCGGCGTCGAGCGTGGCAGAGTACATGCGCCGTGCACGCTCGATCAGGTTGTGCGCTTCATCCACCAGCACGCCGACGCGCCAGCCTTGTTCCTGGGCCAGCAAGTACAAGAAGGCGCTGCGATCGAAGTAATAGTTGTAGTCGCCGATGATCACATCGCTCCAGCGCGCCAGCTCCTGTGACAGGAAATACGGGCAGACGCGGTGCTCAGTGGCGACGCTGCCAATGACGGAGCGCGTCATCGTGCCGCGTTCGAGCGCGGCGGCTCGAGCGCCGGGCAGCCGGTCATAGAATCGCTTGGCGAGCGGGCAAGAGTCGCCATGGCAAGCCAGGTCCGGATGTTTGCAGACCTTCTCGCGCGCGGTGATTTCCAGAACACGCAGCTCCGATGTCGTGAGCACACGCAACGCATCCAGCGCGAGCCGGCGGCCCGTTGTCTTGGCGGTGAGATAAAAAATGCGATCGATCTTCTGCGCGCCCAACGCCTTGAGCATGGGAAAGAGCGTGCCCATGGTCTTGCCGACGCCGGTCGGGGCCTGCGCCAGTAGATGCTCGCCCATCGCAGCTGCTCGATAGACAGCCTCGGCGAGCTGACGTTGCGCGGGATAGAAATCGAAAGGAAAGCTCAGCGATTGCAACGCTCGATCGCGAGCCTCGCGACGCTCGAGCTCGGAGCGCCCCCAGGCCGCGTATCGGCAGCAGTGCTCTTCGAAGAATGCTTGCAGTTCCTCGGCCTGGAAGTCCTGGGCGAACACCGTTTCATCCTCGGTGTCCACATGGACATACACCAGCGTGAGGCGAATCTGCGGCAGCTGCTGCTTCCGACACAGCATGGCGCCATACATTTTCACTTGTGCCCAATGCAGCTCGCGATGGTTCTCGGGCATGCGGGCGAGATCGCCGCGATATGTTTTGCACTCGTCGAGGCGCCGCTCCTTGCTATCGTAGCCGTCAGCACGGCCGCGAACTCGCAGGCCATCATGTGTGCCTTCGAGGGTGACTTCGACTTCATAGTCGCGTCCGCGACGCGCCGCCATCAGGATGTGGCCGGCGATGCCTTCACGTGAGGTTGGAGCGGGAGTAAAGCGCAGGTCCAGATCGCCGCGCTTGGCAGTGAACTGGCAGAGCACTCGCACGGCCACCGACATATCGGTGGCGGCGGCTGAAGAGAGCGGCGAAGGCGCCGCTTGCGGGGAGATCCCGGGCGACATGGAGACACGCTGAGCATGTGGTTATATACAGTAACATGCTGCCTGGCTCCTGCCTATCGAAAGCGGCACGATCGCGACTCGTGCGAGCGGCGGTACTGTCAGTCGTAACAGCGTGTCGCCTCGCGTGTCGGCGGATGCCGCACGGAAGGACGCAGCCGGAGAGCGAGCTCAACGACTAGCTCGGGCTACCAATTGAACAGCGTGCCGTCCTCGAGCCGGTTCACCGGCAGGCTCGCCGCGCGATAGGGATATTTCGCGGCCAGCGCTTCGTCGAGATCCACGCCATGGCCGGGCGCCGTGCCCGGGTGCAGATAGCCGTCCGAGAACGTATAGGCGTGCGGGAACACCGCGTCGGTCTCGGGTGTGTGTCGCATGTACTCCTGAATGCCGAAGTTCGGCACCCAGAGATCGAAATGCAGCGCGGCGCCCATGCACACCGGCGACAGATCCGTCGCGCCGTGGAAACCGGTTCTCACATTGTTCAGCTCCGCCAGATGAGCGATGCGACGCACGTGGCTGATGCCGCCGGCGTGCACGATGGTCGTGCGGATGTAGTCGATCAACTGTTCGTCGATGAGTTGCTTGGCATCCCACACCGAGTTGAACACTTCGCCGACGGCGAGCGGCGTCGTGGTGTGCTGACGAATCGTGCGGAAGCCTGCCTGGTTCTCCGCGGGCGTGCAGTCTTCCAGCCAGAACGGCCGAAACGGCTCCAGGTCTTTTCCCAGGCGGCCGGCTTCCAGCGGCGTGAGGCGGTGATGCACGTCGTGCAGCAGGTGCACCTCCCAGCCCAAAGCTTCGCGCGCGGCAGCGAACAGCTTCGGCACCGTCGGCATGTACTTGCTCGTCGACCAGACATTCTCGGTGGGCCGGGCACTGTCGGCAGGCTCGTAGTACAGCTTGTCCTTGGACACGCCATACGTCGAGGCGAGGCCCGGCACCCCGCTTTGCAGGCGGATGGCTTTGTAACCCATGTCCTTGTAGTGCCTGGCCTGCGCGATGGTCTCGTCCATGTCCTTGCCGTTGGCGTGGCCGTACACCATTACGCCGGTGCGGCTGGCGCCGCCGAGCAGATCGTAGAGCGGCATGTTGGCGTTCTTGGCCTTGATGTCCCACAGCGCGACGTCCACCGCGGCGATGGCCGTCATGGTCACCGGGCCAGTGCGCCAATAGGCGCCCCGATAAAAGAACTGCCAGATGTCCTCGATCTGCCGCGCATCGCGGCCGAGCAGGCAGGGGACGATGTGGTCGGTGAGATAGCTGGCCACCGCCAGCTCGCGGCCATTCAGGGTGGCATCGCCCAGGCCGTAAACACCGCTCTTGGTGGTGATCTTGAGCGTGACGAAATTGCGGCCCGGGCAGGTGATGATGACTCGGGCATCGACGATCGTGTGCATGGCGCTGTCTGGCAGATACTGGTCATGCCACTCTGGCCTGACCAGTGCGCGATGTCAACGCTGGATTGCGGGGTGCCGGACTTTTCCGCGCGGCGAGCTGAACGGCAGGGGCGCCCCTAAGGCCAATGGTGCTTAGTTAACCGTCTTTGTCGCAGCGGTTCGCGGATGGCGGATAGCGGTTAGCCAGAAATGAGCTAAATCCTGGCCTCCGTTCTGCCCTAACCGCCAACCACTGGAGGGCGCTAACTAAGTGCCATTGCCCCTAAGGGCTCCTGCAGGTGATCGAGAGCAGGGCGATCGCTACTTGCCGCCGGCGTAGCGCTTGCGTTGCTCGGCGATCTGCTGGCGGGCGCGCTCCAGCTCCTCGACCTCGGTGGCTTTGAGCAAAGCGTCGATGACGCGCGACAGATGCTCTCGCATGGCCGCTCGCGCCGCGTCCGGATTGTGTTGACGAAGCGCCTTGAGTATTGCGGTGTGCTCATCGATGCGGGGCTTGATACCCGTGGCGCGCACCTTTGCGCTCAACGACCGACTTTGCGGCGAGCGAGTACGTGCATCCCACAACATCTTCACGGCTGCGATGATTCCGCTGTTTTGAGTGGCCGTGGCGATCACTTCGTGAAAACGCCTGTCCGCGTCTTCGCTCTGCATCACGTCGTGCTCGTTTTCAGTGCGCATTTCGTTGACGAGCTCGGCCAGCTCCGCGAGCTGGGAATCATCGATGCGGGTAGCAGCGAGCGCAGCCGACTCGCCCTCGATGCAACGACGGGCCTCGAGCAATTCAAAGGGGCCGATGTCGGTCGCGCCCGCCTTGCCACCCGGCGGCGCGGTGTTGGTGACATACACACCGGAACCGACGCGCACTTCGACCAGACGGTCCAGCTCCAGCGCAATGATGGCTTCGCGAATCGTGGGGCGGGACACCGAGAACACCTGCGCCAGCTCGCGCTCGGATGGCAACCTCTGGCCGACTTTGTAATCGCCGCGCGCAATGCCACTGGCGAGCTTCTGCGCGATGCGTTCGTACAGGCGCTGTGATTCAGGTGGCATTGGCGGCTGACGGCCCAGGCTGCGATGGGGGGATTATTGCTGGCTTGACCAATTGTCACAAGCGCCGGGTGCTGGCAACGGCACCGGTTGTCGCGGTGGGCCTATGTCGTTGCTTAGAGAGAGAATAACGGCAATTTTCCACCGCGATGCCGGGCGCCGGCCATTGGTCAGGCCAATTCCCGTGGCGCGCCTTGGTAAGCTAGCGGCACTCTCTCCATTGGCATCGCAATGAACCTGGGCATCCTCGAGACCGGCGCGCCGCCGGCAGATCTGAAAGACCGTTTTGGCTCCTATGGCGATATGTTCCGCCGACTGCTGGGACCCGGCTACCGCTACTCGTATTACGACCTGCGCGCCGGCAAGTTGCCCGACCCGGCCAGCAGTCACGATGCGTATCTCATCAGCGGCTCCGCCTCCGGCGTGCATGACGGCGATCCCTGGATCGAGGCGCTGAAAACGTTCATTCGGGAACTGTCCGGCGGCACGCCGCTGGTGGGCATTTGTTTCGGCCACCAGATCATGGCGGAAGCCTACGGCGGACGGGTGATCAAGTCGCCGAAGGGCTGGGGCGTTGGCCTGCACAGCTACGAGATCAAACGTCGTGCCGCATGGATGAGCTCGGATGGCGTACCGACACTGAAGATTCCGGTATCGCACCAGGATCAGGTGACCGAGCTGCCGCAAGGCGCGACGGTGCTCGCAGCCAGCGAGTTCACGCCTTACGCCGTGATCGAATATTCGGAGCGCCGCGCGATTTCGTTTCAAGGGCATCCGGAGTTTTCGCCGGAGTATGCCGCAGCGTTGATCGACTTGCGTCGAGGCACGCTCTACCGGCAGGACTTCGCGGACGCCGCGGTTGCGTCATTGCAAGAGCCGAACGATGCGCAGCGAGTGGCCAGCTGGGTTCGTAACTTTCTCGATGCGTCCCGCTAGCGTCAGGAGAGGCGGCTGACTGGAGTTGCAGCGGGCCAGGCAACCGCTACCTTCAGTCCGCCCAGTTCCGAACGCAGCAACGTAATCGTGCCGCGCGTGGCATCGACCAGGTCGTGCGCGATGGCCAGACCGAGGCCGTGACCGGAGCCGGCTTCGTCGAGTCGGCCACCACGTAGCAATGCTTCGGCGACTTTATCGGGCCCGATGCCTGGCCCATCGTCTTCCACCAGCAACACACCGCCTTCGACGGCTTCTCCGGTGATGCGAACACGGCGCCGTGCGTAACGCGCGGCGTTCTCGATCAGGGCTCCGGCGATTTCCAGCAAGTCCTCACTCGCCACCGGCAGGCGCAAATCCTCCGGAATGTTCACTTCGAACACCAGCCTGGCGCCGAACTCGGTTCTCTCGACCACGCCGATCAATGATTCGATCAATGGCAATGCCGTGGTGCTATCGCCGCTTGGAGCGGCACGCAGGGCTGCTGCGCGACTGCGTGCCAGCTCGCTTTCGATGGCCAGCCTTGCAGCTGCGATCGCGCGATCGAGGCCATCGGCAGCTTCAACTGCACCGGCTTCTCGCGCACGGCGGCTTTGCGCCGACAATGCAGCCAACGGCGTTTTCAATCCGTGTGCGAGATCGGCGGCACGTCGCCGGGCACGGCTCAAATCCTTCTCACGTGCATCGGCCAACTCGTTGATGGCGAGCGTGAGCGGCTCGATTTCCGCCACATGCGCGGCGGCCATGCGTTCCCGCGGATTGCGCTTCAATGTTTCCACTTCATTGCGCACATGGCGCAGCGGTCTCAAGCCCAGCTCCACATGGATCCAGGCAGCGGCGGACAGGATGAACCAGAGGATCGCCAGGAACAGCGCCAGCTCGTGACCAAACTCTTCGCGCGCGTCGTGCAGCGATTTTTGTTCGTGCGCGAGTTGGATCAGCACGTCGGCGCCGCTGCGCTCCGGCCGAACGTAACGTTCGACCAGTAACACCTGTTGATTGAACGGCCCGTCGATCACGCGCTTGCGCCATTGCGATGAAGTGGCGTTGACCGGCGGAGGCAGGTGCTGATCCCACAGCGACCGCGAGCTCAGGGCGGCTTTGTCGGTGGAGACCTGCCAGTACAGGCCGCTGGCGGGCTCGAAGAACCTGGCATCGCCCGGCTCTCGTTCGAGCGCGGGAGCGCCGTCGGGACCGACCGATACGGCGGCGGCGAGTTGCAGTCCTTCACGAATCAGGTCGGCTTCGATGCGGCGCTCGACATGCCGCTCGAACAGCAGCGTCATGACCACCCAGGCGGCGGCCAGCGCGAGAAAGATCGCGATCGCGGCGCTCAGCAGCAGCCGAACGCGCAAGGATCGCGGCATCACCCACCATCACCCGCGAGCAGATAGCCGAAGCCGCGCCGGGTCTCGATGACTTGCGGCCCGATCTTGCGGCGTAGCCGTACCACCAGCGCTTCGATGGCATTGGTGTCACCGGGCTCGTCGGCGCCATACAAGTGTTCGGCGAGCTCGCCGGCCGAAACCGCGCGGCCGGATTGATGCGCGAGGTAATCGAGGAAACGAAATTCCAGTTGTGATAGACGGATCGGCCGGCCCGCGTAAGTGGCCGACATGCGATGCGTGTCGAGCACCAGTTGGCCGACTTCGATGATGGAGGAGGCGCGGCCCGCGGCACGCCGCACGAGCCCACGGACGCGGGCGATCAGCTCGCCCATTTCGAACGGCTTGCCCAGATAGTCGTCGGCGCCGGCTTCGATGCCCGCGACTTTTTCGGTCCAGTCATTGCGGGCCGACAGGATCAGGACCGGAAAGGTGCGCTGGGCGCTGCGCCAGCGTTTGAGCACCGACAGACCATCGATGCGCGGCAGGCCGAGATCGAGCACCGCCACGTCGTAATCCTCGACGCTGCCCTTGTACCAGGCATCCTCGCCTTCGCTGGAGATGTCGACCACGAAGCCGGCGCTGGACAAGGCCTGCGCCAGGTCCTGGGCCACCGCGGTCTCGTCTTCGATCACCAGCGCACGCAATCAATCGTCCTCGATGCTCAGCACCTTGCCGGTGCGTGCGTCTATTTTCACTTCGCGCACGCGGCCGGTGCTAGTGAGTATTTTTATTTCATAGACCAGGCCCTTGTTCTCGTCCTCCAGCTCCACCTCGATCACGTCGCCGGGCACCTGCTGATTGGCGATGGCCAGGATCTTGGTGAGCGGCAGCACTTCGCCCCGCTGCAGGGCTTCGCGGACCACGTTGTGCTCGTGCTTCTTGTCCCGCTTGTCGGCGTGTCCCGTAGACATGCCCAGGCTGAGCATGCTCAGCAGCAGGACCAGGGTGATGGAGTATCTGGATTTCATGCCGCTACTGTGACTGCCGGGACCTGACAGCAGGCTGACGGGGCGTGGCGGGCTGGTGTCAGTGCGCGGGGAGTAGTGTCTTTCGCCATGACGGCCCGGACCCAAACCAGTCGCAAAACGGTTGATTGGGGGCGGGAGTCGGATTCAACCAGTTCTATAGGCAGTTGTAACAGGAACGAGGAGAAGTGACATGACTATCGTAAAGGGCAGTGGCATTCGTGGCGGCATGTTGGGCGCGATGTTGGCGGCTGTCGTGGCCCTGGCAGGCATTGGCGGCGCGGCGGCCTGGGCGCAGACCGCGGGGCAAGAGCGGGTGGTCAAGGTGCCCGACAACGCGTTGAGCGCCGGTGAAATCGAGGCCCGGCTCACGGCCCAGGGCATCAGGGTGAAGGAGATCAAGATCCGCGATCTGCTCGCCAAGGTCGAGGGTTACGACGCGCAGGGGCGCGAGATCGAGGTCGTAATCGACCGCCGCAACGGCGAGATGCTGTCGCACGAGTTCGACGACTGACAGGCCCGCCTGAACGGCGGCCGGCATCGACCGAAGCCCGTTCTTCCGACAGGAGGAGCGGGCTTTTTCGCTGGTGTCGGTCGATCAGGGCGAAGACAGGCCCGCCGTGATCTGCTTGGCTGCGTTGGCCTGCACGACCGTCAGCGCGGCCACATTCACTATCCTGCGCACCGTCACCGACGGCGTCAGGATGTTCACCGCCGCCGAACATCCCAGCAGGATGGGGCCGACCGCCACGTTCTGGCCGGCGGCGGTCTTCAGCAGGTTATAAGCGATATTGGCCGCGTCCAGGTTCGGCAGCACCAGCAGGTTCGCCGAGCCTTGCAGCGTCGTTTCGGGCAGCGCCGTCTTGCGAATTTTTTCGTCGAGCGCCGAGTCGCCGTGCATTTCGCCGTCGATTTCCAGTTCCGGCGCGTGGGCGCGCACCAGTTCCAGCACGCGCCGCATCTTGACCGCCGACGGCGCGTCGCTGGTGCCGAAGTTGGAATGTGAGATCAACGCGACCTTGGGCTCGATACCGAAATTTCTCACTTCTTCCGCCGCGAGCAGTGTGATCTCCGCCAGTTGCTCGGCGCTGGGGTCCAGATTCACGTGCGTATCGACGATGAACAGCTGCCGGCCGGGCAGCACCAGCGCGCTCATCGCGCCGTACACGGTCGTGCCCGGCTTCTTGCCCAACACGCGGTCGACATATTTCAAATGCCGCGCGCTGCTGCTGATGGTGCCGCAGATCATGCAGTCGCCTTCGCCTTTTCTCATCAGCATCGCCGCGATCAACGTGGTGCGCCGGCGCAGCTCGAGCTTGGCGAACTGTGCCGTGACGCCCTGGCGTCCCATCAGGCGGCGGTATTCCTCCCAATACTCGCGATAGCGCGGGTCGTACTCAGGATCCACGTTGGTGAAGTGCTCGTCGCGCTTGAGGCGCAACCCGTATTTCTGGATGCGTTTGTCGATGACGCTACGCCGCCCGATCAGGATGGGCTTCGCCAGCTTCTCGTCCACCAGGATCTGCGCGGCATGCAGCACGCGCTCTTCTTCGCCCTCGGCAAAGATGATGCGCGTGTGCTGGCCGATGCGGCGCGCTGCCGCGAACACCGGCTGCATGAACGTACCGGCGTGATACACGAACTGCTGCAGCTTCTGGCGATAGTCGTCGAAATCGGCAATCGGCCGGGTCGCGACGCCGCTCTCCATGGCCGCCTTGGCCACCGCCGGCGCGATCTTCACGATCAGCCGCGGGTCGAAGGGCTTGGGAATGATGTATCTGGGACCGAAGTTCAGGTCTTCGGTGTTGTAGGCGCTGGCAACGATGTCGCTTTGTTCCTGGCGCGCCAGCTCGGCGATGGCATGCACCGCTGCGATTTCCATCGAGCGCGTGATCGTGGTCGCGCCGACATCGAGCGCACCCCGGAAGATGTAGGGGAAGCACAGGACGTTGTTCACCTGGTTCGGATAGTCGGTGCGGCCAGTGGCCATCACGGCATCGTCGCGCACTGCCATGACTTCTTCCGGCAGGATCTCGGGCGTCGGATTGGCGAGCGCGAGAATGAGCGGGCGCGGTTTCATCGTCGCGACCATGTGCGGTTTGAGTACACCGCCAGCGGACAGGCCGAGGAATATGTCGGCGTCGACGATGACCTCGGCCAGCGTGCGCAACTGCGTGGGCTGCGCGAAGCGCTCCTTCTCGGGGTCCATCAACTCTTTGCGGCCGGCGTAGACCACCCCGGCGAGATCGGTGAGCCACACGTTCTCGCGCGGCAGACCGATGTCCACCAGCAAGTCGACGCATGCGAGGGCCGCGGCGCCGGCGCCGCTGACCGCGAGCTTCACCGATTTGATGTCCTTGCCGACCACTTGCAGGCCATTGAGCACGGCGGCGGCGACGATGATGGCCGTGCCGTGCTGATCGTCATGGAACACGGGAATTTTCAAGCGCTCGCGCAGGCGCCGCTCGACGATGAAGCATTCCGGGGCCTTGATGTCCTCGAGGTTGATGCCGCCGAACGTGGGCTCGAGCGCGGCGATCACATTGATCAACTGCTCCGGATCGTGCACGTCCAGCTCGATGTCGAACACGTCGATGCCGGCAAATTTCTTGAACAGCACCGCCTTGCCTTCCATGACCGGCTTGGCGGCCAGCGGACCGATGGCACCCAGGCCGAGCACGGCCGTGCCGTTGGTGATGACCGCAACCAGGTTGCCGCGCGCCGTGTAACGAAATGCGGCGAGCGGATCTTCGGCGATGGCCTCGCATGCCGCGGCGACGCCGGGAGAATAGGCCAGCGCCAGGTCGCGCTGATTGGTCAGCTGCTTGGTGGCCGTGATGGCCAGTTTTCCGGGGGTGGGGCGCTCGTGATACTCAAGGGCCGCCTGGCGAAGATTATCCCGTGCGTTCGCTGACAAGGAGCTGTCTTGACTCATTAAGCTTGGGCTCGGTGACTGATCGGTAACGACGTGACCAATTTTGGGGGCGTCACTGTATTCGATTCGCCGCCTGGGTGCATGTGAAGTGCGCCTGATGTGCCCCCGGGGGCTGGAGCCGCCGGCCGCGACCGCCTATCCTATGCTCCGCCTACTCATCGGTAGGTGATTTAGCATATGAGTAATGCCCCTGAAATGACCCTTCCCTGCGAGTTTGTGGCGCCCATCCGGCGGTCTAAAGAGGTCAAGGCAGTCTGCGCGGCCTTGCGCGCTCTGGTGGAGCGCGGTGAGCTTCGAGGTTTTCAGGAAGGCAAGCTGCGGGTCGGCCGCATGCCTCTGGATCTGGAATGGCCGGATGGCCGGGTCAGCCGCCTGCGCATCGACATCGAAGCCGCGACGCTGACGTTCTCTGCCTTGTTCGAAGCGAGCGCGGGCTCGCCGTTGCTCCGGGAACTGAAAACTTTGTTGCGCGCGGCGCAATTGCCCGGTCGCGAGCCACCTCGCATCGATCCGGCTCGAGCGATGTTGCAAATGACGGAGCAGGCCGGCGCGGTGTCGTTATCGATCGTCGTCGTCCGCGGGGAATACGAATATTGCACGCGGCACCTGGTCGAGCTGGCCCGTGAGGCCCTGATGTTGGCGCACGATCTCGTGCCGCACGCCCCAAATTATCGGCCCGCCGTCGCGAGCCGATAACGGTAGCGGAGCGCGCTTTAGTAGGACTTGCCGTCGAACGGATTGCGCTTGACGCTGGCTAGATCGAAGTTCTCCAGGCAGCGCACATTGATGGCCGCCACCTTGCCGCCTTGAGGATTGGCGCCGAAACCGAACGGCGCGCAGCCGCAGCGTTTGCAGAATTGATGCTGGATGACGTGCTTGTTGAACGTGTAGGTGGCCAGGCTGGCCTCGCCGCTCTTCAATGTGAACTGCTCGGCCGGCACGAACGTCAGCAAATAGCCTTTGCGGCTGCAATGCGAGCAGTTGCACTCGATCACCGCGTCGAACTCGGCTTCGAAGTCGAACGTGACATCGCCGCAATGACAGCTGCCTGAATATTTCATGATTGTTCCCTCGATTTTATCGTTGCACAAATGTTAACAGCTCCTGTCGCTCGCATCAGGAGCCGCGGATGTAAGCACGGCTTGCAGGTTTGCGAGTGTATCCGCTTCATTGGCGGGCTTGTCGGTACGCCAGCGTAAGATTCTCGGGAAACGCAATGCGATGCCCGACTTGTGCCGGCTCGACGCTGCAATTCCTTCGTAGGCGAGCTCGAAGACCTGGGTCGGTTCAACAGCGCGCACCGGGCCAAACCTTTCCAATGTGTGCGCGCGAATCCAGCGATCGAGCTGTTCGATCTCCGGATGGCTCAATCCCGAGTAGGCCTTGGCGACCGGCACCAGCTCGTTGTCGCGCCAGACACCGAAGGTGTAGTCGGTGTGCAGATTGGAGCGCCGGCCCTGGCCGGGTTGCGCGTAGATCATCACCGCATCGAAGGAGTGGGGCTCGATCTTCCATTTCCACCATGCGCCGCGCTGGCGGCCCGTGCCATAGCTGGAATCCAGCGCCTTCAGCATCAGTCCCTCGACATTTCTTTCTCGCGACTCGGCGCGTGCCGCGGCGAGCTCTTGCCAGCTTGCGGCCGTGACGATGGGTGAGACTTGTAACACGGGCGATGCGTTGGCCAGCAACTGCTGCAGTTGCTGGCGCCGTTCGCGCAATGGCACGGCGCGAAAGTCGCGACCCTCGACTTCCAGCAAGTCGTATGCGACAAGTTGCACCGGCACGGCGGTCAGAATCGCCGCTGTCAGCTTCTTGCGGCCGATGCGCTGTTGTAACAGCGAGAATGGCTGGATGCGGCCATCCTTCCATGCGACCACTTCACCATCGAGCACCACACCGTCCGGCAGTGAGCCGGCGGCATCGATGATTTCGGGGAAGCGCTCGGTGATGCGCTCCTCGCCCCGCGACCACAAGTGACATTCGCCGGCGCGTCGAATGAGCTGGCCGCGAATGCCGTCCCATTTCCATTCGGCCTGCCATGCGCAGCGGTTGCCAAGCTCCGCCGGATCGCCTTCGAGCGGGGAAGCCAGGAAGAAAGGATAGGGAACCGCCGGATCGGTGCGAGGGCTCTCGGCCGCATGCAGAGCCTGCCAGAACGGCGCGCCGGGCTGCCATTCGCCCATGAGGCGGCCGGCCAGCTCGGTGCGCTCGAGGCCGGTGACATCGGCCAGCGCGCGCGTCACGAGCAGCTGAGAGACCCCGACGCGCAACTCGCCGGTCAGCAACTTGTTCAACAGGAAACATTGGCGATAGGGCAGTTCACGCCACCAAGTGGTGATGGTCTGCCTTCGAGCTTCGTCAGTGGCCTCACGCAGCGGCAGCACTCGTTCTTCCATCCAGTCGGCAAGGGATGTGTCTGAGGCGCTCGCTTCGCCGCGCGTGGTGCCGGCGGTGAGCAATGCAATGGTTTCGGCCAGGTCGCCGACCGAGCTGTAGGACTCGTCGATCAACCATTCCGGCAGCGTCGATTCCTCGACGAGCCAGCGCTTCAGCAAGGCGGGCCCGATGAACCGCTTCAGCCGGCGCCCCGACAATATATAAGTAGCCCAGGCCGCGTCGGCGGGCGGGGCGACGCGAAAATAGCGGGCCATCGCCGCCACCTTGAGATTGGTGGACTTGGTCGTGTCGATCTCTTCGTACAACGCGGCGAAGGCTTTCATTGCCGCCCCTCGTCGCCATACGCTGTTTCCAGTGCGCTGGCGGCGATGCCAAGCTCGTTCAAGTAGCGCGCCAGAGCGTCGGAGTAGCCGTGAGTCAGCAGGATCTTGCGTGCGCCGGTCTCTTTGAACGTGTCGATGAGGCCCGGCCAGTCGACATGATCGGACAGCACGAAACCTCGATCGTAACCACGCCAGCGGCGATTGCCGCGCACGCGCATCCAGCCGGAGCAGAAGCCCGTGGAGTGATCGCCGAAGCGTCGCATCCATGGCGTACCGGCTGCGCTTGGCGGGGCGAGGATCAAAGCGTCGCGATAGTCTTTCTTGCGTTCGCCGGTAACCGGCATGGTCGGCAACATCTCGATGCCTTCACGGCGATACACGTCCGTAAGGACGTTCACCGCGCCGTGCAAGTAGACAGTTTCGTCTGTGAATGCCCGCAGCTCGGCCAGCACACGTTGGGCTTTGCCGAGCGCATAGCAAAACAGCACGGAAGCCAAGCCGCGATCACGGTTCGCGCGCCACCACTGAAAGATCTCTTCGATCACTTCGCCGGTGGGTTGCCATTGATAGATGGGAAGGGCGAAGGTGGCTTCGCTGATGAACACGTCGCATTGCAGTGGCTCGAATGGGGTGCAAGTTGGGTCGGGCTGACGTTTGTAGTCTCCCGAGACCACCCAGACCTGTCCGTCGTGTTCTATGCGCAGCTGCGCCGAGCCAAGGATGTGACCGGCAGGATGCAGCGAGATCGTCGTCGCGCCGAGCTGCAGTCGGTCGCCATACTTCAACGTAACGGGATCATGAGCCTCGCCGAGCCGATGCCGCGCGATGGTACAGCCTGACTCCGCCAGCAGATAACGTGTGTTGCCGTGGCGAAGATGATCGCCATGTGCGTGCGTGATTACGGCGGTTTCGACTGGCCGCCATGGATCGATATGAAAGCCACCGGCCGGGCAGTACAGCCCCTTGTCGGTGACAGTCACGAGCGGTGCGGGCGAGGCGGACATCAATGATGCAAGCGTACCGTTACGCGGCGAGTTCCCGGGCGCGCCGCAGATCGCTAACCAAGTGCGTGCGAAGCTGATCGGCATTCGCCGGGTCGGCACGCAGGATGGCGGACGGGTGATACGTGCATACGACTTTGGCGCCGCTGGCGTGAGCGAGTTGTAACTGTCGGGCCGATTCGATGGCGTCGGTCAATCCCGCCACCGCACGTAGCGCCGACGCACCCAGCGCGACGATGATCCGAGGCTTGACCTGCGAAACTTCCGCTTCGAGCCAATGGTTGCATGCGGCAACCTCGGCGGCGTCCGGGCGCTTGTGCAGGCGGCGTTTACCGCGCGGCTGCCACTTGAAATGTTTGACTGCATTGGTGATGTACAGCTCGTTGCGTTCCAATCCGGCGCTTTTCAATGCGTCGTCGAGCACACGACCGGCCGGACCGACAAACGGACGGCCGCGCAAATCTTCTTCGTCACCCGGCTGCTCGCCCACCAGCATGATCGATGCCGAGGTGGTGCCTTCGCCCAATACGGCTTGAGTGGCATGGCGCCAGATGTCACAACGCCGGCATGCGGCCGGCCCGCCCGAATAGTCGGGCAGATCGGCCAGCGCCCGCTGCATGGCGCGAGATGTGGGATGTAGTTGCGCCGATAAAAAGAGAGCGTGAGGTCGACGACTTCCTGGACCGAAAAGCGCGCTCGCGGGATGTCGCTGGAGCGGCGGTTGATGCAATACAGGCAGTCGTACAGACAGAAGTTGGTGAGCAGAATCTTGAGTAGCGAGACGCAACGGCCATCGGGCGTGTAGCTGTGGCAAATGCCCATGCCGGTGGTCGAGCCCATGTCTTTGCCGGGAGCGGCGCTGCGCTTGGGCGCGCCACTGCTGGCACAAGACGCGTCGTACTTGGCGGCGTCGGCCAGGATGGCAAGTTTGGTCTCCAGCTCCATTCTGGTTGTATATACAGGTGGCGCGGCTCGCGCAAGCTGCGGGCTGCGGCGTCGGCGGAACGCGTGCAACCCGCAAAAATGTGGCAGGTTTCAGCGTTCGAATTTGGTCGACAGTACGATGGAGGAGGTGGTGCGCTCGACGCCATCCAACTCGCCGATGGCATCGATCAGCTCGTCCATGTCGGCGATCGATTCGGTGGCGGCCAGGGCCATCAGATCGAACGCGCCGCTGACGGCCTGCAGGACACGCACCTGGCTCAGCTTGCGCACTTCCCGCTCCACCTGGCCGGTGTGCTTCGGCTTGACCGTGATCATGATGTAAGCGTGGACCGTGCCACGCTCCTGCGCTTCCGACAGACGCACCGAATAGCCGGTGATGACCTTGGAGCGTTCCAGTCGTTCGAGCCGGCTCTGCACCGTCGTGCGCGACAGCCCGAGGCTGCGAGCCAGGGCGGCGGTCGGCGCGCGGGCGTTTTCCCGTAGCAACGCAATCAGTTGCTGATCGACGGAATCGAGAGGTTGCGGGCGCTGCTTCATGCGAAAACGAATAGTTGCACGGCGGATCGACGAAGGGAACCGACGAAACGCCGAAACATTGCCGGCTGCTCGGCGCTTTGGCAATACCGGCTGGCGCTGGCCTTGCCGACAATGGCCCCATGAAGCAAGTTGTTGTCGCAGGCGCCGGCAAGATCGGCGTCACCATTGCCGATATGCTCGCCGCCAGCGGCGACTATCGCGTCACACTCATCGATCGGGTGGTCAACCGCTTCGACGGCTTGAATCCCGCCATCGAAACCAAAGCCGTGGATGTTACCGATCCGCGCGCCTTGAGTGCCGCGCTCGAGGGCAACTTCGCCGTGCTGAGCGCGGTCCCGTTCAATTTGACGGGCGATATCGCGGTGGCTGCCAAGGAAGCCGGCGCTCACTACCTCGATCTGACCGAAGACGTGGCCACCACGCGCAAGGTCAAGCGCCTCGCGGAAGGCGCGCAGACCGCGTTCATTCCTCAGTGCGGCCTGGCACCGGGCTTCATCACCATTGCCGCGTACGATCTGATTCGCCGCTTCGACAAGCTCGACGAAGTGCGCATGCGTGTCGGCGCGCTGCCGAAGTTTCCGTCCAATGCGCTCAACTACAACCTGACGTGGAGCACCGAGGGCCTGATCAACGAGTATTGCGAGCCCTGTGAAGCCATCGTCAATGGCGAGCGCCGCGAGGTGCCGCCGATGGAAGAGCTGGAAGAGTTCTCGCTGGACGGCGTGACCTACGAAGCGTTCAACACGTCGGGCGGGCTGGGATCGCTGTGCGAAACGCTGGATGGCAAGGTGCGCACGCTCAACTACCGGACCATTCGCTACCCGGGCCATTGCGCCATCATGAAGGCGTTGTTGAACGATCTGCGACTGCGTGATCGGCGTGACATACTCAAGGACATTCTGGAGAACGCGCTGCCGACGACGTTGCAGGATGTGGTGATCGTGTTCGTGACGGTGAGTGGCACGCGCAATGGGCAGCTGGTGCAGGATACATACGCGAACAAGATCTACAGCGCCGAGGTTGGTGGCGTGATGCGCAGCGCGATCCAGATTACGACGGCGGCGGGGATCACTGGTGTGCTCGATCTGTTGGCGACTGGGAAGATCGCCGATCGTGGATTTATCCGGCAGGAAGATATCGATTTGAGCACGTTCCTGGCGAATCGCTTCGGGCGCGCGTACGCGCCCCGCGGTTGAAAGTTTCTAAACGCCAGTAACAGCGCCGAGAATTGAGCTTCATGCGCCCGGACGAGCGCTAGGCCACGGCTTGGCGCCGCCATACTAGCAGACGGTTGTTGGCCGGCATCGTGTGATCCTTCACGAGTTGGCAACCAATCTGACTGGCCAGCCGGTCCACGGCTTCGAAATCACGAATGGCGCTCAGGGCCGAGCGTTGTTTGAGCCAGACGTCGAACTCGCGGTTGCTGTCGCTGGTGTAGGTGCCGTTGTAGTTGAAGGGGCCGTAGACGGCGAGGATGCCGCCGGGCTCCAACACGCGACCCACGCCGGCGAAGAACTGTTTCACCGCACTCCACGGCATGATGTGCAACGAGTTGGCCGAGAAGACGGCGTCGAAGCGAGTGTCGGGCCAGGGGCCGGTGACATCGAGCGTGAGCGGAGGCGGCAGATTCGGCAATGCCGCTTCATCGAGCCACATCCGAATGCCGGGCAGGTTCTCTTCGACGTCGGACGTTTGCCAGATCGCGTTGGGAAATGCGGGCGCGAAGAATACCGCGTGCTGACCCGTACCGCTGGCGATTTCGAGCACGCGGCGCCGATCCGAAAAATACTGCCGCAGCACTTCCAGGATGGGCCCTTGATTGCGCTCGCAGGCGGGCGCGAACGGTTTCGATGATGTCATGGCGGCAGCACGCGGAGGCTCACGAGAACACGGCAAACCGTCAGCGCGGGCGCAGGCCCAGCTCGAACAATTCGATGAAGCGCTGCGCGATCTCGCTGGCGGCGAGTTGGTCGTCGCTGCGATACCAGTGCGCGATCCAGTTCAAGGCGCCGGCCAGCGCGAACGCGGTCATCTTCTCGTCGCAAGGGCGGATGGAGCCATCCTCGACGCCGGCGCGAATCAAACTGCGCATGCCCTGGTCGATCTGCGATTTCAGGGCTTTGACCTTGCGGCTCATGGTCGGGCTCAGGTCCTGGTTTTCGGCCTGCACCATGCACCAGCCAAAATCCGAGGTGATCGCTTCGGCATAACGCGCGATTACCGCGGCCAGCCGCTCGCGGCCGGTGGCCTTCGACTCCTGCTGCTCCGCGATGCCATGCATGATGAGCTCCAGGCCGGCGCGAAAACATTCGAACAGCAATTGTTCCTTGTTCTCGACGTAGTGATACACCGTCGGCTTGGTGACATTCAGCTCGCTGGCGATGTCATCCAGCGAGGTGTTGTGGTAGCCGCGTTCCCGGAACGCGCGCGCGGCAGTCATGATGACCGCGTCCCGCTTGCGCTCGCGATCGCGTACGCGCGCCCCAACCGAGGCCCATAGGGCCGGTCCACTGGCTCGTTGTGGAGTGTTCTTGCGCGCTTGTCGACCTGCCACCGGATAGCTGCTCCTTCAAAGGGGCCACGATCATAACGTGAGCCAGGGTAGGGCGCCGCACGGGGGCTGATTGACCGGGCGGGGTCCGGCTAAATATACTCGCGGGTAAATTAGAGCGCCAGCACTGCATGGCGTTCCCCCAGCAATGTAGTCGATCCGCCCTGCTTGGCCTCGAGGCGTTCCCGAATGAATACCGCCGCTGTTCTGCCGTTTCGTGCCGACAATAGTGCGACCCGCACCGAGGCGCACCCGCTGCGCTTCGTGAGTGCCGCGTCGCTGTTCGACGGCCACGATGCCGCCATCAACATGATCCGCCGCCTGCTGCAGGCCCACGGTGCGGAAGTCGTGCACCTCGGCCACAACCGCAGCGTGGCCGACATCGTCCGGGCCGCCATTCAAGAGGATGCCGACGGCATCGCGGTGTCGTCCTATCAGGGCGGACACAATGAATATTTCGCCTACATGGTCGATATGCTCAAGGAGCAGGGCGTCGAACACATTCGCGTCATCGTCGGCGGCGGCGGCACCATTGCGCCGCATGAAGTCGAGGCGCTGGAGAAACACGGCGTCGAGAAGATCTATACACCCGAGGACGGGCGGCGCATGGGTCTGGATGGAATGATCGACGACGTGTTCAAGCGCGTCGCCGCCGCGGCCAAGCCGAAATATCGGTTCGACGCCAGCTCGCTGAATCCGCGCGATCAACATCAGCTCGCACAAGCCATCTCGCTGCTCGAATCGACCTCTGAAGACGATGCCGCCGCCCAGGAGATGCGCAAGGCCATCGCCAACGCGCAGGGCGGCACGCCGGTCATCGGTTTGACCGGAACCGGCGGCGCCGGCAAATCCAGCTTGAACGACGAACTGTTGCAACGATTCGTGCGGCACTTCCCGGATCGCAATATCGCCGTCGTCGCGATGGACCCGACCCGCCGACGTTCTGGCGGCGCGCTGCTGGGTGATCGCATTCGTATGAATTCGCTTGCGGCCCCGAATGTGTTCATGCGCTCGCTTGCGACCCGTCGTCAGAACCTCGCCACCAGCGCGGTACTCAAGGACGTGATCGGCCTGCTGCGGCTGGCGAAGTTCGACCTGATCATTGTCGAGACTGCCGGCATCGGTCAGTCGGACACCGAGATCACCGACATGGTCGATGTGTCCGCGTATGTGATGACCAGTGAATACGGCGCGGCCAGCCAGCTCGAGAAGATCGACATGCTGGATTTCGCCGATCTGATCGTGCTGAACAAATTCGAGAAGCGCGGTGCCGAGGATGCCCTGCGGGACGTGCGCAAGCAGTGGCGCCGCAATCATCCGGATCAGGCGCGGCTGCCAGATGAGCAGGTGCCGGTGTTTCCGACCATCGCCAGCCGCTTCAACGATCCGGGCGTCAATCACTTGTTCGCCGAGCTGTGCAAGCTCATCAACCAGAAGCGTCCTGGCACCATCGAATGGCAGCCGGGCGATGTCGGTCCGACCAAGTTCGTATCGCGCGATCCGCTGATCCCAGGCACGCGCAGCCGTTATCTTGCGGAGATCGCTGCCGCGGGTCGCAAGGCTCGGTCCAACCTGGAAGCGGCCGTCGATGCGGCACGCCGAGCCTTCGGCATCTACGAATCGCTGCGCGCTTTGCACGACGCGCGGCTGCCGGAGCCATTGGATCGCTTCCCACAGGAGGCGCTTGACGATCAATCGGTGGACGCGACTCGCCGTGAGCTGCGCGCTGCTTATAACAATGCGCTGGATGAGATTGGTGCCGAGGGCGTGGGCGAGTTGAAGCGCTGGCCTGGCCGGGTGAAGGGCGTCAGCGACGAAAAGTATTCGTACAAGGTGCGCGACAAGGTCGTCACCGGCGACAACTACGTCACATCGTTGAGCGGCAATGCCATGCCGAAGATCGCCGTGCCGCGCTTCAAGGATTGGGGTGAAACGCTGCACTTCATCCTTTCGGAGAACCTGCCGGGCAGCTATCCGTACACCGGCGGCGTCTATCCTTATCGCCGCACCGAAGAGGATCCGATTCGCATGTTCGCCGGCGAGGGCGGGCCGGAGCGCACCAATCGGCGCTTCCACTATCTCGCCAGCGGTCACGGTGCGACGCGCCTGTCGACGGCGTTCGATTCCACGACGCTATACGGCGAGGATCCGGATACGCGGCCCGATATCTACGGGCGTACCGGCAACTCCGGCGTGTCCATCGCGACGCTCGATGACATGAAGAAGCTGTATTCGGGGTTCGACCTGTGCGCACCGACCACGTCGGTGTCCATGACCATCAATGGTCCGGCGCCGATGCTGCTGGCCATGTTCATGAATACGGCCATCGACCAGCGCGTCGAGCGTTTCCTGCGCGCCGAAGGGCGTTGGGAGGCTGCCGAGAAACGCATCGCCCAGCTGCACAAGGACATGCAGGCCAAGGGGTACACGGTGCCGTTCTACAACGGCGATCTGCCGCAAGGTCACGACGGTTCCGGCATTGCATTGCTGGGGATCACCAGCGACCAGCTCATCGCGCCTGGCGTGCTGACGGTGGAAGAACACGCGAAGCTGCGCGCCGAGGCCATGTCACAGGTGCGCGGCACAGTGCAGGCCGACATTCTCAAAGAGGATCAGGCGCAGAACACCTGCATCTTCTCTACCGAGTTTGCATTGCGCATGATGGGCGACGTGCAGCAGTTCTTCATCGACAACAAGGTGCGGAACTTCTACTCGGTGTCCATCTCCGGATATCACATCGCCGAAGCCGGCGCGAATCCCATCAGCCAGCTGGCGTTCACGCTGTCCAACGGCTTCACCATCGTCGAGTACTACCTGGCTCGCGGCATGAAGATCGACGACTTCGCGCCCAACCTGTCGTTCTTCTTCTCCAACGGCATGGACCCGGAGTATGCGGTCATCGGTCGCGTGGCGCGCCGTATCTGGGCGCGTGCGATGCGTGACTTGTATGGCGCCGGTCCGCGCAGCCAGATGCTCAAGTATCACGTGCAGACCTCGGGCCGTTCGTTGCACGCGCAGGAGATTCAGTTCAACGATATTCGTACCACGCTTCAGGCGATGTACGCGTTGTTCGACAACTGCAACTCGCTGCACACCAACGCTTATGACGAGGCTCTGACGACGCCGACCGAGGAAAGCGTGCGTCGCGCGGTTGCCATCCAGCTCATCATCAACAAGGAGCTGGGCCTGAACAACAACCAGAATCCCTGGCAGGGCTCGTTCTTCATGGAGCAGCTGACGGACCTGGTGGAAGAAGCGGTGTATCGCGAGTTCGAATCGCTGTCCGAGCGCGGCGGCGTGCTGGGTGCCATGGAGACCATGTACCAGCGCGGCAAGATCCAGGAAGAGAGCATGTACTACGAGAAGCGCAAGCACGATGGCTCGTTGCCGCTGATCGGCGTGAACACCTTCCTGTCGGATGCGGATTCCAACGAAGCCGCCAAGAGCGTGGCGCTGATCCGCTCCACCGACGAGGAGAAGGACTTTCAGGTGAATGCGGTCAAGGCGTTCCAGCGCCGCAATGCAGAACATACGCCGGAGGCGCTGGTGAAATTGCAGCAGGCGGCCACGTCGGGCGGCAATGTCTTTGCCGAGCTGATGAACGCGGTTAAGGTGTGTTCCCTGGGCCAGATCTCCCGCGCACTGTACGAAGTCGGCGGACAGTATCGGCGCAGCATGTAACGGATCGCGAGACGCTACTTCATCGTTTCAATTGTTTTGTCGGATAGAGACTCTCATGTACAAGGCACCACTCAAAGAACTGCGCTTCGTCATTCATCAGCTGGTGGGTGACCAGAAGCTGGTCGGGCTGCCGGAGCTGCGCGACTACTCGACCGAGCTCACTGACGCTGTGCTCGATGAAGCCGCGCGCTTCGCCGAAGGCGTGCTCGATCCCATCAATCGCCTGGGCGATCGCACTGGCGCGAAGTGGACCGAGGAAGGTGTGCGCATGCCCGCCGAGTTCAAGGCCGCCTACCAGAAGTTCGTCGAAGGCGGCTGGACGCAGCTGCGCGCCGCGCCCGAGTTCGGCGGCCAGGGTGCGCCCATCATGCTCGGCACCGCGGTGGAAGAGCTGTGGGCCTCGGCCAATCTTGCTTTCAAGCTGTGCCCCATGCTCACGCAGGGTGCCGTGGAAGCCATCGATCGCTGCGGCAGCGAGCAGCAGAAACAGAAATTCCTGCCGAAGATGGTGAGCGGCGAATGGACCGGCACCATGAACCTCACCGAACCGCAGGCGGGCTCCGATCTTGCGGCCATCCGCACGCGCGCCGTGCGAGACGGCGATCATTTCCGGATCCATGGCCAGAAGATCTTCATCACCTACGGCGATCACGACTACACCTCGAACATCATTCACATGGTGCTCGCGCGCATCGAAGGTGCGCCCGCCGGTGTGCGTGGCATCTCGCTGTTCATCGTGCCGAAGGTGCTGGTGAATGACGACGGCAGCCTCGGTGCGCGCAATGACGTGCGCTGCGTTTCCATCGAGCACAAGCTCGGCATTCACGCCAGCCCGACTTGCGTGCTGTCGTATGGTGACAAGGAAGGTGCCATTGGCTATCTGGTCGGCGAAGAGAATCGCGGCCTGGAATATATGTTCATCATGATGAATGCCGCGCGCCTGTCCGTCGGTCTGGAAGGCTATGCGCTCGCCGAGCGTTCCTATCAGCAGGCGCTCGAGTACGCGCGCACCCGCGTTCAAGGCAAGCCGAAGACCAGTAATGCGCCGGAAGGTAAGACGCCGCCCATGGCGTACCACCCGGACGTAAAGCGCATGCTGCTGACGCAGAAGGCGTACACCGACGCGGCTCGCTCGGTGGCCTTGTATGCAGCGCTGCAGCTCGACCTTGGCAAGCATCTGCCGGATGGCGACGAGAAGAACAAGGCGCAGGCGCGCGGTGATTTGTTGATCCCCATTGTGAAGGGCTGGTCGACGGAGCTGGGCGTGCTGATGTCGTCGCTGGGTATCCAGGTGCACGGTGGCATGGGCTTCATCGAAGAGACGGGGGCCGCACAAACGTTGCGTGATGCGCGCATCGCGCCGATTTATGAAGGCACCACCGGCATTCAGGCGAACGATCTGGTCGGCCGCAAAGTCGGTCGCGACAATGGCGCCGCCATGAATGCGTTGCTCGCGGACATGCAAGCGGAGCTCGAAAAGTTGTCGTCGAGCGATGCGGGAGTTGCTGCGAGCAAGGCTGCGGCGCTGGAAGGTATCGCTGCGCTGAAGGAAGCGACGGTGGCGATTCTCAAGGATCCGGAGGGCGCGCTGGCGACGTGCGTGCCTTACTTGATGCTGGGCGGCGTAGCGATCGGTGGCTGGCTGACGGCCAAGGCTCACGACCTTGCGGTCCGCAGGTCGGAGGAAGATCCAGATTTCTATACAGCCAAGCAGCAGATCGCGAGGTTCTACGCGGCGAATCTGTTGCCGGAGGCGCAGTCGTTGGCGCGCGTCGTGAAGTCGGGTGCGGCGGCGATTCTGGAAGCGGACCCCGCCAAGTTGTAATTGCATGATCGATACGCGCCCTCCCGCGAACCGGGAGGGCGCTGATCGAGCCGGTCAATCAGGCTGCCTGGCAGACGTCCTCGAAAGCGATTGCCAGCGAGTGCACGTCGGTGATCACCGTCAGCTTGTCCTGTTCGATCAACCAGCGTCGATTCAGCTCGTGCAGCTCGTTATCCGGTTCGAACCGGTTCAGGAACACCACGGTCGGTGTCGAGCCGACCGCGGCCATCGTCAGACGGACTGAGTTGATCGTGCCCAGTTTCGCGTCGGCGACCAGCAGCATGCGGTCCACGTGCAGGCGGCGCAGCAGTTCGAGGCTGTCGCCGTCGCAAGCCAAGGGTGAACGTACGCCACCCGCGGTTTCCACGAACCCGATCTCCACGTTGGGCGGCCAGCGGACCTCGCTGATGATGTCCGCCATCCGCAGCGGACCTCGCCCGAGTACCTCAGCCGCCATCGGCGGTGCGAGTGCCACCGGATAACAACGATGCGCGGGACAAATGTCCGCCACGTCTTCGCCGCTCGCGCCCGCGAGGAGCGCGGCATCGGTGTTGATATCGTCGGGCGCATACGACTGCACCGGCTTTCGTGCGGCGACCCGCGTGCCGCGCAATTTCAACGTTGCGAGTAGTTGGGCGGTCACCCAGGTTTTTCCAACTCCCGTACTCGTGCCAATGACACCAATCAATAGGGAAGGTCTGGAAGCAGTCGCTGTCATGCGTGTTCGAGTTGATGCGAAGGAATGGAATCGAGTCGGGCGAGCGCGCCCCGCAAGCTGTCGAGCATCGCTTCGGTATGTGAGGCGGACAATGCCACTCGCAACCGCGCCGTTCCCTTGGGGACGGTGGGTGGACGGATCGCCGGTACATGGATGCCCGCAGCTCTGAGCTGCGCCGAGGCCGCCAGTGCCGCGGCATCTTCGCCCAGGATGATGGGTACGATGGCCGATGCATGGCCGGGTCGCAGCATGTCGATGAGAGATCGCAACCTGGCGCGCAATTGATCGCCTTCCTGGCTCTGGCAGATCCGTGCCGCCGCCAGCGCCGCGGCCGTATCGGCCGGCGACAGACCGGTGGTGAAGATGAAGTTCCTGGCGCGATTGATCAGTAATTCGATCAGACGACTGGAACCGGCAACGAATCCGCCCAACGCGCCTAGCGTCTTCGAAAGCGTGCCGACGTGCAACACCTGCAAGCCAGGGGTCGGTGCAAGCTTGGGGCCGAGTGCCGCATGCGCTTCGTCCAATACCAATAGAGCGCCGTGATCGCAGCAGAGCTCCGCGAGCGCTGGCAGCGGCGCAGTGTCGCCATCCATGGAGAACACCGATTCAGAAACCACGATTTTTCGGCCCGACGTCTGGCTCAGCAGCTCCCGCAGGTGCTGCAGATCCAGGTGACGGTAAATCAAAGTGCGCGCTTTGGCCAGACGACATCCGTCGATGATCGAAGCGTGATTGAGCTCGTCGCTAAATAGCGTCACATCCTGTTCGCCTAATGCGGTCAGCACGCCCAAGTTCGCCAGGTACCCGGACGAGAACACGAGTGCGCGTTCCGAAAGGTTCCATTGCGCGAGCTGAGATTCCAATTCCCCGTGCAGGCTGCGCGTGCCGACGATCAAGCGCGAGGCCGTCGCGCCGGTGCCGAAGCGTTCGATTGCGGAAATCGCCGCGAGCTTGACCTGGGGATGGCAGGCCAGGCCCAGATAGTCGTTGGACGCAAATGACAGGACCCGTTGGCCGCGTACCGTGCCGATCGGTCCGTCGCCATCGAATGCGATGAGCTCGCGATATCTATTGATGGCGCGCAAGCCGGAGAGCTCGCGCTCGGCCCAGGTGTTCCAGTCGTTCATGTCGTCTCCCGCAGTGCCGCCGCCAGTGTCGTAACGATGCGATCGATTTCCGCCGCGGTGATGGTGAGAGGCGGCACGATCGTGATGACCGGCCCCATGGAGCGCGACAGAACGCCCCGCTTCACCATGGCCGCGCAAGCTCGGCGCGCAAGCTTGGGGTCATCACTCGTGTTCAGCTCGACGGCGCCCATCAATCCGGCGAGTCGAATGTCTGTTACGCGCTCGAATGGACGGACGTGTTCCTCTAGTGCCGCGCGCAGTTGCGTCGAGCGCTCAGCAACGTTGTCGAGTACGCGCAGCGACGCCATTAGCTCGAGATGTTTGAGCGCGACGGCCGCGGCGAGCGCGTTCCCGCCGTATGAATGACCGTGATACAGCGTTTTCTCGCTCAGGTCCGGACCTAGAAATGCAGCGAACACGCGTTGCGAGGCGACGGTCGCAGACATCGGCAGATAGCCGCCGGTGATTCCTTTGCCCAGGCACAGCAGGTCCGGACGCAGACCGCACTGCTCGGAAGCGAACAGGGTGCCGGTGCGGCCGAAGCCAGTCGCTACCTCATCGCATATCAACAGCACGCCCGTTTCCTGGCACGCCTTGGCGAGCATCGAGAAGTCTTCGGCGGGCGCGATCAACATGCCCGCCGCGCCTTGCACCAGTGGCTCCACGACGACTGCTGCGAGCTTGCGATGATGCTCATGAACCATTTGGGCGGCGGTGCGCAGCGCGCCCGGCTCGGAGAAGGATGGGGCGCGGATCACCGGAAAGCGCAGCGGATCGAAGATCTGCGTGCCGAAGCCGCCACCACCGAGCGACAGCGAGCCGATGGTGTCGCCGTGATAACCGTCGCCGAAGGCGAGATAAGTGGTTCTGTCTCGCTCACCCTGGTTGGTCCAATACTGGAACGCGATCTTCAATGCCTGCTCGACAGCGGCCGCGCCGTCGGAGGCGAACAGCGTGTGTGCGCGATCGACGGGCACGACCCGCGCCAGCGCTTCGGCGAACTCGATCACAATCCGATTGCCATTGCCGAGCATGGTCGAGTGCGCTACGCGCTCGAGCTGGTCGCGAATGGCCTGGTCCAGCTCGGGCACGCGATGGCCGAGGGTGGTTACCCACAACGAGGAGATCGCGTCGAGGTACCGGCGCCCTTCGACGTCAATCAGCTCCCGGCCCTCGGCCCGTTCCACGATGACGGGGCTGTTTGCGCCATAACAGTCCATTTGGGTGAAGCCGTGCCAGACGGCGGCGGCATCCCGTTCGAGCCAGTTCATGCTGTCGACCTTGTCTACGGAGAAAGGTAGACAGTGTAAGCGACTCTGGCCGGCGCGGTATGATCCGGCGATGGAAAAAACCTATATCTCGGCTGAGTCCCTGCTGCGGGACTCGCTGGCGCTGGGAGCGCAGATCGTCCGCAGTGGCTTTCGCCCGTCCTTCCTGGTCGGCATTTGGCGTGGCGGGCGGTGTTTCGTTCTTTCCGAACTTGATGCAAATCTGTTACGGCCGCATCAGATCCACCAACGCCAGCGCTATTACCGCTGTCGCTTTTCTCAGGTCGCTCAGTCGCAGACATTCGTCCGCCGCGTGAGCGTTTGCGTCTTGTAATGTTTGCGGACCGGCGCCGTACAACACGGCGGGAATGCCGAGGGTCGAGTAGTGTCTCGCATCGGTGTACAGCGGTGTGCTGTTTACCGGGATTGGGACGCCGAACTCCGCTTCGGCATGCGTGCGCAGGGCGATAATCATGCGTGCGGCGCCGGGCAGTTCCTGCAACGGTTCGGCCATCAGGATCGGCTCGATCTGCACCGAGATCCCGGGACGATGAGCGATCGCTTTCTGGATGAGCGCGCGCAATTCTGATTCTGCTTCGGTTGCGGACTCTTCGGGGATGATGCGGCGCTCGAGGCGCAGCGTAACGCGATCGGGCACGACGTTGGTGTTGATGCCGCCTTGAATCAGGCCGACGTTCAGCGTTGGTGTCTCGATGCCGGGAATCCGGGAACGCTTGTGCGACAGTCCGGCGCGATGTGCGTACAGCGCGTTGAGCACATCTGTCGTCGCTTCCAGCGCGTCGACGCCGCTGGAGGGAATCGCGGCATGACCTGACTTTCCGTCGATCACGACCTCGAGATGCAAACAACCGTTGTGAGCACTGGTGATCGCGTAAGAGAGCCCGGCACAGATCGCCAGATCGGGTTTGCTGAGTCGCTGCTGCAGCAGCCGCTTCGGACCGATGCTGCCGCCGACTTCCTCGTCATAAGTGAAGTGCAGTTCCACGACGCCGTGCAAGGGCACGCCGTGTTTCTCCAGGTCGATCAGTGCCAGCAGGGCCCAGGTGTAGGTCGCGAAATCCGCTTTGCTCACCGCTACGCCGCGCCCGAACATCATCAGGCCGTGATCGTGATCGTCGATGATCTCCGCGCCGAAAGGATCGCGCGTCCAACCTGCGCCGGCAGGAACAGCATCGCCATGGGCGTTGAGCGCGATGGTCGGTCCACCGCTGCCGAAACGGCGGCGCACGATGAGATTGGTGGCGGAGATCATGCCGTTGGCTTCGACCATGTCCTGCGGCACGACGTCCGTTTCGACTTCCAGATCGAGCAGGCTCTCCAACAATTCGTGCGCGCGTTCGGCGACAGGGCTGCAATCGCCGGGCGGATTGTCGCTCGGTACGCGCACCAGTTCGGCAAGGAACTCCACTTGTCGGATGAACTCGCGCTCCAGGAAGTCGTGCACCAAGGCGCGGGCGGATTCGGACATTCTCGTGATCCCTGTCGAATGACTGGCGAGCTGGAAATTCGGCGGTGCCAGGCTAGGTACTCAAGCTCGCGTAAGCGCGCACCGGGAAGGTGCCCATGCCTTTGATCTTCGGCGGCACCGCTGAGAAGCGAAAGCCTGCGTCCGGCAGCTGTTCGAGTCCGCACAAGTGCTCGACGATGGGAATGCCCGCGCCAAGCAGCACCGTGTGAACGGGGCGATGACCGTCGTCGGTGCAATCGATGTTGTAGGAGTCGATGCCGACAAGCGTGGCGCCGCGGTCGCGAAGATATTCGGCGGCGTCGCTCGTGAGGAAGGGGTGGCCTTCGAAATACTGATCGGTGCGCCAATGCCGGGCCCAATTGGTATGCACCAGCACTGCCTTGTCGTCGACATCGACACCTTCGAACACGGAGCGCGAGATCGCGCGCGCAGGCAAGTCGAGAGCGCGCACCACGACGCCGTTCACTTCGGTGATGCGTTGTAATGGCAACCCCGCGATATCGATGCCGTCCTCGAAACGATGAAACGGCGCGTCGATGTACGTGCCCGTGTTGGCCACGAGAGTAATCTTGCCGATCTGAAACTCGGTGCCTTCAGCATACAACTGCCGTGACTGCACCCGGCTCAGATGGTCGCAGATCACCGGTGCCGGCAAACCTTTGTAAGTAAGCATGCCGTCTTCGATGGTGTGATTCAGCTCGATCAAGCGCGTGTGTGGGTTCATGTTCGTGTGCGTCTGGTGTGCCGCCAACTGCAGACATTATAGGGATGACACGATGCTCGGCGCAGCGCTCGACATTGACGAAACATTGACATTTATTTTCAAGCGCTTGCATTGGAACTCCCGCCGCGGATGAATCGCTTAGTAGGCGACCCGAGTCCATTCGGAAGTTTTCTGGAGGATGAAAGCCATGCGTTTTTATGCTTTGTTTGCCGTCGCGGCCACGAGCCTGTTGCTCGCGGCTGGATGCGCTAAAAAGGATGACAGTGCCGATATGACCGCACCGCCGGCGGACTCGGCGCCATCGACGATGCCGAACGAGCCGGCCCCGGCTCCGACGCCGTCGGAAACACCGCCGCCTCCGGATGCGACCACGCCGCCGGACGCTACCACAACGCCGCCGGATGACACGGGCACGACGCCTCCTCCGCCGCAGTAATAGTAGTAGCTCATGAGGGCGGCGTTACCTGATGCCGCCCTCGCTTCGAACAACGACGATTTCTTTTTCTTTCTTGCCCACATCGCGCACAAGCTCGGCGCACAAGCTCCGTTCACAGCTGGGCACTCTTGACTGGCGACAACGTCTTTTCTGAATTTCGCAGTACAGACCGCCTCCTTGCCGAGTGATTGCGCTGCCGGCCCATTCGCGCCATCCTGCCGCGCTCTCTAGCGGGGAATCTGTATGAGCGAAGTTCTGTATGAAGAGCGCGGCCGGCTGGCCGTCGTCACCTGGAATCGGCCCGATGCGTTGAATACGTTCACGCGCGAGATGCGCATCGCTTTTATTGACGTGATGAAGCGGTGTGCGGCGGCTGATCACATTCGCGCGGTCGTGCTGACCGGAGCGGGGCGGGGTTTCAGCGCCGGCGCCGATCTCAACAGCCTGCCGCCGGCTGGCGTGCAAGTCGCCGCCATGCTGGAGAATGAATTCGGCCCCGGCATCCTGGCCATTGGCGAGTTGCCCAAGCCGGTGATCGCCGCGGTGAACGGTTTCGCCAGCGGGATCGGCGCCGGCTACGCGCTGGCCTGCGACATGGTGCTGATGGGCGAGAAAGCGTTCCTGCAGCTGCCGTTCGCGAGGATCGGATTGGTCCCGGACGGCGGCCTGACGTGGCAATACGCCCAGCGCATCGGCCCGAAGCTGGCGTTCGAGCTCGCGCTCAGCGGCGACCGCGTCCCCGCGGCTCGCTGCGTCGAGCTGGGTCTGGCGAACAAGGCAGTTCCGGACGCCGACCTGCTCAACGAAGCTTGCGCGCTCGCCGAGAAACTCGCCGACGCGGCGCCACTCGCCCTGGCGGGGACCAAGCGGCTGCTGCGCCGGGCGCCATCGCTGGATCTCGCCGGCGCCATTCGGGAAGAAGGCGCGATCCAAAAGGACTGCATCGACAGCCAGGACTTCCGTGAGGGCGTCAAGGCGTTCTTCGACAAGCGCGCGCCGAAGTTCTCCGGACGCTGATCGGCGACCGATCTGGCCGCGCCCGACCCGAGGGGCGCGGTCGAGATCGCCACTGGACGTGGCCGGACTGCCATCCATTATCGACCGATGAGGCGAATATGACTGGGAAGGTCGTGCGCTGAACGGCAGGGTCCCTTGCAAGCCTGTGGGGGCCTTCGCCAGCGGCGCCGCGTAGGTCGGTGGGTTGCAGCAAGCAAAGGAGCTCCGGTGGTCATGGCATGCAGCAGGGAACGGAGGGCGGCTGAACGGAACGCGGCGCGGCTGCGGCCGCTGGAACGGGAGCCGTTGCGATGACCCAGGTACTGGCGCTTTCCGGAGGCATCGGCGGAGCCCGGCTGGCGCTGGGATTGCAGCACACGCTGCCACCCGGCGAGCTCACCGTCGTGGTCAACACCGGCGACGATTTCGAGCACCTCGGGCTATCGATATCGCCGGACATCGACACCGTGCTGTACACGCTGAGCGGCCAGGAGAATCCCGATCGGGGCTGGGGCCGTGGCGGCGACAGCTGGCATTTCATGGCCGAGATCGAACGCCTCGGCGGGGAGCGCTGGTTCCGGCTGGGAGACAAGGAACTGGCCGTTCACATCGAGCGCACGCGCCGGCTCAATGCTGGCGAAAAGCTGTCCCGCATCACCGCCGACTTCGCCGGGCACTTCGGCATCCTGGGCAAGGTGGTGCCAATGACCAACGACATGGTGCGCACGATGGTGGTCACCGAGGGCGAGGGCACGCTGGATTTTCAGCAATACTTCGTCGCGCGGCGTTGCGAGCCGGTGGTGAAGGGCATGGCTTATGCCGGCGCCGCCGACGCGCAAATGCCGCCCGTTCTGCAGGAAGTGCTCACCGATCCGTCCTTGCAGGCCATCGTCATCTGTCCCTCCAATCCCTGGCTGAGCATCGCGCCCATGCTGGAAATTCCCGCCTGGCGCGAGGCGTTGCAGGAAGCGACGGTGCCGGTGATCGCGGTATCACCACTGCTCAACGGCCATGCGGTCCGGGGGCCGGCCACCAAGATCATGAGCGAGCTGGGACTGGAGCCTTCTTCGGCGTCGATCGCACAGTTTTATGGCAACCTCATCGACGGCTTCGTGCTCGATAGATCCGAAGCACACGTGGCGCCGGAGATCGGCGTGGCCACGCACGTGACCGCTACCTCGATGAAAACACCGGCGGACAGGCAGCGTTTGGCCGGGGAAGTCCTGGAATTCGCCGGATCTTTCCGCGGCGTTGGGGTATAAGCGGCTGCGCGACGGCCTGGCGGGACGGCCGTGCGTTTATCGAACGCCGACGTCGGGCGTTTTGCCCGCTCGCAACATCCCGACCGCTGGGTCACAATGCTCACTCTGGGCCCACTCTGGGCACGCTTTGACGTGCTTCCGGTGCGGTATTGTGCTCGGCCGGATGGCCGTGGCCCTTGGCCACTTTTGGGGCGACTTATTTGGGCGGCTTGATGTTGCCCGCTCGCGGAAAAATATTAGACAGATGGCTGGAGCATTTGAATGAGTATTCGGTTGAAGGTGGTGGATCGCAACGGCGATGAGCACGAGATCGAGGCGGCGCCGGAAACCTCGTTGATGGAAACGCTGCGCGAGCTGGACTACGGCGTAGCGGCCATCTGCGGTGGCATGTGCTCTTGCGCCACTTGTCACGTCTACATCGCACCGGAATGGGTCGACAAGCTGCCGGCGCGGCAGAGCGACGAAGGGGATCTGCTCGCCGAGCTGCAGTTCCGCCAGGACAACTCACGCCTGTCGTGCCAGATCCAATTGAAAGCAGAGTACGACGGCCTGCGCCTGACGCTCGCGCCGGAAGAATGATCGGCCATGGCCCACACTGAAGAACATATTTATGTCATCGGCGCCGGCCATGCCGGCGGCGAGACCGCATTCGCGCTGCGCCAGCAGGGCTATGCAGGTCCGTTGACGGTGATTGGCGAAGAAGCGCACGTGCCGTATCAGCGGCCGCCGCTGTCGAAGGCCTATCTGAAAGGCGATTGCGAAGCGCCGTCCTTGTATCTGCGGCAACCGGCCGCGTATGAGAAAGCAAACATCGGGTTGTTGCTGAGCCGTCGTGTCGAGCGCATCGATCGCGCCAGCAAGAAACTGGTGTTGGACGATGGTCGTGAGCTCAACTACTCGAAGCTGGCGCTGGCCACGGGTGGCCGGGCGCGTCGCATCACGATCAATGATGCCGCTCGGGCCGAGCGCACCAGCAACTTCCACTATCTGCGCACCATCGATGACGTGAATGCAATCCGCTCGCGGTTCCAGTCCGGACAGCGGCTGGTCGTCGTCGGCGGTGGTTACATCGGATTGGAAGTCGCCGCATCGGCGATCGCGAGCGATGTGCATGTCACGGTGCTCGAAGCGTTGCCGCGCGTGCTTGCGCGAGTGACGGCGCCACAGATGTCCGAGTTCTACGAACAAGTACATCGCAATGCTGGCGTCGATCTGCGCACCAACATCGAAGTCACCGGCTTGGATTTCAATGCAGCGGGAGATGCTGTCACTGCTGTTCATTGCAGCGGCGGAGTGGTGATTCCCGCGGACTTCGTGGTCGTGGGCATTGGGTTGTTGCCGAACACGGAGATCGCGCAGGCCGCGGGTCTGGATGTCGACAACGGCATCGTGGTCGACGAGCACGCCGCCACCTCCGATCCCGACATCGCCGCCGCTGGCGATTGCACCAATCATCCCAGCGTGTTCTGCGGCCGTCGCATTCGTCTGGAATCGGTGCCGAACGCGGTGGAGCAGGCGCGGGTCGCCGCAGCCTATCTCGCTGGCAAGCCGCGCGTGTATGACTCGGTGCCGTGGTTCTGGTCCGATCAGTACGATTTGAAACTACAGATGACTGGCCTGTCGCAGGGCTACGATCAATTCGTGCTGCGCGGCTCGATGCAGAACAAGTCGTTCGCTGCCTTCTATTTGAAAGAGGGTCGGCTGATCGCCTGCGACGCCGTCAACCGGGCCCAGGAATTCATGGTCGCCAAACGCATGGTGGCCGCGTGCCAGCCGTTCGATCCGGTGGCGCTGGCCGACGAGTCGGTGCCGCTCAAGACGCTGGCTCCGCCGGTTCAAGCCGCCGCTGCCGCTAACTGATCTGGAAGCGGCGGCGCCCGCCGCCGCTTCGGCAAGACCCCATTGTTCGACGCACGTGCCGCTGTGGCAAAGTGGCGCAACACGTAACTATCGGGGGGCGCGCGATGTCGGAAGCAACTTCGAACCCTGCTTTCAAGCCGAAGAAATCCGTGGCGTTGTCGGGCGTGACGGCTGGCAATACCGCGCTGTGCACGGTGGGCCGCAGCGGCAACGATCTGCACTATCGCGGCTATGACATCCTGGATATCGCCCGCAGCTGCGAGTTCGAGGAAATCGCCTACCTGCTGATTCACGGCAAGCTGCCAAATCATGCGGAGCTCGCGGGCTACAAGGCCAAGCTCGCGCGGTTGCGCGGCCTGCCGCTCGCGGTCAAATCGGTGCTGGAGCAGTTGCCCGCCGGGGCACATCCGATGGATGTAATGCGCACCGGCGTGTCAGCGCTGGGCTGCGTCTTGCCGGAGCCCGAGCATCATGCTCCCGCCGCCGCGCGTGATATCGCCGATCGGCTGATCGCCAGTCTCGGCTCCATGCTCACGTATTGGTATCACTTCAGCCATCGCGGCCGTCGCATCGAGGTCGAGACCGAAGACGATTCCATCGGTGGCCATTTCCTGCATCTGTTGCATCAGAAAACGCCGTCGCGGCAGTGGGTGCACGCGATGCATACATCGCTCATCCTGTACGCCGAGCATGAGTTCAATGCATCGACGTTCACTGGCCGCGTCATTGCCGGCACCGGGTCGGATATGTATTCGGCCATTACGGGCGCCATCGGTGCGTTACGCGGGCCGAAGCATGGCGGCGCGAATGAGGTCGCGTTCGAAATCCAGCAGCGTTACGACACGCCCGATCAGGCCGAAGAGGACATTCGCAAGCGAGTGGCGAACAAGGAAGTGATCATTGGCTTCGGTCATCCGGTCTACACCATCTCCGATCCGCGCAATGAGGTCATCAAGGCTGTCGCCCGGCAGCTGGCGCAGGATGCGGGCGACACCAAGATGTTCGACATTGCCGCGCGCCTGGAAAAGGTGATGAAAGAGATCAAGAACATGTTTCCCAATCTCGACTGGTACTCGGCAGTGTCATATCACCTGATGGGCGTGCCGACCGCGATGTTTACGCCGCTGTTCGTCATCGCCCGCACCACCGGCTGGGCGGCGCACGTGATCGAACAGCGCGAGGATGGCAAGATCATCCGGCCGAGCGCCAACTACATCGGCCCGGAGAATCAGCCGTTCGTGCCACTGGATCAAAGACCGTAGCGAATTCGACTCGAGGAATCATGTCCCTGCACGATATCAAGTCCGCCGAGCGACCCGCGCCCGACGACGTTCTGACGGCGATCGCCGACTACGCGCTTTCATATCGCATCGACAGCGAAGTGGCCTACGAGACGGCCTACTACTGCTTGATGGATACGCTCGCGTGCGGCTTTCAGGCGCTGCAATACCCAGCGTGCACGAAGCTGCTCGGGCCTGTGGTGCCTGGCGCGGTAATGCCCGGTGGTGCGCGTGTGCCTGGCACGAGTTACGAGCTCGATCCGGTGCAGGCTGCATTCAACATCGGCGCGATGGTGCGCTGGCTCGACTTCAACGACACGTGGCTGGCCGCCGAATGGGGACATCCTTCGGACAACCTCGGCGGCATTCTCGCCGTTGCCGACTATCTGTCGCGCCGGAACGCCGCTCGAGGCAAGAACGGGTTCAAGGTGCGGGACCTGCTCACGTTCATGATCAAGGCCCACGAGATCCAGGGTGTCGCGGCGCTGGAGAACAGTTTCAATCGGGTCGGACTGGATCACGTGCTGCTGGTGAGGGTTGCTTCGACGGCGGTCACGACCGTGATGCTCGGCGGCACGCGAGAGCAGGTGATCAACGCTGTGTCGAATGCGTGGATCGATGGCGGCGCGTTGCGAACCTATCGTCACGCACCGAACACTGGCTCACGCAAGAGTTGGGCGGCCGGAGACGCGACCAGCCGCGCTGTGCGTCACGCGTTGATGGCGATGGCCGGAGAGATGGGCTACCCCTCCGCGATCACGGCGCCGACGTGGGGATTCCAGGATGTGCTGATGAAAGGCAAGCCGCTGTCTTTCCCGCAGCCGTTTCGCAGTTACGTGATGGAGAACATCCTGTTCAAGATCTCCTATCCGGCGGAGTTTCACGGGCAGACGGCGGTTGAAGCCGCCATGAAGCTGCATCCGCAAGTGCGGCGGCACATTGACGACATCGAGCGGGTGGTGATCGAGACACAGGAGTCGGGCATTCGCATCATCGACAAGACCGGACCGCTCGCCAACCCCGCGGATCGCGATCACTGCATTCAATACATGGTCGCGGTGCCGCTGATCTTCGGCCGGTTGCAGGCGTCGGACTATGAGGATGCCGTTGCGAGCGATCCGCGCATCGATCTGCTGCGGGCCAAGATGGTCGTGACCGAGAACCCCAAGTTCACCGAGGAATACTACGCGCCCGACAAAAGATACATCGGCAATGCGGTGCAGGTGTTCTTCAAGGACGGTACGCGGACGGAGCGCGTGCAGATCGATGTTCCGCTCGGTCATCGCGAGCGTCGGGCGGAAGGGATGCCGGTGCTGGTGCAGAAGTTCGAGTCGTCAGTCGCGGCGCACTATTCACCGAAGCAGGCAGAAGCGATCAAGGCGATGTTTGCCGAGCGCGGCAAGCTGGAGAAGATGTCGGTGCAGGAGCTGGTGTCGGGGCTGGTGAAGAATCGCTGATTCAGCGCGCCTCATCCCGAAATGCCCAACGCAGCACCTCGGTGAGTCGATAACCCGCCAGGGTCAGTCGCTGCTCGGCGGTTTGTAGAGATTGATCGACATATTCCTTGGGCAGTTCTGGCGCCGACGCGGCGGAATCACTCGCTCTCAAGTCGGGGCCATAGCTGATGGTCGTGGCGAGATGATGGCTCTCCTGCGCCCACGTCGAAAATTCCGCCGTGCTTCGAAATGGCTGCAACTCCTTGAACCGGGCACGAGGCAGGCGACGCATGAGATCGGCTGCCTGGCGCGTTACTGCCTTCGTTTCGCCATTGCGAATGACACTGTCGTCCCAGAGCCAGTGCAATGTGACTGGCCTGCGCTCGGAGGGAGCGAGGACGAACTGCCTGCTGCCGCCGCGATCGCCTTCGGGAAACTGTTTGGAGACTTGCGACACGGCATGCAGCGGTTGATGCATGTCACTCACCAGATGAAATATCCAGCAAAGTGCTACCGCACGTTCGCCCGCGGAGGCGCGAGGATCGGAGGCCATGCTGAGGTTCAGCGCGAACGCCTCCATTGCCGAACCTTGCGGCACGTCGTCGGGCAACTTCGCTGGTGGCGACTTCGCATCGATGATGGGCCGTGACCAATAGTGCCAGGTCGGGTGGTCGTAAACGCTGCCCCGGATGTCGTCTGGCCAGCGTGCCAGCTGCAGAAAGATTCGACGCGCACGTTCTTTACCGCTGGCGTTGCCGACGGCTACCGACAACGTGCCGCGATCCGGATGTTTCTCCGCCAGCGCGACGATCTTGTCGATGATCCGCCGCTCTTTTGGGCTGAGCTCCTCATAGGCAATGGCCGCACTGACCATATGGCCTGCGCGAGACCAGGCGAATGCGCCGGAGCAGGGTAGAAGAGAGGCGAGCAGCAGGACGACGAGTGGCTTCATCCGCGCGATCGATTCAGCGATGGCGAGCCGCGTCGACTCAGCTATGGTTGGTGTTTCGTTCCGCGTGCAGTACGTTGCGCACCAGGCGAGTCGCGATCACGGATACGAAGGTCTTGACGCGGGCTTGGGAATTCAGGCGCGCATGCTCCATCTCGTACAGCTCGCGCACATGCTCGACCGGGGCATCGCTCTCCTTGGCGAGAGCTTCGATGGCTTGCTGCTGCCTGGCCGGATCACCTGCGTCATTACGCAAGACGGTCATAGTCCCTCCGGTGTTTTTCTGCCCGACGAACGCATCGCAGAGCGAATGTTAGCCGCAGCCGCGTCGGCAGCCGCGAACTTCCCGCGCCGCGCCCCGGTTCGGGGTCCGCTCCAGAATCGCTTTTTCCGGTGGTTCAGTCACTTGCGGTCGCTTGCTGGCTCGTTGCCGATGAGCTGTCACATTCACGGAACGCGCCGTTTGCGCAAGTCAAGCGATAAGTAGCCGGGCCGCCGAGGTCCATGCCTGTGATCAGCAAGCCGATCGTTGCCGTGCATCCTAGGACTCAGAGTCGGATGTCGCCGTCGCATGGTCGGCGGCAGTCGCGGCGGCCTGTGGCAGCGTGAAATGGAATGCCGCGCCGTGACCGACGGCGCTTTCCGCCCAGATCCTTCCTCCATATCGCTGCACGATGCGTGCAGCCGTTGCCAGTCCGATGCCGACGCCGGGAAACTCCGCCATGGTGTGCATGCGTCGGAACGGCTCGAACAGATGCTGCGCGAAATTCATATCGAAGCCGACGCCATTGTCGCGCACCAGGAAAGCCGGTCCGCTCTCGTGGGCGACTCTCGTGAGCTCCACGACGGGGCGTTCAGTGTGCGTCGTATATTTCCAGGCGTTGCCCAGCAGATTGAACAGCAGGCTGCGTAGCAGGCGCGGATCGGCATGGATGGGCGGCCCGCAATCGGTCCGGCATTGCACGCAATGCGATGGATACTGCTGCCGCAGCTCCGCGATGACTTCGGCGGCGAGCGCGTCGAGGTCGATGGGCCGGCGCGCCAGCTCGATCTTGGTGAGCTGAGCCAGCCCGAGCATGCCGTCGATGACGTCGTTCATGCGCCGTAGTGACACGTCGACGCGTTCCATGTGATGTAGCGCATCTGGGTCGGCCTGCTGCTGGATGAGCTCGCGCAGGATGCCGCAATGGCCCGCCATGGCATTCAATGGTGCTCTCAGGTCGTGCGCGGCCGAGGCAGTGAACTCTTCCAGATCGCGATTGGCGTAGGTCAGCTCCTGGTTCATCACCTGCAACTCGCGCGTCCGCTCTTGCACGCGGCGTTCGAGCGATGCGGTATGACGATCGATATCTTCCCGGAGCAGTGCCTGTTGGAGCGCGATTGCCAGCTGATCGGCGATGGTATGCACCGCCTGGAGATGTTCCCGGGTGAAACAATCGGGCCGCGCATCGCTCAGCTCCAGCATGCCGAGGAGATGTTGCTCGCCGCGCAGTGGCAATGCGGCGTAGGAAACGGCGCCGGCCTGGCGCCATTCACGAAACAGCGGCGAAGTGGATTGCAGCTTGCGCAGATCGCCGAGATCGATGGCTTGGCCGGTGCCGACAGCGCGTAGTGCTTGCTCGTAAGTTGCGATGGAATGCGCGCGCGGCACGAAGTCATCATTGCCACACGTGCCTGCTGCCAGCAAACGATGGGCTCCCGAGTTGCGATCGAATACGACGACGCTGGCGCACGCGCACGGCACCATGCGGCGCAGATGATCGACCGCCTTTCCGGCGATCTCTTGCATGGAGCGCATGCCGAGAATGGCGCGATCCATTTCGGCGACGGCTTGAACGCGCCGCAAGTGTGCCAGCAATGCCGCTTCGCCGCGGCGTACCACCTGCGCGTTCCACCAGACCAGGCCCGAGAACACCAGCATGTTGGCGGCGGTGAACGTCGCCAGCCCGATTTCCGGGCCATACCAGCCGCGCAGCTGACCTTGCAGTAGCAGCCAGCCGACCAGGCAGGGCAACAGCACGGCGGCCGGCAACAAACGACGCATCTCCGCGCCGGCCTGGTCGGATGCCGTGAGCTGACGGGCCATCAGGAAGCGCGGATGCACGGTGAGCACGGCCGTGGTCAGCAGCAGCAACCCCAGTGCCGTATGCAAGGCGACTACCGAAAAGCCGGGCAGCGAGTACAGCGATGCGGCACGGTAAGCATGTCCCAGCACCATGATGAAGGCGCTGATCGCGATCAGCAGAACGATCAACTCCAGCGCCAGCCAGAGTCGCCTCGAGCGCGCCGGCCAGGGCAGCAGGGCCATGGCAATCAGGCTGAAGCTGAGCGCCGAGATCGGCGACATGCGCCAGGGAAACACGCTCAGGTGATTGGGCGAATCCTCGGCCACCAGCAGCCGGTCGATGCCCGTTGGGAGTTGCAGCACGTAGCTGAGCAGAGTGGTGCTCGCGACCAGCAGCAACAGCAACGCCGCCACAGGCTGTATTCGGGCCAGGCCAAGCTGAATGACGCCGCTGGTCGACCGGGCCGCGAGGCCGGCCAGCGACAGGCCGCCCAACACGAAGCTCATTGCCGTGTTGGGTTTCATGGTGAATCCGGGCAGCAGACTGGTGAGCCAGGGTCGGGACAGCCACCAGCCGGCCAGCGCCAGCAGGCCAGCGGCCATGCACAGCGCGGCAATGACGTGAGCAAATGGCATCAACGCCAGTGCCGGGCCGGACTGCGGTGTCAGCGCGCTGGCCGGACTCGTCGAGGAATGTTTATCCTTGTTGTACAGGGAATCTCCTCGTGACGCGCCTGCCGCCGCGGCGTCGCCGTACCCTGGATGTTTCGAGTTTAAGCAGCCGGCTCGCTGCTCGGCGTCCGCATCTATACGCAGGTCCACTTAGGGCTGCCCCTTCAGAGTGAGGGCGCATGGGCATGCCGCACAAGCGGGCTTTGGTCCAATCTCCCCCGTTACCCGCCGTTGTGAGCGGCGTTCATGACTGCGCCGTCACGACTCCCGGCTGGCGCCCCCACCCGATTCAATGATCATGTGCATACGGACCAGATGCGCCAGCGATTGCGCCCCCATCTTGTCCATGATGTTGCCGCGATGGACCTCGACGGTGCGCTCGCTCAGCCCCAGGTCGAGCGCGATGACCTTGTTGGCGCGCCCGTCCACCACCAGCTGCAGCACTTCTTTTTCGCGGGCGCTGAGCGTCTGGAAACGGGCGCAAATATCGGCGTGCCGCCGGATGCTGTTGCGGTTGCTGGCATCCTTCTGGATGGCGGCGCTGACGCGTTCGAGCAGGTCCTGACTGCGCACCGGCTTCTCCAAAAAGTCGAATGCGCCTTCGCGCATCGCTTCCACCACCATGGGAATGTCGGCGTGGTTGGTGATCAGGATCACCGGCAGGATGGAGCCGATGTGATTCAAATGGCGCTGCAACTCCAGCCCGCTCATCTCGGGCAGGCGCACATCCAGCACCAGGGCACCGGGCATGGCGTGATCCAGTTTCTCCAGGAACTGCGAAGGTCGACTGTAAGAAACCACGACATATCCGGCGGCTCGCACCATGGCGGTCAAGTCATCCCGGACCTCGTCGTCATCGTCCAGTACATGCACGACCGGCTGCGCTGCTTTATTCATCCCCACCTCTCCCTGATGTTTGATTATTCGTCTGGCAGTGTACATCTGTTGTTAAAGACTGGGCATCCGAGCAATGACCTGCAGTGGTGTTTCGTGACGGCCAGGTTGGGCCGGCAACGGTTGTGATATGACACCGGTCGAACCGGCCCGGGACACTTCAGTCGCGCTCCGAAGCACTCCGTGTTGCAGATCAGGGCGCGTTAACTACCGATTGCCCCCCACAGGATCGGTACCTATCGTGCCCCGCGGCGCAGAACGACCGCCGCTGCCTGATGCTGAAACATTTACTGGACCATGCACGCCAGCTCGTTAGGATCGACTGGGCTGTCTGACCCCGCTCTGAAGGCCGTCAACCCCGAGCGGGTGTCGTCATCCGCTCTCTCCGCATATTCCGCGCGTCGCCCTCCGCATTCCGTCGGTGTACGCATCGGCGCCGGATTTGCCTTGCCCGGCTCTCTGGCGATATCGATCTGCAGGACAATCGACTGCTGAGCGAACGCCGCACGCGGCCTGAGCGGCGCGCATGACCAAGGCGAGGAGCAACGGTCGAGCGCCCGGGAGGTGAGTTGATGAGCCAATCGACCTTTAGATCCAACATTCTGTTGGTCGATGATGAGCAGGCCAACCTGGACGCGCTGGAGGCGGTGCTGGAAGGGCTGGGCCAGAATCTGATCATCGCCTCGCACGGCGACCAGGCGCTGAAGTGCGTGCTCGAACATGACTTCGCGGTGATCCTGCTCGACGTGCAGATGCCCGGCATGAGTGGCATCGAGGCCGCGGCATTGATTCGCGCGCGCGAACGGTCGCGTGCCACGCCGATCATCTTTCTCACCGGCATGATGCGCACCGCCGAGATGGTGTTCAGCGGCTACTCGGCGGGCGCGGTCGATTACCTGATGAAGCCGCTGGAGCCGGAAGTGTTGCGGGCCAAGGTCCAGGTATTCGTCGAGCTGGACAAGGCGCGGCACGAGTTGGAACAGGAGATCGCCGAGCGCGCGCGCATTGCCGAGCAGGTCAGCGAGCTCAATACCGCTCTGCGCCAGAAGAACGATGACCTGCTGGCCGCCAACGCCGACCTGGAATCGTTCTGTCACTCGATCTCGCACGACCTGCGCATGCCGTTGCGTCACGTCCATTCCTATGTTTCGTTGCTCGAAGCATCGGCGGGCAGCAAGCTCAACGCCGAGGAGCGGCGGCACGTGCAGACCGTGCAGAAGGCGGCGATGCGCATGACCCGCCTGATCGACGATCTGCTGGCTTTCTCGCGCATCGGCCGCGCGTCCATGCACCGGCAGTGCATTCACATGGACGAGTTGATCGATGAAACGTTCCAGGAACTGGGGCCCGAGTTGAACAACCGGCAGATCGACTGGGAACGCCGCGAGATTCCGGACACCGTGGGCGATCCGCAGCTGGTGAAACAGGTGTGGGTGAATCTGCTGGCCAATGCAGTGAAGTACACGCGGCCACGCAACCCGGCCAAGATCGAAATTGGCGCCGATATGGGCGACAACGAGATCATCTACTACGTGCGTGACAATGGCGTCGGCTTCAACATGCAGTACGCCGACCGGCTGTTCGGCGTGTTCCAGCGCCTGCATGCGGACCCCGATTTTGAAGGCACGGGAGTCGGGTTGGCGAACGTGCGGCGCATCGTGCAGCGGCACGGTGGCCGCACCTGGGCCGAAGGCGTCGAAGGCCGTGGCGCGACGGTTTATTTTTCCATGCCGATCGCCGGCAACGGGTGAGGCCGGCTCCAGCGTTGCAAGGCTCGTTCGAAATCCTGTTCCGAGTAGGGCTTGGTGATGTAGTCGTCCATGCCCGCTTGCAGGCACTGCTCGCGATCCTCGCTCATTGCATTCGCGGTCAGCGCGATGATCGGTATGCGATGGGTCCCGGCGCGCTCACGCTCGCGGATGAGTCGCGTTGCTTCCAAGCCGTCCATCTCCGGCATCTGGCAATCCATGAAGATCAGGTCGTAGGTCTGCTGTGCCGTGCGCTCGCAGGCGATGCGGCCGTTCTCGGCCAGATCCACCTCGCAACCCAATTTGCGCAGCAGGCGCGTGGCGAGCATGCGATTGACTGCATGATCCTCCACGATGAGGACTCGCGGATGCGACGTGTTCGCTTGCTCCGGCGACGGCTCGATTGGAGCAGCTACCGTCAGCGTGCGACTGGTGGCAGACGCGTCGGTGCGTGATGCTGCTGGTAGGGTGAACCAGAATATCGAACCAGCCCCAGGATGACTGTGCGCTCCGATCTGGCCACCCATCAGCTCCACCAGTTGTTTGGAGATCGCGAGCCCCAGGCCGGTGCCGCCATATCTGCGAGTGGTGGAAGAGTCGGCCTGCGTGAACTTCGCGAACAAGCGCGACAGCTGTTCCGGCGTGATGCCGATGCCAGTGTCTTCGACTTCGATGCGCAGCTCGTCGTCGGCATTGCTGGAGGCGCGAATCGTCACGCGGCCGGCCTCGGTAAATTTGATGGCGTTGGCCGCGAGATTCACAATGACCTGGCGCAGCCGTCCAGCGTCTCCCACCAGGCCGGCCGGCACCGAGCCCGGCCACTCGACTGTGAGCTCCAGGCCTTTCTCGGCCGCGCGCGGCGCCAGTAGCGTCACCACGTCCTGAGCGATCTTCCTGGCATCGATCCAGCGGCGCTCGATCGTCACGCGGCCGGCTTCAATGCGCGAAATATCCAGGATGTCGTCGATGATGGTCATCAGCGCGCTGCCGGAGTCCCGGATGGTGGTGGCCATGGCCCGTTGCTCGGGGTCCAGCGCCGTCTGCAACAGCAGATGGGTGAAGCCGATGACGCCGTTCATGGGCGTGCGGATCTCGTGGCTCATCGTCGCCAGGAACTCACTCTTGGCCTTGCTCGCGGCTTCGGCGGCATTGCGCGCCTTGATCAGCTCGGTGATGACGGTCTTGAGCTGCGCCTCCGACTGTTCGGCCTGATGCTGCGCCTGTTTCAAAGCGGAGATCTCGATGGCGGTGCCGGACATGCGCAGCGCCAGGCCGTTCTCGTCGCGCTTGTTTACGCAGCCACGGATCAGCATCCATATCCAGTGCCCGTCCTTGTGGCGCATCCGCGCTTCGCTTTCGAAGTACGGCGTGGCACCGTGGCTGTGACGTTCGACCAGCTGCAGGGTCTGTGCGAGATCGTCCGGGTGCATGTTGCCGTTCCATGCTTCGCGCGACATGAGCTCGGCTTCCTGACCGGTGTATCCGAGCATCCGTCCCCAGTTGCTGTCGAACCGCAAGGCGTCGCTCACCATGTCCCAATCCCACAGGCAGATGCCCGAGCCTTCGATGGCCAGCGCATGGCGTTCGCGTAGCTTGACCAGCATTTCCTCGGCTTGCTTGCGCGCGGTGATGTCGACGCACACGGACGTGTAACGACTCACCCGGCCAAAGCTGTCGGTGGTCGGAATGATGGTGATGTCCAGCCAGAAGTGCCTGCCGTTCCTGGCGCGGTTGCGGATCTCGCCTCGCCACTGCTGGCCGGTGGCTATGGTGCGATACATGTCCATGAAGAATTTGCGCGGGTGGTGGCCGGAGTTGATCACGTCGTGATTGCGGCCGAGCAGTTCCTCTCGTGTGTAACCGCTGATGCGGCAGAACAGCTCGTTCACGTGTGTGATCCGGCCATTGGCATCGGTGCTGGAAACGATGCTGCAACTGTTCAGCACCTCGAGCTCGGATTCGAGCTCCTGAACTCGATTGCGCAAGCCGCCGGTGAACGGCCGGGCCACCAGCGCGCACAACTGCGCCAGCGGGCGAGGCCAGCTCCAGGTCAGGGATTTTTTGGGCGCCGACGCGCCCGGGCGGGACGGCGACGGGGCAGTAATGGAAACGGACACTGGCATGGACGGACTATCGGGCAGAACGTGCGACTCTGACGCGTGCCGGGATCACAGCAGGTCACATTGAATCGCAGGTCCGATCCGGGATTGAGCAACGGCCTTATGTCGGCAAGAGGGTCCCGCACCAGCCGCGGAACCGTCACTACGGTGACACCAGGTACCCCTGGCCCCGAGGTTCTCGAGTCGGTGTTCATGGAGTTGCGACGTCGGGATTGGCGGCGTGGAGGCGCGCTGCCGCATAATTACGCAATCGTTGTGACCGGGACCGCTGTGACAGAGAACACTACTCGATGATCGCCATTCTGGAGGCGCACCGCGCCGGATTGCTGGGACGCGCGCATTGGGCGCGAAATATCGTGTCGGGCGTGGTTGTGGGCGTGGTGGCGCTGCCGCTGGCGATGGCATTCGCGATTGCGTCCGGGGCCAAGCCCGAGCAGGGGCTGTACACTGCCATCGTCGCGGGGCTGCTGGTGTCCCTGTTCGGCGGCAGCCGCTTGCAGATCGCCGGGCCGACCGGCGCCTTCATCGTCATTCTCTCCGGCATCACCGCCCAGTACGGCATCGACGGCCTGCAGATCGCGACTCTGCTGGCCGGCATCATGCTGTTTCTACTCGGTATCGCGCGCCTCGGTGCCATCATCAAGTTCATTCCCGATCCGGTGATCCTCGGCTTTACCGCCGGCATCGCCGTGGTCATCTGGACCGGCCAATGGCGGGACTTCTTCGGTCTGCCGGAGGTGACCGGGCAGCACTTTCACGAGAAGCTCTGGCATACGTTGCAGGTGCTGCCGCAGGCGCAGCCCGGCACCACGGCATTGGCGACCGTGACTCTGGCGATCGTGCTGTTTGCGCCAAAAGTGAGCTGGTTGAAGCGCGTGCCCGGGCCCTTGCTGGGGTTGTTGTTCGCCACCGTGGTGCAGGCGACCTTTCATATCGATGGAGTCGCCACCATCGGCTCGGCCTTCGGAGGCATTCCGCGAGGCTTGCCGACGTGGCACGTGCCCGAGATCACGGCCGCCCGAGTCATCGAGCTGATCGGGCCGGCGTTCACCATCGCCATGCTGGGAGCGATCGAGTCATTGCTGTCTGCCGTGGTCGCCGACGGCATGGCGGGCACGCGGCACGATTCGAATCAGGAGTTGATCGGGCAGGGCATCGCCAACATCGCGGCGCCCCTGTTCGGCGGATTCGCAGCCACCGGCGCGCTCGCCAGAACCGCGACGAACGTTCGCAATGGCGGTTCGAGCCCGCTCGCAGGCATCGTGCATGCGATCACGCTGGTGTTGATCGTGCTGGCTCTGGCGCCGTTGGCGGTGCACATCCCGCTGGCGGCGCTTGCGGCCATTTTGTTCGTGGTGGCTTGGAACATGAGCGAGGCTCGCCATTTCATGACGATGGCGCGGCGGGCGCCGCCGGCGGACATCGTCGTCCTGCTGGTGACGTTCGTGCTCACCGTGTTCGTCGACCTGGTGGTTGCCGTCAACATCGGCGTGATCGTCGCGACACTGCATTTCCTGCGCCGCATGGCGAGCAGCGTGGAAGTGCAACAGCAGACGCATCAGGATCTCAGCAGGGAGTTCGAGCATCGGGGCCTGAAGTTTCCCCCGGGCGTGCTCGCGTTCGCGGTCGAAGGACCTTTCTTCTTCGGCGCCGTCGAGAATTTCGAGCGCACGCTCGCCAGCACGGGCACCGATCCGGAGGTGCTCATCATCCGCTTGCGCTGGGTGCCGTTCATGGACATCACCGGCCTGCAGACGCTGGAGGAGGTCGTTCGCGGCCTGCAGAGGCGCAAGGTGCGAGTGATGATGACCGGTGCCAACGATCGCGTCAGCGCCAAGTTGCGCCGTGCCGGTATCGTGGAGCTGATCGGCGAGGAGAATTTCTGCGTGAACCTGGAGCAGGCGCTGAGCCGGTTGAACGGTGCGCCGGTTTAGGAATGCTCCTTTAGGAATGTTCAGTGGTGATGGGCGTGCCCGCCGGCGGGCAGGGCAATCCAGATCATCCACGCCCCGAACATCAGCAACAGCAGGCCGCTGGCGAAGCGGGGCCAGCGGTTGTTGAGCACTCTTTGCACTTGCGATGCGAGCACGCTGCTCGTGAGCATGGAAGGCAGCGTGCCAAGACCGAATGCCAGCAGGATGGCGGCGCCATTCAGTGCGTGCCCGCTCAACGCGGCGAACAACAGCATGGAATAGACCAGGCCGCAGGGCAGCCAGCCCCACAGGAAGCCCAAGGCGATCGCCTGGGTGTGACCGGTGAGCTTGCCGGTGCCGAGTGTGTAAGGTTGCAGCCGGCGCCAGAACTTCGCGCCAAATGTTTCCAGCCATCGCAGCGGATTCCACGGCGATAGCATTCGCAAGGCGATCAGCACCAGCAGCACGCCACTGGCAATCCGCAACGTCGTGCCGATGCGTGCCAGGTCGAGCACGGCCTGCAACGTTGCACCGATCAGTCCACAGATGGCGCCGGCCGCCGTGTAGCCGCCCAATCGGCCAACGTGATAGGACAGCGCATTGGTGAAGGCACTGCTCGGACTTGCCGCTGTGGCGCGAGCGCGCATGCCGAGGGCGCCGGCCAGTCCGCCGCACATCGCGAAGCAATGAGCGCTGCCGGCGATCCCAGCGATGAAGGCGGCGGAGAGACTGAGCGCGTCGCTGGGATCAGTCATCGCTGATGGGAGGGTCCGCGGGCGCATCGTCGCGTAGCGCATCCCACCCCGGCGATTCCAGATCGTCGAATTGGCCCGCGCCGACGGCCCAGAAGAATCCCCAACCGGCGAAGATGACCAGCGCCAGGCTCAGGGGAATCAACACCAGAAGAATGCTCATGCGACCGTCTCCCGCAATCTGGCTGATGTTATCACCGGCGCTCGATCTCGTTGCGGTGGCCGAGGCAGCAGCCGGGTGGAGTTCAACACCACCGCGACCGAGCTGATCGACATGCCGAGCGCGGCCAGCCAGGGAGGAATGAATCCCAGCGCGGCCAGCGGAATCGATCCCAGGTTGTAGATCGCGGCCCACAACAGATTCTGCCGCGCAATTCGTAAGGTACGTCGCGCCAGCTGCACGGCTTGCGGCAAGGCATCGAGATTGTCGCTTACCAGGATCAATCCAGCGCTCGCATGTGCCAGCGCCGCGCCCCTGCCCATGGCGATGGAAACATCGGCCGCGCCGAGCACCGGCGCGTCGTTGACGCCATCGCCGATGACCGCCACGCGTTTACCTTCCTTCTGCAAGGAAAGCACATGAGCCAGCTTCTGCTGAGCGGTGCGCCGGGCTAGGTAATCATCCACCGCGCACTGCTGCGCCACGGTCATCACCGCTGCCTGGCCATCGCCGCTCAAAATCTGTGGCGCGATGCCGAGTGCGCGCAGCTGGTTCACCGCCTGCGCCGCCATGGGTCGCAGCGAGTCGGTGAGCTCGAACCAGGCAAGGGCCACTTGCTCGTCGCCCAGCAGGACTACGCTGCCGGTCAGTTCGTCGGGGCTCTGGGGAACGTCGGGCACCTTGCGCAGCTCGGCGACAAAGTCGGGACTGCCGATGCGAAACAGGCGGCCATTGACGCGAGCCTGCACACCGCGACCGGGAACCGTCTCAACGTCTGCAACTGTGCCGTCGCCATGGAACGGGGCAAATGCGCGCGCCAGCGGATGCTCCGACGATTGCTCTATCAGGGCCGCTGTACGCAAGCATTGTTCTTCGCTCATGTTCGTCAGCGGAATGCATCTGGCAACACGCAGCTCGCCGCGCGTCAGCGTGCCGGTCTTGTCGAAAACGATGTGATCCACTTTCGCCAGACTTTCCAGCGCGTCGGGGTCCGTGAGCAGAATGCCAAGGCGGCCCAAGCTCGCGGTGGCCGCAGCCAGCGCGGCGGGCATGGCTATCGCAAACGCGCACGGACAGGCCACGACCAGCACTGCCAGCGTCGCAGGGAACGCGCGCGATGGATCGATCGCCAACCACGCGGCACAGGTCAAGCCGGCGCCCAGCAAGACGTAGCGGAGAAACCTGGCGGCGGCGCCATCGGCATTGCGCGCCAGCGCCGGTTTGTTTGTTTGCGCTCGCTGCATGAGCGAGACGATGTGCGAGAGCGCCGTGTCGCTACCCAGCGCCGTCACCGACAGACGTATCGGAGCCTCGAGGTTGATGGTTCCCGCGACGACCCGATCGCCGCTGCGCCGTTGTACCGGCAGCGATTCGCCGGTGAGCATGGCTTCATCGAGCTGCGCCTCGGAGTCGATCAGTTCGCCGTCGGCCGGCAACACTTCACCCCGCCTTACCTGGATCACATCGCCGATTTGCAGCGATGTCACGGGGACATCGTCCACGCCGCCCGGGCCGACGCGATGCGCGATCGAGGGCAGCTGCCTTGCCAGCGCGTCCGTCACACCCGCAGTGTGCTGACGCACGCTCATCTGGACGAAGCGGCCCAGCGTGAGGAAGAAAATGAACATGGTCACCGAGTCGAAATAGACTTCGCCGCCGTTGGCGCTGAAGATGTTCCAGACGCTTGCGCCATAAGCGAGCACCAGTGCAATGCTGACCGGCACGTCCATGCCGATGCCGCGGCTGCGCAGGCTATTCCAGGCACTGAGCAGAATCGGTGCGCCGGCGTAGAACATTACCGGCGTGGCGACCAACAAGCTGACGATGCGGAAGTAACTCAGCAGCGTGGGGTCCATGACCTCGTTGGCGAGCTCGGCCGAGTAGACGGACACCGCGAACATCATGACCTGCATCATGCCGAAACCGGCGACGAGCAACCGCTTGAGACTGTCACGCCGTTCTTCACGCAGCGTGCGAGCGACTGTTTCGTCGGTCAGGGGATGCGGTACATAACCGAGTTGCGCGATCGTGCGCATGACCTCGGCGAGATCGAGCTGCGAGCCGTCCCAAGTGACGGTGGCGCGTCCCGTGGCGGCATTGACGCTCACATCGATCACACCCGCGTGCCGTCGCAACACCTTGTCGATGAGCCAGCTGCAGGCCGAGCAGCGCAAGCCTTCGATGAGCAGGGTGACGGACGTTTGTCCACGCACCGTTCGTGTGAACTGCGACGCGAACTGCTGATCGGCATAGACTCGCCACTTGTCGGTCTGATCCGCATCGCGCGGGCGTACCGATGCACCGTCGCGATAACGATAGAAATCTCCCAATCCAGTGCCGGCGATCAGCTCGGCCACTGCCTGGCAGCCGCTGCAGCACACCGGTTCATTGCGTTGCTCGATGCGCGCCACGAGCGTGGAGCCGCGCAAAGGTTCTCCGCAATGAAAGCAGATGCTCATCTGGATGCCGGAGCGATGAAGCGAGCCTTGGATCTTGCCTCGATGGCGCCATCGTCCGAGCGCGCCACGATCTGAATGTCACGGCCACCACTGATCGACTGGCTGGGCGCACGGATGCGGACGGCCGTGCTGACGACTTCGCCAGCGCCGACTCGTTGCAGCTCGCTGTCGGTGTCCACGATGACGCCGTCAATGCCTTGCGCTGCGATTCGGAAGGCGTGCTCGCGAGTGTCCTTGTTGATGAAACGCACGGTGTACACGTTTTCGATGAGAACGCCGCCCGTCTCGCTGGGGATGTTACGGTACAGAGCGTTTCGATCTCTGAGCACGTCGAGGTGGACGAGCTGCCGATTCGCGACCGCCACGCCGAAGCCCACGATCAGCGCGAGCAGAATCGAGCCGTAAACGACGATGCGAGGCCTGAATATGCGCGTGGGTTGATTGTCCAGCGCACTTTGCGTCGTGTATCGCACCAGCCCCTTCGGATAGTTCATGCGCTCCATGACGCTATCGCAGGCGTCGATGCACGCGGCGCAGGCGATGCACTCCAGCTGCAACCCGTCGCGAATGTCGATACCCGTGGGACATGCCTGCACGCACAGCTTGCAGTCGATGCAGTCCCCAAGCCCTTTCTGTTTCGGATCGACACCGCGCGCCCGCGAGCCGCGCGGTTCGCCGCGCTTGACGTCGTAGGAAATGATCAGCGAGTCGCGGTCGAACATGGCGCCTTGGAAGCGCGCGTAGGGGCACATGTACTTGCAGACCTGTTCGCGCATGAATCCGGCGTTGCCGTAGGTGGCGAAGCCGTAGAACAGAATCCAGAACGACTCCCAACCGCCGAGCGAAGCCGTCATCACGGAATGGGTCAGTTCCCGCACCGGCGTGAAGTAACCTACGAAGGTGTAGCCGGTATAGAGCGCGAAACTGATCCACAGCACCTGCTTGGCAGTCTTGCGCAGCACCTTCTCCAACGACCAGGGCGCGTTATCCAGGCGCATGCGCTGTTGCCGCTTGCCCTCGGTCCAGCGTTCCATCCACACGAAGATTTCCGTCCACACCGTCTGCGGGCACGCGTAGCCGCACCACAAGCGGCCGGCCAGCGCGGTGAAAAAGAACAGCGACAGCGCGGCGATGATCAACAGCCAGGTCAGTAGGAAAAAGTCCTGCGGAAAGAAGGTCAGGCCGAAGATATGGAACTTGCGGGCCGGCAGGTCGAACAGCACGGCCTGGCGCCCATCCCACTGCAGCCAGGGCATTGCATAGAACAATCCGAGCAGCGCGATGGTGGCGGCGACGCGCAGCCGGTTGAAGCGGCCCCCGACCTCGCGCGGGTAGACCTTCTGGTGCGCGATGTAGAGGCTGCCCTCATTGCTCGCGGCGGGAGTGGGTCGTGGTACGTTCATCGCCCACGGGTCTCGATCAGGTACGCGGTGAGGAAGCTAGAAATGGCTGACATCATCCAGAAAAAGAAAAAGCCGACGGTGTAGCCGGCGCGACGATCCGCCAGCCATGCCGGCGGCGCGGCATGATCCACGAGGATTTGTGGGTCGAAACAAGCAAAAAACAATAGGGTCGCCACGCAGGCCGAGAGAAACGAGGCCCACAGCAGCACGCCGAGATCTTCCCGGAACCGCACCCAGCAATTCGGGCGCGGCGAGCTGGTCTGCTCAATTGGCGGCATGCTTCTCGGCCTCGTTCAGGCTGAGCACGTACGCGGCCAGCAGCTTGACCTTGGTGTCTCCGAGCAGCTCTTGATGAGCGGGCATCTGATTGTCGCGGCCGTTGGTGATCGTGGCGCGCACGCTGTCGAAGTCACCGCCGTGCAACCAGATGTTGTCGGTCAGGTTGGGCGCGCCGAGCATCTGATTACCTTTGGCGTCTGCGCCATGGCACGCGGCACACAACATCGCAAAGCGCTGCTCGCCCGCGCTGACCCAGTCGGCCGGCGCCTTGCCGCCGCTCAAGCTGACGACATACGAAGCCACTTCGTTGACGCCGGTCTCGCCGAGCGCGCTGCCCAACGCCGGCATCATGCCGTGACGTCCCTGGGCGATGCTTTCCAGCAGCCGTTGCTCGTCGCCACCCCACAACCAATCGTTGTCGGTGAGATTGGGAAATCCCCTGGCGCCGCGCGCGTCGGAGCCATGGCAGCCGGCGCAGTTGGCGCCGAACAAATTCTTTGCGGTGGCCATTGCGCTGCCGTTGTTGGCGAGCTCACGCAACGAAAGATCCTTCAGCGAGGCCACTTGCGCCTCGAACCTGGCGCGCTGAAGTGCGACCTGTGCTTCATGCTGGCCAACCGACGTCCATCCCATGGTGCCGCGGAAATTGCCCAGGCCCGGATAGAAGATCAGGTAGGCCGCGCCGAACAGCACCGTCAGGATGAACAAGCCGAGCCACCAGCGCGGCAACGGGTTGTTCAGCTCTTCCAGGTCGCCGTCCCACACATGGCCGGTCGTGCCGACGCCTTCGGCCGGTGACTGTTTTGTGTCGCTCGAGGATACGCGCGTGCGCGCCGTCCACCACATCAGCCACAGGCACGCGACGATATTGATCGTGGTGAAGACGATGATGAAAACGCTGGCAGGTTGGCTGATCATTGCGGCGAATCCTGATCTTCGAGCGGCAGACGCGCGAGGCTGTCGAACTCCTGCTGACGGTTCTTGCTCCAGGCCCAGGCCCACAAGGTCATGAAGGCCAGGAACAACACCACCGTCAGCAGCCCGCGCACTACACCCATGTCCAGAACGATGCTCATTGTTGACCCTTTGCCGATGAGTTAGCGGGCGCGCCCAGGAACTTCAGCCCCTGCATGTAGGCGATCAGCGCATCCATCTCGGTGCGGTCGCCGACTGCTGCGGAGGCCTCCTCGATTTCCTGAGCTGTGTACGGCACGCCGATCTTCTGCAGCGCCTGCATCTTTGCCTGCGTTGCTGCAGGATCGAGCTTGCGTTCGGCGAGCCAGGGAAAGCCCGGCATGTTCGATTCGGGCACCACGTCACGAGGGTTGATCAAGTGCACGCGATGCCATTCGTCGGTGTAGCGGCCGCCCACGCGCGCCAGGTCGGGGCCGGTTCGCTTGGAGCCGAACTGGAACGGATGGTCGTAAACGGTTTCGCCCGCGAGCGAGTAGTGGCCGTAGCGTTCGGTCTCGGCCGGCAGCGGCCGCACCATCTGCGAATGGCAGTTGTAACAACCTTCGCGCACGTACACATCGCGGCCTTCCAGCGCCAGCGCCGAGTAGGGCTTCACGCCGGGCGAAGGCTCGACCACCGACCTTTGCATGTACAGCGGCGTGATCTCCACCAGGCCGCCGATGCTGATCACCGCCGCGATCAGCGCGCCCATCAGTGCAACCTTCTTTTCGACGATTTCGTGTTTCATGACGGTTCAGCTCAATGACTGGGGGCGGGCGCCAGCACGGCGGCGTCGACTGGCTGCGTGTTGCGCACGGTGCGCCAGACGTTGTAGGCCATGATCAGCATGCCGCTCAGGAACATCAGCCCGCCGAGCAGGCGCACGGCGTAGTACGGATACGTGGCCTTCAGCGACTCGACGAAGGTGTAGGTCAAGGTGCCGTCGGCGTTCACGGCGCGCCACATCAAGCCCTGCATCACGCCGGCGATCCACATCGAAGTCACGTACAGCACGATGCCGATGGTGGCGATCCAGAAGTGTGCCTCCATGAGCTTGACGCTGTGCATCTGCGCGCGGCCGAACAGCTTCGGAATCATCTGGTACATGGCGGCGATGCTGATGAACGCGACCCAGCCGAGCGCGCCGGAGTGCACGTGGCCGATGGTCCAATCGGTGTAGTGCGACAGCGCGTTCACCGTCTTGATGGACATCATCGGGCCTTCGAAAGTGGACATGCCGTAGAACGACAGCGACACCACCAGGAACTTCATGATCGGATCGGTGCGCAGGCGGTGCCAGGCGCCGGACATGGTCATCAGGCCATTGATCATGCCGCCCCAGGAGGGCGCCAGCAGGATCAGCGAGAACACCATGCCGATCGACTGCGCCCAGTCGGGCAGCGTGGTGTAGTGCAGGTGGTGCGGACCGGCCCACATGTAGATGGAGATCAGCGCCCAGAAGTGCACGATCGACAGGCGATACGAATAGATGGGCTTGCCGACCTGCTTGGGCACCACGTAGTACATCATTCCCAGGAAGCCGGCGGTGAGGAAGAAGCCGACCGCATTGTGGCCGTACCACCATTGCACCATCGCGTCGACCACGCCGGAGTAGATGACGTACGACTTGGTGGGCGACACAGGAATCGCCAGGTTGTTGACGATGTGCAGCACCGCGATGGTGATGATGTACGCGGCGAAGAACCAGTTGGCCACGTAGATGTGCTTCACCTTGCGCTGGGCGATGGTGCCGAAGAACACCACGGCATAGGCCACCCACACCACCGCGATGAGCAGGTCGATGGGCCACTCGAGCTCGGCGTACTCCTTGCTCTGGGTAATGCCCAGCGGCAGCGTGATGGCCGCGAGCACGATCACCAGTTGCCAGCCCCAGAACGTGAATGCCGCGAGCCCGTCCGAGAACAGCCGCGCATGGCTGGTTCGCTGCACGATGTAGTAGGACGTGGCGAACAGCGCCGAGCCGCCGAACGCGAAGATCACCGCATTGGTGTGCAGCGGACGCAGGCGGCTGTAGGTGAGCCAGGGAATGTCGAAGTTCAACGCCGGCCACAGCAGCTGCGCGGCGATGAACACGCCGACCGCCATGCCGACGATGCCCCAGACGACCGTCATGATCGCGAACTGGCGCACGACCTTGTCGTTGTAATGCGCGCGGACGTCGGTGCGCGTACTCGCGGCCACGTTCGCGTCGAGTGGAAGCACATTGGCAGACATCATCGGCCTCGTATCGGAGTATGAATCGAGCGCATGCAAAATACCTCGGGTCAGAACTTTTCTAATTACGGGGACCCCGAGAGAGACTGCGCGCCAGCCCTGAGAGATCGCCCTGATGGGCAATCGTGGCGCCCGCGATCCCTATGAGATATGCCGATTGCATCTCGTTGCGACGTTGCGAACGTCAACGGCGATCGCAGCCTTCGTGGCGTGCGAAGCTGTAGGCGGCGCTCAGGGTTCGCCTGATGGGCTCAGATGACTTTGGAGTATTGCATCGTGGCCGAACGCCGCAGGTGGGCGTCGAAGACCATCGCGACGGTACGCAGCAGCGCGCGCCCCGATTGGGTGATGCGAATGAATTCGTCGTCGCGCGTCACCAGGCCGTCGTTGGCCAATGCATCCAGCGCGCTCAGCTCGGGGCCGAAGTAGTCGCCGAACTCGAGGGCGTAGCGGCTCTCGATGTCGCGCATCGACAGGGTGCCGTTGCACATGAGCCGCTGAATGATCTCGCGCCGCATCTCGTCATCGATGCTCAGGGCGATGCCGCGTTCCACCGGCAGGCGGCCGGCGTCGAGCGCCTGGTAGTAGGCGGACAGATGTTTGTGATTTTGCGAGTAGGAGTTGCCGACGGCGCCGATCGCACTGATGCCCAGACCGACCAGGTCGCAATCGCCGTGCGTCGAGTAGCCCTGGAAATTGCGATGCAGGCTGCCATCGCGCATGGCAACGGCCAGGTCATCGTCGGGCAGCGCGAAGTGATCCATGCCGATGTAGACATAACCGGCATCGGTGAGCCGTTCCACCGTCAGCGCCAGCAACTGCAGTCGAGTGTCGGCATCGGGCAGTTGCTCGGCACGGATCGCACGTTGCGCCTTGAAGAGGCGAGGCATGTGCGCGTAGCCATAAGCAGCAATGCGATCGGGTCGCATTTGCACCACGGTGTCCAGGGTCTTGCCGAAGCTTTCGAGCGTTTGCAGCGGCAGCCCGTAAATCAGATCGAAGCTCATCGAGCGGTAGCCGAGCGAACGGGCCTGCGTCACGCAACGTTCGATCTGTGCGACGCTCTGTATCCGGTTTACCGCTCGCTGCACGCGTGCATCGAAATCCTGGACGCCGAGGCTGAGGCGATTGAAGCCCAGCGCCGCCAATGCCGGCAGCGTCTGCTCGTCGAGGGTGCGTGGATCGATCTCGATGGAGAACTCGCGTTGTCCGGAATGATCGATGTTGAACTGCCGGCCCAGTTGCTCGAACAGCGCCGCCATCTGCGGCGGGGTCAGATAGGTCGGCGTGCCGCCGCCGAAATGCAACTGGCGCACGCTTCTGCGTCGCTCGAACAGCGTGCCCTGCAGCTCGATCTCACGATGCAGCCGCTGCAAGTATTGCTCGGCGTGCGCGGGGTTGCGCGTGATGATCTTGTTGCAGCCGCAGTAGAAACAAGGACGCGCACAGAACGGCACGTGCACATAGATCGACAGAGGCCGGGGCCTCGCGCTGTTGCTCAACAGCGCGATCCGGCGGTAGTGCTGCTCGTTGAAGCCGGTATGGAACTGGACCGCGGTCGGGTACGACGTGTATCGCGGCCCGTGGCAATCGTAACGGCGGATCAGTTCAGCGTTCAGTTTCATGCGGCCCAGCGCGGGTGGGGGCGTTCAATGTTCATGGCCTGTCGGACAGGCCGGGATGGCTTCGTACGGAGTCACTTATAAGGGCCGGGCCCCGCCGCCGCGCTCCGGAACTCCACGCAGCGGTTGGGGAATAGTCCCGGGATGGCGGCCGAATCTGTAAACCTTGCCAGGCTCTTGCAACCACCCGAGAAAATCTCAACTATGTCGCTTGGCGACTGCCAGCGGGGGGCGGGTGACAACGATGCGGACCTCTGAACAGCGGCCTATGACGACGTTTCGGGTGGCGAGCGAGGCGCCACAAAGCACAGCGCGTCAGGACTCTCCTGCGCCCGCCCCGGCGTCACGCGCGCGCTCCTTGGAAGGTCGGATGCTCCAGGCTCTGCTGCACGCATTCGGCGATCCGCCGGTCCAGTTCGCGCTGTGGAATGGCGACCGCGTGTGGTCCGGCACGGGCGATCCGGTGGCCACCCTGCACATCCCCGATAAGGCCACCTTGATGCGCCTGTGTGCCGATCCGGACATGCAGTTCGGCGAGTTGTACAGCGTCGGCAGAATTCAGATCGAGGGCGATCTCGGCCGGCTCATTGAAGTGCTCTATCAGGGTGCGGCTCGTCCCGCGCGCAATTCCATTTCCTTGCTGCGCCGGCTGGAGCAATGGCTGCATCGCCGCCCATCCAATACGCTGCACGGTTCGCGCGAGAACATTCATCACCACTACGATATAGGCAACGAGTTCTATTCGCTGTGGTTGGGCTCCACCATGGCCTACACCTGCGCCTATTTCCCCACGCCCGAGGCCACGCTGGACGAGGCGCAGTTGGCGAAGATGGAGCACGTTTGCCGGAAAGTGCGGCTGCGTCCGGGGCAGCACGTGGTCGAGGCGGGTTGCGGCTGGGGCGGGCTCGCTCTTTATATGGCGCGCCACCATGGTGTGAAGGTCACGGCATTCAACATATCGAAGGAGCAGCTCGCTTTTGCGCGGGAGCGCGCCAAGGCCGAGGGCCTGCAGGACCGGGTCGAGTTCGTGGAGGACGATTACCGCAATATTCGCGGCTCGTTCGATGCGTTCGTCTCGGTCGGCATGCTGGAGCACGTCGGCGTGGAGAATTACCCGGCGCTGGGCGAGTTGATCCGCAGTTGTCTGAAGTCCCACGGCCTGGGCTTGATCCACACCATCGGGCGCAATCGCTGGAAGCCCATGCATCGCTGGATCGACCGGCGCATTTTCCCGGGCGCCAATCCACCGTCCTTGAAACAGATGATGGACATCTTCGAGGGCGCGGGCTTATCCGTGTTGGATGTCGAGAACCTGCGTCTGCACTACGCCAAGACGCTGGATTGGTGGTGGCGACTGTACGAACAGTCCGCGGACCGCGTGGTGCGCATGTTCGACGAGAACTTCCTCAGGATGTGGCGCTTGTATCTGGCGGGCTCGCGCGCCGCGTTCACTACAGGCGAGATGCAGTTGTTCCAAGTCGTGTTCGCGCACGGCTCCAGCAACGACGTTCCGCTGACGCGCAATCATCTGTATCAGTCATGAGCGTCGATAGCTGCGATGTGTTGATCGTTGGCGGCGGTCCGGCGGGGGCGACGTGCGCCCGCGTCTTGAAGCAGGCCGGGCTGGACGTGCTCGTCATGGACAAGAGCGTGTTTCCGCGCGACAAGGTGTGCGCCGGCTGGATCACGCCGCAGGTGGTGGCCGAGTTGGATCTGGACATCGACGACTATCGGCGTGGCCGGGTGTTCCAGCCCATCGATTCATTTATTACTGGCATGGGTGAGCGGGCCACCGCGGCCGTGCATTACGGCAAGGTGGTCAGCTACGGCATCCGGCGTTGCGAGTTCGATCATTATCTGCTGGAGCGTAGCGGGGCGCGCTTGCGGCTCGGCGAAACCTGGAAATCCATGGAGCGCCAGGGCGATGGCCGCTGGCTGGTAAACGGCGAAGTTGCCGCGGCGCTGGTGATCGGCGCGGGCGGTCATTTCTGTCCCGTGGCGCGTTTTCTCGGTGCCCACCTGGGCAAGGAAGAGCGGGCCATCAGCGCGCAGGAAATCGAGTTCGAAATGGACGAGTCGCAGGCCGGGCAATGCGCGGTGAGCGGCGAGCGGCCCGAGCTCTATTTCTGCGAAGACCTGAAGGGCTACGGCTGGTGTTTCCGCAAGGGAAACTATCTCAACGTGGGGCTCGGGCGCGAAGGCAACCACCGGCTCGCCGAGCACGTGCAGACGTTTGCTCGCTCACTGGCTGCGCAGGGGAGGATTCCGGCGGACCTGCCCGGCAAGTTCAAGGGTCACGCTTATTTGCTATATGCACACGCGGGGCGCCCGGTGATTGGCGACGGCGTGCTGATCATTGGCGATGCCGCCGGGCTGGCTTATACCCAAAGCGGCGAGGGCATCCGACCGGCGATCGAATCGGGATTGATGGCCGCTGCAAACATTCTCGCCGCCGATCGCGATTACCGCCGCGAACGCTTGACGCACTACGAAGCAGCCCTTCGCGCCCGCTTCGGTGAACGCGGCGAAGCCCCCGCGCTCGCCATGCTACCCGCCAGGCTGCGTCTCGCTTTGGCCCGCGCCCTCATGCAAACCCAGTGGTTCGCCCGCAATGTCGTGCTCGACCGCTGGTTCCTGCACGCCCAGCTGCCCGCGCTGTATTCGTAGCTACGCGCTCAACCATTGCCAGTCGCGGACTTCCGGCATGTCTTCGCCGTGCCGGCGCACGTATTCGCGATGCTCGATGAGTTTGTCGCGCAGGCGTTGGCGCAGGTGGCCGGCTTGGGCGCCCAAAGACGGCACGAAGTCGAGGGCGGCTTCGGCCAGGGAGTAGCGATCCAGATCGTTCAGCACGGTCATGTCGAAAGGCGTGGTGGTGGTGCCTTCCTCTTTGTAGCCGCGGACGTGCAGGTTGTCGTGACCGTTGCGGCGGTAGGTGAGGCGATGGATCAGCCAGGGATAGCCGTGGAACGCGAACAGGATGGGCTTGTCCGCGGTGAACATGGCATCGAATTCCTTGTCGTTCATGCCATGCGGGTGCTCGCTGGCCGGCTGCAACGTCATGAGGTCCACCACGTTCACGACGCGGATGCGCAGCGACGGCAGCCACTCGCGCAGCAGCGACACGGCGGCCAATGTTTCCAAAGTCGGCACATCGCCCGCGCAGGCCATCACGATGTCGGGCGAGCCGTCCTGGTCGTTGCTGGCCCAGGTCCAGATGCCCGCGCCGGCGCTGCAATGTTTGATGGCGGCATCCATCGATAGCCATTGATGCTGCGGCTGTTTGCCGGCGATCACCACATTGACCAGGTTGCGGCTGCGCAGGCAATGATCCGTCACGCTCAACAGCGTGTTGGCGTCCGGCGGCAGATACACGCGAATCACTTCGGGCTTCTTGTTCACCACGTGATCGATGAAGCCGGGGTCCTGATGGCTGAAGCCGTTGTGATCCTGGCGCCAGACATGCGAGGTGAGCAGGTAGTTCAGCGACGCGATGGAACGCCGCCAGCGAATGTTATTGCAGGTCTTGAGCCACTTGGCGTGCTGGTTGAACATCGAATCGACGATGTGAATGAACGCTTCGTAGCAGCTGAAGAAGCCGTGGCGGCCGGTGAGCAGATAGCCTTCCAGCCAGCCCTGGCATTGATGCTCGCTCAGCATTTCCATCACCCGTCCATCCGGCGCCACGCTGGTATCGGTGGATTCGATCCGCGCAGCGGACATTCGTGAGGTGACCGAGAGCACGTCATCCCAGCGATTCGAAGTGAATTCGTCGGGCGAGAACAGGCGGAAGTTCGCCGACTGCATGTTCAGCTTCATCACATCGCGCAGGAACTTGCCTTGCACGCGGGTCGCCTCGGCGATGCGCGAGCCAGGCGAGGGCAACTCGATCGCGTATTCGCGAAAGTCGGGCAATCGCAAATCACGCAGCAGCACGCCGCCGTTCGCATGAGGATTGTCGCCCATGCGGCGTTTCCCCGTCGGCGCGAGCTCGCGCAGTTCCGGCCGCAACTTGCCTTCGGGAGTGAACAACTCCTCGGGCTTGTAGCTGCGCAGCCAGGATTCCAGCTGCTGCAAGTGATCGTTCTTCTGCGCCAACCCCGACAAAGGCACCTGGTGCGAGCGCCAGTTGTTTTCGACGGGTTTGCCGTCCACTTCTTCCGGTCCCGTCCAACCCTTCGGTGTCTGCAGCACCAGCATGGGCCAACGCGGTCGTTCGCGAAAACCGTTCTGGCGGGCATCGGCCTGAATCTCCCGGATGCGCTCGATCATCCGGTCCATGGTTTGTGCCATGGCCAGATGCGTGGCGGCGAACGTTTCGCCTTCGTCGACGAAGTACGGTTCGTAGCCGTAGCCCTGCATGAGGTGTTTCAGCTCCTCGCGTGGAATGCGCGCGAGCACCGTGGGGCCGGCGATCTTGTAGCCGTTCAAGTGCAGGATGGGCAGTACGGCGCCATCGCGCACCGGGTTCAGGAACTTGTTCGAATGCCAGCTGGTGGCGAGCGGGCCGGTTTCGGCTTCGCCATCGCCGATGACGCACGCCACGATCAGATCCGGGTTGTCGAATGCGGCGCCGGTGGCATGCGACAGCGCGTAGCCAAGCTCGCCGCCTTCATGGATCGAGCCCGGCGTTTCCGGTGCGACGTGGCTGGGAATGCCGCCGGGGAACGAGAACTGTTTGAACAGGCGGCGCATGCCGTCCTTGTCCTCGGAAACATTGGGGTAGTACTCGCTATAGGTGCCTTCCAGATAGACGTTGGCGACCAGTGCCGGTCCGCCGTGTCCGGGACCTGCGATGTACAGCATGTCCGCGTCATACTTCTTGATGACGCGGTTGAGGTGCGCATAGATGAAATTGAGGCCGGGTGTGGTCCCCCAGTGGCCCAGCAGGCGCGGCTTGATGTGCGCCAGCGTCAGCGGCTGCTCGAGCAGCGGGTTGTCCATCAGGTAGATCTGACCGACGGACAGATAGTTCGCCGCGCGCCAGTACGCGTCCAGTCGGGTCAGGTATTCAGGGCTGAGCGTAGGATCGTCGCGAGTGGCCTCGGGCATGGCTACCTCAAAGCGGTTGGCGGTTAGCGGTTGGTGGTTAGTAAAGACAAAGCCGAGTGCTCTGCATGGCTTGACCAACCACTAACCGCCAACCGCTAACCACTGCCCAAAGTTTCCCCGTTCAAGGTCAGATGCATCTTTACCAGGTGTGCGACCGAGCGTGCTTGCATCTTTTCCATGACATTGGCGCGGTGAATTTCCACGGTGCGCTCGCTCAGGCCCAGATCGATGGCGATGACTTTGTTGGCGCGGCCGTCGACCACCAGCGCCATGACTTCGCGCTCGCGCGGCGTGAGCGATTCGCTACGCCGCCGAAGGTCCGCATGCCGCTCCACGATCTCGCGATTCTCGGCGTCCTGTTTGAGGGCGCCGTTGATGCGATCGAGCAGATCCTGGTCGCGGAACGGTTTCTGCAGGAAGTCGAAGGCGCCGTCCTTCATGGCCTGCACGGCCATGGGAATGTCGCCGTGGCCGGTGATGAGGATCACCGGCAGCATGGAGCCGCTGCGATTCAGATGCTGCTGCACTTCCAGCCCGCTCATTTCGGGCATACGCACATCCAGCACCAGGCAGCCGGGCTGGTTGGGATCGAGCTTCTGCAGGAATTCACCGGGCCGCTCGAACGCGACCGCGTTGTAGCCGACCGTCGACATCAAGACGGTCAGCGCGCGGCGCATGCCGTCGTCGTCGTCGACGATGTAAATCGTGGGTTTCTTGCGAGGGGTCTTGTTGGCGCTCATGGAATCGGGTCCGGGAATCGAGTCCGGGGAAATCGGGTCCGCGCAGTCGTGTCCCGCGCTGGGCCGCGGCCCTAAGATTATTCGATTGCCGCGGGCAAGCGAAACCAGAATCGGACGCCGCCGCCTTCCACATCGTCGCAGCCAATGGCGCCTTCATGGGACTCGACAATAGCGCGGCTCGAGGCCAGGCCCAAGCCCGTTCCCTGGTCTTTGGTGGTGAAAAAGGGTCGGAACAGTTGCGCGCGAGCTTCGGTCGTCAGCCCGACGCCGTTGTCGATCACGGCCGTGGTCACGGCATAGCGATCCCCGCCCACTTCCAGGCGCACGCGGGCCGGCACGTTCTCCGGGCGGCGCACCTCCAGGGAATTCTGCACCAGAGTAAAAAGCACATGCTGGATCCGCAGCCGGTCCACCGACACCGAGGGCAGCGAGTCGTCGATGACCACGTCCAGTTGCACCCCGGCCCGGCTGGCGAGCAGCTTCAGCACCGGCATCAGCTCGGCGACAACGTCGGTCATGGAACACACGGTGCGTGCCACGGCCGTATCGTTGAACAATTTGCGAATGCGGCGGATTCCTTGTCCAGCATTCAGGGCCTCGTTACTGATATGCCGCAGGACATCGAGCGCCGCTGGCATCATGGGATCGGGACGAGATAGCATGCGTTCAGCGGCTTGCGCGAAGGTCGCGATGGCGCCGATGGGCTGGTTCAACTCATGTGCGAAACCGCTGGCCATTTCCTCCAGTGCGGAGGTCCGGGCGATCTGCATCAGCTGCTCCAGCAGCCGAGCGGTTGCGGCGTCCGCTGCCGCGGCCCCTGGCTCAGCCGGCACGGCGGATCCTTCGCCGGGCGCCAGGGAAAAAGCGGCAGCGTGTGATGGGCATGATTCCGTGAGTTTCATATGCATCGCAGCCTGCCGCAACCCGGGGCCAGGGACACCCGCGACTTCCACTGAAACGACTACGCCCGTCCCGTAGAGCATAATGGCGACGATGGAACAGCTAAGCGACATAACCCAGCACCTGCTGCGGTTTTCTCCAGACGCCCTCATCGTGGTCGATGCCAACGGGCGGATCCGCTTCGCCAATCACACTGTCACGGAGTTGTTCGGCTACGCGCCGGAGCAGCTGCTGGACAAGCCGCTGGAGACGCTCGTTCCCGAGCGTCTGCGGGTCAAGCACGTCAGCCATCTGGCGGCTTACCTGAAGCAGCCGGGCAATCGCGAGATGGGCGCCCGCATCGCGGATCTGTACGCGCGCCGGGCGGATGGCAGCGAATTCGCCGCGGGCATCCGGCTGGCACCCTTCAAGATCGACGGCCAGCTGTTCGTCGCCGCGGCCATTCGCGACAACACCGAGCGGCAACAGATCAATGAGGCACTGATCGCCGCGCGCGAGGATGCCGATCGGGCCAATCGCGCCAAGAGCCGGTTCCTGGCCACGGCCAGCCACGACCTGCGGCAGCCCATTCAAACCATTCGCCTGTTGAACGCGGCCATGCTGAAGATCTCGAGCCCGGACCTGCGCGAGCTGCTGCAACAGCAGGAGCGGGCCATCGAAGGCATGACGCGCATGCTGAACGCGCTGCTCGATATCAGCCGGCTCGAGTCCGGCGCCATCGAACCACAGGTGGCAAGCGTGCCGCTGAGCGAGGTGATGCACCAGTTGACCACCGAGTTCGAGTCGGTGGCGCAGGCGCGTGGCATCGCGTTCCGCATCGAGCCGGCCGCGTTGACCATCTCGACCGATCGCAATCTCTTTTATCAACTGCTGCAGAACCTGGTCGGCAATGCCTTGAAGTACACCGACCAGGGCGAGGTGGCTGTGACCTGCGTGCAGGGTCCGGCGTCGCTCATGGTCACCGTGAGCGATACGGGTATCGGCATTCCCGCAGAGAAGCTGGACCGGATTTTCGACGAGTACTACCAGGTCGACATGCAAGGCGCCAAGCGCATGGGAGTGGGCCTGGGCCTTGCCATCGTCAAAGAAGTGGCGCGTCTGCTGGGATTCACGGTGACCATCAACTCGCGCGTTGGCGAGGGCACGCAGGCGGTCGTGAACATTCCCAACCAGCACCTTGCAGGGGTGCCGGCCGGGCCCGAAACTGTCGCCGACGCCGTGCCTCCGGATGGAGCCACACGCCGGGCTCGTGTGCTGCTGGTCGAAGACAACGACGGCGTGCGGCTTGCGACCGAGCTGTTCCTGCGGTTCGAAGGGTTTCATGTCGAGAGCGCATCGTCCACCGCCGAGGCGGACCACCTGTTCGCAAAATGTCAGCGCGGCGATGTGATCGTGGCGGACTACCACCTCGACGGGCGCAACACCGGCCTGGAGCTGTTGGCGCGCGTGCGCCAGCGGGTCGGTTATGAAGTGCCCGGCGTCGTGCTCAGCGGCGACTTGCCGTCGGTGCTGCGTTCGTTGCGCTCCCAGGTCGCCAACTGTCGGTTCCTGAGCAAACCGGTGGATACCGGGGCGTTGCTCGAAGCGATCGACGAACTGTCCGCCGAGGGCGATCCCGCCCTGCGCAGTATCGCTGGCCGACCGGCCTGAGTTGCGGCTGCTGCGGACCGGTTACGCGCTTGTCCCGATACCGGGCGCGTCGCGGCAATTCGAGACTGAAAACTAGCGCTTCGTTTCCTCTGCCGTCCGGCTACATTGAGCAATGGGATATATCAAACAAATCCTGGTGATCGTCGATCCCACCGCCCAAGAGCATCCGGCCGTCACCAAGGCGGCCTTGCTGGCCGAAAAGTTCAACGCGCGCCTGGAGCTGTTCGTCTGTGACACGAAGGCGGCGCGCGAGATGCGTTTGCTCTCTCATCTTCGTGCCACGCCCGAGGCGCCCGTGCCGGTCAACATCAAGGGCATGCTGGAATCGCTGGCGGCACCGCTGCGGGACCGCGGTCTGGATGTGACGACCGAGACGGAATGCGCCGATCCGCTGCATGTTGGCCTGATCGATCGCACGCGTCGCACGAGCGCGGACCTGGTGGTCAAGGACACGCATCATCACTCGCTGGCAAAGCGGACCTTTCTCACCAACACCGACTGGCAGCTGATCCGCGGTTGCCCGGTGCCACTGCTGCTGACCAAGGCAGCGCCTTGGCCAGCCGCGCCTCGCATTCTCGCCGCGGTCGACCCGGGTCACGTCAACGACAAGCCGGAGATCCTGGATCACTGGATCGTGGAGCATGCCGCGCTGTTCGCGCAAAAGCTCCAGGGAGACTTGCATGTGGTGCATGTCTATGTGCCCATGGCGATCGTCGGCGCCGCCACCATCGCGAGCCCTTCCATGGCGAGCGCGGTGACGCCGGAGGACCTGGAGCTGGAAGAGCGCAACCGTCGCAAGCTGATCGCGGCGCTGGTGAGCGAATACAACGTGCCGCCCGAGAACATTCATCTGGAGCTGGGCGGACCGGCGCAGGTACTGCCGGCCGCGGCCGCGCGCGTCAACGCCGACGTGATGACGATGGGGGCGATTGCCCGCAGCGGATTGAAGCGCGTTTTCATCGGCAGCACGGCCGAGGACGTGCTCGAACGGCTGCCGTGCGACGCATTGATCGTCAAGCCGCCGCAATTCGCCGAGCGGCCGGCTCTTTAATCTCTCACGCCATCATGGGGCGCGCCGAAGCAGCGCTCCCGCCGCCGAGTAACCGCCACCGAACGCGATCAGCAATGCATAGTCGCCCGGCTCGAGCTTGTGCGCGTAACGATGCAAAGTGATCGCCACGCTGGCGCAGCCAGTGTTGCCGAGCTCGTCGATGGTCAATGCAACGCGCTGCGACGGCAGACCAAGATCGTCCGCCACGCTATCGATGATGCGCTTGTTGGCCTGATGGGGAATGACCAGGCGCACGTCGCCCACGGTCAGCTTGTTACGTTCCAGCAGCAAGCGCGCCATGCCGGCCATCTCGCGGCAGGCATGCACGAAGATGTCCTTGCCATGATGCATGACCAGGCCGCCGTCCCGCGGCACCATGGTGATGCCGAAGGGTCCCTTGCCGCGATCGGCCAGGCCGACGGTGTGCGTGTCCAGCACTTCCAGCGCCAGCTTGCCGGGCGTGTCGCCGAGAATGAACGCGGCGGCGCCATCACCCCACAGGTGGCCGGATTTTTCGTCGCCGTCCGAGGAGTACAGGCTGTTGTGCTCGGACGCCACCACCAGCGCCTTGCGCGAGCGGCCCGAGACGAAGTAGGCCGAGGCCATGTCGATGGCGTCGATGAAAGACGAGCAGGCTGTCGACAGATACATGGCACGCGCGTTGGCCAGCGAGAACTCCCGCTGCAGCACATGGGCGATGGTGCCAATGGTGTCCCAGGGTGTGTACGAGGCGCCGATGATCAGATCGATGTCGTCGAGCGTGGCGTCGCCACCGCGCAGCAGGTGCTTGACCGCCGCGACGGCCATCGTATTGGCGTTCTCGCCTTCACCGGCGCGGCGGCGCCGGCGAATGCCGGTCAGCTGCTCGAACCATGGCGAGGGCCGGCCGGTCAGCCGCGAGAAGTAGTCGTTGTCAACGACTGGCTCCGGCAGGTACTCACCCGAGGCATGAATGAACATTCGTCGTCTCTGGACTGTCAAGGCGGGGCTCGATAGGCAATGGTTACGGGCAAGCCGCGCCTTCAGGCGGCTCGTGAGGCGGCGGGATTATACCCGCGATGCGCTGATTACTCGCCGCGGACTGCGCGAGCCGCGCGGATCTCGTCGGTGAATAACTCTCCATAGCGCGCCAGCTTGGCCTGGCCCACGCCCGGAATGGCGGCGAATTCTTCCAGATTGGCCGGCGCTCTGCGCGCCATTTCGCGCAATGTGGCGTCGTGGAAGATGACGTAGGGCGGCACGCCGCTCTGGTCGGCCAATCGCTTGCGGAGGGCTCGCAAGCGGTCGAACAGTGGTTGGTCGGCCACGTGCAGGTCGTCCGCAGCGCTCGTGGCGCCAATGCCAGCGGCTTGTCGCCGGCCAGAGGCAGGCGCTTCGGCGATCTGCACCTTCCGCTCGCCGCGCAGGACCTCCCAGCTGAGCGCGTTGAGGAACAGGACCGGGTAGCCATCCTGCGTCTCCTGGACCAGGCCTTGATGCAACAAGGCGCGCGCCACGCTGCGCCAGGTCTCGATACTGTGTTGCTTGCCGATGCCGTAGACACTGAGCTGCGCATGTCCATTGTCGATCAAGCGCTGTGACTGGCTGCCGCGGAGGATGTCGATCAGGTAGGCGGCGCCGAATCGTTCGCGTCTTTGCGCGAGCCGCGCGATACACGACAGAAACTGCTGTGCTTCGACGGTACGGTCCCGTAACAGGCGCGGATTGCGGCAGTTGTCGCAGTTCCCGCACGAACCGCTGAGCACTTCGCCGAAGTATCGCAGCTGGATTCCCCGCCGGCATTCGGTGGACTCGGCGTAGTTGAGCACCTGCCGCAGCTGTTGTCGGGCCAGGCGCTGCTCGTTCTCGAGCGGCTCGCCGCTGTCCGGGTCCACTTTTTGCTGGATCAGGAACTCGGCAGTGCGGATGTCGGCGGCGCTGAAATACAGAATGCATTCGGCGGGATCGCCATCGCGGCCGGCGCGCCCGGACTCCTGGTAGTAACTTTCCAGCGTGCGCGGCAGATCGTAATGAACCACCCAGCGCACATCCGGCTTGTTGATGCCCATGCCGAACGCGATCGTGGCGACGATCACGCGCGCGTCGTCGCGAATGAAGGCTTCTTGATTGCGCCGGCGCTGCTCGGCATCGAGCCCGGCGTGATAGGGCAGGGCGGCGATGCCGTCGGACTGCAACTGCAAGGCGAGCTCGTCGACGCGCTTGCGTGACAGGCAATACACGATGCCCGCATCGTCTTCGCGCGCTCGCGCCAGCAGCTCGTCATAGGTGCGCTTGTTCTTGGGCCGCACGCCGTAATACAGATTCGGGCGATTGAAGCTGGCGACGTGAATGGCCGGGTCGCGCAGCGCCAATTGATTGACGATGTCATCGCGAACTCGCGGTGTCGCCGTGGCGGTGAACGCGAACATCGGAATGTTTGGATGGCGCCGGCGGAGCGTAGCGAGCTGTCGATATTCCGGCCGGAAGTCATGGCCCCATTCGGAGACGCAGTGTGCTTCGTCGATGACGAATGCAGCGACGCCGCGACCGTCGACGAGGCGCGTCAGCACGCCATCGAGGAATCCGGATTGCATCAAGCGCTCCGGCGCGAGGTACAGCAGCTTGTATTCGCCTTGCGCGGCGCCTCGCAACCGCGCGCTCACTTCGCCTTGCTCCAGGCTGGAGTTGATGTATGTGGCCGCGATGCCGTTGTCCTGGAGCAGGCGCACCTGGTCCTGCATCAGCGCGATCAGTGGTGAGATCACCAGCGTGATCCCGGACTGCAGAACCGCGGGCAATTGAAAGCACAGCGATTTGCCGCCGCCGGTGGGCATGATGGCCAGCAGGTCCCGCCGCGCCAGCGCGTCACGCACGATGGCTTCTTGTCCCGGCCGGAAGGAACTGAAGCCAAAGCGACTTTTGAGCGCGGCGCCGAGGTCGATGGCGGCCTGTTCGCCGGGGATATTGTTCATGAAGGCTGTCACCCCGGCATCATCTCATCCTTCGTTCGCGGCTGGCACACGGTGGTACCGGCTGGTGATGGGAATCTCGCGCACTCAAAACGCGACGCGGATGTTAGGCTCGGGCCCCAAACCACAGACCAATCGCAAGCAACAAGAACATGGGGGCTTCGTGACTGATCAGCAGCGGAACGCGCGGTACGCCTTGGCGATCCTGTTTGGCATCAACCTCATGAATTTTTTCGACCGGCAGATCGCCGGCGCGTTGGGCGAGCCGATTCGCATCGAGTTCGGCTTGAACGACACGCAGCTTGGCCTGCTGGCCACCGTGTTCACGCTGGTGTATGCGGCGGTCGGAGTGCCGTTGGGCTGGGTCACGGACAACTGGCTGCGCACTCGCTTGATCGCCGTCGGCGTGACCGTCTGGAGTGTGCTGACCGCAGCGTCCGGGCTTGCGTGGAACTACACATCGTTCCTGCTGACGCGCATCGGCGTCGGCATCGGTGAAGCAAGTTGCGCGCCGGCGAGCCAATCGCTGATCGGCGATCTGTATCCGCCCGAGCGGCGCGCCAGAGCCATGGCCATCTTCATGCTCGGTCTGCCGTTGGGGCTGTTCGCCGCGTATATGCTTTCCGGCGTGATCGGGCAGGCCTGGGGCTGGCGCGCGGCGTTCATGGTCGCGTGTGTGCCCGGCCTGATACTCGCGGTGCTTGCGCTCTTCATCAAGGAACCACCGCGTGGAGCGGTGGAAGCGCGCACTTCGCTGGCGCTGCCGGTCTCGCCCTATCGCCTGGTGATGCGGATCAAGACCATGTGGTGGATCGTGCTGTCGGGTCTGCTCTACAACTTCAGCGTCTACGCGATGAACGTGTTTCAAACGCCGTTCCTGCAACGTTTCCACGCGCTGGGATTGAAGGATGCGAACACCCTCTCGGCGGTGTCGTTGGGACTGACCGGTATCGTTGGTTTGTGGGTCGGTGGCTGGCTGGGCGATCGCCTGCATATGACGCGGCCGAATGGACGCGTGTTGGTGGGCGCGGTGGCGCTACTGCTGGCTGCGCCCTGCGTGTTCCTCGCGCTTCAACAACCGAAAGGCGGCGTCGTGATGTTCACGGCGTTGATGGCTACCTCGACCGCGCTGTCCTTCGCGTATTACTCGACGGTGTATACGGCGATTCAAGACGTCGTGCCGCCCAACGTGCGAGGTACGGCGGTGTCGCTATATTTCTTTGCGATGTATGTACTTGGCGCGAGCTTCGGTTCGACCATCATGGGCGCGCTGAGCGACTACTTCGCGCATCACGCCATGTTGGCGGCGGGTGCCGCCGAGATGGCCGAGTCGTTCCGCGCTACCGGTCTGCACAATGCGATGTACGTGATCCCGGCGTTGCTGTTGCTGTGTTCCGGATCGCTGTTCGCCGCGTCGCGCACGATCGCGGCGGATATGAAAGCAATGAGCTCAGGGCACGCTGTCGCGTGCGCCTGACCAATCCTCTGACCCGATCAGCTCATCAGCGCGTGCCGGTCAGGCTTTCCATCATCAGGCCGGTGCCGCCCTTGGACACGTGCGCCACGATGGCCGTGCGGCGATGGATCTTGGTCACCACGCCGAGATTGATCGCGAAGGCCAGGTGCACCGTCGCGCCTTTTTTCAATCCCAGGTTTTCGGTTTCGATGAAGACGCCGTTGGCGCTCAAGTTGCGCGCGCGGCATAGCTTGCCGGGACGGCCGGGGACGGAAACGTAGACGGCGGTACGCGCTCTATGACGTGTATGGAGACGTCGCTCCATGCTCAACTCCCCGAGTTTCGGTGCGTGATCATTATGCCGCGCTCGCGCGCGCGTGCGAAGTGTGTTGATAGGGTCTTATGTCGTAACTGCATGTCACTGAATGTTGACATTGAATCTCGTCGTCAGCGGCTGTGCGATTCACGCACAATGTCCATCGCACGATATTCCCGGAGCCAGGGAATGGTTATCCCGATAGGTACATATCGATGGTGATGGCGCTTACGCTTGACGAAATACGCACCGCTGTCGGACGGCTTGCCACTCATGTGGTGCGAACGCCCGTGCATCGGTTGCAGTCGCCCGAGGTCGATGACGCGTTTGGCGCCACCACGGAGACGTGGCTGAAGCTGGAGCTGTTCCAGCGCACCGGTACATTCAAGGCGCGCGGCGCCCTGCTGAATGTCCTGGCGCTGTCGGAAGATGCGCGCAAGCGAGGAGTTACCGCGGTCAGCGCCGGCAACCACGCGGCCGCTGTGGCCTTCGCGGCGGCGTCGGCCGGCGTCAGTGCCAAAGTAGTGATGTTCGCGTCCGCCAATCCCATGCGTGTGCAGTTGTGTCGATCCTTGGGTGCCGAGGTGGTGTTCGCCGAAACGGCGCACGCCGGATTCGAGCTCGCTGCCCGCCTTGCGGAACAGGAGGGCAGGACGCTCATCCATCCCTTTGAAGGCCGGACCACGGCGCTGGGGACCGCGGGCGTCGGCCTCGAGCTTTGTGAGCAGATTCCGGGCCTCGACGCCGTTATCGTGCCGATCGGCGGTGGCGGGCTGTGCGCCGGCATCTCCTCCGCCGTCAAGTTGCTGGCGCCGAACTGCGAGGTCTTCGGGGTCGAGCCGGAAGGGGCGGACACCATGCACCGCAGTTTTGCCGCCGGCGAGCCGCAAGCCATCGAGCGGGTCGCGACGATCGCCGACAGTCTCGGCGCGCCGTATGCGTTGCCCATCTCGTTCGAGCTGTGTCGCCGCAACGTCGACGGGCTGGTGCGGATCAGCGATGACCAGATGCGTTCGGCCATGCGCTTCCTGCTGCGCAACGCCAAGCTGGCGGTGGAACCGGCGGGCGCGGCGGCGACCGCCGCGTTACTAGGTCCACTGAAACAACGATTGCAGGGCAAGCGGGTCGGGCTGATCGTCTGCGGCAGCAATATCGACTCGGCCACCTATGCTCGCCTGATCGGCGACCAGCCACTCCAACCTCTCCTCGCCGCTTCATGAGCCAACCAAACTCGCTTCCCATCGGCGTCTTCGATTCCGGCGTCGGCGGACTGACCGTGCTGCGCGCGCTCCGACAACGCTTGCCCGCGGAGCAATTCATTTATCTGGGCGATACCGCGCGGCTGCCCTACGGCACCAAGAGCGGCGCTTCGGTGTTGCGCTATTCCATTCAGGCCGCGGAGTTCCTGGTCAATCAGGGCATCAAGTACCTGGTCATTGCCTGCAACACGGCGTCGTCGGTGGCTGTCGAGCCGTTGCGGCAGCGGTTCGCGCCCATGCCGGTGATCGGCGTGATCGAACCAGGTTCGATCGCGGGCTGCGCGGCGTCGAAGTCCGGACACATTGCCGTGCTTGCCACCGAGGGAACAGTGCGAGGCGGTGCATATCAACGAGCAATCGCGCACGCGAAGCCAGATGCTCGGGTTGTCGCACAAGCATGCTCACTGTTCGTCGCGTTGGCGGAGGAGGGCTGGACCGAGGGCGCCATCGCGGAAGCAATCGCGCATCGCTATATCGATGAATTGTTTCGTAACGATCCACTGATCGACACGTTATTGCTCGGCTGCACGCACTTCCCGGTACTTGCGACGGCATTGCGCGCTGTCATCGGTCCCTCGGTCACCATTGTCGATTCGGCCGAGACCACGGCGAATGCGGTGCATGCGGAGTTGTCGGAGCTGGGATTGTTGCGCACCGGAGAACGGGTGCCGGGCAGGATGATTCTTCAGGCCACCGATGGTCCGGAACGATTCGCGCGCGTCGGCAGCCTGTTCCTGGGCGAGGCGTTCGATGCGGGACGCGTGGAACTGGTGGATATCAGCCCAACGCGTTGATTGCCACTAGGTTCTCGCCGAGACGGGGCTGCGTCGTGAAGTGGGCAGCTCGTCGTAGCACTCGACTCGATTGCGGCCGCAAAGCTTCGCGGCATACAGCGCATGGTCGGCGGCTTCCAGCAACGCCAGCGTGCTCGGGAAGCGTTGCTTGGTTGTGTAGGTCGCGACACCGATGGAGGCCGTAATGCGGATGCCACCCGCTTCGGCACCATGATCCGCACCCGCGAGGGACCCCAGGATGCGCTGGGCGATCTGGCGGGCGATGGTGCGGTCGGTGCTTGGCAGCACCACGATGAACTCCTCGCCACCAAAGCGCGCCACGAGGTCGCTGCCGCGGACCACGGCTTGAATCGCCCGCGCGCAGCTGTGCAACACCTTGTCGCCCACTGGCGTGCCGTACTTTTCGTTGATCAGCTTGAAGCGATCGAGGTCGATGTGCGCGACGCTCAGATCGCGGCCAAACACCACGGACTGCGTGAACTCGCGATCGAGCATGCGATCCAGCCACGGACGGTTGAGCACGCCGGTCAACGGGTCGCGGCGGCTCGAATCCTCCGCTTCCTCGGTGCGTGTGAGCAAAACACTGGTGGTGGCCTGCAGGTTGGTGACTTCCTGCAGCGCGTGCAGGTTGCGCACGGCCAGCAATTCGCGCGCTTCGGCCAGCAGGTTCTCGGCGCCATCCGCGTCGAGAATGCTGGTTTCGTACAGGGCTTCGGTTTCCGGGATCAGGCTGAGGATGCGCGCCACCACTTCGTTGAAGTGCTCGTGGCTCATGCTCAACAGGCGGTGGGCCCGCTGGGCGAGGGCGGGGACCGAGCTCGCATGGTCGGCAGACAGAACGGCCTCAGCGAGATCGCTACCTAGCGCGACGCAGCGCGCGAACTGACCTTCCTCGCTCGCCGCGGAGAACATCTGTGGGGCGTGGCTGGCCTCGACGGGCTTGCACAGCCGTTCCGGCAGGTTCCAGGTGCGCAGCATCATGGCCGTGTAGTAGGAGTGGTCCTTGCCCAGCCGGGCGATCTCGTACGCCACCCAGTCGGCATGCGTGGCGTTCGGCGGCAGCTGGCCGTAGAAGTCGCGCACCGCGCGGTCCAGGGCCAGGACCCCCATGTCCTGCAGCATCGCGGACAAGAAAATGTCTTCGGCGTGACCGGTCTTCGCCGCCTCGCTGAACGCGCGGGCGGCAGTGGCGCCCAGCAGGGCGCGGCGCCAGAACCGGCTGTAGTCGATGCCCGTGGCCTTGAGGGCCCGCATGGACGAAACCAGCGAAAAGCTCAGCGCCAGGGTCAGGGCGGCATTCAGGCCGATGATGACTAGCGCCTGGCGCAGGTTCTGACTGGGGCGGCGCTGGGCGTAGAATGCGGAATTGGCGATGCGCAGGATCTTGGCCGTCATGGCCGGGTCGCGGCCCACGGCGGTGGCCACCTTGGCCATCTCGATCTCCGGATCGCGGGCGAGCGCGATGATCTCGGTCGCCACCTGCGGCGGACTGGGAAAATCGATTTGGGCTTTGAGGCGTAGTTCCAGATCCTGAGGCAGCATAGCCAGCGTCCATAAAGCTGCGTCGTAAAGATTCGCGGGCACCTGCAAGGCGCCCGGTAAGGTGGGTATCGGCGCCTTGGCAGATGACTTAAGCAGGAAATTTGCCGGCGCGTGTCAAAGACCTCTTGGTTGCTGTTGACACTCAATGAGTTGGCGAAGAGAATGCCCGGCTCTTATGTCCGCGGAGGGGTACCCAAGCGGCCAACGGGGGCAGACTGTAAATCTGCTGGCTTATGCCTTCGTAGGTTCGAATCCTACCCCCTCCACCACTCCTCGATGCGGGTGTAGTTCAATGGTAGAACCTCAGCCTTCCAAGCTGATGGTGTGGGTTCGATTCCCATCACCCGCTCCATTGACTGCTCGGGATCGAGTGCGAGTCCGGCGGAGATAAGAGATCTGCAAGGTTTTGTCCTTGAGGTTGTCGGAACGCTCACGTAGCTCAGTTGGTAGAGCACGTCCTTGGTAAGGACGAGGTCACCGGTTCAATCCCGGTCGTGAGCTCCACCTCGAGTCGATGCATTGAATTCGGTTGTCTGTTGCATTGTTGTCGCCATCTCGAACGAGTGACTTCTAGATAGAGGAACGCCGCTGTGGCCAAAGAGAAGTTTGAACGTACCAAGCCGCATGTGAACGTGGGCACCATCGGTCACGTCGACCATGGCAAGACGACGTTGACGGCTGCCTTGACGAAGGTGATGGCGGAGAAGCACGGCGGCGCGGTGCTGGCGTACGACCAGATCGACAAGGCGCCGGAAGAGAAGGCGCGCGGC
>NZ_DASWVW010000014.1:0-42625 GCF_036406195.1 Steroidobacter sp.
CCAAGGTAAGCGCCACAATCAAGCCCTCATTGCGCTAGCTCGCCGGCGCTGTGATGTCTTGTTCGCCATGCTCAGGGACGGGACGCTGTACAGCCCGCCCAGAGCAGAAAACCCGTTGACAACGACATAGGGGCACCCCCCGAAGAAAAGCAGCTCATCCCATGCGTAAGACGGTTGTCCCGGTACTGTTCTAGCGACAGCATCCCCAAATCATACGCGGCGATCTACGCCAGACAACGTTTTTCTACCGACTCGGGATCACTCCCACTCAATCGTCGCGGGCGGCTTCCCCGAAATGTCATACGTGACGCGCGAAATCCCATCGACCTCGTTACAAATCCTTCGCGCCACGAGATCGAGGAACTCATACGGCAACCGCGACCATCGCGCAGTCATGAAGTCGATCGTCTCGACCGCGCGAAGCGCAATGACGTAGTCATAACGACGTCCGTCGCCCATGACCGCCACAGAACGCACGGGAAGGAACACGGCGAACGCCTGGCTGGTGCGATCGTAGAGGTCGTGTTTGCGAAGCTCGTCGAGGAAGATGGCGTCGGCCTGGCGCAGCAGGTCGGCGTATTGTTTGGTGACTTCGCCGAGTATGCGAACGCCAAGGCCGGGGCCCGGGAAGGGATGGCGATAGACCATCTCGCGAGGCAGGCCCAGCTCGACGCCGAGCTTGCGCACCTCATCCTTGAACAGCTCGCGCAGCGGCTCGCACAGCTTGAGATTCATCTTCTCGGGCAGGCCGCCGACGTTGTGATGACTCTTGATCACATGCGCCTTGCCGGTGCGCGCGCCAGCGGACTCGATCACGTCGGGATAGATCGTGCCCTGCGCCAGCCAGCGAATGCCCTGCAGCTTGCCGGCTTCTTCTTCGAATACTTCGACGAACAACCGGCCGATGATCTTGCGCTTGCGCTCCGGGTCCACTTCGCCCTTCAGCGCCGTGAGGAAACGCTCCTCGGCGTCGACGCGGATCACGCGCACGCCCATGTGCTTGGCGAATGTTTCCATGACCTGATCGCCTTCACCCTGCCGCAGCAAGCCGTGATCGACGAACACGCAGGTCAGCTGATCGCCAATCGCACGATGCAGCAGCGCGCCGACAACGGAAGAATCGACGCCGCCGGACAGACCGAGCAGCACGTTGTCGCGGCCGACCTGCTCACGCACGCGAGCGATCGAATCAGTGATGATGTTGTCAGGGCTCCAGCGCGCTTCGCAGCCGCAGATCTCACGAACGAACCGCTCGAGGATCTTTTCACCCTGCAGGGTGTGAGTCACTTCAGGATGGAACTGCACGCCATAGTAGTGCCGCGACTCATCGGCCATCGCCGCGAGCGGCACGCTGTTGGTGAAACCAACGGCCACGAAGCCGGGCGGCAGCTCATCGACGCGATCGCCGTGGCTCATCCACACATCGAGCAGCGGCCTGCCCTGCCCGTCTTTGTGATCGAACAAGCCGTCGAAGAGCTTGCAGGGCGCCGAGGAAGTCACCTGCGCGTAACCGAACTCGCGATGCGTTCCGGCAGTGACGCGCCCGCCGAGCTGCGCCGCCATCGTTTGCATGCCGTAGCAGATGCCGAGCACCGGCACGCCGCTCTGGAACACCGCTTGCGGGGCAGCTGGTCCTTTCACGTCGGTGACCGACTCCGGACCGCCGGAAAGAATGATGCCCTTGGCGCCGAACTCGCGGACCTCGGCATCCGTGATATCCCAGGGAAGGATCTCGCAATACACGCCGCTTTCGCGGACGCGGCGAGCGATCAGCTGAGTGTATTGCGCACCGAAATCGAGGATCAGGATGCGGTGCGCGTGGATGTCGGAGCGAGGCAAAGTATCAGCTGACACGGTAGTTGGGTGCTTCTTTTGTGATCGTCACATCATGCACATGGCTTTCGCGCACACCCGCGTTGGTGATGCGCACGAATTGCGGTCGCGTCCGCATCTCTTCGATGGTGCGACATCCGGTGTAGCCCATCGCCGCGCGCAGGCCGCCGGCCAGCTGATGCAGGATGGTGACCACAGAACCCTTGTACGGCACGCGGCCTTCGACGCCTTCGGGCACCAGCTTTTCCAGTTCCGCGGTCGCGTCCTGGAAATAACGGTCCTTGGAGCCGTGCGCCTGGGACATCGCGCCGAGCGAGCCCATGCCGCGATACGACTTGTACGAGGCGCCTTGATACAACTCGACTTCGCCCGGCGACTCTTCGGTGCCAGCGAACATGCCACCGCACATCACTGAATGGGCGCCCGCAACGAGCGCCTTGGCAATATCGCCGGAGAAACGAACGCCGCCGTCCGCGATCAGTGGCACGCCGGTGTTCTTCAACGCCTCGGCCACGTTTGCAACGGCGGTAATCTGCGGCACGCCCACGCCGGCGACGACGCGAGTGGTGCAGATCGAACCTGGTCCGATGCCCACTTTCACGCCATCGACGCCTGCCTCCACCAATGCCAGTGCCGCGTCGGGAGTGACGATGTTGCCACCGATGACCTGCTGATCGCGCCAGGTCTTCTTGATCTCGCGAATCATCTGGATCACGCCGCTGGAATGGCCGTGCGCGGTATCGACGACGATCACGTCGACGCCGACTTCACGTAACGCGGCGACGCGCTTCATGGTGTCCGCCCCGGTACTGACGGCGGCGCCGACGCGCAGCGCGCCTCGATCGTCCTTGGCGGCGCGAGGGAATTCGGTGGCCTTCTGGAAGTCCTTGACGGTAATCATCCCCTTCAGGTTGAAATCGGCGTCTACCACCAGCACCTTCTCGATGCGATGCTTGTGTAGCAGCGCCAGCACTTCGTCCTTGGGCGCGTTCTCGCGAACCGTGACCAGCCGCTCCTGCGGGGTCATGACGGTGGAGACCGGCGCGTCGAGCTTGGTTTCGAAGCGCAGATCGCGATGCGTGACGATGCCGACCGCCTTGGTACCCACCACCACCGGCACGCCGGAAATGTTCTTGGAGCGGGTCAGCTCCAGCACTTCGCGAATGGTCTTGTCGGGGGTGATGGTGAACGGGTCGTGGATGACGCCGCTTTCGAACTTCTTCACCTTGCCCACTTCGCGCGCCTGGGCCTCGATGCTCATGTTCTTGTGAATGATGCCGATGCCGCCTTCCTGGGCGATGGTGATGGCCAGCCGCGCTTCGGTGACGGTGTCCATGGCGGCGGACACGATGGGCAGGTTGAGGCGAATGCCGCGAGTGAATTGCGTGCTCAGGTCAGCGTCGCGCGGCAGGAAATCGGAGTAAGCCGGGACCAGAAGCACGTCGTCGAAGGTGAGTGCTTCCTCGAGAATACGCATGGGGGTGCCCGTGGGTAATCGATGAAAGCACGCCATTGTACGCGGCGGAGGTCTCTTGGTAAATCGGCATCGGGAATCCTGCCGTGGGCGCGCTTCCCTGCGCGCCTGTTCCGGCCTGCGCATCCAAACTGCGGCGTTCTCGCGGTCTGGGGATACGTTAAGTGTCCCCGGAAGGCATCCGGCAAAAGGCGTGGCTTTGCCGCTCGCCGCCGGTGGCGGGGTGCATCCTCGTACCCGAGGGAGTTCTCCATAGCACCGTTCATGGCGACAGGTAACGCCGGACGTGCGCACTCGGGACGTAGGCTGTAGCCTTCCGCCCATGAATCGCGAGCTGGAATTCGACTTCTCAACGCCCTCCCCGGCGCCCAATACGCCGCCGGGCACAGGCGCTGATTCGCGGCCGGCCGAGCCTCCGCCGCCTGCGCCCGCGGCAAAGAAGGCTGCCCCAGCCCGAAAGACGCCCCGGGCGCCGGTGCGCGCTCCGATAGACAATATCGATGAATCCGAGGTCATCCCCGCGCCCGAGCCTGAACGGGATGTCTATACCCCCGCTCGCCTGAACCGCGAGGCCCGCGCGCTGCTGGAGCGCGGCCTGCCTTCGCTGTGGCTGGAGGGTGAAATCTCCAACCTGTCTCGCCCCTCGTCCGGCCATTGGTACTTCTCGCTGAAGGACGAGTCAGCCCAGCTGCGCTGTGCCATGTTCCGTCAGAAGAACATGATGGCCCGCTTCACGCCCAAGGACGGCATGCACGTCCTGACTCGTGGCCGCGTGAGTCTGTATGAACAGCGCGGCGACTATCAGTTCATCGCCGATCACATGGAAGAAGCCGGTGAAGGCGTGCTTCGCCGTCGCTTCGAGCTGCTGAAAAACAAACTCGCGGCGGAAGGTTTGTTCGAAGCGGCGCGCAAGCGAGCGTTGCCACGATTGCCGAAGCGCATTGGCGTGGTCACCTCCCCCACGGGCGCCGCGGTGCGCGACGTGCTGAACATTCTGCGCCGCCGTTTCTGCACGATTCCTGTGTTGATCTATCCGGTTCAGGTTCAGGGCGCGAGCGCCGCCGGTCAAATTGCAGCGACGATCCGGCTCGCATCGGTGCGGGCCGAATGTGACGTATTGATCGTTGCCCGCGGCGGCGGATCGCTGGAAGACCTCTGGGCTTTCAACGAAGAAGTGGTGGCGCGTGCCATTTTCGATTGCCGCATTCCAGTCGTGTCGGGCATCGGGCATGAAGTGGATTTTACCATCGCCGATTTTGTCGCCGACGTGCGCGCGCCCACACCCTCGGGCGCGGCGGAGATCGTTGCGCCGGATTGCAACGAATGGACACGCAGCGTCGGTCTGCTCGGCCGGCGCCTGAGGACGGCGCTGGTTCGCGGCCAGGCGAGCCGACAGCAGCGTTTGGTGTGGCTCGAACGCCGGCTGGCTCAGGTTCATCCCGGCGTCGAGCTGCGACAGAAAGCCCAGCGGCTCGACGAGTTGGAGCAACGTCTGATCCGCTGCGCACGCAATGGCTTGCAAGAGCGCCGAACGACGTTGATGCACCTTGCGTCCCACTTGCGCCAGCGCTCACCGGCCCTGCGCGTGGCTGCAGCTCGTGGCCGTCTGGAAATGGCACGCAAGACATTGGGCACATCGTTGCAGCGGCGGGTGAGCGTTCTTCAGCATCGCCTGCGTGATGCGGCGGGACATTTGCGCCAGCAGTCACCCGCGACTCGCATCGCTGCCTTGCGCAGCCGACTGGCTATCATCGATCGAAGCCTCGACTCTTGCGTTCAGCGACAGCTGCATCGTTTGGAGGCCAGGCTGCGAATCGCGGCCGGCAAGTTGGATACGGTGAGTCCGCTCGCGACGCTGCAGCGAGGTTATGCCATCGTGACCAACGCCGAAGGTCATGTTGTGACCGACGCTAGCGAAGTGAAAAATGGCGACATGATCGAGTCTCGCCTGTCCCGCGGCTCACTGCGGGCCCGAGTCGAGCAAGTCACGCCGCATCGAGACGACGAGAACCAATGAAGTCAAAGCTGCTGTCCCGCATTCTTCGCCTTGCCCTGCCCCTGTTGCTGTTTGCCAGCCTGACTGCCGGCGCTGCCGAATTGCCCAAGGAAAGCCGCGTGCCCGGTGGCATCGCGCTGGTGCCCGTGCCCGGCGATCCTTCGAACAGTCTTGCGCCAACAGTGATTTTCAACACGCATCGTGTCGCAGTGGTGCGGCGGGATGATCAATGGATCGCCGTGGTCGGCATCCCGCTGGCCGAGAAGCCTGGCGAGCTGAAGCTGAAAGTCAGCACGCCGAGCGGCACGACCGAAGTGCCCTTTCGTATCACCGACAAGAGCTATCGGACGCAGCACCTGACCATCAAGAACCAGCGTCAGGTCGATCCCAATCCGGACGATCTCAAGCGCATCAGCACCGAAACCCAGCGCTCGGACGCCGCGCTTTCGAAGTTCACCGCGACGGATGCCCCGACGCTGCAGTTGATATCTCCAGTCGAAGGCGTGCGCTCGGACTCGTATGGTTCCCGCCGCGTGTTCAACGGTCAGCCGCGCAACCCGCACTCAGGCATGGACATCGCCGCTCCCAAAGGCACACCGATCCGCGCACCCGCCGCCGGCGTGGTCGTCGAAGCCGGCGACTTCTTCTTCAACGGCAACACGCTGTACATCGATCACGGCGACGGCCTGGTGACCATGTACTGCCACCTCGACAGCATCAAAGTAAAGCTGGGCGATCGCCTCGAACGAGGCGATCTGATCGGCACCGTCGGCGCCACCGGCCGCGTCACCGGTCCGCACCTGCACTGGGGCGTCGCCCTGAATCGCGCCATGATCGACCCGGCGCTATTCATCGGCATGAAGTAATCAGGCCGTCGCCAGCTCCAGGCCGGCGAGGAAGTCGGCGACCACGGGGCGGAAGCGGTCCATGTCGACCAGGAAGGAATCGTGGCCCTGGATTGAAGCCAGCCGCGCGAATTGCACGGTGCGAACGCCGTTGCTGAGGCCCTCGGCCAGTTCCTGCTGCTGCTCGATGGGGAATAGCAGATCGGTTTCCACACCGATGATCAGGGCGCGCTCGACAGTGTAACGGCGCAGGGCTTCGGCGACCGAGCCGCCGTGGTCGGCGAGATCGAACAGGTCCATGGCGCGCGAGAGATAGAGATAACAGTTCGGATCGAACTGGCCGATGAACTTGGCGGCGTGGTTCTCCAGGTACGCCTCCACTTCGAAATCGATGCCGAACGGGTCGCCGGGCTTGCGCTCGACGTTGGCGCGCTCGCGGCCGAAGCGCTGCTGCCATTCCTTCGCCGAACGATAAGTGATCATGCCGAGCTTGCGAGCCAGACGCATGCCCTGCACGGGAATGGCGTCGGGCGAGTAATTGCCGTCCAGCCAGGCGGGATCGCGGCGAATCATTTCCCGCTGCAGCGAACGCAAGGCGATGGCGAACGGCGTCGAGCGCGCGGCCGAGGAGATCGAAACCAAGGCCCGCGCTTCGCTCGGAAACAAGGCGCAATACGCCAGCACCGTCATGCCGCCCAACGACGGGCCGACCACGGCGGCGAGTTTCTTGATGCCCAGAGAGGCGACCACTTCATGGCCGGCGCGAGCGATGTCCTCGACGGTCAGCACCGGGAAGGTCAATCGATAGCACTGACCGGTGGCTGGATTGATGGATGCAGGCGACGTCGAGCCGAACGGACTGCCGAGCGAGTTCACGCAGATCACGAAAAAGCGCCGCGTATCGATGGGCCGGCCCGGCCCGATCATGTCCTCCCACCAGCCCGGCGCCGGGTCCTCGATGGAGGATGCCGCATGGGCGGAGGGCGACAGACCGGTGAAGATCAGGATGGCGTTGTCGTTGCAGAAACTCGGGTCGCCCCAGGTTTCGTAGGCGATGTGCACATCCTGCAGCGCGCCGCCCCGCCGCATGGGGAAGGGCCGGTCGAGCTTGAGAATCTTGCGAGCTGAAGCCATGAGTCGTCGGGGGGTCAAACCGGATTGTTACTGGGGAGTGTAATCCCCCGGGGCGGCAAACCAACATTGCGGGCCGCTATATGCAAATGCCCGGCCAGCTGCGGGTCAGCGCTTGGCGCGTTTCAGCTTGCGGGCCTGGGTGCGACGCTGGCGGGGTGTCAGGGGATTGCGTTTGCCCTTGAACGGGTTCTCGTCGGTGCGGAACTGGATGCGAACGGGCGTGCCTTCGAGGCGGAAGTTCTTGCGGAACACGTTCGCCAGGTAGCGCTTGTAAGCATCGGGGACGTGCTGGATCTGGTTGCCGTGGACCACGATGATGGGCGGGTTGCGGCCGCCTTGATGGGCGTAGCGCAATTTGATGCGGCGGCCGCGGACCAGCGGCGGCTGATGTTGCTGAATGGCAGTCTCGAGCACTCGCGTGAGCTCCGGCGTCGCCATCTCTCGCATCGATGCATCGTAGGCATGTTTGACAGCGCGCATCAGCTCACCGACGCCCGTGCCGTGCAAGGCAGAGATAAAGTGGACCGGCGCGAAATCCAGGAACGGCAGACGCAAATCCAGGCCCGCGCGAATCTCGTCGCGCTTCTCGGGAGGAATGCCATCCCACTTGTTGACCGCGATCAGCAACGCACGGCCGCGCTCTGCGACCATGCCGAACAGACTCGCGTCCTGCTCGGTGACAGCATCATGGGCATCGATGACACCAATGACGACGTTCGCCGAATCCACCGCCTGCAGCGCCTTGATGACGCTGAATTTCTCGATGGCTTCCTCGACGCGCGCCCGCCGACGCACGCCGGCAGTGTCGATCAACATATAACGATGACCATCGCGCTCGAACGGGACGAACACCGCATCGCGCGTCGTGCCAGGCTGATCGTATGAAATCAAACGCTCTTCGCCGAGCAGACGATTGATGAGCGTGGACTTACCGACATTCGGACGGCCGATGACCGCAACGCGGATATCGTCCTGGCCGCCCGCCGCCGCAGCGCCTTCCGCAAGCTCGATCCCTTCGAGCGCCTCATCCATCAGCGCACGCACACCGTCGCCATGCGCAGCGGAAATCGCGCGAGGCTCGCCTAATCCCAGTGCATAGAAATCGGCGCCAGCCGTGGCGGCGTCAACACCTTCAGCCTTGTTGGCGACAATGAAGACTTTCTTATTGAGCTTGCGCAGTGTCTGCGCGATGTAGTGATCGTCCGGCGTAACACCGCTGCGCGAATCGACGAGGAACAGAACGCGATCCGCCTCCTCCACCGCGCGCAACGCCTGCTTGACCATCTGCTGCTCGACGCCCTGAGCGTCGACCACCAGACCGCCGGTGTCGACCACCACATAAGGAATGCTGCCGACCTTGCCGTAACCGTAGTTGCGATCGCGAGTGAGGCCAGGCAGATCCGCCACCAACGCGTCGCGAGTGCGCGTCAGAAAGTTGAACAACGTCGATTTGCCGACGTTGGGGCGACCGACCAGCGCAATGACAGGCAGCATGAGCAGTGACTGATGACTAATAAGAGACGACTGCAAAAGCAGTCACTGCTGACAACGGCTATTCGCCGCTGTCAGCTGTTTTGACTTCGCGCGGCGCGCTGCGGAATACCAGCAGCTTGCCCGAATCGGTTTGCACGAACACGCGCTCGCCATCGGTGACCGCGGCATTGGTGATGCGTTCGCCATCGGTCTTCTGGCGCGCCACGATGGCGCCGGTCTCTTTGTCGAGCCAGTGCAGATAGCCCTCGAAGTCACCGACCACCAGCGCGTCGCCGTCGACCGTGGGTGCGCTCAGGCCGCGACGGCGCATCGTGTCCTGCTCCCACTGCACGGCGCCGTCCGAGCGACGCATGGCGATCACCACGCTATCCGCGTTGGTGAGATAAAGATTGCGCTCGTCCATGGCAAAGCCGCGATAGCTCGAAGCATCGCGAGCCCACCAGATCTGGCCGGAATCACGCGCGAGCATGGCGATGCGGCCTTGGAAGCCGACGACGAAGATGTCGTCGCCCGCGACGCGTGCCGGCGAGTCGATATCGGCCAGCCGCTCCAATTCAGTTCGTCCGCGCGGCGCATTGACGATCGTGTCCCACAGCACTTCGCCGTTGCGCGGATCGACAGCCAGAACCTTGCCGCTGTCGAAGCCCGCGATGATGCGATCGCCCGCCAGAACCGGCGGCGCGGTACCACGCAGCGTCAGTCTCGGCACGGACTCGTCGAGAGCCCACTTGGTCGAGCCATCGACCAACGACAATCCTTCGAGGTGACCATCGACGGTGCGGATCACCACCAGGTCGTTCACGATCAACGGCTGCGCGAGAATCTCGCTGGCAATCGCCTTACGCCAGCGCTCCGCTCCGTTGCTGGCATCGAGCGCGATGACGTCGCCATCGCTCGACCCCAACACGACCATACCCGCGCCGACTTCGGGACCGGCCGACAACGCCAGCTTGGTCTTCACCTGCCAGATACGCTTGCCATTGTTGGCGGCCATCGCAGCCACCACACCTGCGTGAGAAGCGGCATACACGGTGCCTTCGACGACGACAGGCTTCAGCGCCAGACGCAGCCGTTCAGCATCGCCACCGAGCCCTGCCGTCCACACACGGCGCACATCGCGCGTCGTGGTGATGTCAGTCAGCTCCGCAGGTGGATCGACATCCTTGTCATCGCCGCAGCCGAGCATGACCAGCAAGGCTGTCGTGGCGGCGGCAATGCGCGCACCCCGATACAGACGCGTCAAGGAAGTCTTGATTTCGATCATGGTTGACCCTCGGCCGGTGCCGGCTTGGTCGCAGAGGCCGTGGCGGCCTTATCGCCGCCCACATCCTGCAGTTTCATTTCCAACAAGGTGCGATCGATCGTGCGACCGGCCGTCGCATCGATGTTAGCCGCGAGCGCGGCGGCGTACTCGGCCCGGGCCGCGTCGGTATTACCTTTCGCAACCTGCGCGTCGCCGCGAATCTCACGAACCTGTGCGGCGAAGGCGCCGGCCTTGTCCGGGTTCAGCAAGCTCAACGCCTCGTCGTGCTTGCCTTGCTGAATCAGCAGACGAGCGACACGCAGCCGCGCCACCCATGCCAATTCGGCGTCTTCCGACTCTTTGATCACGGACTGCAACAGCGGCACCGCCTCGTCGTACTTGCCGTCGTCGACGTGCTTCTTGGCCAGCAACATCCGGCCCAGCTGTGTGTACGGCGAATCGTCGTAGTCGGCGACCAGCGTGGCGAGCGAGCGATTCGCGGCATCCAACTCGTTGCGCTCCAGCGCGCCCTGAAACTCTTTGTACACCGCCGCGGCCGCAATGGCCTCGGTGTGAGTGCGATGCTGCCAATACTGCCAGCCGCCCAGCAGCGCGAGGCCGAGCACGATGCCCCCCAGGACCCAGCTCCAGTTCTCGCGCCACCAGTTGCGCAGCGCCTCTTCCTGATCGCGATCGGTCAGATATTCATCGACCATGACTTGCCATCTTGATTGTAGTAAGGAGTGGAAGCTGGCCCGGCGCTTCAGGCCGGGTTCAGCCGTGATTTCAGCTCTTCGGCCAGTCGCTCCCAGGCGACTTCGACCTGCGGCGCTTCCACCCGCAGGGACTTCAGACCAGCGACACGCTTTTCAGTTTCCGCGTCGCCGAGAATCAATGCCCAGGCCGCGCCGCTCTTGTCGGCGCGCTTCATCTGGGACTTGAAGCTGCCGCCGCCGCAGTTCATTTCGAGCCGTATGCGCGGCACCTGATCTCGCAGCAGCTCGGCCAGACGCAATCCCTCCGCCTCGGCCCGCTCGCCCGCGATCACGAAATACACATCCGGCGGCGTCGCCGGCACCTCGCCCGTCTGCACGCGCAACAGCTCGATCAGGCGCTCCTCGCCCAGCGCCCAGCCGATGGCCGGCGTCGGCGCGCCACCGAGTTGCTCGACCAGGCCGTCATAGCGGCCGCCCGAGCACACCGCGCCCTGCGAACCCAGCTCGGTGGTCACGAACTCGAACACGGTGTGCGAGTAGTAGTCCAAGCCGCGGACCAGCAACGGATTCAGCACGTACTTGATGCCGAGCGCGTCGAGATGGCGGCACAGCCCGCTGAAGTGCTGGCGCGACTCCTCGTCGAGATGCTCGGTCAGCATCGGCGCGTTCTTGATGATGTCCTGCAGCTCGGGATTCTTGCTGTCCAGGATGCGCAGCGGATTGCCTTCCAGGCGCCGCAGGCTGTCGGCATCGAGCTTGGCTTTGTGGGCGGTGAAATACTCCACCAGCTTCTCGCGGTACACGCGGCGCGATGCCGGGGTGCCCAGAGAATTCAGATTCAGCTCGACGCGCCGCACGCCCGCCTTCCTCAACAGACGCGCGCCGATCAGGATCACTTCAGCGTCGATGTCCGGGCCCGCATAACCGAACGCCTCGACATCCAGCTGATGAAACTGGCGGAAGCGACCGCGCTGCGGCTTCTCGTGCCGGAACATCGGGCCAGCGCACCACACGCGCTGCTTCTGGTTGTGCAGCAGACCGTTGCTGATCATGGCACGCACGATGCCGGCGGTGCCCTCCGGACGCAGCGTCAGCGAGTCGCCCCCCGGGTCCTGGAAGGTGAACATCTCCTTCGAGACCACGTCGGTGTACTCGCCGATCGAGCGCTTGAACAACCCGGTGTGCTCGACGATGGGCACACGGATTTCCTGATACGCATACGACGCGAAGATCTCGCGCGCCAGATCTTCCAGGCGCTGCCACGCCGCTATCTGCGACGGCAGGATATCGTTCATGCCGCGAGGCGGCTGGATCTGCTGCTGGGTCACTCGACCGGAACCTCACCACTCGTCATCTGCACCACGCCGCCGGCGGCGATCAGGAATCGGGTCGAGTCGCGGCCCGCCTGGCGCGGCACCACCACCGGACGGTCGTTCACCTGAACCGTGACCGCCGAGGCATTGCCGAGCGTGACTCGCAACGGCGGCGTGCCCGTTACCGTGCGCGTCCGCCCGCTTTCCCCAAGACCGAACATCAAACGTTTGCCCGTGGCGTCGTAGATCTCGGTCCACGACGCATCGCTGAACTCGAGCCGCACCCGGAGCGCATCAGCAGCGCTGGTTGCGGCACCCGTCGTGCTCTGCGCCGGCGCGCTCGTGGTCGGCGCTGCCTCGCGCCGTTCTGCCTCGACCGCTGGCGTCGGCGCACCTTCGGGCGCCAGCGGCGCAGGCAACTCGGTGCTGCTCGCCTCGGCTTCTGCCGCAAACTCTTCGTTCAGCGCTTCTTGCATCGGATCGCCGGGCACTGCCACGGTCGACCAGATCCACCAACCGAGCGTCAACGCGATCAGCGCCACGCCCATCCACAATGGCCCCGCCAACGAACGGCGTTCCATGCCCATCGACGTCCCCACGGCCACCGACGCGGGAATCGGCGCTGGCACTTCCTGCTGCCCGACGACTGCCTCGTAACGTTCGATGATGAATTGCGGCGACAATCCCAGCAGCGCCGCGTACTGGCGCAGATGACCGCGCGCATACACGGGCACGCCCAATTCCCCGAAGCGATTGCCTTCGATGGCGTCGACCATGCGCACGTCCAGGTGCAGTTCTTCGGCAATGTGCAGCTGGGTTATCGAGCGCTTCTCGCGCTCCCGTCGCAACAATTCGCCGGGCGTCAGCGACTCCGGCCGCCGGGCATCGTCCCCGGCGGTCTCCTCAGCCATGCTGTCATTGCTGTCGCCAGCCGCATTCATCCAGGATTCCGCTCGGACTCGATCAGCTCCTTGGTTTGCGCGGCCCTCGGGTATTCCAGTTTCAGCCGCTCCGCGTAGTTCTTCGCGGCGGCCTCGTTGCCCAGGCCACGTTCGATACGCACGCCCAGCCACAGGGTCGTTGGCGTCGTGCGGCCCACTTCCATGTACCGTTCGAGGAAACCGCGAGCGGACAGATAATCGGTTTGGTTGTATTGCAGATCGGCCATCTGCAGCAGCGCTTCGCCGAACTTCGGCCGCACCGCCAGCGCCTTGCGCAAGTTCTCTTCGGCGCGCTTCAGGTCACCGCCGTTGCGGGCACAGTTTGCTGCGTTGAGATACGCGACCTCGGGCGTGCGATACAACGGATTGCTGGCGGCCTCGATCATCAATTTCTCGCCGCGCGAATGCTTGCCCTTCTGGCACAGGAACGCGCCATAGTTGTTCTGCATTTCCGGATTCTTCGGATCGAGCGACAGCGCCTTGGAAAAATGCGAATCGGCTTTGTCGCTCTGGCCGAGCCGCTCGTACAGGAAGCCCGCGGTGATGTGCGCGTTGGGGCTGCGGGGATTCTGCTCGAGGGCCTTGTCGATCTTCTCTTTGGCCTGCGGCAGGTTGCCGCGACGCAGATAATCCGTGCCGATCTGCAAATTGATTTCGGCCGCGCGCTCCGCATCGGGCTTGCCGAGCGTATCGCTGGTCGTCATGCAGCCGGCCAGGGAGGCAGCCAACGCGACCACGGACAGAGCCATCGCCGTTCTTTTCATCATTGCGCCGCTCATCACTGCACCGCCACTGAGATCAGCTTGGAACCCAGACGCACCGTCGTTCGATCGTGCACCCGGCCGACCAGCTGTCCGCATGCCGCATCGATGTCGTCGCCACGCGTGCGGCGCGTGGTCGCGATCACTCCGTTGGCATTCAGAATGTCACGGAAGCGCTCGATAGCGGCGGCACTGGATCGCTTGTAGCGCGTGCCCGGGAACGGATTGAACGGAATCAGGTTCAGCTTGGCGGGCCGGCCTTTCAACAACGCGACCAGCTCGTAGGCGTGTTCGGGAAGATCGTTCACGCCGTCGAGCATCACGTATTCGAACGTGATGCTGCGCGCGTTCTGCTTGTTCACGTACACCCAGCAAGCGTCCAGCAGTTCGGCGATCTTGTGCTTGCGATTGATGGGCACCAATTCGTCGCGCAATGTGTCGTTCGGCGCGTGCAATGACACGGCCAGCGCGCAGTTTGTTTCTTCAGCGAGCCGCAGCATCTGTGGCACCAGGCCGGAGGTGCTCACCGTGACACGGCGGCGAGAGATATCGAATCCCAGATCATCCATGAGAATTTCCGTGGCGGGGACGACGTTACGATAGTTCGCCAGCGGCTCGCCCATGCCCATGAAGACAATGTTGGTGACGACGCGATCGCCGCCGTGTTGGTAGCCCAGCTCCTTGTTCGCGAGCCACACCTGGCCGACGATCTCGGCGGCGGTGAGATTGCGATTGAAGCCCTGCTGGGCAGTCGAGCAGAACGTGCAGTCCATGGCGCAGCCGACCTGGCTCGAGATGCACAGCGTGCCGCGGCCAGGCTCGGGAATGAACACCATCTCGATGCCCTGCTTCACGCCCTCGCTTGCCCCATTCTGGGAAGGCATCGCCAGCAGCCACTTGCGAGTGCCGTCGCTGGACACTTGCGTCAGGGTGATCTCGGGCACCACGACTTCGGCAACTTCACGCAGCTTGGCGCGAAAGCTCTTCGCCAGATCGGTCATCTGCTCGAAGTCGGCAATGTGGCGCTTGTACAGCCACTTCATCAATTGCCTGGCGCGAAACGGCTTCTCGCCCATGTTCGCGACGAACGCCTCCAGCTCGGTCCGTGTCAGGCCGAGCAGGTTGGTCTTGGCAGTCGTCGCGTCCATGAGGTTCGCGGGAGGTTCGCTGATTCGCGCCGGCGGGATTACTTGGCGCGCGGGCAGAGATCGGCGGTCGCAAAGAAGTATGCGATCTCGATCTTCGCGTTGTCGACGCTGTCGGAGCCGTGCACCACGTTCTCTTCGATGCTGGTGGCAAAGTCGGCGCGAATCGTGCCCTTGTCGGCCTTCTTCGGATCGGTGGCGCCCATCAGCTCGCGGTTCTTGGCCACCGCGTTTTCGCCTTCCAGCACCTGCACGATCACCGGGCCGGAGCTCATGTACTTGACCAGGTCCTTGAAGAAGGGACGCTCCTTGTGGACGGCGTAGAAACCCTCGGCCTGGGCCTGGGTGAGCTGCAGCATGCGCGCGCCAATGATCTTGAGGCCAGCCTGCTCGAAGCGGCGGTACACCTCACCGATCACGTTCTTTTGCACGCCGTCGGGTTTGACAATGGAAAGTGTGCGTTCGACCGCCATGGAATCGTCCCGTTAATCAATGAATTGGAAAGAGTTTGCGACACCCGCCCGAGCTGCTGTCGCCGGGCGGCGGCAATTGCGCGCGCGCAGTCTACCCGGCATGGCCGGGACCAGCAAGAAAATGAATAGGGACGCGGAGTTAGGGCAATAGCCTGAGGCCAATCGCGGAAGCGGTTAGCAGTTGGTGGCTAGTGGTTGGTCAGCGAACTGACCTGCCACCATCTAACCACCAACCGCTAACCGCTGACCACTGAATGCCCTCAGACGCTGAAGCTCTCGCCGCAGCCGCACTCGCCCTTGGCCTTCGGGTTGCGGAAGCGGAACGCCTCGTTCAGCCCCTGCTTCACGAAATCCACTTCCGTGCCGTTGATGTAATCGAGGCTGTCGCGGTCGACGATGACCTTGACGCCCCGATCCTCGAACACCACGTCGTTGGAGCCGACGTCATCGGCGTAGTTCACCACGTAGGCGAAGCCTGAACAGCCGGTTTTCTTGATGGCGAGGCGCAGGCCCAGACCATGGCCCCGGCGTGTAAGGAAAGACTGGACACGATCGGCAGCAGCGGGAGTCAGTGAGATGCTCATAGCATGTACAAGCGTGATGGCGACGGTCTGCTGAATCAAGTGCGAGGGCCATGCCAAATTGGCCGGCCCATATTCCGAAACGAGCGGATTATGGAATAGATTTCTGGCCAAGGGGATCCCAGGCGGCCGCCAGTGCGCGTACGGCATCCTCGAGAATGAGAAGTCGTCCACGTTTTTCCAGCGGAAAGTGCAGCACCTGGTCGGCATCTCGCCAGTTCCAGGCGTTCAGCTCGGCGCGCGTCAGGCCCACCAACTGTTCGCTCAGCCAGGACCCCGCGGCGATGCAGTGAGGGCATCCGTAAGCCTCGAAACGCACCGCTTCGATTCGGTCCCCGGCGACACGCGCACTGAGCGCGAACATCGTCCCTTGGGCGATGCTGCCCGCTACGCCTCGGATAACGCCCTCGCCCGCTTCGAAATGCCCGCTATTGCGCGGGTGCTCGAAGTGGTCGACGACGACCGATGTGTATTCAGGTTCCATCGCTGACAACAGCTAGCCCGACTGCTTGGAGACGGGAGATAGCGTACGCAACCGGTTCACCTCGCGAGTCACCGACGCAATGGCGCGATCGATTTCATCCGCGGTCGTGAAGCGACCCAGGCTGAAGCGAATCGAGCTTTGCGCCAGCTGATCGCTTCGACCGAGCGCGCGCAGCACATACGACGCCTCGTCCGAACCGGACGCGCAGGCCGACCCTGACGACACCGCGATATCACGCAGGGCGAAGCGCAAGCTCTCGCCTTCGACCCCGTGGAAGCAAACATTGAGCACGCCCGAAACGCGCTCCGTGGGGCTTCCGTTCAGCTCGACGCCACCGAGGGCGGACAATCCCTCCCACAGCCGGTCGCGAAGCGCGCTGATGCGGGCGACATCCGACTCGCGATCGCGTTCGCCGATCTCGAATGCCTCGCCCATGCCCACGATCTGGTGCGTCGGCAGCGTGCCCGAGCGCAGCCCGGCCTCCTGCCCGCCGCCATAAAACAACGGCCGCAGCCCCAGAGGCGGCTTGCGACGCACGTAAAGCACGCCGATGCCTTTGGGGCCATAGCTCTTGTGCGCCGTCAGGGACAAGAGATCGATATTCATGGCCTCGACATTCAGCGGCAGCTTGCCGGCGCTCTGCGCCGCGTCCACATGAAACGCGACGCCTCGCTCGCGACAGATCGCGCCGATCGCGGCAACGTCCTGGATCACGCCCGTCTCGTTGTTCACGTGCATGATGGAAACCAGCTGCGTGTCGGGGCGCAGCGCTTCACGCACTTGCTCCGGACGCACGATGCCGTCGCTGCCCGGCTTCAGCCAGGTAACCTCGAACCCTTCCTTTTCGAGCTGTTTGAACGCATCGAGCACGGCTTTGTGCTCGGTGCGGGCCGTGATCACGTGGCGGCCCCGATCGGCGTGAAAGCGCGCGACGCCGAAGATCGCGAGGTTGTCGGACTCGGTCGCTCCCGACGTCCAGATGATGCTCTCCGGACGCGCCCCGATCGCCGCTGCGACTTGCTGCCTCGCCTTCTCGACCAGGGCACGGGCACGGCGCCCGAAGTCGTGGCCCATCGAGGAAGGATTGCCGTGCGCACCCTCGGGCCGCAGGCACTCGATCATCACTTCGGCGACGCGAGGATCGACCGGCGTGGTGGCGGCGTAATCGAGATAGATCGTGGTTGCTTTCGTGGTGCTCATGCCAGTCATCAGTCGGTGGTCACCAATCACTTCGTTCCGGCGGTGCGCCGGCGAGCTTGCACCGCGGTCAAGACGCCACGAAGGATGTTTATTTCATTCTGATCCAGACGCGCGCGATTGAACAGCCGACGAACGCGCGCCATCAGGTGACCGCCGCCGGTGCGGTCGCGAAAGTCGATCTCTTCCAGGACTCGCTCGAAATGCTCGTAGAACAGTTCCATCTCATGCGCTGTCGCGAACGGAACCTCGGCTGGCGGCGGCGTTGGCGCACCCGGGCGCGTGGCCAACAGGATCTCGTATGCAATGACCTGCACCGCCATGCCGAGATTCAACGACGCGTAGTCGCCCGCGGTCGGAATGGTCACCAGCCGATGGCACCGCGCCAGCTCGACATTCAGCAGGCCATACTTTTCCGAGCCGAACACGATGGCGACATTGCCGACCTGGGCGGCCTGAGCCACCAGCTGCGCGCATTCGCGAGGCTCGACCAGGTCGAACGTCAGGTGCCGCTGCCGGGAGCTGGTGCCCACCACGAAGCCGCAGTCGGCGATGGCGTCGTCGAATTCCTCATGCACCCGGGCAGCGTCCAGCACATCGTCCGCGCCCGAGGCGCGTGCGGTCGCTTCAGGATCGGGGAAAGCCTTGGGCCGCACCAGGTGCAGCTCGCTCAGCCCCATGTTTTTCATGGCGCGCGCCACCGCGCCAATGTTGCCGGGGTGCTTGGGATCGACCAGGACGACACGAATACTCATCGTAATGCGCTATTCTAGCGCCCCTCAGCTAGCGGTTGGCGGTTAGCGGTTGGTGGTTGGTCAGAATTTCGAGGCGACATTCTGAACTAACCACCAACCGCTAACCGCTAGCCACTGCCACGCTCTTTACCATTTCTGCCCCTGCCCTGGTCCGGTGCGATCGGGTCACGCTTTCGAGGTCGTTGTTACATGCAACCTTTGCTCAATATCGCCGTCCGCGCCGCGCGCCGGGCCGGTGAAGTCATCGTCCGCGGGATGAACCGCGTCCATCGCATCGACATCCGCCAGAAGGGGCAGAACGATTTCGTCTCGGAGATCGATACTCAGGCCGAGATGGAAATCATCGAGACGGTTCGCAAGAGCTATCCCGACCACGCCTTCCTCGCCGAAGAAAGCGGCTCGCATGGCGGCTCCGTGGACAGCGAGTTCGTCTGGATCATCGATCCGCTCGACGGCACCACCAACTATCTGCATGGCTTTCCGCAGTTCGCCGTGTCCATCGGTGTGCAGCGGCGTGGGCGCATGGAGCATGCGGTTGTATATGACCCGCTGCGGCAGGAGTTGTTCACCGCTTCGCGCGGTGAAGGTGCGCAGTTGGATGGGCGTCGGATTCGTGTGAGTCAGCATGTCGGGTTGGAACGGGCGCTGATCGGCACGGGGTTTCCTTATCGGGCCAACTTGCATTGGATCGACAACTACATGGCCATGTTCAAGGCCGTTACCCAGGCGACGGCGGGTATTCGTCGGCCGGGGGCGGCGGCGCTGGATCTGGCTTATGTGGCTGCGGGGCGGCTCGACGCTTTTTGGGAGTTTGGGTTGTCGCCGTGGGATACGGCGGCGGGCACGCTGCTGATTACCGAGGCGGGCGGGTTGGTGAGCTCGTTGCAGGGGAAGGAGTACAGGCAGGGTGGAAACATTTTGGCCGGCACGCCGAAGGTGCATGCGCCTTTGCTGGAGTTGCTGTTGCCTCATGTGCCGGCTGAGCTGAGTTGATCGCTTGCCGCCCCGCCTTCGGCTGGGCGGCCGCTCTAAAGTGGTTTTTATTTTTTGGGGGGCCTCCCTTCGGGAGGCCCGTTCTTTTGGTCCTCCTGCGGAGGACCCGCCAGTTTTTCCCTTCTTTGGTCTCCATGCCGGGAGCGGACCACGTTTCCTATCCGCGGTAGGAGGCCACCTCTCCTATTCCTTGACCAGTGCCGGGAGTAGCCACCTTTCCTGTCCTCGGTGCCATGCCGGGAGTAGCCACCTTTCCTGTCCTCGGTGCCCATGCCGGGAGTAGCCACCTTTCCTGTCCTCGGTGCCCATGCCGGGAGTAGGCACCTTTCCTGTCCTTGATCCTCACGCCCGGGCAAACCCGCGCCTCTGCGCGAGAGCACCAAAGAGAGATGACCGATGCTTGTGATTCTTCGTGAGTGCTCTCCGACAGCTACAACAAAACAGCCGAGCGGCAAGGAAAGTTCTCTCGATGCGTGCTGGCGAGGTCCGAAGGCGCTCTCAAACACCTGAAAAAGGCTGATGACGCCGCAAGGTCCACAGGGCCTTCTCCGAAAAAGAAAAAATCTAAATTTTGATCTCCCCCTCCCGTGCCAACGGGAGGGGGTCGGGGGGAGGGCTCTTCTATCCCAAACAAAAGCGCCCGGCCGCAACTGCAAACCGGGCGCCTGCTTGATCCAAAATGAATCGAAGCTACTGGGTTTCAGTCACGCCATTGCCAATCGGGCTCTTGCGATACCCGTACAACGCATACACCACCAACCCCACCCCCGCCCACAGGAAAAACGTGAGCTGCGTGCGCAGCGGCAGGGAGAACATGAGGAAGGCGCAACCAGCCATCGCCAGGGGCGCAACGATCCACACGCCGGGAGCGCGGAACGGACGATGACGTTCCGGCTCGCGTTTGCGAAGGATCATCACACCAGCGGACACGGTGAGGAACGCGAAGAGCGTGCCGCTGTTGGATAGATCGGCGAGCACGCCGACGGGGAAGAACGCGGCGAACACGGTCACGGCCAGGCCGGTGACGATGGTGACCACGTGCGGCGTGTGGAACTTCGGATGAATGCGAGTAAGCGCATCGTTGAACGGCAGCAGCTTGTCTCGCGCCATGGCGAAGAAGATACGGGTCTGGCCGAACAGCATCATCAGGATCACCGAGGGCAGCGCCAGGAACGCGGCCAGGCCGATCAGCTGCGACACCTTCTTCCAGCCGATCTGATCCAGCACGTGCGCCAGCGGCTCACCGCTGCACACCAGCTTGTCCGCATTCTCCGGCAGGCGGCAGGCCATGGCCATCTCGGCGCTGCCCGGCTCGTAGGCGAGATTGGTGGCCGGATCAACCACCGGCTGCGCGCCGACCGAGCCCACTGCACCGGAGGCGACCAGCACGTAGAAGATGGTGCAGATGAGCAGGCTGCCGATCAGGCCGATGGGCATGTTGCGCTGGGGATTCTTGGTTTCTTCCGCGGCGGTGGAGACCGCGTCGAAGCCCACGTAAGCGAAGAAGATGGAAGCCGCGGCACCGGCGATACCCATGCCGGAAATCTCGCCGATGAAGCCGTTGGGCGAGAACGGCTCGAAGTTGTCCATGTTCATCACGGGGATGGCCAGGAAGCAGAACAGCGTCAGCGCACAGACCTTGATACCGACCAGGATCGCGTTGACGGTCGCGCTCTCGCGCGTGCCCAGCACCAGCAGGCCCGTGACCAGCAAGGCGATGACCGCGGCGGGAATGTTCATGATGCCGCCCACATGCAAGCCGCTGGTGAATGCCGCGGGTACGTCTATGTTCAGCGTTCGTTCCATCAGGCCGACGAAATAGTTCGACCAGCCCACCGACACCGCGCTGGCGGCCACGGCGTATTCGAGGATCAGCGCCCAGCCCACCATCCAGGCGATCACTTCGCCGAGCACGGCATAAGAGTAGGTGTAGGCGGAGCCCGAGACCGGCACCATGGCGGCCAGCTCGGCATAGCACAGGGCCGTCACGGCGCAGACGAAGCCTGCGATCACGAACGACATCATCATGCCCGGACCGGCCTTCTGCGCGGCCTCGGCCGTCAGCACGAAAATACCTGTGCCGATCACCGCGCCGATGCCGAGCATGGTCAGCTGAAATGCACCCAGGGTGCGTGTCAGCGACTTCTTCTCGGCGCTCGCGAGGATTGCGGCGAGAGGTTTGATACGCCAATTCATTATGTCGGTTTCCTCGGGTCTGAGGGACTGGTTCTAGGGTAACAGCCGCACGCCAGCTGACTGACGGCCAGGGTACTCCTGGGTAGCCCGGCGGTGCGGATCATAGGCACATCCTGCCGTGAACGTCACCCGACAATGGCATGAACGTTCACTCACGAGCACGCTCTGTCGTGGCCCATCGAGTGCAATGCCGGCACCACAATGGGGCCAATCTCTGTAAAGTCCCGCACCTGTGTCGTCCTCGGAGTCTGGCTGGCCATGAATGATGTGCTGTTCGTGATGTTCGGCGTCACGGTCACGCCGTGGAAACTGATCGGTTACACCGGTGTATTCCTGTTCGCCGGCCGCTGGTTCGTGCAGCTGGCCGCATCCAAGGCCTCCGGCAAGCCGGTCATGCCGACCCTGTTCTGGTACATGAGCGCGACCGGCAGCGTGCTGCTGCTCAGCTACTTCATCTTCGGCAAGAACGACTCGGTCGGAGTCATGTCCAATCTCTTCCCGCTGTTCGTCGCGCTCTACAACTTGTATCTGGACACCAAGAACAGGCAGCGCAGCGCCGCCGGCGCTTGAGCAGATCACTCGAATCGTCGGCAGCGCGCGACCCGAGCTGCTACTACTCAAGATGTTCGAGTACTACTCTTCCTCCACCTTCTTGCGCAGCTTGACCGGCTGCTCCGCGGGCCGGTCCATGCGCTTGCGCAACCGCATGTTCAGCATTTCCACCGCCACCGAGAACGCCATCGCGAAGTAGATGTAGCCCTTCGGGATGTGGAAGCCCAGGCCCTCGCCGATCAGCGCCACGCCGATCAGGATCAGGAACGACAGCGCCAGCATCTTGATGGTCGGGTGGCGGTCCACGAAGTCGCTGATCGGGCCAGCCATGAACATCATCAGCAGCACCGCCACGATCACTGCGGCAATCATCACTTCGACATGATCGGCCATACCCACGGCGGTGATGACCGAGTCCAGCGAGAACACGATGTCGATCACGGCGATCTGCAGGATCACCGACATGAACGAGGCCCCGCCGTTGCCGGCCTCGCGGTGCTCGCTCTCGCCTTCCAGGCTCGAATGAATCTCCAGCGTGCTCTTGGCCAGCAGGAACAGGCCGCCGCCGAACAGGATCAGATCGCGCCCCGACACGCCGCGCCCCATGACCGAGAACAGCTCGTCCGACAGCCCCATCACCCACGTGATCGACAGCAGCAGCAGGATGCGCGTGAGCATCGCCAGTGCCAGGCCGAAGGTGCGTCCCCGGGCGCGCTGAGCGGGCGGCAGGCGCCCGACCAGGATGGAAATGAAAATGATGTTGTCGATGCCGAGGACGATCTCCAGGGCCGTCAGCGTCAGGAACGCCAACCAGACTTGGGGATCGGTGAGAAATTCCACTAGCGAGTCCTCATGCAAAGATCCCCGTTCAATCGTCCTGTTGTCGCTGCGCTCAGTCGTTACGCAAGTCGACGCCGGCACCGGCTTCTCGCCGCGATGACCACAGCGAGGCGATGATGCCGATGGCCAGGAACGCCACGATCACGCCCAGGGAGATGGCGTGCGGAATTTCCAGATGATGGTGCAGCATCATCTTCACGCCCACGAAGCCGAGGATGAAGATCAGGCTGAACTTGATGTACTTGAACATGACCATCAGTCCGGCGATGGCGAAATACAGCGAGCGCAGGCCGAGGATGGCGAAGGCGTTCGAGGTGAACACGATGAACGGCTCCTGGGTCACCGCGAAGATGGCGGGAATGGAGTCGACCGCGAACACCACGTCGGCGAAGTCGACCAGCAGCAACGTGACGAACAGCGGCGTGGCGGCTCGGGCGCCGTCGACCGTGGTGAAGAAACGTTCGCCGTCGAGCTTGTCGGTGACCGGATAGACGCGGCGAGCCAGGCGCACCAGCACGCTCTTGCCGGGATCGAACTGCTCGTCCTCGCTCTTGAGCATGCGTGCCGCCGACAGCAGCAGTATGGCGCCGAACACGTAGAACATCCAATCGAACGAATGGATCAGCACCGCGCCCGCCGCGATCATCGCGCCGCGTAACAGGATGGCGCCGACGATGCCCCAGAACAGCACCCGATACTGGTACTGCGGCGGGATCTTCATGAAGGTGAAGATCACGGCAATGACGAAGATGTTGTCGACCGACAGCGACCACTCGAGCAGATAGCCGGTGATGTACTGGATCATGGCCTCGTTGCCGCTGGGGGCATCGGGCGTGACGCGCCAGTTGAACCAGTGATGCTCGTAGACGCCGTACACCAGCGCGGAGAACGACAGCGCCACGATGATCCAGACGACGGTCCAGCCGAGCGCCTGGCGCACGCTCATCGCCTTCGACTCGCGGTGCAGGACCACCAGGTCCAGCGCCAGCACGCCGAGATACAAGGCGAAGAAGATGATCCAGACCATCGCGGATGCCGGTGCCTAGTGGGTGCTGCTGCTGGTAACGCCCCAGATGACGACCAGGATAACGGTTACGGCAGGGCGTCCAGTTCCGGGTCTTCCTTCTTGATGCTCATCAGGTCCTGCGCCTTCAGCCCCATGTCCAGCGCCAGCGAGCCGGCCACGAAGATCGACGAATACGTGCCGATCAGCACGCCCAGGATGATGGCGATGGAAAAGCCGGCCAGGCTCTCGCCGGCGAAGAGGTACAGCGACAGCACCACGAACAGCACCGAGAAGCTGGTCATCAAGGTACGCGACAGCGTCTGGTTGATGGACAGGTTCAGGACCTCGAACGGCGTCGCCTTGCGCTTCTCGAGGAACACCTCGCGGACGCGGTCGAACACCACCACGGTGTCGTTGATGGAGTAACCGATCACCGCCAGGATCGACGCCAGCACCGTCAGGTCGAAGGTCATCTGCGTGGCGGAGAAGAAGCCGAGAATGAACAGCGGATCGTGGATGGCGGCCAGGACCGTGGCGGCCGCCATTTTCTTCTCGAAGCGAAAGCCGACGTAGATCAGGATACCGATGAAGCAGAACAGCAGGGCGAGGCCGCCCTGCTCGGTCAGATCCTTGCCGACTTGCGGGCCTACCACTTCGGTACGCCGCACCTCGACGCCGGGCTCCGCTTGTCCCAGCGCCGCAGCGACCCGCGCGCTGACTTCATTCACGTCTTCGCCTGCGTCCGGCATCACTCGCACGGCCAGATCGCGGGAACTGCCGAATGACTGGACCTGCGCATCGTCAAATCCCGCCTGCTCCAGCGCGGCGCGGGCACCATCGATATCCGCGGCCTGGGGATAGATGACCTCGACGACCACACCGCCGGTAAAGTCGATACCGAGGTTCAAGCCACGCACGGCCAGCAAGGCGAGCGAACCGAGCATCAGAATCGCGGAGATCACATAAGTGATCCGCCGCGTGCCCATGAAATCGATGTTCGGAGTGCGCCGGAAAAATTCCATCTGACTTGCTCGATAGCGCTTGGGTTATACGGGCAGCGTGGCGAGGCGGCGGCGCCGTCCCCAGATCAGGTCGATCACGACGCGGCTGCAGATCACGGCCGTGAACAGCGAAGTGAGGATGCCCAGCACCAGAGTCACCGCGAAGCCCTTGATCGGACCGGTGCCGAACGCGAACAACACGATACCCGCGATCAGCGTGGTGATGTTCGAGTCGGCGATGGCCGAGAACGCTTTGTCGAAGCCTGCGCTGATCGCAGCGTGCGGCGAATTGCCGATACGTAACTCTTCACGTATGCGCTCGTAGATGAGCACGTTGGCATCCGCCGCCATACCGATCGTGAGCACCACGCCGGCAATACCGGGCAACGACAGCGATGCCTGCAACAGCGACATCAGCGCCACCAGCAGCACCACGTTCATGATCAGCACGAAGTTGGCCACCATGCCGAACGCGCGGTAATAGGCGGCGAGGAAGATGAAGGTCAGCACCGCGCCAAGCGCCAGCGCCTTGAGACCGCGATCGATGTTGTCCTGGCCGAGGCTCGGACCGATCGAACGCTGCTCGACGATGGTCTGCGGGGCCGCCAGTGCGCCGGAACGCAACAGCAACGCCAGCTCGTGCGCTTCAGCCGCCGCCAGGCCAGTGATACGGAAGCGGGATGACAGCACGCTCTGGATGGTCGCGGCGCTGATGACGCGCTCTTCGACACAAGTGTCGCCGGAACGCGTGCCCTTGCAGGTCTCGCCTTCGGCAAGATTCTTGGTTTCGATGTAGACCACGGCCATGCGGCGGCCGACGTTGTCGCGGGTCGCTTCCAGCATTTCCTGCCCGCCACGCGCGTCCAGCGTCACATTGACCTCGGGCGCGCCTTCGGAGAAGCCGCTGGTGGCGTCGGTCAGCTGTTCGCCGGTGGCGATGAGATCGCGTTTCAGCAGTATCGGGCGGCCGGCGTTGTCGCGATACAGCTTGGAGCCGATCGGAATGCGCCGGGTGCTCTCCGCTTCATAGGGGTTGTTGTTCTCGTCGACCAGACGGAATTCGACCGTGGCCGTCGCACCAAGCACGCGGACCGCCTGGTTCGGATCGCTGACACCGGGTAGTTGCACGATGATGCGATCGGAGCCCTGCCGCGCGACGATGGGTTCCGACACGCCGAGCTCGTTGACGCGATTGCGCAGCGTGGTGATGTTCTGCTCGATCGCGAAGTCCTGCCGCTGCTTCAAACGCTCGGGAGTGTAGGTGACCGTGAGCACCGTCGCCGGCTCGGCGCCGCCCGTCTGACTCTCGGTGATAACGATGCCAGGATCGTTTGCCTGAATCTTCTTGCGCGCAGCGGCCACGTCAGCGTCGGGACGCAGCGTGACCACGACGCGAGAGCCATCCTCGGTGACCTGACTATAGTGAATGCGGGCATCGCGCAGCTGCGTTCTCACATCCTGCGCCAGGCGTTCGTAGGCGAGCTTGATGGCACCCTCCACGTCCACCTGATACATGAAGTGCACGCCGCCACGCAGATCGAGACCCAGGCTCATCGGTTTGAGACCGACCTTGCGCAGCAGCTCAGGCGTGCGCGGCACGTCGGTCAGTGCAACGACATAATCGCCCGGCGCGGCGTCCTGGATCACGTCACGAGCCTTGATCTGGTCGTCGGTGCGAGCGAAGCGCAGCATCAGCCGCCCTGCTTCGAGGTACGAGCTGCTGGGCGTGACTTGAGCCGCCTCGAGCATGCCGCGCACTCGTTCGAGCTCGGCCGTGTCGATGGCTGCCCGGTCGTCACGCGCCAGCTGGATGGCGGGGTCCTCGCCGAAAAGATTCGGCAGTGCCAGCAGGATGCCGAGCACCAATGTCACGGCCACGAGCCAATAGCGCCAGGCGGGAATCTGGTACATGCGATGAAGCGGAGCGCTGGAGGTTTAGCGTGAGGTTCAGACGCTTTTCAAGGTGCCCTTGGGGAGCACCTGGGCCACGGCGTGGCGCTGCAGTTTGATATTCACGCCCTGCGCGACCTCGACCGTGAGGAACTGCTCGCTCACCTCGGTGACCTTGCCCAGAATGCCGCCGTTGGTGACCACCTCGGCGCCCACTTCCAGGGCGGCGACCATGGCCCGATGTTCCTTGGCGCGCTTGGTCTGCGGCCGGATCAGCAGGAAATAGAACACCACGAAGATCAGCACCAGCGGCAAGAATTGCATGAGCGCGCTGGGCTGGGCCGGGGCGCCGGTCGCCTGCGCGGCAGCGGTGGAAATCAACCAGTCCATCTTGCAATGCCCCCGAAAACTGCGAAAAAAGAGGGACGAATCCCCGACAAAGAATGTGACCCAAAGAACGTCATCATGATTGCCGCCGGCGCCCGGGGCGCCCCCCGGAAAGCCGGGGCCGGCAAAGAGCGGCGCATTATACACACCACCCTTCCGGCCACTATCCAGGCGGGGGCCGAAGACCCTTCCCGGCGTCGATTGGCCGCAATGCGCCGTGCAGCGGCCGGCCGCTGCCGTACACTGTGCTGCCCCGGCTTTGGGGTTGCGAGGTCCCGTATCACTACATGCTTTCCCGCGATGTCCTGATCCTGCTGCTGCTGATACTGCTGAACGGATTCTTCGCGCTGTCGGAAATGGCGCTGGTCGCCGCCAAGCGGGTTCGCCTGCAGGCCGCCGCGGAACAGGGCCGGGCCGGGGCCAGATCCGCGCTGGCGCTGATGGAGGATCCCACCACCCTGCTCTCGGCGATCCAGATCGGCATCACCCTGATCTCGCTGGTCACGGGCATCTACAGCACCAACGTGTTCGCCGATCCGCTGGCGAGCCTGCTGATAGACATCGGCGTGCATGCTTCGTTCGCGGAGGAAGCGGCATACACCGTCGTGGTGCTGATCGTGACGTTCGTATCGCTGATCCTTGGCGAGCTCATGCCCAAGCGCGTCGCCCTGTTGCACGCCGAAACGCTGGCGACCTTCGTCGCGCCGGTGATGCGTTTGTTCGCCACCATCATGGTGCCGTTCGTGTGGTTGTTGCGCGTGACGGTGAATGCGCTGCTCAAGCTGCTGCCCGTATCGTCCGCGCCCCAGGCGGCGGTCACTGAAGACGATGTGCGCGCCCTGGTCGCCGAAGGCACGCGCGCCGGCGTGTTCCTGGCATCGGAGCGGCGATTGCTCGAAGGCGTGCTGGCGCTGGCCGATCGCAAGGTCGGTTCCATCATGGTTCCGCGCCAGGACGTGATCTGGCTGAATCTGGAAGAGCCACTCGATGTGCTCTGGCAACGCGCCAAGGAAAGCGGTCATGCCCGCTTCCTGGTCTCGCGAGGCAACTTCGACAACCTGCTCGGCATGATCACGCTCGCCGATCTGAGCGAAGCGCTGCATCGGGGCGAGCTCGACCCGGACAAGGACCTGGAGCCGCCGCTGCATATTCCCGATTCGATTTCGGTGCTGCAGATGCTGGATCAGTTCCAGCGCTCCAGCACGCACCTGGCCGTGGTCACCGATGAATATGGTGAAATCGAAGGAATCACCACGCCCATCGACATTCTCAAGGCAATCGCCGGCGAGCTGCCCGACCTGGGCAGCCGCGAGCGCGCCGAATGGGTGCAGCGCGAAGACGGGTCGTATCTGGTGGATGGGCACATGCCCATCGAAGAGTTGCAGCAGCGATTGAACCGCCGCGACATGGGCGGCCGCGACTATCACACGGTCGCCGGTTTCGTGCTGGCGCGCCTCGGCCGCATTCCCAAGGCCGGCGACACACTGACCTGGCGCGATCTGAAGATCGAGATCATCGACATGGACGGCGTGCGCATCGACAAGATCCTGCTGCGCAAGCAGGCGGTCAGCTGATCGGTTCGAGCAGTCCGCCTGTCAGGGCGTTCCCGTTCTCTTCTTCATGGGCGTTGCGCCATCGGAGGAGACGATCGTCATGTCGTCATGCGTTGAATGCTCCTCCAGCCACTCGCGCCAGATGGCCAGCGACACCGCCAGCAGCACCGGGCCGATGAACAGGCCCACCAGGCCGAATGCCAGCACGCCACCGAGCACGCCGAACACCACCAACAGGAAGTGCATGCGCGTCGCGTTCGAGATCACCAGCGGGCGCACGATGTTGTCGACCCAGCTGACCAGAACCAGTCCCCACAGGATCAGGCCAACGCCATCGACCAGTTCGCCGCGAACGATCGCCCAAGTGGCCAGGCTGCCCCACACCATCGGCGCGCCGAACGGCACCAGCGCGATGATCACGGTGACGGCGCCCATCAACACCGGCGCTTCCACACCGAAAATCCAATAGCCGATGCCGGCGACCGCGCCCTGCGCCAGTGCGCCGAGCATCAGCGCATACACCACCGCCTGGGTCGTGTAGCCCGCCGCGTCGATGTAGTCGTGCACTCGAGGGCCCAATATTCCTTCGAGCACTGCGCGTGCTTCGCGCATCAGCCGCGGTCCGTCGCGCAACAGGAAGTACATGGAAAATACCGCAAAAAAGAGCTTGGCGATGTTGCGTCCGGCGCCGCCGATGAGCCGCGTCACTTCGACTGACGATTGCTCCATCATCACCATGAACTGCTCACGCAGCGCTTTCGGGTCGGCAGCGAGATGATTCAATATGTCCTGCGCCTGGGCGCCGACATAGGGCAGGTCGCGAACGGCCTGTGGCAGCACCGGCTTGCTCGCCAGGAAATTCTGGATCTCGGCGTATGCAGCCACGGCTTCGACTCGCAGCATCAGGATCAGCCAGACCAGCGGCACCACGATGATCACCGTGACGATCAGCGTGGTAATGAGCGCCGCCACCGGCCCGCGATTGCCCACCAGCTTCATGATCCGCAGGTGCAGCGGCCAGGCGACGTACGTCAGGATCGCCCCCCACACCAGCGGCACGATGAACGGCTGCAGCACCGAGAAGGTCAGCAGCAGAATGCCCAGGATCAGGCCGGAGACCAGCAGGCGTCGAAACCAGGGCGCGGTAGGCAGATCGGCGAGCATGGACGATTGTTGACTGGGTTTCATCGTGCGCGATGGCTGCTTATTCGCCCGCGTCGCTCTTCGACCGACGCGCCAGGAAATCCGCGGCGAAAGACTCGAAGCGATGCTCCTCGATGGCAGCGCGCATGGACTGCATCAGGGACAGATAGAAGTGCAGATTATGAATGCTGCCGAGCCGCGCAGCCAGAATTTCGCCGCAGCGATCCAGGTGCCGCAAGTAGGCGCGGCTGTAATTCGTGCAGGTGTAACAGGGGCAGGCCTCGTCCAGCGGTCCGGTGTCGGTTTCGTATCGAGCATTGCGAATGCGGACCACGCCCGTGCTGGTGAACAAGTGGCCATTGCGAGCGTTGCGCGTGGGCATGACGCAATCGAACATGTCCACGCCCCGGCTCACCGCTTCCACCAGGTCCTCGGGTGTGCCGACTCCCATCAGGTAGCGCGGCCGATCCTTGGGCAGCCGCGGGGTGATGGCCTCGAGCATGCGCTCCCGCTCCTGCTTCGGCTCGCCGACCGCGAGACCGCCGATGGCATAACCGTCGAAGCCGATCTGCTGCAACCCCGCCGCCGATTCCTCGCGCAACGCTGTATACATGCCGCCTTGAACGATGCCGAACAGGGCGTTGGGATTCTGCAGACGGTCGAACTCCGCCCGGCTGCGCAATGCCCAGCGCAATGACAGCTCCATCGAGCGCCTCGCTTCGGCTTCCGTGGCCGGATACGGCGTGCACTCGTCGAAGATCATCACTACGTCCGAATCCAGGTCGCGCTGGACCTGCATGGATTTCTCCGGGGTCAACAGCACCGCGTCGCCATTGATGGGCGAGCGAAAGTTCACGCCCTCCTCGGTGATCTTGCGCATGGTCGCGAGACTGAACACCTGGAAGCCGCCCGAGTCGGTGAGGATGGGCTTCTCCCAATGCATGAACCGGTGCAGCCCGGCATGAGCGCGAATCACGGGCATGCCCGGCCGCAACATCAGATGAAAGGTATTGCCGAGCACGACCTGCGCGCCCATGCCGACAAGCTCTTCCGGCGTCATCGCCTTGACGGTGCCGTAGGTGCCGACGGGCATGAAGATGGGCGTTTCCACCACGCCGCGAGGGAACGTCAAACGGCCGCGGCGCGCGCCGCCATCCGTCGCCAGCAATTCGAACTGCATGCCCATGAGCTAGCGGCGCTCCAGAAACATCGCGTCACCGTAACTGAAAAATCTGTAACGCCGCTCGACCGCATGCCGGTAGGCATGCATCACGGTGTCGAAGCCGCCGAAAGCGCAGACCAGCATCAACAAGGTCGACTCGGGCAAGTGAAAGTTGGTGAGCAACGCATCGATCGCCCGGAATCGATAGCCGGGCGTGATGAACAGTCGCGTCTCGCCCTCGTAAGGCTGCAACTCGCCCGATTGCGCCGCCGATTCCAACGTTCGAACGACCGTCGTTCCCACGGCCACCACTCGCCCGCCCCGCGCTCTGGTTGCAGCGATGGCATCGCACGCTTCAGCGCTGACGCTGAGGCGCTCCGCGTGCATGCGATGCTGCTGCAGGTCATCGACGCGAACGTTCTGAAACGTGCCGGCCCCGACATGCAAAGTCACAAACGTCGATTCGACGCCTTTGCCCTTGCAGCGAGCAAGAACGTCGTCATCGAAGTGCAGGCCCGCCGTCGGCGCCGCGACGGCTCCGGGTTCGCGGGCGTAGATCGTCTGATAGCGCGTGGCATCGTCCGCTTCGGCATTACGCTCTATATAAGGAGGTAACGGCATGGCGCCGTACTGTTGAAAGTACGCGAGCGGTTCGACAGTTAACTGCAACTCGAACAGATCCTCGTGCCGCTGGATGAAGCGCGCTTCCACATTGCCGGGCAGCGCGACCGGCGCCTCGGTCCGCAACGGCTTGCTGGCATGGACGTGCGCAAGGATGCGATTCCCGCCCAGCACGCGCTCGAGCAGGATTTCCACCTGCCCGCCTGTGGGCTTCACGCCGTGCACGCGTGCCGGAATCACCCGCGTGTCATTGAAAACCAGCAGGTCACCGGGCCGAACCAGTCCGGGAAAATCCGTGAAATTCAGATCCTTAGGCGAGCCGTTCGGCAACACGTGCAACAGCCGTCCCCCGGCCCGCTGGGCCGGAGGATGCTGAGCAATCAGGTCGACCGGAAGGTCATAGGCAAAGTCGCTGCGCCGCATGCGGCGCGCACGGTAGCAGAAGGTGAGCGGGGCTGCCTCTGCGAACACCACTTCGACATGACGCAGGTGCGGACCTCTGCCGCCTGTTCAATCAGGTACGTGATCACGATCACCGCGTAGCGACGTGCCAAGGCCGCTAGAGCTCGGCCTCTGTCTGCATTTTCTATTCGCGCGGGCCGCGGGCGCTGCATTACGTCGCCTCGACCCACATATTGCAAATACGAATCCCTCTCATTTACAGTAGCGTCCTGGCCAAGCCGCGACCGGACGAGAGCGGCTGTCAATAAACAGTCTTTTTGAGAACACCTCGATGGTTACCAACACATTGCCTCGCCGTCGCTCTCATTGCCTGCGCACCCAGGTGTTGATCCTGGCTGGCGGCAGCTTCGTGGCCAACCTGCCCGCCTTCGCTGAGGAGATAGATGTATCGAGACTGCCCACCATCGTGGTAGTCGGGCACGCCGAGAGCGACATCGCTCGTCAACCGGGTGCTGTGACCATCGTGACGACGGAAGAGCTAACGCTGAAGCAGCCGCGCTCAACCGAGGAAGCTTTGCGGACCGTACCGGGCGTGACCATCAAGCCCGAGGAAGAAACCGCCATCGTCGCCAACATCGGCGTTCGCGGCTTGAGCTCGGCGGATTACAAGACACTCATCCTCGAGGACGGCGTACCCGTCGCGCCGGGCCTGTTCGTAGGCAACGGTCGCTACTACAACCCGCGCGTTCAGCGCATGGAAGGCATCGAGATTCTGAAAGGCGCCGCCTCGCTGCGTTACGGTCCGAGCACCATTGGTGGCGTGATCAACTACATCACCAAGCAGCCTCGGGACGGTGTCGAGCTGGCCGTGCGCACTGGATCTTTCAACACACGCGAAGCCTCATTGGAACTGGGTGCCAGCACCGCCTCCGATGAGGCCCGCTTCGGCGCCCTCGTCACTCGCGCGCGCAGCGACGGCTTCATGGACAAGGGCTACGACATGACCGACGTCGTGCTCAAGATGGGCCTCGACATCGGCAGCAACCAGCGTCTGAGCATCAAGTACACCGACTACGACAACGACGCCAACATCTCCTATCGCGGCCTCTTCCTGCGGGACTATCAGAGCGGCCGGGACTACAACCCGGCGCCGGATGACTGGTTCCTCACGGGCCGACGCTCGCTCGATTTGAATCACGAGTGGCTGATCGGCGACAGCGCGCGTTTGAATACGCTCGTCTACGGCAGCGAGATGCATCGCAACTACTGGCGCTATGCGACCGACAACGCCGCGTCCGCCGCCGCCGGGCGCTGGGTCTACACCGACAACTTGAACGGCAACAATCGCGAGTTCGAGCGCTTCGGCGTGGAAAGCCGCCTGCAATTCGAGCACGCAATATTCGGGATCGCGAACGAAGCCGAGCTTGGCCTGCGCTATATGGACGAAGAGATGCAGGACAGGACAGTCGCAGCGACGCGCGCGACGCCGCGCACCGGAACGATCAACAAGGATGTCATCGATTCGGCGGAAAGCCTGGCGTTCTACGCGCAGAACCGCTTCCTGCTGACGGAGCGTTTCAGTGTCACCGCCGGCCTGCGTGCCGAACGCTACGAGCAGCAACGCAAGGATCGGCGCCGCTCGGTTGCTCAAGGCAACCAGGCGGACAGTTCGAATACCGAGCTGCTGCCCGGCCTCGGCGTCACCTACCAATTCACGCCCGAGCTGCAGATGTACGCGAGCGTCTACAAGGCGTTCTCGCCCGCGCTCAACGGCGATGCGCTGAATGGACTGGACGATCAGCAGCTCGATGCCGAGCGCTCGGTCAACATCGAGACGGGCGTGCGCGGCGGCGGTAAGCGCCTGAAGTACGAGCTGGCCTTGTTCCGTATGCAATTCGACAATCAGATCATCCCCGCCAACAGCAACAGCCAGTTCCAAGTGACCAACGGCGGCAAGACGCTGCATCAGGGCATCGAAGCCGGACTCGGCCTGGCGTTGGGCGCGGGTTTCAGCTTGAACGCCAACGCCACGTACATCGCCGATGCGGAATTCGACGGCGACCGTTTCACGCGTGACGGCACGCTGAGCACACCGGACGGCAATCGCATTCCCTACACCCCGGAATGGGTGGCCAACCTCACGCTCGAGCACGAGATCGGCGGCCTGCGCAGCGCGCTGAGCCTGCACCACACCGGCGCACAGTACACGGATGTGACCAACACTCGCGAGATCGCCGAGAGCCTGACCGGCTTTTTTACCGGGCGCATCGACAGCTACACGGTGCTGGATCTGAGCCTGGTCTACGACGTGAGCCGCAATTTGAGCTTCGGCGGCACGATCAAGAACCTGACCGACGAACGTTACATCGCCAGCTTGCGTCAAGGCATCTACGTAGGGCCGGAGCGCAGCTTCGACGTGGCGGCGCGCTACCGGTTTTAGGACGAGGAGGTCTTCGTGCAGGCAGTCGAGGCCCTCGCCTGCCCTGCACGGGCCCTCTTAGGCCCAATGGTGCTTAGTTAACCGTCTTTGTCGCAGCGGTTCGCGGATAGTGGATAGCGGTTGGCCAGAAATGAGCTAAATCCTGGCCGCCGTTCTGCCCTAACCGCTAACCGCCAACCACTGCAGGGCGCTAACTAAGTGCCATTGCTCTTAGGCCGGCTCCTCCTGCACGATACCGAGCACATGATCCGATGCGCCCGGCGGGGGCGGCGGCACCGGCATGGCCGGTACGGCACGAAACATGACGTTGCCGCTGTCATCGAACTGCGGCTCATCGAGCTCATCATGGAATATGAATGAGTTGGTGCGCGCCGCGGCCGGCTCGTCCGGGATCGTGATCTCAAACGACATCTTCTTTTTCTGGCGCAGCACGTTGAGCTTCAGCTGCTCGCCCGCCTGATACGAACCGAGGATGCGGAGCGCGTGGGTCGGGCTCGACGGCGTGCGCCCGTCGATATCGAGAATGACATCGCCATCTTCTAGCTTCAGCCGGCTATCCGACGGCGCGCGCACCACCAGCAAACCCTTCTCCGTACCGAAGTAATGCCCGAGCTTGGGCGTCAGCGGCACCAGCTCCGTCGAGCCAAATACGCCGGCGACGCGCAATGCCGCCATCGGCGGCAACGGCATCGCCGGGCCGCCCGCACGCGCGCCCGCTCCAAAGGGATGCGTAGCGAACAGGCGAACGGGCTCTTGGGCGGTGACGGTTGCGGTCGCGACCTTGTTGTCGCGCCGATAGCGCACCTTCACCTTCTCACCCGGTTTGACCTCGCCCATTTGCTTCAACAGCACATCGCGCGGAGACAGCTCTCCATCGCGCTTCAGTCGCTTGTCGCCGATGGCGAGCAGCACATCCCCCGCCTTCAGGCCGGCACTCTCGGCCGCTCCGCCCGGACTGACACTGACGATCGGCACTCCCTCGGACAACTCTTCACCGCGTGGCCCCAGGTTGATTCCAAGCATGGCTCGCTGTGGCATGACGCGAGTGAAGTGATGCACCGACGGCATCACATGCTCCGACATGGACATGCTCAGTTCCGCGACCTCGCGAGCTGCAACATCCAGCCTGCGTCGCGCGTCTTCGAGCTTCTTCTCGATCTTGGCCTGTGATTCTTCGGACTTCTTTTCCACTTCAGCCGCGGTCGCCGTCATTGCGAATGCTGCGGCAACGGCCAGCAGCGCGACACGCACCGTCATTGTCGATCCCAGATTCATAGGGCTTGCACTCCCATTGTCAAAACCAGGCCCCGCCGGCTTCGGCGTAGCGAACCTTCACCAGCGAATCCATCAAATCCACGCGCTCGCGCCATAGCCGGCGCGACTGCTCCTCGCTCAAGTCCTGGTCGGGCGCGGTGGAGAGCTGGAAATCCAGCCACTGAATGCGTTGCTCGATGGTGTCGATGGTCGCGGCCGTGGAAACTCGCTCGACCCGCGGACGCTCGGGCAACTTCCGTAACAGCCCTTCCAACCGCTGTGACTGCGCGACCAACTCTTCGAGATGGGGGTTCGCGTCCTGCGTCGGGGCTTCTGCTTCCGCCACTTCTGCGGGTGCTCCGGCGCTGCTCCGATCGGAGTTGCTCGTGATGAACGCGACCGCCGTCAACGTGATCGCCACTGTCACCGCGGCGGCCAGCCCCACCTTCTCCCAGCGCAGTCGCGGACGGCGCTCGGGAATGGCCTGCTGGATGCGATCCCACGCCATCGCCGGTGGCTCGAACTGCCGCAGCCCCTGCATTTCCGCGCGAACCGACGACAATCGCTGCAATTCATCGCTGCAGGTCGAACACGCCTTCACGTGTTCCGATACGTTCGCCGCGACCGGCTCGCCGTCGCGCAGACTCAACAAGTGCTCGATACGTGCGTGCATGACGCTGATCCCGCCGGTTGATCCAACAGTTCGCGCAAGCGGACATGTGCGCGCGCCAGTTGAGATTTCGAGAAGCTCGCCGTGCGTCCGAGCAGGCGTCCAATCTCCCCGTGTGTGTAACCCTCGACATCGTGCAGCCACACCACGCTGCGCGTGAGCGCAGGCAAGCTGGCCAAAGCACGCTCCACGTCGACACTCGCCGACGCCTGCACATCGGGCTGCGAGGCTTCGTCCAGCAACACCATGGACGCCGACGACTGTTCTTCGTTGTCCAGGTACAGCAGGCTGCGATGCCACGGCGATCGCAAGTACATCAGGCACTTGTTCACCGCGATGCTCCGCACCCAGCCGCCGAAGGCTCCGTCTCCGCTGTACGCATTGATGCTGCGCAGGACTTCGATGAAGGTTTCCTGGAACAGCTCATCGGCAATGGCCGTGCGCACCACCAGGCGGCGGATCAGGGTGTAGATGGGCCGGCGGCACGCCAGATAAATGGCCTCGTGCGCCCGCGGCTCGCCCGCCTGGGCAGCCCGGACCACTTCCGCGGCGACCTCGATACCTGAAAGTGCGACATTGCCTGCTTTGATGCGCCGGCGGGCAAAAAGGTCGCAAAAAGACATTGTGGCCGGCCAACGACAATCCGCTATAATCGCCGCCCTTCGCTCCCCGGGCCGGTGTGGCGGAACTGGTAGACGCAGCGGACTCAAAATCCGCCGCCCTTAAAAGCGTGTGGGTTCGATTCCCTCCACCGGCACCATCCCTACATCCGAGAGCGTCCAGTAAAGTCCTCTCACTCCCACTACGGCCTAGTTTTCTAGGCGTTTTGTTCCACCACGTTCTTCGGCTGTCCATGGGCAGCCTAGCACGCACGGGGGTAACTCTGGGAGTAACTCTAGGACTCGCCGCCCACCTGGGGGTAACTGGACGATGGCGCTTACAGAGCTTGAGATTCGCGCGGCCAAAGCCGTGGAGAAGCCGTTGAAGTTGTTCGACGGTGGCGGGCTGTATTTGCTTGTTACCCCCGGTGGTGGGCGGTGGTGGCGGCTCAAGTACCGCTACGAGGGGAAGGAGCGCGGGATATCGCTTGGGGTGTATCCGGATGTTTCGCTGAAGCGGGCACGGATCTGTCGGGATGATGCTCGGCGGATGATTGCGGAAGGGATTGATCCGAGTGCGCGGCGGCAGGCGGACAAGAACGCGCGAGCCGTCACCTTCGAGTTAGTCGCTAACGAATGGCTGGAGCTGCAAGCAAAGAAGCTTGCGCCGGTGACGCTGAGCAAGGCGCGGTGGATGATTAGCGAGTTCGTCTTGCCTCACATCGGGTCACGGCCGATCCATAAGGTCACACCGGCGGACGTGCTGGCAGCGTTGCGCCCGATTGAAGCTCGCGGCAAACACGAGACGGCGCATCGAACGAAACAATACGTTGGGCAAATCTTTCGATACGCCGTCGCCACGAGTCGCGCCGAGCGAGACATCACGGCGGATCTGCGCGGCGCACTCACGCCAGCGACGACCAAGAATCACGCCGCTGTCACCGATCCGGTGGCAATCGGAGCGCTGCTGAGAGCTATTGACGGCTACTGCGGCCAGCCCGTGACGCATGCGGCACTCAAGCTTGCGCCGCTGGTATTTGTACGGCCCGGTGAACTTCGGCACGCGGAATGGTCGGAAATAAACTTTGACGCAACCGAGTGGCGCATTCCAGGCGAGCGGATGAAGATGGGCGATCCGCACATCGTGCCGCTAGCGACACAGGCAATGCGGATCCTGCGAGATATGCATCAGCTGACCGGTAGAAGCCGTTACGTCTTTCCATCCTTGCGAACCAGTGCCCGCCCGATGTCGGAGAACACCATCAACGCTGCTCTGCGCCGGCTTGGATACGGGACCGACGAGATGACCGGCCATGGATTCCGGGCGATGGCATCGACCTGCTTGAATGAGCAGGGATGGCATCCGGACCTGATTGAACTGCAACTCGCCCACTCCGAACGCAATAAGGTGCGCGCAGCATACAATCGAGCCACGCGAATGGTGGAGAGGAGGAAGATGATGCAGGCGTGGGCGGACTATCTCGACGTGCTCCGGATTAGTTCGGATCTAAAAAAATGAACGCCCGCAGCCCGTTACCCTATTGAATAGATATAATTGGAAAGGCCACCCACACCGAAACAGAACACATGGCTATAACCTTAGATGAGGTGAGGCGACACATTCTGATCGCCCTGGTCTCCGACGATGATGACCTTCCGGCTTTCTTCGGACCAGCAGTTACTTCGGAGATGAGGCTTCCACGGTTGTTGTTGGTTGGGTCTGTTTGAACTGCAGCGGTGTGAGCTGACCGAGGCTCGAATGGGGACGGACCTCGTTGTACTCTCGCCGGAACTGCTCGATCAGTATCTTCGCATCGATCCGGTTCTTGAACCACTGCATGTTCAGGCACTCGTCTCGGAACTTGCCGTTAAAGGATTCGTTCGATCCGTTCTGCCAGGGCTTGCCGGGATCGATGTGTGCGGTATCGATGTTGGTCTCCGTCAGCCAGCGCAGGACCGCTCTTGATACGAACTCCGGGCCATTATCAGATCTGAGGTAGCGTGGGGCGCCATGCGTGCTCACGAGCTTCGAGAGAACCTCGATGACGCGACCAGAGCGGATGTTGCCGGCAACGTCGATGGCTAAGCACTCGCGGGTGTACTCATCGATCACCGTCAGGCACTTTAGCTGCTGGCCGTTAGCGCAGGCATCGAACACGAAGTCATAGGCCCAGACCTGATTGGCGCCAAGCGCCGGTAGTGGCCTGGGCCGGCTGGCGGCGATGCGCCGTCGAGGCCGCTTCTTAGGCACTTGAAAGCCGTACTGTCGCCAGATCCGATGCGTGCGATCCGCGCTCATCGCGTGACCCCGGCGGGCCAGGAACACCTGGATGCGCCGATAACCATAGCGCGGGTACTGCGCTGCCAGCTCGCGCATCGCTGCCACCACCGGCGCATCTCGCCGCGCCAGTCGAGACTCGTATTGCAAAGTGGATCTGGCCACTGACATCAGCGCGCACGCCCGTCGCTGCGACACACCGCGTTCGCACACGAACGCCACTTGCCGACGACGCACCTGCGCGCTTACCATTTTTTTGCTGCCACCTCCTTCATGACGTCGATCTCGAGATCACGCTCGGCGAGCAGCTTCTTGAGCTTAGCGTTCTCCTGCTCGAGCTGCCGCAGACGCTTTACGTCGACCGGCTCCAGCTGCCCGAATCGCTTGCGCCAGGCGTAGATCGTGACGTCGCTGATCCCATGCTTCTTGGCGACCTCCGCGACCGTCGACTGGTCCGCCTCGCGCAGGATCTTCACCATCTGTTCTTCTGTAAATCGGCTCTTCTTCATCTTGCTCCTCGATCCGAGGAGCCATCATCCCACAAAGTTGTCGCTGGTCCGAAATTCGGCTAGCAGGTCAGGTCCAGTTCGACGCGATGCTCGCGAACTCAAGCAAATCGAATCGGCCGGTCGACAAATGGTCGGCACCGACATCCCGGAGCGTCCTGCGATGCTCGATTGAACGCGCGCTGCCCGACCTGTCGCATTGCCTCAACGAAAATGTTACCGGTCCGCGTCGTTGCCTCACGTGAAGTGTTACTCGGGAGTATGGATGTCAACATGGTGTCTTCGCCAACAGGGAGACTCCATGAAGCCAAAGATGACGCATACAATAAGAGCGGAGCTCACAAACGCGATCCGGCACCGTTACAAGGCCAGCTCCGGTGAAGCCAAGCGCAGGATCCTGGATGAATTTATCGCCGCAACCGGATACCACGAGAAGTCAGCGCTCCGTGTTCTGAATCGCTCTCCTGCTGTTCGGGGCCGTCAGACACGGCAACGGTCATCGATATACGACGAAGCGGCACGAGCGGCCCTCATTGTGCTGTGGGAAGCATCGGATCGAGTGTGCGGCAAGCGCCTGAAGGCCTTGGTGCCGATCCTGCTGCCAGCCTTGGAGCGAAACGGCCATCTCAAGCTCAATCAGGAGATTCGCACCAAAGTCCAATCGATGAGTGCAGCGACGATGGACCGCCTGTTGCGAACACCACGGAGCGCAACGCGCATTGGAAAGGCGCGAAGAGTGGAGCCTGAACCGCGGCGGCGCATCAAGATGCGAACGTTTGCCGACTGGAACGAGCCGTCTCCGGGCTGCATGGAAATGGACTTGGTGGCCCACTGCGGGCCGGTCAACCGCGGCAGTTATATCCACAGTCTCGTTCTGACGGATATCGCGAGCGGATGGACCGAAGCCGCGCCGATCTTAGTCCGGGAGAGCACGATGGTAGTTGAGACGCTCGAGCGACTCCGCGCCGGATTGCCGTTCGCCTTGCGTGCAGTGGATGTCGACAACGGCACCGAGTTTGTGAACGAGAGGCTGATCGAGTACTGCTTGGGGCATGGAATCGAACTCACCCGGTCGCGACCCTATCGAAAGAACGATCAAGCATGGATCGAGCAGAAAAATGGCGCTGTTGTACGAAAGCTAATGGGCTACAGGCGCTTTGAGGGCATAGCGGCCGCGAGGGCGATAACTCGTCTCTATGGGGCATCCAGACTGTTCGTCAACTTCTTCCAACCATCCTTCAAATTGGCTGCCAAACACCGCGAGGGAGCGAAGGTGTCCAAGCGCTACCATCCGCCGCAGACGCCGTGTGAGCGGCTTCTGCAGACGGATAGTATCCCGATGGATGCCAAGCAGAAGCTGGGCGAGATCTCAGCGAAACTTGATCCGCTAAAGCTTCTGGAGGAAATGCGCGCGGTTCAGGCCTATTTAGCTGCGTTGGCGAGCGGCGAATCGCCCCCACCGATGACCTCTGAGCCTCCAAATCTTGCCTCGTTCCTGGCGAGCCTATCGAGCGCGTGGCGCGCCGGAGAGATCCGCCCGACATTCTCGATCGATGCGAAGCCACGTTATCTTCGAAGTCTACAAAGGATCTCGCCACAATCTCCTGTCGCAGCGCTTCCTGCGGCGACCACGCCCCCAACTCCGCCTATGACCAACTCAGCGCCCACGAAGCTGCTGGATAAGCCGCGGCTTGTATATGCCGAGCGACGTGCGAGCGCTCAAGCTCTGCGCATGGCCTGGCCGATCGTGTGTCGGCGGCTGGAGGGACTTCCTAACATCAACGCCAAGCAACTCTTCGAGGAGTTGTGTGTCCAGTTCCCAGGCCGCTTCGGTTCGAAGCAGTACAGAACGCTCCTCCGGCGCGTCAATCTCTGGCGCAAAGACGCTCTTGCTCGGGGTGTCACCATCGGCCCGAAGACGTACCGACGGTATAGCGACAAGCCGCGTGGTCGTCGTCCCGACATGTTCAAAGATCACTGGGCAGAAATCGTTGACTGCCTTGAAGCCAATCCGGATCTGACCGCCCTTGAACTTCTGATCGAGTTCCAAGCGAGATACCCTGGGCGATACGGCCTCCATCAACTTCGTACGTTGCAGAAGCGAGTCAAGGCATGGCGGCAAGAAGCAGTCGATCGGCTCATCTGTGGAGTTGGCGATCTGCCGGACAGCCTCGCCATCCTCCCACCGCGCTCAGTGTGACTACCAGCACTTCAATGGGGAAGCGGTAACATCGTTGGTGAGGCATCCGGTAACAAAATTACGTGAGGCAACACGACAACCTTCAGACGGAGGCGATTTGGTTGCTATGCTGCGCTCTTTGCAGGTTCAAACGGCATACGGGTTGGTAAAACCGGTCCGGGTGACAGGGATTGAACCTGTGCCTGATAGGGGCCAAGTTGTCCGCCGCCTGATTGCGCGAGTTGCGCAATCAGGTCTTCGTTTAATGTGCCCCGCTATGCTGTCTGTCCCGCCGAGTTTCTCGAGGAGATTAGGGTGGGGTGGGTGTCCTTACAGAACATCGCCCACTGATCCATCAACATCGCGCGTTTCACTAGTAGGGTGCCTCTCTGATAGGCCGCTTCAGCCTCGTCCTTAATCTTGTGGGCGATTGGCATCAGCATCGTTCGTTCGCCCAGCGGGCAGCGAAGAAAGCCGTGCCGCTCGTAGAATGCTACGGCGTCGTCATCAATGGCATGGGTGATCACTGCTCGTGCCCCTGCCGTATCGGCGGCACTGAGACACCGAC
>NZ_DASWVW010000015.1:0-26320 GCF_036406195.1 Steroidobacter sp.
AATGGATTGGAGCCGTATGCCTATCTCTGCCGCCTGTTCGAACGGTTGCCGCACGCCAAGACCGTGGAAGACTTCGAGGCTCTGCTGCCGTTCGGCACATTCGATCTCAAGGCACAATAACGGGGAAGATCTCGCGCTTACACTGCATTCGCAAGTACCGCTTCGACTGGGTTGTATCGCGGCCAGGGTCTGGTGCTGAGCTTCACCCTTTCTCAACTGAAATAGTTGAGGGGCTTGCGAGCATTAGCGACAAGGAGCGTTGGGAGCGGAGATGGTCGAGTAATCCAGATCTGCCGCGAAATGAGGATGCGCTGGTTGGCTTCGTCCTGGGAATGTCGGTTCCGCAGGTCGTGCAGTTCTTTGCGCCACTGATGAAGCGAGCCTAACTGATCAGAGCAGGTCACGCAGCGTGGGTTGCTTCAAGAGCAATGATGTTCAGCAGTTGCTGCTTGGACTTGGGGTTGAGCTGTTCGATCTGCTTGAGCGCCGCTCCAGCCGCGGACTGAACACGTACGAGTATGTCGGAGGGAGCCCGGTCTCGCACATCGATCCACGTGGGCTTGCAGTCTACGTTTGCAGGCGACCTGGGCGTAGGGCGGAAAGCGCGGGTCGCGATGCTTCTGGGAACCGGTCGCATTTTGCGACCGGTTCAAACCTTCGACCTCTGCGCGAGTGAGTCGAAACATGAAATCCTCGGGGAAGCGGTCGCTGTTGCGCTTGACCTGCTCGTTAAGCCGTTTGGTCTGGACCTGGTAGAGTGCAGCGAGCTCGCGGTCGCGTAACACGCGCAGCCCGCGAAGGCAGGCGCATATCGCCGTCCGCCGCGCCCCTCGTTTCCAGTAGGAACGCCGTAAAACGTTTATCTGAGCGGAGAGTAGGTCAAGTGCGCTCCCCGGCGGTGTTCAGGTGTGGTAGGGGAGCAGCCTCTGGCGGGACGATGCGAATCTGAAGGCAATATCGATCCTGCAGCGTCGACTGGCAGCTCATGGACCTGAGCTGCCAATTCACATATTCGAAGAAGAACCGATCGCGTTCCTCAGCTGGGCTTCTTCTGCAATTCTTTGATGTCCTTCAGCACCACCTGCGAGTGACCCTTCGGGTCGACGTCCTCGTAGTGCCGCACGATCTTGCCGGAGGGGTCGATGAGAAACGTGTCGCGCCTGGCCAGCTCGATGGTGCCGAGGAAGCGTTTCAGGACGCCGTATTCCTTGGCCACGGCCTTCTTGTCGTCGGCCAGGATGGGGAAGGGCAGGCTGTGCTTTTCGGAGAATTCCTTGTGGGATTCGACGTCGTCGACGCTGACGCCGAGGATCACCGCATCGGCGTCCCGAAAGGCAAAGATATTGTCGCGGAACTCGCAGGCTTGGGTGGTGCAGCCCGGGGTCTTGTCCTTGGGGTAGAAGTACAGGGCTACCCACTTGCCGCGATAGTCCTTCAGCTCGTGCCATTTGCCGTGCTGGTCCTGCAGCTTGAAATCCGGGGCGGGACTGCCCAGCTTGGGGGCTTCGGCGGCTTGGGCGAGGCTGGCGGCCAGCCAGGTGAAGGCCACGGCCAGGGCCAAGGTGCGAATCCGGGTGTGAAGCTTCAGACGGGCGAGGTGCAGGCGGTTCATGGCGATTCCCTGGAGGTTCGAGTCCGGCGGGTCAGAATGACAACTGAAATGACGTTGGTGCAGATGACCGGACGACACGCAGAAATATGACGGCGCTCGACAACACTTTCCGGCGACGCGTGACCACGCTGGGGTAGCACTTCGGGCGGCACCGTGAACGCGCGTCACGGGGCGTGCCGGGTCACTGTGCCATACTAAACGCTCGGCGGCGAGCGCCCGGGCCATTCCATACCGCCGGGAATTTCGCCAACGGCTTCGGCACGGATTCATCACAATATGAGCGAGCGCATTCCGACATCCGCGCCTCCGGTCGGACCGCCCAAAGTCGGGTTGGTATTGCCAGGAGGTGGCGCACGGGCCGCCTATCAAGTAGGCGTCCTGCGCGCGCTCGCGGATATGCTGCCGGCGCGAGCCACCAATCCATTTCCGGTGGTCACCGGGACCTCGGCCGGCGCGGTGAATGCCACCGCCATTGCGATCCATGCCGACCGCTTCCGGGTCGCGATAGGCAATCTGGAGCGCGTATGGCGCAACTTCCAGGTCGGCCAAGTGTTCCGCGCCGACGCCGCCAGCATGGTGCGCGCCAGCGTGCATTGGCTATTCGCGATGGTCTCGGGGGGATGGTTGCTGCCGCCGCCGAGGTCGTTGTTCGACAACTCGCCGCTGCGCGAGCTGCTCAAGGAGCAGTTCGATTTCACTCGCATCGGCCGCTCCATCGCCGAGGGCCATCTGGAGGCTCTGGCCATGTCGACGGCCGGCTACGCCAGCACGCGTTCGGTGTCTTTCTTCGAAGCTAAGCCGGGCTGCGCGCCATGGAAACGAACGCGACGAGCGGGCGAGCCCACCTCGATATCAGTCGAGCACCTGATGGCAAGCGTCGCCGTGCCGTTCGTGTTTCCGCCGGTGTTGCTGGGCGATGAGTATTACGGCGACGGCGCGATGCGCGAGGCCAACCCGTTCAGCGCGGCCATTCATCTCGGGGCGCAACGCTTGCTGGTCATCGGCACCCGCAACGAGACGCAACCGACCACGGTCTCGCCGCCGCTGTGTCCCACCTTCGGCCAGATCTTCGGTTACATGCTGGATTCGTTGTTCACGGACGGCATGTACTCCGACCTCGAGCGCCTGACGCAGCTCAACCAGATCGTGGATCGCGTCGGGCCGATCACCGTCAACAGCCCGGACGGTGCGGTGCATCTGCGGCGCATCGACATGCTGGTGATTTTGCCGAGCCGCGACCTGTCGGAGATCGCTCGCCATCATGTAGCGTCACTGCCGCGCACGTTGCGAGTTCTGCTGCGCACGATGGGCGCGATGAATACGGGCGGCGGACAGCTGATGAGCTACTTGCTGTTTCAGGATACGTTCACTCGCGAGTTGATCGCGCTGGGCTATCAGGACGCGATGAAGCGCGCCGATGACCTGATGTCGTTCCTCGCGGGCTTCTCGGTGCAGTCGACCGGTGCGACGGCCATTCTGCGACGGCTGGATTTACGTAAGGAACAGCGTGCCGAGGCCCAGAAGTGAGGCGAAGCCGACCGTATCGGTGACGGTGGTAAGAATCACGCCGCCGGCCAGCGCCGGATCGATGTTCATGCGTTTCAGCAACAGCGGCACGAGCACGCCCGCCATGGCGGCCGCGACCAGGTTGATCATCAAGGCCGCGAAGACGATCGCGCCGATGGTCCATGCCTCGAACCAGATTCCGGCAGACAGCGCGACCGCGCTCGACACCGCTAAGCCATTGAGCAGGCCGACGGCGATCTCGCGAATCAGCAGCCAGCGCGCGTTCGCCTGTTCGACCTGGCCAACGGCAATACCACGGATGATGAGTACCAGCGTCTGACTGCCCGCGATGCCGCCCATGCTGGCGACGATGGGCATCAGAACCGCCAGCGCTACGACCTTCTCGATGGTCGCCTCGAACAAGCCCACTACGTTGGCCGCGAGAAAGGCGGCCGCCAGGTTGGCGCTCAACCAGACCGCGCGGCGGCGCGCGCTCGTGACCACGCCGGCGAACATGTCCTCGTCGTCGCCGAGACCGGCCATGCTCATGACCGAGTGATCGGCCTCTTCGCGGATGACGTCGACCACGTCGTCGATGGTGATGCGGCCGAGCAGCTTGCCGTCGCTGGTCACTACCGCGGCGGACACGAGGTCGCGGTCTTCGAACAGCTTGGCCACTTCGCGCGCCGGCGTTTCGGGCGGGATGCTCTCGACGCTGGAGTCCATGACTTCACCGACCGTCTTTTCGGGGTCTTCGGTCAGCAACCGCGTTATGTCCACGGCACCGAGAAATTTGTCGTGACGATTCACGACGAACAGCTGGTCGGTGCGCTCGGGCAGCTCGCCACGCATGCGCAGATAGCGCAGCACCACTTCCAATGTGACGTCCGCGCGCACGGTGACGGCGTCGAGGTTCATCAGACCGCCGGCGCTGTCCTCTTCGAACTGCAGCACCGCCGTCAGACGCTCGCGGTCCTGCGCGTCCATGGACTGCAATACGCGCTCGTTCAGCGTCTCGGGCAGGTCCCCGATCAGGTCGGCGAGGTCGTCGATCTCCATGCCTTCGGTGGCGGCGATCAGTTCCTCGGCGTCCATGCCGCCGATCAGCTCGGCGCGCACGTCCTCGTTGAGCTCGATCAGCACGTCGCCTTCGATTTCGGGATCGACGAATTCCCAGACGATCTCGCGGCGGGCCGGCGGCAGCGACTCGATCAGCGAGGCGATTTCCGCCGGGTGCATGCTGTTGATGAGCCGCTGGCCATGGCGCAGCGAACCCTGCTCGAGCGCGTTGCGTAGCGCGGCGAGTCGGCTCTGCTTTTGTTTCTGGGCTTCCGTCATGGCGCGCGCAGTGTAGCGGCGAGCGGCGCGCGCGCGAAGTTCAACTTGCGAGGGATTTTCCGCGGGAGCGGGTTATCAGCTCGGGCGGTTGGCGCCAACGACTTGGTGGCGCGCATGGACCTGCGGAAATTTTGCCGAGAAATGCCGGGCCAGTCGCTCCACCAGATAGACCGAGCGATGCTGACCGCCGGTGCACCCGATGGCGATGGTCAGATAGCTGCGATTGGTACGCACCAGCTCCGGTATCCAGTGTTCCAGGAAGGCGACGATATCCTCGAACATCTTGGTGACCTGCGGATGACGCTCGAGATATTCCACGATGGCCGGATCGCGGCCGGTGAAGCGCGCGAGGCCGGGTTCCCAATACGGATTGGGCAGGCTGCGCACGTCGAAAACAAAGTCCGCGTCGCCCGGCACGCCATGCCGGAAGGCGAACGATTCGAACAGGATGGACATGCGCCCTTCGACTCGGGCGCCGACCCGGTCGCGAATCAGTTCGCGTAACTCGTGCACGCTGGTGCGCGTTGTGTCGATGATCAGGTCGGCGGCGTCGGCGATGGGCTCGAGCAGCGCCTGCTCCTGCTTGATGGCGTCGGCCAGCCCCAGGCCTTCGCGGCTCAGCGGATGCCGGCGGCGCGTTTCGCTATAGCGCTTGAGCAAGGTCTCGTGGTCCGCGCGCAGGAACAGTACTTCACAGGCCACGCCGCTGCGTTTGAGTTCGGCGACCAGCTTGGGCACCGATGCGATCTCCGCGGGCCGGTTACGGGCGTCAACGCCTACCGCCGTGGATCCGTAGGTCGATTCACGCGAGCGCACCGTGTGCGAGATGAACATCGGCAGCAGACCCGCAGGAATATTGTCCACGCAGTAATAGTCCAGATCCTCCAGCATGTGCAGCGCCACGCTTTTTCCGGAACCAGACAAGCCGCTGACGATGACCAGACGCATAGCAGACGACGCGCGAACGCTTAGGTGAGGAGGCCGCATTGCACAGACTACAGTGAGCGGCGAGGGGCGGGCAATAAAGAAGACAGGCAGACCTGGCGGCACCGCGCCAAGAGCGCGGCCCGCCGGTCGATTCAGCTCGAAAATGTGAGCCGTCCGGTGGCTTTTCCGAGGTATCGGTGTGCTAGCGGATCAGGACGGGCGCACTCTCAGCGCCTCGAGCGCGTGATGGTCCGAGAGCTTTTCCTTGTGCTTTTTCACGCGCCGATCCAGCTTGTCCGCCAGCGCGTCGATGGCCGCGTACATGTCCATGTCCACGGCATCGGCGTACACCATGGCCCCATTGAGCAAGACCTTGGCCTCCGCCTTGTGGCGTTGTTTCTCGACGGTGAGGATGCAGTGAACGTCAATGACGTGGTCCGAGTGTCTGACGATGCGGTCCAGCTTCTTTTCGACATAGCCCTTCATGGAAGCGGTGACATCGACGTGGTGACCGGTGACGTTCAGTTGCATGGAAGCCTCCTTTACGGAAGTGACTACTCGCCTATCTCACCGAAACTCGCTTGCGTTCGCTGGACGGAGGAATACCTAGAGCCTCGCGGTATTTAGCGACGGTTCGCCGCGCCACCAGCACGCCCTCGTGCGAGAGGATATCGGCGATCCGGCTGTCGGAGAGCGGCTTGTCGGGTTCCTCCGCGGCCACCAGCTTGCGGATCTTGGCGCGGATGGCCGTGGAGGACATCTCCGTGCCGTCGCTGGCTGCCACATGGCTCGAAAAGAAGTAACGAAACTCGAACACGCCGCGATGGGTGTGCATGTACTTGTTGGTGGTGACGCGCGAGATGGTCGACTCGTGCATCTGCACGGCCTCGGCGACGTCCTTGAGGATCATCGGCTGCATGTACTCGTCGCCGTGCTCCAGGAACGCCGACTGACGCTGCACGATGCAGCGGGCCACTTTGAGCAGCGTCTCGTTGCGGATCTCCAGGCTGCGGATCAGCCAGCGCGCCTCCTGCAACTGCGTGCGAAGCATGGCGTGGTCGGAGGAGCGACCGATCAGGCCCGCATAACTCTGGTTGACGCGAATGCGCGGCAGGCTGGCGGGATTGATTTCGACCGCCCAGCCGCGCTCCGTGCGCCGTACGAACACGTCAGGCACGATGTACTCGGCCGGTACCGAGTGCACGCTCGAGCCCGGCCGTGGCTGGCACGCGCGGACCAGCACCAGCGCATTCTCCAGTTCCTCTTCGGTGACGCGCAGTTGCCGGCGCAGCAACGCGTACTGCTGTTCGGCGACTTGATCGAGGTAACCCGCGGCGATGGCGAGCGCGGTCTCGCGACCCGGCGTGTCGGGGTCCAGCTGACGCAGCTGCAGCTCGATGCACTCGCTGACCGAGCGTGCGCCTACACCTGCCGGGTCCATGGCCTGCACGTGCTTGAGCACGCGTTCGACCTCGGCGGTGGTCACGACCAGCTCGGGCTGCAGGTTGCGCGCGATTTCGTCGAGCGGCTCGATGACGTAGCCGTCGTCGTTGATCGCGTCAATGATCGCGGCGCCGATGCGCATCTCGCGCTCGTTGAGGCGCGACATCTCCAGCTGCCAGGTCAGATGCTCCTGCAGCGTCTCGCCGCGTGCGTCGGAGAAATCCTGCGAGTGATCGTCGTCGCCCGACCACGGCGACTCGGCCGGGCCGGTGACCTGCGAATCGTTCCAGTCCTGGTCCTCGACGATGTCGAGCGGCGGCTCGGCCTCGGCGGCTTCGCTGCGCTCGTTGTGATCATTGTGAGCGTGCTCGCCATCGCTGGATTCGCCGTTGGCCGCGGAGGATTCGAACTGATTTTCGTACTGGGGCTCCAGCGCCGACTCGCCGGTCTCGAGGCTGCCGGATTCGTCCTCGGCCTCCAGCATGACGTTGCTTTCCAACGCCTCGCGAATCTGCGCCTGAAGTTCCAGCACGGGCAGCTGCAAGAGGCGGATGGCCTGTTGCAGCTGAGGGGTCATGGTCAGCTGCTGGCCAAGTCGGAGCTGCAGGGCGGGCTTGAGCATTCGTCTCGCTTGTGGTCTTCAACAGGGCCGGCGGCAAGCGCCGGCGGTCCAGCTCATGGTCCGGCGCTGGCGGGCACTCACCGGGCGAGGCCTCAGAGCCGGAAATCCTGACCCAAGTACACCTCACGGACCTGCTGATTTGCAAGGATCTCGTCGGCGCTTCCGGAGGCGATCACGTGACCCCCGCTCACGATATAGGCCCGGCTGCAAATCCCCAATGTTTCCCGGACGTTATGATCGGTTATCAGCACGCCGATGTTGCGCTCCACCAGATGGCGGATGATGCGCTGGATGTCCAGAACCGAGATCGGATCGACGCCCGCGAACGGCTCGTCCAGCAGGATGAAGGCGGGCTCGGCGGCCAGCGCGCGCGCAATCTCGACGCGACGCCGTTCGCCGCCGGACAGGCTTTGCCCCACGCTGTTGCGGATATGCCCGATGTGCAGCTCGTCCAGCAGCTGCTCCAGCATCTTCTCGCGGCGGTCCCGGTTGAGCTCCGGGCGCATTTCGAGGATGGCGCGGATGTTGTCCTCGACCGAGAGCTTGCGAAACACGGAGGCTTCCTGCGGCAGGTAGCCCACGCCCAGGCGCGCCCGCCGGTGCACCGGCAGCTTGGAGATGTCCTGATCGTCTATGAGGATGCGCCCGGCATCGGTCGGCACCAGGCCCACGATCATGTAGAACGCGGTGGTCTTGCCGGCGCCGTTCGGTCCCAGCAGGCCCACCACCTCGCCGCTGGACACTTCCAGCGATAGATCTTTGACGACTTGCCGCGAGCGATATTTCTTGGCGAGTCCCTCGACGCGCAGCCGGCGGGTCATGCGCCGCCGCCGTGTTGGGTGGCCAGGCGCGGCTCGGCGCGCTCGTGCGTGGTTGCTTCGCCTGTTTCGTTGAACGTCGGCGCGACGGTGGCCGCCGTGCCGCCGGAGTTGCTCTGCGTCTTGTCCTGGTTCGGGCGGATGATGCCGCGAACCCGATTCGACGAGCCGCCCGGATTGATCTGCACGCGCTCGTCACGCACGTTGTAGATCACCACGTCGCCGCGGAACTCGTCCTTGCCGTTGCTGAACCATACCTGGTTGGTGAGTTTCACGATGCCGGTCTCGAAGTCGTATTCGATCACGCCGGCGCGGCCGCGCACCTGGCGATTGTTGGTCGGATTCACTTGCTCGAAGCGCGCCGGCGAACCTTCGACCCGTGCGCTGGCGATCTGTCCGTTCACCACTGCAGCCGTCGCCAGGTTGGATTGCAGGTCGGCCTCGGCGTTGCGGATGCGCACTGAATCCTCGAACGTCCAGCGTTGCGTCGGGGAGCCGACATTGCGGGCCTTGGCCGACTGCGCTTCGATCGAGGCCTGGCCCTGCGTGACACGCACGTTGCCGGAGATGTCGAGAGTGTTGTTACGAAAGTCGGAACTGAGCACGTCGGCGCTCCAGCTGAAGCCGGCGTCGAGCGAGGGCGGGTTCGCAGCGCCGCTGCTCGCGGCGGCAAATAGCAGCAACAGCAAGCCGCGCGCGGCATGTCTGCTACCGCGGCGGTTGCGGATCGAATCGTCCATTCACTGTCTCCAGCCGCAGTTTTTCGCTGGTCAAATCGGCGCGCAGGGTCTTCACGGTCATCGAGTGCTGGCCAAAGCGCAGGTGCGCGGGCGAACGCGTGCTGTACGCCACGTTCTCCTCGGTGTCGATGGCCAATTCGTCGGTGCGTAGCAAAGCGTTGCTGTTGCCTGCCAGCGGCCGCAGCTCCACGTCGCCCTCCAGTTGCACGATGCGCGAGTTTGGCGGGACCAGCCCGGTATCGGCGGTCAGCGCCCACTGCCAGTCATCTTTGCCGAAGTAATTGACGCGAACGGATTCCATGGTGATGGCTTCGCCGCCCGCGGGGCGGCTCAATCGCTGTTCAATGCGCCGCGCGATCAGCTCGATCCCGGGCGAGCCGTCTTCGCGCATGCGCAGGATCACCGCATCCTGCAAGTAATAACCTGGCTGCTCGGGCATCTCGTGATTGGCCGTGGGCGTGGCGCCGTCGTTCACGAACGCGCCATACGCAATGACGATGGCGGCGAGCGCGGCGGCCAATGACACCCAGCGCCAGCTCATCCATGCACCTGCCGGTTGATTTCGAGTCGCCGGGTTTCGAGCAGCAGGTCACACACTTCGCGCACCGCGCCCTGACCACCGGCTGCCTGGGTAATGAAGTGAGCTCGCGACTTCACACTCGAATGCGCGTCAGCCACCGCGACCGCGAGTCGCGATGCTTCGAACAGCGGCAGGTCGGGCGTGTCGTCCCCGACGCTTGCGACCGCCTTGGGGGTGAGGTTCAACATGTCCAGCAACTCGCGCAGGGCGGCGAGCTTGTCGTGCACGCCTTGCCGCACCCAGGTCACGCCGAGCTCGGTCATGCGCTTGTCCACCGCCTTGGATTGCCGGCCCGAAATCACCGCCACCTGCAGCCCCGCGCTCAACACCTGCTTTATGCCGGCGCCGTCGCGCACGTGAAAACACTTCATCTGCTCGCCGCGCGCCGTGAAGTACAGGCGCCCGTCGGTCAATACGCCGTCCACGTCCAGCACCAAAAGCCGGACATCGTTCGCTCTTTCGACCAGGGTTTCCATAGCAGCGGTTAGCGGTTAGTGGTTAGTGGTTGGCAAGAAATCAGAGCGAGCCGGTGCCGCGGCACCTCCGGACTAGCCACTAACCGCCAACCGCTAACCGCCTCCATTACATCACCCCGGCGCGGAACAGGTCATGAACGTTCAATGCGCCAACCAGCACGTTATCGGCGTCCGTGACCAGCAGCTGGGTGATGCGATGTTTCTCCATCAGGTGCACGGCTTCGGCCGCCAGCACCCGGGGCGCGATGGTCTTGGGCTTCGCGGTCATCACCTCACGCATGCGCACGCTGTTGATATCGATCGGCTGGTCCAGCGCGCGGCGCAGATCGCCATCGGTATAGATGCCCAGCACGTGCTGGCCGTCATCGACGACGGCGGTCATTCCCAAGCCCTTGCGGCTGATCTCGAGCAAGCCTTCCTTGAGCGAGGTGTCCGGGCCGACCTTGGGCAACTGCTCGCCGGTGCGCATCACGTCTTCAACGTGCAACAGCAGCCTTCGCCCCAGGCTGCCGCCCGGATGCGAGCGGGCGAAGTCTTCCTCGCTGAAACCCCTTGCTTCCAGCACCGCCACCGCCAGGGCGTCGCCCATGGCCAGCGTTGCCGTGGTGCTGGCGGTGGGAGCGAGATTGTGAGGACAGGCTTCCTCGGGAACGCTCACGTCGAGCAGCGCGCCCGCGGCCCTCGCCAGGGTGGATTGGCGCTTGCCGGTCATCGCGATCAGCGGCACGCCGAGGCGCTTGATCACCGGCAGGATGGTGAGGAGCTCGGCGGTCTCGCCCGAGTTGGAAATGGCGATGACCACGTCGTCCGCGGTGATCATGCCGATGTCACCGTGGCTGGCCTCGGCCGGATGCAGGAAAAACGAGGGTGTGCCGGTGCTCGCCAGGGTCGCTGCGATCTTGTTGCCAATATGCCCGGACTTGCCCATGCCGGTAACCACGACCCGGCCGCGGCAGTCGTGCAGCAGCTGGCAGGCGGCCACGAAATCGCCATCGAGCCGCGACTCCAGGGCTTGCACCGCAGCGACTTCCGTGGCCAGCACGCGGCGGCCACGCGCCAGCAACTGTTCAGAATTCAAAGGGACCGTCGTCGGTAAAGATCGCATGGCTGAATGATAACTCGATGTATACGGACTTCAGCAGAAACATACTCGGCCAGGATTGATCAGAATGCGGGCCGGGGGATCGGATAAGATGACTGCCCTTTGCAAGCTGCGGGTGAGTTGCATCGATGACTGCCGCCGAGATTCAAGCGTTGATCGTCAAGGGATTGCCTGGCGCGCAGGTGCGCGTTGCATCCGACGACGATACGCATTTCGAAGCTGTGATAGTGGCGCCCCAGTTCGAAGGCCGTCGCATGATCCAGCGTCATCAGCTGGTGTACGCGACGCTCGGCGAGCTGATGGGGCGCGAGATTCACGCGCTCAGCATCCAGGCATTCGCGCCGTCGGAACAGAAGTAGATCATGGACAAGCTGCTGATCCAGGGCGGCAGGCCGCTGCGGGGAGAGGTTCGCATCTCCGGTGCGAAGAACGCCGCGCTGCCCATCCTGGCGGCGACGCTGCTGGCCGAAGGGCCGGTGTCGGTGGGCAATGTGCCGCATCTGCAAGATGTCACGACCATGATCGAGCTGCTCGGCCGCATGGGCGTGAGCGTCACCATCGACGATCGCATGCGCGTCGAGGTGGACGCATCGACTGCGAGCGCCTTCGTTGCGCCGTATGAGCTGGTGCGCACCATGCGGGCATCTATCGTCGTGTTGGGTCCGCTGCTGGCGCGGTTTGGCAAGGCCGATGTGTCGTTACCCGGCGGCTGCGCCATCGGCGCCAGGCCGGTCAACATTCACGTCGATGGCTTGCGCGCCATGGGTGCGGATATCCAGATCGAGAACGGCTATATCCGGGCCAAGGCGGACCGGCTCAAGGGCGCGCGCATCCTGTGCGAGACCGTGACGGTCACCGGCACGGAGAACCTGCTCATGGCGGCCACGCTGGCGGACGGTGAGACCATCATCGAGAACGCAGCGCGCGAGCCGGAAGTAGTGGACCTCGCCAACTTCCTCACAGCGATGGGTGCGCAGATCAGCGGCGCGGGTACGGACATCATCACCGTCCATGGCGTGGAGCGATTGAAAGGCGCGAGCTATGACGTTCTACCCGATCGCATCGAAGCGGGCACGTATCTCGTGGCCGGTGCCATCACCGGTGGCCGCGTGAAGATCAAAGGCACGCGGCCAGATCATCTCGACGCGGTGCTATTGAAGTTGCGCGAGGCCGGCGCGCAGCTCGAAATCGGAGACACCTGGATCGATCTGGATATGCGCGGGCGCCGGCCCGAGTCGGTTGACATTCGCACGGCGCCTTATCCGGCGTTTCCCACGGATATGCAGGCACAGTTCGCGGCGCTGAATACGATCGCGGAAGGCGCGGCTGCCGTAACCGAGACCATCTTCGAGAACCGCTTCATGCATATGCTGGAGATGCGACGGCTTGGAGCCGACATTCGTATCGAAGGCAACACGGCGATCATTCGCGGCGTGCCGAAATTGACCGCGGCGCCGGTGATGGCCACGGATCTGCGCGCGTCGGCGAGTTTGGTGCTGGCGGCGCTGGTGGCGCAGGGCGGCACCGAGATTCACCGCATCTACCACATCGATCGGGGTTACGAGCGGATCGAAGAAAAGCTCGAGCAGATCGGCGCGGAGATCAAGCGCGTCGCTTGAAGAAGTGGTTGGTGGTTAGCGGTTAGTGGCTAGTCAAGAGCTGGCTTGCACTAACCGCTAACCGCCAACCGCTAGCCACTTATCTAGAGCCGCGCGGCGGCCGGTCTTCCAGCGTCGCTTGCAGGGTCAGCGGCGTGCGCCCGCGAAGGCCGCGGATTTCCAATGTCGAGCCAGGAGCCATGGCGGCGACGCGATTCAAGGCTTCTTGCGCATTGCTGATGGGCTGACCATTCAAATGCGTGACGAGATCATCGACGCGCATGCCGACTCTCGCGGCCGGTCCCAGCGGATCCACCGCGCTGATGCGCAACGCAACCGGTGGATCGATGCCGAGCGCGGCGGCCGTGGAGCGAGGCAATTCTTCGGAGGAGACGCCGAGCCAGCCACGACGGACGCGGCCATGCTCGATGATCTGGTCCATCACCCCCCGCACCATGTTCACGGGAATCGCGAAGCTGATGCCGTCGGTGCCCAGCGTCTGAGCGAGCACGGCCGTGTTGATGCCGATCAGCTCGCCATCCGTGTTGATCAGCGCGCCGCCGGAGTTACCGAAATTGATGGCGGCGTCGGTTTGAATGAAGTCCTCGAAATCCGTGACGCCGAGGCGACCGCGGCCGGTGGCGCTCACGATGCCCTGAGTCACGGTCTGGCTCAGGCCAAAGGGATTGCCGATGGCGAGCACCACGTCGCCGGCGCGCAGCTCATTGGATCGGCCCATGGGCATGACCGGCGGATTCTCCAGATCGACGCGCAATACCGCGAGATCGGTATCGGGATCGGTGCCGACGATGGTGGGCGTCGCGATCCGGCCATCAGCCAGCTGCACGCGAATCTGGTCCGCGCCCTGGATGACGTGGTGGTTGGTCACGAGGTGGCCGTCGGAATCCAGGATGACGCCTGACCCCAGGCTGCCTTCCACCCGACGCCGCACTTGGGCTGGATTCTGTCGCAGCAGCGGGTTGCCGAACGCGGCATTCGGCGCGCTCGCGACCACGCGGGCCGTATAAATGTTGACCACCGCTGGTCCGGCCCGACCCACGGCATCCGCGAACGAGGTGCGTACCGGGCTTTCCCGAGCCGGGAAGGACACCGGCGTCGCAGGCGAGTCCTGGTAAGCGGGCGCGGCCGCCACCGTGGGGCCCGACTGCATCGGGCGCACCAGCAACAGCACGGCGGCTATGGCAAGGCCCACCAAGGTCCATTTCAGCAGGAACAACAGGGTCTGCGGCACGGTGGGCACAGTCGGAATACCGGAAGTGACCGGGGGCGCTTCAATGCGGCTCGGACGATGTGTGTATAATGCGGAATTCCTTGAAGGTTTGAAACCTTGCCCGGGCTCGCAGGCGCCGGAGTGAGGTGCGCGTGCGAAAGATGCCTCGCGGAGATCGTGGATGACGTCAGAAGTTGAGAAGGTGGATGGCGGCCGGCGCCATTTTCTGCTGGTCGCGACTACCGTGACCGGAATAGCCGGTGCCGCGATGACCGCCGTACCGTTCCTGGCATCCTGGAAACCCAGCGCGCGAGCGCGGGCTCTGGGCGCTCCCGTCGAGCAGGACATCAGCAAGCTCGAGCCCGGCGCGGTGGTGAAGGTGAACTGGCGCGGCCAGGCGATCTTCATCGTGCGGCGCTCGCCCGAGATGATGAAGCAGCTCGAGGATCCGTCGCTGGCGGCCAAGCTGCGCGATCCGGACTCCGAGCAGTCGGAGCAGCCGGAGTACGCCAAGAATGACCTGCGCTCGCTCAAGCCCGAGTACCTGGTGCTGGTCGGCGTGTGCACGCACCTGGGCTGCGCGCCGCTGAGCCGCTTCCAACCCGCGGACGCCGAGCTCGGCGCCGACTGGCCGGGCGGCTTCTATTGCCCCTGCCACGGCTCGAAGTTCGACCTGGCTGGCCGCGTCTTCAAGGACGTGCCCGCACCCACCAATCTCAAAGTGCCGCCGTACCGCTTCGTCACCGACGACGTGGTGCAGATCGGCGTCGATGCGGAGGTCGCCTGATGAGCGCCACGATGCAAGAAAAAGGGCGCATGGCGCAGCTGGTCGACTGGATCGATGCGCGCTTCCCGATGACTCGCTTCATGAAGGAACATGCCAGCGAGTACTACGCGCCGAAGAACTTCAACTTCTGGTACTACTTCGGCTCGCTCGCCTTGGTGGTGCTGGTGCTGCAGATCGTCACCGGCATCTTCCTGACGATGAACTACAAGCCTTCGGCCGAATACGCGTTCGCGTCGGTCGAATACATCATGCGCGACGTGGAGTGGGGCTGGCTGATCCGCTACCTGCATTCCACCGGCGCATCGGCGTTCTTCATCGTCGTGTATCTGCACATGTTCCGCGGCCTGATGTATGGCTCGTACAAGAATCCGCGCGAGCTGGTGTGGATCTTCGGCATGCTCATCTATCTGTGCCTGATGGCCGAGGCGTTCTTCGGCTACCTGCTGCCCTGGGGCAACATGTCCTACTGGGGCGCGCAGGTGATCGTGTCGCTGTTCGGCGCGATTCCCGGCATCGGCGAGGGGCTGGTGGAGTGGATCCGCGGCGACTACTACATTTCCGACATCACGCTGAACCGCTTCTTCGCGCTGCACGTCGTCGCGTTGCCGCTGGCGCTGGTGTTCCTGGTGATCGCGCACATCTTCGCCCTGCATGAAGTGGGCTCGAACAATCCCGACGGCGTCGAGATCAAGAAGCTCAAGGGCCCGGACGGCCATCCGGTGGACGGCATTCCGTTCCATCCGTACTACACCGTGAAGGACCTGGTCGGCTTCATCGTGTTCGCGATGGTGTTCGCGCTGGTGCTGTTCTTCGCGCCGGAAATGGGCGGCTACTTCCTGGAGCACGCCAACTTCGATCCGGCCAACCCGCTGCAGACGCCGGAGCACATCGCGCCGGTGTGGTACTTCACGCCGTTCTACGCGATCTTGCGCGCGGTGCCGAACAAGCTCATGGGTGTCGTGTTGATGGGCGCGGCCGTGGTCCTGTTCGTGTTCCTGCCGTGGCTGGACCGCTCCAAGGTCAAGTCGATCCGCTATCGCGGCTGGTTGTTCCGCGGCTTCCTGGGCGCCTTCGCGGTGAGCTTCATCGCGCTCGGCTACCTCGGGCTGCAGCCGGCGACGCCGACCTACACCCTGGCGGCCCGCTTCTTCGCCGTCATCTACTTTGCGTTCTTCCTGCTCATGCCCTGGTACACGCGGATCGATCAGACCAAACCAGTGCCCGAGCGGGTGACCTACCATGCCCACTGAGCGATAAGACCCCGGCAATGATGAAGGCCATGATGAAGAAGACTTTCCATAAGCTGGTCGTGGGGCTGCTCGCCATGACGGGCCTGATCTGGTCGGCGGCCGGTGCGGCCGCTGGCGGCAACACCGCCCTGCAACTGGCGCGCAACGATGTCTCCAACATCGCCTCGCTCCAGCGAGGCGCGCGCAACTTCGTGAACTATTGCAGTGGCTGCCATTCGGCCAAGTACGTCCGGTACAGCCGGCTTGCGCAGGATCTGGCGCTTAGTGAAAAGCAAGTGACCGACAACCTGATGTTCTCGGGTGAGCGGATTCACGACACGATCACGGTATCGATGCGGCCGGAGGACGCCAGCCACTGGTTCGGCACCGCCCCGCCGGACCTGTCCCTGATTGCCCGCAGCCGCGGTACCGACTACATCTATTCGTTCCTGAAGTCGTTCTACCTCGATCCGAGCCGCCCGACCGGCACCAACAACCTGATCCTGCCGGGTACGGCCATGCCCCACGTGCTGTGGGAGCTACAAGGCTTGCAGCGGGCGGTCTATGATGGCGAGAGCGATGCGGAACACAACGTGGTCCATAAGCAGTTCAAGGAATTCGAACTGGCGAAGCAAGGCAGCCTCTCGCCGCAGGAGTACGACCAATTCGTCCGCGACACGGTCAATTTCCTCGATTACATCGCCGAGCCGATGCAGCTCGAACGGCGCAATTTGGGCATGCGCGTGCTGGCATTCCTGATAATCTTCTTCCTGTTCGCCTATTTCCTGAAGAAGGAGTTCTGGAAGGACGTGAAGTAGCGCGCCCCGAGTCCATCGTGAGGCACGCCAACCCGCGCCGGTCCAGCACTGTCTGGAGCGCACTCCCATGATGACGCTCTTCTCACGCGCCGACGATCCCTGGAGCCATCGCACCAGGATCGTTCTGGCTGAGAAGAGCATCCACGTCGAGACCATCGACGTGCAGGGCGGCAACCTGCCCGAGGACCTGCTCGACCTGAATCCGTATCACACGGTCCCCACCCTGGTGGACCGTGACCTGGTGCTCTACGACTCGCGCGTGATCATCGAATACCTCGACGAGCGCTTCCCGCATCCGCCGCTGATGCCGGTGGATCCGGTGGCGCGTGCGCAGTTCCGCCTGGCGCTGTACCGGATCGAGCGCGACTGGTACAGCCTGGCGCAGCAGATCGACGATCCATCGGATCGCAAGAACGGCCTCAAGGCCCGCAAGATCCTGCGCGACAGCATCCTGGCCAGCACCGACGTGTTCAAGGCCAAGCCGTACTTCCTGTCGGACGAGTTCTCGTTGGTGGATGCCACCATCGCACCGATTCTGTGGCGGCTGCCGTATTGGGAGATCGATCTGCCAGCGCAGGCGCAACCCATTACCAAGTACGCCAATCTGTTGTTCTCCCGGCCCGCGTTCCGGCACAGCCTGTCGCGCGCCGAGCAGGAAATGCGCGCTTAAATCCGCGGCGGATACTCAATGGCAGATGCTCCAATTCGATCGCGCCGGCCTTATTTGATACGTGCCATGCACGAATGGATCAGCGACAGCGATCAGACTCCCCACATCGTCGTCGATGCCTCGCTGCCCGGAGTCGAAGTGCCGCAGCAGTATGTCCAAGGCGGCAAGATCATCCTGAACGTCAGCCATAGCGCGACCAGCAATCTGAGTCTCGGCAACGATGTAGTGCGCTTTCGCGCGCGCTTCGGCGCGGCGACTCATGATGTGCTGGTGCCGGTCGGCGCTGTGCTCGGCATTTATGCGCGCGAGACCGGGCAGGGGATGATCTTCTCGGAAGCGGACGCACCACCGCCTCAGCCGCCGACTGCTCCTACCGAAACACCGGCCGGCGGACCGGAAGTGAAGCGCGCCAAGCCGACCCTGAAGGTCGTCAAATAGCGGTTGGCGGTTAGTGGTTGGTGGTTAGCAAGATTTTGGCGTTCGGTTTTCTCTAACCCCTAACCGCCAACCGCCAACCACAGAAATCAAGGATTCAGCCTGGTCCCGCTCCAGGGCCCGGCGCTGAACGTGAACTCATCCTTCTTGGTCAGCGTCCGCCGCCAGAGTGCGCGGTCGTGAACCCGGCCGGCGCCTTCCGACCATAATTCGATCGAGTCGATCCACAAGCGAATGCCGCCCCAGTGCGGCGGCCGCGGCACTTCACCTTCCGTGGCTTGCAACAGCCCGAAGCGTTCCCGGACCGCGTGAACCTGCTCAGTCAGCGCCTGGCGTGAAGCCAGCGGGGCGCTCTGTATGCTGGCCCACGAGCCGATCCGGCTGTCGAACGGGCGACTGGCGAAATATTGATCGCTCTCGGGCGCGGGCGAACGCACGATGGGGCCCTCGAGGCGGACCTGCCGATGCAGCGAGTCCCAATGAAACACGGCCGCGGCACGTGGATGTGCTGCCAGCTCCCGGCCTTTGCGCGAATCGTAGTTGGTGAAGAAAACGATGAATCCCTGATCCGGGACCAGTCGTTTGCATAACACCACGCGAGCCGATGGCGTGGCGTTTTCGCCCACCGTCGCCAGCACCATGGCATCGGGATTCGGCTGCACGTTGCGCGCCCGTGCATCGCTGAACCAGGTCGCAAACATGGGCAGGGGATCGTTGGGCAGTGGATCGGGCAGTAGTTCGTCGGCAGCCATGGTTTTCGTCTGTTTGGGCCAGTCGCGGTTCAGCACGGTTCAGTTCAGGGGCGCAATTATGCCAGTGTGCGTGCCTCCGTGACCCGCCAACTTGCGGCGCGCGCACGGCGGTTGGTAAAAGGCGTAAGCAACCCCTCGATGCGCCGGATCCCCAAGCCCGATGAACCTTCAAGAACTCCGCGAGCGCCTGACCGAGCTGGATGGCCAGCTGCTGGCGCTTATCGCTGAACGCCAACGATTGAGCCGCGAGGTCGCCGAGGCGAAGCGTGCGGAAGGACGCGGGACGCGCGATTACACGCGCGAGCGAGAGGTGCTGTTGCAGGCGCGCGCGACGGCGGAATCGCTGGGGGTTTCGCCGGCACTGGCGGAACAGGTATTGCGCCTGCTGATTCGTGGCTCGCTCACCACGCAGGAGCGCATTCGAGTGGCCGCCGGCGGCCGGGGCGACGGCAAGTCCGCGCTCGTGATCGGCGGTACCGGCAAGATGGGACGCTGGTTCAGTGATTTCATGGCATCGCAGGGCTACACCGTGACGGTGGCCGATCCGGCGGGCAAACCGGAGAACGCGGCCTATGCGTACATCTCGGATTGGCGGGAAAGTCCGCTGGACTACGATCTGATCGTGGTCGCCACTCCGCTGAAGATTGCGAACGTGGTGTTGCAGGAGCTGGCCGCGCGCAAACCGCGTGGCGTCGTCTTCGACATCGGCTCGCTCAAGACTCCGCTGCGACAAGGCATCGAAGCATTGCAAAGCGCCGGCGTGAAAGTCACGTCCGTGCATCCCATGTTCGGTCCCGATACCGAGCTGCTGTCGGGCCGCCACGTGATCTTCATCGACACGGGCAGCAAAGAGGCGATCGACGCCGCGCAAGAATTGTTCAGCTCGACCATGGCGGAACAGGTTGTCATGGGGCTCGACGAGCACGACCGGCTGATCGCCTATGTGCTGGGCCTGTCGCATGCATTGAACATCGCGTTCTTCACGGCACTGGCCGAGAGCGGCGAAGCGGCGCCTCGACTCGCGCAATTGTCCAGCACGACCTATGACGCGCAGGTCGATGTGGCCACGCGGGTGGCCGCCGAAAGTCCCGATCTGTATTTCGAGATTCAACATCTCAACGACTATGGCCGCGACTCGCTGCTGGCATTGCGCCGGGCGGTGGAGAAGCTGTGGCAGGCGGTATCGACCGGCGACGCGCCGCAGTTCACGGCGATGATGCAGCGAGGCCGCGAATATCTGGCGGGCCGAATCCGCAATGATTGAGCCAGGAGGTGCTTGGTAATGCCGGCCCGGGATCTCCAAGGCGAGATCCGCGAACTGCGCAGGCGTATCGCCGCGCTCATGGATGAGGCTGCGAACAACGAAAAGCTGCTGCGGCGGAGCCAGGAGCGCGAGCTCGAGTTGCTCAAGGCCGAGAACATGGCGCAGTTGTTCGACACCATCTGCCGCGGCTTGAAAACTTCGTACGCGCTCGAAGCGGTGACGTTGCTGCTGCTCGATCCACAGCACGAGATTCGTCATCTGCTGATCGCCGACGACGTGAAGCTGGAAGATTTCCCGCAGGTCCTGTTCACCGACAGCCTCACGGACATGGCACCGCAATTCAATTCGTTTCATCGGCCGTGGCTCGGCCCGTACATGGGCAGCGATCACCTGGCGCTGTTCCCCGGCGTCTCCGGATTGAAGAGCGCGGCGTTGATTCCGCTGCGTCGGCAGGACAAATTGCTCGGCTCGCTGAATTTCGGCAGCGTCGACGAGAAACGTTTCTCGCGGCACCTGGCCACCGACTTCCTGGCGCACCTGGGCGTGATCGCGTCGTTCGCCATCGAGAACACCATCAACCGCGCGCGGCTGGTCCGCAGCGGCTTGACCGACTTTCTCACCGGCTGGCACAACCGCCGTTATCTCAACGCGCGGCTCAAGGAAGAACTGGCGCGCGCGCAACGCCAGGGCACGAGTCTCACTTGCCTGGTCATCGACCTGGATCGGTTCAAGCAGATCAACGATCAGCATGGCCACCTGGCCGGCGATCTGGCGCTGCGCGAGGCTGCGCAAAGGGTGGACTCGCATATTCGTGGCAGCGACGCGGCGGCCCGCTTCGGCGGCGACGAGTTCGTCGTGCTGGCGCCGGCGATTTCAGCCGAGCAGGCAGCGAGTCTCGGCGAGCGCATCCGGCTCACGGTATGCGAGACGCCGCTGATCTTGCCCTCCGGCGTCAAGCTCAACATGACCGTTTCCATCGGCGTCGCCGGCATCACCGTGCCGCGCGAGGAGACCGACCTGAAAGCCGCCGCCGAGCGGTTGCTTGCCGACGCCGACGCGGCGCTGTACCGGGCCAAACAGCTCGGCCGCAATCGCGTGGAGCTGGCGTCCGGTGCAGATACCAGCGCCGCGTAAGCACGTCCGCCTGCCCGTCCCCACGAAGAAATTAGCCAGTCGCGTCTGACAGACCCCGGCAAACGTGATTAAATGCGAGTCATTCGCATTATTTCGATCGAGGCCGGGACAGATCATGTCAGTCAGATTGGGAATGTGGGCGCCGGTGCTGGGCGCGCTGGCGCTGGTGTTGGCCGGTTGCGGCAAGCAGCCGTCCGAGCTGGTGGTGTACTCGGCGCGCAATGAGCAGCTGATCAAGCCCATCTTCGACCGCTACACGGCCGAGACCGGGCAGAAGATCCGTTTCGTGACCGACGACGCCGGGCCTTTGATCGAGCGGCTCAATGCCGAAGGCGCCAATTCCCAGGCCGATATCCTGCTGACCGTCGATGCCGGCGAGCTGTGGCATGCCGCTCATCGCGGTCTGCTGGCGCCCATCCAGTCCGAGGTGTTGAACGCCAATGTGCCGGAAAGCCTGCGCGATCCGGAGGGCCGATGGTATGGCTTCTCGGTCCGCGCGCGCACCATTGTTTACAGCACCGAGCGCGTGAAGCCCGAAGAGCTGAGCGATTACGCGGCACTCGCGGACGAACGTTGGAAAGGCAAGTTGTGCCTGCGCACTTCGAAGAAGGTCTACAACCAGTCGCTGGTCGCCATGCTGATTGCCGAGCACGGCGAGGCCAGGACGGAAGAGATCGTGCGCGGCTGGGTCGCGAACCTGGCCACCGAGCCGTTCTCCAACGACACCTTGCTGATGCAAGCGATCGCCGCCGGCCAGTGCGATGTGGGTCTGGTGAACACTTACTACTTCGGCCGCCTGTTGCGCGACGATCCAAACCTGCCGCTGAAGCTGTTCTGGGCCGATCAGGCGGGGCAGGGCGTTCACGTGAACATTTCCGGCGCCGGCGTCACCGCCCATGCGCCGCACGCGGAACAAGCGAAAAAATTCCTGGAGTGGCTGTCGCAGCCGGAAGCACAGGCGTTCTTTGCCGGCCAGAATCTCGAATATCCCGCCAATCCCAGCATCGATCCCGATCCGGTGGTCAAGGCGTGGGGGGACTTCAAGCGCAGCCCGATGAATGTGGCGCAGGCCGGCGAGTTGCAGGCCGCGGCCGTCAAGTTGATGGATCGAGCGGGCTACCGCTGACGATCGAATATGAGTGCGGAGGTTGGGCAGGCCGAGACGCGGCGCGCATGGCGCGATCCGTTGAGCGTGGTGCTCGCGGTTGTGCTTTGTCTGCCTGCGCTCGTGCCTCTGCTGGTCATCGCGCACGCAACCATCTCACCCGAAGCGGATGTGTGGGCGCACCTGGCGCGCTATGTGTTGCCGGAGGTGACGGCGAATACGATCAAGCTGGTGGTCGGGGTCGCGCTGCTGGCGGGCGTCCTCGGCACGACGCTGGCCTGGCTCACCTCGATTTGTGAGTTTCCCGGCCGGCGCTTCTTCGATTGGGCGTTGTTGCTGCCGTTGGCCATCCCCACTTACGTGCTGGCGTTCGTCGCGGTGGGATTTCTGGACTATTCCGGCCCGTTGCAGAGCTGGTTGCGAGATGTGACCGGCAGTTCCGCCTGGGTGCCGCGCATTCGTTCAACCGGCGGCGTCATCGTTGTCCTGTCGCTCGCGTTGTATCCATATGTCTATTTGCTGGCGCGGACCGCATTCCTGACGCAAGGCCGGCGAGCGCTCGAGGCGGCACAGATGCTCGGGCTCGGGCGCGCGGCGGCGACCTGGAAAGTCGCGTTGCCAATGGCGCGTCCTTGGATTGCAGCTGGTGTCGCGCTCACGTGCATGGAAACATTGGCGGACTTCGGCGCCGTCTCGGTGTTCAACTACAACACGTTCACCACGGCCATCTATCGCGCCTGGTTCGGCATGTTCTCGGTGAACGCCGCGCTCGAGCTGGCTGGCGTACTGTTGTTGTTCGTGATCGCCGCCTTCGCGCTCGAACGCAGCTCGCGAGCTGGTGCTCGATTCGCCAGTAGCCGAGATATGAGCCGCGAGGCTGCGCGGTTGCAACTCGGAGGCGCGATGCGCTGGGTAGCGTTTGCTGGCGCGGCGTTGGTACTCGCTCTTGCGTTTGTATTGCCTCTGGTGCAGTTGTTGATCTGGTCGGTGCGGAACGCCGGCGATATCGACAGCCGTTATTGGGGATTCATTGCGCGCAGCCTGATGCTTGCGGGCAGCGGAGCCGTGGTGATCGTGTGCGCCAGTCTCGCGCTTGCATATGTCGAACGCCGACGCTCGACGACATCGATGCGCATGCTCGTGCGGCTCGCGACGCTCGGCTATGCGATTCCAGGCACGGTGCTTGCGGTCGGCATCGTCGTGCCGATCGTCATGTTGAACAACCAGTTGCAGGAATGGTTGCGCGCATGGTTCGGGCCCGCGGCGCCCGCGCTTCTCCTGCAAGGTACTTTGCTAGCGGTACTCATCGCGTATCTCGCTCGCTTTCTCACCGTCGGGTTCAATCCCATCGAGAGCGGCCTGCAACGGGTCACGCGCAGTATCGACGAAGCCGCCGCCAGCCTCGGCGTGGTCGGCAGCGATCTGATCCGCAAGGTCCATGTGCCGCTGCTGCGGACCAGTCTCGCGACGGCGGCTACGCTGGTGTTCGTAGACGTGATGAAAGAAATGCCCATTACTTTGATCACGCGGCCGCCGGGCTGGGACACGCTCGCCGTGCGCGTGTGGGAAATGACATCCGAAGGTGAGTGGGAGCGGGCGGCCTTGCCCGCGGTTGCCATCGTGCTCGTTGGCCTGGTGCCCGCCGCACTGCTGACCCGTCGAGGTGCGCATGTGGCTTGAGCTGGAAAACGTGGTCCGCCGCTTCGGCGCACGCTCGGCCGTGAATGGCTTGTCGATGCGGCTGGCGAAAGGAACCATCGGTTGTCTGCTTGGACCGAGTGGCTGCGGCAAGACCACGGCCTTGCGTTGTATCGCCGGTTTCGAACCGGTGGATGAGGGCGTGATTCGTGCTCATGGGCGAGTGCTCGCGTCGCGCGAGTTTCATGCCGCGCCCGAGAGTCGGCAGATCGGCATGGTGTTTCAGGACTACGCCTTGTTCCCGCATCTCACCGTGCTGGAGAACGTTGCTTTCGGCTTGCATCGCTTGGATCGCGGCAAGCGCACCAAGCGCGCCGAAGACGTTCTCGAAACGGTCGGCTTGGCCGAGCATCGCGATCATTACCCGCACCAGTTGTCCGGTGGCCAGCAGCAGCGCGTTGCGCTGGCGCGCGCGTTGGCACCGGAACCCAAGATCGTGCTGCTCGACGAGCCGTTCTCGAGCCTGGATGTGGAACTGCGCGAACGGCTCGGCTTGGAAGTGCGCTCAGTCCTGAAGGCGCTAGACACCACCGCGCTGCTGGTCACTCACGATCAGCAGGAAGCGTTCGCGGTCGCTGACGTGGTTGGCGTGATGAAGGACGGCAGGCTCGAGCAGTGGGACACGCCTTATCAGCTCTATCACCGGCCGGCGACGCGTTTCGTCGCCGACTTCATCGGCCAGGGCGTGTTCATTCCGGGCGAGATCGTCTCGGCCGGCTCGGTGCGCACCGAGCTCGGCGTGGTTCGCGCCAATGGCAGTGGCCAGTGGCAGGCCGGCCGCCAGGTCGACCTGCTGTTACGGCCCGATGACGTGATTCACGACGATGCCAGCAACTTGCGCGCGGAAGTCTGCCAGCGCGCGTTTCGGGGGGCGGAGTTCCTCTACACCCTGAAACTGCCCAGCGGCATGCAACTGCTGTCGCTGGTGCCCAGCCATCACGACCATGCGGTGGGCGAGCGCATCGGTATCCGCATCGAGCCGGACCACGTGGTCGCTTTCGGCCGGGAGTGAGCCTGGCGCGACTGGCTGCGGCCTGCGATGCGGGGATGGCTGCTCGAGGGGCCATTGTGGAACAATCGGGTCAATCCGATTTTCAAAAGTTCCATGACCGATTTCATCGATGCAGACGGCTTTCGCGCCAATGTCGGAATCGTCTTGATGCGGGAGGACCGCCAGGTCTTTCTGGGCGGCCGCACCGGCGGCCGCGGCTGGCAATTCCCCCAGGGCGGCGTACAGCAGCGGGAGACGCCCGAGGAGGCCCTGTTTCGCGAGCTCAAGGAGGAGGTTGGCCTCGAGCCCAAGGACGTGAAGCTGGTGGCGGGCACACGCAACTGGCTGCGCTACCGGCTGCCCAAGCAATATGTCCGCAAGAACAGCAATCCGCCCTGCATCGGGCAGAAACAGCGCTGGTTCCTGTTGCGATTCATCGGCTCGGAGGACCGCTTCGACCTGGAATCCCACGGCGAGCCGGAGTTCGAGCGCTGGCGCTGGGTGGACTACTGGACGCCGGTGCGCGAGGTCATCTACTTCAAACGAGCCGTTTACGCCCGCGCACTGGACGAATTGGCGCGCACCGCTTTCCCCGAGGACCCGCCGGCGCTGCCGGAATGGTCACAGGAGGAGAAGTATCTGCGCAGCCTGGCGCAACGGCGGCAAAAAGCCGCGGGCGGCAACAGCTAGAACGGCTTTACGACTACGAGGATCACGATGCCGAACAGGAACAGCGTCGGCACTTCGTTGAAGCCTCGATACCAGCGCTCGGAGCGCTGGTTGCGATCGTCCCGGAAGGCACGCAGCAGCTGGAAGCACCAGGCGTGATAGACGATCAGGCCGACCACCAATGTCAGTTTGGCGTGCATCCAGCCGGCCTGTATGAATTCCGGCACCTTCCCCAAGATCGCCCCGCCGAACAGCAGCGCGAGCACACCGCCTATGGTCATCATGGTGAACAGCCGGCGCTCCATGATCTTGAAACGCTCCGCGCCGCCGGTGTCCGTGGGCGGAAGCGCCGCGTGATACACGAATAAACGCGGCAGATAGAACAGGCCGGCGAACCAGGTGATCACGAAAATGATGTGCAGGGCCTTGAGCCAGAGCATGAACGATCCCTTGTGAAAAAGCCGTTGGCGGCGCGTTGGCTGAACGGCCGTGGGAGACTATCCCAGATTCGCCCCGAGGAGAGGGGTTGGAGTGACGGCCGTCCCCCTCACCCCGGCCCTCTCCCCAAGGGGAGAGGGAGATTGGAGTTCTAGCCTCTCTCCGCACGGGGAGAGGGAGATTGGAGTTCTAGCCTCAATGGCACTTAGATAGGCCGCAGCGGCGTTGATGAGTGAGGCTAAGAGATTGAAGGAGAAGAGGAAGGCCGGCCCGAGTTGGTAGGATGTTGTTACCACACAGCAACCCAACCAACCCGAGGGGCCGACCTTGGTTGATC